>CAKZQQ010000008.1 GCA_937141405.1 uncultured Campylobacterota bacterium | reverse complement strand
AGCATAGGGGTCAGGTGATGCTGATGCCATTAAAATTTTATGATATAATGCACTAAAAGAGGAGTGCAGGTGTCAAAAAATGATTTTATCGATTTTACACAAAAGAACAGTGTAGCATCAGCATCACCTGACCCCTTTATTTCCCTTTATTCCAAGTATTTATCAACTTGAAGATAATAAAATAGGAGTTTACCTATGGAATCGTACAGGTTTAGAATCGGGATTATTTCATTTGCCAATAGGTAGACAAGATAATGATTTAGATCAGCATTACTATTTTGAAGAGGAATATTAAATGAAAGCTATAAAATATATTTTCATTTTTATTGTTTCATTATTTTTCTTCGGGTTTTTAAATAAATATGTTTTTAATGAATGGCAAGAGTTTAAAAAAATTAGCAAAAAGGAACTAATAGGAAAATATGAATTTAAATATAAACATATTTTGTATGACCTTGATTTAAAAGATGAAAGTGAATATGTTCTTTTGAAGGTAGATAAGAATGGTAAAATACTTAAAGTTAAAGAAGGGAAATGGTACTTAAAGAAACACAATATAATTGAGTTTGATTTAGGATATTGTAACTTTTTGGCGACGAGTGGTAAAGATATATGTCTATCTAAAACAAATATTAAAAAAAATATATTTGAAAGAGTAATCAAGCTAGAGGCTTTAATGGACGACATCGGTCACAGAGAATACCGTCGTGGAGCAGAAGGGAATGAGTTCTTTATTAAGGTTACACCTGAGTTTATTAAGACAGCAATATAGGTGTCAGGTGATAGTGATAGCCTATATGAATGGAGGCGATGCAGTTTCAGGTGCAGCATCTGCAACTGAGAAAAGGGGTCAGAGAAAAGGAGAAAAGGGGTCAAAAGAAAAGGGGTCAGGTAACAATGACAACTGTAAATTTTTATGGTAAAATATGTGAAAGAAAAAAGAGGAGAGCATGAGTTGTCGTTGTCACCTGACCCCTTTATTCTTGAATTGGATGTTCAAACAAGAGTAACACAAACATTTGATACAAATAGACAAGAGGTAAAAGCGGAGATAAATAGTGTTATAGACAATGCAAAAGATATAGTAAATAACCCTAATGCAACTCCTAAACAAATAGCTGAAGCAAACCAAAAGATAGAAGATATGCAACATTTAGGAGTGCTTGTCGATAGCATAGCAGGAGCATTATATTCTCCAGCGGACAGTACACTCGGAACAGTAGCCAATACTCTATCTCCTGCTATAGTCTATGAGATAGGGCAATACTTTAAAAAAAATGAAGAGCTTAATAAACTAGATAATGGCAACAGACCAGAAGAAGGAAGTGCAGCACATATCCTTGCTCAAACACTTGTAGCTGCTGCCACATCTAGCCTCGCAGGTAATGACGCACTCACAGCAGGACTTAGTGCAGGAGGAGCAGAGATCATCGCTCCAAAACTTGCAGAGTGGTTGTATGGAGTAGATGATGCCTCTGAGCTTACAAGTGAACAAAAGAACACTATTTCTGCTATCATATCGCTTGGTTCCGCTGCAGTTGGAGCAACTACAGGAGAAACTACAGATGTTATTAGCAGTAGTGTAGCAGGAACTGTTGCGGTGGTGAATAATACAATGGGCAATGATCCTATTATGAAAATAGCTTATGGTGATCCTAAAGAGATGGCAGATGCTTCAGAAAAAGCCGCACTATTTTTTGACGGTGCAACAATTGCTCTTATTAGGAGTAAATATGGCGTTATACTTGCGCCATTTACAGAAGCTGCTTCTCTTGGACTTACTACAAATAAACATTTATTATTACTGGAGGCAGGGAAAAAAGAAATTGATCCCGCTAAAATTTATTTAGATTCTATTTTGTGGATATTGCCTGGACCAACAAAAACATCTGATATAATATTAGATAATTCAATTGGTTCATCATATGATTTTTTAATAAACTATAATGAAAAAAAGGAGTACTGATTGTTTAAAAATATTAAGCAATTTTTGAATAGACATATTGCAACATGGCTATTTTTTTTATATGCATTATTATTGAATAATGAAATTAATATTTATCGTACAGTCAAACTTAAAACAAGTGAAGAGTTTATACAAGATTCCTATTTTTGGTTTTTTGTTGGCATATTTTTTTTTATAGTTATAGAATTATGGAGATATTTTAATATTAAATATAATATTGTTCCCACTGATGAAGTTGATGAAGTTGAAAAGAGATTTTCAAGTAATGGATATTGTCACTACGGGATTATATTGCTTGGCATTATAGTTTTATTAAGAATTTTTCATATCATTCAAAGCAATTTAGTATCGGTAGTCCTTTCCGTTCCTTTTATAGTTTTTATTATTTATTGTTTTTTAAAACAAAAGATAAAGTGAGTACTTTTATCTACATAAATGTGGGTCTTCAGAGTCAATCTGGCAAAGTATTTAATGTAAAAGTTAAGGTTGGGCATAGTAATGGATATTAAAAAAAACAATATATTGAAAAGCAATTTTTGATTTACAGTTTAGGAATTATTGAAGGCATCAAGCATGGATTAATTGATACTAATGATGAAGCTTTTCATTTACTTTTTAAACCAGCAGTGATTAATTGGTTGAAAAATCAAAATTTCAATCAAAATTTAATTGAAATTTTTGATGAGGGACGCGAAATAGAAGATGTGAGTGAATTAGCTCCGTTTGCCCTCGGTGAATTAATTAATAGTTTGTATGAAAAAATTATTAATGAGCTATCCAGACTAAAAGGTATAGAAATCATTCATAATGTTTCTTGGTTTAATTGCTTTTTGTGTGATGAGTGCAAAGAACCCAAATGACTATTCATAATCTGCCTGACTCTTCTGCCTTCTCACTCGATAGTGCAAGAGATATCCTCTTGCAAGCTGCTACCAGTGAAGATAATTTTCGTGCAAAACGAAGTAATTACGGTTTAGAAGTGGGTGTAGGAGTGTCAGTAGAGGCACAGCATAGGGGTCAGGTGATGCTGATGCCATTAAAATTTTATGATATAATGCACTAAAAGAGGAGTGCAGGTGTCAAAAAATGATTTTATCGATTTTACACAAAAGAACAGTGTAGCATCAGCATCACCTGACCCCTTTATTTGACCCCTTTATTGCTTTATTCAAGGAAAAAGTTGGGAGGACATAATTAACTCTGCAAAACGAACCGGAGGAAAGGATTTAGGATATTAATGAATAATGTGACAGCACTTATTGGCGATGAATATGACGATGCACTTGTCATTGCATTAAATCAAGCTTTATTAGATAAGAATATACATATTGTAAAAAAAACATCAACCATAGACCTTCAAATCATTGAAGTTGAAATCAATAATAAAATTCTTTTAATAGAAAAGGAAACTTTTGTTGGACTTACTATTACTGGAGATAAATTGGTTGTTGACAAGTTTGTAAAAAATATTTACGATAAATTACATATTGATAAAGCAATACAATATTTAGTGTAACTTTGGGATAAGGAGGTTACCTCAATATGATTAATGTTGAAGAAATTAAAAAAGATTGGATTGAATATTATGAAGAGTTATTGAAGAAATATGAGAATACGAAAGAAGTAATGGAGATACCTTTTGGTATGTTAGCAAAATATGACTCTTTAGATAAGAATGAAAAAATAATTGTTAATGATATATTAAGAGATTGGTTGTTTTCGATTGACGATGGAGATCGTAGTATAGCTCGCAGACTTATTCGAGAAAACCATATTTTTGATCTTATTTCCTTTATGGGAAAAAGCATCAAATATCTTAAAACTTTACCTCAAGATGTGCATTTAAAAATATAGAATATAGGGGTCAAAATATAAAAATATAGATATAGGGGTCAGGTGATGCTAATGCTATTATAATATTATCTAGGATATAGTTTTAAAAAGGAAATTGGAGCAATAATGCCAAGAAGACCCCGTATAGAAATACCCGGATATTATCACATCATCAACAGAGGTGTAGAACAAAGAGTCATCTTTAAAGAAAAAGAAGATTATGACTTCTTTATAGAACAACTCTCAATTTTATCTAAAAGCTTCAATATAACTATCCACAATTATTGTCTTATGAACAATCACTATCACTTGCTTATAGAAACAAGAGATGAGAGCCTCTCAAAGTTTATGAGACAAGTAAATGGTGTATATGCTATATATTTTAATAAAAAATACAAACGAAGCGGACATCTATGGCAGGGGAGATTTAAATCGTGGTATGTCACTGATGAATCATATCTCTATACACTTATACTTTATATAGAGCAAAACCCTTTAAAAGCAAAAATAGTCAAAGATATAGTAGATTATCCATATAGCTCTTGCCACTACTTCTTAGAAGACAATATACCTACATTTTTAAAAGATTCATGGATTGCAACAAACTATAAAGATGACATAAAAGCATTTTTAAATTCAATCGTTGATACTTCACAACTACAAGAACTCAAAACTGCTTCAAGCCTAATAGAAGCTCCAAATTTAGATAAGAAACCAAACGAAGAAAGTCTAAGTAAGATACTTTTAAATACAAAAGATATAAAAGAGAGAAATAAGCTCATAGTAGAGTGTTATGAGCAAGGCTATTCTCAGCATGTGATTGCTAAAGTATTAGAGCTTAATCAAGCAACGGTTAACAGAATTATAAAGAGGAATAGAGGAAATGGTAGCATTAGCATCACCTGACCCCTATATCCTGACCCCTATATCCTATATCTTTTTTTAAACAAATCTATTGAATCATTCTTGGAATTTTGTTCTAATAAATCATATTTAGTAAAATCTATTTTTTGATTTTTAAATTCATTATCAGCTTCTTCTTGAGTAAATGCACCAATACTATTATTACAAGAAGGTATAGCTTTATAAAAATTAAAAATATTATCAGCATGAATATAAGAATTAAACAAAAGCCATACTAAAATATATAATTTAATGTGTCGAATCATAAATTCTCTTTTCTATAATAGTAACTTCTTCCTTAGATGTTATTTTGAAAATTCTTTTACGCTTTTATACCAAATTTCATACATATTTTTATAAATATTGGGATTCAAAGTTTCAATATTCTGTAAACTTGGAGTTAATTTTCTCATAGGTACAGGAGTATCAAAATATACTCTCCAAAACTCTTTTTGCTCATTTGTTGATCTTTTTGATAAAACCTTTATAAATTCTTTTAATCGAATATCAGATTTTTCTAACATACTCTTAACCGCAGACATAAATATACCAAAGCCATCAGACTGCCAATAGGCATTTTGATAAATATCTATTATTTTATTATAAACTCTATCTTGGTGGATTTTGTCCAATTTAAAAAATATATGCACCATATCTAAACTAGAATTCATATTCTCGAAAACAGCTTCATAATAAATACCATTTAAGTCATTATCACTATATTCTCCATGTACTTTTTCATAATAACCTAATAGATATGAAAAAATTTTAAAGTTACTAGGGAAGTGAATAAAGTATTGTTCTTGAGCTTTTAAATTATTAGGTGTTTTTTTCAAGTTATCATAAGATTTTTTAAAAGAATCACTTATAATTGTTTTTGGAAATATATTTGTTTTATTACATATTGTTTTTTCAATAATAGTACTTGAAAATAAAGATTGAAATGATAATAATAAAATTAAAAAGTATTTCATTCTTCAAACTCCTCAGTTATAATTAATTTCATATTTTTTATTTTACCTTTTTTAGGCTTATCAGTTATTGCAAGTTTCTCTATCTCTGGAATAAACTCTTTAAATAAAAATGTTCTACTTGGACCAACATAATCTTTACCTTTTGTTTTCCCAATCAGCAAACACCCTTCAGTATTTTCTGGAGTATTTCCATTAGGATATAGGATATAGGGATATAGGGGTCAGGTGATGCTAATGCTATTATAATATTATCTAGGATATAGTTTTAAAAAGGAAATTGGAGCAATAATGCCAAGAAGACCCCGCATAGAAATACCCGGATATTATCACATCATCAAAATATAGGTGTCAGGTGATAGTGATAGCTTAAGTTTCTCTATACTATTATTTTACAAGCCTAATAGAAGCTCCAAATTTAGACAAGAAGCCGAACGAAGAAAATCTAAGAAAAATACTTTTAAATGCAAAAGATATCAAAGAAAGAAATAAGCTCATAGTAGAGTGTTATGCTCAAGGCTATTCTCAACATATGATGGCTAAAATACTTAAATTGGCACAGCCAACTATAAATAATATTATAAAAGAACAAAAGGAAAATAATGTGCTATCACTATCACCTGACACCTTTATTTGGGCAACCAATCTTATATGATTGGAGGTTTTTTTTGTTCTTATTGGCTTATATATTCTGTATCTACAGTATAGAAATAAAAAAACAAAAGAATAGTGGATGAATTATATCTAATATAGGGGTCAGGAGTTGGGTGATATTGACTAACTTTTTCCTCTAAGCCCTCTTAAAACTTATTTTGGTATCATCCAAATTCAATTTAACATTATAGATATAAAAGATACGATAATTATAAAATATAACAGTACAATAAACTAAGATTGCAGTTTAAAAAGAGTGTAACACTAAGTTCACAATTTTTTTGTATAATATAGCAACTAAAAAGAGGAGATGGAAGCCATGACGATCACAATGCTCTATAGTAAGATTCATAGAGCCACCGTTACGGATGCAAATCTTAATTATGTCGGCTCTATCACTATAGACAGGGATCTGCTTGATAGTGCAGATATGCGAGTGGGTCAGAGAGTTGACATCGTCAACATCAATAACGGTGAGCGATTTTCTACCTATCTGATAGCCGGCGAGCGAGGCAAGGGTGAGATGTGTCTCAATGGTGCAGCGGCAAGAAAAGTACATGTAGGCGACAAGATAATCGTTATATCTTATGCGCAGATGGATAAAGAAGAAGCTGACAGCTACAAGCCGAAGATTGTAATCGTCGATGATGATAACTCAATCTCACAAGTGATAGAAGGACTTGAGTAATGTTTGATGGACTTGATATGAGCAAGATGTCTGCTATGATGGAGAAGATGAAATCAGGCATGAAAGAGTTTGAAGACGAGGCAAGATCAACGACTCTTAGTGCGCAATCAGGTGGTGGGATGCTCAAGATTAGTGCAAATGGATTGGGCGAAGTAATCGACATAGATATCGATGATTCACTGCTTGCGGACAAAGCTTCTTTGCAGATCATGCTTATAGGCGTGATCAATGATATCAATAAAATGGCTGAAGATTACAAGAAATCTAAAGCTGCTGGAATGATGGGTGCTGGGATGTTCTCTTCGTAGGTTATCTCGTTACATCAACAAGATAATGAAACTCTTTTGAGTTTTTTAGTTTTGCTATTTTTTTAGCTACTATGGATGTTTTTCCATCGTTTTTAACGATTTTTTTAACGATATTACTAATAAACATTATTACTCCTTTCGCGGTATTTGCTCTAAGCAATGTTATAATATCTCAAATCGGTTACATATATATTACATAGAGGTATCATGGAAGATTTGATCAATGCGATAAAAAATGACAGTATAACAGTACTCAAAGCGCTTTTGAAAAATGGAGCTGATCTTAACAAGCCAATTGTGCTTGGATGTGAGTATGATCTTGAAGATCACGACGAGACGACACCTCTTTTTCTCGCTATAAGAAGTTATGCGAGTTTGGAGTTTATAGAGGCTTTAGTAGAAAATGGGGCCGACCTCTTTACGCTAGATGACCAAGGCTTGAGTGCTGTAGATGTTGCTATCAAATTTAAAAGAAAAGATATCGTCTCTTTTTGCATCGACAATGGATTCGATGTAGACAGTACTCAAAGAAAGAGCGGCATAACACCGCTTATGCTGGCATCTTGCTTTAATGACATAGAGATGATAGAGTTGCTTCTAAAAAATGGAGCAGATATTAACAAGATAGATAACCACGGTATGAATGCTAAAGATTATGCAAAAAGGCTTGGACAAAAAAACGTGCTTGAATTTCTAGATAAGCATGGCGCAAAGTTTTCTTTATATCAATAAACGATAAATTAATGATTGATTAACGAATGTAACTTTTTTGTTATAAAATGTTTTTATACTTCCTCTTGTAAAAAAAACAAAGAGGGATAAACATGAAAAAGATTCTACTATCAGCAGCAGTTATTGCAGCGGTAACGACGATGGCGAGTGCTTCAAGTAGCAGTGAGCTTGCAGCACTTAAAAAACAAATGGCGCAAATGTCAAAAAAAATAGCTGAGCTTGAATCTAAGCAGTCAAGTTCAGAAAAAAAGATCGAGTCGATAGATACAAATAATGGGGTGCTTATCAAATCAAAAGCTCCGGTTATCGAATTTAGCGGTACACACTATCTTGGCTTTGTGAGCTCAAAAGAAGATGGTGGGGACAGAACAGATAAGTTTGAAACGAGAAGAAACTATTTTCAAGCAAAAGCATTCTTTAAAGAGAATCCAAAAGATTATGTAAGAATCACTTTGGATACATTTCAAAACACAGGTGAAGATACAGCAAAAGATGATAACAGCTGGGAAGTAAGACTCAAATATGCTTATCTCTATCTTGATAACATCTTGCCATATACAGGCGTTGAGATCGGTCAAGCACATAGACCTTGGATTGACTACGAAGAGCATGGCGGATGGAACTATAGATCTATCTCTAAAGTCTTTGTCGAAGACGGCAACGCAGCACACTTTACAAACTCTGCAGATATAGGAATTAACTTTAAAACAAAAACTCCATATTTCTCAAGTGAGCTTGGTGTCTATAATGGCGAGGGATATCATGGCGAGATTGATGGTGAGGGCCTCAGTGGTGAGTGGAGACTTACAGGGCACATTCTTGGTACAGGTAAAGAGAAAAGAAAAAATAAAGTAACATACGCTGATGTTTCATTTTTTGGGCAGATGAATCAAGATAACCTTAAAATGGGCGATGCAACGAGCGGTGATTTTCAATGGTATGGTGTGCATGCAGTCTATAACCAACCTGAGTTCTTGATCGCGGCACAATATGTGAAAACGAATGAAGCAGCTGTTAAATATGCAGGTGACGGCTACTCAGTGAATGGTGAATTTAGATTTGCTAAAGATTGGGCTGTTATCGGAAGATATGACTCTTTTGATCTTGATAGCGGGATCGATAAAGAGAGAAAACTCGGTGGTGTTGCTTGGAAATACAATGATAATGTAAGGTTTATCGCTAACTACCTTCAAGATACGGAAGATGATGTTGATACAGATAGCATAATGCTAACAGCTGATATACACTGGTAATCGCACTCTTTAAACTCCTTTTATCGCAGACCTTTTTGGTCTGCACAATCAAATATAACATTTTAGTAACATATTTGTAAGACTTTTTATCTATACTTTCTAAAATCATTCAAGGAAAGTTAGATGAATAGCACGCTTAAGCTCTTTTTTGCAGCACTTTTCACATTTGCTGTTGCACTTTATGTAGAATTTTTTATGGGAAATATTCCAAATAAAGAGTATCTGATACTCGCTTCTCTTTTTGGTGCATATATGGCTATGAACATTGGGGCAAATGATGTTGCAAATAATGTAGGTCCGGCTGTCGGCTCAGGTGCACTCACAATGTTTTGGGCGATAGCCATAGCGGCAATCTTTGAGTTTTTAGGCGCAATATTAGCCGGTGGAAATGTTGTCGGTACTATCAAAAAAGGGATCATCTCTATCGATGCTTTTGGTGGCGATCCTATGATATTTGTCGAAACGATGAGCGCGGCACTGCTTGCAGCGGCACTTTGGCTCAATCTTGCGACATGGCTCAAAGCACCTGTCTCAACAACGCATTCTATCGTAGGTGGCGTTATGGGAGCAGGAATTGTGGCCGGAGGATTTAGCATCGTCTCATGGTCAACCATGGGTGCCATCGTAGCTTCCTGGGTGGTCTCTCCTCTTTTAGGCGGTATCATCGCAGCGATTATCTTGTATATCATCAAATCAAAGATACTCTATCAAGACGATAAAATCACAGCAGCAAGAACCGTAGTACCTTGGCTTGTCGCTTTTATGGTAGCTGTCTTTACGGGTTATTTGCTGCTCAAAGGGCTTAAGCATGTTTGGGGCGATATCGTGCCGTTTATCCCCTTTGTTACAAATGGCCCAAAACCAAGTTTTTTACTGGTACTTTTTCTCGGTGTACTTTTTGGGGTAGCCTCTTATTTTTTAGTAAGACCAAGGATCGAAAAGAGAATTGCACTTATCGGCGATATGCGCTCGGATCTCAATACGCTCTTTACGATACCGCTTATCTTTTCAGGTGCATTGCTTAGCTTTGCACATGGGGCAAATGATGTTGCAAATGCGATTGGTCCTTTGGCCGCAGTTGCGGATGCTCTTGTGCGCCAAGGTGTTGAGATAGAAGCTTCAATCCCTCTTTGGGTGATGATAGTAGGCGGTGCCGGTATAGCGATAGGTCTTGGACTGTATGGACCAAGACTTATAAGAACTGTCGGTTCCGAGATTACTGAGCTCGATCAGATGCGAGCATTTTCTATCATGATGGCAGCAGCGATTACGGTACTTATAGCTTCTCAGCTTGGACTCCCTGTCTCTTCTACGCATATCGCAGTCGGAGGGATATTTGGAGTAGGATTTTTGAGAGAGTGGCTTGATAGCAAGCAGGCAAATGAAAAGCAGAAAAAGCTCAATATCGAGGCTGAAAGATTGGAGCAGCTCAAAGTAGCACTTGATGAAGTCGATGAGGATAACTATAAAGAACAAATCGAACTTTTAGATGCGATAAAAGGGCAAAAAAAGAAGGTCAAGAAGATCAAAAAAGTGCTTCGTGAAGCCTATATCAAAAGAGGAATGGTTAAAAAAATTATCGCAGCTTGGCTTATCACTGTGCCGGCATCTGCCGTACTTTCCGCGATAATCTTTTTTGTACTAAAAGGAATCTCTAGTTGATGTTACTAAAATGTTATAAAGTGATTTTATTATAAGACTATGGAAACTAAAGAAGATATAGAAATTGTTGTTGTTGAGGACGAAGAAGATATACTTGAACTTATCGAGTATCATCTTCAAAAGGAAGGCTATAGAGTTACGGGATTTTTATCGACCGATTTTGTAGAACGGTTTTTGGAAGAAGAGAGCCCCTCACTTATCATAATGGATAGAAATCTTCCCGGTGTTGAGGGGAGTGAATTTATCGCACACATCCGCAATCAAGGGTATGATATCCCGGTTATATTTCTAACAGCAAGAGACCAAGAAAGTGATCTTTTGCAAGGCTTTAGTTCGGGCGGCGATGACTATATGACCAAGCCGTTCTCTCCAAAAGAACTTATCGTTAGAGTTCGCTCGCTCCTAAAGAGAAGTGGACTTATCAATACACAAAGATTACGCTACAGAGATCTTATACTTGATACCGCAAAAAGAGAACTTTTTATAGAAAAAGAAAAGGTAGACTTGACAAAGATTGAGTATAAACTCCTCCACACATTTATCAAAAACCCAAATATTTCTATCGAAAGAGACTTTTTACGTGAAGAGGTTTGGGGTGAAGAGGTCAATGGACTCAATGACAAAACAATCAATGTAGCTATGAATAGGCTCAAGAAAAAAATAGATCCCAATAGCTCAAAACACTACATCAGCCCTGTTTGGGGCGTGGGCTATAAACTCTCTTAAATTGTAATAAAGCTGTAATCATTCTATCTTATCCTTTCGATTATATTTAAAGGAAAGAAATGCAAATAAGCGTTGATCAATATCTAACACACCATTATCCTATTTTAAATCAGCTACCCAAAATGATCAAGTCATCAATGGTATCTCTAGCAAAGAGATTTTTCCATGAAGATGAGGTCAATGATTTTATACAAAATGCGCACCATAAAGATAGATTTAGTTTTATCGAGTCGATTTTAGACTATTTTGATATCAATATAGAGCTCACAAAAAACCAGTTAGACAATATCCCCTCCTATGGTAAGGTTGTTATCATTGCCAACCATCCTTTGGGTGCACTTGATGCGATGGCGCTCATCCATCTTTTAAAAGATGTTAGAAAAGATATCAAGATTGTTGCGAACTCCTTCCTGTCCAATATCGAGCATCTAAGCCCACTACTCATCCCTGTCGATAATATCCAAGGCAAGATGGACAAAGAAGCACTCAAGGGGATATATGATGCACTCAAAAATGAAGAAGCGGTTATCATCTTCCCATCAGGAGAGGTAAGCAGGGCGAGACCGACGGGGATCAAAGATACGCCTTGGAAGAGTGGATTTTTAAAGATCGCTTCAAAGCTAAGAGCACCTATATTGCCGATATTTATCGATGCGAAAAATTCATCGAGCTTCTATTTTGTCTCTATGCTTAATCGTAATCTTGCCACAGCAACACTCCCTCATGAGATGTTCAAATCAAAAGGTAAAAATATCAAATTTACTATAGGTAAAAGCATCCCTTTTGAGTCGTATGGCTTGAGCAATATTCCCAAAAAAGAGCAAATCAAACTTTTTAGAAAACACTTCTATAGAGTTGCAAAAGGAAGAAGAGAACTATTTAAGACACAAAATGAGATATCTATGCCCGAATCTCGAAGTGAAATCAAATCACTTCTAAAAGAAGGTGAACTACTTGGAGAGACTTTTGACGGTAAGAAGATAATCCTCTATCAAAATGAGGTAGAAGATGCCGTGCTTAAAGAGATAGGAAGACTTCGGGAAATAAGCTTTCGATTTGTTGGCGAGGGAAGCGGTAAAAAAAGGGATATCGATGAGTATGATTTTTATTACAATCATCTCGTCATCTGGGATGATGAAGCATTGCAAATCGCAGGCGCATATAGAGTAGGATTTTGTAATGATATCTATGAGGATTTTGGATTGGAGGGGCTCTATACTTCTAATCTTTTCGAATTTAAAGAGGAGTTTGAACGATATATGCCCAACTCCATAGAGTTAGGTAGAAGTTTTGTTCAGCCAAAATATTGGAACACAAGAGCGCTTGATTATCTCTGGCAAGGCATCGGTGCACTTGTTGCTAAGAGACAAGACATCAGGTATCTTTTTGGGGCAGTGAGTATGAGTGATCATTTTAGCAATGAAGCAAAAGGCGCTCTTGTCTATTTCTATTCTCATTATTTTAGTCCAAAAGAGCAAATTATCAAACATAAGTATCCTTTTGAGATGCCTAGTGAGCTCAAAAAAAGATTTGAGCAGATATTTTCAGGCGATAACTATAAAGAGGATTTTAGAAGACTTAAAGATGAGCTTGGTTTCATGGGGTTTGCTATTCCGACGCTTTATAAGCAGTATAGTGATATATGCGAAGAGGGTGGTGTCAAGTTTTTTGATTTTGGTTATGATAGCCAATTTAATAACTGCGTTGACGGGTTTATACTCACCGATCTTACTATGCTTAAGGAGTCAAAGCGCAAACGCTACATGGGTGAGTAATGTTTCTAAAATGTTTCCAAGTTGTTTTACAATGCAATGCAATTAAACTTAAAAGGAAAGATAATGAAAGTGAACAAAATACTTGCAACATTGGTAGCGTCTTCTCTTCTAGCAGTATGTGCTTATGCAGAAGATCTCAAAGGGAGAGGGGCATCGTTTCCTGCACCGCTTTATAAAGTTTGGACATCAGAGTACTATAAAGCAACAGGAGTACAAATCAATTATACGCCTACGGGATCAGGCGATGGTGTAACATCTATTCAAAATAGAATGGTTGACTTTGCAGGAAGTGATAAACCATTGAAGCCTGAAGCGCTTAGAGCTGATAAACTCTATATGTTTCCTACGGTTGTAGGTTCCGTTGTTTTGGCTTATAACATCGATGGTGTTAAAGATGGAGAGCTCAAATTGAGCAGAAAAGCAGTAGCCGGAATCTTTAGTGGAGCGATTACTCATTGGGATGATGCAGAAATCACTGCACACAATGCAGGGCTTAAGCTTCCTCATGAGCCTATCACTGTTGCCGTTAGAGCAGATAAATCAGGAACAACATTTAACTTTACATACTTCCTAAACAAGATAGACCCTGCGCTTGAAGTAAGCAAACAACCTACATGGAAAGCTCCTAAAGTTGTTGCCGGTAAATCAAACTCAGGAGTATCTGCAAATATAGAGCAGATCAAAAACTCTATAGGGTATATCGAGTATTCATATAAAACAAAACTTGGACTTGCAGCTGCTCAAATAGAGAATAAAGAGGGTAAATATATCAACCCGACACTTCCATCTTTTCAAAGTGCAGCAAAATATGCCACTTGGACACCTGACAATGACTTCTACGCTGTTATCGGCGACCCGGAAGGTGCAGAGTCTTATCCGATAGTTGCAGCTACTTTCTTGCTTCTCCCTGAAGAGAAAGTCGATACAAATAAAAATGTAACAAAGTTTATGGACTGGGTATTTGCTAATGGCGATGCTGCAGCAACAGAACTTGGTTATGTACCGCTTCCAAAAGAGACAAAAGATATGATTAGATCATATTGGGAAGCTAAAAAAATCAAATAAGATATCTAAAAACGCCCAAGGAGCTCTCCTTGGGTAGCCTCCTCTCAATACAAAACTCCAAAATCACATAAAAAAGATACGCTTTTTTCACCCTCGGGCGGTATCAAAATGTTACCAAATTTCTTTATACTCCTACCAACAATTATAAAGGCAATAAAACATGGGTGGTAAGCTATTTAGAGGCTTCTCTTTTTTCTCCGCAACGCTCTCTTTTTTCATACTTATAGGTATATTTGCAGTTCTCTTTGCTTATGCGCAAGATGCATTTCATGAGTTTGGAATAGACTTTTTTACCGGAGAAACTTGGAGTGCAAACGAGGATGACGAGGGTGGAATTTTTGGCGGGTTGATACCTATAGTGGGGACGCTTTTGAGCACGTTGATTGCTATGGTTTTAGCAACGCCGCTTGCAATGGGGATTGCTATATTTTTAAGCGAGATATCTCACGATAAACTTCAAGCACCGGTTTCGATAGCTATCGAACTTTTAGCAGCCATCCCAAGTATCATCTACGGGATGTGGGGGCTTTTCTACTTTGCGCCTATTATCCAAGAGCTCTTTGGAGGCAATGGAGTTGGACTACTAACGGCAGGAATCGTCTTAGCAATTATGATTATTCCTTTTATGGCAGCAGTAACCAGAGATGCTATGAATACAACGCCCCCAGTCTTAAAAGAGTCAGCTTATGCGATGGGGGCTACAAAATATGAGGTGATAAAAGATGTCATTATGCCTTATGCAAAAAGCGGCATCATAGGCTCTATCATCCTAGCGCTCGGTAGAGCTTTAGGTGAGACGATGGCGGTTGCATTTTTGATAGGCTCGATCATGACTATGCCAAGCAAGATAACAGATCCAACCACTTCCATCCCTGTTTTACTTGCGAACAATTTCTCTGAAGCACAAGGGCTTGAGATGAGTAGTATGTACTATCTTGCACTCATACTTTTTGCGGTAAGTTTTGCGATTATATCGCTCGCAAAATTTTATTTTCTCAATAAAAATAAGATGGGAGCCGCAAAATGAAAAATAGACTCTTCCTTAATAAGCTTATATTGGCGCTTTCAACGATATCGGCAGTCATAGGCATATCTTTTCTGTTTTGGATACTAGCAACACTCACATACAAAGGAATCTCAAGTGTACATGTGAGCACTTTTACAAAAGATCTTGTTGAGGGAGGCATAAGAAACCTCATCGTGGGTCAATTTACCATGGCACTCATAGCAAGTGCGGTAGCAACACCGCTTGGTATGATGGCAGGGATATATCTCCGAGAGTACGCGACAAATAAGCAGTTTAGCTCTATCATTAGAAATCTTAGTGATGTTATGATGTCGGCACCCTCTATCGTTATAGGTGTTTTTGTTTATGTTCTTTTTGTTGCGCCTGTAGGGAGTTATAATGGATGGGCAGGCATCATAGCACTCAGTATCATGATGATGCCTATTATCATATCGACTACAGACAATATGCTCTCACTTGTTCCAAAAGAGTTACGAGAGGCAGGAATTGCTCTTGGGGGGAGTAAGCATAAGATAATTATGCAGATTGTTATAAAGGCGGCAAAGGTAGGGATAACAACCGGCATCCTCCTCTCTTTTGCAAGAATTATCGGGGAGACGGCGCCACTTCTTTTTACATCGGCAAATAATCAGTTTTTTACGTTGGATCTTAGCGGGCAATTCCCATCACTGACTGTAAGTATCTACAACCTTGCAACCTATCCGGATGAATCAAGTAGAGAATTGGCATGGGCTGCATCATTTGTTTTAACGATGATTGTTCTATTTATCAATCTAATCGGTCGTTTTATCATCAAAAATAAGGAAAAATAAGTATGGAAAATAGTAATACAATTATTGATATAAGAGATTTCTTCTTTACCTATCCGGGAGCAAAAGAGCCCTCTTTAAAGAATATCAATCTAACAATAGAGAAAAATAAGATAACTGCGCTTATCGGACCGAGTGGATGTGGGAAGTCGACACTGCTGCGTGCAATGAACAGAATCCATGATCTCTATCCGGGGAACATATATGAGGGCGAGATTAACCTCTATAGAAAAAAGAATAAGGTAGAAAATATTCTTACTATAAAAAGAGAGAATGATTTTATAAAATTACGGCAAGACATTGGAATGATATTTCAAAAACCAACTCCGTTTCCTATGAGTATATTTGACAATGTTGCTTATGGGCTTAAGCTTGCCGGAGTAAAAAATAAGAGTGAGCTTGAAGGAAAAGTGGAGGCTGCACTTAAGGGTGCGGCAATCTGGGGAGAGACAAAAGATCGACTCAATACAAGTGCTATGGGACTTAGTGGCGGACAGCAGCAAAGGCTTTGTATAGCAAGAGCAGTAGCTTTAAAGCCGGATGTGTTGCTCTTTGATGAGCCGACATCTGCGCTTGACCCTATATCTACAGGCGCCATAGAGGAGTTGATATCTGAGCTCAAGCAAGAGGTTTCCGTGGTGATAGTAACACACAATATGCAGCAAGCAAGTCGTTTGAGTGATTATACGGCATTGATGTATCTCGGTGATCTTGTCGAGTATGATAAGACAGAAAAGATATTTTTAAATCCGTCAGAAAAACTCACGGAAGATTACATAACTGGGAGGTTTGGATAATGTTACCGGAATATATAGAAGCAAGACATAAAGTTAGAGATGAGATGCTTAAGATTATTAATGATCTCTCATTAGCAAATAAATTGGCACTCCAAGCACTAGAAGTTGGAGATAAAGAGGGGCTGAAGAAAGCAAAAAAACCTATTAAAGACATACTAGAAAGAACTGAAGCGCTTGATAATGATATAGTACTTATCTTTGCAAGATATGCGCCGGAAGCCAAAGATCTTAGAGAACTTATCGCTTATATTAAGACTACTTCTGTTATCAATAGGATTGTGATAAATATCGATAATTACATAAAAAATATGCAGATATTTTTTGATGATAGCGAATCTGATTTCTATAAGATTATCAAGGAGTCTTTGAGTATCAATAGATTTACACTCAATGCATTTGATTTTACGCTTGAAATGCTTCAAACTTTCGATGATCGCGATAAATTGGAGACATTGGCAGGCAAGATAGAGGTGGAATATAGTAAGACCGATGATATCTATTCACTCATAGAAAAAGAGATTATTCAAAAAGCGGGAAGTTCACACAGCGTTGCCGAGGAGTATTTTAATCTTTTAAAATATATCCGTAAAAATATCAAAATTATCGAAAGACTAGATGACATATCTTCCAAGTTAATCTTTGCAAAAATTGGAGGTAAGCTTTAGAGCATATCGACCTCTCTCGTGATATAATACACTCATGAAAAGTGATGAGGTCGAAATAGTTATTATAGAAGATGAAGAGGATTTGCTTGAACTTCTTGAGTATCATCTTCAAAAAGAGGGGTATAAAGTGGCAGGATTTTTATCTACTGATACTGTCGAGCAATTTTTGCAAGAAGAGACCCCCTCTTTGATGATAGTTGATAGAAATCTCCCCCGTGTTGAGGGGGGAAAATTTGTAGCAAGCCTAAGAGAGATAGGATATAATATCCCTGTAATATTTTTAACCGCAAAAGATAGAGACAGTGATATAGAAGACGGTTTTGAGTATGGTTGTGATGACTATATAACAAAACCTTTTAATTTTAAAGAGTTACTATTGCGGGTAAGAGCAGTTTTAAAAAGAAGTGGTGTTATCGACCGTCAAAGTGTTATCAAATATAAAGATATCACCTTAGATAGAGATGCTTTGAGTGTTACCATAGATGCCAAAGAGATTACGCTGAGCCCGTTGGAGCTCGAGTTATTGGCACTATTTCTAGAAAACCCAAGCAAGACTATTCTCAGAGAAGAGTTGCATGATCGGTTTTGGAAAGATAAGTGTGAGTATCCAAACTATAATGCGATGAATGTAACGATTAGTCGGTTAAAAAAGAAGATAGACCCCGATAAAAAACATGGGTGGATTAAAACCGTTTGGGGCAACGGGTACAAATTTGAATAAGGAGAGGATGTGGATATAACATCATTTGTTAATCTTTTTCAAAAAGATGAGGTTTTCCAAAAACATATATATTTAAATTATATTCAGCAAGCTCAAGAGGATTCGCTAAAACCCTTTCAGGTAGAGCTTATAAAGCTTCAAGAGTATCTTGAGGAGCATGACTCAAAGATGATTGTCTTGATTGAGGGAAGAGATGCTTCGGGCAAAGGAGGAGCGATTCGTCGTATCACGCGGTATATGAATGAGAAACATTACCGTGTTGTGGCATTAGGAAAACCTTCAGAAGTCGAGAGAAGTCAGTGGTATTTTCAGCGTTATGTTGAGCAGTTTCCAAGAGGTGGTGAAGTAGTACTTTTTGATAGAAGTTGGTACAACAGAGCTATGGTAGAGCCTGTATTTGGTTTTTGTACCAAAGAGCAGTATCAGACATTTATGAATAGTATCCCATATTTTGAGGCTGATCTTGTCAATCATGGATTCTATTTTATCAAGATATATTTTTCCGTGACAAAAGAGGAGCAAAACCTCCGCTTTTTAGAGCGTGAGCATAATCCACTCAAGCAGTGGAAATTGAGTGAGATTGATTTGCAGATGCAAGAGAAATGGGACAATTTTACATTGATGAAATATGAGATGCTTAAAAAAACTCATACTCCCAAAGCGCCTTGGACGGTTATAAGAAGTGATGATAAGTTTAAAGCGAGATTTAATGTCATCAAAACGATCCTTAATAGCGTTCCTTATAACGACAGAAATCCTGATCTTGATTATAGTGTGGATGATACCATTGTCCATAGTGGCAATAGAGAGATAGAAATCATGGAAGCCGATCTTAAAAATCAAGGGAAGTTCTTGGGGTAATCATCAAGAGTATCTCGCAACATTTGCAGGGTATAAAACAAGGAAGGAGTTAGAAAATGATTAATCTCGATACTCTTGAGACATTAAAATGATAACTTGTGAGAGTAAATAATTGTTCAATCAAAAGTTAATATGCGGTATAGATGAAGCAGGAAGAGGACCTCTCGCAGGACCTCTAGTTGTCGCCGGTGTCGTGCTTCTAGAGGATGTTGAGGGTGTTAATGATTCTAAGAAAATTTCTGAAAAAAAAAGAGAAAAAATTTTTGAAAATGTCAAAAAAGCATCAAAATATCATATAGTTATGATTTCAGCGCAAGAAATTGATACCATTGGTATGAGTGCCGCAATCACAAAAGCTCTGCGCGAGATACAAAAAAATCTAAGAGAGTATCATCACATCTTTGATGGCAACTCCTCATTTGGTGTAGAGGGGATAGAGACAATGATAAAAGCCGATGAGCAGATCAAAGAGGTAAGCGCAGCAAGCATACTCGCAAAAGTAACACGCGATAGGTATATGCGTCGTATCGCTAGTGAATATCCTCAATATGATTTTGATAAGCATAAGGGTTATGGCACAAAAGCGCATATTGAAGCCATTAGAGAACATGGGAGATGCGTTGAGCATCGGATAAGCTTCAAGGTCAATGGATTAGATAGGTAACTTTTTCCAAATTTTGCAAAGAATTGTGTTAAGTTTTTGAAATTATTTTTGAAGATTTTTTAAGTGGTGGCTCGAGGCAGAATCGAACTGTCGACACGCAGATTTTCAGTCTGCTGCTCTACCAACTGAGCTATCGAGCCAAAAGAGATAGAATTATAACTATCTAAGATTAATTTTAGCTTAGCATTGAGCCTTCTTAAAACTCTTTTACAATCTTGATAAAAAGATCGCCTCGTTCTTTATAAGAGCTAAACTGATCGAGGCTAGCAGCAGCAGGAGAGAGCATCGCTATGGAGTCTTTTGTGTGATGTTTTGTTATCTCTCTTGTGGCTTTTTCTAGTGTGTTAAGTGCATAGGCGGGGATAGCATATCGTTTTGCCAAATCCATAAGCTTCGCCTCATTTGAGCCTATAGCATAGAGTGTTATCTTATGCTCCTTTAGAACATCAAAAAGTTCATCTAAAGCAACACCCTTATCATCACCGCCGAGTATAAGATGCAGTTCTTTATCGCCATACGCTTTGACTGCTTGGATAGTCGCATCAAGGTTGGTGGCTTTAGAGTCGTTAACCCAAAGTCGCCCTTTGTTATCAATGATCTCTTGTTGTCTATGTGCCTCTTTGATAAAAGCATTCATAAGTGCATAATCAAGCTCGCCATAGAGTACTTTTGTCGTGATAAGTGCCAAGAGAGCATCTTGTAAAAATGCGCCTTTGAAATCAATCTTTGCTCTATCGATACCAAAGGTATTTGCTAGAGATTCATTGGAATCATACTCTACGATAAAGGCGTCACTTTTTGGTACTCTGAGACCTTTAGGGATCAGAGCAAGCTCGCCCTCTCTCATGTTTTTAAGCGGGCTTAGCTTTGATTCTTCGTATGCCTCTTTCGTGCCGTGCCAATCGAGATGATCCGGAGTTATAGGGAGAAGGATATAGATATTGGGCGCAGCACTTTTGGTATGGTGGAGTGTAAAAGAGCTAGACTCCAAGACCCAGATTGGAGCCTCCATACTCATATCTGCTAGAGGTGTGCCTATATTGCCACCACCAATTGCCCCTCGTTTCTGAAACAGGTGTACCACCATCTGGGTAGTTGTTGTCTTGCCGTTTGTGCCGCTAATCCAGATATTGAATGGTTTTTTTTGCGCGCTATCGCCTAAAAAATAGTCATACTCGCTGATGGGATGTTTTGCTTTTTGCAAAAGAGGATGGTTTGGTTTTATGCTCGGTGTGAGTATCTCGAGATCACTTTTTTGTGGATCAAATTGGCTTGAAGGGTAGATAGTGTTGCCAAATTCATCTTTAAAACTCTCTTTTGCATTATCATCAAAAAAGATGCACTCGCCCCCTAGCTTTTTTGCTATCGCTTTTGTAGTAAGTCCGTATCCAAAGAGCGTAGGTCTATTTTGCTTTTGCATTATCTAAACTTAAAGGAGATGAGTGCTAAGACATTTGCTAAGATGGCAATCATCCAAAACCTGACTATGATCTTATTTTCAGCCCATTTTTTGAGCTCAAAATGGTGATGAATCGGTGCCATGAGAAATATCCGCTCGCCTCGTAATTTATAGCTCCCTACTTGAAGTATCACAGAGGCGGTTTCGATGACAAAGATGATACCGATAAGCAGAAGCAAAATCTCACTTTTGCCAAGTATTGCAAGGTAGGCAATAAGCCCGCCTATAGAGAGACTACCGGTATCTCCCATGAAGATTTCTGCAGGATAACAGTTGAACCATAAAAAGCCTAAAAGCGATCCCATAAATGCCCCGACAATAATCGCCATCTCTCCAACGCCTTTTATATTGGGGACTAAAAGGTATTCGCTAAAGATAGCATGACCGGTAACATATGTGATGAGTCCAAGTGAGGCAAAAGCAACGATAGAAGGTACGGTAGCAAGTCCGTCGAGCCCATCCGTGAGATTGACTGCATTAGTGGTTGCTAAAAATATGACGACCCAAAAGATAACCATAAAGTAGGAGATATCAAAAAGCGGTGTCTTCAAAAACGGTACATAAAAATCAGTCGGAAAGCCTGCAATGACTAAAAATATCGTGACCACAATCGAAGCTGCTATCTGCAACAAAAATTTACCTCTTGGGCTTAGTCCTTTAAGATTATCTCCCGAGAGAACCTTACCGATATCATCTTTGAGTCCTATGAGTCCAAAACTTATGATCGTAAAAAGCCCTCCAAGAAGATAGAGGTTTGTGACATTGCCGCTTATGAGTATAGCAATAATAGAAGCAGTAAGAAAGACAGCTCCACCCATTGTCGGTGTTTTGCTTTTGGCTTCATGTGTCGTTACATATTTGTTGATAGGTTGACTCGCATTTTTTGCTTTTGCCCAGCGGATATATCTTGGCATAAGAAAAAGAGTGAGCATCAATCCGATAAAAAATGCAATCCCTGCTCGTACGGAAATATAACTAAAAAGATTAAAAGGTAGAAAATTAGACAAAAAATAGATCATGGCATTAACTTTTCTGGTATTTTAGATTTGTGTAACATTCTACTATGTTTCTTTTGAAAAAAAGATAGTTCCAAGCAAAATTCGATGAAGTTAGCTATAATCTTGATATATTAAAAGGGAAAAATTGGATGTGATGGAGAAGAGTAAATATACTTCAAAAAAGATACGGCTCTATGATCTGCTTCGGTGGCGATTTGATGTGCTCTTTTCAAAAAAAGGTGCAGATGATTGCAAAAAGATGACAGTCATCAAAGAGAGTGTAGCACCTCAACCAAATGTAGCCTTGTGGCTAGGACATGCCACGCTCTGGGCAAATATGAATGGACTCAACATCATTATCGATCCGCTTTTTGATAACATCCCTTTTTATAAAAGACATACCGAGCTTCCCATTTCAAAAAAGAAAATTAGAGCAGATATTGTACTCATAACACACTCACATTATGATCATTTTGATATGCCATCAATCAAATTTCTCATAAAACAGAACCCAAACTTAACGATAGTGGCTCCAAAGGGTTTTAGAAGATATTTTAAAAAGTATAAAAACTTGACCGAACTTGATTGGTGGGAAGCGTATCGTATAAAAGATGTAACAATCACATTTGTCCCTTCTCTGCATTGGAGCAACAGATATCTACTCGATAAAAACAGAACGCTTTGGGGTGGCTTTGTGGTAAACAATGATCAATGTAGTTTTTACCATTCAGGAGATACTGCTTACGGGGAGCAGTTTGCAGAGATAGGAAAACGCTTCAAAATTGGCGATGCTTTTTTACCGATAGGTGCGTATAAACCCGAGTATATCATGCGCCACAATCACCTCGATCCACAAGAGGCACTTGCAGCATGTGCTGATCTTGGAGTGCAGAGATTTATCCCTGTGCATTATGGCACGTTTAAACTCTCTGATGAGTCATTGTGTGAGCCTTTAGAGTGGCTAGAAAAGCTACTTCAAGAACAAAAATATCCATTTGCTACGCTACCGTTTGCTATCGGTGAAGCTATCTATTTGAGCAAGATATCCACACTCAAATCAACCTGATCTCTCACGGTTAATAAAAACATTTTCGGTGGTTCTATCCCAAAATCACTCATTTTTATTTTGCTCTTTGCAACGATATGTACCTTACCGTTTTCATTTGCTATAGTGGCATCAAAAGAGAGTGGCTTAGAGACCCCATGCAGTAAAAGAGTGCCATTGAGCATATAGCCATCACCATTTTCTACGACTTCAGATATCTTGTAAGACGCTTTTGGGAAAGATGAAGATTCGAGTGCACTTTGCATATGTTCATCTCTTTTTTCATTGTCACTTATGAAATCTTTCATCGATACCTCTATGGTGCCTTTTAAAGTTTTTGCCAATCCGTTTTGTATCGTCAGTTTTGATGTTGCTTTGTGAAATGTAGGATCGATCGTGCGATCACCAAATACTTCCGTGTGCGCTCGTATAAAACCCGAGTCAAATTTGAGGCTTTGTCCGTGTATGAAAGCGCTTATAAGCGTGAGTAGAATGATTACTTTTTTCATATTTTCTCCTATTTAAGATAAAAAATGTTGCACAGAAAAGTGCAAAAATTAAGTAGACGATCCAAATCTGTTTTTCAAGGGCTATCGCATTTGCCAAACTTGTTGCTACCCATCCGACGAGGACCATAGTGATACCTATAGTCTTTATGTTATTTAGGTTTATAATATATCTAAATAATGAAAAATTATAATATGAAATCGTAAATGGATAGATAATGGCGAGTAAAATAGGTATTTTTATCGTGAAAAGTAGATACGAAAGGAGAAAAAGCGGGAAGATGATACGATGCTTTTTAACTACATCCATTGGGTATTTATATGCTGCTAATATACCGATGATGTGAAATGTTATGATAGTGAGTGTGTAGTGGCTCCATATATCCATATCGTTAGATCTACTGAGTGTCTCAAAAAGTGCCGAATCTGCAAATATCCATAGCACTAAAATAGCGATGATTTTTCCATCCACTTTTTCTTCGATTTTCTTTGTAGGTTTGAGCTCCATAAAAAATAGTGATGCGATGGAGATAACCGAGAGCACAAAAGCGATGCTATCTCTCTGCTCAAAGGGGTAAGAGTAAAGTGCTGTTCCTATGGCGTATGAGAGTCCAAGCCCAATCGCTAGGTTTATCTTTTTTTGGTCTTTGAAAATAAAAAAGAGCAGCGGTGTTGTATAGCCGACGATGAAACCAAGCAGAAGTATCCACAAAAGAGAATAGTGAGGATAAAAAAGCGAGAGCAACAGTTGGCAAAAAAGAAGAGCATAGAGTTCTATCTTTATATGATTGTGTTTGATAAGTGCTGCAAATAGACTCCCCAATACCCCACCAATCGGTAGTGTGTAGAGATCATGGATATGCGAATCAAAAGCCCCCACAACCCCTGTTTGTGTTATGAGTAGATAGTAGAGAAGTTGAGCGCTTAGAAGGAGTGTATAGGCATTCATCGCTCACTCCTAAATAAGAGCCAATAGACAGAAGCAAAGCCTATATCGTACACACCAACTAAAAGCCCGATATTATCGATATGATTTGTCGTAAAGAGCGCTATAAATGTAGAGCCGACGAGTACACGGATGAGAGCACTGATGTTTGCTAGGAGTTCACCTTGGGTAAAAAGTCCAAAAAAGTGTATCGTCCCAACACCTATCATGAAAGCAAAAACCACATACGCATAACTTCCACCAAAATGAAACCCGAATAAAGGGAAAATAACATTGCCAGCTAGTATCAAAAGAAGACCGCCAATGCCATCACTCAGCAGACCGGCTAAATGGTAAAATGATATTTTAGATTCGAGTTTGAGCTCGAGGTTTTTTATGGATAGAAAGAATATATAGATGATAATGAGTAGCCCAAAAAATGATCGAAGTAGCCATAGGTAATTGATATTTATATCAAAAAGCCCTGCTTCTTTGATGCCGGCGATAGTGAGTACTAGAGTGATTAAGCCCAATGCAATACTCCAAAAGACGGCAAGGCGTTTGCTAAAGAGGTTTGGCAGGAGATGATAGAGTATGCTCAGCCCCATAAATGCTACGCCTATTCCCATGGCGATATGCGCATGGCCAATGACGAGATCATTTTTATGGATCATATGTCGAATTTCGGGGACAAATAGGATATTGCCCTCTACATCGACAAAAAGAAATGCCAAGATAGATATGATGAGGTATGGGTTTGTTGCATAACTAATCTTTGCATCTTTGAGCCATATATACAAAAGCGGTATATAAAGGAGTGTGAGGTATTGGAAAAACCACTCTTCATTGTAACTCAGTGAGTGCAAAAAGTTGCGGATAATGAGCGAGATGATGTAGCCCACAAGAGGAATAATCCACAAGATGTGCACTCTGGGGGTAAAATCTTTATATGCAAAGAGTTTTATGAGTAGATAGTAGATAGGGATGAGTGCAAAGCTCATACCTAGGGTATTATCACCATGGGGGCCTACAAGGGTTTTTTCAACTTGCCCATAGGAGGGATTCATCAAAAAGATGAGCAAAAAAGGTGCAATGATAGTTGTTGCAAAAGAGACATTGACCCACAGAGGTCTTGTGCTTCCATAGTTTTTGATAGCCAAAAAGAGTGCATAGATATAAAAAAGGCCACTTGAGGCTAAGATAAAGTTGAGCCAGTAGGCGAAGTCATAAAAAGGCAAACCTCTTATATCTCCAAATAAAATCGTCATACTCATAAGAAGCAAAAAGAGATTCCATGTCACAAAATATCTCTTGAGATTTTTGATGATGGCAGCATCGAGTATCTGATCTTTTTCAAAAAGCGCAAACGGTAATAGCGATAAGATAAGCGGGAAAAACCCATAGAGCATATGTGATATATGGAGTGATCGCATACGACTTGCTACCAAAAGAGAATCAAAATCGCTTACCCCTAGAAGCTCTAGCGAATATATTAACCCTGCGCTTAGACCGATAATGAGCCATATAAAGAGAAGATTTATCTCATTGTGTATAAATGTTTTTAACAAAACCATCCTCCATCTCTATAATCGTATCGGCATAATCGATTATCTTTTTATCATGCGTAGCGACGACAAAGCCTGTCTTTTTAAACTCTTTAAAGAGCTCAAAGACACCTATAGCGTTTTTCGTATCGAGATTGCCTGTTGGCTCATCGGCAAAAACAAAGGTCGGATCATTGATAAGCGCGCGGGCAATGGCGGCTCTTTGACGCTCGCCTCCTGAAACTTCATCACTATATCTTGATGCGAGATGTTCTAT
Source organism: uncultured Campylobacterota bacterium (assembly GCA_937141405.1). Classification (GTDB taxonomy): domain Bacteria; phylum Campylobacterota; class Campylobacteria; order Campylobacterales; family Sulfurovaceae; genus BN30871. Next base: position 87,021 of record CAKZQQ010000008.1, on the reverse strand, counting down.
GCCTAGAGCTTTTAAAAGAGCACTACTTTTGGTTGCATCAAGAGCATTGAGTGTTATATTTTCTTCAATATTCAGATAGTCGATAAGATAGTGAAACTGAAAAACAAAGCCGATATTTTTTTTGCGAAATTCATCTATATTTTTTATAGCTTCTAGAGATATATCATCATAGTGTACACTCCCGCTAGAAGCTCTTAAGAGTGAAGAGAGTATCGCTAAAAGTGTAGTTTTCCCACTCCCACTCTCGCCAACGATGGCTGTAATGCAAGAGGATTCTATCTCAAGATTGATATCGTGCAAGATATGTTCTTGGGCATAAAAATGTTCGATATGTTCTGCTTTCAATCTCATCTTGCACCCCCTTGAAGGATGAGACTCATCGGATCAACGCGTGATGCCCAAATGGCAGGAAGCAAAGAGCCGAGCGTTGCCATAATAATCGATATAAAAAATACACTAATCGCTAAAGAGGGCGTGATATCACCATTGATATAGCCTTGAAATTTTTCCATATGCCCTATGGCATCCAAAATCAGATACGACAATGCGATAGCACAGAGATATGCCAAGATCGCCACGATAAGTGTCTCAGTGATGAGCTTTATGATGATGGCTCTACTTGAAAAACCGAGAGAACGCATGATGCCAAACTCGACTTTGCGATCATTGACAACCATGCTCATCATGCTAACGATGCCCAATATCCCCATCAAAAAAGCAAGAAAAGAGATAACATCAGAGCTTATCTTTATGATTTTAAATTGATTGTAATTATCTATAAACTCATCTGTTGTTTTTGCTTCTATGCCATCATCGAGTGCATTGATTTGTGCACTGATGTCTTGTTTGTTGATATCATCAAGCGTAACTAGAAAGAGAGATGCGCTTTTATGAAATATGCTTGATGCATCTTCAAGCCCAATTACGACACCCCCATCTTCAAAACCGATATCGCTTTTATAAACACCTGAGACTTTGAACTCTTTTTTTGAGATCGTTACGGTTTTTGGTGTTTGGAGTATATTGTTTATCTTCTCCCCTACCATCACTTCATGTAAATCCGGATACTTACCGCGTATCAGCCTATAGTTTTCAAATCTATTTTTACTCACTCCATAGATACCAACAATTGGAAGATTGTTCACCGGAGAAGCCCCCAGTATAAGTGTGTTGACTTTTTTAACATTTTCTATCTTTTCTATCTTGAGCCCCAAAGAACGATTGATGTCACTAAAGAATGTATCAGAAATGCCTTTTTGAGTGACGATGATATCGCCATCAGTTTTGAGCATAGTGCTATACATTGTGACAACTCCGTTTGCAATTGCACTGATAAGAAAGATGGCGCAGATCGAGACAACCATGCTGATAAAGATGAGCATGGTTTTCAATCTGTTTTTTCTAAGAGCCTTAATCGGTGTGACCATTTACTTGCCTAATATTTAAAATATGTAAAATTATAGATTCAATCAATTAATATATAATTAATAGTTTAACTTATATTTGTATGTTTTATATTTATCTTTTGTTTATCTTTGGTATCGATATTTATAGATTTATGATTCTGTTTTTTGTTATAATGAAACAGTAACTATAATTTGCTTTTTTAGCAGTTTTAGGGTATATGATGTTTTTAATTTATAAAAAGAGGGCGAATGAAAGGGCAAAAAACCGTACTAATCATCACTGATGGCATTGGACACAAGCCAAACGCAAAGTGTAATGCATTTTTGGATGCAAAAAAACCGACTTATGATTGGCTTTTCAAAAATGCACCCCATACACTAATCTCTACACACGGACTCAGTGTCGGTCTTCCTGAAGGACAGATGGGCAACTCAGAGGTAGGGCATATGACACTTGGAAGCGGAAGAGTGCTCTATCAAGATTTGGTAAAGATATCTAAAGCACTAGATGATGGAACTTTAGAGCGTAATGATGTATTGTGTACACTCTGTGAGCAATCAAAAGATATACACATCATCGGACTTATGAGCGACGGAGGGGTGCACTCTCACATAGAGCATATCATTGGTATTGCCAAAATTGCTAAAAAGAGAGCTAAAAAGGTTTGGCTGCATCTTATAACGGACGGTAGAGATGTTTCTCCAACCTCTGCACCTCAATTTTTGAGCCAGATTGAGAATATCTGCGATGATGATATCGTCATAGCAACGCTTGGCGGCAGATTCTATAGTATGGATAGAGATAATAGGTGGGAGCGTGTACAAAAAGGGTACGAGGCTATCGTGAATGCAATACCAAAAAGTGAACTTCTCCCTTTGGAATATGTTCAAAAGAGTTACGAAAAAGGTGAACATGATGAGTTTATAGAACCTACCGCTTTTACAGGATATAATGGTTTAAGCGATGGAGATGGTGTTATTATGATCAACTTTAGAGCCGATAGAGCAAGAGAGATTACAAGAGCTTTAGGCGAGAAAAATTTTGATAAGTTTCCGCGAGTCGCAAAAGATATAGATATCATAACGATGACAGCCTATGATAAAAGTTTTGATTATCCAATCATTTTTCCAAAAGAGAATCCGACCGATACACTCAGTGAAGTGATTAGCAGGGTAGGCTTAAAACAGATGCACATAGCTGAAACGGAAAAATATGCGCATGTAACATTCTTTTTCAATGGGGGGCTCGAAGAGCCGTTTGCAAATGAAAAGAGAGTGCTTATCCCAAGTCCTAATGTAAGAACTTATGATCTAAAGCCTGAGATGTCAGCTCCCGAAGTGGGCACAGCTACAAGAGATGCGATTAGGGATGGGTATGATTTTGTTGTTGTAAATTTTGCAAATGGAGATATGGTTGGTCATACAGGCAATTATGAAGCAGCTCTTAAAGCCGTAGAGGCTGTTGATAGGGAGATAGGAGCGATTATTGAAACCGCAAAAGAACATGATTATGCTATACTCCTAACAAGTGATCATGGAAATTGTGAGGAGATGTGTGATAGCAAAGATAATATCTTGACCAATCATACGGTAGGTGAAGTGTGGTGTTTTGTGATAGCAAAAGAGACAATCAAGCTCAAAGAGCATGGCAGCCTCAACAATATTGCAAAAACCATCTTGGAGCTTATGGGATTAGATGCTCCGGAAGTTATGGATGAATCACTTTTTATTTAGGGGGTTGACAAGCACATGCAAGAGAAGATAAAAGAGTCCGTTGCAACACTTTTGGCACATATCATCAAGATAGATCATAGAAACCTAGAGAAAGAGGCTCCACTTTTTTGTTCTATGTTAGGTGCTGATTTTGGATGCAGTGAAGTAGAGGCAAAAGAGTTCTTAGAAAAGATTATGAAGAAAGAGTATAATATCGATTATCATATATCGATTATCAATAAAGCGCTATGTGATGATGAGTTTAGCAAGATGCAAATCTTAGATAGACTCAATCACATCATATATTCAGATGAGATAACACCTCAAGATTATGATGAGTTTGAGCGTATCAAAGAGCAACTATTCGCATGCAAAAAGTGATTTAAAAAAATAGTGTTATAATTTTTCATAGATTTGTCAAAAGGAAATAAATGGTTTTTAGTGGAAAGAATGTCCTTGTAACGGGTTCAAGCAGAGGGATAGGTGCTGAGATTGCAAAAGTTTTAGCCGGTTACGGTCTTAAGGTTTGGGTCAACTACAGAAGCGGTAAAGAGCAAGCGGATGCCGTATGTAGCGAGATAAAGAAAAGTGGCGGCAACGCTGAGGTGATAGGGTTTGATGTCGGAGATGAGAGCGCATTTGTTGATGCAGTAAAAAAGATTGTTGAGAGTGATGGAGAGTTAAGTTATCTTGTCAATAATGCGGGCATTACCAATGATAAACTTGCACTTAGGATGAGTATCGAAGATTTTATGAGTGTGATAGAGGCAAATCTTAAATCAGCGTTCATAGGATGTCGAGAGTCGCTAAAAACGATGAGCAAGAAGAGATTTGGCGCTGTTGTTAACATCGCATCAATTGTTGGTGAAAGCGGCAATGCAGGGCAGACGAATTATGCGGCTAGTAAAGGCGGGATGATTGCTATGAACAAGAGTTTTGCGCTAGAGGGAGCAAGTAGAAACATCAGATTTAATGCCATCACCCCGGGTTTTATAGCGACAGAGATGACTGAGGTGTTAAAACAAGAGGTAAAAGATGCCTTTACTTCTAAGATACCGCTTGCAAGATTCGGAGAGCCAACAGAGGTTGCCCAAGCAGTTGCATTTTTATTGAGTGATTATGCAAGTTATATCACGGGCGAGACACTCAAAGTAAACGGCGGAATGTACATTTAAAGATGAGAAAAATACTCCTACTAGAAGATGATCAGGGACTCAACGAGACACTCGATGATTTTTTATGCGAAATGGGATTTTATGTTGATAGCACAATGGATCCTTATAGTGCACTCGATCTTACCTATAAAAGCAGATATGATCTCTATCTTTTTGATGTGAAATTGCCCTATGAGAGCGGGTTTGAGCTTTTGAGAAAACTGAGAAACAGTGGTGATGTAACACCAACAATATTTATCACCTCTAAAGATACTCTCGAATCTCTAAAAGAAGGGTTTCATATCGGAGCAGATGACTATATCAAAAAACCATTTGATCCCGATGAGCTTCGCTGCAGAGTCGATGCGGTCTTAAGGAGACAAATCAGAGAAGAGGTTATCCATATAGGAGAGTATACATTTGATGCTAAAGAACATAAACTTTTTGCCGGCAATCAAGAGATAAGTTTGGGAGTTAAGGCCTCAAAGTTACTCAATTTACTTTTAGAGGCAAACGGCAATATGGTTTCAATGGATCTTATCAAAGATAGATTGTGGAGTAGTTCGGAGGGCTCAAGCGATGGATCTTTGCGTGTTTACATCACTAATCTAAAGAAATATTTTGGAGACAGGATAAAAAATATTCGAGGAGTCGGCTATTGTCTAGAGAGGTAAAAGGCTCAAAGAATTTAAAAGAGATTTTTTTAGGCGTATTCTTTTATCTTCTTTTCTCTCTGTTTACTTGGTTGCTTCTCTATATGTATCAGCTAGAGAATGAATTTAGTGCTAAAAACTTTATCTTTGCAAGCATCCTCTTTTTTATTATCTCGATTGCATGTGGCTATCTTTTGGTCTCTTACCTTCTAAATTCGCAGCATAAGATACAAAAACAGATCATTAAAGTAAGTGATGAGGTGATGCATGAACTCAACATTCCACTCTCTACGATAACTACCAATGCTTCGATGATTAGAAAAAATCTACAAGATGAGAAAGATATAGTTCGGCTCAATAGAATAGAAGATGCAACTCATAAATTAAAAAGACTTTATGTGAATCTCGTTTATGATATCACAAAAGATGTACTTCCTATTGAAAAAGAGCAGTTTGCCGTAGAAAAAACTCTAAAAGATTGTAGTATCTATTTTATGGAGCAAGGCAGAAATCTCTTTCATTTTGATCTAGATGCAACACAAATTTTAACAGATAAAATAGGCTTTGAGCAGGTTATTGATAATCTTCTATCGAACGCGATGAAATATTCAAAAAGAGATAGTAAGATTACTATCACGCTCAAAGATGGGAAGATTGAGATTGAGGATGAGGGAATCGGCATGGATGAGACAGAAATGTTGCATATTCATGAGCTCTATTATCAGGGTAATAGCGAGAGTGAAGGCAAGGGGATAGGTCTGGCGATTGTTAAGAAGTTTTGTGATAAAAACGGTATAGATTTTGCAATATATTCAAAAAAGAATCAGGGAACAAAAGTTATTCTTGACTTAAAAATACTGGTAATTTAACACTTTTTTAACACTTTAAAGTAAAAATCTGCACAGACAATAGAGGGGAATGGTTGATGCTAGAGAAGAGATACTATATTTCATTATCATTAACACTTTTTTTATATGCATCATTTGGGACTATTTTATTGTACTCCTTTAATGCACTCCCTATAGTTTCCGATAAAGATATAGATAAAGACTGTCTCAGCTTGAGCATGAGTGATTTTGTCCCTGAAGTTAAAGAAGAAAAAGTTGAAGAGCAAGAAGTAGTTGAGAAAGAAGAGCCACCTAAAGTAGTGGTTCCAAAGAAAATCGTTCAGAAAAAGAAAATTGTTCAAAAAAAGAAAAAAATTATCCCAACAAATAAATCAATCACGGCGAAAGAATCTAATCAAAAAATAGTCGGAGACAGCCAGAAGAAGATAAGACTTTTGGAGCTCAAAAAAAGGATAGCTTCAAAAAAATATTATCCTGATTTTGCAAAAAAAAGGGGAATAGAAGGGAGGGTTGTTGTGAGCATGAAGATATTGCCAAATGGCGCTCTTGGCGGGCTTAGCATGAAAGGACCAAAAATATTTCATGCCTCTATACGCAAAATAGTTCGAGACTCTTTTCCTCTGCAAGTAAATGGATGTGTAACAAGTTTGCCGACTGAAGTTTCCATCAATCTAGACTACTCTTTGAAAAATTAATATTTTATCTTAACACTTTTTTAACACTTCTTGAAGACAATTTACCCGCCATGTGCAACATTTAAGGAGTAATTATGAAAAAGACACTATTTATCTCGTGTATCTGTGCTGCCTCTTTGGTATCATCAGAGTTAGATCTTGGGGACATAGAGATAGAAGGGAAGATTGATAATAAAAAGGTAAAAGATGTCAGAGGAAGCGAGATCAAATCAGCAGATGTCGCTGAAGCACTCTCAAAAAATATCGCAGATTTGACGCTTGTGAGAAGGAGTGGAATAGCGAATGATATTATACTCAGAGGATTTAAAAAAGATAACCTCAACATTACGATTGACAATGCAAAGATATTTGGTGCTTGTCCAAACAGAATGGACCCGCCCACTTCGCATGTTTTGAGTAGTGCTATCGAGAGCATCGAGATCACCGAGGGACCTTTCAATGTAGAAGATTTTGGCTCGCTCGGAGCAGATATCAGTATAAAAACTTTGGAGCCTAAAGAGGGTTTTGGCGGTGAAGTTTTGGTTAATGCCGGGAGTTTTGGTTATCAAAAAGGCTCAGCGCTTGTAACGGGAGGCAATGATAAGTTTAAATTTCTTATCAGCGGCTCAATCGAAAAGGGTAAGCAGTATGAGGATGGTAACGGGGATGATTTTGTCGGTCAGATAGATAAGGCAATCGCTAGAGGTGATGCAGTCGGCGGCAATCAGTATCAGCCACAATATGAGAATATGGATGCATTTGAGAAAAAAAGTTTTATGGGGAAATTCTTGTGGGACATAAATGAGAACCATCAAATCAGATTTGGTTATACAAACAATCAAAGTGACAATATCCTCTATCCTAATACGCCTATGGATGCGATTTACGATGACTCTGAGATTATAACTCTTGGGTATAAAGCAAAAAATTTAGGTGCATTTTCTAAAGTTTTAGATATTGAAGTTTACACTTCAAGCGTAGAGCACCCAATGTCCAATATCTATAGGAAATCAGCTGTCATGATGTCAGAGATGACACATTACTTGGAGACAAAAACAAGCGGAGTTAAACTCAAAAACAGCTTTGAACTTGCCAACCATATGATAACGGCAGGGATTGATTGGAGCAATAGAAATTGGGATGGAGGTTATTATAAAGACGGGACTCCGCTTCCTGAAGCGATGTTTCATAGTATCTATGATGTTGACACGGAAAATAGAGCTCTCTTTGTAAAAGATGACATCAAGGTAGGAGAAAAACTCTCATTTGAATTGGGTGCAAGATATGATGATACATCCATCGAAACCCCAAGAACTGCTTCAAATGATAGAGATTTTGATGATTTTAGCGGGTACCTCTATGCTTCATATAAAGTGGATAAGAGCATGAGATTCTTTGGGGGTATCGGTAAATCAGTGCGTGTACCTGATCCAAAAGAGCTCTATTTTTACAGTAAAACCGGAGCATCTGTCGGCAATGATACTCTTGATAGTGTTAAGAATTATGAGGCTGATATCGGACTAGAGAAGAGCTTCGGTGATTTTACAATCAAAGGTAAATTCTTCTATAGTATGTTAAAAGATTTTATAGCTTACAATGCTAGTAAACCCACAAACAATTATGAGAATGTTGATGTGAAGATATATGGGATAGATATCTCAGGAAGTTATATAGCGACTGAAGCATTGATGTTTAACTACGCCTTTGCTTATCAAAAAGGAAAGAAAGATAGCCCACTAGAGGGGCAGCTAAGTAAAAATCTTCCAGAAATTCCTCCTATGAAAGCAATATTGGGTGTGACTTATATGCCAACAGAGAGTTTAAGTTTAGAGGCAGATTTGATTGCGGCAGCTTCTTGGGATAATGTTGATAGCGAGAATGGTGAGCAAGATATCGGAAGTTATGGCGTTGTGAATCTTAAAGCGACTAAAACTTTTGCCAATAATATTGAGTGGAGCATTGGGGTTGATAACCTCTTTGATAAAGTATATCAAACTTCAAACACATACAAAGATCTTACGCTCTTAACGGGCTCTGATGATAGTATGTTACTTAATGAACCGGGAAGATATATCTATACACAGCTAAAATATAAATTTTAATTTCTCTCCAAGACCCTCCTCTGCGGGGGTTCATGGTGGTGCTTTCACGCCAAAATAACTCTATTTCTCTCTACTCTTTCTAAACCAAGTGGATTTTTGATTTTTTTTCGATATAATTTGGGTGCTATTAAAATGTAAGGAGAAAAAACCAATGGCATTATTTGATGAGGTAAAAGATGTTGTTGTAGAGCAGCTAAATGTGAGCCCGGATGAGGTAAAAGAAGAATCAAAATTCGTAGAAGACCTAGGGGCAGATAGCCTAGATGTCGTTGAGCTAGTAATGGCTTTAGAAGAGAAATTTGATATTGAAATACCAGACGATCAAGCTGAGAAAATCGCAACAGTATCAGATGCTGTAAAGTTTATCGAAGACAATAAATAAATGATAATTCCCCCTTGGGGGACTTTATATTGATTAAAATTAAGAGATTTACTAAGCTTTTAGTTTTGCTCAATCTACACTGATGCAAGGAGACAAAGTGAAAAGAGTAGTCATAACAGGCTTGGGAATGATAAACAGCCTTGGGCACGATAAAGAGAGTGCATTTAAGGCGATAGTTGATGGGAAATGTGGTATAAGGGAGATAGAGCTCTTTGATGCTACGAATCAATCAGTAAGAATTGCTGCTGAAGTTGTAGATTTTGATCCAAATACCGTCATGGATCCAAAAGATGTAAAAAAAGCCGATAGATTTATACATTTAGGAATTAAAGCAGCCAAAGAGGCTATACAAGATGCAAAACTTCAAGAGTTTGACTCTGAGCGTTTCGGAATCTCTTGCGCTTCCGGTATCGGCGGTCTTGGTAATATAGAAAAAAACTCTTTAGTTTGTGAGGCGAGAGGTCCAAAGAGAATCTCCCCATTTTTTATCCCCTCTTCACTTGTCAATATGCTCGGAGGATTTATCTCCATAGAGCATAGTTTGAGAGGTCCAAATGTTTCAAGTGTCACAGCGTGTGCTGCCGGAACACATGCTATCATCGAGGCAACCAAGACTATCATGCTTGGTGGGGCTGATAGAATGCTGGTTGTTGGTGCCGAATCGGCAATCTGCGCTGTAGGGATAGGTGGTTTTGCGTCAATGAAAGCACTTAGCACCAACAATGAAAATCCTCTAAAATCTTCTCGTCCTTTTGACGCCGATAGAAATGGTTTTGTCATGGGTGAGGGAGCAGGAGCATTAGTCCTTGAGGATTATGATCTTGCCGTCGCAAGGGGAGCTAATATATATGGTGAGGTATTAGGTTTTGGCGAGAGTGGTGATGCAAACCATATCACGACTCCTGTTGTAGATGGACCTGCTAGAGCTATGAAAGCTGCTATAAAAATGGCAAAAGTTGAAAAAATCGACTATATTAATGCGCATGGCACAAGCACGCCTGCAAATGACAAAAATGAGACTGCAGCGATTAAAGAGGCACTCAGCGGTATGAATATACCTCCGATTAGTTCAACAAAAGGGCAGATAGGGCATTGCCTCGGTGCGGCAGGTGCTATAGAAGCAGTTATTTCACTCATGGCAATAAGAGACTCCATTTTGCCTCCTACGATTAATTATGAGACAGTTGATCCCGATTGTGATCTTGATTATATCCCCAATGAGGCAAGAAAAGCCGATATTAGTACAGTAATGAGCAATTCATTTGGTTTCGGCGGAACTAATGGAGTGATACTTTTTGGTAAAGTATAAGGTGTATACATGACAACTTATTTAGATTTTGAGCAAAAGACTAAGATGCTTCAAGAAGAGCTAGACTCTGCGAAAGCAAAAGGCAATGCAAGCGAGATAGCAAAAGCTCAAAAAAGTTTAGATAAAGAGGTTGAACGAAGCTTTAAAGTGCTCACGGATTATCAAAAATTGCAGTTAGCACGGCATCAAGATCGACCGTATTCACTCGATTATATCAGGCTTATTATGGATGATTTTTACGAAATTCATGGTGATAGAGCTTTTAGAGATGACCCTGCTATGGTTTGCTATATAGGATATATCGGTGAGCAAAAAACTATGGTTATCGGTGAGCAAAAGGGAAGAGGTATAAAAAATAAAGTAAAAAGAAATTTTGGTATGCCAAATCCGGAAGGGTATAGAAAAGCGCTAAGAGCTGTTAGATTGGCTGAAAAATTTGATATTCCCGTGCTTATGCTTGTGGACACTCCGGGCGCTTATCCTGGTCTTGGAGCTGAAGAGAGAGGGCAGAGCGAGGCAATTGCAAGAAATCTCTTTGAGTTTACAAGCATTGCTGTACCGATGGTTTCTGTCGTTATCGGAGAGGGGGGAAGCGGTGGAGCATTGGCTATAGGTGTTGCCGATAAACTTGCTATGATGCGTTATTCGGTCTTCTCTGTTATCTCACCTGAGGGATGTTCGGCAATCCTTTGGAATGATCCTGCAAAGGTTGAGCAGGCAACAAAAGCACTCAAAATTACCCCTTCAGATCTTATCAATTACGGGCTGATAGATGATATTGTAGAGGAACCACTTATCGGAGCGCATAGAGACAAAGAGGGTGCCGCATCCGCACTCAAATCATATTACTTGAAGAGTCTTGGAGAGTTAAGAGCACTTAGCGTAGAAGATATGTTAGAAAAAAGATACAACAAATTGACAAAAGTCGGTGCTTTTGCTGAGTAGGAAGCCCTTTGTTTCATGATATAGCCGTTATGTTGGTCGATAAGATCGGTGAACTTGGCTATATTGGTATCTTCTTTTTGATGTTTTTAGAGAGTAGTTTTTTCCCTTTCCCTAGCGAGATAGTGATGATACCGGCAGGATATCTAGCTTATAAGGGTGAGATGAATATCTATCTTGCACTTTTTGCGGGCGTTTCAGGCTCACTTACAGGGGCTCTTTTTAATTACTACTTAGCCCTACATTTTGGACGATCTTTTTTGCTTAGATTTGGTAAATATATGTTTTTAAAACCGGAGAGTCTCTATAAATTGGAGAGTTTTTTTGCAAACCACGGCGAGATATCGACTTTTAACGGCAGGCTAATCCCCGGCATAAGGCAATATATCTCTTTTCCCGCCGGACTTGCAAAGATGAATCTTTTTAGATTTTCTCTCTATACATCTTTTGGTGCACTTTTATGGCTTATCGTATTGGTATTACTAGGCTATTTCTTAGGAGCAAACCAAGCACTCATTGATAAATATCTCCATACGGCAGTGATCGCTCTTTTAGTTTTTGTGGGGATTTGCACTCTAGTGTATATCCTCTATAAGAGACAAAAAACTAAATAGTCCATATCTTTCTATTTTTCCCTTTTATCTTGAGATTACCGTGAGAAATTTTTATACCATTTTTAATAGCAACATAGGATCTATGCTCATGTATCGTTATATCGCCGATATGCTCATATGTGATTCCGATATCTTTTATCAGAGCACCCAAGATATCTTTTGGGCTCATTTTATCTCTTTTCCCGGCACTGATGACAAAAGTTTTGTTTGCACTTGGTAATTTTGATGCAAATTTATTACCGTCAATTTTAAGTTCACTATGATTTTCTGATAGGAGTTCAAAAAATGCTTTTTGTGATTTGAAAAATAGTGATATCGCTTCTCCTGATTTTTCTGCTCTTGCGGATCTTCCTATCCGATGTGTGTATACCTCTTTTTTATCGGGTAATTTATAGTTTAAAACCATATCGATATCATCTACATCAAGTCCTCTTGAGGCTATATCTGTTGCAACAAGAATTCTCGCAGAGCCGTTCGCAAGTTGTATTAAGGCTTCGTTTCTACTTATCTGATCAAGATCACCGTTTAAAAGAGCACATGATATGTTATGTGTTTTGAGTAGCTCTTCTATCTCATATGTCTCCTCTTTTGTATTGCAAAAAAGTATCGCCTTGGAGGGACTTTTGTAGAGTATAACTTTAAGAATATCCTCTTTTAAATTACTCGATACCATAAAGGATTCTTGTATATTTTCTTGAGCGGTATCAACGGCAAGCAAGAGAGGATCTTTTAGGATAGTATCGGCAAGCTTTAGCACTTTTTCCGGTAGAGTAGCAGAAAAAAGCAGTGTTTGTCTTCTTTTCTCTAATCTTTTGATAAGCGATACAATCTCATCATAAAAACCCATATCAAGCATTTTATCTGCCTCATCTAAGATGAGCGTTTTGATAAGTGATAGATCGACATTGCCTCTATCGAGATGATCTTTAAGCCTGCCGGGAGTTGCTACGATTATATGAGTACCACTTTGCATATATGTGGTTTGCTCATAGAGTTTTACTCCTCCATATAATGAGACGATTTTAAAGTTTTCGCTATATTTTGTCATCTCTCTTGCAACAGCAACAATCTGCATACAGAGCTCTCTTGTCGGCACTATGATGAGCGCTTGGGGGACTCTTTCTGAGATATCTATCTTATTGAGTGTCGGGATGATAAAAGCAAGAGTTTTGCCAGATCCCGTTTTTGCTTTAGCTATGATATCTTTATCTTGAAGTATCTCTCGTATGCTTAACTCTTGGATAGGAGTCATACTCTTAAAATGCAAATCATCTAAAGCTTGTAAAATATAGGGTTTTAATCCATCAATTGTAGAAAATAGATTCATATGTTTAGTGGAAGACGATCCCGCAGGAGCGGGAGAAGAATTATGCTTGTGTTTTTTTATATTCAAGAATCAGCTTTAAAGCTTCATCTTTAAGTAAAAGCTTCTCTTTTTTAATACTCTCAAGCTCTATATCAGATAGATGAGCTCTCCCCTCATCGGCATCTTTTGCTTTTTGATCTAATTCATTGTGTCTTTCAAAAATTTTTGCAAAATGTGCATTTGTTGTTTTGAGTGCAGTTATCTCATCTCTATACTCTTGTAGCATATTTGTTCTCCTTAATTTTTTATTATTATATCTTTTTTGCGTTTAATACTAGGTTCGATATTCGGCATTTATCTTGACATAATCGTAGCTTAAATCACATCCATAAGCCGTATAGTTGCCGTTTCCAATCCCAAGATTACAAGTGATTTTGAAGCTCTCTTGTTTCATGATTTTATAGGCTTGCTCTTCTCTTTGCTTATCAAGTTCTCTTTGTGTACTTGAATATATCAAAAGATCATCATAATAGATACTCAGCTTCTCTTCATCACATTCTATCTCGCTTGCACCTATAGTTGAGGCGATTCTTCCCCAGTTTGGATCTTCGCCAAAAAGCGCTGTTTTTACTAAAAGTGAATTACTTAGATTGAGGGCTGCTTTTTGTGCCTGCGCATTATCTTTAGCGCCCATAACTTCAAAAGCAACAACCTTTGTCGCCCCTTCTCCATCGCGGAGTATCATCATCGCTAATTCAAAAGTAATCTTTTTGAGCGCTTCTTTGAAAGCATCTCTATCATAAGCTCCACTTGCTTTGTTGGCTAAAAGTATCGCACTATCATTAGTAGAGGTATCACCATCGACAGATATCTTGTTAAATGAATCTGCCGTAGCCTCTTGAAGGAGTGCGTCCATATCATTTTTTGGGATGGCAGCATCCGTTACTATAAAGCAGAGCATCGTTGCCATAGCAGGGTTGATCATGCCGGCACCTTTTGCTATGGCTGCAATATGGAAAGACTCACCGTTCTCAAGCGTTACTTTAAAACAAATCTCCTTTGCAAAACGATCGGTCGTCATGATAGCTCTTGCTGCTTTGTGGCTATTTTTGCCGTTAAAATCAAAGCGTTCAAAAGCGCTTATTATCTTCTCTTTAGGGAGTTTGTAGCCGATAACGCCCGTAGAGCTCATAATCGGATTTGTGATTGCTATTTTGCTGCTTAGGCTTTTAAATATCTCATTGATATCTTCTATACCAGCTTCGCCTGTCATAGCATTTGCATTTTTTGCATTTACAAGCAAGAAGTTTGTCTGAAAATCTTTCTTATATCGCCCAAAGTGCTTGATTGGTGCTGCTTGAAATCTGTTTTTTGTAAACACGGCGCTCACATCACATAAGGATTCACTGCGAATGAACGCCACATCACCGTCGATATCTGATGGTCCAGAATTTGCAGGGTTTGTGCGCATACCAACATTTACACTATCGGTAAAAAAACCTTGAACATTGTCTATACCATTTTTAAGGGAAATTATTTGGAACATTGGGTGTCCTAAAATAAGAATAGAGATAGAGCTTGGCTCTATCTAAAGTGTTACGCTTGCTCTGTCTCTTTTTGAGCTCTCTTTTTCATCGTTCTGAGCGTTGAAGCAGCTACTTTGATTTTTTGAGTAGTGCCATCTTCATTTTTAATTCTTAGAGTTCTAAGGTTAGGAAGTTGTCTTCTTTTTGTTTTGTTGTTTGCATGTGAAACATTGTTCCCGCTCATCGGGCCTTTACCGGTTACTGAACATCTCTGTGCCATGATCTTGCCTTTAGTCTATAATTTCTATGAAATTGTCTCTAACTATGAGAGAGAAATATCAATTTTGTGTGCGATTATATCCAAGGTTTCCTAAAGATTGCTTAAACATAATTGCTATTTATGTTATAATACAACCAAAAAAAGGTGCGTATATGTTGGTAGCTCCAAGTATATTATCTGCAGATTTCGGTAATTTAGAAAAAGATGTAAAAGCAATATGCGAAGGCGGTTGCGATTTTGTACACATCGATGTCATGGATGGTCATTTTGTGCCAAATCTCACCATAGGGCCTGCCGTTGTGAGCGCTGCGGCAAAAGCTGCATCCAAACCGCTTGATATCCACTTGATGGTAGAAAATAATACCTTTTTTGTTGATCTTTTTGCACCTTTAAAACCAAAATATATCTCTTTTCACATAGAAGAAGAGAAGCACCCGCATAGACTCATCCAAAAGATTCGAGCTTTGGGTATCTCTCCTGCACTTGTACTCAATCCACACACGCCCCCTGAAGCAGTAGAGTTTTTACTTGAAGATATCGATATGGTATTGCTTATGAGTGTCAATCCAGGCTTTGGAGGACAGAGCTTTATCCCTTCTGTTATCGAAAAAGCAAAAAAACTTAAAACACTTATCGAAAAGAGAAACCCAAATTGTCTTATAGAGATTGATGGCGGGGTTAATGATGAAAATGTAACGACTCTTAGAGATGCAGGCGTTGATGTCGTTGTTGCGGGCTCCTATGTTTACAATAATCCTAAGGGTGTCAAATATGCAATCGAGTCATTAAAGGTTTAGATTGGCACGAATCAAAATATGTGGGATTACAAATATTGAGGATGCATTAGCGGCATGTAATGCAGGTGCAGACGCACTTGGATTTGTCTTTTATGAAAAATCACCTCGATTTATAGAGCCAAAAAAAGCCAAAGCAATTATCGAAAAACTACCCCCGTTTGTAAAGATAGTTGGACTTTTTGTCAATATGGATGCCAAAAGTGTTGATACAATATGTAATGAGGTTTGTATAGATATCGCACAGATTCATTTTGAGCCCGAAGATGATTTTTTTAATCAGCTTAAAACTCCTTATCTTAGAGTAGTGCGTACAACATCAAAAGAGGATATCCTCAAATACCAAGATGAATATATACTTGTTGATGCTTTTGTGGAGAGTTACGGTGGTGAGGGTAAAAGAGTCGCGCTTGAGTGGTTTGAGGGTGTTGATTGCTCTCGCATCATCTTAGCAGGTGGATTGAGTGCTGAGAATCTGAGCGAGCTTAAAGAGTATGGATTTTACGGTGTTGATGTAAGCTCAAGTGTTGAGAAAGAAAAAGGAATCAAAGATCATCAAAAGATAGAGGCGTTTATAGCCAATGCAAAAAGTCTTTGAGGGGCTCACGAGAGCCTTTAGGAAAAATGATGGAATCATAGATAAAGAGCGCTTTGATACTATAGTTTACAAATACACAACCCTTTTTGAGCGGAGTGATACTATCTATCATCTACTTAAAGCTTCCGGTTATCCTATCGATGTTATCGATGACGGATACCGCTATGCTCCCTATTTCAATGGCTATAAAAGCGATCTGTATTGTATCGTTGATATCGAGACAAACGGCTCAAAACCCCATACATCACAAGTCATCGAGATAGGTGCGGTTTTGGCACAAGATGGAGAGATCAAAGATCGTTTTGAAACCTTTGTAGAGTGCGCTTTTTTGCCTGATTATATAACAAAAGTGACAGGCATAGAGCCGAGCGATCTCAAAGGTGCTCCCTCCCAGAAAGAGGCACTTTTGATGCTCAAAGAGTTTATGGGTGAGAGTATATTTGTTGCACACAATGCAAGTTTTGATGCCACCTTTTTATCTGCTTCTATGTATAGAAATGGGCTTGGAGAGCTTGGCAATATGACTGTATGTTCTTTGGATTTGGCAAAGAAGACATTTGAGAGTGAGCGTTATGGACTTGCCTATCTGATCCAATCACTTGATATCCCAACGACGATTCATCATCGTGCATATAGTGATGCACTCTCAGCTTTTTATGTGCTAAAGAAAAGTTTTGAAAATATCCCTGAGTATGTTAAGACGAGCGACGATTTGATCCAATTTTCAACTTCGAGTAAGAAGACAAGAAGTAAGAAAAAGACTAAAAATGTTCATTAGATTGATCTATGTTCTCATATTTAGCTCTACATTAGTGGTCTTGTTGGGATTTTTAAATACTATACATCCATTCTTTGATTCTTTGGCTCATTTTAGAGTGCATTTTTTAATCATATTGGCGTCTCTTTTGGTACTATTGTTTTTTATGCTACGAAGCAAAATGCGATATATTATAGCTTTTATAATCTTATCCATTTTTGTTTATTTATACACTCTTATACAGAGGTTTGATAGTATACCTAGCGTAGTTGTTGAAGAACATATAACGATGATGCAATTTAATCTTAATTTTAGAAATAAAAATCTTGATAAAGTTCAGGATTGTTTACTAAAAAAATCTATTGATATAGCAACTTTTCAAGAAGTTACCCATGCTCATAAAGCTAAATTAGAAGAGTTAAGAGATAAATATCCTTATCAAGCTTATTGTGAATTTGCTACAGTCGGTGGAGAGATGATACTTTCAAAATATCCATTTACCGGCAATGGCGGTTGTGTCAAAGGACAAGGTTTGGTTTGGCGAGAGATAGATGCCGGCAATAAAAAATTTTCATTAGTTTCTTTACACTTGCATTGGCCATATCCATATGACCAATATAATCAAATCACTACTCTCTCAAAAGAATTAGAGAAGATAAAAGGGCCGATTATTGTAGCAGGTGATTTTAATGCAGCTCCTTGGAGTCATGCAGTTGACCGCATAGCAAAGGCATCTCAATCAAGGGTAATAAGTGGCATTAGATGGAGTATAAAAGTTGATACGCCTATTGCCCCGGTTTGGTTACCGATAGATCATATCTTATCGTCCGGTTTTATTAGTGAACAAATTACAACCGGTAAAGATTTAGGCAGTGATCACTTGCCGATTTTGTCAACCTTTGTTTATTGAATTATTTCTTTTGCATCATATCGTGCAAAAAGAGTATCTGTGCAAATACGGATGCAAAGATATTAAGTAGTGGTATATAGTTAAAGAGTGAAGCTAGAAGCGAGATGGTTCTACTTGATTTTGTTTTGTGTGTGCCAAAAAGTGTATTGATGTCGTGTTCTGTCGGCTCTTTGAGCATGATGGACCACAAAAAGAGCATCACGATTTGCCCTAAGATCGGGATAAATAAAAACGGAAGAGCGATAATAAAAAGTAGCAAAAAGAGAAGTGTAGCTTTTATATTGACCCAAAGTGTTTGCGATATCTTTGGTTCGCCCGCTTGCTCTACATCGCTATAGTGTTTTTTCGCTATTTTTATTAATAGTTTATCTGACAAAAGCGAAGTGAAGATAGAGATTGCAGCAATAAATATGACATATCCTGTGAGAATAATGCCGAGATTTGCAACTGCAGATTTGAGAAAATCCCATGGTATCCATGTGAGATAAGAGGCAAGAAATGACTCTAGGAGCCCATGAGTAAACCACATAATGAGTAGCGTAATAAGAAGTGATAAAAAAGCTACTTTTAGAGTAAATCCGATAACACTTGGACTCATAATGTCTTTGATGGTCTTTGTGATTGTTGTACTATTTATCATAGGTATTTATCTTTAAAATCTACATATCTAGCTGCACTTGCATAGAGCTCATCAACCTCTTCTTGGGTAAGCTCTCTCACTACTTTTGCGGGAGAGCCGAGGATGAGACTACGTGGGGGGAAGTGCTTGTTTTGTGTTACAAGTGCGCCCGCGCCCACTATCGATTCTTTGCCTATGATAGCTCCATCAAGTATGGTTGCACTCATCCCAATAAGGCAAGCATCTTCTATGGTGCAACCATGCAGCATTACACGATGCCCTACGGTTACATCATTACCTATAACGGTAGGATAGCCGTCACTCATATCCTCTTTTTTATAGTGTGTTACATGGATCATGCTGAGGTCTTGTATATTGGTTCTATCGCCGATTTTTATATGATTGACATCACCTCGAATGACTGCTCCGAACCACACGGCACTCTCTTCTCCAAGCTCAACTCGGCCGATTATATCAGCACTTGGTGCGATAAAGCAGTTTTTGCCGATTTTTGGAGTGTACTCTTCAAAGTTCATTACCATTGGAAGCCTTTTTCTTTTTTGAGATTATAGCAAAAAGATAGTTACAGATTTTTAATCTTTGCAATCTCATCACGCAATCTCGCTGCTTCTTCAAACTCAAGACTCTTAGAGGCTGCAAGCATTTTTGCTCGAAGTTCGGCGACGATCTTTTGTCTCTCGGCTTTTGGCATCTTATCTAGCTTGGATTGTTTGCTATAAAGATCACCGTGATCTTCAAGTTTGAGATTTGTATCAAGCTCTCTTGTGGTGGTGGTTGGGGTGATGTTGTGCGCTTTATTGTAGGCTATCTGCTTAGCTCTTCTCTCATTTGTGATATCAATCGTCACTTGCATTGCATTTGTGATTCTATTTGCATACATAAGCACTTTACCGTTCACATTTCTAGCAGCTCTTCCTGCTGTTTGGATCAGTGAGGTTTTGGATCTCAAAAACCCTTCTTTATCTGCATCAAGTATGGCAACTAAACTTACCTCAGGTAAGTCAAGTCCTTCTCGAAGTAGGTTGATACCGATTAAGATATCAAACTCTCCGAGGCGAAGCGCCCTGATAGTTTGATTGCGTTCGATCGCATCCATATCAGAGTGCATATATCTTGCTTTGAGCCCGAGGTCATTATAGTAGTTGGTTAGCTCTTCTGCCATCTTTTTTGTAAGAACGGTTATGAGTATCTTCTCCCCTCGCCCTATCACCTCTTTCATCGCATCATAGAGATGTTCGACTTGGTTTGCACTTGGGTTGATTTCAATGATAGGATCAAGTAAGCCCGTGGGTCTGACTACTTGCTCGGCAACTATACTTGAGTGTTCAAATTCAAACTCACCCGGAGTTGCAGAGACAAAGAGGTAGTGTGGCGCTTTTTCCTTAAATTCATCAAAAGTAAGCGGTCTATTATCAAGTGCACTAGGCAATCTAAAGCCATACTCGACAAGCACCTCTTTACGACTCCTATCACCGGCATACATGCCTCGGAATTGCGGCAGGCTCACATGAGACTCATCGACGATAAGCAGATAGTCTCCTCTAGTAGCAAAATAGTCTTGGAGTGAATAGGGGGTTTCACCCGCTTTTTTGCCCGTAAGATGTCTTGAATAGTTTTCTATCCCCTTACAGATACCTGTTGACTCTAACATCTCAAGGTCAAATTCTGTTCTTTGTTTGAGACGATTATACTCTATCATCTTATCTTCACTCTTGTAGTAAGCTAACCTCTGCTCTAGCTCCTCTTCTATACTTTTCATAGCGATATTGAGTCGCTCTTTACCCACTATAAATTGATTGGCAGCATAGATAGTGATAGACGAGAGGCTTTCGCCTTTTTCGCCTGTGAGCGAGTCAAAATAGTACATATCCTCTATCTCATCACCGAAAAATTCAACTCTTAGCGCATACTCTTCATTGTATGCCGGGTAGATATCAACGACATCACCGTTTACTCTAAAATCTCCCCTATCAAAGAAGTTATCATTTCTTTTATATCCCATATCGACAAGACGAAGTAGGAGATTTTTTTGAGTGTGGCTATCGCCGACCTGAAGTTTTTGGATGATAGAGCTATACTCTTCAGGGGAGCCCAAACCGTAGTTGGCTGAAACTGAGGCTATGACGATCACATCATCGAAGCTTAAAAGATTTGCCGTGGCACTGAGCCTCAAGCGTTCAAGCTCATCATTGATGGAGCTGTCTTTTTCGATAAAAAGATCTTGTCTTGGGATGTAAGCTTCAGGCTGATAATAGTCGTAGTAGCTGATAAAATACTCCACATGGTTATTTGGAAAGAAACTTTTAAATTCACTATAGAGCTGTGCTGCGAGTGTTTTATTGTGTGTCATGATAAGCGTCGGCTTAGATATCTTCTCTATCACATTTGCCATAGTATAGGTCTTGCCTGAACCCGTCACGCCGAGTAGACTTTGATAACGGTTCCCTTTTTGTATAGATGTGACGAGCTCTTTGATAGCTTCGGGTTGATCACCTGAGGGTTGATAAGTACTTTTTAATTGGAATATCGACACAACTTTCCTACTGTTATATAAATTTTTGCTATTATACCAAAAGAGCAAAAGCTTAGGAGGCTGATATGGAAATATTGGAGAGATTGAGTGCTAAGATTGATGGACTCAAGGAGGCATACGAGGTACTCAAACATGAAAATGATGAGCTCAAATCACAAATTAGTAGCAGTGGCTCGCTTCAAGATGAGGTTACAAGGCTAAAGAGTGAGCTTGCACAAAAAGATGCAGAGATAGAAGCGATTATCGAGAAAGTAGAGACGCTTTTAGCGCAATAATTAAAGGATATTGATGAAAAAAAGTATCTCCATAACGATAGCAGGCCATAGATACAATATAAATCTTGAGAAAAAATTTGCTAATTTTGTCGAAAAAGACTTAAACTCTATGGGCGTCAATTTTGGCACGGACAACAGGGCTGAAGTGCTTCTAAAGTCCTATCTTAGGCTCGCTAAGATAGTCAACGGTTTTGAAGATGAGCTTCGCAAAATCGATAGTAAATTAGATTTTGAAATAAAAAATTAGAATTATTTTTTAAGTTTATTGACAACCTCGGTATTTATATGCTATAGTATTAATAAGAATCGAAAAAATATTTGATTCTATCAATTTATAAAAATTAAAGGAGAAATTATGAGAAAAGGTTTTACGATGATAGAATTGATCTTCGTGATCGTTATTATAGGGATTTTGGCTGCTGTTGCCATTCCAAGATTGGCTGCAACAAGAGATGATGCTGAGATTTCAAGATCACTTGCTGACTTGACAACTTGCATTAAAGATGTAGGGGCAGGAGCAACGGCTCTTAGAGATGGAACTACCCTTGATCCAGTACAAGATATACCAGCATGCGCAAATGTAGATAGTGAGGGTGTTTTTGGTGTAGCTTGGGCTGGTGCCACTAAACAGCTTACAATTACAGATGCCGGATCAGGTCTTTCTTGGGCAGGTGATGCAGTAAATGAAGCTACTGACAATGGATTAATAGATGTGCATGAATTTGGTGGTTCTAAAGTACAGAGATAATTATTTCTTAGTCGGAGGCATCTCGCCTCTGACTCGTTATTCTAAATTTTACTTTGCTTTATCTTTGAATCTTTGATATAATTTATTAATATTACATAAAAGGGGATACTGTGAAAAAAGCATTTACCATGATAGAACTTGTATTTGTTATTGTTGTCATTGGGATACTTTCAAGTATTGCTATCCCTCGATTTGCTGCTACAAGAGATGATGCAGAGATAGCTAAAGCGATCGCAACTATAGGAGCTGTAAAAAGTTCGGTAGCAACTGAACGGCAAAAAAGAGCGATACGAGGTGATTATACGGTGATTAATGCATTAAATGTAGGTGGCGGTGTTTTTAATAGATTTAGTGCTGATAAAGATGGTGTTAGCGACAAAGTATTAGAGACTCCCGTGCAAGGTTGTGCCAGTAATGGTTGCTGGAGTGTGGCAGGTGCTAATTATGTGTATATGATGCCTACTTCTGGTAATCCAGTCCCATTTACTTTAAATAATGGTGTATTTGAATGTGTTAATCAAGCAGACGCAGATTGCATAACCTTAACTCAATAACCCTTTACTTAACTCACTTTTTTGTATAATGAACTAAAAAAGTGAGTCTATCATATACACCTATCAAGTTGCTCTTTCGCGCTCAAGTGCACCACTGTTAACTTATGCCTTTGATGACTCCTTAGAAGTCGGCACTATCGTTAAGGTGCCTATGAAATCAACTATAAAAGAGGCTGTTGTTTTAGAAGAGGTCGATACGCCTGATTTTGAAACCTCCGATATCTTAGAGGTAACCTCAAGATACTTTGATGCAGTACAACTTGAGATAGCAAAGTTCATAAGTACCTATTACTTTAGCACAATCGGTGAAGCATTGGCTCTTTTTGTCCCTTATGATAGCGAGATAAAGTGTGTTCAGACACCTATAGACCCCCAACCTCCAAAACTTACAAAATATCAGCAAAGCGCATTTGATGCCATACAAGAAGAGGATACTTCACTGCTTTTTGGGGTGACCGGTTCAGGGAAGAGTGAGATATTTATCTCACTCATTTGCGAAGCGCTTAAAAGTGGCAAAAATGCGCTTTTGCTTATGCCTGAGATCTCACTAACACCACAGATGCAGCAGCGACTTGAGAGCTATTTTGGCTCAAGTGTCGTGATATGGCACTCAAGACTTACCAAGAAACAAAAAGAGCGTGCTCTTGCTAAGATATTGAGTGGCGAAGCTAGGGTAGTCGCAGGGGCGAGAAGCGCACTCTTTACCCCACTCAAGGATATCGGACTTATCGTCGTGGATGAGGAGCATGATGATAGCTACAAATCGATGAGCAAACCACGCTACAATGCACGAGATGTTGCACTTTTTATCGCAAAGAAAATTGGTGCAAAAGTACTCTTATGCTCCGCAACCCCACAGGTAAATAGTTATCATAAATATCCCGTTGTCAAGCTCGATAAAACATTTATCAAAACCAAAAAAGAGTATCGATTTGTAGCCGGAGATAGTATTAATACAGATATTACAAATGCTATCGAGACGCATCATAAAAATGACGGACAGATACTTGTATTTTTACCCACAAGAGGGAGTTTTAAGTATCTCTATTGCAAATCATGCGGCGAGTCTGTAAAGTGCCCATTTTGCTCCGTTGGCATGGCACTACACCGAAGACATAGGCACTTGCGATGTCACTATTGTGGCTTTACGCAGCCTATCATAGAGGAGTGCCCAAGTTGTGGATATGCACCTCTAAGCAGTGAGCGTCTTGGGACTGCTGAGGCGATAGAGCTTATCAACGAAGCGATAGAAGATATCTCGATAGAGCAGTTTGATAAAGATAGCATCACAACACATAAAAAACTTACAGAGGCATTGGGGCGATTTGAAAGTGGAGAGAGCAGAATATTGCTTGGAACACAGATGCTCAGTAAAGGGCACGACTACGGCAATATAACGCTGAGCGTCATCATGGGGCTTGATTATATCATCTCGCTTGCTGATTATAGAGCCAAAGAGCGAGCATTAAGTCTCCTATTTCAAGTGGCCGGTAGAAGTGGAAGGGCTAAAGAGGCTGAGGTTATCATCCAGAGTGCACAAAAAGAGACTTATGAAGGGTATCTGGAAGATTATGAGCTATTTTTAAAAGATGAGCTTAGTTTTAGAGAGATGGCATCCTACCCACCTTTTTCAAGTCTCGCGAGAGTATTGATAACACAAAAAGATGTGCAAAAAGCTAAAGATATAACGCAGAAGATTACTGAGAAACTCAAAAGGATTGAGGATGTGGAGATTATGGATTCAGGTGTTGCACCCATAGAGCGGATAGCCAATAGTTATCGTTATCATATCGTAGTTCGATCGCAAGAGAGATCAAAACTCCTCAGAGCTTTGCATAGCATCAATGAGCGAGCCGTTACTATCGATATGGATCCTGTTGATTTTAGTTAATCTTTGCTTGAGGCGAGTTTTTCAACCTCTTCCATAAAACGCTCAACAAGTTTGTCCCCGCTGAGTTTAGCGATGATTTCACCTTTGAGCATCACAAGACCACTTCTTTTACCGTAAGCAATTGCTACATCAGCATGTTTGGCTTCACCTATAGCATTGACGACACACCCCATCACAGAGATATCAAGTGGTTTTTTGATGTGCGCACATCGTCTCTCGATCTCACCTACGGCACTGACCAAATCAGCTTCTATCCTGCCGCATGTCGGGCAAGAGATGATATTGACTCCCTCTTTGGCCCTGCCGCTATCTTTGAGTATCGCTTTTGCAACTTTTATCTCCTCTTCAAGCTCTCCGGTAATGGAGACGCGCATCGTATCGCCGATACCATCAAGTAAAAGCGTGCCTAGTCCGATGGATGATTTAACCGTAGCGTGAAAAAGTGTACCTGCTTCCGTGACACCGATATGAAATGGATAGTTGTTTTTTGGTCTTAGCATTCTGTAGGCTTCGACGGTTCTATCGACATCACTTGCTTTGAGCGATATCTTGATATCATCAAAACCGAGGTCTTCTAAAAATTTGATATTATATTCAGCACTAGCGACCATACCCTCAGCAGTTGTCCCGTATCGGTTTTCAAACTCTTTTTCAAGAGAGCCTGCATTCACACCTATCCTGATAGGAAGATTTCTCTCTTTGCATGCCTTAACAATCTCCTTGATACGACTTTTTTCTCCTATATTTCCGGGGTTAAATCGGATTCCATCTACCCACTTGGCAGCCTCGAGTGCTAAACGGTAATTAAAATGTATATCAGCGATAAGAGGTAAACTTATCTGTTTTTTGATGGCCTGAAGAGCAAGTGCATCTTCCATATCGGGTACGGCAACACGAACGATGTCAGCTCCTGCGAAGTGAAGCCTGTTGATCTGCTCTATGGTTGCTTCAACATCTTTTGTGTTACTAAAAGTCATCGATTGTACCGAGATAGGCGCATCGCCTCCTATGGCTACATCACCGACAAATATCTTTTTGGTAGGGTACCGCTCTTTCATTGTTGCCTTTTATTACTTCATCGAGCAAATATCTTGATTTTAAAAGGACAATATGAGGCAAGATATGAGTAAAAAAATTCGCAGGACTAGTTTGTGTCTAATTCAAGGATTTTTTTCTTGTATATTACTTCGTATTGTGCCTTCCTGTGGTGTTATATTTTTGCTCGAACTCTATGTTAGATTTTCTTAACTTGGGAAAAGCCAAGTCTACCAAAATCTGCCTTGATTTCAAACAAAATTATAACATTAAAAGTTAAGATATTTGCTCGATGGAGTAATCGTAATATGGAATGATTGTAGCATAATAAAGTTCAAATATTGAAAAATTCAAGGACTCTTACCTCTTCTTTTGGTACAATATTCATTACTACATCAACGAAGCATCTTAACTTTTGATAAGATATTTTATTGGCGCGGTAATACTATTGAAAGAGTGAAATCATGGAGAGTATGTACAATCTCAATATCGAAAGAGCTGTTCTCTCAGCTGTCATATTTGACCCTGAGACCTATGAAGAGGTCGCAAGTATGCTGCATGCAAAAGATTTTTACCTCCCTTTTCACGCCTATCTTTTTAATGTCATGCATGAGCTGAGTAAAGAAGAGAAGCCCATCGTCGAAGAGTTTTTAGAAAATAAGCTTCGCTCAATGGGTAAATTTGATGAATCAGCTATGATGGATATCCTCTCTGCTAATCCTATCACCAACACAAGAGCATATGTGCTCGATATCAAAGCAAAATCTGCCAAAAGGTCTTTGGTTAAACTCGCTACTGAGATAAAAAAGATAACGATAGAAGATGATCTTCCAAACGAGGAGATTATGGATCTTGTCGAGAAAAAGCTTTATGAGATAACGCAAGAGGCTATCAGCGATGACTTTAGAACATCGGTTGAAGTAACAGAAGCCATGATGGTGGAGATCGAGAGACTCAAGGCACTTGGTAATACTAGACTTATAGGTACCGATACGGGATTCTTTAATCTCAATGAAAAGACGAGCGGCTTCGGAAAGGGTGATTTGGTCATCATCGCTGCACGTCCTTCTATGGGGAAAACGGCACTTGTACTCAATATGGCACAAAAGGCGATTGAGAGAGGCGAGGGAGTAGCCTTTTTCTCTTTGGAGATGCCTGCAGAACAGTTGATGATGCGACTTTTATCGGTCAAAACAGGTATTGCACTGCAGTCTTTGAGGGTTGGCGATCTCAACGAAGATGAGTGGAAAAATCTTGCTCAAGCGACCGATGATGTCTCAAAGAGTAAGCTATTTATCGATGATGGTGGTTATGCAACTATCCACCATGTTAGAAGTAAACTTCGCAAGATAAAAGCGCAGCATCCTGAGATAACCATGGCTGTAATCGATTACCTTCAGCTTATGAGTGGAGAGAGTAATAATAGATCAGAGGGAAGACAGCAGGAGATTTCAGATATCTCAAGAGGGCTCAAACAGCTTGCTCGTGAACTTGAGATTCCTATCATTGCGCTTTCTCAGCTCAACCGTTCACTTGAGAGTAGAGACAATAAAAGACCAATGTTGAGTGACCTAAGAGAGTCAGGAGCCATAGAGCAAGATGCTGATATCATCCTCTTTGTTTATAGACACGATGTCTATTTGGAGCGATTGGAAAAAGAGAAAGAGATGAGAGCCAAAAGTGAGGGCAAACCTTACAAGAGTGAATATACAAAAAAAGCAGAAGAGGATACGGAGCTTATCATTGGTAAACAAAGAAACGGGCCGACAGGAACCGTGGAGCTTAAATTCCAAAAACATTTGACACGCTTTGTTGATAAGCCAAAATATGAAGTCGTAGAAGAGAGTTATGTCAAAGAGACGGAGTTTATACCGCCTGTATAGATGCAAACTCCTCCACTCTTTTTATCAAAGCAATCTTTTTTCTATACTATCTTAGCGCTATTTATACTTTTTTGTATCAGAATCACATACGTCTATACTGATTACAAAGATTTTATCACTAAGCCTTTTTATTTTACCCATGCAAAGGTCATCTCTAGCAAGCCAAAGGCAAAAAATGACAAGCAATATAGTGTGATAAAAGCTAAAAGTTCTGACGGTTTAAGCTTTTTTACCGTCTATTTTGATGATAAAATGATAGTGCCAAATTCAGATATAAGAGTACAGTTGTTTCCGGATGAGAGTATAGGATTTTTTGATTATCTCGGTACATTTTTTATTAATAGCAAGATAAAGAGTATCATAAGCCCCGATACATCGAAAGGTTCTCTAAGTAAAAAAGTTAGAGCCGTGCATCAAGATCCAAGGGTTGCAAGTTTTTACAATGGGATATTTTTTGCCACCCCTTTGTCTCAAGAGACAAGAGATGTCGTTACAAAACTCGGTGTTGCGCATCTTGTTGCATTGAGCGGGTTTCATCTTGGCATCCTATGGAGTGTGATTTTTGCTTTGAGCCTTTTGCTCTATAGACCTCTACAAGCAAGATTCTTCCCTTATAGAAATGCTCTTTTGGATGTGGGGGCTGTTGCTGTGCTAACACTTGCTTTTTATCTCTGGTATGTCGGTTTTCCACCCTCGTTAACACGAGCGTTTACTATGGTTTTTTTAGGTTGGATCTTTTTGCTTGTTGGGTTAGAGATTCTAAGTTTTGAGTTTTTGGCGTTCATCATCGCTCTTTTACTTGTGCTCCTTCCCTCTTTTTTAGTTTCACTCTCATTTTGGTTCTCGGTTGCGGGCGTCTTTTATATATTTTTAGTTTTAAAATGGTTTGAGAAGAGCTCTAAAATCATGATCGCAATACTCTATATCCCCTTTGGGATATTTCTTTTGATGCTGCCCATTACACACATATTTTTTGGTGTTACAAATATCTACCAGTTAAGTTCGCCTCTGCTCTCTTTGCTTTTTATCCCATTTTATCCACTTTCGATACTTTTACATCTTATTGGATTTGGGGCACTTTTTGACCCTCTTTTGGTTACCCTTTTTGATCTTCCCAATAGAGCTGTAACAAAAGAGGTTTTTGTATCTCCCTATCTTGCTTTAGGGTATATTGTGCTCTCCATTCTAGCGATACGATACCGCTACCTCTTTTTCGCACTTTTAGTGTACGCACTACTTTTGAGTCTCTATATCTTTACCTAAATCTAAAAGATGACAAAATCTCGCACCGTGCAAAAAGATCGCCCAAGAGAGATATATCCACAAAAAGAAAAAGAGGATTGTGGCTATGGATCCGTAGAGTGTTGTATAGGTTTGATTTTGCAATATATAAAATAGAAAGAGGCTCTTTGAGACATACCAAAGAAGTGCCGTTATAAATGAGCTAATAAGTGCGGCAATGGGAGAGATGGGTCTATTTGGAGAGAGCCAAAAAGCTATAGCAAATGTAAGCCATGTCAATAAAAAACTGATGATATACTCTAGGAGTGGACTAAAATCACCTACAAGCGATATCCAAAATGAGAGATAAACGACAAGAGGGAGTAGCAGAAAAAAAAGTGCATATATCCCCAATGTTTTTAAAAAGCTTCTTTTAGGCGTCTCGTAGATATCGTTGATAATATGATCATAGTTTTTAAAAAAAAGAGTCACTGCGATAATCACATAGATAAAACCAACAAAGCCAAGACTTTGAGTATTTTGTAAAAACGAGGAGAGACTATCGATGATGATCTTTGAGTTTGTGGGCACAAGCGCGTCAAATAAAATCTTTTGCAGTGCGTCATAGAGCTCTTCAAATATAGGTAATGCCGTAAAGATAGCAAGTGCAATTGCTAGAAGGGGAATGATTGAAAAGATGGTATTCCAACTGAGGCTTGATGCGTAAAAGCTTACTTTGTCATCAAAAAGTTCATTGATAAATTTTCTTAGAAAAACAATATAGTCTCTTGAGATTTGTGATAAGGTGGGGTTCTCTTTCAAATGTTAGAGCCCCATTTTCCCCGGATTGAGGATGTTGTTTGGATCAAAAGCATGCTTGATGCTTCTAAAGAGTTCCAGTTCCGATTCGCTAAAGGCGATATTCATAAAAGGGGCTTTGCTGAGTCCTATGCCATGTTCACCGCTGAGCGTTCCTCCCATATCGACAACAAGTTGAAATATCTCTTCGATAGCTTTGTGCCCAAGTTCGAGTTGCTCCTTATTGCTTCCATCTACCATGACATTGACATGGATATTGCCATCGCCTGCATGTCCAAAGCAGGGTATCTTAAAGCCGTATTTCTCCCCGATGGCATAGATAGCACTGAGCGCTTCGGGTAGTTTACTTCTCGGAACAGAGATATCCTCATTGAGTTTTTTGGAGCCGTAAATAGTGATAGAAGGAGAGGCATTTCTTCTAGCAAACCAAAGTTTTACACGCTCCTCTTCATTGCTAGATACCTTAAAACCACTCGCATTATTTTCTTTGAAGGATTGCTCTAAAATCGATAGTTGGAGATCGACCTCTTCTTGCACATTGCCATCCACATCACCTATAAGAAGTGCGCCTGCATCTTCGGGAAGTTCAATGCCAAGTTTCCTTTTGAGTGCACTTACGACTAAACTATCCAAAAACTCCATCGCTACAGGATTAGCACCTTTTGCTAATGATTTAAAAACAGCATTCATGGCATCTTCAACGCTAGGAAATATCCCCATATAGGCTTTTGTAAATTTTGGTTTTGGGATAAGTTTTAGTGTGATTTCCGTAGTCACTGCAAGAGTTCCCTCGCTTGCTATAAGTATGCCGGCTATGTTGTAGCCTGCAACATCTTTGATGGTCCTTTTTCCTGCTCTTATGATCTCTCCATTTGGAAGAACCGCACGAAGTGCCATCACATAATCTTTGGTGATGCCGTATTTTGCAGCGCGCATTCCGCCGGCATTTTCATTGATATTACCGCCAAGTGTCGAGTACTCTTCGCTTGCAGGATCAGGCGGATAAAAAAGTCCTATCTCTTCTACGGCTCTTTGGAGCTCTTTATTGATGACTCCCGGTTGGACGAGCGCAACAAGGTTTTTTGTATCGATTTCTAAGATTTTATTCATATGTTTTTCAAAAGCAAGGAGCACACCACCGTTTTTTGGGAGTGCACCACCGGTAAAACCACTGCCTGCACCCCTTGGGGTGATGATGATTGCATGCTCATTGCAATAACGCAGGATTTTAGATACATCCTCTTCATCTCTTGGAAAGAGAACAGCATCGGGTTGGTATCTTTGTCTTGTTGCATCATAGCTGTAAGCTATTTGATGGGCTGTATCGCTATAGACATTCTCTTTGCCTAGTATATTTTCAAACTCTTTAAGATGAGTGTTTTCGATCACTGAAAGTTCCCCATTAATTTATAATAATTCCCTTCATATTCACTTCCAAATAGTCCTGTTCTAATCTTTTTAAGTCGCATATAAAATGGAGCTTGTTCATAAGTTACCTTTGCATTATATGCTTTTTTTGAGACAACTTTTTCGCTCAATGGATCATAAAGTACCACGCTCTCTTTTTTGACGATTAAGATAAGACCGGCTTGATACTCTTTTGCAAATGCTTTGAGATTCTCTTTTGTCGGGGTAGGCTCTTTGATAGTTGAGAGAAAGAGTGCAAACTCATCAGGGTGTATCCAATTTTTATCATAACTCGAAGTAATTTCATTGTAAACATCTGCATTGGGAGCAAGAACCAATACATTATCATACAGATAACCGCCAATAACCTTATCTCCTGCTTTTATCTTTGTTTTTGGTGCAGGAAGATTCTCATGAGCAACGAGACCTTTTCCGATTATTTTTGCTTCATTCGCTGAAGTTTGTTTGATGATAGCCGTGATTGATTTAAGGTCACCACCATATCCATGTATTACAATCCCACTCATACCGATAGGCAATTTAGATTTTAGTGTTACCGTATCGCCATTCACCCCGGAGACAGTAGTGTTTATTGTTCTTGGAAAGAAATCAGCCATAAGGGCTATACTTAGTCCAACAGCTATGATAAAAAAACGCATTTATAATCCTTTTCTTACTTTTTATATTCTGTTAAGATTATACCCCCAAAAGATTAAAAAACTCTATAATAAAGCGATTTATAATCTTTTGGTATAATGCATCTAAAAAATAATTGTGGGGGTTGGATGAGAAGCATCCTAATAATTTTTTTGCTTCTCAGCACTTATGCGTTTAGCGCAAAAGTTATTGAGCAGAGATGGCAAAAAGGCGAAACATTTTCCGAATATCTTGCTGATAAAGGTATTCCGCAAAGTATCTTAGAGAAAGTGGACGAAGGGGATTCCCAGTTTTTCAATGAGATACATGCGGGACAGAAGTTTTATGAACTTGTGGATGAGCAGGGCAATATACTGCAAACACTTATTGCTATCAACTCTGAGATGCAGATACAGCTCTATAGAGATCCCAAAAGTAAAGAGTTTGAATTTGACATTATTCCTATCGAGTTTGATACCAAAGAGTATTTTGGGAAAGTTCAAGTAACAAGCATTTTGTATAATGACATAGTAGAACAACTCGGACATAAAATGTTGGCTGCTAGGGTCTCTTATGCGCTCAAAAAAGCTTTTAATGCACGAAATTTTAAAGTAGGCGATGAGGTTGCATTTTATTATTCTCAAGATACACGCATGGGGACATTTTACGGCGCTCCGCATATCAAATCTATCATGATTAAAAATAGAGGTAAAGAGAAGTTCATTAGCATCGATGAAGAGACCGGCAGAGGGTATGACGGTATCCATATGTTGGAACCTTATACCGTGACATCAAAGCAAAAAGTGCACTACACGATAGGTGGAGGAAAATTTGCATTACCTCTTAAATACATCAGGATTACATCCCCTTTTAGTTTAAGACGATGGCACCCCGTTTTGAAGAGATATAGACCACACCATGGTGTTGATTTTGGTGCGAAGAGAGGAACGCCTATTATGGCGATTGGAGACGGTAGAGTAATATATGCCGGCTGGATGCGAGGGTACGGTAATGTTGTCAAGATAGATCATGGTGCAGGCGTTGTATCACTCTATGCGCATCAAAGTAAGATAAAAGCAAAAAAAGGTGCATTTGTAAAATCGGGAGAGGTGATAGGCTATGTAGGCAATACAGGTATAAGTTCCGGACCACACCTCCATCTTGGAATCTATAAAAACAGAAAACCAGTCAATCCTATGAATATGATAAGTCGCGACTCCAAAGGGAAAAGTGTTCTTAAAAGTATCGTCAAATACGAAGATGTTGAAGAGGTGTTTTATAAGAAAGTTCTCATTCCTAATGCAAAAGAGAACAAAGCAAAACTCCTTGAAATGCTCAAAAGCAAAGAGAGTTCTTATGTTTGGAAAGATATGCAAGAGCCTCCCAAAAAAGAGGATGCCGGTAACTCATGAAAGTGACATCTTTTGAGCTTAAACCTTTAGAGAAGTCAGAGTATCTTTTCCCTTATCTTGCAACTTATACTCAAGAGAGTAAACAAAAAACATGGGAGATAGTAAAAGCAGGCGATAGTGTGGCGATTTTACTTTACCATCAAGAAAAAGATACCTTTGTATTAGTGAAGCAGTTTAGACCTCCTGTCTATGCAAACGGGCACAAAGATGGTATGACTATCGAATTGTGTGCAGGACTTGTTGATAAGCCTTTGAGCTTAGAGCAGATTGCCATAGAGGAGATAGAGGAGGAGTGTGGTTATAAGATTGCTCCAAAAGATATTCAAAAAATCACATCGTTTTATACTTCAGTCGGTTTTGCAGGCTCTAAACAGACACTCTACTATGCTACAATCGATGAGTCGATGCGTGTCTCTAAGGGTGGTGGGATCGATGATGAACTGATAGAGGTTGTCTACTTATCAAAAAGTGAAGCAAAGAAGTTGATGTTTGATGAAAATATCGCCAAAACGCCGGGACTTCTTTTTGCCTTTAGCTGGTGGTTCAATAATCATAAATCATGATAGTATTTGACTCCGTCAACTTTCGTATTGACTGTTAGTTTTGAAAATGCTTCTACATAGCTCCAAAAATCATCTTTGAGTTTTTGATCTATATTGACTCTACTCAATGCTTCTTTCATTGCTCCAAGCCACTCTAGGCGAGATTTCTCATAGATAGAAAAATCATCATGAATCTTTATCATGTAGTCATTGAGATTCATCCCTTGTGATATATCCTCATAGTATTTTGGTCCGCCACAAAGTTGGATAAAAAATTTTGTATTTTTCTCTTTGACTTCTGCAAACTCTTCCGGATCTTGTGGAAAAAAAGAGGCGATATCACTTTCATAGACGATATCATAAAAATCATACATGAGCGCTCTTATACCTTCTTCGCCAAGGGCATCAAAAAATGCAGGATCAGGTAGTTTAAAGTCTACTTTTTTGCCCAATTCCGTTGGCGTTACTTTGTACATAATCTTCCTTTATAACTCTTATTATTTTTGTAATTTTACTTGAATAATATAAAATTTATTTTTAATTACAAAATATTTTAACGCTGTATAATTTTAGGTTTTATCATTAGGTTTAACAATAGTGCAAATGGAATAGCAAAAAAAGCTAAAATTGTTGCTGTCATATATGTTTTGTCTAAGCCTATCACGTCGCCAAAATAACCCATCAGCAGAACAACGATAGAGCTAATACTAAAGTTTATGCTCATATATAAACTATTCATAAAAATTGGCATTTTTGTATCTATCTCATGAATAACAGCTAAAAGTATAGGTCCACCGGAAAACATAAATATACCAAGTAACGCTAAGATAGGAAACAGTGTGTATATATTGTCAGAAAAGAGAAACAGACCCATACTAATTGCTGAGCCTATACTAGTCAATACAAGCATATTTTGTCTGCCGATTTTATCTGAAATAGAGCCAGATAAAAAAGTACCTATTACTCCAAAAAATTGTAAAACTGATAATGAAATACTTGCATACCAAAGAGAAAAACCATGCTCTGTTAAATATACTGCCAAGTAGAGAGTTGTAGCCATCTTCATAGCTGATTGAAAAAACATATATCCACTCATTATGCCAAATAGTGGTAAGAAAAGTTTAGCTTCAGCTAATGCATCGCCTTTTTCAGGTTTTTTAGTAAACCTCTGCTCTAATTTGAAATCTTTAAGTTTATAATAAAGTATTAGTGATGCAAGAAAGCCAAATGGCATAAGACGCCATGTACCCTCTAAACCCCAAAGAGATACCCCGGCCATGATAAGTAGGGGTCCTAATGTTCTAGCTAACTCCCCGCCGACCATGTAGAAACTCATCCCCATTCCAATTTTATTTCCCGATGAGGCTTTAATAATTCCGGGTGATGGAATATGAAATAGAGTTGAACTAATACCTGAGATTATTAATAAAATTATAAGCATTGCATATGAATTTGCTACACCGAGCAAGCTCATGGCAAAAGCTGTTAATGCCGGAGATAAGATAACAAAATATCTAGCATCTGTACGTTCTGCTAAAAGTCCAAAAAATGGATTGAGAAGAGATGGAACTTTTCTGGCTATATCTAAAAATGCTGCCATATATAAAGTGATATCAAGTTTTTCAATTAATAGCGGCAAAATAGGAGCTAAAAAAGCTGAGTAAGTATCGTGTGCTAAATGGGCTAAAGATATTGTAGCCACACTAGTTTTATTGTATTTTTTAGACATCTCTTTACCCCGCTTGCTGAACAAGTGCTTGTCCATCATTTCCTTTAATAGGATTTTTTATTTTTGTGATTCTACTCAAATTTTATAAAAGTTTATTTTTAATCACAAAATCGCTCAATAATCTCTTTGTAAGCATCGATTCGTCTATCGCGTAAGAAAGGCCAGATATTGCGCACTGCTTTTGTCTGCTCTAAGTTGATATCAGCATAGAGTATCGTTTCATCTTGGTGTGAGGCATGAGTGAGCATCTCTCCTTGGGGACCCGTGACAAAACTATTGCCCCAAAAACGTATCCCCTCCATCGTCCCGCTTGGATCTTTCTCAAATCCTACCCGATTGCAGCTCAGCACAGGTACTCCGTTTGCAATAGCATGAGCGCGTTGCACTGTTATCCACGCATCAAGTTGTCTCTGTTTTTCAGCATCAGCATCAGCATCAAACCAGCCGATAGCCGTTGGATAGATAAGAAGTTCTGCACCCTTGAGTGTCATGATTCTTGCTGCTTCAGGGTACCATTGATCCCAGCAGATAAGTACACCCAATTTCCCAACACTTGTTTGGATAGGCTCAAAGCCGAGATCACCCGGTGTAAAATAGAACTTCTCATAAAATCCAGGATCATCAGGGATATGCATCTTTCTATATTTGCCTGCGATGTTTCCATCACGCTCAAATACAACTGCAGTATTGTGATAGAGTCCCGGAGCGCGACGCTCAAAAAGCGATGTGACAAGAACGACATTTGTCTCTTTTGCAACTTTACTCCAATATCGCACATCTTCATCAAAGTTTGCGGCATATTCAAAAAAAGCAGTATCTTCACTCTGGCAAAAATATTCACCTTGATGAAGCTCTTGAAGCACGACAAGTTTTGCACCATTTTTCGCGGCTTCTTTTATATTTTCTAAAGTTACTTTTATAGTTTCTTTTTTTGAACCATAATACTTTTGTTGGATGAGTGCAACTTTCATTTGATGCCTTTAGTCTTTTTAGAATATTTTAGCATAGAATTTATGATATAATATCATTAGTCGTACAAATAGCGGAGTTCTGCTCCAGTACTTTACTAACTGTAAAGTCGGAATGATTATCATTCAACTTTTTTGCAAGATAAAAGTATTATATATATCTTGTAATAATAGTGTTACTAATTTAGCGACACTTACGAGAATTGTTATTTTTTGTCAAAATGATTTTATAAAAGTGCGACACACTACTAAGAAATTTTTCTTGGTAGATTTTATAAAGGAGGTGACAAAATGAAGATAAATTTTAAATTTAAAAATTTCAAATTTGATTGTGAATGTAACGGTAACATATTATTGTTAATCACAAAAATCTTAGTAGCAATTCTCTCGTATTTTAGGTCTAATAATGAACAACTTCGATTGCACTCTTTTTAATTGCAAATCATTAAAAAAATTATCAAATTATCTTTTAATTTCTTCTAATAATATAAAAAGTTTATCAAATGATTTTTCAAACAACCCATCCAAGTTTTTTCATAAATTTTTTAAAGATGGCAGAGAGCTGTTTAAATGCTCATTAATTGTAAATAAAATACATAAAAGATATTTTAAGATATTTAACGTTGATATACCCGATTATTTAAAATCGAGCGTAAGGGGGCGATCAAATATTACAAATGCTCAATATCATCAGGACGCAAGTTTTGTATTATTGGTTGATATAAGAGGTTTTTATCCTTCAACAACAAAATCAAAAATCAAAAAGAGACTCATATTGGATTATAAGCTTTCTAGTAATGTTGCGGAGTTCATTGTAAATTCTATTACTGCACCACAAGAAAAATCTGAAAATAAAAGAGCATTAATAACAGGAAGTCTTTTTAGCCAGAGATTTGCTTTTTTGATTAATAAAAAGATGTTTGATGAGATAGATGATATTTCTAAAAAAAATGGAATTAAATTTTCATTATATGTTGATGATATGACTTTTTCTTCAAAGAAAATTATTTCTTATAAGTTTTATACAAAGATATATAATATTCTTAAAAAGTATGGATATAAAATACATCAAGGAAAAATATACAGAGGAAAGATAGGTAAAAAATCAAACATAACTGGCGTAAAGCTTACAAAAGATGGGTTTAGGATATTAAATAAACATAAAGATAAAATTTTAAGTATATTAGAGGGAAGAGGTGATTCTAGAAATATAAAGAGACTTTGTGGGTTAATTCAATATGCTTTACAAGTTAATAGGGAATATTACTTAGAAAAATATTCAAAAATTTATAATAAAAATTGCAAATCAAATAAGTAGATTACGCACCAATCTGCATACTTGAGCAGTGCAGGCTCCCCCCTTGCTCTATGAGCCTCAAGGCATTGATAGGGATGATCTCTCTATCCGGAAATATAGAGGCAAATATCTCTCCTGCTTTCTTGTCATTTGGATCATCATAGGTCGGGTAGATGAGTGCATGGTTGGTGATGAGAAAGTTAGCATAAGTTGCTGCGAGCCTTACTCCATCTTTGTAGATCGCTTTTGTAAATGGTAGAGCAATAAGGTTGTAAGGCTTATTGTCAATCGTTACAAACTCTTTAAGTTGCGACTCCATAGCAAGGAGCGCATCATAATGCTCATCATCCTTGTCATCACATTTGACATAGGTGATGGTATCTTCATTGACAAATCTTGCAAGTGTATCGACATGACTATCGGTATCATCTCCTGCGAGATAGCCGTGATCAAGCCATAAAAATCTGTTTGCTCCTAGGTGTTGTCGAAGTCTTGTTTCGACTTCTTCTTTTGTCAATCCACCATTACGGTTTGCATTACATAAACAAGCAGTTGTTGTGAGTATCGTCCCTTTGCCATCACTCTCCAAAGAGCCACCCTCAAGAACCATATCTATCTTTTGCAGTGGAGTTTTCCCCCAGATGCTAAGATCGGCAAGTGCACTATTTACACCATTGTCAAGAAAGGCTTCAAATTTGCCACCCCATCCATCAAATATAAAATCAAGTAAACGAAGCGAGCCCTCATCATAGATGCTAAGCGGACCATAATCTCTGCACCATGTATCGTTGGTAGGCACTTCTATAAAAATCATATTATCAGTTGAACAAAAGAGTTCCCTGATAGCCTCTTTATCATCGCAAACGATATAAACAAGCTCTTTATAGGCAATAGCTTGAGCCAATCGCACAAAAACACTTAGCGCAGAATTTAGATCATCGCTCCAGTCGCTATCTTTATGTGGAAAGGAGAGAAGCACGGCTCTTTGGGCTTCCCACTCTGCTGCAAATCTTTTCATAGATTATCCTTAGTCAAGGTCACACCTCTTGCTTTGCTTACCCTCTTTACTCTCTTGTATACTTTTTAGTATCTCTTTTGCGATCAAAAAAGTGATAAAAAGTGTTGCTATCATACCCAATGTCGTGCCAATCTCAAACAAACTCACTGCATACCTTTTTATTAACTCAAAAGTGTATAATTGCGTATGGCAACTATAACACTCAATCGTTCAAATTATTATCACAATCTTAGCCAATTTGCACTAAAAACCGGCTCAAAAGATAAGATTGCAATCGTTCTTAAAGACAATGCTTATGGGCATGGGATTTTAGAGATGGCAAAACTATCAAGTGAGTTTGGTCTTAAAAGAGCCGTTGTGAGGA
Source organism: uncultured Campylobacterota bacterium (assembly GCA_937141405.1). GTDB lineage: Bacteria > Campylobacterota > Campylobacteria > Campylobacterales > Sulfurovaceae > BN30871. The sequence continues at coordinate 48,081 of CAKZQQ010000008.1, read as the reverse complement.
AAGTAAGCGAAGCAAAGCTTATCGATACACTTTTTGAAGATATCATCATCTTAGGGGGCGAAGTAGAGCCAAATCCAAAATACTCTTATGCTATCAACTCCCTGGAGCAGCTCAAAGCACTCCCTCAAGATGTGAAGATAGAGCTCAAGATTGATACAGGTATGCATCGTAATGGCATTACTATGGGTGAGCTTGATGAAGCACTAGAGATTATCAAACAAAAAGAGATCAATCTAAGCGGCATTATGAGTCATTATGCTTCTGCCGATGAACTTGGAAGCGAATATTTTTATCAATTGCAAAACTTTAGAGCAGCAAAAGCAAAGACCCTTGAAGCCGGCTTTAAAAATGTGCGATTTCACATAGACAATAGTGCAGGCGCTATACGATGCAGTGCGTTTGAGTTTGATCTTGTTAGACTTGGTATCGGCGCGTATGGATACAATCATATGGATGACTCGTTTGATGATTTTGCTCTTAAGCCGGTGCTTAATCTCTATGCAAAAAGAGTAGCCACAAGAGCGCTTGAAAAAGGGCAGAGAGTAGGGTATGGCGGTGAGTTTGTTGCGCCTAAAGATATGCTTGTTTCGACCTACGATGTCGGTTATGGAGACGGTTGGAGGAGAGGCAATGCGCTGAATCCATTTATAACAGCTGATAGCGGAGCGATACTGGGCAGAGTGTCGATGGACTTTATCTCTTTAGAGGGTGATAAAGAGGAGGTGTGTGTGATGGAAGGTGCGATGAGTGCGGCACGGCATTTTCAGACGATTACCTATGAAATTACTTGTGCTTTGCACGCTGATATACCTCGTAAAATTGTTGATTAGAGATATTGACTTTGCTATAAAAAATGGATACAATCGCCCTATTACCAGCCCGATACATAATCTGAGCTTTTGAGAGAGCAAGATGAGATAAAATGTGAGTAAAGAAATCTGAAGGGCTAACTTATAGTTAACTTGAAGATTTATCTGCTTGCAGTTTGCCTCTTATCGCTCTCCCCGAAGGGCGCGGTGTTTTCGCCCATAGAAGTGCGTTAGGTTTTTTTGAATTAGCTTTGGCTAGTCCTACAAAAACCTCCTTTCCTATGAACGAAACCACTTCATCAAAAATTCAGATTATGTATCGGGTTGGTACTGGTTTTCTAGACGATAAAGAAAACTCCCAATGGGGGTGACTTGGTATCGACTGGAGTAGTTCGGATCTTGTGCATGTCGGACTGGGCAATTCCGTTACGCGGCCCAACGCGAATAAACGCAAACAATACAGATTATCGTCCAGCTTACGCAGTAGCGTAAGTTTAACAAACTTTGGACTGCCTCTCTCTCGAGTGTCATCTTAGAGAGATCTTGAGGTATCATATCTGATGACTTATCTTGAAAGCGCGCCTGACTTTTGAGAGAAATCTAAGGCTGGTCTTGTGTAGCTCCGGGTGTTGTGTGAAGCAAGATGAGAATAAACGACACCAACTAAGCATGTAGAGTCAATTTCTAGGCTATTTTAGGACTGGGGTTCGATCCCCCACACCTCCACCAATAACCACTTTCAAACACAATCATTTCCTCTCATACAATCTCATTAAACACCGTAAAATAGGGAATTATAGGGATTTTAGGGAAGCGTTATATTTTACTGTTGCCCACACCCCAAAATAAACAAATAACGATAACCCAAAAAGGTGCTAAGAAAAGAAAATCACTATAGTTAAGAAATTCCTCAGCTTGGTTACATTATAATTTTGATAATCGTTATTAAAATTATAATAAATAAAGGATTTTTATGCTTAAAATGAAAACCATTTTAGTTTATTTTATAGTATTGGCAGTTTTGGTGCAGATTTTACAAATGGTAAATTTCAATAATCTGAACTATGAATTTTACATGCAAGATATTGATCTTTTAAAGATGATGGGCTCAGAAAAGCTAGTTGCAAGCCTCATAGCATCTTTATTGTTTTTTGTTCTTAATTTGATCTTGGCATTACCTTTATATCTTTACTTAAAATACAAAAATAACGATAATTATCTATATCCGACTATTTTTTATATCGGTTTATTATCATTTGTATCATTTTTTGTATCAAATATGTATGCAGTACTTTTTACCCTCATTTATTTTACCCTCATTTATTTTTTTATGTTTGTTTTCGCAAAGAAAATATATTTTAAAAGCACTAGTGTAATGTGAGAATAGGATTTTTTGTATTTGTTGGAGTAGCTTTATTTTTTAGTGGATTTTTTACGGGCAAATTTATTATGGCAAAGAAAAAAATAAAACTTTATCTTGAAAATAGCGCAGATGCATCAAGGGTTAATTGGTTTGGAAAAAACAGTTTATGATTTTTTAAATCATCTATGTATGTACTCAAATAATGGAGATAAATATAGAGGGGTCAGTTGCTAATCTAAAGCATAATTTACAATAAATCAAGAATAAAGGTGGTGGTGATAATAACCTAAAAAAGGAACTTCTCTTGTTCTCGATTGTCTTGGTGGGAATGGATTAATGTATAGACAAGAGACGTCCTTTGCGTAGAAACGAATGAAAATAACAATAATCAAAAAATATTGTTATAATAAACATTTAATTCACTAAAAAACTTTAATTTCAACACCATCTTGCTAGGAGCTCTATATGACCGCAATCTCCATAATATTGTTTGTTATAGTATTTATCTACATCATCAATATTAACAAAAAACTCACTTTACTACAAAGCGATATCTACAAGCTAAAAAGATCGAAGTATGCTATCGAAGATGGGGCTAAGAGTCCACAAACGATAAGCTCAGATGCTATCGAAGAGACAAAAAATGTTGCACAAGAGCAAGAGAGCCCACAACAGATAAGCATACCTCAAGAAGAGGTGCTTGCCGTCAAAGAAGATGTGGTTGCCACAAAAGCTGAACAGCCTTATGTCCCAAAAGTTCAAACGCCTTCTTTTGATCTCTTTGGTGCTATCAAAAATTTCTTTACGCAAGGAAATGTCCCTGTAAAGATTGGTGGGATTGTCTTCTTCTTTGGATTGGCATTTTTGGCAAATTATGCCATCGAGCACAATGTCGTGACTATCGAGATGCGTCTTGGTGCTATCGCGTTAGTGGGCATGGTCTTACTTGGGCTTGGCTGGAAGTTTAGAGAAAGAGAAGGGAGCTATGGGCTTATACTCCAAGGGATTGGTATAGCGACACTCTATCTCGTCGTTTTTGTTGCAGCAAAAATCTATCTGCTTATTGATCTCGAAGTTGCTTTTGGCATCATGTTCTTGCTTGTAGCGATGGGTACGTTTTTAGCAGTCTATCAAAACTCTCTTGCTCTCGCACTTTTTGCAATCACCGGTGGGTTTTTAGTGCCGATTTTAACTTCAAATAATAGTGGCTCTCATGTCGCACTCTTTAGCTACTATGCGATGCTTGATGCGGGGATAGTCATCATAGCTTGGTATCGCTCTTGGCGTGTGCTCAATCTCACAGGGTTTATCTTTACCTTTGGGATCGCAACCATCTGGGGTGTATTGCGGTATGACCCTGCATTTTTTGCGACTACAGAGCCATTTTTATTGCTCTTTTTTGTTTTTTTCTTGGTTATCTCTATCCTTTTTACATGGAGAAAGCCGTTTAAAATCGATAGCTATATGGACTCCACACTTGTCTTTGGATTGCCTCTTGTTGCCTTTGGGTTACAATCTTCTTTAGTGCACAACTTTGAAGATGGAGTTGCTTTGAGTGCCGTTGCGGCAGGAGTCATCTATCTATCGCTTTCAAAATTTCTTTTTGGTGTCGAGAAGATGCGCTTGCTTGCCGAGTCTTTTTTGGCCATAGGCACACTTTTCCTTACAATGGCGATTCCATATACATTTGATAAAGATATCTCTGTCGTACTTTGGACACTTGAGGCTTCAGCGATCATATGGGCATCACTCAAACAAAATCGCGAGTATGCAAAATACTTTGCTATGTTTTTACAAACAGGTGCTGCTCTAGCATTTTTACTGATAAGTTATGAAAAAACATTTGCAACACCATTTGTGAACATACTATTTTTTGAATATTTGTTGGTCATTACTTCATTTTTTATAACAGCATATCTCTTGTGGAAAAAAGGGCCAAACAGCTTTGATCACGATATGTCTTTTGTATTTTTGCTTTTGGGATTTGTCGCATGGTTTATAGCCGGTACAACCCAGAGTGAACGATTGGTAAGTTGTGAAATGGGTTATGGTCTGCTTCTCTATATCACTCTAGGCGGGCTTCTTTTCTCTTTTATCGGCAGAGCACTCGCATGGGATAAGCTTATCGCTTTTTTACAACTCTACATCGTTGCCGGCGGTATTGTGATTTTTTCTTTGAGTAAACTCTATATCTATGCACATCCTTTTGCAGATATCGGTTATGCGGCTCTGCCACTCTTTTTCGCTGTTGGGTATTATCTTTTATATATATTTGATGAGAAGTGGATAAAAAATATCATCATTCATATCGCGCAGTTGTGGATGATTACTCTCTTGATGACGCTTGAAGTGCTGTATCAATTGACATCGATAACAAAAGGAGAATCCTTTGCTCCGCAGATATATAACTATATAGATTTGGCTCTTGTGCCTATAATTTTCTCTTGTGTGCTTTTGATATTTACGCTTGTGCCTGCAAGATTTAAAAAATATCAAGAGGGTTATCGTTTTGTGGGTGTTGGGGGCATCTTGGTGTTTTTATTGCTTTGGGAGATTGGCGGATTTTTCATAAATGATTTTCTGTATCTCCCTTCTTACCTGCCTGTGATCAATCCTCTCGATATCATCCAGATCATAGGTGTAGCAGTGATGGGACTATGGATATATAAAAATGAGATACTCTCAAAAGGGAGTCTTAGGCCGATTGCCGGAGTGTTTGCGTTGCTTGTTGTTGTGCTCATCTCCGTGATCTTTGCGAGAAGTGTGAGTTATTATCAAGGAGTATTTTATACATTTGATGCACTTTATGCCAATATCTACTTCCAGGCCGGCATCTCTATCATTTGGAGTATCTTGGCGATGAGTGTTATGTTCCTATCAAAATATAGAAAAAATAGACTTCTTTGGATATCGGGCATGACACTCCTTATCCTTGTGGTTCTCAAACTCTTCTTTGTGGAGCTCTCAAATAGCGGTACGCTTGAGCGAGTTATCTCTTTCCTTGTGGTCGGCGCACTTATGCTGCTTATCGGCTATATCGCCCCAATTCCTCCAAAGGGCGAAGAGTCAATAGAAGACAATAAAGGCGCTTAAAGCCTTTGTTGCCATAGAAAACGGCAATTTTTTTATGTATCATTATATATTTAAGTATATAACGGTATGATTTTTGCATAATTCTTTTAGGGATTGTTTTACATATCGTTATATAAAAATATATATAATGAAATTTAATAGAGGAGTTCATATGAAAAAAATAGTTCTATCGGTAGTGGTTGCGGGGTTATTGATACAAAATGTTCATGGGGAGGCATTTGATCTTGGGAGGATCAATGTTATCGATTCATTGGATGATAATAGATCGGGTAATGGAGCATTTGAAGAGACGATTACGGCAAGCTCAATACAAAAAAGTAATGCTTTAACAGTCAGTGAAGCACTAGATACTATGAGTGGCGTGACACAGCAAGAACAGGGAGGTAGAGCAGAGTCTACACTCTATGTCAGGGGATTTGATGCCAAAAGAGTAGGATTTTTTATAGACGGTATTCCTGTCTATGTGCCTTATGACGGTAATTTTGATTATGCTAGATTTCTCACAACAGATATCGAGCAGATAGATGTATCAAAAGGGTATTCATCGGTTGCATATGGAGCCAATGCAATGGGTGGTGTCATCAATGTGATTTCCAAGAAACCGACAAAAGCTTTTGAGGGAAATGTAAAAAGCGAACTTGTTTTTGACAGCAGTGGAGAGTTTGCAAAACAGGTTACCTCGCTCAATGTCGGCACAAAACAAGATAAATACTATATCCAATTAGGGGCAACCTATGCCAATCAAGATCACTTTAGATTGAGTGATGATTATGAGGCAACTGCATCTCAACCCGAGGGGGATCGCTTGCGTTCAAAAACAAAAGATCAAAAGATCAATCTCAAGGTGGGGTATTTTATCGATGAGACAAGCGAGATAGCATTTGGGTATATCAATCAAAAAGGCGAGAAAGAGCAGCCGCCTGCAACAGATACTGAGTATAGCAAGACGAAATATTGGGATTGGCCTTATTGGGATAAGGAGACGATGTATGTAGCAGGGGAGAAGAGGTTTGCGCATAGCACCTTTAAAGCCTTAGCTTACTATGACAAAATCAAAAATTCTCTCTACTCATATGCCGATGATACTTACAGTACATTTAATACTAAAGGCTTTACCTTTAAAAGCAGATATGATGATTATAGTTATGGCACGCGTTTAGAGTATGTGATGAATTTTGACAAAAATGATCTCACACTTTCTGCTAATTATAAAAAAGATGTGCATAGAGGGTATGATATCAGTAAGACAGATTCGAGTGAAGAGCTAGTAGATCGATACGAGGACACCACACTCTCGCTTGGTATAGAAGATGTCTATGAGATCGCAGATAAGTGGCAGCTTTTGGGAGGTATAAGTTATGATAGAAAAGAAGGCGATTACGCTTGGGATGAGTCTTCTGCAACAGAGGCGATCCCTCTTGGCTCATCGGATAGTTTCAATCCACAGGTTGCACTTGTCTATAAGCCTGATGTTACAAGCGCTCTAAGGGCAAGTATTTCTCGAAAAACATATCTTACTTCAATGAAAGATAGATATAGCAGAAGACTCGGTTCAGCTGAGCCAAATCCTGATCTTAAAGCTGAGAAATCAACTCATTACGAGCTCAACTATAGTAAAAATTTTGAAAATCTTAAATTGGGTATCGCAGGATTTGTGACAAGAATCGATGATGCGATTCAAAGTGTCATTATTGATTCTGTAAATGATATCTCGCAAAATCAAAATATAGGTGATTTTGAACATAGAGGTGTTGAGTTTGATGTGAGTTATACAAAAGATATCTATGAAGTAGGCGGTAATTACACCTACATCTCTCTTAAAGATAAAAGTGACAGTGAAGCAAAAATGACCGATGTGCCGGAGCACCAACTCTTTTTCTATGCACAAGCTGAGATTTATCCTCATCTTTCATTGTATGGAAATATGAAATTTAGAGAAGGAGGGTATGAGCAAAAGATGGATAGAACTTATGTAAAAGCACAAACATTTGCTACTTTTGATACTAAGTTGATCTATACTCCGACAGAAGCACTCACAGCAGAGATTGGAGTGAAAAATATCACTGATAAAAATTACGGTTATGACAGAGCCTTCCCGATGCCAGGAAGAGAGTTTTTTGTATCGATGGAATATATGTTTTGATCAAAAAGATATTTCTCTTTATCGCCCTTCTGTTTTCTACCGCTCTCTTTGCTCAAACGCAACCTATACGGGTTGCTGTTATCGGTGGGATCACCATGAGCGGGTTGTGGGATCAGATATCTACGGCTTTTGAGAAAAAATATGGGATAAAGACAGAACTTGTTATCACCGGACCAAAAAGGATCATAGGCCCATATTGCAAAAGTCATGATGTTGATCTTGTGACGATGCACTCGAGCGATACCATAGCAAATCTAGCGGCTGAGGGTATCATAGAGGATTTGACTCCTTGGATGCATAACTCACAGATGCTCATCGCGCCTAAAACAAATCCAGCCAAATTGGAACAAGGCGATACTCTTCAAAGCGCACTTCAAAAGATAGCTGATTCAAAAAGTAATTTTTTAATCCATGCGAGTGGCGGGACTTTTGAGGTATTTCATGCGATAAGCATGCGGTATGCATTTCAGCCAAAGATTATTTTCACGCAAAAGGCAAACGGTTTTTTAGATCAAGTTGTTGCCAATGACGCCTATACCCTGTTTGGTGTGATCCCTTTTTTGATGCAAAAACATTATGATCCGAATGTTACGGGATTTATCATAGAGGATGAATCACTTCAAAGACCCTATCTTGCAGCTGTTGGAACACCTAAGAGGATTAGTAAAGAGCGTTATGATAATGCGCAACTTTTACTACAATTTTTAACTTCATCAGAAGTACAGACAATGATTCGTAGCTTTAGACTCAAAGGTTTCTCAGATACACCCGTCTTTTTCCCGATAAAAGTAAATAGAATAGCTCTATAAGTTGTCATTTTATTTTATAAATTGATTATAAAACAATTATCTTTATATAATATTCAAAATAATTGTAATAAACTAATAGAACAAAAAGGAGAAAATATGGAACTCAACATACAAAAAACAATGATTGCAACTATGGGGGAAGTTTTGGATATGTTACCCGAGGGTGATATAAAGAAAACTATTAAACAATCAGTACAAAACAAAGCTGATAAATTTTCATCTTTAGAGAGAGCATTTGAAAAAATGTGCAGTAAAAAATACTCAGATGAAACTATGAATCTTTTTCTTAATGGATGGAAAGCAACACATTTGAAAATGTTACCGATATATGGACTTTCTTGCAGATTGAATCAGCTTGGAATGGCGAGCGAAGATAAAGAGCAAAAGTTAGCTTTTTTAGAGTCATCTGCTTATAATGCAAAAACCAGTCATGAGGATTTGGGCATGGGTTTTGATGCTATCTCTCATGGACAACTGTATGATGAATTTGCTTTCTCGATGGTAAAAAGTGATGAATGGAAACTTGCTAAATATGATACAAAAGAGGCAAATGATTTTGCTAGTTGGGTGTATAAAAGTATGCTACTTGAGTCTATACCATATGCACTTTGCATCAATATGTTCTCGGAATTCTATAATCATGCAGAGTACGCCTACTCTTTTCTGACTTTTAAATATAGCATGGAGAATTTTTATGGCATAAAAGGAGAAGAGCTGGAAGATGCTATAAGATACATAGATGTGCATAACCAATATGAAACAGAGATTCATCACTTTATGGCAGTAATTAATGCGATAGAAAAATATGAAAAAGCATCAAAAGAAAAAGTATCAACCGAGATTATGAGTGAAGTTATTTCAATATATATAGATAGAGTATGTGAGGCAATAGAGACAATAGCAAAAAAGTTTGACTAACTGATGATTGATTTTAAGCCGACATTCTTTAAAAAAGCTACAGATACTAATGAGATGATGTGTTATCTTGATGAGTATGAAATGCTGTTAAAGAGTAGTGCCAAAAAGTTTCAATCCCAAGGAGTGAAGGTTCGAGATCAAGTTTTTGAGTGTTGTGCTTTTTCCATGGTTTCAAATAACACACAAGATAAGCATGTTCTTCTTCTTGGGGGTATGGGCCCATTAGCAGGAGTTCATGGAGCAAAAGATGTAATCAATATGATAGGCAATAGTGCCTCTATCACGCTCTTTCAAGCTTGCGGAATTCCTGAGCGAAGAATGGATACCGAGGTGCCTCAATATCTTCTATCTGCACTTAACAGTGCTATTAAATTGTGTCCCGAAAACAAGAAAATAGAACTCATTGTTTTATGCAATAGTGCTCATAAATATATACAAGATATTATTTCTCGTAGTAATTTTCAAAACAAACTTATTTTTTATTCTTTTATTGATGGGGTAAAAAAATATTCTGATATATTTTTTGATAAAAAAAGTATCGTTTTGCAGACTGATTTTACTGCCAAAAATAGGCTCTATAATGGAGTAGAAAATCTCTTTTTTCTTGATGATATCTTTGCTCCAACAACACAAAAAAAATATTTATCATCAATAATTGATGGTGTTAAAACTTTTGATAAAGATAAAATTCTAAAAAATAGTACACCTTTGTTTAAAGCACTTAAAGATTATGAAATAAAAAAAGTATTGCTCGGTTGCACTGAGCTTCCGGTTGCAATAGAGTGCATTAAGACATATGCAGACAAAGAGACAATAAACCTTCTTGATGCATTTGAATTTGTCAATCCGCTTCATTTGGTTTTGCAACAATTGGAACAGCCCAAGGAGAAGACAGGATGAACACTATTGTGTCTTATCTCAAAAAAAGAGTTCAAAGCAGTCCTGATAAAATCTTTCTAAAAGACGAAGATAGAGCATGGAGTTTTCAAGATTTTTATGATGAAACAGCAAGATTTTCAACTTGTTTACTAAACCATGGGATACAAAATGGAGATTTTGTCATAATTCATCTAGATAAAAAAATTGAACATCTCATCACCTATATCGCTTTACTCAATATCGGTGCGATTAGTGTACATACATATCCGGAGCGTGAAGATGAATATATAAAGTTTGCTATCAAGCACACTAAAGCAAAAGCAGTAATTAGCAATAAATTTGCAGGCAATCATCTCAAGGCAAAGGTATTTGGGTTTGTATCTGATGATACACTTGAGCCTACATACAAAGAAGATGTAAATGAAATAGCCTATATCATGTTTACGAGTGGGACGACATCTTCGCCAAAAGCGGTAGTTACAACTCAAAAAAATGTTATTTTTGTTACTAAGACATTGATTGAGCTAGCACAGATGCAAGAAGAGAGAGAAAGGGAGATTATACTGCTTCCGCTTGGTTCAACAGGAGGACTTGGGCATTTTCATGCATGCATGTTTTTAGGAAATTATGCACGACTGTATCCCGGGCTCTACGCAAATTTAGATGAGCAGAGCATTACTGTTTTTTTAGACACTCTTGTGCAAGAAAATATAACAGGTGTTCTTTTGACTCCCGGTATTATAGGTAAGATACTTAAAACCCATAAAGATAAATTTAAAAATTCAGCAACAACCCTAAAGTATGCCTTGGCTAATGTTATGCCGATGAAAAAAGAGACTATAAAAGAACTTCTTGATCTCTTGCCCGATCTTCGGTTTTGCACATATTATGGTTCAACAGAAGCAAGTAGAAGCATTGTTAATGTATGTAGGGAAAATATAGGCTTTGAACACACAACAGGAAGACCTGCAAAAGGAATTGAGATAAGGATAGATAATCAGAGTGAGATATTTATACGAGGTGAGAATGTCATGGCGGGGTATTTGTATGAAGAAGATAAATCATTGCAAGATGGCTGGTTTCAAACGGGAGACATTGGATTCGTCGATAAGCAAGGATATATTACCGTGCTTGGCAGAGCAAAAGAGACCATTAATTTGGATGGACTTAAAGTTTTCCCTCGCGAGGTAGAAACCATTATCGCTACGCATAAACTAGTTTATGATGTGGGAGTCTCTTCTGTTGAAACAGAAATTGGGGCAGATGAGTTATGTATGGCAATTGTTATTGATGATTTGACAAATCAAGTCAAACTCGTTGAAGAAATAGTTACTATGCTAAAAAAGCATTTTAAAATAGATAAAACTAATCTTTATAGCTACAAAATTCCCTCAAGAATATATTTTGTAAAATTAATTCCTAGAACTGACTTGGGGAAAATAAAAAGAGGCGAACTTAAGAAAATATTATTGACGCAAAAAGATTTTATCTCCACAAAGGATAGATGTGATACAAGAGTATAAAAGATATTACCATGAAAAATATACGCCGCAGAGGTATAGACAATACCAAAATGATTTTAAAAAAGAGGTAGGAAAGCTTTATGCGCTTTCTACGGGTCCATATTTTTTGAAAAAAACAAATGCCACAAAAATAAAAGAGGCTATTTTGCCTTCAATCATGCATCTTCTAAGCTCTAAAAAGTATCAAGAAAGTGTATATCAAAGAGGCTGGTTTTTGCCTAAAATAGAAGTTAAAAAATCTGATTTTTTTGGAAGTGCTGATTTTCATATAGATGGCGACGAGATACGATTGATAGAATTAAATTTCTTTATGCCGGGGCATTTTGGATTGATAGAACTTTTCCTAAAACTTTTTGCAAAAAGTTTTAATTTTGAACTTGAAATTTTTACTGATGGCTTTGAGAGAAGATTGGCAGATTTTTTAAAAGAGAGATTTGATGGTGATAAAATAGCATTATGTGTTAATCATCTAGGTCGAAGTGAGCACTATCTTGATCACTATAGATATATAGAGAATTTTTTAAATAAAAATGGGTTGAATGCCAAAGTTGTATATGCAAAAGATGCAGGCATTTCAGATAACAACAGACCAATGTGGGATAATGAAGAGTATGATGGAGTGTTCAATATAGTGATTCCAAGAAATTGGGAACATAACAAAGATGAATTTTTAAATTACACAACACTTTTTGAAAAGATACCGGAATACTTTTTCCCAAATCCTTGGTGCTGGACGATTGGTGATAAAAGATTTTTAAATACTCTTGCCAATTTAGATAATCTAGACTATGGTTTAAGTAAAGATGATGAGGCTGCCCTAAAAAGTATAACATTAAAATCTGCTATGGTCAATAATTTTACAAATGCACAAGAGTTGTACTCTTTTTTCGGAAATTCGAAAAATTTTGTTCTCAAGCCCATAGACAATTATCATACCGAAGGAGTTTATATAAAGCCTTCTGTCGAAATCATTGAAAAAATTATAAAAGAAGAGGCGGATTTTTATATCGCACAAGAGTATTTTGAAGCGGAAAGTATATATTATGAAGACGAAAATGGAAAGCAAATTGAACCATACAAGGGGCAGCTTCGAGTGGAATTTTTTAATGGTGAATTTTTAAATTTTAGAACATATGGCTTTAGTAATCCTTTCGGACTTAGTCCGATGATGCCGGTTGCAATCAGATGAAAATAATTAAAAATTCCGCCTTTTACATCATACTTGTCTCAACGGTAGGATATCTATTGAATCTTTTATTGCATCGTTATTTAACGCATAATCTAACACCCGCAGCTTATGGGGATTTTTGTATCGGGCTCAATGTTTTGATGATCGTATCAACTTTTTTACTTTTAGGGACAGAAATAAGCGCCATGAGATATATCCCTCTATTGGAGAAAGAGAATAGTTCGATGGATTTTATAAGGTGGAATTTCTACTTTATAAAAAAAATTCTTTTACTTTTTATTGTTTTTCTGATTTTTGCTTCTTTGTTTGTTTTGATATTTAGAAACATAGAGGCTATTCATACTTCTTTTTTGATGCTCATAGCAACACCTATCGCGGCAATATATGCTTTGATTATCGTCTATCTTCGTAGCCATAACTATACTTTTATTTCGGCATTTATAGATAATGTATTAAGATATCTTTTACTGATCGTGACATTTTTCTTCCTATTTGGTCTTGCATCTATCAAAGAGAATGATTTTGCTTTGGTCGTAGTATATATGGCAGTATTTTTTATATTGACTGTTTTTACAGCCATCTTGTATAGCCAAAAAAGCGGAATTGATTTGCCGTTTAGTCTCTTTTTTTCAAAAGAATTATCTCAGTTTGACGAGCACAGAGAGTGGAAGAAAAGCTCCATAAAGTATATGCTCTCAAATTTGATATTTTTACTTTTTTTATATATCGATAAAATCATTTTAGATATAGTGCATGAAGATGAAGATATCATAGGGCATTATTCGCTCGTGGTGATTTTGATTGGGCTATTTAGTCTCATTTCTCAATCATCAGGCATATTTTTATCACCCAACATTAGTAAATTTATCAAAGATAAGGTAAATTTTCCTGCTTTGCAAAGCTTGATCTATAAAGCAAATAAAAGTGTATTTATCCTTTTTGCTCTGTTATTTTTGATTTTCATCTTCTTTGGTAAAGCGATACTTGCGCATTTCGGAGAAAACGGAGGATATGTAGTTATTTACTATGGGCTGATAGCTTTAGCCTTTTCTCAAATATTGCTAGAAATAGGCAATCTCTCTATGAGATTCTTGCTTTATGGCGGATATGAAAACTATATCAATAAAACACTCTTTATTTTACTGTCCATTTTGTTTGTATCGGGTGTTATTTTGACTTACTATTTTGGGATATATGGTATCATTGGCGCACATATTACAACAAGTTTTTTATATATGCTTGCTTTTGCAGTTAAGGCGAAAAAAGAGTTTGAGGAGTTGAAGATATTGAGCATTTATTGATAAAATAAATAAAAGATAAAATTCTCCTAAAAAACTTCTAGATTTATGACATTTAAGGTATAATCCCGATTATGAAAAATGAGATTAAAGTATCAGAAAAAGCAAAACTCCCTACAAGACACGGTGATTTTATCATCCAGTCATTCAAAGGGCGAGAAGAAGCGTAGACAATAGTTCGTAACTTTAGATCCAAAGATTTTTTGGATACACCTATCTTTTCCCCGATAAAGGAGAAATAACTAGGCTTATAAGGCATAACTATGACTATTGATTGTTATAAATTTTATCTTCTGCTATTTTGATTCTTCTACTTACATCATCATCCGTTGGATTAAGTCCATTCTTTTTTAGATGTTCAATCACTTCGGCAGAGGCGTTAAAGCTTTCACTATCTCCTGGTAAAATCATCTGTTTGCAATAGATACTTATTGGAGCATTGATGGCTCTATCTGTGAGGCATTTATCGATAAATTCTTGATTCGGTTCAATATATAAACCATCAACTTGAACTAGATATGTGTTAGCGGTTTGGGTGCATGATGTAGAACTAGAGCACGACAAGTCAAAAAGACTTTGCCCAGACCTTGTTTCCTCAGCATCCACATAAGAATTGTTTTCCGAGTTGGAGCAAGCTAAAAAACTAAAAAAAACTACGACAGAAGCAGTCATGTTAAAAAGAAAACGATACATTGGTAACCTTTATTTTATTTATCATTGTAGCCAAGAAAACTTTGATGTCTAGCAAAATATTTTTTATTGATTGTATAATATTTTTTTAGATAAAATACTCTAAACACATAAACACCCAATAGGGAAAAGAGATGAGACTTTTAAAAATAATAGTTATACCGATAGCCGTAGGTGTCGTTGGAGGATTTCAATATGGTACGGCAATGGCGGATGAATCATTTTTTGGGCAAACTGAGCAGTCTATAAATCAAAAGATAGAAATACAAGATGGACATGTGAGCATTACGGTTCCGCTGAAAGAGAAAAAAGGTCTTCAATATGAAGGGATTAATCTATGTAAGCCGGCAGGAAGTGAAGATGATATGTTCTTCAAATCCGTAGTTGCACCCGATGGTTTATCATCCGGATATAGTTGCATAAATGATAGTTGTACGATTACATTGGGCGCAGAAAACCTAGAGCAGATTCCTGAAAATATCGCCATGTATGTTTCAAAAGATGGACAATGCCAAAAAGAGGATTTTGAAACCAATGGGCATATACAAACGGTAGGATATGAAGCTACTATTGAATTTACAGATGAGTTGATGCAGGCACTCGGTATCGTTGGTTCTCATTATAGCGTAAGCAGTGCAAACAGTAATGGTGTTGGATCGTGGCAAATGATGGGAACAAAAAAAGCTAACTTCTCTTATGGTACGAAATTGACTACAGATGATCTGAAAATAGATGATGAGATAAAGGCCAAGATAAATTTTATTTAAATCTTCATTTTATCGTCCGATACCTGCTTCATAAAGCATTAGTTGAAAAAGAGATAAAAATTCTCCTAAAAAACTTCTAGATTTATGACATTTAAGGTATAATCCCGATTATGAAAAATGAGATTAAAGTATCAGAAAAAGCAAAACTCCCCACAAGACACGGTGATTTTATCATCCGGTCATTCAAGGAGGGAGAACAAGAACATCTAGCTATATATACAGAATCTATGCCTGAAACACCGCTTGTAAGAGTGCACTCCGAGTGCTTAACAGGTGATGTTCTTGGGTCAAGTAAATGTGATTGTGGTGCACAGCTTGACGCAGCCATGAAACTCATCCACAAAGAGGGTGGTATGGTCATCTATCATCGTCAAGAAGGCAGAAACATAGGACTCTTCAACAAAGTCAATGCCTATGCCCTACAAGATCAAGGACTCAATACCGTAGAGGCAAACTTGAAGCTTGGCTTCAAGGCTGATGAGCGTACCTATGATGTTGTTGATTTTATCTTGGAGTATTTTGGCATCAAAGAGATCAAACTGATTACCAATAACCCTTCAAAAATAAGTAGTTTAAAGAGTGCGAAGATTGTCGAGAGAGTGCCTCTTATTACCAATCCTACAGAACAAAATGAGGGGTATTTGAAGGTAAAAAAAGAGCAGATGGGGCATCTGCTCTAAAGCGATGCCGGATCTAAAAAGCATCTTAGAAGATGAGGGGCTGCAGCTTCAAAAAGCGAGCATTCAAGCACTTGAGCGATTTGCAGATATCCTCCTTGAATGGAATAAAGTTCATAACCTCACAGGCGCAAAAGATAGAGTAGGTGTCTATGAGTATATCCTTGATTCACTCTACCCAATAACAAAGATAGACTTTCCAAAAAACATCTTAGATGTCGGCACAGGTTCGGGTTTCCCGGGTCTTGTGCTGGCTATTGCTCTCAAAGATTCGCACTTTACACTCTGTGAGCCTATCAAAAAAAGAGTCGGATTTATGCGTTTTGTTGCTTTGGATTTGGGGATGAATAATGTCACTTTTGAGCAAAAAAGAGTAGAGGAGCTCAAAGAGCAGTTTGATCTCATAACCTCAAGAGCAGTGAGTGATGTCGGCATGATGCTCTCACTCACAAAAGATGTGCGAGGAGCAAAGACACAGTATCTGCTCTACAAAGGCAGCAGGGTTTTTGATGAGCTTGAGGGGATATCAAGCTATCAGCTATCTTATGATATATTACAAAAAAACAGAAGAAACTATCTGTACATAAAGAGTGTTGATGTTGCTTAAAATTATACTTTTTTTAATCATTGGATTTGCTCTGTATAAAATGTTTGGCGGTAAATTTACATTGCCAAGATCAAAAGATGATTCAAAGACGATGGTTCAGTGTGACGAGTGTGGGGCATTTGTAAGCGAAGATGAAACAAAAGTGTTAGATGATAAAGTCTATTGTAGTGATTGCAGGAGGAAGTGATGCTGATATTTGGATATGATCTTATCCCAAGCAGACCTTGGTGTAAGGTAAGCACTCAACAAGAGATAGCGAGCACCCCTTCAAGCACTATTATTTTATTGGACTTGAACTCTTTGGATATCGTAACTTATTGCAAAGAGCAAAATGTTGATTGTGCACTTGAAGTAAAGAGCATCAAAGAGGCACTTATAGCAAGTGCGCTTGGCGCTTCTTATCTGTTTTGTGCTCAAGATGTTGCAAAAGAGATACAAGCAATCGCCAATGAGTATCTTTGGAGTGCAAAAGTAATCACCATGATAGAAGATGAGAGCGAACTCGAAGTTATAGCAAAAATAGGTATCGATGGAGTGATTTTTGCTCAAAGTATCCATTAGGTTTACTCTCTTTTTTCTTTTAGCACTTCTATTGAGTGCGTGTGGCAATCAACCTGCTATCAGTTCTGATTCTTTAGCGATTCAACTTCAAACCCTTGATAAAAAACTCGATACCAAACGGGCACAATTGATTTCTCAAAATATTTTAACTGTATCACAAGAGATAAAAGAGGAGTTTGACCCCTTGCCGCTTCCTTGGTTCAATAATTTCTTAGTCAATATTGGGCTCAAAGAGAAAGGGCTCTGTTGGGAGTATAGAGATGCACTTCTTTTGAAGCTAAAGCCAAAAGTTGCACCGCTCACACTTTTGCCGGTAGTCGCCAATATAGATAAACTCAATGAGCATAACGCAGTGATAATTGCATCAAAAGACACAAAATTTCAAGACACACTTTTGGTTGATCTATGGAGAAAAAGCGGCGAGCCTTATATCATAAAAGTTAGCGATGATAGAAAGTATAAGTGGTCGATAAGTTTTAGTAATGCTAGATGTGTTTATAGTGACTAAAAAGGGAGATATATCTTCTGATTAAGCTCTTCATATTCGCTTTTGATGTCACTATCTACTGTGATACCACCCCCGCTTTTATAGGTGAGTGTATCGCCTATCTTTTCAATAAACCGAATCATCACTCCTGAGTGCAAGGAGCTACCCTCAAAAATGCCAAACACACCCGTATAAAAACCTCTTTCATAATCTTCTGTTTTTTCTATGATATTTAGAGTGCTTCTTTTTGGTGTGCCGCTAATGGAGCCTGCGGGAGTGAGTTTATCAAGGATTTCACCTATCCTCTCTTGCCAATTAAGCTCAAGATGACCTTCGATATGGGAGCTGACTTGAAGCAACTTTTTTTCACCTGCCGTGATGGTATCAATATAGCGAAAACGTTTGACTTGTATATCGTTTGCGATGATACCAAGATCGTTGCGCATCAGATCAACAATCATCGTATGTTCAGCAAGCTCTTTTTTATCTTCGAGCATCTTTTTTTGTGCATCTTTTAAGGAGGCATCGATTGTACCTTTCATCGGATAGGTCGAGATAGTCTCATCTTCTATCTCGATAAATTTTTCAGGCGAGTAGCAGATAAATTGATTTTTAAAATAGAGTTTATATTTTGCTTTTGCGCCCGCAAATATCTCATAGAGGTTGAGGTCAGTTTCGATTGGAGTTTGAAAAGTGAGATTGAGCAAGTAGGTGTTGCCTGATCGTATCTCTTCTAAGATAGCTTCAAAGCTTTTTTTGTAGCGTAAATATGGTATAGGGTATGTTTTAAAGTCATACTTTTTTGTAAGTGGCTCAGGATCAAAATTGCGTATTGTGTCCACTTTGTAAAATATATCATCATCAAGCTCATCTAGCGGTGAGATGAATATCTGCTTTTTATCAAAAGAGAGGATAAATAAAAAAGGTATTCGCTCAGCGCCCAATCGGTTGAGTTCCGCGATACCCTCTTTGTGATTATAGAGCATTATGAGTCTATGAGAAGCTTTTTAAGTACAGCCATCCTGACGTAAACACCGTTATTGACTTGCGTGAGCACTTTGCATCTACTATCACTTAGCACTTCATCGGAGATATCGATGTTTCTCATCACGGGTCCCGGGTGCATCACTATGATATCTCTGTTGTCCAATATCTCCTCGGTGATGCAGTAGTGGGACGCATAGGTGCTATAGTCATCAAAGATAGGTTTTTTGTGTCGTTCTAGCTGTGCTCTTAGTGATATGATTGCATCGATATCGTCGATAATATCAGCTATGTTTTCATATTTTTCACATGAAGCTTCCTGCGGCATAAAAGGTTTAGGAGCTACTAGTTTAAGTTCAACTCCAAATCGAGGCAGCAGCAAAAGAAGTGAGCTCGCCACGCGGGAGTTAGCTATATCACCTATAATAGCTACTTTTTTGCCTTCTAATTCTCCAAAATGCTCTTTAAGCGTAAAGAGATCAAGGAGTGCTTGGGTTGGGTGTGCTCTGTTGCCTGCACCTGCGTTGATGACAGAAGCAAGGTTCATATCGGCAAGCTTTCTAGCGATATCATTATCTTCATGGCGGATAATGATCCCGTCAGGATCCATTGCTCCTAAGTTGGCAAAGGTATCTTCTATACTTTCGCCTTTATTTGTTGAGCTTCTCGTAGGATCCAAATGGACAACAGCAGCGCCCAATTTTTTAGCAGCCACCTCAAAAGAGCTTCGTGTTCTTGTGGAGTTTTCAAAAAAAAGAGTAAAGAGAAGTTTATCTCTAAGGAGTGCTACGGGATTAACCCGCTCTTTTTTGAATCTCTTTGCATCATCTAAGATTGAGAGTATCTCTTTAAGCTCAAAATCATCTGTTTCTATGAGATGTTGCATTGTGCATCCTTTTTTGTTTATAAGATTATAACAGATATGGAGTTAATAATAAATATATTTAGTGTGTACTCTTATGAGATGCTACTATTTTGTTTACATAGATCACAAGCCCTTCTTGCAGGCTCCACCAGTGAGGAAAGAGTGCATCATAGTAGGGTTTTGTAATCGTATCAAAATGCTCTTTGTCTTTGTAGAGATTGACACACCAATCATACTCTATCTCTCTTCTTTTGAGTGCTTCCATTG
Organism: uncultured Campylobacterota bacterium; assembly: GCA_937141405.1. GTDB lineage: Bacteria > Campylobacterota > Campylobacteria > Campylobacterales > Sulfurovaceae > BN30871. The sequence continues at coordinate 28,152 of CAKZQQ010000008.1, read as the reverse complement.
CAAGGAGGGTATCGTTGATGCATCCGAGCTTCGAGGGGGTAACAAGGAGTGTTTTGGCTCCTAGAGTTTTGATAAGATCTATCATTTTGTACTCTTCATTGATTGGCGTCATCAATCCACCTGCGCTCTCTATGATGAGAATGTCACAGAGTTCTTGTAGCTGCGCTTTTTTTGTCAATATCAGCTCAATGTCAATCTCTTTGTTGACATCAGCTACAAAAGGCGCTGCAGGCAGCTTAAATGTATAAGCAGTGATATCCTTGGGAGACAGATCTGTAAACGCTTTATTGTATAGCTTGACACTGTTTAAAAGTGCTGTGGCATCTGAAGGTTCGTCATTTTCTACCCCCGTTTCGATGGGTTTAAATGCACCGATGCGAAGCCCCTTTTTGGAGAGCGCTTCTATGAGTTTTTGCGAGCCATAGCTTTTGCCTACATCAGTATTGGTAGCGACGATAAAGAGAGTCTTCATAAAATATCCTTTGATGAATTATACATGATGATAGAATTGCACTTGCTTTTTTCAGACAATTTTAGTATAAATATTATAACAAAATAAAAGTCGTCAGGAGCTATTTTGCCACAGTTCAACACATCGACCCAGACAGATACACTACTTGATACGCCTAGAATGTATAAAGTGATACTCCATAATGATCACTATACCTCTATGGATTTTGTTATCAAAGTGCTTATCGAGATATTTCACAAAAATAATTTGGAGGCGCAAAGAATCATGATCAATATCCATGAAAAAGGCAAAGGGTTATGTGGTATATACACCTATGAGATAGCTGCTACAAAAGTCGAGCAGGTAACAAAGTTAGCAAGAGCCCATGAATTTCCATTGCTGGCTACTTTGGAAGAGGAGTAAGCATGATCTATACAACAGAATCCCTTAGAGATGTTCTTGGATATTCTCATAGCTATGCAAAATCAAATCATCATGAGTATTTGACCGTCGAGCATGTGATGCTCTTTATTGCTAACAGCAAAGAGGGCCAAGAGATACTTAGAGCTTTAGATGTTGATGTGGCAAATTATGTAGAGAGGTTGGGAGAGTATATAGAAAAGTTTACTCCAAAAATCCAAAGAGAAAGCGACCCGCTTCAAAGCATCTCTTTGGAGCGTTCTATGAAAGATATGATGCAACACCTTGATAGCTCCGGGAGAAACACAGCTGGCATAGGTGATATGCTCGCGGCCATTTTTTTACAAGAGGAGTCTTTTGGCGTCTCTTTGCTTCAAGAAGAGGGGATACAAAGAGTAGATATCTTAGAAGTTGTTTCACACTATGGCTATGACGAAGAGGGTGAAGATATCGGCATGCAAGAGAAAAGTGAAGCAGAAGAGGAGTCAATGCTGAGTTCGTACACTATCAACCTTACAAAGCTTGCACAAGAGGGGAAGATAGATGATGTTATAGGCAGAATCAATGAGATAGATAGAGTTATGCAAACACTCTGTCGTCGCAAAAAGAACAACCCTCTTTTAGTCGGCGAAGCAGGAGTTGGAAAGACTGCTATAGCCGAAGGACTCGCTCTTAAAATCGTCAAAAAAGATGTGCCCGATATTCTTAAAGATGCAAAGCTTTATGCGCTTGATATGGGTTCGCTTGTTGCAGGAACAAAATATAGAGGTGATTTTGAAAAGCGACTCAAAGGCATTCTTAAAGAGATTGTCTTGATCGATAATGCGATACTTTTTATAGATGAGATTCATATGCTTGTAGGTGCCGGAGCAACAAGTGGCGGGAGCATGGATGCTTCAAATCTTTTAAAGCCGGCACTTGCAAAAGGGGAGCTTAAATGTATAGGTGCGACCACATATGCTGAGTTTAGAAACTTTTTCGATAAGGACAAAGCGCTCTCAAGAAGATTTACAAAGATTGATGTGCTTGAGCCGAGCTTTGATGATACGCTCAAGATTCTTCAAGGTGCGAAAGAGAAGTATGAGACCTACCATCATATCAAGTTTAGTGACGCGGCTCTTAAGCGTGCTATAGAGTTATCGCAAAGATATATCCACGATAGATTTCTTCCTGATAAAGCGCTTGATCTCATTGATGAGGTTGGTGCAAGTTTTATGCTTAGAGGTAAAAAAGATGTCAAAGTCGGCACTAAAGAGATAGAGGCACTCGTGGCTAAAAATCTCTCCCTTCCTGCAACTTCTGTGGGTAAAGATGATATCTCAAAATTAAAATCTCTTCAAAAAGCGATACAATCCAAAATCATAGAGCAAGATGAAGCGGTAAGCTCTCTGGTTACAGCGATTAAACGCTCCTATGCAGGTATCAGCGGAGAGAACAAAACAATAGGAAATTTTCTCTTCATAGGACCCACAGGAGTTGGGAAAACAGCCCTTGCAAAAGAGCTTGCAAATGCGATGGATATTAACTTTACGCGTATTGACATGAGTGAGTATATGGAGAAACACTCTGTAAGTCGTCTCATCGGCGCACCTCCGGGATATGTTGGATTTGAGCAAGGGGGACTGCTTACCGAGATTGTTAAAAAGCATCCCCATAGTGTCTTATTGCTTGATGAGGTTGAAAAGGCACATCCTGATGTGATGAATATACTCCTTCAAATTATGGATGATGCAAAGCTTACCGACAACAATGGAATAGTGAGTGATTTTAGTCATGTGATTTTGATTATGACATCCAATTTGGGCACCAAAGAGGCAAATATAATGGGTTTCAATCGTGACACGGGAATTAAAGAAGAGAATGCACTCAAAGGATTTTTCTCTCTTGAATTTCTAAATAGAATCAATGCAGTTGTCAAGTTTAGATCACTCACTCAAGATGCGTTGGAGCAGATTGTCTCTTTGGAGATAGAAAAACTCAATAGCATACTAAAAGAGAAGAAAATATCGATTACCCTGGGTGCAAAAGCTAGAAAATACATCGCCGATAAGAGCTACGATGAACGATACGGCGCAAGACATATCGCAAGAGTGATTGATGAGAAGATCAAGGAGCAATTAAGTGATGAGATACTCTTTGGTAAACTGAAAAAGGGTGGTAAAGTCAAAGTCGATTTCAAAGGAGAAAATTTAACTTTTCAGGTAGGTGAGTAAACTTTGGGCTCTTTATATGAAGATGAATATATCATCCCACCTCTAGGGGCAGACTACACCTTTCCGAACCCAAAAGAAGCATGCGATGAGGGTCTGCTTGCTTATGGCGGCGATTTACATCCACAAAGAATACTCTGCGCATATGAAGCAGGCATATTCCCGTGGTTTAGTGAGGGCGAGCCACTGCTATGGTGGTCTCCGAATCCACGATTTATCCTTTATCCTGAGGAGCTTAAAGTTTCAAAGTCTTTACATAAAGTTCTTAAGAAAAGAGTTTTTGAAGTGAAGTTTGACAATGATTTTGAGGGTGTGATGCAAGCGTGTGCCAAGACCCCAAGAGCCGGGCAAGCGGGGACATGGATACTCCCTCAAATGCAAAAAGCATATAGCGAGCTTTTTAAAATGGGATTTGCCCATAGTGTAGAGAGCTATCTTGATGGTGAGCTTGTTGGAGGGTTGTACGGTGTGGCAATGGGAAAAGCTTTCTTTGGAGAATCGATGTTTTCTCACAAAAATGATGCCTCAAAAGTTTGTTTAAAAGCACTCAGTGATGTTTTAGGAGAGAGAGGATATGATTTTATAGATTGTCAGGTTAAAACCGATCATTTAGTTCGGATGGGTGCTCGTGAGATTGAGAGAGATTTGTTTCTTGATTCTTTAAAAAGCGTGCTAAAAAAACCGAGCGATAGAGGCTCATGGCAACAATTTTTCTGGGAGTATAAAAATGATTGACAGAGATAGGTCATTCTCTTTATGGTTGGATTTTATAGAGAGAGACTTTTTGAAAAATGAATTTCCAAAACTGATTCAAGACGAGATCATCAACGGCGCCACAAGTAACCCTTCAATATTCGCAGATGCGATAAGAAAATCCCCCGCATATAAAAATCAATTAGAAAACCTTAAAGGTTTGAAACCAAAAGAGAAATATGAGGCTCTTGCTATCGAAGATATAAAATTGGCAGCACAGGCACTCAAAGAATCATATCAAGAGGGCAATGACGGCTATATAAGCTTGGAGGTTGACCCTTTTCTTTCAAACGATACAAAAGCGACCGTTAAAGAGGCAAAAAGACTCTTTAAAGCAATAGGCGAGCCTAATGTTATGATCAAAATTCCTGCGACAGAAGCCGGCTATAGTGCCATGAGACAACTTTTGGCTACGGGAATTTCTGTCAATGCAACACTTATCTTTTCCCCGGAGCAAGCCAAGAGATGCGTTAAAGCGATGAAAGAAGGTATGAGTATATTTGAAAATAGTGGTGGTCGAAGAGTGCAGGCTGTTATATCTGTGTTCGTGAGTAGATTTGATAGACTTTTGGATCAAAAATTAAAAGAGCTTGGCTTGGATCTCTCCAAAACAGGTATCTATAATGCTGCTAAAATTTATAACATCATAGAAGAGAGTAACACACCTATGGTGAGAACGCTTTTCGCAAGTACGGGAGTCAAAGAGGGGGTGGCTCTGCCTTCTGATTATTACATCTGTGAACTTTTTGCAACGCATAGTGTCAATACAGCCCCACTTGAGACCATAAAAGCCTATGCTTCAAGATCTCAAGATAGCTTTAAACTCCCGCTTGCGGATGAAGAGATAGAGAGCTATTTTGTGACATTAAAAAAGAGCGGTATAGATATGAATGAAGTTTATGGTAAACTTTTAGAAGACGGACTAAAGGCATTTGAGGACTCTTTCCAGGAGATATTGAACGCGTTAAAAGATTAGTCTTTCTTTGAATATGTAAAGGGGTTATTTATGAAGAAAAAGTTAGATCAGTACCTTAAATTTATGTTGCAAAAAAATGCAAGTGACCTTCATATCAAAGCACTCTCAGGCATTAGAGTTCGTATTGATGGTGTGTTAACTAATTTTGGAGAAGAGAAGTTTTCTAAGACCCAGATGGAACGACTTGTTGAGGAGATTACAGATGCATCTCAATTTGAAACACTTCAAAGAGACAAATCAATTGACTTCTCTTATAAGATTGAAGATAATGAGAGTCGGTTTCGTGTTAATATATTCCATCAAATTGATGGATTGAGCGCAGTATTTAGAGCAATTCCGGAAGAGATTCCTCAAATTGTGCATTTGAATCTTCCAAAATCTATAGAGACTTTTACAGATATTCCAAGAGGTCTTGTGTTGGTAACCGGAGTTACTGGTAGCGGTAAATCAACAACACTTGCTTCTCTTGTGGATATAATTAACCAGAAGCAAAAAAGACACATTATCACCATAGAAGACCCCATAGAGTTTGTCCACAAAGATAAAAACTCTTTTATCAATCAAAGAGCGATTGGTATAGACGCTAACTCTTTTAAAGGTGCGCTAAGATCAGCCCTGAGAGAAGATCCAGATGTTATACTTGTCGGTGAGATGCGAGATCTTGAGACTATAGAGATAGCAATCAATGCGGCAAATACAGGGCATTTGGTCTTTTCAACACTCCATACACTCAGCGCTAAAGATACGATCGATAGAATCATAGGGATGTTTCCAAATGATGAGCAAAACAGAGTGAGGCTTTCTCTCGCAGCTGTTTTAGAAGGAGTTATCTCACAAAGACTTTTGCCAACCATGGACGGCAGTATTAGAATACCTGCTGTTGAGGTGATGAAAAAGAGTGCTAGGATAGCCGATCTTATAGCCACTGCAAGAGATAGCGAGATACTTGATGCTATCGAAGAGGGGGGCAGGATATATGGTATGCAAAGTTTCGACCAGTCAATACTTGACCTTTTTTTAAAAGGTAAAATAACAGAGAATACAGCACTTGAATATGCTACAAGTAGGTCGGACATGAAGCTTAATATATCAAAAATTAGTGATAAAGTAGCATCTTCCGGAAGTGATATCGTTGACTTCAAAGAAGACGAAGAGGAACAAGGGGCGTAGTCTCCTCCTTCTTGATATTCAATAAATACAACAAAAAGGGAAGTAATGTTTGCGCGTTTTAGAAGAAATCGTATGCATGCAGCACTCAGAGATATGCTGTGTGAAACACATCTAAGAGTTGATGATTTTATCTATCCACTCTTTGTGCGAAGCGGAGAGAAGATAAAAAAAGAGGTTGCATCACTGCCGGGTGTTTTTCAGATGAGTATCGATGAGGTACTTAAAGAGTGTAAAGAGTTGCAAGCATTAGGAATACGCTCAATCATTCTTTTCGGGATTCCTGATGTAAAAGATAGTGTGGGGAGTGAAGCTATGTGTGAGCATGGCATTGTTCCTCAAGCAATAAGAGCAATCAAAGAGAAGTACCCTGATATCTTTATCGTTAGTGATCTCTGTTTTTGTGAATATACAGATCATGGACATTGTGGAGTCATCGATCCAAAAACACAAAGTGTAGAGAATGATATCACATTAGAAAATCTTGCTATACAAGCAGTCATTCATGCAAAAGCAGGCGTTGATATGATTGCTCCAAGCGGTATGATGGATGGTATGATCAGTGCTATTAGAAGTGGGCTTGATGGTGAGGGGTTTATAAATCTTCCTATCATGAGCTATAGTACAAAATTTGCTTCATCTTATTATGGGCCATTTCGTGATGTGGCAGAATCAGCTCCAAGTTTTGGTGATCGCCGTACTTATCAGATGAATCCCGCAAATCGTAAAGAAGCGATAAGAGAGAGCGTAGAAGATGAGATGCAAGGTGCTGATATCTTAATGGTGAAACCTACATTGGCATATCTTGATATCGTAAGAGATATCAAAGAGACTACGCTGTTACCTTTGGCTGTTTATAATGTGAGCGGAGAGTATGCGATGCTCAAAGCCGCTGCAAAAGCAGGTGTGATAGACTATGAAGGTGTTATGATGGAGACACTTCTTGGGATGAAGCGCGCAGGCGCTGATATTATCATCACTTACCATGCAAAAGAGGCAGCTAAAATCCTCAATGGATAGATACGATATTATCATCATCGGGTCGGGTCCGGCAGGTGCCACTTTTGCCCGTTTGTTAGATGATAGATATCGTATTTTATTAGTAGATAGAAGACCACTCCATAAGTCGGCACAAAAAGTCATAAAAAATTGTGGAGGACTCATCGCTCCTGATGCACAAAAAGCATTGGCTAGTTTTGGGCTGAGCCTTCCTGTAAACATCTTAGTAACCCCGCAAACATTTGCTGTAGAGACGCTAGACTTTGATAATGATATGATCAAAAGTTATCAAAGACATTATATGAATGTTGACAGAGAGCTTTTTGATAGATGGCTTTTATCTTTGTGTGATACAAAAAACATAAAAAAATCATTTTCTTCACACTTTATCAGTGCTAAAAAGAGTGCGGAGGGCTATGTAGTGACGTTAAGAAAAGAGAAGCAGCAACAAGATGTGTTTGCGCCTATCATAGTCGGTGCAGATGGTGCCAACTCAAAGGTCAAAAAAGATCTTGTAGGTGCAAGAAAAGAGAACGAACCCCTTCGCTATGTCTCTATACAGGAGTGGTTTAAGAACGAGACCGATCTCAATAGATATGTTGCTATTTTTGATAGTGAAATTAGTGATTTTTACTCATGGATTATACCCAAAGAGCAGTACATCATCTTTGGCAGTGCGATAAAAGAGGGCGATGATGTCATGAGGCTTCATGAGCTTCAAAAAAAGAAATTAGCAAGGTATGGTTATAGTCTTAATAAACCCATAAAAAAATCGGGTTCTTATATATTGCGTCCAAAATCTTCCAAAGATATCTCTTTGGGCATTGATGATGTTGCATTGATTGGAGAGGCGGCAGGGTTTATCAGCCCAACTTCTGCTGAAGGGATAAGCTACGCTATGATCTCAGGAGCTAAATTGGCTCACGCACTCAATGAGGATAGAGAGCATTTTGCGGCGATATATAAAGAGAATACGGCATCGTTGCGTTTTAATATCACAAAAAAAATATTGAAATACCCTTTTATGTATAACAAAATAGTTAGAAAAATAATATTTCAAATAGGTATCGGTGCATTAGATACCAATCAAAGATAATCTTCTGTTTTTACTAATTTTATAAAGCTATAATAGCTTTAGTATATTCTATTAAGCAAGGAGAGAGAATGAGACAGATGAAGAGATTGGCCGTGTTGCTTTTGCTTATGGGCTTTGCAACACTCCTAAGTGCTGATACAAAAAAACGTTATGATGTAGAATCAGGCATCGTCAAATATAAAATAACCGGCAGTGGCAATGTGATGGGTGTCTCCATAGAAGTGAATGGAGATGCTACAAGTGCTTTTAGAAACTGGGGTAGCGAAGAGTTGTATGAGGAGCAGACTTCATCTGTGACAATGGGACAAAAAACGCAAGAGCATCAGATGAGTAAACTTGTTGATGGCAAAGCGTATATCGTTGATTTTGCAAATAAGATAATCTTAGATTATTCCGGTCAAGTACTTACAAATTCAGAGTATAGTGACATGATGCAACAAGGTAAAGATATGCTTATCGCCATGGGTGGTAAAAAGGTGGGAGAAGAGGAGTTTATGGGGTATGACTGTGAGATATGGGAGCTAACTCCCGTAAAAATATGGATACATAAAGGTGTGATGCTAAAAAGTGAAGCTTCTATGATGGGGATAAAATATACTACCGCAGCCGTTGAAGTTGATCTAGACGCCTCTGTTTCTGATGATCAGCTCCAAATGCCGGATTTTTCTATAAAAGAGGCTACAGCAAGTTCTACTATGGGAGCAGACGGTGCACCTCAGATGAGTCCTGAAGAGATGCAGCAACTCCAAGAGGCAATGAAAAACTTTTCAAACCCAAAAGAATAGCTTTGCCTTACGGGCATTGGCTATTCATAAGCTCACCCTAAAATCTTCAACCCTTTTATGATACAATATCTTCTTTTAGTTCAATGAGGATAGGAAAATGAGACACTTCTTAACGCTGGCGGATTTTACAAAGCAAGAGCTTTTAGAGATGATATCGCTTGCACAAAAGATAAAAAAACAGACACTAGAGCGAAAATATGTACCTTATATGCAACATAAAACTCTAGGAATGATATTTGAAAAGAGCTCTACAAGAACGAGAGTAAGCTTCGAGACAGGTATTTATCAACTTGGCGGCATCGGACTCTTTCTTTCAAAAAATGATATTCAGCTCGGTCGTGGTGAGCCGATGAAAGATACCGCAAGGGTAATCTCAAGAATGGTTGATATGGTTATGATACGCACTTTTGAGCAGTCAAAGATTGAAGAGTTTGCAGCATTTTCAAAAGTGCCCGTGATCAATGGGTTGACCGATGCATACCATCCCGTGCAACTTCTTACCGACTATCTTACGATGATAGAGTTTGGCAAAGGGGTTGATCCAATCGTTGCGTATGTTGGTGATGGAAACAATATGGCGGCATCTTGGTTAATGCTCGCTTCTATCATGGGGTTTGAACTTAGAGTTGCTACACCAAAAGGGTATGAATGTGATGCTAAGGTAGTTCAAAAAGCACTCGATTTTGCCAAAGAGAGCGGAGCAAAAATCATCATCTCCAATGATCCTAGTGCAGCAATCAAGGGTGCTGATGTGGTGACGACCGATACTTGGATATCTATGGGGAAAGAGGATGAAAAAAGTAAAAGAGTTGCAGATTTTAAGGGATATATGGTAGATTCGGATATGATGCAACTAGCAAAAAGTGATGCGATATTTTTACACTGCTTGCCTGCTTATAGAGGGTATGAAGTGAGTGATGAAGTGCTAGAGGCACATGCCGATGCCGTATTTAGTGAGGCTGAGAATCGTTTGCATATGCAAAAAGGGATCATGGTCTGGCTAGATGCTCGCAGATAGTAAAGAGCATTTAGATGCAACGGCGTCTAGATAGTTCCAATAATGACAGCTAAAATAATAAAACGAAACAAAGAAGAGCAATGAGCAATATAGATTTTGAAAAATTCGGCAAATATTCTAAACCAGGCCCGAGATATACAAGTTATCCGACCGCACTTGAGTTTAGTGATGCATTTAATTATGAGAAGTATATAGAGCTTTTGAGTAAGCCTAGTGATCAAAAACTTTCAATCTATATTCACCTCCCATTTTGCAGGAGTGCTTGTTATTTTTGCGGATGCAATGTCGTTTTTACCTCCAAGGAGGAGAAGCTTGAGCGGTATGTGGCATATCTCAAAAAAGAGATTGATATCTTGGCAAAACATCTTGATACAAAAAGAGAGATTATCCAATTCCATTTTGGCGGTGGGACACCTACTTACTATAGTGCAAAGAATTTGGATGAAATTGTCAGTTATCTGAAGAGTGTTTTTCCAAATTGGAGTAAAGACGCCGAGATAAGTTGCGAGATTGATCCAAGATTTTTTAATGAAGAGCAGATGCAAGTTTTTCAAAAACACGGTTTCAATAGAATCAGCTTTGGTGTACAAGATTTTGATCCAAAAGTCCAAGAGGAGATCCATAGAGTACAACCTTATGAGACAACACTTAATGCTGTAAAACTTGCGAGAGAGTATAATATCGGCTCTATCAATATCGATCTTATCTATGGATTACCGTTTCAGAGCTTAGAGAGTTTTCAAAAGACGCTTGATCTTGTTTTGAGTCTTGACCCGGATAGACTTGCAGTTTTTAACTATGCGCATGTGCCATGGCTCAAAAAGACGATGCGAAAGTTTGATGAGACGACCTTACCCCACCCGAGTGTGAAGCTTGAGATATTTAAATATACGATTGATTTTTTTGAGAGCAATGGTTTCAATATGGTCGGGATGGATCATTTCGCAAAACCACAAGATGAACTTTTTACAGCCATAGCAAAGGGCGAACTGCATAGAAACTTTCAAGGCTATACAACCAAAGGCGGTGCAATGCTTGTTGGTATAGGATTAACGAGTATAGGTGAGGGTGAGAGACATTATGCACAAAACACAAAAGATATGAAACTCTATGAAGCAGCCATTGATAGTGGCAAGCTCCCTTTTGAGCGTGGGCTTGAGCTGAGCATGGATGATCTTGTCAGGAAAGCTGTTATCATGGAGCTTATGGCAAATTTCTCTATCGACATCAAGCGTGTAGAAGATAAGTTTGAGATAGATTTTAGTGACTATTTTGATGATGCGATGCGTGAGCTTGTAGCATTTAGTGATGCTGATTTGATAGAGATAACGCAAGAGAAGATACAAGCAAATAAGACGGGAGCAATGCTCATTCGCAATATCGCCATGCCTTTTGATGCCTATATGAACAAGTATAAAGCGAACAAAAAAAGCTTTTCTAAAACGGTTTGATATGAGCAAAGAAATCTTTGATTTTACTTCTGTGAGCGATGAGTGCATCAAGTGTGGGAAATGTATCCCCGTTTGTACCATCCATCAGATAAACCCCGATGAGGTTACGAGCCCAAGAGGATTTATAGACCTTTTAGGCGCTTACAAAAGAGGAGATTTGGAGCTTGATAGCAACGCAAAAAATATCTTTGAGAGTTGCTTTTTATGTACAAACTGTGTCGATGTTTGCCCAAATACACTCCCTACCGATACGGTCATAGAAGAGGTAAGAGCCGATATAGCCAAGCGTTATGGCATTAGCTGGTTCAAGCGGGCATTTTTTTGGCTTTTGAAGTATCGATTTGTGATGGATATTGCTATGAAGCTTGGCTATATGGTGCGAACCTGTGCGCTTAGCGAGGATCCGCAAGGGCGAGGGTTGAAGGCTAGATTTTCACTCCCTATGATTAAAAAAGGAAGGCTATTGCCCTCTATGGCAAGCAAAAGTTTTTTAAACACTTACCCTGAGCATATCACCTCAAGCAAACCAAAACAGAAGGTGGCTATCTTTATCGGCTGTTTGGCAAACTATAACTACACAACCATTGGTGATAGTCTCGTGGAGATACTCCAAGCGCTTGAAGTTGAGATATTTATCCCAAAAGATCAACTTTGTTGCGGTGCTCCGGCGTATTTTACCGGTGATGTAAATTCTGTGGAGTATCTCATTGAGAAAAATGTAGCCTATTTTGAGACATTTATGGATGAGTATGATGCGATGATTATCCCGGAGGCAACTTGTAGTGCTATGATTAAGCACGATTGGATAACTTTTTGTAAAAATCACTCAAAAAGTGAGCTTATCCCTCGTATCGAGAAGCTTTTACCTAAGATTCATATGGCAACAGATTGGCTCTATAAAAATAGCGAATTGAAATCACTTTTGGCAAAAAAAGGGAAAAAATTTGATAGCATAGTTGCCTATCATGATCCTTGTCATGCAAGAAAAGTACAAGGTATCTACCAAGAGCCACGAGAACTTTTGAGCCAAAATTATAATATGGTGGAGATGAGTGATCCAAATCGCTGTTGCGGGTTTGGCGGTGTGACGATGCAGAGTGAAAAATTTAAATTTGCCGAGCTTGCCGGAAAACCAAAAGCAGCCATGATAAGAGATACAGGCGCAACGTATGTAAGTGCCGAGTGCTCTGCGTGTAGAGTGCAACTGAGTGAAGCGATGCATAGTGCAGGCGTTGAGACGATATTTAAAAATCCACTCGAGCTTATAGCTGAGGCTTTAAAGGGTTAAATTAATTAAATATATAGGCTATAGAAAATCCACTAAAAAGTGCATGATTGTTTTCTAGGAGCGGACTATCATCATACACAACACCGTGAAGATCATAATATTTTATATAAGCGCCTACCCAAAAAGATGAGTCTATTCTTTTTGAGAAACCAAAAGAGGTTGCATACCCGCTATACCCGCTTTTGGCTTTATAATAAGATCTTAAAGGAGTAGTGTATTCGGTTGCAACGCCATAATAGTATTCGTGGTATTGTGAATTGGCAAAAACAGGCCCTGTGGTGAGGTCAAAATCATAACCGTTTATATTCCAATTTAACGCAAGCTTAGGATCACTTATAATCCCTACATAGTCTATACTTTTGAAATCAGTGCTAAAAACACCACGAAGAGGTAGAGAAAAATAGAAATTGAAATTATCTTGATTATAGATCATATATTCTATGGTAGGTCCAAGTTCAAAAGTAACATCAAAATCCTTCATTCCTTCTCTGGCTCCGGTACTTTTACTCGGCAGCATACCTCCAGCACTCAGCTTTGCGCGAAGACCATCTATATTGAAAAGCTTTTGCCGAATACCATTTTTGTCTATAGTGAGATCTTTGTATTTAAATGAGATGAAAGGGTGTGGAAATACAAGAATACTTTGTGAATTTGACCCTATATAATTAGGATAACTTAAAACTCCTGTTCCTATTCCATATTCAAGAGTATAATCTTCGGAAAATAGAAATGAAGACACCAAGATAAATAGAATGATTTTTTTTAGCATAGATGCTCCTCTCAAATCTTAAAAGATACTATCAAAAGTATGCTTAATATGGTTTGATGCTTCCTGCCTTATAAATTGAGAATTACTTATAGAAAGAGACAAGACTAAGCAAAGGGGGGGAAGGTTTTAGTATGAGCCAATTTATTATTAGCGTAAGGGCTTACACGCTATTTTTGATAATGATATCATTCTTAGAAGCAAGTAAAATCTTTAGTTGTGTAACATTACAGAAAAATCTCCGGTTGCCACTAAGCATTTTTCATGCTCAAAAATTTCAAATTTTTTACTTCTAAAAATATCAAGATTGCTTACAAGTTTCACTTTCACAATATAGTTTTTTGTTGCAGGCTCTTTTAAGAGTTTTATATTTTTTAAACTTACTAAAAAACCCATTTTATTGGTGTCGTTATTTTCCGCCATAGCTAAACTGCCTTGTGCAGCTGCTTCCAATAGCATTCCTAGAGTTGGAATCTCATCGAAAGAAGCGTTAACAAGACATTCTTGAGTGTTTGCGCTAATGATATCTCTAGCAAATCTAATGGGAGGTTGGTGAGGAATATGAAATTCACCCATCTTTTATCTGTTTTTGTTGATATATTGAGTTAGTGTCTCTGGAGTAGAAAAAACTGTACTGTTCTCTTCAAGATCTTTTATCTTAACTCCAAACTCTTTTTCTACAAGAAGTGTTATCTCAATAGCATCAACGCTATCCAAACCAAGCCCCTCTTCTCCAAAAAGAGGCATCTCATCACCTATATCGTCAACACTTATATCTTCAAGCCCTAATCCGCTAATAAGCTTTAATTTCAAATCTGTAGTAGTTATCAAAATATTCTCCATTCTAATTAGTTTTTTCTTTAAATCCAATCTTTTTTCCGACTGAACTTTTTATTATCTCCATTCCATTATATACTTTAAAAATAATGTTTATAGGACCAAAAACTTCTTTAAACATATCTCTTATATCTTTATGTTTAATTTCAATATCTGATTCTATATAAATATCTAAAATTTCATCTCTCAATGCTTTTTCGTCTTTTCTTACTTTTACAAGTGCACATTTTACCTCCCCTAAACTTTCAATAATATTTTCTATTTGGATAGTAGAGATTCTTTTACCGGCTATTTTTGCTAAATTTGAACTTCTGCCAAGCAATTTAAATTCATGTTCTCCAAGTATCTCAACGATATCTTCTGTTTGAAAAGGTAAAACAACATCTTTAATGGTCTTGTTTAAAACTTTTTGTGTAACAAAAGGGGAAGATATGTTAAGCTTGCTGTCGTTTTCTCCAATTTGAACACAATTATAAGTTTTAAATGTCTCTTCGTCATCAATCTTATAGCCCATAATTCCTGCTTCAGTGGAAGCAAAAAGCTGCATTACCGAACTTCTATAGTGTTCTTTAAACTCTTTGGCATCTTTTTGAGAAAGAGGTGCAGTAGAAGTTATAAAAAAAGATTTTTCGAAATGCACAGGCTTTTTGATTCTATTGAGTGCTTTGATAAAAAGCGGGGTTGTAATTATGAGTGTATTTGGTATTGCTGCTTCTAAAGCTAACTCTTCGGGTAAAAAGTTTTCTTTTGCCCAAACGTCTATGTCCATCTCAAATGGAACAACTCCGCCTATATCAACTCCGTAAATATGGACAAAAGGAACGGTTGTAATAACTCTTGTAAATTTGATATTTTTCGGGAGAGTACTTATCATAGACAATGCTTGTTGTCTAGAGTTTTGTTTTGTTTTATAGACGCCGGTTGGCAATCCGGTTGTTCCTGAGGTAAAATAGAGAAACTGCATATTAGTTTGTTCCAGATACTCTTTTTTGAAAGATGCAACATGGGACTTAAGTGCAGGCTGAGATTTGTCGTAGACTGTGGTAAAAATTTCATTTTTGTAGCAATAGAGAGCATCGCTTAATTGCTCTATTTTTTTACAAGCTTCATCTATCTTTTGAATAGCAACATAGCACTTTTTATCCATATCATATATGCGCATCTTTTCCCCAAAGATATTAATTTTTTTGCAATTTTATCATAAACTAACATAAAGTAAAAGAAAAATAGCGCTTATGCCTAATGTTATCACCATGCCTATGGAAAAAAGTGCTACAGTGTTGCTGAGCACCAATGAACCAAATCCGCAAAAAGTACTCAATAGAGCATATTTTATAGCTATTTTTACTGCAGAAGTATTCTTCTTTTCATAGAGATAAAATCCATAATCAACACTAATTGCTAACAATATGATAAGTGCGAAAATATGCATTATGTTGATTTTGAAAAATAGTGATATGGTAAACAAAACTATACTTACCGGGAAGAGAAAGTACATCAAAGGGTAATAAAAGTCTTTTTTTGCAATAAATAGCAATAGCAATAGTATAAAAGCCATAGAGATATAGACAAAAGTAATTAATCTTTCTCGTATTTCTTTCATGTCCTGTTTTAACATCTTTCCAATATCGATGACCTGAAGATATGACTTCTCTTTTATCTTCTCTTTTTGGTCTATTAGTGCTAAAGTATAGTAGAGGTTCTCTTCTTTGATGATTTTAAATTTGAAATCATCAAAAATAGGAGGATCGCAGTTTAGCTTTTCTGTTCCATTGTAAGCTTTTTCAAAACTCTCTGAAAAGCCCACCTTTTTAGAGATATTTTTTATATTATCTCTTAATGTTCTAAAATTATATTGCCGTAGTGTTAAAAGTTTTTGCATACATTTTTTTTGACTTAAGACAAATCTCCCTATTCCTAGCATCGAAGGGTGTTCGTCTGATATTGCTTCATAATTTTCTAGAAGTTGCTCTTTTGTTTTGCCGCTTATAAGAAGCTTTTGGTATCCCTTTTGATTAAACCCCTCATTGAATCTTTTTGATGTGTCGATAAGTTTTTTATTTTGATAGTCTAAATTTTTTAGTTCATAATCAAATTCTAAGTTTTGAAAACTTATAGCAAGCAAGACGATAGAGAATATCACCACATAAAGAGGATGCAACCCTTTTCTCTCTCTTTCTTCTTTTATGATATTTGGCTCTTTTATGCCTAGATGAACAAAGATGAAACTAAATATTAGAAAGGCGATACTTATGGAGACTGCCCCAAAAAGAGCAAGTTGGGAAAAAAATTCTATATCAATAAAGCTAAAAATTATAAAGACACCAAATGTTGTTAAGAAACCATAAAAAACATTTTTTTGAAAATGACTTGTTTTAGGCGTAAAATTATTGTGAAAATAGTAGTGAAACATATAATCTATAGAGATGGTTGTAATGCTCACCCCAAAAGCAAGAGTGAGGAGATTGATGCTTTCATAAAAAAGCGAACTTATCATAACGGCACCAAGGATTGAGCTGCCTATAGCGAGGATAGAGTTTATAAAAAGCTTACTATTCTTGAGGATAAAAAAGTATAAAATAAGTAGCAAAATAGTTGCGATGAGCATAATACGTTGCGCATCACTTTTTATATGGTTGGAATTCTCAACAAGATAAAAGAACGGAGCTATCGCAATGACATCTTTATGCCCGCTTAATATATGATTTACTTTATCATAGAGCCGCTGTGATAAATCGGCACTTGAGGTGTCAATATTTGTTGTTGCCTTTATGAGATAGCCAAAACCATTGAGTTTAAAAACATCCTCTCGTTCCCCTTCCTCCTTTAATGTAAAAAGGGCAAGGGGATCATAGGGATTAACGGGTTCATATAAGACAGAGTCGTGAAGTCGCTGATACAATGCTTGAAATTTTTGCTCTATTTGTTTTGAGCTAAGGCGCTCATTTTTGAAATCTGCTAGAAGATAATAATTTTTTACCATGTATTCTTTGAGCTTTGGGGATAGAGTGTTTTGAAAATATACTTCTTGTATCTCCGGTATATTTTGTAGTTCAGAGGCTATCTTGCGAAGTTCATTTTTGCTCTCTTGTGTAAAATCTTTTTTGGCTATCAATATCTCTTCATTACTCCCTATTTTCTTAGCAATATTTAAGACTTTAACACTTTTTTTAGTAAAAAATATCTCTAAAAAGTTTGTGCTATATCTGATATGAGAGAAAAAAAGAGAATAGACTATAGCTAAACCAATAAAAATAAGTAGATTGCTATATCTCATTTTTTTATAATTTCTATGGTATCGCCATTATGCATATAAAGCTTAAAGCTTACTACTTTTTGATTTTTTACAAAAACGAGTGCACTCTTGATAACATCACCGACATCTTCCAAAAATGTTACTCGGAGCTCTTCACCTTCTTTGTCTACATAAAAGTCTTTATTTGTCTTTAATGATTTATATTCTCCTAGCCTACTCATGATATCAATATACATATCTGTGTACCAAAGAGCCTTTCCTTTCAAACCATATACATTCCCGCTAGAACCCTCAATAGTTACATTATTTTCTTTTTTGAGAATTTTCTTATAAGAGGGCGTTTTATAAGTGACCGTTACGACGAAGTCATCTATGTCTATATGCCCACTTTTATATATTTTATCATCAATTGCTTTTATAAAGCGAACCTCATCAAAATCATAACCGGCTGAAAATGAAAATTTGATACAGAGAATAAAGATTACAATAATTCGCATAATCTATCCTTCTCTTCTTGCATGATTTTTTGCGCATGTTGCATCATTTCAACTTCACTCGTATAGTCACCTGGATTGAGTGGTGACAACATTTTCAAATGGATAGTGACTGTTTTGTTGCTTGCAAAACAAAAAGTTTTTTTTGGAAGAAGCTTATATGCACCTTCGATGATGATAGGGGCTATGGGCTTATTTTTCTTTTTTGCCATCTTAAATGCTCCTCTTTTGAAAGGCAAGAGTTTGTTGCCTCTATGCCTTGAGCCCTCAGGAAAATAGATGACATTACCGTTTGCGTTGAGTTGATCTTCAATCTCTTTATACATAGTGCTTAATTCTTCTATTTTTTTCCCTTTTATATATCTTACTCCAACAGAATCCGTAATCTTCTCTACTATTTTATATTTACCCAAATTAACATTGGCAAAAATCAAAAAATTATCAACAATGGTGGCTATTGCCGGGAAGTCAAGGATAGATTGATGCGTGGATATAAAAATAACTCCCTGAGGAATGGTTGGCAATAAATCTTTCTCTAAAATAATTTTTGGAGTTATCGCAAAAAAAATCCTATAAACAAAGGCAGCACCTCGTTGAAAAAACTCTCTTGGACGGTTAATAAAGGGTCGGAAAATAAAATAGAAGAGATATCCGGGCACTATTAGCCCAACCAACAATCCAAAAAATATAAAGTGACCTAATGCACCAAAAAAACATCGTAACATCTAATATCTAACCTTTCCGTAAATTATTTGTATAGCTAGGGCGCTAAAAAAAAGTCCATACCAACCTATTGAGGCGTAAAACGCCCAAAAATTATCATCACAGCTATAGACAACAATGAGATGCACGACCGTATTAATTAGCATTACAAAAACCCAGTAAAGATCTCCTCTTTCTAGAAATACTTTTTGTTCTTGCGAGAGCTCTTTTTTATAAAATAGTTTCGTAAATCCAAGAACCATATGCCTTCCATTGAGATATGAATCTAGAAAGAGTACCGCAAAGATTAGTGACAATATTGCCGGAATAAATTTTACTATCTTTATCGATGAGAAATAGTAGGCGATCGCCAGTATAACAATATAAGTTGACACAATGACTACATCAGTGACGGGCTTTTTTTTAATTAAAAACCAAAGTAGGTATAAAAATGCTATACAAAGATATGCGAAAACAACATCTTTAAATGCAAAGTAATGGATGAGAATGACAAACAAAGGGGCAAAGACAATGTTTGAAATTTTCATCACCTCACCATACCCCCACTTATGTTAAGAACCTCCCCTGAAACATAGTTTGCGCTATCGGCTAAGAAGAAAATGCACTCAGCAACTTCTTTTGGTTTTCCAAAGCGTTGCATAGGGATATCTTTTTTCAATTTTTTTAAGTCTAAATCTTTTGTCATTTCTGATTCTATAAGGCCGGGGGCTACAGCATTGACTCGAATTTTATAGCGGGCTAATTCTATAGCTAAAGATTTTGTAAAAGCTATCATAGCTCCTTTGGCAGCTGCATAGTTTGTCTGCCCCATATTTCCTACAAGTCCGGAAACAGAAGCAACATTGACGATTGAGCCACCTCTGCGGCTTATCATATTATCGAGTAAAGCTCTTGTGACATAGTATGTTCCGTTCACGGTTGTATCTATCACGCTTTTCCAATCCGCATCTTCCATCCAAAAAAAGAGTTTGTCTTTCGTAATACCGGCATTATTTATCAAAACATCAACTTCAATTCCTTCAAGTTTCTCTTTTAGCTCTTCTTGATTACATATATCAAACTGTATGACCTTTGAATTTTCTAACTCATTTGCTAGAGAAGCAGCTTTTTGTTTATTGCCCTTATAGTGTAAATATATAAAATATCCATTTTCATGAAAATACCTTGCGCATGCTTCTCCTATGGCTCCGGTCGCTCCTGTTATCAACACACTTTTCATATAAAATTTCCATTTAATATCATCTGTTTGACTGCTTTTATATCTAAATCGAGTCTTCTATCTTTTTCTAATTTTGTTACTTCTTTTCTGAGCAAATTGTAAAAATTTTGTAAATTTTCTGAGCATTTTTCATATCCTCTGATATCTACAGCTTGCGCTATGCCTATAAGACCTATACTAAGCATATTTGCTAGATCGGGTAACTGTTTTGCAAAATTTCTAGCAGAAGTCGTTCCCATGCTTACTTTATCTTGGTTAAATGATTCTGTAGAACGGGAATAGAGTGATGCTGCATTGGTGTTCATTAGGATATCAGCACTCAATGAGCTTAGTGTCACCTGAATGAGTTTGAAGCCATGGTGTGTTGCTTTTTTATTGAGCTTTAAGCTCTCGCCTAAGCCTTTGTTGAATTTATGGTCTATCAAGAGAGCAAACTCTTTATCTAGCAGATCTGCTATATTCCCAACGCAAATTCTCATTGTATCCATAGCATGAGCAATATAACCACCATAAAAATTTCCGGAAGTATAAATTTTTTCTCCAATAGGATCTATAAGAGGATTATCATTAACTCCGTTTATCTCTGTTTCTATCCATTTTTTGGCAATTTCCAGATTATCTCTCGCGACACCTAAAACTTGTGGTGCACATCGTATAGAGTATCTATCTTGAATATTTTGTCCATTTTCTAAATAAAAATTTTCATATCTAGTGAATGCTTTATGTGTGAGATTTGAATCGATACACTTTTGTAAAATATTGTTGGCTGTAGTTTTTTGCCCCGTAAAGGGTTTACTCTCATGTACAAATGGCTCAAGAGGAGTAATATCGCATAATAATACTTCATAAATTCCGGCTACAAAAGTTTCCATAGTTTCTAAAAGAATCTCAAACTCTTCGAGAGCTTTGATAGCAATAGCACTCATCGTGGCTGTCCCATTGATAACCGCTAAAGCCTCTTTGGCTTTAAAAACATATGGCTCAATGCCCAATTCATTATAAACATCCATGACATCTCTTATCTTATTTTTGTATATAACTTCTCGCTCACCGGCAATTACTGCTGCTATATAAGATAGAGGTGCAAGGTCTCCACTAGCTCCAACAGATCCCTGAGAAGGAATAAGCGGATATATCTCTTTGTTAATTAAAAGCTCAAATCTTTTTAAAAGTTCATAGCTTACACCGCTTTTTCCTTTTGACAAACTTATAAGTCTTGCTATCATCATGAGACGAGAGACTTCGCCGTCAAGATACTCTCCAACACCTACACCACAAAAACGGTATAAGTTTTCTTGTAACTCTTTTGCTTCCTCAAAGACTGAGTAATTACAGCCGGCTTCTCCATATCCGGTAGTGATTCCATATATTGGTATACCTAATCGCATCTGGCTTATCAGAAAGTTATGCCCTGCATCAATAAAATCTATAAACTCTTTATCATCACGAAGTCGTACTCCCTCTTTGTATGTAAAGTTTTTATATTCAACATTTTTATCATCAATTATCATCACAGCTCTATCCTTATTTTTGTTATTCCATTTTCATACATATCTACAACATTCAGTAAAGCTTGCAGGGAATCTATAATTCCTTTAAACTTGACTGATTTGATCTCATGTGCATCTTTTTCATCGGAAGCAATCTCTACGACTACTGCTGCTCCAGCTTCTAAAAAATTTGCACATTTATTGATCTGTTCTATATTTTTTATATTAAGACACTCAACTGCTACACATAAGACTTTTTCACCATGAACCAATGATTGTAATGCAGCTATTTTGAGTGCGTCTAAAGATGTTTTCATACCATTTGAAATCGTTAAGATTTCGTCTGTATCAGAATTAATAAGTGAAAAATAAGAGGAAGCCGTATTGTAAACGCTATTTTGGAATGCAGTGGGAGAAAGCGTTGTTTTAAAAGCTATTGAATCAGCTATCTTCACTGTCTCCTCAAGCTCTCCAAAACAACTTCCATAAACTACTTTACCATTTTGAAATCCACACTTATCACTTAGATAGAGCATCACCTTAGCATTTCTAGTAAGTCTTCTTCTGAGCATCATATTTGGGACTAATCTTTTCTCTTCTAAATCATCTATTCTTGTTTGGTCGTAAATTTTTGATGCGCTGCAAATATTGAGAACTACAGATTTCATTTCTGTGCTCCTAAAATCAGCGAAGTGTTATTTCCACCAAAAGCAAAAGAGTTGCTTAAAACATTTCTGACCTCTTGTATTTTTGACTCATGTGAGATGGTAATATTTTGATTTTCCTGTTCATCTAAATTGGTTTGTGGTGGAATTTTTTTGTGTTTTATAACCTCGCAAGATATGATAGCTTCAACAGCTCCAGCTGCCCCCAAAGTATGTCCTGTGATAGCTTTTGTTGAGTTTGCAATTACTCTTGCACCAAAAACATTTTCGATTGCCAAAGCTTCTACACGGTCATTTGCTAAAGTTGCGGTTCCGTGTGCATTAATATAATCAATATCGCATGGTTCCAATTTTGCATCTTTGAGCGCATGATTCATAGACTCCATAGCACCTATTCCTTCCGGATTCGGATTTGTCATATGGTAAGCATCGCTACTTGCTCCTATACCTTTTAATTCAATAGAATTTTCTGTTTTTTTATTTTGAAGTAAAATCGCAGCTACAGCTTCGGCGACATTCATACCATCCCTATTGATATCAAATGGTTTACACTTCTTGCTAGAGAGTACTCCAAGCGCATGAAAACCTTGTACTGTTGAATTGCAAATGCCATCGGCACCTACAACTAAAATATTTTCATATGCCTCTACGTCCAGAAGTCTTTTCGCCAACAGAAGAGCATTTGCACTAGAGGTACACGCTGTTGATATGGCTCTAGTATCATAAAATTTATACTTTTTTGCAAGATAATCACTCAATGCGTTCATCGAATATTTATTGGGATTGATATTTTTATAGTTTTTATCCCTATAAAAGATAGTCTCGCACTCTTGCATACCCCCAACAGAAGAGCCTAAGATTAAAAGAGTATTTTCAAAAGTGCTCAAATTTGAAGCCTCTAAAACCTTTGAGACAACTTTGTCTAATACTTCATATATGTTCTCATATTTCATAATCCCTAAACCAGCCGTGCTTCCTTGGATATAATCACTACTTTCTACTAAGGCAGATTTTTTTTTATAAATTGCATCCATTAGTTCAGAAACATTCCCCGCATTACATTGTAGCTCATAGTTATTTATATATGCTCTCATATCATTTCAACCTTTAGAAACTTGATCTGATCTCCATTTTTTTCACTCAAAATGCTGTTGCTTCCCTTTTGAATTGCTTGGTTCAGCATGTAGCTCATCTTTGTTTCAAAATAAAACGCTCCATCTTTACAATTTACGCTTTCATCAACATCGTCTATGTTGAATTCCACGCTAGCAATTGCTCCTTGTTTTTGGAGTGAAAATTTTTGAAAATTTACGCTACTGACCACCTTTGTTGACTCATCTACACCTAAAACTCTTTTAATAACATTGGGGGGAGTGCTTACTAAATCCACTGAACCTATAATAACATCATTTTTATTATTACAAATTGAAGCGTACGCACTCATCAAAGTATAATAATATGTAAAATTATCAGAAATTTGAAATATATTTTTGCTTTTGAGCCCCAAAGATTTTGCCACATAATAACTCGTTGTATTGCCTAAAAAATTTATAAAATCAAATAATTGTAAAGGTTTATTTTCTTTGTATATACAAGTGTTTGTTTTATAAATCACATCTATATCTCCAACGCCACTAGTGATATACAACTCATCCTCTTCTTTGATCTGTATTTGCTCTTTTAAGAGCTCAGCCCCATACAAAGCTAAATGGATAAAAGCATCTTGTCTTCTTGTTTCTACCTTGTACTTGTTTTTAAGAATCTTTTTTATATCTTTTGTCTCTTCAGACAAAAATGAACTATATCCATGAACATAAAGCTTCATACGGTTTTCCCAAGGAGCAAAGAGATGTTATTTCCTCCAAATCCAAAAAAATTACACATAAAAACTCCTCTACTGCAAGCTGTATCTTCTTGAATCGGTTTATATCCTATGGAGTCACTACAATTTAAAGTTTTTGGTAAATACCCGCCATTGATACACTCAATTAAAAAAATTAATTCTAATACTCCAGAAGCCCCAATAGTATGTCCAATATACGGTTTGAGTGTGGTGATGAGCGGCTCCTCCTTAAATACTTTTTTTAAGGCATTCATCTCTGCTTCGTCATTTGCCAAGGAGCCTGTAGCATGAGCTTTTATGGCGGTAATATCTTTTGGTTGTAAAGAACAAACCTGAAGCGCATTCTCCATCACCTCTACGCACTCATCTCCCTCTTCACTAACAGAGGCTATTGTCGCTGAATTGCAATTGCTAAATCCTCCGAGCAATTCCCATGATGAAGCGTGTTTCCCCAAAAGCATAGCGCCTACACCTTCTCCTAAAACCAAACCGTCTCTGTCTTTACTAAAAGGTTTAGGCAGTGTTTGAGAAAGTAATCCCATAGAATAAAATCCGCTACTCATAACAGGAGAAAAAATCTCAATACCGACGACAATGGCATACTCTACAAATCCTGCATTTATAATATTTCTTGCTTCTAAGATGGCATTGGCGCTTGAAGTACAAGCTGTGTTGATTGTCATCGTAAATTCATTTAACCCAAGTTCAAGGGCCAAATCTTTTGCATAGCTATCAATACTTCGTTTAAGTGAACGGTAAGGTGTTTTCTCTTCGTAGGCTCCAGCATTGATAGCATTCACTATATTCCAATCGATAAGTGAAGTGCCGATAATTAAAGCTGTTTTATCTCTCTGTGTAGGTAAAATTTTCACAACAACTTCTTTTATGGCATTATAAATTTCATTTTGATCTTGTTTGCACTCTTTTTCCAAAGAAAAATAGGGTATAAGATTCCCCTCATCCAATTTTTTTTGTGACATGCATGGCTGTGCAAAAGTTGCTGCATGATCTAAGATATTAACCATTGGTTTCTTTTTGTATAAATTTTGCCAACTCATTGATGGTGGTCACTGTTCTTCGAAAATCTTTAGAATCACCCATCCTGACTCCATAATCCCTTTTTAGCCCCATAGAGATCTCTAGAGCATCAAGTGAATCTAAATCCAATTTTGATGCTTGAGAAAAAAGTTCTACATCATCAGCAATATCTGCTGGACTGATATCATCTTTTTCACACACCTCGATAATCATTTTTTTAATTTGAAGTTTTAATGCTTCATAGCCCATTATTTGCCTTTATTTTTAAAATTACAACAGAAATCAATAGCGTTACTATGCCAAAGGTAATTAGCATCAAAGATTCACTTATAATATTTGCCACGGATGCCGATTGAAGAAAAATCTTTAAAAATCCATCCAATCCCCAAGACATCGGCGATATATTTGCTAAAGTTTGCATAAACTGAGGCATGATAAACTTTGGCACCATAACTCCGCCAATGGCACCCAACAAGATATTTGAGATCCCACCTATGGTTGTTGCTTGTTCGGTTGTTTTTGCACTAACGGCAATCAAAGAAGAAAAGCCAATTGCAGATAAACTTAAGGCAAAAGAGATGAAAAACAGAGCAGATAAAGTCCCGTTAATTTCCAATGCGGGCGTATTAAATATAGGAACAAGATAGATACCTACAAGTACCATGCAAACCATTTGCAACTGTGCGATTAGAAGATAGGGCACTATTTTTGAAAAGACAAGTAAAGATGCAGGAACATTCATGGAAAAAAGTCTAGATAGAGTATTTTGTTCACGTTCGTGTATATAGATTGTTGACATAGGGATGATAATAAAGAACATTCCAAAAACTATCCACGTAGGCACGCTCTGCTGGGTAGAATTTGGTATTTTTTCTTGTTCATTATACTTTATTTGCAAAAGCTTATCTTCATCAAGAGCAACAGATCTAACGGCTGCAGCAGCTTCGTCGGAAAAATCACTTAATTTTTCTTGTATCACATCAAGTTTTAGTGTAAGCACATGTTTTAGCAACTTTGCTTTTAAAAGATCTATCTCTTCTATCTTGAGGGAGTTTTTAATATCAATTTCTATTTTTTTGTTTGCTTTGACGTAATCTTTTGGTAAAATGAGAAGGATATCTGCGTCTTCTTTGGGCGTATTGATAAAGTTTTTATCTTTAAATAAATTATACATGAGTTTCTTTGCAGTAGGGCTCTTGTCATGATTTTCAATAGCAATTTTGAAGCTCACACTCTCTTGGGAAAAAACATCTCGCATCGCAACAGACATAATCAAGATAAAAATTGCCGGCATTATAAAAAGTGCCATCAACGCATGCTTATCTCTTAAAACTAATAAAAATTCTTTTTTTACCAAGGCACTAAACATTTGTTTGCTCCCAAAAGTATTTCTTTAAATTCGTTTTAGGGGTAATTTTTGTTTGAATGGCACATTTACCAAAATCAATAATAGCAACTTCGTCACAGAGCATACTCACTTCATCGAGTTGATGACTTGTATATAAGACTGTAATTCCAAAATCTTTATAACTTTTGATAGACTCTAGGATTTCACTACGGCTCTTGGGGTCAACTCCAACGGTTGGTTCATCAAAATAGATAATTTTCGGATTGTTCAAAAGCCCTATAGCAATATTGAGTCTTCTTTTTTGTCCGCCTGAGAGAAAAGCAGCTCTTTTATCCAAAAAATTCTCTAGATTATTAACCTCTATAGCTTTTTGATACTGCTCTTTATTGGTTTTTTGTACTTTTGAAAAAAAATCTAAATTTTCTCTTACGCTTAGTCGCTCGTAAAAGGCTAGATTTTGAGGAACAAGAGAAGATATCTTTCTGATATCTCTTTGATGAGTTTTTAAATCAAGATTAGCAATTTCAATATAACCATTTTCATAAGTGCTTAATCCATTTAAAATAGAGAGTATCGTACTTTTTCCGGCTCCATTAGCTCCAAGTAAGCCAAAAATAGAGCCTTTTTGAACGTGAAAAGAGAGCCCATCAAGTGCTTTTACATCCCCATAGCTTTTATGAACATCGTGCACTTGTATCATTGTTACTTTCCAAATTCTAAAAGTTTTTTATAAACTTTTGTTTCATTTGAAGCGATGTGTAAAAGCATACTAGATATGCTCCTAAAATCAATTTCTTGATTTGATTTGATAGCTTTTGCAATCATCAAAGCGAACTCTCTCCATTCGTCTCCAACTTGTAGCATCATCTGTGCAGCTTCATTTAAAATGGCATCTTGTCCAAATATCTCACTTGCTTCTTGCAAAAAAGAGGCATACATAAATCGAAATCCTGCTCCTCCGGTCCCTATCTCTTCTTGCATTCGAACGATATTACCCAAGAAAAGTTTTGCATATTTTTTATCTCTTTTATCTAATTTTACAATCGCATGTGCTAAATATTTCATCCCGCTGATTCCTGCAATAGGAACAGCTTTACTTAACATCCTTTTAGATAATTTTTTTATATTTTTGGTGATTGCACTTTTAAGGTCAAGCTCTTTTGGAACAAAAGTAGGATAATACAATAAGCCCTTTGGTGCCATGACACCTTTTGAAAACCTTGCTTTTGTTAAAGATTTTTTAGAGCACTCCATAGGATCTTGAAAGACAGGGTCACTGATGAGATAGGTGTCCTTTTTTTTGCCAAAAATTATAAAATTGTGCGCATTGAAATGGAAGCTCAGTTCTTCAGGAACATATTCAAGCCAATACATAGAGCCTTGCGCACCCAATATTTTGCCTTCTTTTAGAAGCTCATCTACCCTTTCTTCCCCCCTTTTTTGAGATTTAAATGTTTCCATTTTCATCTCTACACGAAGGTTTTTTTTCAAATTTTTGACAATAGATTTTGGCATGCTTCGATAAGCGATTAAAGGCATACCTCCCATTTTTACAAAAGGAATATAAGCAAAATTGAGTGTATTTGATACCCCAAAAACCATAGGTTCGCTTATCGGTAAGCCATTGTATGTTAGCATAGAAGAGATAACACCGCTCTCACAGTGGGCGTGATGTTTATGCTGAAATTTATTCACAAGGAAGCCTTTTTATCTCTTGCTCATCTATTCCGAGCACATCACAGTATGTTAAAAGTCTACAGGTTTTTATCCGCATAAATTTTTTTGGATTAAAATCTCTTTTGATGGTCCATTTGAAAAATCCGGTCGCTTGAGATAAGAGACTTAAGTCCATACGCTGT
>CAKZQQ010000007.1 GCA_937141405.1 uncultured Campylobacterota bacterium | reverse complement strand
AAGTGGTGACCCCACGGAGACTCGAACTCCGGTAACATGGATGAAAACCATGGATCCTAACCGCTAGACGATGGGGCCGTTTTTTAGTGAATGGACGGAATTATAATAATAAAGTGCTTAAAGTACTCTTAATATATTGTAGGGAGAAATATGAGAAAAAGAGTTCTATTTTTGTTTCTATTTTTGTTTTTTTTGGCTGGCTGTATGGATCCTGCCACAAAAGAGCAGAAATCACTTTTTATGACATTCAAGACGCCTTCGATGGGGTATGCTGATGCGGGTTTTTTGTATAAGTATCAAGATTTTATAAAACTCCAAATGTATGCAAATGGAAACCCGGTTGTCTCGCTTAAGATTTCAAAAGAGAGTATCTGTATGAGTTTCTTTGAGTGTATGGACAAAGAGGCGTTTAACAAGCAGGTGCTGAGCAGTTATTATCCTCGAGACATACTTGAAGATGTTATCATGCAAAGAGCACTCTTTGACGGGGAGTATATGGTAAAAAAGCGTAACGGTTTTACTCAGAATATCGCAAAAGAGGGGCGTTACGATATCAGATATGAAGTTTTAAACGGGACATCTATTTTCCACGATACAATAAATAATATAACAATAAGGGTGGAGTATCTATGAAGTTTGTAGGAGCTCATGTCAGTGCAGGCGGAGGCGTCCAAAATGCACCGCTTAATGCTATGGCGATAGGAGCAAAGGCTTTTGCACTCTTTACGAAGAATCAGAGACAATGGAATGCAAAACCGCTTTCTATGCTAGAGATAGATGAGTTTAAGATAAACCTAGCAACAAGCCAAATAAGCCCAAAACATGTTTTGCCACACGATAGCTATCTTATCAATTTGGGGCATCCTGAAGCTGATAAACTCAAAAAATCACAAGAGGCATTTTTAGATGAGCTTCAACGGTGTGAGCAATTGGGGTTGGAGAAATTAAATTTTCACCCAGGAAGCCATCTTGTAAAATTGAGTTCAAAAGAGAAAGAAGATGCGGCATATTTGGCATCAGTTGAGAATAGGTGCTTAGAGGTTATCGCTACAAGTATGAATGAGGCAATCGAAAAGACAAAAGATTCAAAAGTAAAACTCGTCATAGAAAATACAGCAGGACAAGGAAGTAATCTTGGCTACAGGTTTGAACATCTAGCGTATATTATCGAACGAATTGAAGATAAAAGTAGAGTGGGCGTCTGTTTGGATACTTGCCATACTTTTACGGCAGGTTATGATCTAAGAACAAAAGAGGCCTATGAAAAGACGATGCAAGCATTTGAAGATATCGTGGGATTTAAATATTTGAGCGCAATGCATATTAATGATTCAAAACCACCGCTTGGCGCAAGAGTTGACAGACACCACTCTCTAGGTAGAGGTGAGCTTGGCTGGGAGCCGTTTAGACTTATCATGAATGATCCAAGAATGGATGATATGCCGCTTATTTTAGAGACGATTGATGAAACCATCTGGAGAAAGGAGATAAAAGATCTTTATTCTTTAGTGGGGACAAAATAATATACAAGGAGGGAATGTATGAAAAAGGTTATTGTATTAAGTGTGGTTACTTCGGGATTGGTATTGGCTTCGGGGTATAAGATACCGGAACAATCAGTGAGTTCCATGGCATTATCTGCTGCTTATACGGCAAATGTAAATGGGGCAGATGCCTCGTATTATAATCCTGCGGCTATGAGCTTTATGAGTGATAAGAGTTTTATCAGTGGAGGGTTGAGCTATATTCATCTGCCTCCGGCTAAATTTTCAAGTGATGTATCGCCTATAATGTCGGGTAAATCAGAGACCGAAGATATCTTAGCGCCAAATATACACTTTGTGAGTAAGGCATACGGTGATTTTAGATGGGGGGTGAGTTTAACGGCTCCGGCCGGGCTTTCTAAAAGATGGGAAAGCGCTTATCAAAAGGCGAGTGCGCAGGAGTTTACATTGAAGATTTTGGAACTTAATCCAACACTTGCTTATAAAGTAAGTGATAATTTTAGTGTAGGTGTTGGAGCTAGAATGGTCTATACCAAAGGTGTTGTAAGAAGTGATGCATCAGATACCGGCACACCATTATCTAGGGATATGGAAGGTGATGATATCTCTTTCGGATACAATATAGCGTTACACTATAAGCCGACTGATGATATCAATTTAGCAGCAACCTATCGATCAAATGTAAGTTTAAAGCCGGAGGGTGATGCAACATTAGGTTATATGGGTAGCTATAATACTTATGGTGCTTCAGTAGAGATTCCACTTCCTGCAGCATTGGTATTGGCTGCGAGTAAGACATGGGGAGATCTCACGGTGGAGCTTAACTATGAGCGAACCTATTGGTCAAAATATAAAGATCTAGATTTTAACTACGATCAAGACATTGGACCATTAGCGCCTTATTTTGATGCGCCTAAACCAAAAAATTGGAAAGATACTGATGCATTTAGAATAGGTGCAACCTACAAAGTCAATGAGAAGCTTACAGCAATGGCAGGATTTGCAATCGACGAGACACCTGCTCCTGATGCAACTTTAGGTTTTGAATTGCCCGATAGTGATTCAAAGATATATACATTGGGCGTAAAGTATAAAATGAGTGACGCACTTACAGTGGGTGCTGCATTCTTGTATCTTGATAAAGATGCAAGAACACTTGAGCCAGGTGCCAATACAAATGACGCAGTCCTTGCAAATGGTGGTAAATTGACCGGTAGTGGTGCTTATATCACAACTCTTGGAGTAGAGTATGAGTTCTAAAGACGAGGAGTATCTTTTCTCTTCATTTTATGAGATGATTGCATCTCATGCCGCAAGGGGCGGAAGAAAAACCGCCCTTTTTTTAGATAAACGTAAAGTCTCCTATGGGGAGCTTTTAAAACTTGCAGATACCTTTGCAACCTACCTTAACAATAGAGGTGTAGGCAAGGGTGACAATGTAGCACTATTTTTAAGAAATTCTATCGAATATATCGTTGCGATTATCGGTGTATCAAAACTTGGTGCTGTGAGTGTTCCAATCAATACTTTTTTAAAGTCTGAAGAGTTACATTATATCCTTGAAGATTGTAATGCAAAGATGCTTATCGCTTCAGCCGTGCATGAAAATACAGTAAGAGAGGGAACGCCCGAGAGCATTAAAAAGTCGACTATTTGGGAGGGTGAACTCGCCAATATCATAGGCGGTGATCAACTTTTTTCAAAAGCACTTGAGTTTGGAGGCAGTGTTGAGAGCAGAGATCTCTCTTTGGATGATCTTGCTCTGATATTTTATACCTCCGGGACTACGGGCAAGCCAAAAGGTGCAATGCTAAGCTACAGAAATGTATTTTCAAATAGCATCGCAGGCTCAAAGACCATAGGTGTACACTCAAAAGATAGAGCTATCGTCTTTTTACCGATGTTTCACTCTTTTACACTCTCTATCGGCGTGATCTTGATGCTTTATGTCAAAGGTTCGATTGTTGTCATCCAATCGGTACAGCCTTTCTCAAACATATTTAAACAGACACTACTCAAAAGAGTCACGCTATTTTTTGGAATACCTGATTTGTATAGTGCGTTGGTTAAAGCCAAGCTACCTTGGTACTTTATGCGTTTTAATGCTATCAGAATATTTGTCTCCGGCGCTTCGGCACTCCAAGAGAAAACACTTGATGCTATGGGTAAAAAGTTTAAAAGAACTACTCTTATAGAGGGGTATGGACTGAGCGAGGCATCACCGGCGGTGTGTGTAAATATCCCCGGGAGAACAAAAGTAAAATCAGTTGGACCTCCACTTCAGGGATATGAGATCAAAATTGTTGATGAGAATCTCTTAGAGGTTCCTATGGGCAAGATAGGCGACATCATAACCAGAGGCGATAATGTGATGCAAGGCTATCTCGGCAAGCCCGAGGCGACAGCTGAAACAGTTATTAATGGCTGGTTGCTCACCGGAGATATGGGGTATGTAGATGAGGATGACTATCTCTTTATCGTCGATAGAAAAAAAGATCTTATCATCTCAAAAGGGATTAATATCTACCCAAGAGAGATAGAAGATGTGCTCGATATGTATACAGGCATTAAAGCGAGTGCTGTTATAGGCGTATTTGACGAGCAGTGTGATGAGATTCCTATAGCCTATATTGAGCTTGAAGAGGATGTTAAGGAGATACAAGAGTCAGAAGTAAAACAGTATCTTAAAAAACATATAGCAAATTTTAAGATACCAAAACATATATATACTATCGATGAGTTGCCAAAAAATGCTACCGGAAAGGTGCTCAAGAGAGTGTTAAAAAAAGAAGTCAACAGGGACAAAAAAACACCTTGTTAAGTGCCATCGTAAATTCAAAATTGATAGTTGCAGATAAGATTATAGAGGGGAAAGCTGTCATATTTGACAAAATGATTCACGCTATTGTTGACGCAGATCAGTTGTCAAAAGATTTACAGATTATTGATGCAGGCGGTGCGTATCTGAGTGCCGGTTTCATAGATATTCATATCCATGGAAGCGGTGGCAGTGATGTAATGGATGCGACAAAAGAGGCACTTGAGGCTATAAGCGAGAGCATAGTTCAAAATGGGACAACCTCTTTTTTGCCAACAACTATGACAATGGATTTATACTCCATCGAAAATGCACTTGACAATATACAATCAAACGCTTCGAGTGTAAATGGGGCAAACATCTTAGGTGCACATCTTGAGGGACCTTTTATCAATCCTCTTAAGTGCGGCGCGCAAGATAAAAGTCATATCATAAAAGCGGATATTGGTTTTATAGATAAGTATAGCGACATTATCAGGATGATTACATTGGCGCCCGAGATGGAAGGCTCAGATACTTTTATCACACATCTTAAAAAGCATTATCCTCATATCATCCTTAGCATCGGCCATAGCAATGCAACATATGAGGAAACTATGCATGCTCTCGATCTCGGCATAGATCATGCAACACATCTCGGTAATGCTATGAGTGGTATGCACCATAGAGCTCCCGGAGTCATCGGTGCCGTTTTGGATAGTAATATAACTTGCGATGTAATTGCCGATAGGATTCACTTGCATGATGCGACACTTAGAACTTTCTGGCATATCAAAAAAGAGCAACTTATCCTAATTACTGACGCTATGCGCGCTGGTTGTATGTGTGATGGTAGTTACAACTTAGGTGGGCAGGTTGTCAATGTCGAGAAAAGTAAAGCAACTTTACAAAATGGACAACTTGCAGGAAGTGTTTTGAAGCTCAATGAAGCGTTAAGAAATATGCGAGATATTACTAGTGTCTCTATCCCCCAAGCCCTCTTTTGTGTCACTGAGGCACCTGCGAAAAAACTCGGGCTCAAAAAAGGTCGCATAGAAGAGGGCTACGATGCTGATATGGCTATCTTTGATGAAAATTTTGATATCCTACTTACTATAGTTGACGGTCAAATCAAATACAAGAAAGGCGCGTGATGTTTGGTCTGTTTGAGAAGAAAAAGCTTGAAGTGCTTGCTCCTTGCAAGGGCGAAGTCATTTCGCTTAAGGATGTTGATGATGAGGTGTTTTCTAAAAAAATGGCAGGCGAAGGTGTCGCTATTACTCCAAAAGACTCAATCATCTGCTCGCCTATTGATGGTGTTATTACAAAGATATTTCCAACAAATCATGCTTTTGTCATCAACAACAAAGGGGTAGAGGTGATTGTGCATATAGGACTAGATACTGTTACGCTTGCAGGCGAAGGGTTTCATAGACTTGCAAGCGAAGAGCAGAGTGTCAAGGCGGGTGATCCTATCATAGAAGTCGATTTCGAGCTTTTGCGTGCAAAGGGCATCGATGCGACAACGCCTGTTGTCATCTCAAGTGGACAAAAAGTTGTCAATGAGTTTATGGGTGATGTGGAAGACAATGGAGTGATTATGGAGGTGAGCATATGAATAACTCAGCGAGTGATGATCTCTGGATGTTTGCCATCTATGCGGGAGTTATTATCGCATTTATCATAGTGCTTAAGATGCCAAAGAAGAAGGATAAGTAATCCTTCGATTATCGTTTTTGAAGTAAAAAGAAAAGTTATAGAGATTTCTTGTTTTCTTTTTACTACTTTTTTAGAAAAAGTAGCACAAAAAGCGTCATGCTCACAAAGTCGCGGGCGGCATATCCCTGCTTGCTATCTGTACCGCCGCGGATATGCCTGCTTTACAAGGATGCTCGCATGACAGTTATTTGATGGATTGCACCAAAGGTGCAAAAGCGATGTATAAGTAACTGAGACTTGACCTTAGCTACTAAGCTCATCTCGTATCTCACTAGCGACACTCTCGGATTTTGAGCCAAGCACTATCTGTATGGAGTTGTTATCGGGTCGTATAACCCCTGCGGCTCCTAGCTGAGTAAAAGCATCATCATTTAGATGCGTATTGTCTTTGAGTTTGATGCGCAATCGTGTAATGCATGCATCAACATCAAGGATATTTTCACTTCCTCCAAGCGCTTCTATAAAGGCTTTTGCACTAGCACTTTCCGTTTTGGCTTCATCTTTATCATCTTTAAAAAACTCTACTTTAAGAAATGTTAAAAGAAGATACGAGGATATAAAATAGATAACACTAAAGACCAATCCTATGGGAATGATAAGCAGTGGATTTTGTGCCAGCTTATAGTTGATGAGATAGTCAATCGCTCCGGCTGAAAATCCAAAGCCTGCATGGATATCAAAAAGATTTGCAACCACAAGTGCTAAGCCTGTAAGTAGTGCGTGCAATACAAAAAGAGCAGGTGCTATAAAGAGAAAGAGAAACTCTAAAGGCTCTGTGATGCCTGTTAAGAAAGATGTAAATGCCACACCTGCTAAGATAGCTCCTGCCTTGGCACGCTGTTTTTTGTCTGTTTTTAGATAGATAGCAAGTGCCATGGCGGGCAGCCCAAACATCATAGGGATATAAAAGCCACTCATGTAAGTGCCGGCACTCTTATCACCTGCAAAAAAACGATGGAGATCGCCATTTGCTACAAGTTCGGCGCCGTCACGCACATAGCTATATTCGCCGAGCTGAAACCAAAAGACACTATTGAGTATATGGTGCAATCCAAGGGGGATAAGGAGTCTGTTGAGTGTGCCATAGATAAATACCCCTATTTGATCAAGTCCGATGATAGTATGGGAGAATGTATCAATCGCAGCTTGGGCATAGTGCCAAAAATATCCGGCAAGCACTCCAACGATAACGGCACAAAGAGATGTAATGATGGGCACAAATCTTTTCCCGCCGAAAAATCCTAAAAATTCAGGAAGCTTAATATCATAAAATCTATTGTAAAGCACACCGGCAATGACGCCGATAATGATACCTATGAAGACCCCCATTTTAAGTTCACTATCGATGCTGAGATAGACGGCTTTAGCTATAAATACTCCAAGTGCACCGCTCAGCGCTGCTGCTCCATCATTACCTTTTGCAAGTCCATATGCGATACCGATACCAAAGAGCATATCGAGGTTGTCAAAGACGGCTTTGCCCGCACTCTCCATGATAAGTGCTATTTGCCCCTCGAAGATATCTCCTGCACCAAATCGCAATAGCAGTGCCGCAACAGGGAGTACGGCAATGGGCGTCATAAGCGCTTTGCCTATGCGTTGTAAAAAGCTAAACATCTCTTATCTTCTCCTTAATGCGCGGGATCATTTTTGGTGCAACGCTGAGTGTTGTAAGCCCACACTCTATAAGCTTTTGGGTGTTGTGAATATCACTTGCAAGCTCCCCGCAGATGCTGAGCGGTTTTATGGTTTCTCTAGCTATCTTTGTTATCGCCCTATATATCACACCCTCTGTATCATCGATTTGCAGTGTTTTATGGGTGCGATCGATAGCAAAGAGATATTGCGCGAGGTCATTGGTACCAATGGAGTAAAAATCAACTACCTTATCGAACTCTTCGAGCGTAAAAAGAACCGAGGGAACCTCTATCATGATGCCAAATTGCACATTGTCTATTTGGATATTCTCTTTTTTTGCCACTCTAAGAGCGAGTGCTTTTGCTTCTATAAACTCTCTTGGTGTTGCCACCATCGGGAACATAATCTTGATAGCTCTATTGTTAGCAGCTTTGAGTATGGCTCTGAGTTGTTCGCTTATGATCTCTTGATGTGTCTGCAATAGTCGTATACCCCGTATGCCCAAAAAAGGGTTTTGTTCCTCTCTGATGTTGATATAGGGAAGTTTTTTATCTCCACCTACATCGAGTGTACGCACGCACACATCATCAAAGAGTGCAAATATCTCTGCGTAAAATCGTATCTGCTCTTCAAGAGTGGGCTTTTTTTCTTTAAAGATAAATTCACTTCTAAGGAGCCCGATGCCGTCACTTCCAAACTCTTTTGCCTCTTTTGCACTTGCGAGATCATGCACATTGGCAAGCACTTTGATCGTTTCTCTGTTTTTTGTTATGGTATGCTCGCCACTTTTTATAAAAGCACTCTTCTTTATCTCTTCTCTTTCTCGTATCGCATTTTTGGCGATTTTTATATCTTCACTTTTAGGATCAATAAGGAGCACTTTACTATCCGCATCTATAATCACTATATCTTTTAGAGAATCTGCATCAAAATCTACTTTAAGCGTAGGGATGTCAAGAGATCTTAAAAGCATCGCTACATGAGAGCGTGGAGAGATATCTTTGAGTGCAACTCCTGCGACTTTACTTTTTGAGAGATATTCGATATCACTTGGTAGGAGTGAATCGCTCAGTAGAATAAAGGGATCGTTTGGTATCTTCGGTTTTGAGGCGCTTTTGAAAATTCTATTTCTGATATCTTTATAGTCATCTGCTTTTGTGCTATTGGCACCATCTTGTACCCTGCTTATGTGGCTATCGATAATCTTCTCAAACTCTTTGAAACTCTTGGCTTCTATCGACTCAAGGATAGCAAGTTGCGCTTCAAATATATCATTTTTTATATGTTTCAATTCATTTTTGACTCTACTCGTCGCCTCTTTGAAATTCTCATTCTTATTGAGACCCAAGTCATTTGCATAGATAAAAGGTTTTGCCATAGCTATACCTATGTGGATAGCTTCACCTTTGAGAAAATCACCCTTATACTCTCTGTGTGATTGGGAGAGTTTTATCGCCTCTTTCTCGTCTTTAAAACTATCAAGCAGAAGACCTAATGCATGGAGTGCATCTTTAGCATCACGGCCTCTTGCACTTAGCGTGATCGTATCTTTAAATTCGAGCCCTAAAGCCAAGAGTGCATTGAGTTTTTTTGCGTCTGCACTTTTGCCGTTTGCATGCAAAGTCAGGGTGCTTGTAAACGCATCTGCTTTTTTTGCAAGAAGTGCACATGGTCTAAGGTGGAGTCCATTTCTTGCTTGAACTTCAGAGGTGTGTGTTAGCTCTTTTGAGAAAAAATTGAAAAATCTGCTCATAGGTCACTTTTTTGTTGCTTTGTTTAGAGTATTATATCGAAGAGTGGAGTGAAAATGATTTATGACCTCTTCTTTTTAAATATCTGTAGAAACATAAGAAATACACTCCCGACCATTGCCACATAAGCAAAAAGCTTTACGATATTGGCAATAAGCCAATCATACTTTACCGCATGGAATACAGAGAGGATATAGTTGAAATCATGATAACCATCAACTCCTAAAAAGGATTTTGATGCAGGGACTATCAACCCTTCGTGTGCTGTTGATATATACCATGCCGTGTATTGCATGGAGACGCCAAGGAAAAAGAGTCCTATATAGCCCGCGAGTTTATTGCCTCTTTTGTAGAAATACAAACCAATTCCTGCCGGGAAAAGCCATTGAAAGATCGTGCCGTTAATGACCATAAAAAACTCCGGGCAAGGGAGTATGTAGCAGATCCCATGCCCTCCTTCATGCACGATGCCAAGGGTTTGTTGGACTACAAAAAAGTAGAGCCAAAAGAGCTCTGAGAAGATCGATGCATTGTGTGGTTTTGTACTCGAAGTAGCGTATGGCGCATACTCTAAAAAACCAAATAAAAAGATAAAAAAAAGTACAAAGGTAGCTATCTTGGCATAATTGGTATTTGAAGCAGGGGCTTCCTCGTCTCTTTTCTTCTTAAAAAGGTAGTTAAAATCTCTGCTGTCCATCTGTCTCTTCTTTGGAGTATATATCCGTAATTTTCGCTATCTTATGCTATACTATTTCTAATTATACCCAAGGTTAAATATTTGAAAGACTTTATAGAATTTATTAATGCAAAAAATCCCATAGAGACATCTCTCTACAATGATCTAAAATGCTCCGAAGATGAAGTGAATCTGCTCCAGTATCTTTGTAAAAGATATGCAAAAGGAGTGGATGAGGTTTTGGTGCTTGAGATGTTGGAAGATAATTTTAAGAGTGATGCAAATATGCATCTTGAGAAGCTTGATCTCGTAAAACATCTTCTTGATCTTGGCTGGATTACACTTGGAGGATTTGCAAATACAAAGATCGTAGACGCTTCTTCAAAACTCGAGATTTTACCAAATAGCATTTCGTTGAGCTCGGGGTTTTTTAGGCTTGTTGATGAAATGGCTACCGAAGTCGAAGCAGATGAGATAAAAGCGTATCTTAATCAGCTAGAATATCTTCAAGATCAGTTTGACAAGATAGCGCTTATGCAAGTAATAGCAGGATCAAATCATAGCTCAAAAGATATCTCGGCAGGCATAACAAGATTTCGTGATAAACTTGAGCTCTTGCAACAACGGATAGACCAAAGATTGGAGTTGACAAGCGAAGAGATACCTATAGAAAATCTCTTCAAAGAGAAGAAGCTAAATCAAAATGAGCAGAGTATATTTTTTGCACTGCTTAAAGAAGAGTATAGTGGCACAGAGGGGCAGTATAGGGAGCTTGGTAGACTTGTTGAGCTTGTAAGCAGTGATGAGTTTGAAAAAATGAAAAACAGATCACTGCTAGATGAGGACTCTAAGCTTTTATCTGAAGAGATCATTGACTATGATGAGATACTCAATATGTTTGGTAGTATCAGTCGCGCGTTCTTTATCAACGAAGAGATACTGACTCGCGTTATGAATCCGGGTAAAAAGAAAAAAGCTACAAAGCTTAAGCTTGCAACATTGGTTAAAGAGCAAGAGATTTTTGAGTTTATTGAGCCCATAACAACGCTTGATGATGTAGTGCTCAATGACAAGACGAGAGAGACGCTTGAGACGGTTATGAGACAGCTTGATAAAGATGTATTTGAGAAGTTAAAACAGTGGGGTATCAAGGGTAAAAAGCGAAGTATCGATGCGAAGATTATCTTTTACGGCTATGCAGGAACAGGAAAAACACTCACGGCACACTCTTTGGCAAGAAGTCTTAAAAAGCCGATACTCTCATTTGATTGCTCTAAGATACTTTCGATGTATGTTGGAGAGAGTGAAAAAAATGTGAGGCGGATATTTGATGATTTTTATGATTTGAGTCGTCAAGCAAAGGTTGATCCTATCTTGCTACTCAATGAAGCAGATCAGTTTTTAAGCAGCAGAGTTGAAGGAGTCGGCAGTGGAGCGGATAAGATGCATAATCAGATGCAAAATATCTTCTTAGAGCAGATAGAGAAGTTTGATGGTATCTTGATAGCGACGACCAACCTTTTGGGCAATATCGATAAGGCTTTCTCGAGAAGATTTGATTATAAGATTGAGTTTAAAAAACCAAATAAAAAACAGCGATTGCGTCTTTGGCAGATGATGTTGCCTGAAAATGCCGATTATGAGGATGGCTTCGAGATAGAGCCCCTTACGCGTTATGAACTTACCGGCGCACAGATTGATCTCATCATCAAAAATACAGCATACAAAGTTGCGGTACGAGAAGAGAGCCTCTTTGCTATGGAAGATTTTGTAGAGGTTATCAATAAAGAGTTAGCAAGTAATTTCGATAGAGATGGTGCGAGTATGGGGTTTCGGCTTTAGTAAAGAAATTGTTTCAGTGTTTCTAAAAAAGATATCGAAATCAAGAGATGCTGAAACAAGTTCAGCATGACCATACGCAAATTTTAATTTGCCGAACAAGTTCCTCTCTCGCCAATCTTTTGCAATTCACCTTTGATAAATCTTGCAACACTCTCTTCAACCGTAGCGCTTATTTGATCGCTATAGACGGCAAGTCCTGCATTTGCAAAACCTTGCGCAGGTGAGCCTCCGATACCGCCCACAATGAGGGCATCCGGTTTAAATGTCATGATATTTGTTACGGCATTTGCGCATCCGCCACTTGCATGTCCGGGATTGGTTTGTACTTCTACATCGACTATCTTGTCATTTTCTACTGTTATGATCGTATAGTAGTTTGCTTTGCCGAAATGCGCTCCTCTTTTTGAGAGATAACCGTTATTTTCATCTGTTGGAAATATAATTTTCATAATCATCCTTTAAAATTGAAGATTTAATTTTTCATTTTTATATGCTTCGTAGGCCTCTTTGAGGCTCATCTCACCGGCGCCAATGTACATTTTGACAGAAGAGCGTTTAAGTATATCAAGCGCTT
Source organism: uncultured Campylobacterota bacterium (assembly GCA_937141405.1). Taxonomy (GTDB): domain Bacteria; phylum Campylobacterota; class Campylobacteria; order Campylobacterales; family Sulfurovaceae; genus BN30871. The sequence continues at coordinate 78,174 of CAKZQQ010000007.1, read as the reverse complement.
TGTTGCCTGCACCGTTTCCGGTAATGATGACATCAGGGCTCAACTCAAGTGCTTTTTGTGCCGTTTGCAGTCCTGCACCATGTTCCATATGTTCTGTCTCTATCTTGATGGCTTTAAAGCTATCATCTGCCTCATCAAAGAGTACAAACATCTCTGCGCGTCCAAATCGCTCATCTATCTTACTCTCCCAGTTATCGCCTTTGGCGGTAAATATTATTTTCATTTTTGATTCCTTATTTTGGTTTTAATTTTCTCCCAACTCTCCTTTATGGTTACTGAGAGTTGAGATTGTGCGCTATACTCTACTATAGGCTTAGCTTCTATAAGTGCGTGTGCAAATGTTTCATCATAACCCAAGCGTGCAATGACTTCTATATCTTGCGTGCTCAGATACTCTTCAATCATTTTGTTCATCTCTTTGTTGAGATCGTATTTGTTGATGATGCATACTGCTTGCAAAGAGAAAGTTTTAAGAAGTTCAACAACTCTTTTAAGATCATGGAGTCCCGAGACGGTCGCTTCGGTGACGAGTACTACCAAGTTGGCACCACTCAGTGAAGAGATCACGGGACAACCGATTCCCGGACTTCCATCCGTGATGACAAACTCTCTATCTTCTTTCAGTGCGAGCATTTTTGCTTCTTGTTTGACTTTGGCGACCAATTTCCCTGAATTCTCAGCTGCAAACCCAAGCTTAGCGTGCACCATCGTTGCCCCATTTTTTATATTTGAGACAAAGATATCTCCTGCTTTTTGTTTGTGCATTGTGATAGCGCCACTTGGGCATACTCGAGCACAATATCCACACCCTTCGCAGGATATCCTATCTATAGTGTGCCTATTCTCCTTGAGCAAGATAGCATCAAATCTACATACTGTTTTACATTTACCGCAATCTATGCACTTATCACTATCTATGTATGCTACTTCTCCGCTAAAGAAGTCTTGCCGGTTTGAAAAATCAGCATCAAGGAGTATATGCATATTTGCAGCATCAACATCACAATCAGCAGTGATAGCATTTTGACCCTCTAGGTATGCAAAAGAGGCACTTAAAGATGTTTTCCCTGTGCCACCCTTGCCCGATATGACAACTATTTCTCTCATCTATAATCCTCTATAAAATTTGCGATCTGCTCTATGGATGCTTTGAAATGCTCTATCTGCTCATAGACAAGCTCACCCCTTGCATAGCACTCAGCCACGGCTTTATCATTTTTGATTTTTGCAACGATAGGGATATGCTCCGCTTTGCAATACGCTTCTACTGCATCATCACCGATGCCATATCGATTGATGATGACACCCATCTTTTTGCCTAAAACTTTCATCGTCTCTACAGCAAGAGTGAGGTCATTGAGACCAAAAGGAGTGGGTTCTGTGACGAGAAGCACAAGGTCACTCTTTTTAGTTGCTTCAATGACTGGACAGCTTGTACCAGGAGGTGCATCAAAGAGTTTGAGCGAGTCTTCATAGCCCTTGTCTATAAAATCTATCGTTTGCGCTATAAGTCCTACTGCCATCTCTTGACCAAGATCAAGTCTGCCTTCGATGAGATCAAATCCTTTGGATTCAAAGAGCTTAATCTCGCCGATGCGTTCACTTTGCATAGGGAGTGAGTTAGTAGGGCAGAGTTCACTACACGCATAACAACTGTGACAAAGTTGTGGGTAGATAATGATCTCATCACTCAGTGCGACTATAGCATTGAAATTGCAGATATCCGCACATTCGCCGCAATAGGTACACTCACTTTTATCCCAATGTGGAACCATCTTGTTTGCTGTGGTACAGCTTTTCTCTTCTCCTATGATGAAGAGCTGAGAATTTGGCTCTTCAACATCAAGATCAGCCAATACGACATCTTTTTTGTGCTTAGCTAAATATGCAGCAAGATTGACACTAAGAGTCGTTTTCCCCGTACCGCCTTTGCCGCTTGCTATCGTTACTCTCATTTAGCCACGAGCTTCAAAAGTTCTATTGTGTGCTTTGCCTCTACCATTTCCAAGACCTAAGCCTTTTCCATTACCTTGGCACGGTTTTGTGTTTTTATTGGCTCTTTTGCCACATCCTGCACCTGCACCGCTACCATCTCTTTGACCAAAGCTTATAGCTTCTTTTTCAGTCGCAACTTGTTCGTTTAGCATTTGTCTACCAAGCCCTCTTCCTTGAGATGCTCTGTTGCCAAATCCATTGTGGCATCTTTGCCCTTTTCCTTGTCTTTTTAACATGGATTATCCTTTAATTTATAGAAATTATGCTCAATTATATGAACATATGACCATATTGTAACGAACATATGTTCAAAAGTCAAGGGGTTTTTCTGTTTATCTTTTTTGTATCTCTATATTTTTTTTATTGACAAGAGCATCAGCGATTTTTTGATGTGCTGATTGTATGAGTCTAGCAAATGTAGTGCGTGATATCCCCATCTTGCTTGCTGAGTCTTCTTGGTAGAGAGATTCAAGGTCGGCAAGCCTAATTGCCTCCATCTCATCTTCGTAAATGACTACGGTTTCAAGCTCATCTCTTGGAATGCCACATGGTTTGAAGCAAGTTCCAATGTGATCCATATCTATGTTTCTGTTTTTTCTTTTTCTTCCGACACAATTTTTCATAGCATGACTGCCTCAATAGTTTTTACCATTATATCGAACATATGTGCAATTTTCAAATGCATACAATATTATTTTTGAGAATAATTATCAATTTAATGAGAATTAAAGGTTTAATAGTTTAATATTTTGATACTGATTATCAAAAAGGAGATAATATGGCAGAAAGCGATTTGAAAATTGAGATCAGACAGATGATTAGAGATTATATCGATATTGACAATAAAGCCGCATGTTCGATTGTCAAGGCACTGAAAATGCGTCACGCCGACTTGGATGTTGTTATAGCGATGAATATCACTTCATCTATTATAAAGGAGATGCAATGTGCAGTGTCGAAGTGCCGATAGAGACTTTCTCTAATGAGAAAGCAACAATGATTGTTGGGTTTGAAAAAGCGCAGGAGTTTTTGGCAAAGCTGGATGTGTTTGATAAGATTTGTGATCAAAGAAAAATTTTTTATATCTTTTTCAACAATCAGATAGATGACGATTTGCGCTTTAGTAGTCGTGAGATAGCACAGTGGGTACATGTACCCTTGCAAGAAGCTTTTGTGATGAAAATCAAACTTTTGTTCGGTTGGCGTTTTGCCCCTTTGGCATATGAGATGCCACGCGATTTGAGTGTCTTCAAGCCATTTTCTTCATCTGTGCAACAGCTATTTTTGCGGCCAAAATATTTTCAAGCATCCTTGGGGATATCTTTGAGACAAGATGTAAGACGCGCAGAGAAACTTTTTGCGCTCATAGGTCAAAATCGACTCTCTTTTTTGCTCAATGCCCAATATGCTTTTGAAGAATATGTGATCGAGAGACTCGGCAAGGTGCACAAAGAAGAGGAGATAGTACAGTTTAAAGAGTGCATCGATGTTGTGGTTAACGAAGATCAGAAGGTGAAGATATTTCCCTTTTGGCAAATGCTCCAGCCCGATAAATGCGCTGTAGATGAGCATATTCAAAAAGCTGTAGAGTGCATAGAGCAGACTTCGTTTAAGCAGGTTTATCTTGTTTATCCGAAAAATAAAATGTTCAAAAAACATATACCGATCAAGGTACCGCACCTTGATCTTTTAGGAGAGTATAGGATCAAAATTGTTCCATACTCAATGCGATCAATTTTAAAATAAAAAGGAGAAAAATATATGAGTGCAATATTTTATGGAAGTAGTACGGGAAATACGGAGAGTGTAGCAAAGGAAATTGCTAAGAACCTTGGCATACAAGAGGTATTCGATATTGCAAAAGAGGGTGCAGCAAAAATAGAGCAACATGAGAAGCTCATCCTTGGAACTTCTACTTGGGGAAGCGGTGACTTGCAAGATGATTGGGATGATGAATGGGCAACTTTCAAAGAGATAGATTTCAAAGGCAAGACGGTGGCGCTTTTTGGATTAGGTGATCAAGAGTGTTACGGCGATAATTATCTTGATGCTATGGGAGCAATCTATGAAGTCGTCGTAAAGAATGGAGGCATTGTCGTGGGCGAATGGTCGAGCGAAGGGTATATCCATGATGCATCTGCCGCAGAGATTGAGGAAGGTTATTTTGTCGGGTTGGCGCTCGATGAAGATAATGAGAGTGAGTTGAGTGCATCTCGCATAGAGCAGTGGTGTTCTCAGATAAAAGAGAAGATAATCTAAGGGAGTAAAGATGTCGGTATTGATTTTAGGCGGAGATAAGATAGACCCCATACGAGAAGTTCTTTATGATATGGGCGTGAAGTCAATCATCCATTGGACGGCAAGAAACCAAAAAAATAGATGTAAAAAAGATAGACCTATCCCTGTAAGTGTTGAGATAGTTCTGATGCTAACTAATTTTTTGAATCACAATGCTATGAAGCATTATCGCGCAGAAGCGAAATCAAAAGGCCTGCCCATAGTCTATAGTACAAGAAATATACAGTGTGTTAAAGATGAGTTTGGTAGAACATTGGCAGAATTAGGACAAGACAGTAAAGTATGCCAATCGTGCGAAGAGTTTGATAAGTGCTACAGCAAGGAGTGAATAGATGGAAGATTTTTTCTTTATACCTCACGATATGCTAAAAGGTGAGCCTCCTGCGATAGGATATGAGCTATTTGCATTGGAGTATGCAGGCGATACCCTTGGTGTCCCGCTAGAGCATATCAAAGACGCTCACTATAACGGAGACGGGTTTGTGCTCCATCTGAAAATGGTCGATGAGTATATCACGAACCATGATTGGTATGCAGATCTCTTTCGCATATCCAACTACATAAGAGCATCATAGGAGTGTCAATTCTCTAAAGGGTAAACACCGTTTTCATCATGATTTTCCGTACCCTTAATCGGCGGATTGAAGACACAGATAAGACGCATATCTTCATCGCCCCCATAAAGGTTATGGTCATCATTGAGATTAAGCGCGTACATAATGCCATCATATATCGGATGCACCTCACCTGTTTTGAGATCTTCTATCTTGCCGTTCCCTGCAACACAATAGACGGCTTCTAGGTGATTTTGGTAGTGGATATGTGTTTTACTTCCTGCTTTTACGATCGTTTCATGAAAAGAAAAACCCATCTTGTCATCTTTGAGCAACATGCGTCTGCTTACCCATTGACCCTCTTTGGCGTGTACCTCTTTTTCGCTTCCTATGATATCTTTTATGTCTCGTACTATCATTAAAATCCTTCTGTTAATCTATCTTTTTTCTCTTTCATGACTGCATCAACCGATTTCTCAAAAAGTTCAAGTCCGGCTATGAGTGTCTCTTCATCGATGGTAAGCGGTGGAAGAAATTTGACAACATGAGAGCTTGAGCCGCATGTTTCGATGATAAGTCCATTTTCAAAAGCTTTTGCAGAGATATCAGAAGCAACACTATGTTCACTTGTAATTTCAAGTCCATAGACGAGTCCTCGTCCTTTCACTTTCAAGCCCCAATCACTGTATTTTTCGGCTATTGCTTCAAGCTTCGTTTTGAGTATCTCTTCTTTATAAAAGACCGCTTTTGAGAGATCATCGTTATCCCAATAATCAAGGAGTTGTGTCGAAGCGACAAAAGCAAGATTGTTTCCTCTAAAGGTCCCTGTGTGCTCTCCCGGTTTCCACTGATCAAGCTCGGGGCGGAAAAGTACTAATGCCATAGGTAAACCACCCCCTATAGATTTGCTTAGTGTTATGATATCCGGGTTAAGATCGGCAAATTCAAACGAGAAGAAATCACCCGTTCTGCCGTTGCCGACTTGTATATCATCTATAATGAGTAGCATATCAAATTCACGGCAAAGCGACTCGACACCTTGGAGCCACTCTTTTGAAGCAACATTGATACCACCTTCCCCTTGCACTGTCTCTAAGATAACAGCAGCAGGCGTATCAAGCCCACTACTACCATCTTCTAGATATTTTCTAAAGACTTTGAGTGAGTCTACATCTTCTCCTAAGAAGTTATCATAGGGCATAAATGTTACATTGGAGCGACTGATGTGTGACTCATCTCTGTAGAAATTATTACCCGTAACAGAGAGCGCGCCCTGCGAGAGTCCATGATAACCGTTAGTAAAAGAGACGACATTGGATCGTCCCTTAACGAGTCGAGCAAGCTTCAGTGCCGTCTCAACCGCATTGGTTCCTGTAGGACCTGTAAATTGAAGCTTATACTCCATATTTCTAGGCTCAAGAATTGTCGTTACAAACTTCTCTATAAAGGCTTTTTTTGCAGTCGTTCCCATATCAAGACCGTGGACAATCCCGTCATTTTGGAGATACTCTATGAGTGCTTCGCTTGCTTTTGGGTTGTTGTGCCCATAGTTGAGCGTACCTGCACCTGCGAAGAAATCTATGTATTCATTTTCTTGCTCATCGATAAGGTAAGAGCCTTTTGCTTTCTCAAAGATAGTCGGGAAGCTTCTTATATATCCTCTTACGACTGATTCGTATGTTTCAAATATTCTCATATGTATCCTTTTTTACTTTTGGTTTTAGTAGGTATAAAAGCTCATCTTCGTGGCTGTCAGAAAAATCATCTTTTGCAGCAAAGAGAGATATCTCTTTATCGAAATCCATCTCATTAGCAAATTTTTCGAAAACTCTTTGAGAGGCGATATTTGATGGCGATATAGTCGTTTCTATAGACTCTATCTCTTCAAGTTCTTTAGACTCAAAAAGAGTTTTGAGCATCCTAAAAGCGATATTTTGTCCTCTATACTCTTTGTCTACGGCGACTTGCCATACAAAAAATGTCTTATCATCTTTTGGTGCTTTGAAGCCTGAGACAAAACCGATGATTTTATCCTCATGTTTTGCTGCCATGCATGTTCCTTCAAAATAGACTGTTTGCAGCAAGTAGAGATACTCGGAGTTGAGATCTAGCGGTTTTGATCGCTTGATAAGTTCGTAGATTCCTTTTGAATCTTCCTTGGTTGGATTTACAATATTAATGTCATTAAAAAACATATTTTCCTTTAATTTATTACAATTTTTGTGTCATTATTTAACACAAATTATGTCGAGTATAACATAGTAACATTAAATTAATATTAGATATAATTATGTAACTTTACAAACAAAGGAGAGCTATTGGCTCTTTTAGATAACTCTAAAGATATACTTCCTCTCTCGGCTGTTGCTGAATTATTGGGTGCGAAAAGCAGAACACTCAAGATGTATGAAGATCGATTGTTGCTACCTAAAAAAGATTCTATAAAAAAGAAACTTTATTCTATCGATGATATCAAGCAGATAGCTTTTGTCCACTATCTAGCAAGTGTTAAAAAAATCAACGCAAATGGGATATTTTACATTTTAGATATGATCGCTGAAAATATGGACGAAGAGACGCAAAATAGTTTTTTTGAAAAAGTTGAGGATAAGATGTCAAAAATCTCTTCCCTTGATATCCAAGATACGGATAGTATATAGCTTTATTGAAATGATAGAGAGAGGAATCAAGATCCGACTCTTTGTGTCCATCATTTAGGGCCATATATCGATCTGTAGTAAATATGATAAAATGTTGAAGTATGCATCCCCACGCACAGCATGGGAACGAGAGGAAGAGAGGTTATCCTCAGCGCGGTATTGTTAAAGTATTGGACATATCACAGCCTGCTGTAAATGGTGAGATAAAGAGGTGATGCAGCTTTTAAAAGCTGCATTTAAAATCTTTTTCTATGCTTTAATCAAAAGGCAGTACGGGTTTGAGCCTAGAAGAGTGATGTAAAAAATAATGGTGTTTTTCGAATTGATCGACCATGTCGTCAATCAATGTTTTCTCTTCGTACCCATAGATATCGTAGGCTTTAGAGCCATCTTGCAAGAAGACCTCTGCTTTGGCATATTTTTCCATCGTATCAGAGGGACCTACTTCGGGAAATGCAAAGTTAGGTACATCATAGGTATGCGTTCGTACTTCATAAATAAAATCCATTGCACCTTCATGATGCGCGATGATGATTGCTGTTCCTTTTTGTTTATTGTTATTAAGCTCTGTCGTCCACCCTTTGGCTTCAAGCTCTTTTTGAAGTGTTTTCATGGCACCGACAACCTCTGTATTGACATAGACGATAACTTCTTTTTTACTAGGGAATTCAAGCATTCGCGTGATACGATTTTGCCAACTTCCTAAAGTCTCACTGTGCCTAGCTGCATTCATATGGTGTTGGAGGCTGTCGTAGCGTACCGTTTCGATGCGAAGTCCCTGCCAGAGTCCGAAACATGCAATGAGCATAATAACTGTAAAAGGAAGTGCTATGGCAATAGAGGCTGACTGTAAGGCTCCCAAACCACCTGCGAGTAAAAGTATGATGGCTACGAGTCCTTCAGAAGAGGCCCAGAAGATACGTTGCCATACGGGATGGTGAAATTTGTCAGTAGAACTCAGTGTATCGATGACCAGTGAAGCAGAATCTGATGACGTAACGAAAAAGGTTATGACCAATATGACTGCGACAAATGAAGTGAGACCTGAGAAGGGGAGGTGTTCAAGTAGACTAAAGAGAGCCGTTGAGCTATCGTTTGCTACGGCATCACTGAGCGCGGTATAACCATCTTGCATGATCGCCTCAAGTCCGGTATTTCCAAACGCCGTCATCCATATGAAAGAAAAACCCACAGGTACGAACATGACACCCAAGATGAACTCTCTGATCGTACGCCCTTTTGAAACACGCGCGATGAACATCCCGACAAAAGGTGCCCATGCGATCCACCAAGCCCAGTAAAATACTGTCCAATCTTTAAACCAACTGTCATCTCCATAGGCATAATCTTTAAATGTCAGCTCTACAAAACTTGAAAGATAATTGCCCATATTTTCTATCAGTGCTTGCATGATATACACAAAAGGACCTACGAGCAATATAAAGCCCAGTAAAAATATCGCAAGGACAAGATTGAGTTGTGAAATACGCTTGATACCTGCATCTAAACCCGTAACTACAGATATAGTAGCTGCTGCGGTAATAATGACGATAAGTCCTATCTGTATATTGACGCTGATAGGCATATCGAAAAGATAGTGAAAGCCTGAGTTGATCTGTGTCACACCAAAACCAAGTGAGGTAGCCACACCAAATAGGGTTCCTAGTACCGCTACCGTATCAACAGCATGTCCGATGGGGCCATAGATCCTATCACCGATAAGCGGATAGAGTGCTGAACGGATAGAGAGAGGAAGACGATGTCGGAAGGAGAAATACGCCAGTACAAGTCCTACCACGGCATAAATCGCCCATGCGTGAAAACCCCAATGTAAAAAAGTAAGCTTCATGGCTTCTTTGGCTGCTTCTTCCGTACCGCTTTCTCCGACTAAAGGTGCATTAAAGTGCATAATGGGCTCAGCGACTCCAAAGAACATCAGTCCGATTCCCATCCCGGCTGAAAAAAGCATCGCGAACCATGAGAAGTTTCCAAATTCCGGTCTAGACTGGTCGGGTCCCAAGCGAAATCTACCATAGTTTGAAACCGCAAGAAGAATGATAAACATCATAAAAATTCCCACACTAAACATATAGAACCAGCCAAAGATTGAAGCGATCCAGTTTTTGATATCACTGAAAAAGATTCCCGCTTCTTTAGGATCTATCACGGTAAATAGTACTAATATCCCGATGAAGATCACCGAGGGATAAAACACGGGTTTGAGTATCGTTGATTTTTTAGTATTCATATAAATTTCCCTCTTACATTAAAAGTCATATCTAAATCCAAGGGCATAAACATTCCCGCCTCCTGAGTTCCATACGGTATCGCTCACTCCGCCTCTTTTAGTGGTGATAGCAGCCGTTTGGTCTTCATGATAGTACTCAACAAAAAGCTTGAGATCACTTCTCACCTGATAATCGACTCCTAGATGATACACACCCTCTCCGTAGTTGTCCGTATCGGCTATCATCGCTTTATAGGTCAATGCATCTTTTGTATAAGTGACTAAAAAGTTTTTTGAACTGCTACCGTCTTCACCGTAACCGCTCTGTTTGTCGCTCTTAAACTGTTCGTATTTGGCGGCAAGATAGATATCGCCTCCCGCTACATCTTTGATGGTATGTGAGAGTGCTACAGCCAAGATCTTACTGTCATACATACCGCCCTGGTTATCTAGACCTAAAGCAATATGTGTTTGATCCCATGCGTAGCTTATGGTCGCCTGATAACGATCGTCAAATTCACCGTTTTCTTCTGCTTGTCCGTTCTCCTTGCTCCAAGCAAGTGAAAAAGTGAATCCGTTCATCGCAGGTGAATAATAGGCTATGGTTTTATTGAGTCTGAAATTGGAGAAGGTTGCGTAACCCGCATAGTAGGTTGAGAACACATCTACAGGATAGGATATGGCATTATAGTAAGGTATCCACATTTGTCCAAAATAGAGTGAGCCGAAGTTCTTGGTTTCTACTCCTACTTTTCCAATCCTTAGCGAATCATAAATGATATCGTCATAGTCTCCGGGGTCACCGTCTCTTTTATTTTGTTCAAACGGTCCTTGTATTTTAAAATTCGCTACATCCAAAGGAATTTCTACTTGTCCCATAAGTGTTATCTCGTCATTAATCAGATAATGTGCCTTTAGTCCAATTCGGGAGTAACTGTCTCTAAATCCTTCATAAGAGTTTAGTAGATCTTCCCTATCAGATCGGACAATTTCCGCTTGTGCACGAATCGAACCATACATATCTACATCAAATCGCTCTGTTGGCTCATTTGCTTGTAGTGTTGTACCACCTAATAGCAAACATAATCCAACCGTATTTAGTCCCTTTTTTTTGAGGCGATACATTATATTTCTTTTCATTTTACCTCTTTCATATATCCATCATGAAACTATCAATGCTCTCTTTTGAAAAATCATTGTTTTGAATGCTCAATATAAAGCATTAGATATTATCCACGAATGTCTTCAATTGTAACAAATGAATCTTAAGCTCCTAAAAATAGAGAGAAGGTTTATGCTTTTTTATTGTTTTGGATTTAGTATGGATACCACATTGGGAAGTATGAAGCTAGAAAGCTCTTTGGAGACTATACAATATCAATAGAGGTGTAAAATAAGAAGTAGTCCTAGCGTAAAAACTTATCTATGATTTTCTTGTATTTCTTTTCGATGACATGACGCTTTTTTTTGAATGTATTTGTCAGCTCAACTCCCGGCTTAAACTCTTCATCTAAAAAGTGAATATTTTGTAATTTCTCAAAAGGTTTAAAGCCTTTAGAGTGATGAAGCAGTGCATTCATATCATGCTTTATCTTATTGACGATACTTTTATCTTCTAAGACATGTTCCATGTTGTGTACTACTTTGTTAAAATTTTCCAAAACATACTCTTTCATCTTTTCCATATCTGCAACAAGTAAGAGTCCTAAACCTCTTTTGTCTTGCCCGACTAAAATATTATCGGCGATAAACGGAAGCATCGAGATGGTTGATTCTATCCTGCTTGGATCTACATTTTCTCCATTTGCAAGCACTATGACCTCTTTTGAGCGCCCTGTAATGATAAGCTCTTTTCGTATCGTAAACTTTCCTAAGTCACCTGTTTTAAAATAACCATCAAGGTCAAAAGATTTGCTATTTTCTTCATCATTTTTATAATATCCCGGAGTGATTTGATCTCCTTTTATGATGATCTCCCCAACTTCTCCCGGCTTTACATCTTCTCTGTTTTTGTTGACAATTCTTATCTCAGTACCCTCCACAGGGAAACCAAGTGTACCAAAGGTATTGCAATTGAGTGCTCGCCCCGCAAGACCCGGAGCACCTTCGGTCATACCGTAGGCATTGACTATGCGAATGCCGATAGCATCTATCCAGGCATCTAGATATTCCGGTAAAGTTCCACCGCCGCTTATAGCCAAGCGGAGCCTTCCGCCAAATTTTTCTTGAACAAGTCGAAGTTTTTTCTTGGCAATGACATTTGGCAAATAGAGAAGAGCAAGTTTGAGCATAGGGATAACTTTTTTACATGGCGAGAGAAATGTATTTTGCGTAAATCTTGGGAGCTCATCTTTGATAACTCGAAGATTGTGATTATATGCGGTAGATATCCCTATGAGCTTTTTAAATATTTTTGCTTTTTTGGGATCATTTTTTTCTAGTGTGTTATTGATCTTTGTGTACATAGATTCCCAAAGTCTCGGAACAGTTGCGACAAGAGTCGGTTTATATTTTTCTAAGTCAGTCGCAAAAGTTTTGATAGTAGAGTAAACGGTACAGCAACCCCCTGAGATGGAGAGATACTCGCACGCTCGCTCAAACATATGCCATGAGGGGAGGATCGAAACCCAAATATCATTGCCCTCAAGCCCTATCAGCCTTGGAAGATATAAGACATTGTGCATGATATTTTTGTGCGTTAAGATAACACCCTTGGGGGAACCTGTCGTCCCTGAGGTATAGATGAGTGTAAATACATCATCTAGAGAAAGGTTGTCCCTGAGTGCATAAAACTCATCGATCTCATTTTGATAAATTTTTCTATTTTTTAAAAGATCAAGGTAGGAGTAAGTGTTGTCAAAAAGGGTGTGAAGTTTTTTTGCCTCTAGTATAAAGATAGATTTTAATTTTAACTTTTTTATCATCTTTTCATGTTCTTGATAGAGCGCCTCATCCTCAACTATCAAAAAATCACATTCTGAGTGTGCCATGATAAACTCTAACTCGCTCGTTGGTGTATCGCTTCCTCTAGGGATGCTAATCGCCCCAAGCGACATAAGTGCTAAATCTGTGACTATCCACTCATATCTGTTATCACATAAAAACATAACTTTTGAATTTTTTGTGATCTTCTTAGATTGAAATGCTCTTGAGAGAAGCAAAACATCTTCAAATAACTTCGCATATGTTATCGTATATTCTTTCTCTAAAGCGTTATATATAAAAGCTGTTTTGTCCCTATTTTTTTCATACGCCTCCAAAAACACATGAAACAAAGTAGTATCGCTCATCCGCACAATCCTAAAATAGTTTTGATGTTATTGTATCTTTTTTTATCCAATTTTTTAGACTGTGGGTAGTTTTTGGAGTTTCTCTCAAAAATTTAACACGCCTTTTATGATCGTATGTCCTCAAGTATTTTGATACCATTTTGTTTTAAAAGTTCTATAGTTTTATCAAGAAGCGTAGGCTCAACCTTGAAGATAAAAGCACCATTTTGCGTGGTATTGATAGTATAGGTATATTGGATATTGATACCATGCGTTGAGAGCAAGGAGGCTACTTCGTTGAAGCTTCCTAAGTGGTTGTCAATCTCTACGGCAAAAACTTCAACGATTTTGAGCGATATGCCTGCATCGTCGAGTATCTCTTTGGCTTTTTGAGAATCATCAACGATAACGCGCAAGATGCCATAGTCGCTAGAGTCAATCAGGTTGATTGATTTGATAGAGAGTTGGTTTTGCGAAAGGAGTGTCGTGATATCTGTAAGTTGTCCGGGTCTATTTTCTAAAAATATCGAGAGTTGTTGTATCTTGCTCATTGCTCTTTCCTTTTATCGATAATGCGTACGGCTTTGCCCATACTTCTCTCAATGCTTCTTGGTTGTACGAGGACAACATGTGCATTGATGTAGAGGTTGTTGAGCAGTGCATGCTGGATCTCTTTTTTCAAGGCTCCCATTTGACCGAGCGAATCGGTCATAATCTCATCGCTAACTTCGATATGAATCTCAAGTTTGTCAAGGTGTCCATGTTTGTCAACTATGATCTGATAATTGAGCGTTACTCCCTCTGTGTTTGCTATGACATGTTCTATCTGCGATGGATAGACATTGACACCGCTGATGATGAGCATATCATCGACCCTGCCTACGATAGACTCCATCCTCAAAAGCGTTCTACCGCATTTACATGGCTCCTTCGTGATCGATGTGATGTCGCCGGTTCTATAGCGGATAAGCGGAAGTGCTTGCTTGGTAAGTGGTGTGATGACAAGCTCACCTCTTTGCCCATCGGGTAGACTCTCTCCTGTTTGTGGATTGATGATCTCTACAAAGAAATGATCTTCGAAGACATGCAAGAGATCACTCTCTTTGCAGTTTGCTGCAACGCCGGGACCAATAATCTCACTGAGTCCATACACCTCATGATAATCGATCCCCCAAGCATTTGAGACCTCTTTTTTAAGTCCCTTTGACGTAGGTTCGGCTCCAAATATACCTGCTTTTAGTTTATAGTGACTTAGATAGTCGCTCCCTGCTTTTTGAGCAACTTCTGCCATATGTAGAGCAAAGGTAGGAGTAGAAGCAAGTATGCTCGCTCCAAAGTCACGCATCAGCATTAGTTGTCTATCGGTCATGCCTGCACTTGCCGGTACTATCGCAGCACCAATCTTCTCCGCACCATTATGGAACCCCAAACCTCCCGTGAAGAGTCCATAACCATAGGCATTGTGTACGATATCTTTGCTTGTTGCTCCCGCTAGAGTGAAGACTCTTGCCATCACTTCATCCCATACATCCATATCGGACTTTGTATAACCAACTACGGTAGGTTTCCCTGTAGTGCCGCTCGAGCTGTGAATTCTTGCAACCTCGCTCATCGGTACAGTAAAGAGACCAAAAGGGTAGTGGGCACGAAGATCTTTTTTGGTTGTAAAGGGGAGTTTTTTGATATCTTCCAAGGAGGTTATATCTTTTGGAGTGATGCCAAGCTCATCAAACTTCTCTTTATAAAAAGTACTGAGCGAATAGACTCGCTCCACGGTACTTTGTAATCTTTTGAGCTCAAGCTCTTCAAGCTCCTCTCTTTTTGCGCTCTCTATTTCATTGTAGACCATCGAAATCCTTTGATTATATGAATTGCTTATCTTTTCTGTAAACCATACCTTGCATGATAGCGATTACTCTATCATCCTTGCCGTTTATGGTGACGGTGTAGCTGGCAAGTTTATGGTTTTTCTCTACCTCTTTAGCTACAGCGTAGATATGCTCATTCTCTTGCGCGGCATTGAGGTAGGAGATGCTATTGTTTATTCCAAGAGCGAGTGTCCCGTATGAATTTGATGCAAGTGCTAATGCAAAATCTGCGAGTAAAAATATTGCTCCACCGTGTGCGACACCGGCACCATTGAGATGCTCTTTTGTGATGATGAGTGATGCTTTTGCATACCCCTCATCTATCTCTTCGATAAGTATCCTGTTTTGTGCCGCAAAATGATCGTTTTGCTCAAAAAAATCCCTAATTTTTGCTTCTGTTTCCTGCTTCAATGCCCATCTCCAATACTTTGAAATTTTGTTGTGCCATTTTGGCATTCATCTGCTCGATAGCAGTGCGCACCTCCTCTTGTGAGAAAGGAAAATCTTCGATACTTCCTAAAACCACACCAAGCATAAATACATTGAGTGCTTGGATGGGGAACTCTCCTTGCTTGGCAAGTGCAAACCCATCAGCTTTTGCAGTGACAAAAGGGAGTCGCGGAAAGTTTGTATCGGCATTTGTGACTACTTTGCCATTTTTGTGTAAAAAAGAGATATTTCTAAGACTCTCTTGTGCTTCTAGACCTATCAAAAGATCGGCTTGATTGGTGTCTATGAGCGGGCTTGAAAAATCACCTATCTTAATATGGCACGATACGGCGCCTCCTCTTTGGCTCATGCCGTGATTTTCTGTCCCCAAAAAAGGGATGTTTCTATTGCCGGCACAGATAGCCAAGACTTTTACTAAAAAGACAACACCCTGACCGCCGAAACCTGCTATCACACTTTGGTATCGCATCTATTTGTCCCCTTTGTCTATTTTTACAAATGCATCTGTCGGACAAAGTGCATCAAGACACGAGCCACAGCCGATACACAAGAAAGGGTCTATCTCGACTTTGCCGTTTGCATTGTAAGCCATAGGCGGACATTTATAGGAGCTTACACAAAGATCACATGCCACGCACCTCTCTTCATCGACCATAACACTCAAAGAGGGTAAAAACTCTTTTGAGCGCTCTTTATCAAGCACACAAAATTCTCTCGCAACTACAACGACAGGACCATCTGCTTGCTCGTAAACTTTTTTGATATCTTTAAAGAAATCGATTGTTTTACTTAGCTCATTGGTATAAAAATACTCATGGCACGCTACCCCGCACCCCTCGACAACCTTTTTGATATCGATATCTTTATGCTCTCTCTCTGCGGTTGTTTGTCTGCCGGTCATCGCAGTCGTTGAGTTGTCCATAATGACAAGTATAAATTTATGATTTTGGTAAACCGCATTAATAAGCGGTGGAATACCACTGTGGAAAAATGTACTATCGCCTATGGTGGCAACGACTGTTTTTTCAGGGTCAGCGATCGAATAACCGCTTGCCATCGAAACGGAACCACCCATACAAAGGAGACTATCTATCGCGCCTTGTGCAAGTCCAAGCGTGTAGCATCCTATGTCAGAAGGGTAGATGGCTTTTTTCTTTTTAAATACTTTAGTGATGGCAAAAAAGAGGTCTCTGTGAGGGCATCCCGGACAAAGCGCTGGTGGTCTCGCTTCAACTTTTGGAAGAGGATACTCCTTGGAGATTTCGAGCGCCTCATAGATGTTCTCACCTCTATAAATCTCTAATTTTTGCAGTGATTTCAATATCTCAGCTTTGCTCATCTCATCTATTAGCTGCGTGGTGTTGGTATTTTTTCCAAAGAGATTTTGGGTAGCTATCTGCTCTTCTATGCAGGGATAAGTCTCTTCGATGACAAGTACTTTGTCGTATTTTTGCGTGTACTCTTTGATCTGATCTTGCGGTAGAGGATAGGGCATGATAACTTTGATGATATCGGCCTCTACTCCACATTCGCTGAGTGTCTCTTTGGCATATCCATACCCCGTACCGCTTGCTATGATGAGTAGCTCCTTGCCTTGGCATTTTTCAAACTGCTCTTTTAAGAAATGTTCCCAGTTGTATGCTTTAATCGCTTCTACTCTTTTGAGTTGTTCTATACCTTGGAGATATCTATCGTTCCTAGGAACTGCTCCCCATCTTGGGATATCTCTTTGGAATTTACCTTCTTTTGGTTGGTAGTTTGTCTCGTCATCCATCTCGATAATCTCTCTAGCATGTGAGACGCGCATCACGGGTCTAAGCATCACCGGTGTTTGAAAATGTTCGGAAAGTTCTACACCAAGCTTGGTAAAGTCGTAAGCATCTTGAGGCGTTGCAGGATCTAGCACGGGAATGCGTGCAAATTTGGCAAAAACGCGTGAGTCTTGTTCTGTCTGTGAAGAGTGAAAGCCCGGATCATCCGCGCAGACAAGGAGCATACCTCCTAGATTGCCTATATAGCTTGCACTCATAAGCGCGTCACTAGCTACATTGAGCCCTACTTGTTTCATGGTGGCACAGGTTCTTTTACCTGTGATAGCTCCGGCATATGCTACTTCAAATCCTACCTTTTCATTTGTTGCCCATTGTGCATACATAGGAAGGTTGAGTTGTTTTTTTATCTTTTGAACGGTCGTTAATATCTCACTGGAAGGTGTGCCGGGATAGCCGGAGACCATATCAACATTTGCATGGATAAGCCCCCACGCTATCGCGTCATTCCCCATCAATGTTTGCTTCATAGAGTTAAGCTCCCTTGGTTGCTTTATTGCATTGTAAAAAATCTGTTCATTATACAAGGAGTATTCTAACATTTATGTTAATTTGGCAAAAAACAAAAAGTAATTTTTTCTCAAGGAAACTTTTAAGATAGGAGGCTAGAATATACCTCTTGTTTTAACGGTGCTTCATAAAGAGAAACACCAACTCCATTTTTACCAGTAAGGCGGTACTATAGTGAATAATGATGCATCGGAAAATAGAGAAAAATTTACAAAAAAGATTATCGTTCAAAAAGAGGATATTGATGTCAATGGCCATGTTGGCAATATCCGCTATCTCGAGTGGTTTATCGATATCGCTGTAGCACACTCTGATTCTTTGGGTTTGGGATTTGATGCGCTTAAAAAATTTAATCGCACATGGGTTGCAAGAGAGCACAATATAGCCTATAAACAGAGCGCTTTATTGGGCGATGAGCTTCTCTTAAATACTTGGGTGCAGAGTGTCAAAAAAGCGCAGTCGATCCGTCAATACGAACTTCTAAATGCGAAAACGGGCAAGATTATATGTGAGGGGTGGACCAATTGGGTTTTTGTGGAGATAGAGACATACCGCCCGCAAAAGATTCCGGAAGAATTCATCTCAAAATATATGCAAATTACAAGTCGATAATGCCCTAATTGACCCCATTTTTCTAGCTATATTTCCCATCATGCCTATAATGATATATTAATATAATTATAAATTAAAGTTAATCCATTTAAGTTTTCATTGGCTATACTTTCATTTTTTTAGGAGAGTAGTAATGAAAAGATTTGTAGTAATGTCCCTTATGGCAGCGTCTGTAATTTCAGCAACAAATGCTGCGACTAATGCTGAACTCGAAGAGAGAATCAGAGTTCTAGAAGAGATGGTTTATGGCAATAAGAAG
Organism: uncultured Campylobacterota bacterium; assembly: GCA_937141405.1. Lineage (GTDB taxonomy): Bacteria > Campylobacterota > Campylobacteria > Campylobacterales > Sulfurovaceae > BN30871. Next base: position 59,643 of record CAKZQQ010000007.1, on the reverse strand, counting down.
AAGATCAAAAGCAATAAAAAAACAATCATTGAGGTTAAAAAACATGATTCGTTTGACAATATCAAGTTTGGAGTAGATTTTAGAAACTCCGTTGATGTTTTGGATTATAAAAACAATATAACAGGAGAGAGTGCAAAGAACTCATCACTACTTGCGAGTAGATTGTACCTCACGATGGCAGCTGCACCTACGGATAAGTTAATCTTTAAAGGAAAGCTTGCTATCTATTCACTTTGGGGTGCGCACCTTTTTGGTGAGGATTCTGGGCTTAAAGATTGGTCGGCAAGCTCTAAAGCAACCGATACGGTGATGAGAGTTAAAGAGGCATATTTTGTCTACTCAACGGCACTCGGGGCGCAGCCTATCAGTGTCTCTATTGGTCGTCGTCCCTCAACAGACGGTTTCTTAGCAAACTACAGAGAGAACAATCCTGAAGAGGGATCGCCCCTAGCACATATTACCAATATGGAAGTCAATGCTTTGATGGTAAAACTTGATTGGAGTAGATTTATTCCGGGCGCATATACAAAATTTGTAGGCGGTCGTGCACATACGGGTGCCACAACAGGTGTTTACAGCATCGGGCACACGACACCTTGGGGTCCAAATGCTGAGGTAGATGGTTCTGAAGATGACAATGTTGACTTTTTTGTGACACTTGGTGATGCTTACAACAATGGCCAATATCAAGTCATGTATGAGTGGGCACATATCTTCAATACCAAAGGTGAAAATATCGCAACAACTGAGAAGAAAGTAGGCGCAGGAACAGCTGATCTCTTCTCTCTTGGATTCAAAATTGATGGAATTGGAGATGAGATTGATGGTTTCTTAGCAAATACAACAGCGTTTATATCTGCAGCGTATAGCCACTATGATGCTGATAACGGCTACCAACTTTTAGGCTCAAGCGATGGCGGCACAAGAAGCGGAAGCTCTATCTGGGCAGGAGTTATATTCCCTGATATGATCACGGAAAAAGGAAAGATAGGGATTGAATACAATCATGGATCAAAATATTGGACACCAATGACATGGGCTGAAGACTCAGCTATCGGATCTAAGATTGCTGTGCGTGGTGATGCGTATGAAGCCTATTGGAACTTTTATCTCTTTGGTGAAGAGTATCTTCCTGCACAGGTTCGATATACCTATATGCAACATGACTATACGCCAAATGTAAATTGTGCCGGCTGGGTTCCTGTGCAAGAGACCGATATCACAGCACAAGATCTCAGATTTTCCGTAAGTTATAAATACTAACAAATAGGCCTGCAACCAATCTTTTGGTTGCAGCAGGCTACTATCTTCATTTTAATAAACCAATTTCAAAAACAATTGTAAATATTTCGATAAAAATTATTATCAAACTAAGGTTAAGTCGGTAATATTTTGTGTGAGATTTGCTTGTAGCATGGGATGATTCTTGTAATTTGGGGTTTGTTTTGTAAGGTTTGTATGCCAAAAACCCCCAATTTTTGTTTTTCTCTAATCTGTTTCACTTTGTTACAATGCATTTTAAAGAGAAAAGCGTAGGAGGATAGTTAAAATAATTTAATTATCTTTTAGATACCATTATACATCTAAAGAATGAGTACTCACGCAAGAAAAAAGGGGTTTACAATGACCGGTGGATTATCGCATATTGTCTCTGAACATCCATACTTTGGGGTGTTCGTATTTTTTATCGTAGCAGCTGTTGCTTTTCCTGCAACCTTGGTTCTCACAAGGTTTATCAGTCGAAAATTAGCAAAGCTTGATAGAGAGAAGTTGAAGCTTAGTATCTATGAGTGCGGACCTGAAGTTACTAAGCAGCCGAACAGTATATCGGTGCAGTTTTATCTTATAGCACTTCTTTTTATCCTTTTTGATGTGGAAATCATCTTTATGATTCCATGGGGAATTGACTTTAAACTCTTTAAAGCGTTAGGGTTAGGCTGGTTTGGGCTTATCGAGATGATGCTTTTTGTATTTTTACTCGCACTCGGCTTTATCTATGCGTGGAAGAAAGGAGCTCTTGAATGGCACAACATAAAGTAAACTACACATCAAGCGCAGGATTACCTGTAGCGTTGACAAGCGTTGACAAACTTGTAAATTGGGGAAGATCAAATTCACTTTGGCCTTTAACATATGGGCTAGCATGTTGTGCTATCGAGATGATGGCAAGTGGTGCAGCTCGATTTGACTTCGATAGATTCGGGACAATCTTTAGAGCAAGCCCGAGACAATCTGATGTTATGATACTCTCAGGAACACTTTCAAAAAAACATGCGGAGTTTACAAGAAGACTGTATGACCAGATGACTGAGCCGAAATGGGTTATCAGTATGGGAAGTTGTGCAAATACCGGCGGGATGTTCAACACCTATGCGACTGTGCAAGGTGTGGATAGAATCGTCCCTGTTGATATCTATCTTCCGGGATGTGCCCCAAGACCGGAGACACTTCAATATGCACTTATGATGCTTCAGAAGAAAATCAGAAGAGAATCTGCAAATATGAATAAAAATGTAAAACAAAGGTTCATATAATGAGAAAGTATACACCAAAAGATAGCCGCCAAAAGAAGTCTTACTATACTGATAGATTTTGGGTTGCTCCTAGGGTTCCACGAGAAGATGTTGGCGAAGACGGTCACTTTGCCGATGTTGTCAAGACGCTTAAAAAATATATCAGCGAGGGCTATGTAGAGCTTGGACAGCTTGTATTGCACATCAAGCCAAAGGATAATTTGGCAGTGCTCGAGTTGCTTAGAGACAAGTGTGGTTATGCGATGTGTAGCGAATTGAGTGCTGTCGACTATCTAGCACAAAGTGGAGAGTTTGAGATCTTCTACCAGATGCTCAATCTCGATCTTGCAAAAAGAGCAAGAGTTGTATGTCGTATCAAACAAAATGAATCTATAGAGTCTATCGTACCACTTTTTAAAATGGCAAATTTTGCCGAGCGAGAGATGTTTGATATGTTTGGTATCTATGTCAATAATCATCCTTATCTTAAGCGTATCATCATGCCGGATGATTGGAGCGGTCACCCGCTTCTAAAAACTTATCCGCTTCAAGGTGATGAGGCTGCTTCATGGTATGAGGTTGATAAGATATTCGGTAAAGAAAATAGAGATGTTATCGGGCCTGAAAATAGAGATCCTGCCAAGGTTGATAGATATGATACGCAAAGATTCTCAAGAGTCGGTTATGAAGTGCCGTTTGGTGCTGATATAAGCGAAGGCGAAGAGCCAAATGAGATCGAATACAGCAAGACAGCTTTTGTAAATTATCAGAAAAAGTCTAAACAGCTTAAAAAGAAGAGATAGGATCAATTATGCAAGTTACTACCAAATTAACACCGTTTTTTGAAAACCTCAATTTTGAGCGTGCAGACAATACCATGGTCATCAACTTTGGGCCACAACACCCTTCTGCTCATGGACAGTTGAGGCTTGTACTTGAGTTAGATGGCGAGCAGGTTGTCAAAGCTCTTCCTGATATCGGCTACCTGCACAGAGGTGTCGAAAAGATGGCGGAAAATATGACCTATAATGAATTTCTACCGACAACGGATAGACTCGATTATATCGCCTCGACATCAAACAACTATGCCTATGCCCTTAGCGTTGAGAGACTTTTAGGGATAGAAGCTCCAAGACGCGCACAGGTCATCAGAACGATGCTTCTTGAACTTAACCGCATCATGTCCCATCTCTTTTTCCTTGCAACGCATGCACTCGATGTTGGTGCTATGAGTATCTTCTTGTATACATTTAGAGAGAGAGAATATGCGATGGACCTTATGGAGTCTTATTGTGGAGCGAGATTGACACATGCCGCAGTGCGTATAGGTGGTGTACCTCTCGATTTGCCTACGGGTTGGCTAGAAGATCTTGAGAAATTTTTGAACAATATGCCTGAAAATATCAAGCTCTATGAAGATCTTTTGACTGAAAATAGAATCTGGAAAATGCGACTTGAAAATGTCGGTGTTGTCTCTGCTGAAGATGCACTTTCTTGGGGGTGCACGGGTCCTATGCTCAGAGGCTCGGGCATCAAATATGATATCAGAAAAGAGGAGCCTTATGAGCTTTACGGTGAGCTTGATTTTGACATACCTGTGAGTGATCGATGTGATAGTTATGGAAGATATAGACTCTATATGGAAGAGATGAAGCAATCTGTAAAGATACTCCATCAACTTATCCCGATGCACGAAGAGAGTGAACCGCAACTTATGGCACATGCGCCAAAATATATCTCTGCTCCAAAAGAAGAGATCATGACGCAAAATTATGCGCTGATGCAACATTTTGTTTTGGTAACCCAAGGGATGCGACCGCCAAAAGGTGAAGTCTATGTTCCGACAGAGTCTCCAAAGGGAGAACTTGGATTTTACATAAAATCTGAAGGCGAACCATATGCATACAGACTCAAATGTAGAGCGCCAAGCTTTTTCCATACAGGGCTTTTGCAAAAGATGTTAGTGGGAAGCTATCTAGCTGATGTTGTTACTATCATAGGAAGTACCAATATCGTTTTCGGTGAGGTTGACAGATGAAAAGATACGATTTAAGAGATTTGCATGGCGATTTTTATAAACGCATGATAGAACTAATCGATAGTGATTTACAAGGTGGAGAAGTAGGTATATTTCTTTTTGAGATTGGTGATTTTTCTCCTATCCAAAAGAGTGCAGATATCATCAAGAAGCATAAGCATGAGCTTCTTAACTCACTCAAGTTCAATGAAGTCGATTGGACGATAGTAGTTAGGAAAAAGGCTAATTAATGTCTAAAACTATTTTCTCGACATGGAGGGATGAGCTTGTTGACAATCGACACATTAGTGGCGATACTTGTCAGGTCTCATCTTTCAAATTGCCCGGGGATTATAGTTCTGATAAAAGCTCAAAAGCCTTTATAGGCTGGGATGGTGTTGCCGTATTTGATGAGAATGTCGATGTTGTAAGACTTGCATGTGAATACGCTGCTCAATATCAAAAATACTCTGAAGCTTGCGGAAGATGTGCTCCTGGTAGATGGGGTGGACGGATACTCTATGATCTTCTCGATAAGATAGCCAGAGGCGAAGGAGCGCAAGCAGATATCGAGCATCTCAAAGAGGTGAGCGAAACGATGATGATGACATCAAAGTGTGAGATAGGAAGAACGACACCAAAACCTATCTTGGATCTACTTGCGCACTATAGAGAAGAGTTTGACCTCCTCATAGAGAAGCAGATACCTTCAAAAGATTATGCAAATGAAGATGTAAGCTATATAGCTAAAGTAACCGCACCTTGCATGGATATGTGTCCGGCGCATGTTGATATCCCTGCCTATATCGAAGGCGTTCGAGATATGCAACTCGACAAATCCCTACAAGCAACGCGACAAACGATGCCACTCGCCCATAGTTGCGGAAGAGTATGTCCACATCCTTGCGAAGATGCTTGCAGAAGAGCAAATCTTGATGAGCCGATTTCGATCATGGAGCTCAAACGCATTGGGGCTGATTTTGAGACAGATCACTCTTTGCCGTGGCAACACCCAAAAGAACCACAACCGTTAAGAGATGATGGCAAAAAAGTTGCAATCATAGGCGCAGGTCCGGCAGGACTCACGGCGGCATATTATCTCGCACTTGAGGGGATAAAAGTTGATATCTTTGAAGAGCTGCCTGTTTTAGGCGGCGAGGTTGCTGTTGGAGTGCCTGAGTATCGTATGCCAATCGATAGATACAATAAAGATATCGAGCTCGTCACCTCTATGGAGGCTGTAAATGTTTATACAAATACGAAAGTAGATGCTGCAAAACTTAAAGAGCTAGAGAGTGGGTATGATGCAACACTTTTGGCATTTGGGACGCGGCTTTCCAAAAAAGTAAGAGCAGAGAATGAGCGATTGGATATGGAAGGGTATTGGGGTGCTATATCGATGCTTGACAAAGTAAATCTATGGCACAAATACCGCATAGGTTCGCCTGCAAGCGAAGACCTTAAAGATAAGGTTGTTGTCTGTGTGGGCGGCGGGTTTACTTCGATGGATGTTGTGCGTTGTGCTGTGAGAGAGGGCGCAAAAAAAGTCATCATGCTCTATAGAAGAGATGAGAAAACAATCATAAGAAATACAACTTACGAAGAGTATCATGAGGCGGTTGAAGAGGGAGTAGAGTTTATCTTCCACTCAGCGGTTGAGCGAATATTTGATGAAGATAATAAGCTTAAAAAATTACTTATTAACAGATTTGAGCTTGTTCCTGACCCTGATGGCGGTAGAGCGCAACTTGTCAAGATAGAAGATGGGGATTTTGAGATAGAGTGTGATTATCTCATTCCTGCCGTTTCTCAATCAGCTGATTTGGCGCTCCTCCCACAAGAGTGGGATGTGGCGCTGACTTCATGGGGAACACTTTTGACGAACGGGAAAGATTATATGACATCACACGCAGGACTTTTTGCTGCAGGTGATTGCGAATATGGCCCTATGACAATCGTAAATGCCGTAGGACAAGCCAAAAGAGTCGCTTCGGTGATATCAAGATATATCTATGATGGCAAAGTGAGTTTGACTGACGATGAGATCATGGAAGATCATCTTAGAACACTCAATGTCTATGATAAGAATGAGAAGATCACGGGCTGGATGCAAGGGCAACCAAGAGAAGAGAGCCCAAAACTCTCAGTTGGTGACAGAATCGATAACAACAAAGAGGTCAATCTCGGTTTGAGTGGAGAAGAAGCGCTTGCTGAAGCACAACGATGCATGCGATGTTATTATATCTCGATGGTGGTCGTATAATGATGGCACAGAAGCAAGAGATGAATCAAAATATCACTATCACTATAGATGGAAAAAGTTGTGTAGGCAAAAAAGGCAATACCATACTCGAAATTGCTAGAGCCAATGATATCTATATCCCTACGATGTGTTATATATCTAAAGTAAAACCGATAGCATCATGCCGAATATGTGTTGTGCAGATAGAAGGCGTAGAGGGAACAGTGCTTGCTTGCCAAGAGCGAGCGGTTGATGGCGCGAATGTCATCATCACAAGCGAAACGCTCTATAAGCATAGACAAAATATCATGAAACTCTTTAGCGTCAATCACCCTTTGGAGTGTGGAGTATGCGATAAAAGCGGTGAGTGTGATCTGCAAAATAAGACATTGGAGTTTGATGTAGCAGCACAAAATTTTAGTGCAAAAGAGTCAGATAAAAAGGTCGAAGATTGGGGATTTATCAGCTATGACCCTTCTCTTTGTATCGTTTGTGAAAGATGTGTGCGAGTTTGTAATGAAATCGTTGGCGAGAGTATACTCGAAGTAGCGGTTGGCGGATACAACTCAAGAATTATCAATACAGATTTAGATAATGATTGTAGTAACTGCGGTGAGTGTATGGCAGTTTGTCCTGTGGGCGCACTCACAAATAGTGAGTTTAAATACAGCTCTAATGCATGGGAGCTTGAGCGAATTCCGGCAACATGTGCACACTGTAGTAGCGGATGCGCTCTCTATTATGAGTCCAAGCCTTTAAGCATTGCAAACAGAGAGAAGAGTATCTATAGAGTGACAAATCCATTTGAGTTTAACTCACTTTGCGGGGCAGGGAGATTTGCTTATAATTTTGCAAACCAAGATGTCAGCAAAGATACCGCAGCTTTCAAACGCGCTATAGAGGCATTTAAGGTGGCTAAGAGTATACGCTTGAGCGCAAATATCACTAACGAAGAGGCACTCATCTTGCAAAAGCTTAAAGAGAAGTATGGCTATAAGCTCATCTGTGATGAGGCGAGAAGCTATCAAAAATTTCTTAGTGCTTATAGCTCAGTGAGTGGAAAAAGTCTCTACAATGGTGATCTTACAGCGATCAAAGATTCAGACGCAATCATAGTTTTCGGTACACGAATCAATGATGATAATCCAATGGTCAAATACCATATATCTATGGCAAGCAAATGGCATAGAGCTAGAGTAGCCTATTTGCATCCCATCGAAGATGCGAGTATGGCAAAAATCATAACACAATTTATCAAATATGAAGTAGGAAGTGAAGAGGGTGTTGCAGCACTTTTAGTGGATGCACTTTTGAGTAATATTGAGCTCTCCGATGAGGTCAAAGAGTTTTTAGATTCTCTAGATATAGGGAACCTGAGTGCTGAGAGTAATGTTGGAGAAGAGGAGCTTGAGAAGTTGGCAGCTTCTTTTGAGAAAAAAAGCAGACGCTCACTCATTGTAGGGGCTGATCTTTATGGACATCCAAGAGCTATAGAGATAGCAAAACTGCTCGCACTTTTTGAGAAATACGGTGAGTTTAATGTCATACTCGTCCCACCTGCGACAAATGCGCTTGGTGTCTCTTTGATATGTAATCTTGATGATGAAGATACCGAGGAGCAGAGTATAGGTTACAACATAAAAGGCGATTTTACTTTGGGCTCACAAGGTGAAGTTGATCTTGATATGCCGGCACTCAACCAACAAGAGGGAACACTCACAACCATTGATAAACGTGTGGTTGCCACACATGTTGCACTCCCATTTGGCGGCTATACGCTCAATGATATTGCCAATGCTTTAGGATTGGAAGCAGAGTATACGATTGATTATACAAAAGAGCTTCCTAAAAAAGGCGGCTATAAAGCAGTAGAGTTTGATGCGCTTACTCAAGAACTCTCAAGTCTTGAAGATGATCGGGGGTACCTGCTTGATGTTAAAAATGTAAAGAGCAGCGAAGCGTTTGAAGAGATTGAAGATTTGCCGACTTATGATGGCGGCGTTGTCTACTGGTGTAATGAGGGCTTGCATTTTACACAGAACACACTCCACAAATACAGCCAAAGCAGATATCTCAAAGGCTCTCAGCAGTTTGCAGCAGCTATGAAAATAAGTGACGGAGAGGAGCTTTTTTTTGAAAACGATACGAGGCAGTATGTGAGAATTTTTAAACTTGATGCATCGATGAAAGGAACCATTGCGATAACCGCAAGTGTTGCAGAGCCACTCGAAGCATCAGGTTTAAAAAATTATAGATATACTTTGATGAAATTACAAGAGGACGGGGTAATTAAATGAATCCAAATGAAGTGAAGATCAAGATTGACGGCGTTGAATGTGTAGCTAAAGAGGGCGAGTATATACTCAATATCGCTAGAGCAAATGGCATATTTATTCCTGCTATTTGCTATATCAGTAGATGCTCTCCTACACTCGCTTGTCGTATATGTTTAGTGGAGGCTGACGGCAAAAGAGTCTATGCTTGTAATGCGAAAGCGAAAGACGGCATGGATGTTACAACAAGCAGTGAAGAGATCCTTGAAGAGAGAAGAGCGATCATGGGGGTGTATGATATAAACCATCCTCTTCAATGTGGCGTTTGTGATCAAAGCGGAGAGTGTGAACTGCAAAACTATACCCTTGAACTTGGCGTTGATTCACAAAATTATACGATTGCTGATTGCAAAAGAGAGAGCACAAATTTTAGTAGTGTATTGCATTATGATCCGGGTCTTTGTATCGTATGTGAACGATGTGTGACAATCTGTAAAGATATGGTTGGAGACAATGCACTCTCAACGGGACCACGAAATGGAGCTGAGCTTGACAAAGAGCTTAAAGAGAGCATGCCAAAAGATGCGTATGCTATGTGGAATAAATTGCAAAAATCGCTTATCGTCCCAAGTGATGAGAGTGGGCAAACAAACTGTAGCGATTGTGGCGAGTGTCTCTCTGTCTGCCCGGTTGGTGCACTTGTAAGTAGAGATTTTGTCTATACATCAAACGCATGGGAGCTCAAACGCGTTCCTGCAACTTGTTCCCATTGTAGTAGTGGTTGCCAGATATTTTATGAGACAAAACCAACCTCAATTAGCGACAGAAGTGATAAGATATATAGGGTAACTAACGAGTGGAACTATGTATCGCTGTGTGGCGCGGGACGCTTCGGATATGATTTTGAAAATAGCGGCGCAACAAAAGATGAAAAACAGTTTACAAAAGCAATCAAAGCATTTAAAGAGGCAAAAGCGATTCGTTTTAACTCGACTATCACAAATGAAGAGGCAGCAATGCTTCAAAGTCTCAAGAAAGAGCTCGGAGTGAAACTGATTAACCCCGAAGCCAAAGCATTCCAAAGCTTCTTAAAAGATTTTGAGAACTATAGAGGCGAGAGCTTATATAGCGGTAACTATAAAGAGATGATGAGTGAGAGTAATTTTATCATCAGTGTAGGCAGCGCACTTAGACATGACAACCCAAATGTAAGATATACCTTCAACAACATCCAAAAACTTAACAAAGGAGCGGGACTCTATTTTCATCCGGTAGGCGATACACTCATAGAATCACTTGGTAAAAATGTTACGCCTATCTATCATACACCGGGCTTAGAAGAGTATGCGCTCTACCTTGTGCTTGATCTTTTTGCATCAAAAGATGAACTTCCTAAAGAGACTAAAAACTATCTTGAGAGTTTCCACAAAAAAGCAACAAAAACAGTCCAAGAGACGATCATGGAAGATGTGACGGAAACCGTTGTCGATGAAGAGACGGGTGAGAGTAAAGAGGTAACAAAGAAAAAACCAAAAGTAGTCGAAAAAGAGGTAGAGTATGTTGCAAATGAGTTGGCATCACTCTTGGGTGCTCCTGAAGGATTTGGTGACATCTTTGAGAAGATGGTAGCAAAAGCAGATAATTTCTCTATGGTTGTCGGCGAAGATTTCTATGCGCATCCAAGAGCGGAAAATCTTGCAAAACTTTTGGCATTTATCGAACAATATACAGCTATCAAGATAGCACTTATCCCGCCAAAAACTAACTCTTTGGGTGTTGCACTTATCTGTGATCTTGATGAAAAAGCAGATGGATACACGATAGGGTACAACGAAGCAGGTGACTTTAGATTGAGCGCACTAGGCGATGGCGATTTGGATATGCCTGCGCTTAATCAACAAGAGGGGACATTTACCAATATGCATAAAAGAGTTGTCCCTACAAACGCGGCACTTTCATACAACGGTTATGAGCTCAATGATATCATGAGTGCTCTAGGGCTTGGAGAGCAGTTGAGTATTGATTGGACAAGCAAATTGCCAACAAGAAAAGGCTTTGAAGCACTCTCTTTTGATGCATTGCCAAATGGCTTTACAAATGCAGGCGAAGAACTTAGAGGCTATATGCTCAAACAAAAAGCAACAAAAGCAAAGGCGTTTGAGGTTGAAAAACCTGATGAGAGCTATAAGCTAGAAGGCGAGATTGCTTACAGATGCAATCCGCAAAGACAGTTTAATGACTTTACAAACAGAGCGCATCAAATCTTTGAGCCGTTTGCTCTGTATGTGAGTGAAGCGAAAGCACAAACTTTGGGTAAAAAAGTAAAAGTGGAGATAGATGATGTATCTCTTGAGCTACCTGTTGAGATCGATGCTAAAATGAGCGGCGATGTGGTAAAAGTTCCTGACTTTTTAAGTTCAAAAGAGATCTATCCACTTTTTAATGCGGGCAGATTTAAACAAGTAAAGATAAGTGAGGTGTGAGATGGATCCATTGATGATAGGAATAATTATAAAGATAGTTTTGGTTCTTGCGATCGTTTCGGCGTTAGCCGGATTTGGTACGTATTTGGAGCGAAAAGTATTGGCATATATGCAACGCCGTATAGGGCCTGCACATGTTGGACCTTTGGGGTTACTTCAAATCGTTGCTGATGGGATTAAACTCTTGACAAAAGAGGATATCATCCCGCAAAATGCAAATAGAATTATATTTATGATAGCGCCTGCAGTAACAGCAGCTACAGCGTTTATTGCACTCTCAGCTGTGCCACTCTTTCCGACATTTACAATTCCAACATCTTTCCCTCTTATCGGTGGAGCAATCGTTCCTTCGACTATTGCGGATATCAATATCGGGATACTCTTTATGCTTGGCGTGATGGGATCCGGACTCTATGGCCCACTCTTAGCCGGTATGGCACAAGCAAATAAATGGGGGATCTTAGGTTCAGCGAGAACGGCAGTACAATTTTTGAGTTATGAGGTTATCACGGGACTCTCTTTGCTTGCCCCTATCATGCTTGTCGGTTCCCTTTCACTTTTAGATTTTAATAATGCACAAACCGGTGGTGTCGGCTCATGGATTCTTTGGCAACAGCCGGTTGCGTTTATACTCTTTTTGATAGCCGGTTTTGCAGAGACCAATAGAACACCGTTTGACCTTTTGGAGCATGAAGCTGAGATCGTCTCAGGATATGCTACAGAGTATAGCGGTATGCGATGGGGGATGTTCTTTATCGGTGAATATGCAAATATGATTACTATCTCCATCATGGCTTCGTTGATATTCGTCGGCGGATATGCACCTTTAGGGTTTATCCCGGGATGGATTGCGATTATATTGAAGATATCATTCTTTTTCTTTTTGATGCTGTGGGTGAGAGCCTCTTGGCCACATGTAAGACCTGATCAATTGATGTGGTTTTGTTGGAAAGTGTTGATGCCTATAGCTGTAATCAATGTCATGATTACAGGTATCGTGGTCATGATATAAAGGGGAGTTGTAGAGATGAATGAAAAACAAAAATATATAATGTTAGACCTTGGAGGCACTCCTTTGACGCCTTGGTGTAGATTTAAAAGAGTAGTAAAAAGAACTTTTAGGATAGAGCTCTTTATCGGCCTTTGGGTAACCATCAGAGAGATGTTTAAAACTCTTTTTATGGGCAAAAGTCATACGACAAAGTATCCTTTTGAGAAGATGCCGATTCCACCTAGATATCGAGCCATACATGATATGTTACGATTGCTTGAGAGCGGGCATTATAGATGTATCGGTTGCGGTCTTTGTGAGAAGATATGTATCTCAAATTGCATCGCTATGGAGACACGATATGATGAGAACCAAAGAAAAGAGGTGAGTGAATATACCATCAACTTTGGTCGATGTATCTTTTGTGGGTATTGTGCCGAGGTTTGTCCTGAACTTGCTATCGTTCACGGTGCAAGATATGAGACCGCGAGTGAGCAAAGAGCAAGCTTTTCACTCTTTGAGGATATGTTAACACCAATAGATAGGCTTAAAGAGCAAGAGGAGTTCGCAGGTTACGGTGCTCCAACACCATGGGCGGATAAAAATATCAAAAAAACGCCTTTAGCGTATTAAATAGGAGGAGCTGATATGTTTGAACAAATTGCATTTTATTTTTTCTCTGTGGCAACGATTGTTTTGTTTCTCATCACGGCATTTAGCAAAAATGTGCTCTATGCTATGAGTGCACTCGCAGCAGGGATGGTTATGATATCCGGCTTTTTCTTTCTGCTTGATGCAGATTTTTTGGGTGCGGTTCAGTTAGTCGTGTATGTCGGTGCCGTGATGGCACTCTATGCATTTGGGATGATGTTCTTTGATGCAACCAAAGATGTCAAAGAGAAAAATGCATCCACCACTTTAGTAGTTTTACTTGGTGGATCCGTGGCACTCCTCTTAACTTTGATATTTATAGCCCCTATTTTAGGAGCCAATATAGAAGCATCATACCCACCGCTAGAGGGTGCAACAAATCCTCAGTCAGTCGGATTGATACTTTTTACAAAGTATCTCATTCCTTTCGAGGTGGCGGCACTTATGTTGCTTGTTGCGATGATAGCGGGCATTATACTAGCAGGTAAAAAGATGGATATATCTTTGACGGATATCGAAGAGGATATAGCTATATCAGAAGAAGAAGAGATGATCTTAGATGAAAAGGATGGGGAAAAATAATGATAGGACTAAATCACTACTTGATAATATCCGGTTTGCTTTTTGCGATAGGTTTGATGGGTGTTGTAAGAAGAAAGAATCTATTGATGCTCTTTTTCTCAACAGAGATTATGCTCAATGCCGCCAATATAGCTTTAGCGGCTGCAGGCCATTTTTACAATGATCTCTCAGGTCAGATGTTTGCATTTTTTGTGATTGCTATAGCTGCGAGTGAGGTTGCCGTGGGACTTGGGCTTTTGATTCTCATTTATAAAAAGAATGGTACGCTTGATCTTGATGATCTTGCTACGATGAAGGGGTAGAGATGGAAAATTTAGTATATATCGCACTCTTTGCTCCCTTTGTCAGCTCTCTTTTTGCATTGATGTTTGTCATGGTGCCAAAGCAGACATTCGTTGGTATCGTTGCATCGTTGCTTCTGTTTATATCATTTTTGGCATCAGCAACATTGGCATACCATATCGCGATGACTAACGAGGTAATCCATGTGACTATGATGGATTGGATTGTTGTTGGCGATCTCTCCATCCCCTTTGGTTTTGTAGCAGATCATGTGAGTGTAACGATGATGGTCGTCGTCTCTTTGGTCTCTACAGTTGTACACATCTACTCTATCGGTTATATGGACCATGATAGAAGTTTTAATAGATTTTTCTCTTATCTCTCAGCATTTGTCTTTTCGATGATGGTGCTTGTTATGAGTGATAACTTTGCCGGACTTTTTATCGGTTGGGAAGGTGTTGGCGTCTGCTCATGGTTGCTCATAGGTTTCTGGTATCACAAAAAAGATGTCACAAGAGATATCAACCCATCTATCTCTCCTTCTTGGGCAGCAAATGAAGCATTTATCATGAATCGTATCGCTGACCTTGGTATGCTTGTGGGTATATTTATCATATTTTGGAATACGGGTTCGCTTCAATATGATGAGGTATTCCCAAAACTCGCTGAACTCTCACCGGTAGTATTGATCACTGCAGCGATCGCACTCTTTATCGGTGCTATGGGTAAATCGGCACAATTTCCTCTCCATACTTGGTTGACTGATGCGATGGAGGGGCCGACACCAGTCTCTGCTCTTATCCATGCTGCGACTATGGTTACTGCCGGAGTCTTTTTGGTCATTCGTGCTAATCCGCTTTTCGGGATGGAAGAGGTTGCCGGAGTAAGTTATTTCATCGCTTCACTTGGAACATTTGTTGCATTCTTTGCGGCGTCTATGGCGCTTGTCAATAGAGATTTAAAAAGAATCATTGCATTTTCAACTCTCTCACAACTTGGATATATGTTTGCAGCAGCCGGACTTGGTGCGTATTGGATAGCACTCTTTCACCTTGCGGCACACGCATTTTTCAAAGCGCTTCTCTTCTTGGGTGCAGGAAATGTGATGCATGCTATGCACGATGAGCTTGATATCTTTAAGATGGGGGCTTTGCGTAAAAAGATGCGATGGACTTGGCTTTATATGGGTCTAGCGTCCTTCGCGCTTGCCGGCATCCCACCACTTGCAGGGTTTTTCTCAAAAGATGCGATCATAGAGAGTGCATTCAATGAGGGAAGTTTGATTCTTTGGGCAATGCTTGTGATTACTGCGGGGATGACTGCATTTTATAGCTTTAGACAGGTCTTCTTAACTTTCCACGGCGATGCACGCTATAAAGAATTTGGTATCCATCCACATGAGATGTACACATATGTACTCATAGGAATGAGCCCGCTTGCAATTTTAGCTGCTATTGCAGGGTTTGGAAAAGATTGGTTTGAGGGCTTTATCACAAATCTATTGCCGGAGTATGAGATGAGCGAACATACACATCATCTAGCGAGCATACTGGGAGCTATAGTATTGGCATTTGCTGTCGGCGGGATACTCTTGGCTGCGTTTAAATATATCAAAGGGTTAAAGAGAAGCGAAAAAACTGAGAATAGCTTCATCTATAGACTCTTATCAAATCAATATTATATACCGCAACTATATGCAGAGATGATATCAAAACCATATGCTGAACTTTCTAGTATATTTTGGAAAAGTATCGATATGAAAATCGTTGATGCGACTGTCGATGCGATAGCCAATGTGGTCTATAAAAGCGGTGATGGATCAAGGAAGATGCAAAGCGGTAATCTATCAAACTATTTAGCTTGGATGGTCTTTGGCGCAGTCGCACTGCTCATTGCAGCCTTGATTTCATCGGCGATAGGTTAAGGGAGAGAGAATGGATAATATTTTAAGTGTATTGATATTTTTTCCGGCGATTGCAGGATTGCTTGGATTTGTGATCGATAAGAACAGCATAAGGGCGTATGGTATCAGTGTAGCCGCAGTAGAATTTGCGCTCTCCTTGTTTTTATGGGCGACTTTTGATGGGACAAGTGCAGCAATGCAGTTTGTTGAGTTGATTCCTATCGTGCCTGATTTTGGGATAAGCTATTATGTTGCAGTCGATGGGATTAGTCTCTTCTTGGTCATCATGGCAACACTTATGACACTCATCGGGATTATAAGTATGAGCGTCAAGAATGAGATTAAAAATATGGTCATCACGCTTCTCTTTTTAGAGATGACAATGGTGGGTGTATTTGTCTCTTTAGATGTCATCGTCTTCTATCTCTTCTGGGAGCTCTCTTTGGTGCCTATGCTCTATATCATTGGCGCATGGGGTGGGCCACTGAGAGTCTATGCAGCTATCAAGTTCTTCCTATATACTTTTACAGGCTCACTCATTATGCTTGTAGGTATTCTCTTCTTGGCGTTTACATATTATGATATCGTAGGGGTGTGGAGCTTTGCTCTGACTGATTGGTATCAATTGAAGATGGGTGTCAATGTGCAACTGTGGCTTTTTGCTGCATTTTTTATCGGGTTTGCTATCAAGGTACCAATGTTCCCTTTCCATACATGGTTGCCTTATGCGCACGGTCAAGCACCGACTATCGGTTCTGTCATACTTGCAGCCGTACTTCTTAAAATGGGAACATATGGATTTGTGCGATTCTCTCTCCCGCTCTTTCCTGATGCTTCGGTGATAATGATTGTTCCTATTGCCGTTATTGCTATTATCATGATCATCTATACGGCAATGGTTGCTTATGCCCAAGAGGATATCAAGCAGGTTATCGCCTATTCATCTGTTTCGCATATGGGGATTATCATGCTTGGGGCATTTGCTATGAATACACAAGGGATTAGTGGTTCGATATTTCAGATGCTAGCACACGGTATCGTCTCGGGTGCAATGTTTATGCTTGTAGGGATGATCTACGATAGAAGACATACGAAGCTTATGAGTGAGTTTGGTGGCCTCGCGCTTGTGATGCCACGCTATGCGATGATATTTGGTATCATGCTTATGGCATCAGTGGGATTACCGTTGACGATTGGTTTTGTCGGTGAGTTCTTAGTGCTCATAGGCTTTTATAAAGTCTCACCGATATTGACGATCTTAGCAGGCGCTTCGATCATCGTCGGTGCAGTATATATGCTCTCTCTTTTCAAAAAGACATTTTTTGGCGAGGTGACAAACGAGGAGAATAAAAAGCTTCTTGATATTGACGCAAGAGAGACTTTTTCTCTTGTCCCGCTTGTGCTGATAGTAGTTTGGCTAGGTGTCTATCCAACACCTATACTCAAACCTATAGATGTTTCAGTCTCTAGTATGTTAGAGCTTATGGAAGCAAAAGCCGTGAAACCAAAAACAAAAGAGCTTATCGCTTCTATGCGATCAGAAGATAAGGAGGAGAACTAATGTTGGGCCAAATTTCCATTACAATGCAAGAGCTTAATCTTCCAACTCTGATACCGATGTTGATAGCAGTTTGCGGTGGGTTACTTATACTTATAATCGATCTTATCAAAAATGATCTTCACAAATCGTTCTATGTTATGATGATGATACTAATCCTTTTCGTAGATTTCGGTTCTGTGCTCAGTTTGGTTGTCAATGATAGAGGTTTCTTTGACCTTATCTTAGTCGATGGTATCGCCATAGTAACGCAACTTCTTATCCTCGTTACTTCTATGCTTTTCATCCCGCTCGCACTTACATCAAAAAGATTCCATGAGTTCTCATATCCTGAGTTCTTTGCACTCTTTTTGTTTATGATTGCAGGTTTCCAATTTATGGTAACAAGCGATAATTTGATACTCATTTTTGTGGGTCTTGAGACAGCTTCTCTCTCTCTTTACACACTCATAGCGATGCACAATAGAAGCAACTCTTATGAGGCTGCCGTGAAGTACTTTACTATGGGAGCAGTCGCAGCAGGATTTTTTGCGATGGGTTCAGCGCTCATCTATGCGACAACGGGAAGTATAGAGCTTTATGCTATCAAAGATGTTATCGGAGATCGTTTAAATGAGCCGGGATTATCAGCGGTTATCATAGCCGGTGGCGTCTTACTTCTCATCTCCTTTGCATTTAAGATATCACTCTTCCCTTTCCATACTTGGGTACCGGATGTGTATGAGGGCGCGCCTGCACCACTTGCCGGTTATATGTCGATAGTGCCGAAGATTGCAACATTTGTTGTTGCACTCCGTATATTTGGAACCTATATCGATCTTGGTATTGAGCCAATTAGAGTTATCATCTTGGTGCTTGCAGTACTGACGATGACACTTGCAAATATCATGGCACTTGTGCAAGAAGATGTCAAAAGAATGCTTGCATACTCATCTATCGCACATGCAGGATTTGTTATGTCTGCGCTTGCACTTGGTACAACAAAAGGAGATGTGAGTATATTTGTCTACTATACGCTCTTTATGTTTACAAATCTCGGAGCCTTTACAATGCTTTGGATATCAAGACATAAAAAGAGACGCTATAGTCTTAGATTTGACCATCCGTATGAAAAATTTGCAGGTCTTATCAAGGTGATTCCTATGGGCGCTGTAGTAATGGCACTCTTTATGCTCTCACTTGCAGGCGTTCCGCCATTTTCTGTATTTTGGGGAAAACTCTATATTATGAGTGCCGCTGTCGATAAAGGGTATATTTGGCTTGCTGTCATTATGGGACTCAATAGTGCTATAGCGGCATACTACTATCTTAAACTGATTGTCTATATGTTCCTTAAAGAGCCAAATAAAGATATGAATACGGTTTATTATAACATCTCAAAACCGCTTATGGTAATCATAGGAATAGCAGTTATCGTTACCGTTACATCGGTATTTTTCTTTCAACAGCTTCTCTCATATATCACCTATATGATAGATTACTCGGTTCTTTGATAGCTCCTGATCGCACTTGCGTGCGGTGGTAGGGTTATCTCAGAATCTCTTCATATATACTATCGCATCCACCGCTTATCTTCTCTTTAAATTGCGTTTTATTGAAAGTATTTTGTCTTTTAGCAAGTTGTCTTGTGTGAATAGAGATGAGTGAAGCAAGCTCCTTTTCATCTATCCTATCTTCGATAAAATCAAGCGTCTCTTTGATCCCTATAGCTTTCATGCAGTGAGGCGCGATTCCATACTTTTCCTTGAGGTAACTCACCTCTTCTACAAGTCCATCTTGTAACATCATCGCCGTTCTTTTTTCTATGCGATTTAAAAGGTACTCTTTTTCTACGCTTATCTCATAGATTGGGAGTCTATCCTCTATGATAGGTTGAGGTGGATTTTGCTCAAAATAGAGACTAGGAGCCATCTTGGATGCGACATAGATTGCAAGCGCTTTTTCTATCCTATAGCGATCATTACTTGCAATTTTAGAGATATAGTGTGGGTCAATTTTTAAAAGCAACTCATAGGCTTTTTGTTTATCTTGGAGCAGATGCGCAACATAAGCTTGCTCTTCTTCATTAAGTTTTGGTGTGTTGCTGATACCTTTTAGGAGCGTTTGAAGATAAAAACTTGTCCCTCCGACGATAATGAGTGTCCTATTTTTTTCTCGAGCTCTCTTGTAAACTTCTCTGTAAAGCTCTACATATATTGTCACATCAAAAGGCTCATTGGGATAGATGAGGTCGATCCCGTAATGTGTGATGCCATCCATCTCCTCTTTGGTCGGTTTAGCTGAGGCGATATCGATCTCTTTATAGATGGCGAGTGAATCAAGCGAAAGAATATCTGCATCAAGCTCTTTTGCTATCTTGATTGCAAGTGCACTTTTACCGCTTGCAGTTGGTCCTATGATTGCTAATTGTTTTGGGTGATTATACATAAGCATAATGATAACATAATAAATATCTTATGCTATAATTCATTCAAAAAAAGAGCGGTAATGGGACAAAAAACACTCCATCTAGTGAGTTTAGGATGTACAAAAAATCTAGTCGATAGCGAAGTAATGCTCGGCAAGTTAAGTCAATACAAAGTAGTTGATGATCCTAGTAGCGCTGATGTCATTATTGTCAATACCTGTGGTTTTATAGAGGCAGCAAAAACGGAGTCCTTAGAGACTATTATGGAGTTACACGCTTTGCGAAAAAAGGACTCTCTTCTCGTTATAAGCGGCTGTTTGAGTGAGCGCTATAAGGAGGAACTTCAAAAAGATTTGAGTGAGGTTGACATATTTACAGGTGTTGGCGATTATGACAATATAGATAGGTTGATAGAGGCAAAAAAGAGTAGCTACTCCCCTAGTGTTTTTTTAGCAAACGAGGATGTCTCAAGAGTCATCACAGGCTCAAGTTATCATGCTTATATCAAGATTGCAGAGGGGTGCAACCAGTCATGCTCATTTTGTGCCATTCCAAATTTCAAAGGCAAACTCCACTCAAGAGGGATTGACTCGATTGTCAAAGAGGTCAAGTCCCTAGTTGCAAGAGGCTATTGGGATTTTAGTTTTATCTCACAAGATAGCTCAAGTTACGGCAGAGATTTAGGGCTTAAAGATGGGCTCGCAGAACTTATAAAAGCAGTGGAGAAGATAGAGGGAGTTCAAAGCGCAAAGATACTCTATCTCTATCCGAGTACGACAACATTTGCACTTATTGATGCGATCGCTGATTCGCCTCTTTTTCAAACCTACTATGATATACCTATCCAACATAGTGATGACGGAATGCTCAAGACTATGAAGCGAGGCTTTGGAGAGACAAAGACGAAAGAGCTCTTAGAGTATATGCATTCAAAACCAAACGCTTTTATAAGGAGCACTTTTATCGTAGGTCATCCCGGTGAAGATGATGAGGCATTTGAGAGATTGTGTGAATATGCAGAGGATTTTGGGTTTGATCGATTCAATGTATTTGAATACTCTAACGAAGAGGATACCGCAGCTTTTAGTATGGAGCAGATTGAACTAAAAACTATAGCTAAGAGAGCTAAAAGGTTAGGGGCAATCGCAAGAAAGAGTGTCAAGGCATCTTTGGAAAAATTGGTTGGCACAGAGATAGAAGTGGTGATTGAAAAAGAGAGCAGTGAGCATGAGTATCTCCTTAGCGCAAAGCCGCTGAATTGGGAGCGAGAGATTGATGGCGAGATTCTTATCAATGATAGCTCAGATATGCCGATCGATTTTGGCAAAAGATACCGCATCTATATCAGTGAGCTTGTTGGCGATGAGATACTCTTGGGAACCGTAAAGGGGGCTAGTGTATGAAGTTGTCACAAGAGTTTACAGAGCTTGTAAAGCAGAAGCGTTCACTCCTAGCATTTTCAGGCGGTATAGACTCAAGCGCACTTTTTTTTCTACTTGTCGATGCGGGTGTCAATTTTGACATCGCTATTGTTGATTATGGCATCAGAGAGCAGAGCGTCCAGGAGGTAGCTTATGCTAAAGAGTTAGCCAAAATGTACAAACTCAACTGTTTTGAGATTGAAGCTCCAAAGTTTACAAATAACTTTGAGGCAAATGCCAGAGCATTTCGTTATGCTTTCTTTGAAGAGCTCATAGCAGAGCATGGATACGATATTTTACTCACGGCACACCAACTTAATGACAAGCTTGAGTGGTTTTTGATGCGGCTTACAAAGGGTTCGGGAGTATGTGAACTTATAGGCTTAGAGGCACAAGTACAAAAAGAGGGGTACATCATATCGCGTCCACTCTTGGAGCATACAAAAAGTGAGCTTCTAGAATACCTAGAGGCAAACGACCATAGATACTTCATAGATGCAACCAATAGTGATGAGAGTTATGAGAGAAACTTTTTTAGAAAGCACTATAGTGATGCCCTGCTTGCAGAGTTTCAAGAGGGGATTAAAAGAAGTTTGAGTTACATAGAGGAAGATTGTTGCAAATTGCAAAGCGGCTATAGGCTTTTGTATGCCGATAAAGAGCTTAGAGTGCTTAAAATTGATGATGCGAGGGTTAGGGTAAGTGCGGTAGATAAAACGCTCAAAAAGCTTGGTTATCTGCTAAGTAGAGCACAAAGAGATGACATCGAAAAAAATGACTCGCTTGTTATAGGCGGCAGTTGGGCTATTGAGACCTTTGATGAGAAGGTATTTATAGCCCCTTATCTTGATGTTACGCTTCCAAAAGAGTTCAAAGAGCTTTGCAGGGGCGCTAAAATTCCACCAAAAATTCGACCTTACTGTTTCAAACAAGATATCAAGATAGCAGAGATACTCAACTCTTTTTAGTCAATGGATGCGCCTTGAGGTACTCCTCAAGTTTTTTACTATCGGCTAGTTTTGTATATATCTGGGTTGTTGCCATGGTTGCATGCCCTAAGAGTTCACTCACATCGGCAATTCTTGCACCGCTATTGAGAAGATGAGTTGCAAAAGAGTGTCTGAGCTGATGCGGTGTTGTCTTGATGCCGTGTGCTTTAAATATATTGGTGATTTTATATCGAAGCTGTGCACTATTAAGAGGAGCGTTATTTTTTTCAAAAAGATATTTCTTTGGTTTGTAGGTATCGATATAACTATCGATGACTGATTGCACTTCAGCAACGAGAGGAAGTTCTCTCATTTTATTGCCTTTACCGTGTATTTGTGTCCAGTGATCTTTGATATCTTCAAGTTTTAAACTTGAGAGTTCACTAATCCTCAATCCTAAACCATAGAGCATATATATAATGGCCTTTTGTTCCAAATCGGCACTCTGGAGTACCTCTTGGATATAATTTTGCTCAATCGGTTTTGGAAGTGTTTTTGGTACCTTTATTGACTCACTCGGGTAGATGATGACATGCATATTTTTTTGCTCATTTAAAAATTTGACAAAAGAGCGTATGGCACTGAGTTTTTTTGCGATTGTCTTTTTGCTATTTTTGAGTATCTTGTGTCTAAATGGAGTGATATTGAGCGTAGTGACACCCTCATCTTTTTCAAAGGTAGCATATTCAAGCATCTGCTTGAGCGCTATCTCATAAGTAGTGATAGATGTTTCGCTATACCCTCTGATATCCCAAAGGTACTCTAAAAATTCTTCACTCAGTTTTAAAAATTGCTCTTTCATCGCTCACTTCTTATGCTATCGTGTACCTCATCATAGCATCTTTGAGGATCTTTTTTGCTTCTTCTTCGCTCTTACCACCTATATCTATACTTTGTGCAAAAAACTCTACTCTACTAAAGGGTTTGGGGATGATAAATTTATCCCAGCTTTTAAGCTGCCAATAACTGCTTGCTTGGTAACTCATGATAAAAATCGGCAGATTAAGTTTTTGTGCCAAAGCGATGATGCCATCCCCCAGAGTGTGTCTTGGACCTCTAGGTCCATCAGGAGTGATGAGAACCTCTTCGCCCCTCTTAAGTCTTTTAAAGGCTTCTAGAAATACTCTAGAGCCTCCTTTTGAGCTTGAACCACGGATCGCTTTGATATCCAAAAACGAGAGCGTTTGTGCGATGATCTCTCCATCAAAATGTTGGGAAATCATCGCATTGGAAATGTTTTTTGGGTGCAGTTTTCTATAGGCTTGGGGGCTAAAGAGAAGCTCGCCATGCCAGCATGTGCAAAGGTATTGTTTCTCTTTTTCTATAACCTCAGAAAAGTTAAAATGTTTTCTTGTTGTAAGCCATAAAAGACGCATAAGCATGTAGATTATCGTAGGCGCAATTAAAAGGATAAGTTTTTTAGAAAAGCTAACTTGCATCAATCACCTTACCGTGAAGTAGACTTCTTGATATTTTTGTGATTATAACATCTTTTATCTCGCCCAAAAGTGCTTCACCGCCATCGACAAATATAAGTTTTCCATCATCTGATCTTCCGGCTATCTTTCCATTTGGTTTGAGCTCATCAAAATAGACCTCATGGATTGTGTTAAGTTGTGCCTCCATGATGCTATCAAGTATCTCTGTGTGTCTTGATTGGAGCCGAGTCAATCTTCGTGAAGAGGTTGCGCTCTCAACCTGATTGTCAAAATTCGCTGCTAGTGTATGTGGTCTTGGAGAGTAGATAAAAGAGAAGAGTTGATCGAATCGTACTTTCTCTAGCACATCCATAGTATGTTCAAAATCTTCTTCACTCTCGCCCGGAAAGCCGACGATGATATCGGTTGATATGGTAGTATTTGGCGCTAGTGTGCGGATACGCTCGCACCTATCTAAGAACCACTCTTTCGTATATCCTCTTTTCATTGTTTTGAGTATCTCGGTGGAGCCGCTTTGAAGCGGGACATGAATCTGCTTACATATCTTTGGGTTTGTTGCAAACTCTTCTAAAAAAGCATCGTTCATATGAAGTGGATGTGGAGAGGTAAAGCGGATACGCTCTAGACCTTCTATCTCGCTCACTGCCTTTAAGAGCTCTGTGAAGTTTGCTATCTCACTCTTGTTTGTAAACCTTCGCCCGTAATTGTTGACATTTTGTCCAAGAAGCATCACCTCTTTTGCTCCATTTGCAACTGACTTTTGAATCTCGGAGATGATGAGATTTGAGGGGATAGATACCTCTTCCCCTCGCGTAGTAGGAACGATACAAAATGCGCAAGATTTATCACACCCCATAGAGATGTTGACCATCGCCTTATAGGGGTTTGAGCGGTACTCTTCGAAGATATAGCTACTCTCGTCATAATCCGTATCGATAGCAACAGCATGTTTATGCTCAAGAACCTCACTGATTTTCGATACATTTCTAGCACCTAATACAAAGTCGACAAATGGGGCTCTTTTGATAATCTCTGCACCCAAATGGCTCGCTGTACATCCACATACACCGATCTTAGCTTGTGGTTTTTTTGTTTTAGCGAAGACGCCAAGCTCAGAGAAAAGTTTTGCAACGGGCTTTTCTCGAACAGAGCAGGTATTGATGATGATTAAATCGCTTTTGGTGATATCGTCTGTGAGTGTGTAGTTATGTTTTTTTGAGAGTTCTGCTATGAGATGTTCTGAATCTCTTACATTCATAGCACAACCAAGCGTTTCTATGTATAGTTTTTTCCCCATAAGTTATTGGATGATGTGAACTTCGTATATAAACTCCCCTTCATCAAGTCCATATTTTACCTCTCTAAGATAGACGCTATAGCCTTTTTCTTCAAAATATTCTATGGCATCCTTGAGGTCTTTGTGTGAATTTTCTTTGTCAAAATAAAATATTGATGTATTTTCCAGTTCTTCTTCTATCGTTTTCAAATCTACGACTTTTGGTTTTGCTTTGAGTGTTGTTCTCGCTAGCTTAAGCTTCATATGGCTCTCCCTTTTTGTTTGGAATTATCTTCCTATTCTAGGGGGATTATACTTTATTTTCAGTAAAGTTTTGTTTAGCTATAATATAATCCTTCAAAGATAAGAATCCAAAAGCTCTCTTAATGTTGTTAATCATTTTTGATTGTTATGTTTGGAATAAAAGGAAAAATATTGGAAAAGATTTTAGATACGGTTGAAGCTATAGCTGTCGAAAAAGGCATAACAAAAATACAAGCCATCGATGCATTTAAAGAGGCGTTGATTCAAAGTGCAAAAAGACTTACTTCTAGAGACACGACTTTTGAAGTAAAGATAGATTATGACACAAAAAACTATACACTTGTTAAGGTTGTCACTGTTGTTGAAGAGGGAGATCCAAAGTTAGAAGAAGAGCCCGCAAGTTATATGAGCTTAAATGAAGCCAAAGAGTATGATGAAGAGATTGAACTCGGCGATCAGCTTAAGAGTGATTTTAACCTCGAAGATTACGGCAGAACAGCTTCTGCAAATCTCTTTAAAGAGCTTGAGTATCATATCCAAAGAATGATAGAGCAGAGTATTTTGGATAAGTACAAAGAGATGGTCGGCACGATAGTAATCGGTGTTGTAAATAGACTCGATAGTGAAGATAATACTTATGTTGAGATAGGGGAGTTGAGTGGAATTTTGAGCCTTAGAAACCGTATCAAAGGTGAGAAGTTTAAAGCGGGTGATACGATTAAGGCACTTTTGAGATATGTAAGTATCGATCCAAAATTTGGCCTTTCTCTTGAACTGAGCAGAACATCACCAAAATTCCTAGAAGAGCTTCTTAGAAAAGAGGTTCCTGAGATTGAAGATGAGTCTGTTGAGATTGTCAGTTGCGCTAGAATCCCAGGAGAGAGAGCCAAGATAGCATTGACATCCAACCAGGCCAATATTGACCCGATCGGTGCAACTGTTGGAGTCAAAGGTGTACGGATCAATGCCGTAAGCAATGAACTTATAGGTGAAAATATAGACTGCATCGAATACTCTATCATCCCGGAAGTGTATATCACGAGAGCATTGAGCCCGGCGATTGTCCAACATGTCAAAGTGGAAGATAAAAAAGCAATCGTCTCTATCACTCAAGATCAAAAAGCAAAAGCGATTGGTAGAAGCGGTATCAATATACGGCTTGCTTCGATGTTGACAGGCTACTCTATAGAACTAGAAGAAGTTGAGGGTAGAGTCAATGAGTTTAGTGAATCGGGCGATGTCCAAAAAACAAAAGATACTTCAGCGCTCGAAGAGCTCTTTAGATAATTATTTTTTAAAATTAGGATTGAGCTTATAGAGCAGTAGATCTGCTATTATATTTCCAAGGAGCGTCAGGAACGCTCCAATGATAAGTATCCCCATAATCACAGGATAGTCTCTGCTAAGTGCGCTTTGATAAAAAAGAAGCCCCATCCCGTCAATCCCAAATATTTGCTCAAGTATGACACTTCCACCTAAAAGTCCGGGCAAAGAGAGTCCTAAAATTGTGATAATAAACGGAAGAAGATTAGGGTAGATATACCTCTTTCTAATCGCATCGTTATCAAACCCTCTTGATTTTGCAAAATAGATATAATCACTCTTGAGTATATCTATCGTAAGGGAGCGAATATAGAGTGTTAAAGAGCCAAACCCCACAAAGATCATAACAGACACGGGAAGCGTCAGATGATAGACTCTATCGATATACCAACTCAGTGTTCCTGCCTCGACTTCAAAATCATTGAGCCCGCCTATCGGGAAGAGTTCAAATTTGTATGCAAGGAAAAGTATAAAGAGGAGTGCAAGGTAAAATGAAGGAGTAGAGTAGCTCAGGAGTGAGAGTTGTTTGATTCTTTTTGAGGTTGTTTCGCTCCCCAAAGCGCTTTTTACTCCTAACCAAAGAGCAAGCCAAAATATGGCAACCATTGCTGCAATATTCATCCCCAATGTGATAGCAAGTCTTGATTTTATCTCATCTATAACGCTTAAACCACTCGCAAAAGAGATCCCAAAATCTAGCAGAGTAATTGACTTGAGCCATAGGACATATTGGATAACAAGAGGCTTATCAAGACCGTAAACTCGTTTAAGATGTTCGATCGATTCGGGTGTCATATTTGGGTTGAGCACGCCTGCACTAAAAAAACTATTGGGTGCAAGATGAATCATAAAAAAAGATATCAGCGAGATAAGAAAAAGCATCAGTAGAAGATAAAAGGCTTTTTTGATGATCAGTTTTGTCATAAGCAATTATAACAAAAATCCCCTCAAGAGAGGGGTTTTAAAGGAAGTTTTATTTGAATCTCTATTAGAAAGAAGCGCTTATTGTTCCAATTATATGGTCTTGATCATCAGCAGATCCGCTATCAGCATCAAAGTCAGTATAGGCAATGCTTACTTCGAATTTATCAAATGCTTTTGAAAGTGAAACGATGTAGTTGCTTCCTGTATCTTCATAATCACCATAAGAAGCTGAGATACCAAAGTCCATAGGCAACGCATAGCTTGTATCTACTTGCCAGTAGTCAAGCTTATCAGCACCACTTGGAACATCGATAGCCGCATAATATTTTGCGCCCATTTCAAAGTCGCCAAATCCCTTACTAAGACCAAAGTAAGCTTCTGCGAAGTTAAGAGCATCTGTATTGTTTGGATAAGCATATTCGATTACACCGATATCGAAACCAATACCTGCTAATTCGCCTGCATATCCTGCATACACATCAAGTTCCATAGACTCATCATAAGTAGAACCAAATTCAACATTTGAGCCCCAAACACCTACATAAAGACCTTTGTAACCGAGGTCAAACCCACCTTGAATCGCAGGAGAGTTGTCAGTTTGTGTCATACCTCTCCATACATAATTTGATGTTAAAGCAACATTTGCACTAAGCTCAAGACCAGACTCGCTTGCTACCGGAGCTTCTACAATCGGATCTACCGGATCAATGTCTCCCCCCGCGAAAAGTACTGTACTAAGTGCAGCTACTGCAACTAAACTTAAAGATATTTTTTTCATCATTTTCTCCTTGAATTTTTTTGATGTTCCACAGTATAGCAATAAAATAAACAGTTATTTATGCTCATTATGATTAAAAAATAGGCAGTTTATTAAAAAGAGGAGTTTATTTGGAGAGAGAGATAAGTTCTAGAAAATCTTTAGCATTGAGTGAAGCACTTCCAACGAGCACACCATCAACATTATCGATTTTTGCGATTTGCTGTATATTGTTACTATTAACACTTCCACCATACAATAGGGGCGCTTTTGTAAGTTCTCTAAGGGCATTATGAGTTATGCTGATCTCATCTATAGTAGCGCTCTTACCTGTTCCTATCGCCCAGATAGGCTCATACGCTATCATGATTTTTTCATAATTTGTATCAATGCCTTCAAATTGTGTACTGAGGTACTCCAGTACAGCACCATCACCACGCTCTCTGATTTCAGGAGGCTCGCCGATACAGTAGATAATCTCAAAATTATGTTCTTTAAAAAATTGAAACTTCTTTGCTATAAACTCTTGTGATTCAGCTAAAATCTCTCTGCGTTCACTATGACCGATAATGATAGTGCGTATTGCAAACTCATCAAGCTGATCTAAGCCTATCTCGCCTGTGTAGGCTCCATTTTGCGTCATATAGGCATTTTGTGCACCTATTTTTATAGGCTCTTTAGATGCTTGCAGTGCACTCGTCGGTGGAAAGATATAGACGGCATCATCTTTTAAAAGCGATGTCTCCAAAAGCAATACCTCAATATACTCACCGGTAGAGGCTCTGGTGTGGTTCGTTTTGAAGTTTGCTGCAAATATCATCTTAGAACCTCAACTCCGGGCAATACTTTTCCTTCGATAAGCTCTAAGCTTGCGCCACCACCGGTACTAACAAAGCTCATCTCCTCTATATCTCCGGCACGCGCAGTAACATCCGCAGTATCACCGCCACCCACTATAGTTGTGGCATTACTTTGCGCTATATGATGTGACATCATAATGCTCCCTTTGGAGAATTTATCCATTTCATAGACCCCCATAGGCCCATTCCAGATAATCGTTTGTGCATCTCCGATCGCTTCTCTAAAAAGTCGTATACTTGCAGGCCCTATATCAAGTCCCATCCACCCTCTTGGTATCTCTTGGTTTGGAAGATATTTTATAATTGCATTTTGGCTATACTCATCAGCAACGATAAGGTCAACAGGGAGATAAAATTTCACCCCTCTCTCTTCTGCTCTTGCCATAATCTTTTTTGCATCATTTATGAGGTCATCTTCAACGATAGATTTCCCTATCTCATACCCAAGTGCTTTAAGGAAAGTAAATGCCATGCCGCCACCGATAATCACTTTGTCAACTTTCTCAACAAGATTGATAAGCGCTTGGAGCTTTCCGGATACTTTTGAGCCACCCACAACTGCCACAAAAGGTCTTGTGGGATTTTCTATCACTCTGCTAAAAAATTTGATCTCCTTATTCATTAGAAATCCTACTCCTCTATTTTCAGGAGCAAACTGCTGTGCCATTGCATAGATAGAGGCATGTTTTCTGTGACAAGCGCCAAAAGCATCATTGATGTAGATATCGGCGAATGAGGCAAGTTTTTTGGCAAAAGCTTCATCATTTTTCGTCTCGCCTGCTTCAAATCTCAAATTTTCTAGGATTAAGACTTCACCTGCTTTGAGATTTTTCACTTTTTGTTTCGCATCTTCTCCGACTACATCTTCGGCAATCATAACCTCATCGGCAAGTTTCAGGAGTTTTCTCAATCTTACTTTAACAGGCTTGAGAGAAAACCGATCCTCATAGACTCCGGGAGTCGGTCTTTCGTAGTGTGAACCCAAGATGACCCTGCAGTCTCTATCTAAGCAATAGCGTATAGTTGGGAGTGCTTCTCGTATCCTTCTATCATCGGTGATGTTACCTTGCTCATCTTTTGGAACATTAAAATCACATCGTATGAAGACGATTTTATTGTCGATATCGAGATCTTTTATAGTTTTAAGCATAGAGCTCCCTTACTTTTTGCTAACAAATACAGCAAGATCTACAAGTCTGCATGAATAGCCCCACTCATTGTCATACCACGAGAGGACTTTGAGCATATTCTCACCTACGATTTGTAGCGTATCAAGCGCAACGACACTGCTGAGATGCTCTCCGATAAAATCACTTGAGACCCTCTTTTCCATATCAACACCGAGTATACCTTTGAGTTTTCCTTTAGAAGCTTCGATAAAAGCATCCTGAACCTCTTGGAGCGTTACGGTTTTATCTAATGTTACGGTAAGATCGACAAGTGAAACATTGGGCGTCGGTACTCTAATAGATTGGCCATTGAGCTTGCCATTGAGTGTTGGCAATACTTTGCCTATAGCTTTTGCTGCACCTGTTGTTGTCGGGATAAGGTTAGTTGCTCCCGCTCTTGCTTTTCTTGGATCTTTTTTATCTTTAGCATCAAGGATAGGCTGTGAGGATGTATAGCTATGGATTGTTGTCATAAGCCCTTTTTCTATCCCAAAAGCATCATCGAGTACTTTGGCTACAGGGGCAAGGCAGTTTGTGGTACAACTTGCATTTGAGATG
This sequence comes from uncultured Campylobacterota bacterium, assembly GCA_937141405.1. Classification (GTDB taxonomy): domain Bacteria; phylum Campylobacterota; class Campylobacteria; order Campylobacterales; family Sulfurovaceae; genus BN30871. The sequence goes on along the minus strand of CAKZQQ010000007.1, from coordinate 28,761 downwards.
ATACGTTCATCATTGTAGCTCTCTTCGTTTGCGCCGAGAACAAAAGTAGCCGTATCATCTTTTGCAGGAGCAGAAAAGATAACTTTTTGGATACCGTTATCAAGATATGGTTGCACACTCTCTTTAGTTAAAAATGCACCGGTACACTCGAGCACAACCTCGGCACCAAGAGCAGCAAAGTCAAGTTTTGCAGGGTCTCTTTCGCTCAGTAGTTTTGCTTTTGATTTACCGATATTGACATAGCCGTCTTTTACTGCAACATCTTTAAAATTGCCGTGAACACTATCATATTTTAAGACATACTCTATCATCTCTTCACTCATAGAGGCATTGATGGCTACTAGCTCGATATCGTCTCTTTCAGAGATAATCTTTGCTACACATTTTCCTATTCTTCCAAGCCCGTTTATTGCTACTTTTACTGCCATATTTCCTCTTCTTTTGATATTATGCTACTTTATGATAGAATTTCGTAATTCTACACTATATGAGGTTATTTTTTGGTTAAAAGTACCACTTTGAAAGTCGCGCTATTTGGCGGCAGTTTTGATCCGCCACACATTGGGCATCAAGAGATAATCAAAAAAGCTCTTCAAACATTAGATATAGACACACTTATAGTTTTGCCGGCATATCTCAATCCTTTTAAAGATAAAACGGTTGTTGATGCTAGGGGGAGACTTGATATGTGTCGCGATCTCTTTGGCGAAATTGATGGTGTGGTCGTAGATGATTTTGAGATACGAGAAGAGATTCAATACACGATAGAGAGCTTTCGACATTTTAAAAAAAGTTATAATGTCTCTTATATCATCATCGGTGCCGATAATCTAGAGAGATTGTGCCAGTGGAAAGATTTTGATCAACTTAATGCAGAGATTACATGGGTGATCGCAAAGCGTGGCAAAAAAGAGTTTGATGTGAGTTTTCTAAACTCCTACAGGCTCCTAGATACCGATATGGATGTAAATTCAACGCAGATAAGAGAGCATTTAGAGTTACAATATGTAGATAAGAAGATAGTAAAAAAAGTAGAAGAATTATATAAAAAAGGAAAGTAAGAAGTATGACAAAAAAAGAAGATACTTTGAGTATAGATGAGAGAGTTGAGAATATTGTTGCATTACTCGATAGTAAAAAGGCAGAAGAGATAGAGGTTTTTGATCTAAGTGATGCAGATTATATAGCAAAAAGAGTTGTAATAGCCAACTCAATAGGGGGCAAGCACACGAGCGCACTTTTTGATCATCTTAAAAATGAGCTCAAGCCGCAAGGTGAAGAGTTTTTATCTACTGATTTGAGTGATGATTGGATTGTGACCGACCTTGGAGATATACTTATCCATATCATGACGCCTCAATATCGACAGAGATATTCTCTCGAAGAGTTTTTAGCAGAGATATCAAAAAAAGAGAACTAGATCTTCTCGAGCGTTTTTATACCTAAGATTGCAAGTCCTTGTTTGATCGTATCGGCTGTTATCTTTGCAAGGAGTAGCCTACTTATCTTGGTCTCTTGCCCAACCCCCTCTTTGAGTATAGGGCTCTGTTCGTAAAATCGCATAAAAAGAGTCGCAAGCTCATAGAGATAGCTTGTTATGTAGCTTGGCATACACTCATTTGCACTTTTATGGAGTACATCTTCAAAATCAAGCAGCGTAACGCTAAGTTCATGTTCGATATCGCTCTCGATTTTGATATCGCCTTCAAAAAGACCATCATATCTTCTCAAGATACTCTGTATCCTCGCATACGCATACTGCATATAGAGTGCAGTATTGCCCTCAAAGCTTAGCATTCTATCCCAGTTAAATATATAGTTTGATTCTCTATTGACACTCAAATCAGCATATTTTAGAGCACCGATTCCTATAATCTTCGCTTTTTGCTCGATACTCTCTTGTGTATCATCTTTGTCTTTGAGAGTATTTTTAGCTCGCACTATCGCCTCATCGATGAGGTCTATAAGTTTAAATGTTCCGCCATCTCTTGTCTTAAAAGGTTTGCCTTGTTCGTTCATCATCGTCCCAAAAGCTATATGCTCCAAAGAGACATCTTCTTGCACCATATTGGCAGCTTTTGCAACCCAAAATACCTGCTTGAAGTGCTCGCCCTGTCTTGCATCAACAACATAGAGGACTCTAGTGGCTTTAAGGTCTTGATCTCTATACCAAAGTGCGGCAAGGTCGGTTGTTGCATAGAGGTAACCGCCGTCACTCTTTTGGACGATGAGCGGTATCTCGTTTTGTGGCAAAAAGACACATTTTGCTCCCTCGCTGAGGCTTAGAAGAGACTCACTATCAAGCTTTTCTATAACAGAGGGGAGCATGGCATTATAGGAGCTCTCTGCTTTGACATCATCTCTTGTGAGTTTGATCTCAAGTCTCTCATAAACCTCCTCGCAATGCTCAAGAGAGATATCTATAAATCGTCTCCAAAGCTCTAAGCAATGCTCGTTGCCACTTTGAAACATAGTCACATATTCTCTAGCTTTATCGGCAAATGCCGCATCGCTATCAAATCTTTTTTTTGCGAGTTTATAAAACTCCTCAAGGTCTTTTAGATTCTCTTTGATACTGTTTGTTGATTCAAGTTCCTCGAGGTAGGCGATGAGCATCCCAAATTGTGTTCCCCAATCTCCTATGTGATTTTGTCTGATGACATTGTGCCCTAGAAGTTCAAGAAGATTTGCAAGGGTATCTCCGATGATTGTTGATCTAAGGTGCCCGACATGCATCTCTTTTGCCATATTTGGACCCGAATAATCTACGACGATATTTTTCTTGCTTTTTACTTTTTGAATACCAAGGTTTTCATCTTTTATGATTAGGGCAAGCTCTTGGGCAAGCCACTCTTTTGAGAGCCAAATATTGACAAATCCGGCTCCGGCAATCTCAACTTTTTCGATCACTGCCGAGTTTATCTCGGCGATAATCTTTGTAGCTATCTCTCTTGGGTTTGTTTGGAGTTTTTTTGCCAACCCCATAGCACCGTTGTATTGGAAGTCACCAAACTCTTTTTTGGTCGTCTTTGTTACACTAAGATTTGGATTTGGAATGTTTGCATCTAGAAGTGCTTTGGATATTATACTATCAATGGTTGATTTTAGTTTCATATATTACTTTCAGTAGTGACGGCTTTAGCTCAGAAGAAGAGCTTTTGGAGGGAGTTTTAAGCCTCTTTTGTCTCTTTTGTTGCCTCTTCTTCTTTTGGCTCTTTTGAAGCGATCTCATGCACCTCGGCATCTTCTTCGTCATCTTTGACGGATTTCTTAAAGTTTTTTATACCTTGCCCTAAACCTTTTGCAAGATCAGGTATCTTTTTTGCTCCAAAGAGAAGTACTACAATTGCCAATATTATCAGAAGTTCTGTTGTTCCAGGCATACCCATATGATTTCCTTTTAATGGTTTATATTCTGTAGAAATTATACTTAAAGTTATTTAATCTCAAGCAAGCCATTTTTGCAAAAAATCTTTTTTATCTTCTGTGGATCTTTTGAGCCTAGCAGCGTTTGCTATCGATATAAACTCATTTACGGCCTTGCTCAAATCGTCATTTATGATGATAAAATCATACTCTTTTATCATCAATATCTCCTCTTTAGCATTTTCGATTCTATTTTTAATGATTGCCTCTTCATCGGTTGATCTCTCTTCGAGGCGTCTTTGGAGTTCTTCGAGCGAGGAGGGTGTGATAAACGCGCTTGTAGTGATATCATCAAGCTTTTCTCGAACGAGTTTATGCCCTTGAACATCTATATCAAATATCACAAGTTTCCCCTCTTGGAGAGCTGTGTTTACCGGTTTAAGTGAGGTGCCATAGTAGTTATCATGCACTTTTGCATACTCTAGAAAATAACCCTTCTCGATATCTTTTTCAAATTCCTCTTTGGAGACAAAAAAGTATTCTCTTCCATCTAATTCACCTTCTCTTGGCGGTCTTGTAGTTGTCGATATGGAGAAATAGAAACTTCCTATATGTCTTGAGGCTTGGTGTATGATAGTGCTTTTCCCTGCGCCACTTGGGCCGGAGAGTACGAGTATAGCTCCTTTACCCACTATTCGTCCTCTTCTTTGAAGTCGATAGAGAGTTTGATATTGGCATCCTTGAGTAGTTTTTTGAGTTTTTTTGGTTTCATCTCTTTTATGGCTTTGAGTATTTTTCTTTCAAGGTCATCTTGATGTGCTGCAAATATATTGTCTACCGCTTTTTTACTCTGTTTTAAAAATTTCTTTTTATCTTTTTTATCGATATCAGTATCTTTGAGCAACTCTTTGATCTCGTCGATATCTTCCATTTTAAGCGCCATATTTTCTTCCGTAATTTGTGGAACTTTTGTAAATATATCTATGGCATGACCCGGTAAAAAAGGTTTGATAAGTACATCATCAAAGACTTCCGGCTTCTCTTGTAATTTATCAAATCTTTTTTGACTAGTAATGAGAACTACTTTTGCATGCTCTTTCATTTTCGGCAAAATTTCTAAGATATCTTCTATCGGGCGCGTTGTGTCGTCTATGAGGATATATTGGTACTCTTCCTCATTATTGTAGGGTTCAAAATCACTTTGTTCAGTAAGATTTGCCTCATATTCATTGCATGCAATCTCGATCATTTTTGAAACAACAGGATTTTTATTGATTAGTAGTATGTTCATTGCACAAACTCCGTTTCATTTGTACTATTGTAGTATATTTTTGATTAATCCGAGTGGTACACCCAACAAGATTCGAACTTGTGACCTTCGGTACCGCAAACCGATGCTCTATCCAGCTAAGCTATGGGTGCATTTTAGAAGAGGGATTATATCCAATATTTACTTAGGGGGCATTTTAATCAAAGATTGTTTCTATGATGATAAAAGCCAAAAATATAAAACCAAGGTAGCCATTGACAGTAAAGAATGCTCTATCAATCTTAGTAAAATCTTTGCGTATAAGATAGTGCTCGTATCCAAGCATAATGATACTGCTAACAATCGCTATATATGCCCAGATTCCAAGACTTGCCTTGATGACAAAGAGTGTCCAAAAAATTATAGTCAAGATATGAAAAATGAGTGCAATGCGCAGAGTATTTTTAGAGCCAAATTTAGAAGGGATGGAGTGCAATTTATGGGCAACATCAAACTCCATATCTTGGAGCGAATAGAGCAGATCAAATCCTGCAACCCAAAACATCACCCCAATAGCGAGATAAAGTGACCAAAGAGGAATCGCTTCTGAGACGGCAATAGCACCTGCAATAGGTGCAAGTCCAAGGCTTACTCCTAAGATAAGGTGCGCAAGTGAGCTAAATCTTTTAAAGAGTGTATAGGCGCCAAGGACCAAAAGGATAGGTATAGAGAGTTTAAAAGCAAGAGCGTTTATAAAAGAGCTCACACCCACAAAAAGAAGAGCATTTACAGTGATAAAAAAGAGGATTGATGTATCACTGATTCTGCCATCAACCGAGGGTCGATTTTTGGTGCGAGCATTTAAGACATCGATGTCTCGGTCGAGATAACGATTGACGCTCATAGCGAAATTTCTTGCACTCACGGTAGCTAAAACCCCCAAGAAAAAGAGCTTCCAGCCAAACCATCCATCTGCTGCAACAAACATAGCTATAAAGATAAAAGGGAGCGAAAAAACAGAGTGGCGGAACATTACAAGTTCACTAAAGTCAAATACCAGTGTTTTTATCTTGTTCAATAAGAGAGCCTTTTTGATGAGTATTGTACTTTAAATTTGGTAAAAGTTAGGATTTTGGAGGAACTTTATCTATCACTTACTGCGAATAAAATAGCCGTTCATGCTGAGCAAAGTCGAAGTGTAGAATGGCTATTTTGGAAATCTATCTTTTAGATGGTTCGATAGTTTGTTATGCTCACTACAAACGGATTTTACTCTCGTTCCCATGCTCTGTGCGGGAATGCATATTTTCAAATCGTAAATCGTGAGGTGTGAGAAGTTTACGGATGGGGGATTTTGATATGGCTATTGAGTGAGAGTGCAACAAGTAAAATGATAAAAGCAATAAGCCAGATATTTATGATAAATCCACCCATAAAGTTCAGCCAAAGTACCCAAAGGAGTATCGCCCCAAGTGGAGTAGGGACACCATCAAAGTATCTATCTTTTTCTGTTTTAGTTACAGCCTCAAGGTTAAACTCGATGAGTCGTCTGAGTCCACTGATAACATACCAAACAAGTATGATGCCTATAAGAACTTTTTCTAAGCTTGTCTCAAGCGAGAGTCCAAAAAAGAGAAAAAATGCAGGCATGATAACAAATGATAAAAAATCAGCAAAACTATCAAGTTGTATGCCAAATTCAGAAGAGAGATTGAATTTTCTTGCCACTTTACCGTCGGCTATATCAAGCACTCCCGCACACCAAGCTATGATGGAGGCTATGATAAATCTTTCTTCCGTCACAAGATAGAGTGCGGTAAGCCCACAAGTTATGTTGGCAAATGTGATGATATTGGCGATATTAAAATGATTTTGAGCATCCATAATTCTTGTTTTCATAGAGTGATTATAGCAAATATTGGATTAATAATGAGGATGAAAAATAAATTTAAATGAGTAAAGCTAAGGCAAGAGCCTTAGCTTAAGAAGAGAGGTTATTAGAAGTTATATCTAGCAACAGCTCTAATGATGTTGTTGTCTTCATCAAGGTCTGCATCAATTTTTTGATATACATATCCTGCAAGAAGATCAAGATTGCCTATGCTTGTAGCATAACCAAGTGTAGCTTCCATGAAGTCACCATCACCAAGTGCATTCATATCGCCAGTATTTGAGTAGTCACCTATAAAGAGTACTTTACCGCCGGCTGCATCAATGCTTGCACAAAGTTGAACTGATGTTGAATCAAGTGCAGTAGCAAATGGGTTTGTTCCAAGAGAAGAAGTTGTATAAAGTGCATTTTCTCCAAGTTTAAGACCAGTGTCACCTAGTCCATCTGCCAATACAGCATATTGGTCGCCACCTACATTAAGTACACCCAAACCTTCATCATTAACATAAGATACAGCAAGACCTGCATTTACAGGACCAAATGCACCACCGACTTTTGCACCAACTGCGTATGTTCTATCAGCATGATCAAGAACACCTGCTTGGAAACCAACATCAAGACCACTAACTTTAGCTGATACATCTAGCCATCCAGCTGTAAGGTCATCTCCTAGTAAATCTTGAGCATAATAAACTGTGCCTGTAATACCTACATCAGGGACAGATGTATTTGCAGCAGTTATCATGAAGATACCATCACTGTTATTAGCTTTAACAAAGTTATTTAGATCATTGCTAGTGTTATTACCTCTTACCCATGCGCCAACCAAAGTTGTGTTAGGGATGTCACTGTTCACAACCAATGCAGCTTCATAAGTATTTGCAAATACATTCCAGCTTTCAGAGAATGCTAGTGGAGAAAGTGCTTTTGGAAGCTCTTGACGACCAACTTTTACAAGTGTATTACCGATACCATAAGTAAGGTAAAGCTCAGTGATGGCACCACCGTTAAGGTCACCAGCATCTGTTGTTTCCATAACATTACTTACTACATCTTCTTCAAGACCGAGTGTACCAACACCAACAAGTTTTACGCCTGCACCGATACCACCGATGATGTCTTTGTTTTCAGCTTTAAGACTTACACCTGCATTTGCAGAAGAAGCACCTTGAGAAAAGAGATCACTGTCACTTCTATCACCCGCACCCCACATATCAGCTGTTTGGTAGTAAACTACACCTTGACCTGTAAATGCCCAGCCTGATGGAGCCGGAGCTTCCACTTCTACTACTGGTTCTACTGGAGCGATGTCGCCGCCCGCCATGATCATTGTCGAAGCTATCACAGATAGCAATAACGCTTTTTTCATTTAAAACTCCTTTTTTTGTTTAAATACAGAGGCAGTATAACACACATTTTTTAAAGATGTCAAGTAAATTAACAAAAAATTAATGAAAATCTAAAATTCTTTAGAATTATCTTTTCTTTAAGCTCAGTTTTATTTTTATAAATTGTGTTGAGATAGTCTATAAAATGCGCTCTTTGTTAACTGTGAGTGTATCATCATAGTGTATATCAAATATATAATGATCCTCTTTTAAATTTTGAGGAATAAGCATAAACAAGATGTCCATAGACGGATTTTGTGATAAAAGATCAAAAAGGCTTTTAGATAGAGTTAATTTTCCATTAATCATTAAAGACTTGTAGATATCTTGATTGTTACTCTTGGATGCATCACTTATAATCTCACCTTTTATCTGAAAACCCTCAGTGTTTGTTTTGTCTTGTTTTATCTTTTTGGCTTCAAAGGTATTGATAGTGATTATGGGATTTTTTGCGTTCATTAAGTTGCTAAATTCATCGATATCTTTAAGTTTGCCTCTATAGATTTTAGAGATAAGCGTTTGATTGATATTTTTTATATCCACATCAAGGGTGATGCCTTCAAAAGCTCGCATCTGACCTTTATTGTTAAAAGCTAAAGCGCTTAAATTTCCTTTTGCTGAGGCATCAACTGTTGTGTCGTGCGCAATCCAGGAGAGATCAACATTGAGGTTGTCTATTTTCATATTGCTCTCTTGCAGTGCCATAAAAAAGGTTTTTGCTTTCAGTATATAATGCTTTTCAAGTGCATCTTTGCCTTGCGTCCTTTTTGCAGTATACATATCTGAAAATTTTACGATGCTTTTCCCGTCTGCTTTAAAGCTAAATTCTTTTACATTTTCTTCATAGCCGATGATTTTCCCATTTTTTATCTTTCCACTAAAAGTATCGCCTTGTATCTTTAGCTCTTTTTTTAGCTCTTTGATATCTATATCTTGAAGATACCCCTTAAAATCTGATAAGGATTTGTCAAAACTCAGATAGAGCATAATGGTTTTTTGTTTAAGATGTTGCTCCATGGCTTTTCGCTCATCGGCTTTGAGTGAATTTTGCATCTCACTTGGAAGCTTGATAGGGTATATCTCTATCTTGATATCATCTAAAAAACCATGATTATTTTGAACATCCAAAGCTATTTGCATATCTTGCAAAGCATTGATAGTGTTTGCTGAGAGTTTTGGATTAAAGCCTTGGATAAAAGGTGTGATCTTTTGCATGTCTTTAAATGTTAATATATAGTGGTCGCTCTTTTGATCTTTTTTGATCTTTTCGATATCAAAACCGTGCTTGGTAAGATCAGTGATTTTCTCTTGTACGCTTTGTTGCACATTTTTTTCAATCATGCTTGCGAGTATCATGTAACCAAGAATAGTCAATATCAATACAGAAGCGATTATAATGATTTTTTTCATCGTGCTGCTCTTACCTTTTATATATTTTTTCTATATCAGAGATTTTTTTACCCATATTGAGTAGAAGCATATCGGCAAGCACGAGTGCCATCATAGCTTCACAGACGACGCTTCCTCTGATAGCAACACACGGGTCGTGTCTGCCTTTGAGATTGCATATGCTCTCTTCATTCTCTTTGGTGATGGTATCCTGAGATTGAAATATAGAGGGTGTCGGCTTAAAATAGGTCTTTACAACTATCTCTTCACCGTTACTAATCCCGCCTAAGATGCCTCCGCTATGGTTAGAGCGAAAACCTTCTTTTGTTAAGGGGTCATTATTGGTTGAGCCTTTTGCTCTAGAGGCTTCCATCCCATCACCTATCTCAACTGCTTTTGCTGCATTGATGCCCATCATCGCTTCTGCAAGAATGCCATCGAGCTTATAATAGAGAGGCTCACCTAAACCTGCAGGAACCCCCTTCGCAAGTGTAAGTACCACTCCACCTACGGAATCATGTGCCTCTTTGGCTTTTTGTATCGCTTCTATCTGTGCCTTTTCTTGTGTTGCATCGAGCCCATTAATGATGCTTTTTTTTGCAAAACTAAAATCTAAACTTTTTGCACCGATACCATCAATCTCAATGACTCCTCCTGCTATCTCGATATCAAGTTTTTGAAGCATGAGTTTGGCTAGTGCTCCTGCTGCAACTCTAGCAGCTGTCTCTCTTGCGCTACTTCTTCCTCCGCCTCTATAATCTCTGATGCCGTATTTGTGAAAATAGGTAAAGTCAGCGTGCCCCGGGCGAAATATATCTTTGATAGCATCATAATCTTTGCTCTTTTGATCCGTGTTAGATATCACCATAGCAATGGGTGTGCCTGTACTTTTACCCTCAAAAGTTCCTGAGAGTATCTCAACCGTATCATTCTCTTTTCTTGCTGTTTCAAGATCGCTCTTACCCGGCTTTCTTCGATCTAGCTCACTTTGGATAAACTCTATGTCTATCTCTAAGCCCGCAGGGACACCATCGATGATACATCCAATCGCTTTGCCGTGTGACTCTCCAAAGGTAGTTAGAGTAAATCTTTTACCAAAACTATTCATGAGAACTCCTTTTACCTAGTATATCGAGTGCTTTTTTTGCTGCTTTTTGTTGCGCCTCTTTTTTACTTTTGCCCATCGCTTTTGCTATTTGCTCATCATCTAATATTATGGCAATCTCAAACTCTTTTTTATGATCAGGGCCAAAAGAGTCAAGCACGACATAAGTTGGTGTGATACCGTGCGTAGCTTGTGTAATCTCTTGCAGTGCTGTTTTGTAATCTTTCGAGAGTGTCTCAAGATCTATCACCGGGTGTGCTTGCGTGATAAGGGCCTGTGCTATCTCTTTGCTCTTATCGAGTCCGGATTCGAGATAGATAGCACCAATGAGTGCTTCAAAAGCATTTGATAAAAGTGAGGGTTTGTTTCGCCCGTTATTATTCTCTTCGGCAGGCGAGAGATAGATATAATCCCCAAGCCCTATAAGCCCGGCAAGTTTAGCAAAACCGTTTTCATTGACAAGTGACGCGCGTATCTTGGAGAGTATGCCTTCGTCCGAATTTTCAAATTTGTGGAAAAGAAATTCGCCGACTATAAGGTCAAGTACGGCATCTCCTAAAAATTCAAGCCGCTCATTATTGTAAGGCTTTTTGTAACTTCTATGCGTTAAGGCCTCAATAATCAATTGCTTTTTCTCAAAGGTATAACCTATCCTCTCTTCAAGATCTCGCAAATCTTTCATATCGTAAAATCCTCTAGTTTTTGTTTGTAGTATCTTAGCATAATAACCATTTTAAATGAGCTTCGCTTGGTATTTTAGTGCTTCATTTTTGGCGAGTTGATCACAAATCTCATTCTCTTTGTGCCCGTCATGTCCTTTGACCCAGTGTCCTTTTACCGTATGTGGTTTTGCAACTTCTATATATTCTTTCCAGAGATCATCATTTTTAACCTTTTTAAAATCTTTGGCGATCCACCCTTTTAGCCACTCATTAATCGCATTGACTACATAGCTACTATCGGAGTAGACATCTACTCGACACGGCTCTTTGAGAAGCTTGAGTCCCTCTATAACCCCGCGAAGCTCCATGCGATTGTTGGTGGTATGCGCTTCGCCGCCACTAAATATCTTCTCTTTGTCTTTAAATCTCAGTATGCCACCGTATCCTCCGGGTCCGGGGTTGCCGAGACTTGAACCGTCAGAGTAAAGAACTATCTGTTTGCATGCTTTTTTCTGCAATCTCAACCTCCACTTTTACGGTATTGATGCTCATACAGTTATGACATCTTTTGAAGCCTATAGGAAAGCTATGTTTGCATTTTTTACAGAGGTAAGAAAAAGAGAGATCAGCACGCTCATTACCGTTTTGTTTTGCATCGGCTATGGTATCAATACTAAATATCCCGCACGCCTCTTTGCTTTGCTCGATGTAGCCTTTGGCATAATAGATTCTTTTAAGCACAGCGTCACTATTTACCTTTTTTGTATCTACTTTTTTGGCATCTAATGCCCATAAAATATCGAGTATCTCATCCACCCTTTGTGTATCGACAAAATCCCAAGCTCTGCTATCATCAAACCTAAATAGAAGCGAGACGATATCTCTATAGTTGAGACTTTTGTCGTTTTCGTAGAGTTCTATAAGCTCTTTCATCTTTGTATCTTGATCTGATTGTTTATTTGCACTTATGCCAAGTAGTTTCCAATGTCGCTCAAGCTCTCGCACATCAAAGCCTATCGTCTCAAGCGGCTCTAGTGTCTCTTTTGCTTTTTTGTAGTCATGCATCATCTCATAAACAACACCGAGCTTTAAGAGCGCATCTTGATCTTTTGGTTTTGTTTTAAGAACCGAGAGGTAGATTGACTCTGCCCGCTCCATGAACCCGGCATGCAGATAAGTCTTGCCGAGATGCTTCATAAGCTCAAGCTGAGTCTCTTTATCGCCCATATTTTTTATAAGATAGAGATAGAGACTAATGGCTCTATGGTACTCTCCGCTATTTTCAAAAGCTTTAGCAAGAAGCGAGAGAGGCTTGAGCATATTTGGCTCAAAAGGCATCGATTGCGTATCGATAATACACTCATTGTTATCAAACTTTTCCAAAAATCCAAGAAGCTCAGCTCTCTTTTGATTCGATGCATAGAGCCCCCATAGGTAGTTTACAAGCGCTATGATGAAGCCTAAAAATACTAAAAAAAGTATACTATAAAGAGGATCACCGTATGAGGGCATAAATTGTTGCAATTGGGCTCGCTTTATTTTTTGTCTTTAAGATTATAGCAAATTTGATATAATGATGAAATGATAGATAATGCATCCATTGAGACACTCAAATCCACCATAGATATTGTTGATGTGATTGGTAGCTACATTGAGCTCAAGAAGAGTGGTGCAAACTTTAAGGCATGCTGCCCATTTCATGGAGAGAAAACAGCAAGTTTTGTCGTCTCTCCTTCTAAGCAGATATACCACTGCTTTGGTTGTGGGGTTGGTGGCGATAGCATCAAGTTTGTTATGGAGTATGAAAAGTTGTCCTACCCTGAAGCTATCGAGAAGTTGGCCTCAAATTATAACTTCACGCTGCACTACACACACTCTAGCAGTGATCACAATGATGCAAAAAGAGTTTTAGAAAATATCAACAAGTGGTATGGAGCAAACCTTCTCAAAGAGCCAAAAGCGCTCAATTATCTCAAAGAGAGGGATATATCGCAAGACTCTATCGAGACTTTCGGGATAGGATATGCCCCTACGAGTCCACAGGTGATCGCATATCTCAACTCCCTCTCAACCCCTCCTGCTACAGCGATAGAAGCGGGAGTTTTAGCCAGTGGAGATAATGGCATCTATGCAAGACTCGTTGAGAGAGTTATCTTTCCTATCTACTCAGGAAGTGGTTCCATCGTTGGATTTGGAGGAAGAACACTTGGTGATCATCCTGCAAAATATATCAACTCCCCACAGACAAAATTGTTTAATAAATCGCAACTGCTTTACGGGTATCATCAGGCAAAAGAGCATATCTATAAACATAAAAAGATCATTATCACTGAAGGCTATATCGATGTTATCATGCTTCATCAAGGTGGCTTCAAAGAGGCTGTTGCTACACTCGGCACAGCACTTACAAGCGAACATCTGCCGCTCCTTAGGAAGGGCGATCCGAAAGTTATCTTGGCGTATGATGGGGACAGTGCAGGTGTAAATGCCGCACTCAAAGCTGCTACTATGCTCTCAAGCACAGGATTTGACGGAGGTGTTGTGCTTTTCCCCGATGGGCAAGATCCTGCCGATATGATTGCAAACAAAAAGAGCACAGAAGTAGCGGAGCTTTTTAGGAAAAGTCAGCCTTTTGTTAACTTTGTTTTAGAGAGGATTATAAGCGGGTATGAGCTAAGTGATCCAAAAGCAAAAGAGGAAGCCTTTGTGGCTTGCAAAGAGTATCTTTTTGGCTTGAGTGAGATCATGAGAGACTCTTATATCCCTTTGGCATCTTCGATGCTTGGTGTTGCGCCTTCACTCTTTTCAAAAGGTATGGCAAGAAGCGAAGCAAGAGAAAAACTTTCTCGAAAAGTCGAAGATACAAGTAGCCAGCAAATCCTCAAAACTTTACTGGAAAACCCTGAGTATGTTGATGATGTTTTAGATGTGGTTGATCCAAGTATGTTTGGCTCCTACAAGGCTCATTTTGATGCACTTATCAAAGGAGAGTTTGACAATCCACTCTTGAGGTCTATATTGATAGATGAGGGGATACAGCTCTTGACAATCGATACGCTCAAAAAAGAGCTGAGACAAAATATGATAGTGTTCTATGAGGGCACACTCAAGAGAGTATATAAAAACGACAACATCCCCTATGAAAAGAAAAAAATAATTGTACGCAAGATAAAGTCCGATATACTTCCGAAATTACGAAGAGGAGAGTTTGTAGCGTATGAAGGCATTGGCGCTCTTTAGTGGCGGACTAGATAGTATGTTAGCAACCAAGGTCATCAGTGATCTTGGAGTAGAGGTGATAGCACTCTATATAGATATAGGGTTTGGGGGTAAAAGTGATGTAGATGCACTACTCAAAGAGCGAGCCGAAAAAGCGGGCGCCTCATTTATGAAGATCGATGTAAGAAGCGAGTATCTCAGGGATATACTTTTTGACCCAAAGTATGGATATGGAAAAAATTTCAATCCTTGCATCGATTGTCATGGGTACATGTTCAAAGTCGCAAAAGGATTGCTCGATAAATTTGATGCTTCATTTATCATCACGGGAGAGGTTTTAGGGCAGCGACCCATGAGCCAAAGAGCAGATGCTATGATGCGAGTCAGTATGCTCGCCGGAGATAAGGAAGATAAGCTTATCTTGAGACCGCTTAGTGCTAAACTTATGGAGATTTCAACACCGGAGCAAGAGGGTTGGGTAGAGAGAGAAAAACTACATGATATAAGTGGTAGAAATAGACAGCAACAACTCGCTCTTGCAGGTAAGTATGGTTGGGAAGATTATCAAAGTCCGGGTGGAGGTTGTCTGCTGACAGAGATACACTACAGCGCACGTATAAGAGAGCATATCAGATACGATACATTTGAGCTTGAAGATATCGAGATTTTAAAGTTTGGCCGGCATTTTAGATTAGAAGACGGAGCAAAATTAGTTGTCGGCAGAGATGAAGCAGACAATACCTCTTTAGAAGCCATCGATTGCTCAAAATACACGCTTTTTGAGCTACCTGTTATCGGTCCCACATCTGTTATTCACAATGATGCGACGCAGAGAGAAAAAGCATTGGCGGCAAAGATAGCCATAAGCTATGCAAAAAGTAGAAAAGACACATCCTATGAAGTGGAGATTGCAGGTCAAACTTTTGAGGTCACTCCATTTGCAAGCAAAAAAGAGATAGAACCCTATTTCTTTGATGCGAAGTAATACGAGCATCTGGGGTTTTAGAGATGCTCATAAGCTATTTTTATGGAAATATGCTATAAAATTTCTTCTTTCTTGGGGCATTAGCTCAGCTGGGAGAGCGCTTCGCTGGCAGCGAAGAGGTCAGCGGTTCGATCCCGCTATGCTCCACCAAGATACCTCTTTTTTGTCTTATTCTTAAAATAGTTAGTGATTATTTATTTTGTTTTTGAACGATTCTTACTGCTTCTTTATATTTTTCTACCTCATGTATAGACCAGGTTTCGTAGTCAGGCACACTGTAAGCTAACTTTTCTAGCTCTGAGAGATTGCTATTTTCTACCCAGTTTTTCTGTTTTTTCAATCTTTTTATCGCATCCTTTTTGGCTTCTAGTCTTGTTGGTGTGCAGTGATCGCCCGGAATTTTATAGGCAATTTTTTCATCTTCCGTATATTGAACGGTAGGCTGGATACAATCTTTATAATGAGAACTATTAATCTTATCATTAGATAAAGAGAGTTTATCGCAATACACTATATGTGAATTATCATCTGCTAGCAGGAAAGTAGAGAGAGCAAAAATGGTTAGAGGGAGTTTTATCATTTGAATTCCTTATAAATAATAAAATATATTATTATATAAATGTGTTATTTATGTGTAAATTTGCAACATAAATTAGGATAAGATGAAAATTTTTGACCGACCCTTATGCTTTTAGCGATCTAAAATCGGCGTATGCTTGGTATCGTAGATATATTACATGGAGAAAAAATGAGGAAAATTGACATCTTTTTGCCTGTGATTATATGCTACACACAAACTTGACAAGATGTTAAAAATAATGTATAAGTTCGCAATTTAAAAAACACTTATGTTATAATAAGATATAAATAAACACGTAAAAGGAGCACGAGTGATTCCATTTTCAGATGAAGATCTCAAGCCTGCAGTTGAAAATGTTATAGCGAAAGTTCGTCCATCCATAAAGCTTGATGGTGGCGATATAGAGCTTATTGGCATAAAAAATGCAAAGGTTTATGTGCAACTCAAAGGAGCATGCGTTGGATGCGCAAGCAGTGGGACAACTTTGAAGTATGGAGTTGAGAAGCAGATGAGAATGATGATTCATCCTGAGCTTGAGGTTGTGAATGTTCCTTTGGGGCAAGAAAACAGTTGGAGAGATTTATAATATATGGCAAACAATAATGAAACATTTTTACTTAAAAAAGCCGAAGATGAATTTTTAAACGGTGATTACAAGAGTGCTTTGCAGACATACGGCCGAGTACTTGAAAAAAATCCAAAGCTTGATGAGGCAAAAGTAGGTATCTACTTGAGCGATATCGGTACGGAAAACGAAGAGGAGGCGCAGAGCCTTTTTGATTATTATCAAGCGATTAAAAACAAAGAACCGGAAGCTGCTCAGATAGTTCATGAGATCATCGACTCTATAGATGTGACTAAAAATACTCTCTCGGAGCTTATGAATGAGCAGTTGAAATATCAAGCCGAGTATGAAGATGGGATACTGTATAGTGATTTTAAAGAGCTCATTGAAAATAGAGGCAGTTTCAAGAGTGCTTTTGAGGATATCATGTTCTCAACAAAAGTGATTATCACAGAGAAAGAGGATTTTATAGATTTTATCAAAAATCTAGCACGAGAGGGTTTTGAAAAGATGGCCTTAGAGTATCTTGACTCTTCCGCGCAAATATTTGGTAGTGATCAAGAGGTACTCGAACTCTATTCGCTTTTCAAAAAGGCGAAATGATTGAAGCTCTCTTTTTCGTATGACGGATATACATACATTACAGATGATACAAATGAGATAGATGAGAAGACGCTATTTTTAAAAACTGCACAAAATAGCCGATACTTTGATGCTCAAAGCAGATACATAACGCCCAAAGAGCTCATAAAAGCTTGGGAGTTAGATGCGCTTCAAGTTGTAGGCATCACAGGAACAAATGGCAAAACTACAGTCGCAGCAGCGATTTACTCCATTCTTTTAGATCTCGGTGAGTCTTGCGGTATGCAAGGCACAAGAGGCTTTTTTGCTAATGAGACGAGATTGGAAGAGCGTTCTATGACTACTCCTTCTGTGCTTGAAACGATATATAATATGAAACAAGCACATGCGCTTGGATGCAACTATTTTGTGATGGAGGTGAGCTCACATGCGATCATCCAAGAGCGGATTGAGGGGATAGAGTTTGCTTTAAAGGTGCATACCAATGTGAGTGCCGATCATCTTGATTATCATAAAACGATCGAGGAGTATCGCAGGGTTAAATCGCTCTTTTTTGCAGACGAGAGCCCAAAACTACTCAACAAAGATGATATCAACAAGATCACATACAATCCTATAAATGCACAGAGCTATGCACTTGATAGTCCTGCCACTTTTAAGATACAAGCTTTCTCTTTGAGTGGCGGAATCACAGCCTATATAAAACATCTTCAAGAGGAGGCGACTTTCTACTCTTCGCTTGTGGGGCTTTTTAATGTTTACAATATCACTGCAGCTATCGGAGCTGTTGTTATGCTAACAAAGAGACCGATACAAGAGGTGTGTGATGCGGTTGCAAATTTCGGTGGGGTTGCAGGCAGGATGGAAGTGGTGAGTCAACAGCCACTTGTGATCGTCGATTTTGCTCATACCGATGATGGGATACTTAAAGTTCTAGAGAGTATGAAAGATAGAGAGATGAGTGTTGTCTTTGGAGCAGGTGGCGATCGAGATAAAACGAAACGACCTAAGATGGGAGCAGTAGTAGGCAGATTTGCTAAAAAGATATATGTCACAAGCGATAACCCACGAAGCGAAGAGCCACAAGCAATCATAGATGAGATACTTGTAGGACTTCAAGGTAAAGAAAATGTTACGACGATTGTTGAGAGAAAAGAGGCGATAGAAAGAGCCCTCGCAGAACTTGAAGAGGATGAAACTCTTTTGATACTTGGCAAGGGAGATGAGGATTATCAAGAGATTAAGGGCGTGAAGCATCCTTTTGATGATAGAGTTATCGTGCGCGAAATTTTAAATAAGAGATAGCAAATCAATTTGTAGCTATTACTTTATCGTTTTTGTAAGTTGTTGTTTTTACTACTTTCCCGTTTAAGTATCAATAAAAAAATAAAACCCCTCATTCTTTTCTCCTAGGTAGCGACAATAGTAAAATTATATCTTAAATGTTTCTCTTTTTTTGTTACAATTTGCTTATAACAAAAGGATTTGGAAGATGCGATTACTACTTTTTTTATCATTGATGTTTAGTTTTTTGGCCGCAGAGTTGCCCCCTCAATATTATGATAAGTTACAAAAAAATTCTCCGGAAATTTTGCAAATATATGTTGATGAGGTCTCGCAAGTAAACAGTGAAAATCTGCAAGTAAGTGCAGAGATAAGGGGTATCAAGAGAAGTACTATTGGGCTCAAAGAGGGTGAAAAGATAACCATATACTACACAAGAATCAAGCGACCCTTTGGTGCTGTCGGTCCTTCAAATCCTTGGCTTGTGAAAAAAGATCATCTCTATACTGCTTATCTCAAATGTGATACAAAGAGAAACTGCGGGATAGCAGCAAGAGGCAAGAGCTTTGAAGATGAACAGCTTGAGCCTGGAAAGGAGACGGCGAAAAACTATAAGATTATGAGCCCACTTAATCTTGAAGGTTTGAGTTCTCTTGATTTGAGACTTTTTAATCGTGATTAAAATCTTCAAAAGTTTTCATAGGTTTGATTATAATGGATATTTTTTAAACAATTTGATTTGGTATATAAATTGCATAATCTAAATCTTAAAAATATATTCGATATTCTTATATAAAATATAGAAAAATTAAATGTTTATTTTTTACACAAATCTCAATAAAATATAATTTTTATATTTTATTAATGATAATTTAACAATTTAATGAATAAAATACATTTGTATTATTGTTTAAAAAATATTATAAAAACATACTTATTAGAAATATTTTGGGGATTACTGTTTTGAAGAAGAGGATTATATTATCTGTTGTATTGCCTATTTGCATGTTTGCCTCATCGCCTACAGATGAGGCTTTTAGGCAACAAAAGGCTGACGAGAGAGCAAGGGCTGTACAAGAACTGCAACCAAAAGCTCAAGATGTTATGCTTAATGCCACACCGGGTATTGAAGTGCCAAAAAGTGTCCCTCAAGATGAAAAACCTTGTTTTTACATAAAGCCTGAAGATATATCACTCCGAGGCGAAGAGGCAGGTCAGTTTGGCTATGCGCTTGAAGATGCATTAAAAACTCTGCACTATTCAAATAAGGGAGAGTGTATAGGTATTCAAGGTATCAACACTATTATGAGCCTTACGCAAAATAGGATTATAGATGATGGGTATGTGACTACGCGAGTACTTCTTGAGCCACAAGATCTCTCAAGCGGTACATTAAAATATTCCCTTATAGCAGGTAGAGTGGATGGTGTAAGAGCGCTCGATAAAACTTCTGCAACATCACTAAAAAATTCCATGCCTACGAGCAGAGATAAACTTTTAAACTTAAGAGATATAGAGCAGGGACTTGAGAATCTAAGGAGATTGCCAACTGCGAGTGCGACTATGCAGATCACTCCATCGGGTAAAGCAGGATATTCGGATATAGTCATAGATTATAAACACCGCATTCCTTTTCGTGTAACATTGAGTATGGATGATGCAGGCTCAAAGTCGACAGGCAGGATGCAAGGTGGGGCAACTTTGGCTTGGGATAATCCTTTAGGATTGAATGATATCTTCTATATAGGCTACACTCGGGATATCGGCGACAGATCATCCGTTTCGTTAAATAACGATACAAGAAACGGTGGTTCAAACAATAGAGTTTTGCACTACTCCATTCCCTGGGGATATTGGCTTGTATCGTTTGATGAGAGCCGGTATGATTATGAACAGATGGTTGCCGGTGCTTCTCAGATATATAACTATAACGGGAGTAGCACCACAAAAAAACTTACGCTTAAAAGAGTGCTTTATCGTGATGATACTATAAAATTTTCAACCTCCCTTATCGGTTGGCAAAAGAGCTCAAATAACTTTATAGATGATGCAGAACTCACGGTGCAGCGAAGAAAAACAGCAGGGTATGAGCTTGGATTTGACCTTAGAAAATATTTTGGCAGTGCCGTTTTTGATCTGAGTGCATACTATAAAAGAGGCACAGGCGCTTTTGATGCACTTCAGGCTCCAGAAGAGAGCTATAATGAGGGCACAAGTAGAATGCAGATATATACCTTCAATGCTTCGGTATATGCTCCATTTGTTTTAAAAGAGCGAAACTTCGCCTATAGCACCTCACTGAAGTTTCAATACAACGGCACACCTCTAACACCGCAAGATAGACTCTCTATCGGTGGCAGATACACTGTGCGAGGGTTTGACGGAGAGTATTCACTTAGTAGTGATAGAGGAGCTATTTGGCGTAATGATATAGAGTGGGCTTACAAGCCTGCTCATAAGTTTTACATAGCACTTGATGGCGGGCATGTGAGTGGAGAAAATGCCAAATATCTCATGGGAAAAACTCTCATTGGCGGTGCTTTTGGTCTTAGAGGGCAGTTTAGTAAATTTGGAACGATTGGGTACGACCTTTTTGTGGGCCTACCTATCTATGCACCGGAGAACTTCCCTAAAAAGAGTATAACAGGCGGTTTTTCTATCAATTATAATTTTTAAAGGAGCAGGGGATGAATAAGATATTTAAAGTGATCAAAAATAAAAATGCGCTTGAGTCAAAAAAGGTAGTGAGCGAGTTAGCATCAGCCAATGTCGCATCCAGTGATGAGAGAGCATCTTTGGATAGCGCAGATAAACTTGCCGATTCTTTACAGCAATTCATAAAACAATCATTGTGCGTGATGATAAGTTCATCGCTTATACTCCAATCAAGTTATGCTGATATCATCGCCGACACGAATGCTCCAACAAATCAGCAAGCAACGATCTTAAACACCGCCAGCGGTGCAACACAGGTCAATATCCAAACGCCTACAAATGCAGGCATCTCGGTCAATCAATATAGTGAATTTAACACCGCAGAAAATGGAACGATTCTCAATAACTCTAGAGTGAATGTGCAAACCCAAAGTGCAGGTTGGGTTGAGGGCAATCCGTGGCTAGCAGGCGGGGAAGCAAAAGCGATTGTCAATCAAGTCAACTCAAATGATCCAAGCATGCTTACAGGAACGATCGAAGTAGCAGGAAAAAGAGCTGATGTGATCATAGCCAATCCAAGTGGCATCAGTGTAGACGGTGCAAGTATACTCAATGCATCGGGCACAACACTCACAACGGGCAAGGTCAATATAGGTGGCGGAGCTATACAAAGCTACAGCATTGAAAATGGCAAGATTACCATTGAAGGTGGTGGACTCAATGACAGCGGGAGTGATTATACACGCATTCTCTCAAGAGCAAGTGAGATCAATGCCAATATTCATGCCAACAATCTCAAGATAGTTGCAGGTGCCAATGAAATCAGTGCCGATACATCTACTATCACGAAAAAAACAGTATCTACCCCTGCACCTAGCGTTGCTATCGACACCAAAGCACTTGGTGGAATGTATGCCGGAAGCATCACGCTTGTGGGTACAGAAAGCGGTGTTGGGGTCAATAATGCAGGCGTTGTCAATGCAAACAATTTTACCCTCAGCGCGGACGGAAAGCTTACTAATAGTGGTACGATCGCTGTCAATAAAAAGAGCAACATTGCTGTAAAAACTCTTGAGAATTCTCATGCTATTACTTCAAATGAAGATATAGCTATCACAGCCGATACGCTCAATAATAGCGGGAAAATCAGCGCACTAAGAGAGCTTAAAAGTACAACCGATGCGCTTACTAATAGCGGTACTATGCAAGCGGCACGACTTGATCTTACGAGCGATACACTTACAAATAGTACCGGAACCATAGCGCAAGCAGGGAGCAATTCACTTGAGATAAATGCGCACAAACTTACCAATACAAATGGCGCACTACTTGGCTCGCATGAAGAGGAGCCACTCGTTGCAGGAGAGAGTGATACTACGACAACAGACTCAGGGGCTACAGTGACAACAGATACGGTTGATGCAAGCTCAGGCGCAACCTCTTCTACAAGTGATCCATTGGGCGCAGGAAGTATAACAGTTGCAAGCGAGTTACGTAATGATGGTGGCGAGATCAGTGGAGCGAGTGTGGCTTTGGGTGTGAGTGATACACTCAGCAATACAGGTGATTCACTGATCAATGTTGCAAACTTGGAGCATACCGGAAGCCTATTGGGTAATCAAAACTCCAAGATCATAGCAAGTGGTATCTCGGCACTCTCTCTTGTCTCTTTTACCAATCTAGGGAGTACGATAGAGGGTGGTAATCTGCAATTTAATACAACTTCTTCATTTGACAATACAGGGGGCTCAATCTTGGGTGATCAAGTAGATATCCGAGCGGATTCTATCGTTAACCAATCGGGACATATCCAATCAGAAAGCACGCTTGCACTGACGGGAGGTTCACTTGATAATACCGAGGGTACTCTTCATTCACTACAAAATATTTTATTTAATCTCACGGGTGATATCACAAATGCCAACGGGAGTATAAGTGCTGCGACAACACTTGATGTCAAAGCGCATGATATCAGTAATGATGTAGGCGTTATGCAAGCAGATCAATTTGTAAATATAGAAGCTGCTTCACTGCATAATATAGGCGATATTTTAAGTGGCGGGGATATGAGCGTAAGGCTCGAAAATGAGAGTGCAAACGAAGGAGTATTAAGTGCAGCAGGCAATCTTTTCATAGAAGCAACAGCAGAGTTTGCAAATAGTGCCATAATGTCTGCTACAGGGAGTTTTGGCTTCGCAGGCAATATGCTTTCCAACAATGCTAATGGTGAGATAAGCGCTGAAAATATAGATATCCAAGCAGATACACTTACCAATAGAGGCACTATAAATAGTGATGCGCTTACTTGGCTCGAAACAGGAACGCTCAACAATATAGGCACAGGCGCTATATATGGTGATGCTATCATCATCGATGCCAATACGCTGCTCAATACAGATGAGATGGTTGACGGTATCACAAAAAGTGCCGTGATTGCAGCAAGAGAGCTACTTAATATCGGTGCGCAAAATATCACCAATAGTGAAGGAGCCGAACTACTGAGTCTTGGCGCACTCAATATAGGCGGCTTGATTGATGAGTGGGGCAATGTTGAAGAGTATGCACAAGTACTCGATAACCTTTCGGCTCGCATTGAGAGTGATGGAGATATGAATATAGCAGCCGATATAATCAATAATAAAAGTACAACTCAGATAGAAAAAGAGACAGACATAATAAGCAGTGAAAAGCTTATATTCAAATATGAAATAGCAATGTATTTTGAAAATGGACTACTTAGCTTTTATACGAATTTACATAATAACTATTATTTGGCGAATGTTGATGATACTGCAGAAGCGAAACTATCTATAGCTAACGGCTATCTTAATGAAGGGGAAGCCTATATTTACCAAGCAAGAAAAATGTTTAGAGATATGGTTTTACCAAATGGTTATGATATCAATAATGTTGCAATTGTAAGTCAAAACAATAGTTATGCAACAGTTATCATACCTTATGATAAAGATCAATTTGCAAGCGATGTTGCAGGTGAGCTTGATGCTATGTATGAAGCTTTTGGAATAGATGTTCATACGGTAAGATATGAGTATGAAGGTGGTACCATTATTGATCCTATTACTACATATTCTTACAAATATGTGACGAGTGTAAGATGGATTGCAGGAGAAAAACAGAGAGAATACACTAAGAGTTCATCCGAAGAGTATTTGGCAAATGCAGACCAGATAAAAGAGAGCACTATATCTAGTGGTGGTAATTTGATTATGAAGGGCGTTGATGTTCACAATCGTCTTAGTACCATCAGTGTAGTTGGCGATATCTATTTTGATCTCTCAGGTGAGCTTGAAAATCAATCAGAGTCTCTCTATAGATACAATAGTTTAACCGGAAAATTTTGGCATTGTTACAGTGATTGCGGTGATGCTTTTCACAATCCGGATTATAGATGGGATGAACTTCCTATGACAGAAACGAGCACGGAAAAGATAGCCGAATTACCTTCAAATATATTAGCCGGCGGAGCGATTACAGGCAATATAAACACGATAAATAATGGCATCATAGATGAGGGTGCAGAAGTATTTATAAACAACATAGAACAAGATGCATATACAACTTATCAAGGTACATCCGATGATATCGAGATACGAGAAGCTTCACCAAATCTTGCATTGCCGACAAGCTCACTTTTTAGTATCAATGTAGATGATCCAAATGCTCTTACACCTTACATCACAACTGATCCACGATTTACAAATTATGCTCAGTGGCTCAGTTCAGGTTATATGCTTGATGCTTTAGGGATTGATCCGACAAATATCATGAAACGCTTAGGTGACGGGTATTATGAATTACGGCTTATAAAAGATCAGATAGCTCAGCTCACAGGCAAAAGATTTTTAGATGGTTACGGGAGTGATCAGGAGCAATATAAAGCACTTATGGATGCAGGGGTTACTTATGCAAGCGCATATGGACTCAGACCGGGTGTTGCATTGAGTAGTGAACAGATAGCTCAGCTTACAAGTGATATGGTATGGCTTGTTGAAGAGCAAGTGACTTTGGCTGATGGCTCAAGTGTTACAGCGCTTGTGCCAAAAGTTTATATGGCGGCTAAGAGTGGTGATCTTGATGGGAGTGGAGCGCTTATCGCTGCAAATACTATAAATGTCACGGTAGAAGGCGCGCTTAACAATAGTGGCAAGATGTATGCCTCCAATAACATCATCGTAGATGCCGAGAGTATTGTTAACAATCAAGGCTCGCTCATCGCTGAAGGTGTGGTCGACTTTGTAGCACTCAATGATATCTCCAACCTCTCGGGAAGCATAAGCGGAGGCAGAGGCGTATCACTTGTCAGCACTACAGGCAGTGTTATCAATCAAACGATCATGAGAGGAGTTGATCTTGAGCATGAATCAGGCATCGAGCATTATAGCGTTGTAGGCAAGACGGCAACTATCAGCTCAGATGGAGGTAATATCGTCATCGATGCGGCGAAGAACATAGAGAATATCGGTGCAAATATAAGCGCAACAGCAGTAGAAAACCAAGACACTGTGCACATAGCATCTACGGATGCAGATACTCCGGCTCGTACTACAGGTGGCAATATCTTTTTAAATGCAGGCGAAGAGATTGTCATCGATACAGCCAAAGATAAAAGAGATTATGACTATACTTTTGCAAACGGCTATATGAATGGAGAAAGTGTTGTACATCATGGAAGCAGTATCACGGCAGATGGAAGCATCTCTATGCAAAGTGGCGGTGATACACTTATTCGAGGCTCAAGCATTGAAGCAGGAGAGAACATAGGTATCGATGCAGGCGGAAATCTCAATGTCCTTGCTGCGATCGATAGTCAATATGATGAATATTGGCTTCATTTTAAAGCAACGGTATCTAAGAAAACAGTAGAAGATACCCATCTAGAACAGAGTGTGCAAAAAAGCTCTATCAAAGGCAACACAGTAGCGCTTAGCGGTGATAGCGGTGTCACACTCCAAGCAACTGACATCAAAGCAGATGATCTGAGCATCTATTCATCTGAGGGCGACATAACTCTTGCAACAGCACATGCTACAAATGCTGATTATCATGAAGTCAGAAAAAGCTCTTTTGGTTCTATCTGGAAAAAGCAAGCCATTGAAAATCTTCAAAATGATTCCGTTGCAAAGAGCATCATAGATGCTTCCAATGTTACTTTCACCTCTCCTGAGGGTGTAGTCATCATGCAAGGCTCTGAAGTACAAGCAGAAGTTGTAGAGATCATGACAAATGCTCTTATGCTTGTCTCTGATAAAGAGAGTTCACTCCATACTTCCTATGATGACTCTCAAGGAGTGATGACACGAAAGATCATAGATCAAGGAAAGATAGAAGAGAGTGCTGTGCCTGCAACTATCAATGCTAAAGAGATCATGCTTAACGGTGAGAGTCTGCTCAAAGAGAAACTCTCCAATGAGAATATATTGCAAGTCATCTCAAGTGAAAACAAACTTACTCATGAACAACTCATTCAAGTAGAAGCTATTCTTAACTCTCAAGAGTGGTATGATGAGAGTACCTCTATGACTGCACTTGGGCAGATCATAGTAGTTGCTATAGTCACAGTCATTACTATGGGTGCAGGCTCAGGTGTAGCAGCAGGTGGAACAGCAGGAGCAACAAGTACGATATCGGCAGGAGGTGCGATAACAGGTTCTTTAGGAATAGCGACTGAAGGTATAGTAGGTACAGCAGTAGCAGCCAGCATAGATGCTGCTATCATCAACGCAGCTACACAGATACTCTCAGGAGCCATAACAGGAGAACTTGACTTTGATCTTGAGTCTGTACTTAAAAGTGCAGTAATGGCCGGAGCACTTAGTGCTGCTACAGATATCATAGATGTTCAGATGGACTATGCTACTCAAAACAGTGATGGAAGCATTGCTCTAAGGAATCTTGAGTATGGAGAGAAGATATCTAGAGAGATACTCCATGGTCTTGCTAAGAAAGCAATCTATGGAGGGGATATAAAGGCTATCATGGCTGAGAGTGCAGGGAATGTTGCGTTTGAGTATATAGGGCATGATTTACCTAAACAGCTTGGATTGGATAAAGATTCTATGCAAACAAAAGCACTCATTACAACTACACACTCATTGGTTGGTGGAGTACTAAGCGAATTAGGTGGTGGAGACTTCTCTCAAGGAGCTATCGCTACAGCCACTTCACATGTAGTTGGAGAGTATATAGTTGAAGAGAGAAAAAAAGATCTAATAAGCGGTAATGTAGATATAAATAGTCAAGAAGAGCTTAATAGATATTTAGAACAGACACAAAAGGAAGTCAAAGCCATAACCTCAGTACTTAGTGCAGCTGTAGTGCTTGCAACCCATGAGAATGTGACTGATGAAGAGTTAGCGATTACTCAAAGCATGAGTGAAAGTGTTGTTGAGAATAATAGTTTAACGGTTCTTGTTTTATTGATATTAGCGTTAAGTGCTTATGCTAATGCACCCAACCTTGGAGAAGAGCCAAAAGAAGGTTTACCACTTTCTTTTTTAAATCTACCTCTTGATGCGATAGTTTTCACAGTAGATATGGTACAGGAACTTGAAAATCAAGGTTTATCGCAAGATATGATTGTGCTTGCACTTGCAAAAAAGTTTAAAGTACCAAAAAGTGTTGCAAAAGAGTTATATGATGGGGCAGAGAGTGCGAAGAATATTACGAACTCAACAAAGTTAAAAAGACAACTCGCTAGCGAAGAACAACTTTCTGAATTAAATCTTGGAAAATTTGAAGAAATAATAGCAGGCAATGGTGCTTCCAATCCAATAAAGGATATAGATAGATTGATTAATCAGTATGGTGGTAATGCTGGAGATTGGGCAAAAGTATCTTCAACCCGTAAAGAAATTTCAAATGGGTTATATCAAGAAACACATGCTTATGTTAATATAAAAACAGGTACAGTAGTTGAGCCAAAAACTAAAATACTAGAAGGTAAATTAAAATGAGAGTAAGGGCTAAATATAAAAAACTTGATGAAAAGTGGGTTGGGAAGTTTAGTTTTTTGGGTCCTAAATTTGATACTTTTAGTTTTGAAATAGGAGAAGAGTTTACTGTTTTAAGCTTATATTATGATTCCATATATCCTATAGTTGAATTCTATGAGTATGGATGGGGGCATATATCATCTGCCCCCCTTTTTATGTTTGATGTCCTAAATGATACTCCATCAAAATATTGGAAGGTGAGATTTAATGAAGAATATAAAACTATATTATTACAGCCGGAATTATTCTATGATAAGTATTTTCATGATAAATTTAGCGATCAAGACCCAGAAGTAGAAAAGGCATTTTTTGAACTTTATGAATTAATGGTAGAAGAGGATGCAACACAACATCCAAATCCTAAGTATAAATACGCAGAAGCACTAGGAGATAATTGGATACTCTGTCCTGAATGTGCCGAAGCCTTTCAGGTTGATTCAAATGTAGGAGTGGTTACTTGCCCTAATATAGCATGTAAAACAAAACTCAACAGTCCTTATTATAAAACTCCAAATGACCACCCATAACCTACCTCACTTCCTCTCTGCTACCCTCAAAGGTGCAGTAGCACAAGCTAACACCATCAATGCAGATATAGGGGGTGATCTCAATATAGAATCCCTCCAAGATAACATAAAAAGTGTCGATAAAGACAGCGGTATGAACCTTAGAGTACATAGCATAGGGGTCAGGTGATGCTGATGCCATTAAAATTTTATGATATAATGCACTAAAAGAGGAGTGCAGGTGTCATAGCATAGGGGTCAGGTGATGCTGATGCCATTAAAATTTTATGATATAATGCACTAAAAGAGGAGTGCAGGTGTC
>CAKZQQ010000006.1 GCA_937141405.1 uncultured Campylobacterota bacterium | reverse complement strand
TGGACGCGTATTATAACAGTAAAGTTTTTAAAAGTCAATAGGATTTGGAAGTTTTTTGGGAAAAAGTTTGGAAAGTTAAAATTAAAGCAGAGTCTTGTCTATTTCAGTCTTGTCTACATACACCAGCAAGATTCGAAATACATGCATATCCTGTCTCTCTTTGAATAGTTATATATGAAGTCTGAGCGCCGCCAGAAAAAGTAAAAGCTATAGTACAATTACCTTGCATTGTAGAACTATAATTAGGACTCACAGCTGCAGGCCCTAAACCTAAAGCATTTAAGTGTCCCTTGTGGGGTCTGCCAAGGTTATCAAAACCAATATGACTCGCATTGTTAGTTCCGCCTGCACCGGTTGCTACATTGCACCCATTAATAAAATCAATATTGGTGATATCAAACTTTTTGGTGATAAATACTTTTGGGCTTACATTTGTAGCACCCGCTGCAACATTCCCATATATTGGTCTACCATCGCGAGGATCTACAGCCGCTTCATTTAATGTAAAATTTCCGCCATAATCAGAATCGGAGCCTATCGTATATGCCCAATCTCCTCCTCCATCAGTTGTATTTCGAAATTGAATGGTCCAAAAAGCACTTTGCCATCTTGTGTCTCTTGGAATGGCCTGATCAATAACATTATCAACAAGTGCGAGGTGCTGAGTATAGCGAATGTCAGAGAGGATTTGATCCATAGCGTCTTGGACACCATCTGAAGCTAATCGAGGCAGAGCAACGGTAGCGATGATGCCCAATACAACGATGACAAAAACAAGCTCAATCATTGTAAAAGCTTTTTTTATGTGCATTCCAAACCCTCTTGTGGTATAACTTTTTCAAATTATACCACAAATTTAAGAAAAATTAAAACTAGACTTTCATATCCTCGGCAAGATGCACATCATAGAGGATATCATCCCATGGATGTCTATACATAGGCATACCAAGTCTCTTCTCATCCAAGATATGACCTATAAAACCGATGCTTCTACCTAAGATAAAGAAGGCATTAAGCGCACCTGCATCGATGAATATATCAATCTCCTCTTCACTGTACCCTAAAGCTCGCCACATATCAACCATCAAGATACCAATCGTACCGTCAACATTGAGAATGAGATTATCTTTTTTAGAGGTCGTAAGCTCCTCAACCGTCAAAGCATAATCAAGCAACGGCGTTGCAGGGAATGTCGCCTTTGCGAGATCTTTTAATCCCTTAACACGCAAATCAGGATTTCTAACCGATTTGATTCTGTGCCCGATACCCGGGATTGGCACACCTTCTCTTTTCATATAGGCTAAGAATTCAGCAGGAGTCATATCGTGAAAGTGCGCATGCTTAAAGTATTTTGCCGCACCGTCTATCGCACCACCGAATCTTGGACCGATTGTCAAAAGACCGGCAATCAGGGAGGAGATAACATCTTTTCCGGCACGCGCCGTTACTTTTGCATTATGCGCCCCACTTACGGCAGGACCGTGATCTGCAACCGTTTTAAGAACTGTTTCTAAGAAATCAACTGCCCATCTCGGATATCTTTTCTTAAACCATAATATACTCATAATATCACCGATAGTAAATCCCGTATCAGGAGTCGCAACCGAACTTATAGGATAACCGCAATAGGTCGCCTCTTCACCTCTGTCATCAGAGATAGTACAAACAAAGTTTTTGTTTCTTCTTGTTTTTGGTATCTCGTTGATCTTTGGCTCTTCAATCTCCTGGATAACACCCTCTTTTTTGAGTCGCGTATAAACTTCAGCAATCGTATCAGGAAGATTATTGAAAGAATCAGGAACATAAATGCCCGCCTCTTTCATCGCTTTATTTTTGGCTTCAGCAGTTTCTCTTTCGGCGTTTGCGCTTGCGCCTGCATGACCAAATTGGACGCCGCTATCATAATATTTGGCAATTGTTCCGATACACCATGCAATAATAGGTTTAGTGATTTTTCCGGATTTAACCGCTTCAATCACTTTGTACTCTTCAGTACCACCCACTTCACCTAAAAGAAGCATATATTTTACCTGTGGATTATCTTGCATTCTTAGAAGATTGTCTATAAATACAGAACCAACAAATCTATCGCCGCCTATTGCTACACCTTCCGCGATTCCATCAGCATTGATAGCTATGATATTGCTCAGTTCATTAAAAAGGCCTCCGGATCTTGTTACAAGCCCGCATGATCCTGCTCTATGAAGTTTGGAGTTGATGATATTACTAATAGTACCACCTATATTTGCTATCTTAAATGCACCCGGAGCGATAGCGCCGACCGTTGCCGGGCCTATAACCGTCACCCCAAGCTCTCTAGCTTGCTCATTCATAGTTCGTGCTAATCTTTCAGGAATCCCCTCGGCTGTTATCATGATAGTTTTAAATCCGCCGATTGCCAATGCCTCCGCAGTCACATCATATGCTGTTCTAAATGATGCGAAGTTGAGCAATACATCAGCATTTTTAAATGCCTCTTTTGCCTCTTTGGTTGTTTTAAAAAGAGGAATCATAACCTCTTCGCCGCCCCAAAAGAATTTCTCAAATTTTGAAGCAGATGTCGGAGCAACAATCGCAGCCACAGATGGCTTTTCTCTCCCTATAGTATAGTCATAATCCAACATTCTTTGAATCGCACTAGAGTTATTGTTCCAAAAAATTGCTTGTGTATCTTTATTAAATAGTGAACTCATCTTCTCTCCTTACTTCTCTAAAGCCATACGAACGATATCCGTAACATGCGTTTCCGGACCATAAACTTCTATATATAAACCCAACCTATCAGCAGCCTCTTTGATATCTGCTAATCCTTTTTCATAGTTTGGACCACCTCTTCTTACATATATTCTCACACCAACCTCTTTCATCTTTTTTGCATATTTTTCAAACGCTAAGATAATGCCCGTAAATGTCTTTGCCACATCGGTAAAGTTTGCGATGGCACCGCCTATGATAAGTACCTTATCTCTTCCTTGGGGATCTTTTTTTCTCGTCATAAGATCAAAGATTGTCTCAGCATAAAATGCCGTCTCGTCCGTAGTCGGTCCACCGCTATACTCGCCGTAATTTGCCAAATCTTCAATGCCTGCAAAGTCTGCTATCGTATCAGCATAGACAACAGAAGCACCACCACCTGCAACCATAGTCCAGATACGAGCATCGGGTTTAAGCACAGTCAGCTTAAGTGATGCTCCACTCTTTGAGTCAGCCTCTTCAATCGCTAGAACTTCCGGAGATTTCTCTTCCATCCCAAATGCCACAGGATACTCGACATCACCCCACTGGCTTTTCATCAAAAAGCCTGCCGTATCATCAAGTTTTGCAACCATATCCAAAAGCTCTATCTTCTCTCCTTGCATAACAAACGGATTGATCTCAAGGTATGCGAAGTTGAGCTCTTGGTAGGCTTTAAAAAATCCTATTGCAAATTTTGCAAAAGCTTCTTTATCTTTAGCGGCTACATCTTGAGGAATATTTGCTTGTATCTTAGCAGTAATCTCCTCTTCTGTTGCATTGATTGGGAACACGACTTCGACAACCTTATCCCAATTTTCCTCGACCTCCATGCCCCCTTCAGCTGACATATAAAGTACATCATCCTCTCCAACACATGTTGCACTGATGTAATACTCCTCTTCTTGAGAATGTGGCGTAAAAGGCTCAACGATAAAATGTGTTAAAAAATCCTCTTTGGGCTCGCCTTTTGGTGTATCGCCGTCAAAATCAAAATAAACTTTCTGCTTAGCACCTGCTTTTTCATCTATCCAAGATGCAGCTTTTTGCAAGCTCACATCTCCGGGCTTACTATCTCTAAAAAGAACAAGATTATTCTTGCCTCTTTTTCCAAAAAGCATATCAGGCTTTGCAACAAGTGGCTTGCTTGAGAGCCAATCATTTGTTTTGGATAATTTTTTAAGTTCATCTCCGCTTTTTACCAAAGCTGTCTCATATGAGTATGTGAACTCAGGAAAGTATTTTTCCCAATGGTTTACTAATATTGTTTTAGCATCATATTCTCTAATAGCTTTTTGCGCCATCGAGTTCTCCTTTTTTTGAATTATGGATATAGTAGCATGTGAGAGTTTCAAACCATTTTGGAAACTAAAAATAAATGCTCATTTGAGCCTATGTGTGTATTTTAGAAACAAAAACGGGACTAAACGAACAAAGCCTTCTTAGATATTGCATTGAGAAATCCCATAATACCGCATTTGATAACGCTCTTTGATACTTTTTGAGTCAGTACAGCCAATATTTTTACTTTTTAACTCTTTAGCTTTCCAATAAGGAGCATATACTTTATAGGCAAAATGTTTCGAGTTGTCATCGAAAAGTATAAAAAGTGATTTATGAAAGGTTATGGTTGCTGAGCTAAGTATCATTACAATTAAGACTGTATAGAAGCCGATTCTATGCTTGAGTCTAAATTGTGGCAAGCGACATCTAAAACTCTTATAAAACAATTTTACCATAGGCAGTATCGCGATGATCATATAGGGAGCAAAGTCAACGATATGCACTCTTTGTCTAATGGAAAGCATCAAAGAGACGGCGAATGCAAAGAATGATATGTGCCAGATGAGATCTTTATCACCTTTGATAAGTATCCGATACATACTATAGGCAAAAAAGAGAAAGAGAAATGGAGAAAATATAGCCGCTAAGGCTCCGAGATTTTCCAAAAAATGCCCTGAAGGCTTACCGCCAACGGGAATAAAGCTTCCAAAAAAGAAACAAAGTCCAATCAATGCTACAGAACCTAACAATAAAAATCTATCTTTGAGAGAAAGCGCATAGATGGCAAGCGCGATATAGATAATGATGGCTGATTGATGCACAAAAAGGAGTGAAAGCAAAACTAAAAATTGCGCTATCTTCCACCCTTTATAATAGAACCAAATAAAGAGCAGTATCCCAAAAAGGAGTATCATCGATGCATTAGCAAGTGTAGCACCGATAAGCGTGCCGGGCATAAACATAAAAACAGTAGTTGCTAGATAAGCATCTCTGCTTTGGGTAAAATATTTTTGAGCAACACTCAAAAACATCAAGGCAGAGAGCAACCCAAAGAGTATAAAAAGAATTCTCAAGCCTAAAAAACCGCCAAAGATATCCTCTCCCATATGCATTGCTTTTGCTACCCATGAGGGAGAAGTAAAATATATCTCTGCCTCGTGAGGAGTTATGGGGGTTGTTGCGCCAAGGTAGTAAAGCGTGACCGCAAAAATTAGAAAGAATATACTAAAATGATAAAGCTTCATGGACTTTAGAGTTTTAAGAAATTATCGAGCATCTTGTGTCCAAATTCACTCATGATGGATTCCGGATGAAACTGCACGCCATAAATTGGTCTATCTTTAATCTCAAGTGCCATAATCTCTCTATCATCTTTACTATGTGCAGTAGGAATGATTTGAGAAGTCACAGAACTTGGCTCGACAACCAAGGAGTGATACCTTGTTGCTCTAAATTCATGAGGCATATCATCAAAGACAACACTTGGCTTATCGACGGCTATCTGAGAGGTCTTGCCATGCATCATATTTTTTGCCCGCACCACTTTAGCGCCATAAGCTTGTGCTATGCTCTGATGCCCCAAGCAGATGCCAAATATCGGCATAGTTTCACCAAACTCTTTGATAACCTCAAGTGTCACGCCTGCATCATCCGGAGTTGACGGTCCCGGAGAGAGGATAATCTTTTCAGGCTTCAAAGCTTTGATCTCATCAATTGTAAGCTCATCATTACGAATCACCTTCAAATCAGCACCAAGCTCTTTGGCATACTGAACGATATTGTATGTAAAACTGTCGTAATTGTCTATCATTAAAACCATAGGTACTCTTTAGTGCAAATATAAGGAATTATACCCTTTATTATTTTGGATTCGAGTTAAAGATCAACACTCCAAAAAAAATCGATCCACTCAGTCGCCTCCTTGACATACCAATCAGGCTTGATCTTAGCACTAGGTTTATAGTATATCGAGGCAACAAAAAAGGTAACTTGCGGGAATCTTTCATGCAAAGTATCTAACACCTCTATGAGCGTATCACCGCTATCGACGATGTCATCAACGATGAGCACACTCTTTGAGCTGCTCAAATCAGGGACATTAAATATCCAAACCTTGTCTAACCTGGTCGTATCATCATAGCCTATGGAGTTGATAGCATAGACTTTGCGAATGTTGTAGTGCTCACCAAGCATATGTCCCATGGTCAATCCACCTCGCGCGATGGGGAGTATAGTATCAAAGGAACGGTCTATCTTTTGGACCAATATCTTTAAATCTTCTAAAAATTCGCCATAAGCATAGTAGTATTTTTTCATAATATAAGTATATAGAAAATCACCCCGTGTTGCAAGAATGAGGATTTAAACATACATCTCTCTTTTTTAAAATTCTTGTTCTAAGTCTAAGGCACTCTTTTTTAGAATACTTATTTTCTTAATTTTCCATTTGCCATCAACTTTGATCATTTTTGCATTTATGGATGCTATGCCGTTTTTAAACTCTGCTTGAGATTCAATGCCGACACACTCAGCACTACCATCATTTTTCATATAGGTGATTGGATGTCCGCTATAATACTGAATAAGCTCGCCTAACTCTTTGCTAAAATCGTGCTCTTTATCAAACTTTGGACTCTTTACATAATCGCTGTACTCAGAGGTTGACTCGGAAGCCAATATATCCCTGTCCCATGTTTTTATATAAGCGATGATATTTTCTTCAGAAACTTTATTGGTTTCATAATCGGTAGTCGCCCCTTTATAGAACATTGAACCAATATATATCATAGCAATCAAAGACAGTATCGAAACAATAAAGCTAAATCCTATCATTAGTTTTTGCATTTTCATCCCTTTGTCATTCTTTTCTTAAAGTATATAGAAAAACACTAAAATTAGCATTACCCAAAAGCGAAAGTGATGAATTCCGTCTTAGTCTCAAGCCTAATCTCTTTTGTTTTTTTCTGGCTAACTTCTTGAATTAGCTAAATAGGCTTTGTTGCATTGGTATTTTAAATTCCTTTAGTGCATTTTGTGAAATCAAAATCAACAAACATCATATCTTGATTATTCTGTTTCAATATGCACTGTAATTCACCTATATGCATTGTCTGATTATCGTTTAAAGAAAAATGCATTTTTTCATCATCTCTACATAAATTATGCAAATCATCTTCTCTAATTTTTTGTAAATCTATTTTACAATTAGATTTTGTCAAAACGAAATTTCTCTTTTTTTTAGAGATATCTGTGATTAGTTTTTTACAATATACATTTTGTATGCTATAAACACTCTTCTCGTAGTAAATTGGATAATAACATTCTGAAGGGTTGTAGCCATCAACCATATAGACAAGA
Organism: uncultured Campylobacterota bacterium; assembly: GCA_937141405.1. GTDB lineage: Bacteria > Campylobacterota > Campylobacteria > Campylobacterales > Sulfurovaceae > BN30871. The sequence goes on along the minus strand of CAKZQQ010000006.1, from coordinate 409,917 downwards.
ACACCCAAGCTTCCTTTGGCAAAAGGTAAATTCTGATTATTTTTTAAGAAATAGTGTTGCAGCATAGTATTTTCAAGCGATATACTTGATATCACCTTCTTATCATGAACAATTTGCCTTGATTTATTAAATGATAAACCATCGGAATAGCTATTTATCGCAATCAGTAAGAATATAATCAATATCTTCATTTCATCCCTTTTTTCTAGTGTGGTTCTTCTTGAGAGAGAGTGGGTTTTTTCGTATCGGTATTTTTAAATTTTTTTATTTGTTCCAATAAGTACTCAGCTTCATCACTTGCGCCTGATTTTTGCAAATAAGAAGTTATATCGGCATATAAAGAAATATTTTCATCTGTTATAGGAAAAGCTTTAATGCATTTGACTAAATTGATCGAACTAATAAAAATATTTCCTTTGAGTTGTAGTTTTGTTTTTAAAAAATTCTCAATCTCTATTGGGGTTGCCAAAAACCTGTTAGTATCATAATTTTTATTGGGATTATATAACCCTTCATGACTATCGGCTTTATAATATATAAAATCGTCTTTTATTTTATAATCACCCGTATCAGATAATTCATAATAACTCCCTAACATATCATAGGTATGTATCCAATCATTTTCTGATATATCATATGTATAACACATTATAGTATACTCTTTATACGCATTACCGTGATGACTTTCTAAACAAATTTCACTCTCAGATATACCTTGAAAAATGCTAAATGCATATCCTGCCGTATCCATAATCTCCTCATCATCAAAAGATTCAATATAGATTTTTTTCTCATGATCCTCCGACACAAAAGTAACAAGAATTTTATCAGTATAGTGTTGCACATCAACTATTTTTGGCACATTGGTCTTTGCATCCACATAGTTAGATGATAGCACAATAACAGCCAATAAAAATAGATATTTTTTCATAAATGCTTTGACCTTTCTTGTCCATATATTTTATTTTTCATTGTAGAAGTATAATAGAAAATCACCCTATTTTGCAAGAAAATAAGGACTTATAGATTCTTGACTCTTGTGTGCAATTTTTCAAAGATATATCTCTTGCCCATCTTCTTTAGACAGTCATCATGTATCTTTTTATCCTTTGCATCAAACTCTTTTCCGTTCAATCGTACCTTCTCATAAATCTTGAGTAAATTCTCATCTGTAAACTCAGTTACATTAGTATCTTCTACTATTTTAGGAATTTCCAAGAGACTTGAGCGTGGCATTTTAAAATCGCAATAATATTGCCCCAAGTGATTTACGCCCCAATAGTTCATCCCTAGCTTATTGTAAAAATCGATTGATGAAGAGACACAAAGGAGTTTAAACCTCTTTATATTTTCAGGCGCAAGTGTTAAAAAAAGGTGTTCCAATAAAGCAAAAGCATACCCCTTGCCTCTATGAACTTTCGGGGTCAATACATTGTGTATAGTAAGATACTCTCCATTTTTAGAAACTTCATAAAAAAGATAGCAGATATCTTCGTCGTTTTCCCTCATACACAAAGGAGGAAATCTACTCCAACTATAGTAATCATCCCACCAAAGCATCGCCTGGTTAGCAAATTGCAAACTATCAAAATCTTTGATTTTCTGTGCGGAGAGGAGATATTGTACTCTTGTTAATTCTACGATAATCAATTTTGACCTTTATGGGTAAAAAAGCCAAAACCGCTAAGCAGACTCATTTAAAGATACTTTTATAGTATCTTATTTGAACTTCAAAGCAAATATATAATGATTTGTATATTGTACACTCTAGACATCATGAGTATACAAAAATATCAACTCATTACAAACCAATTTTACTCTTCTTTGTTTTGTTTCTCCACCCACTCTTCATCTTGGCGCGGATCAAACTCAGGCACGATTGCCCCTGAAGCTACCGGCATATGGACAAAGAGGCTTAAATCGTCATCCGCAACGCGTTGTTTAGAGAGTGAGTAAATCGCCAAAAAAACACCCAAGAAAGCAAAAATGAGGAAAATGCCCTCTTGATTGATAAACTTAAATGTTAAACCGATAACTATAGGAGCAATAAATGAGCCTAGCCCATAGGTAAAAAGTAGTGCTCGGCTTATCTCAACGATATCTTTGGTTTCATCAAGAACATCATTTGCACGCGATAGACTCAAAGGATAAATGGCAAAAATACCTACCCCCAATAGCACTCCTAAAATATAAAATAGAGGTTTATAAACAGGCACCAAGATAAAAGAAATAGCTGCCAACATAGTAAAAAATCCACAAAATGCAATGAGCTTTCTTCGTCCATAAGTATCTGATAGTTTACCGATAGGCCATTGCGCAATCAACCCTCCAAGAATCGTCAGTGCCATAAAAATTGACAATACCTCTTTTGAATGAAACAAATGTAAGATATAGAGAGGCACCATCGTAAAAAAACCACCCGTAAAAAAACCGCCGATAAAACTTCCCGTAACGGCCAGAGGAACAACAGAGTAAAGTTTTGGAAAGCTATACCGCTCAAAAGGTTTAAACTGTGGCTCTTTTATTTTCGTCATAGCTATAACGCTTAATGACAGCAGAACTAACACTGAACCAATGGTAAAAATAAAATATTCAGACTGACTCGGAATATTTAAGAAGAGTTGACCCAATGCAGTAGAGAGATAAAATATGATGGTATAAATCGCCAATATTTCACCTCGCAGCTCATTAGAACTCTTCTCATTGAGCCAACTTTCGATGATGATGAGCAAGGCATAAAAGCAAAATCCGGAAAGAAGCCGTAAAAGTGCCCAAAAAAACTCATTTACACCTAAAGAGTGCAACAAGAATGTGATCACCATAAGTGCTGCAAACACTGCAAAACTTCGTATGTGGCCAACGGTTGAAATAATCTTTTGACTAAAGATGGAAGAGAGCATAGCCCCTAAAAAGAAAGTTGAGTTGATCAACCCAATCACAAAATCTGAAGAGCCATACTCTTTTAGATAAATTCCTATAAAAGTAATCATCATACCATACCCAATCGCCAAGAAAGTGATGGCAAAAAAGAGAGAGGAGATAGGAATGAGTGAGTTTTTTACCGAATTCATACAAAAATACCTTGTAGTTAATTATTGCACTATGCGCATACTATTAGATATAAGGTTAAAAAAGGCTAAAATAGCCCTTCTCAGTACCTCAATCTTGAGAGCACTTAGATCTCTAGCCAAACTATGATTTGAGAGTATATATAAAATCATCAAATCTCGTAAGGAGAAGATAGCTATTTAGTTTCGTTGAAATTTTGAAAAATAAACTAAAAGTCTAATAATTTATATACTTCCCGTTTTTTACATCTTCGCGGATTGCATCAAGCTTTTCTTGCAAGATGTCTATGAGCATTTTTGCGGCTTCTTGATCGTTTGCTTCAGGAACATCCCAATCAGTTATTTTCATATTGGCTTTAAAGAGCAACTCTAGTGCTGCTTGAATCTCCTCTTTTCTACTTGTAAGTTCTTTTTGTATAGTGTCCATTCATAGCTCCTTTGAAAAAGTATTAACCTTGAAACATTATAGCACTACTATCTCTTTGCTTTTTATTATGTATAAATCTCTTTTTGGCTTTTCAACGTCTCTTTAGGTTATCACCATTTTAGATATCGACAAGCTCATTATCTGAGAGTTTCTTACCTAACCACAATTTTACATCTCTTGCACCTGCAGCCAATGCAACTTCGCGAAACACATTCTTTTCAACTTCAGATAGTTTTTCGTCTACCATTTCGAGCGGATGCATGATTACCGTTGGACTGATGATGCTTTTTGGAAAGCTAGATAAGGCTTTTTTTAGAAGCTTTTCTGCGACGGTGAATTCACCAATCAATAGGCGCTTGGTGGAAAATGGAGTTGACGCATTAAAAACGATGCTTTCTCCTGCATTTACGGATCTTACCGTAAAAGAATTTTTGCTGATTTGAACATAATAGATCGGCTCTTTAAAAAGAGAGAGCATTAAGAATTCCTTTTTATATAGCTAGCAGTAAAATTGAGTCTGTTTTTTCTTACTATTGAACCATTGCACCCAATACCATAAGACCTATCACACCTAGTATAAAAAAGGATGAGAATACCGTCCCTAGTATTGCAAATATTTTTTTCCGCTCTTTTTGGAGCAACCCTCCGATGCCTAAACCGACTGACAAGACATTCAAGAAAAGCAAACCTATTATGGCCAATCCAATCATAACGGCCTCAGTAGAATTTTCATCAATCCCTCCGGGAGTTGAGGCTTCCAGAGATCCCGCTATACCAAGCAATATAAATATCAAAATTCCCGCCACAATACTTATAACAAATGATGCGATTCCTATGCCGGAGTGTTTTTGTTCCATTGTTTTTCCTTGTTATTTATTATTGAGAGTATACAGAAAATGTCGAAGTATTACAACTAAAGATATTATCTTTATCTTCTATATAAGTACTGCCGCCAACTGTATGACTCATAGATGTACTTGGGAAATCTTTTCCAATTTTTACTATATCTTTGCCATTGTCAGTTGCAGTTGTAAAAATATAATACCACTTATCAGTGGAGTAATAAGTAGTACCCTTTTTAAAGCCACTATAAGATGGATTTTCTGATACATTTTTACAAAATATCTCTTTTGCTTCTTTTGGGGTCACATCTGTTTTTATGCTTTTGTCTGTTTGAGGCGCTAACATTAAAAATATAAACGACATTAATATAAGTAGGCAAGCACTCGAAGAAAGAAAAAAGAATAAGACAAATACTTTTTGAGTATTTTTTGGTATAGCTTCTAAGTTTTCTTTATGCTTTTGTGCTTTTTTACACTTTCCAAAAACATAATATTCTCCATAACAGATATACCTAATTGACGCAATATTAAACATAGGTATGTCATATCGCTTACCTTTTATGATACTCAGCGCTTTTTTAGGTGTCAGTTTTTCCATAGCAACTTCCATATCAATATCTTTATTTGTATATATAATATAATGGTGCAAGATAAAAGACAAGCCAAGTAAAATACAAATCAGTAAATAGACCAACTCAAGTAAAATATATAACTCATTCGCATGAAATATAGTTTTAAAAAAGAACCACACACTAAAACACAACACCAGTAATGATACGACTAGTATTAAGTAGTGTATGATGTAAAATACTATATCAAAAAATTTATTCAAAAAACTCAACTAACTTCTCTTTTTTGTTTATTTTCTATTTTTGCACTTTGCGCTTTTCCATAATCTTTTTGGGAAATATAGGCTCTTGAAATCCAAACTTCTTATAGAGTTCATGTGCATCTTGCGTATCTAGACGCCACCTAACATCTTGCAGCATTGGACTATTGATGATGTGGTCTACCAAACTTTTTCCAACTCCTTGTTTTCTATATTGTTCCAAGATAAAAAGATCCAATAGATATGCAAATACCACATAATCCGTGACGACTCTTGCAAACCCTGCAAAGTTATCATTTTCATCATACACTCCAAAGCATAAAGAGTTATCAATGCTTTTTTGTACTGCTTCGATTGTTCTGCCTTGCGCCCAATATGATCTCTGAGATAAGTAGTCATGAATAGCTGCGATATCTAGCCTATCTTTATCTGTTGATATTGTAAAACTGCCTATGAGGGGAATATTGTGTCCACTATTGATTCTATCTTTCATACGCAGAGTATATATAAAAATCTAAAATCTTGCAAGAAAATGGGGCTTACACATGCCTCTTACGATAACAGAAATGAATCAAACTTATATCTCACTATAGAAAGATAAAACAGCTTCACCCTCTTCTGTCTTGATAGTTTTCAATCCATAACTTACAAATGAGCACTCTTTCTCAGTGCCGGCCAAACCATATCCCATATAGCCAAAATTGATTGGAACTTTATTTTGATATACCTCAAGCAGAAGGCCTAATGATGCTTGGTTTTCTTTTTTTGCTGGATGAGAACTTTTCATAAATGGCAACCAAGAAAACCAAGGAACTCTTTTGTGAGTAATGGCAACTTCAAATTCGAAGCACCCCTTCATTAGGGGATCCCTATCGTCAATTTGTTTTATTTTAATTTTTGCAATCCCTTTTTTCTCTTCAAATGATTTTACATTAACAAGAACATAATCACCACCTGCATAAAGCATGGAGGAGATGATGCCGATAAATAGTGTGATTGCAAATATTTTCATACGAAGAGTATACAAAAAATGTCGAGGTATTACAAATTGGTGTGTACCTTGCGGAAACTATAGGAGCTGAAGAGTCGTCATTGTTATCTAACTTCTATTTTCCAATAAAATTTCTTTTTTATTTTAAGAGTTATTTCTTATACTCAAGAATATCGCCCGGTTGACAATCTAAATGCTTACAAATTGCTTCTAATGTTGTTAGCCTAATAGCCTTTGCTTTACCTCTTTTTAAAATAGATAGGTTTTGTTCGGTTATACCGATAAGCTCTGCAAGCTCTATAGATTTCATTTTTCTTTTTGCTAACATTACATCTAGATTTATAACTATTGCCATAATGAACTCCGATTAAACAGTAAGTTTATTTTCTTCATTGAGTATCCTTCCTTCATCCATAATCCAAGCAATAACTAAAATGACAATACTTATTATTACTATCCCAATTTGATTACCATTAAAACCTATTTCTAATATACGTTCACCTACTGGATTATCCCACGAAAAAAGAATACTCTTAATAGATTCATAAATTATAGAAAATACAATCCATAAGGCGAGCGCTTTAGATACTTTTTTAAAAAGTATAACTTGTTCTAATGAAAAAGTAATCCCCTCTTGATAAAATGAAAAAAGCTTTTTGATATGGATAATACCATAGATTAAAGCACTAAGCGGTAGTAGACTTGAAATAAATCCAATTATTTGTAGGTTTACAGATAGAGTATTTGAACACTCCGGTACAGGTTCAATATTTACATTTATTAATGATTCTGACAAAGAGTTGATAAATAACCAGTATAAAATATAATATATTGGCAATATTATAAGAAGCCCCGTAAGTAGTAAGTTAAATAATTTACTTACTTTTTTAATTTTTGACATATTATCCATATATGTTTCTCCTTTTTTTATCGAAAACTTTGAGATTATATCAGATAAATTATTGTTTGTCAATATTAAGTTATTGTTTTACGATAATATTTTAGAGATGTGATAATGAACTGTGCTTTTCATGTTGAAATAGCATCAGCATCACCTAACCCCTATTCCCATAGTGCCTGCTATGTATCTGTGCTGATATCATCCCATTCCTGATTCATATATCTAATCAACCAATTCAATGCATAATGACGCTCCATTATGATCTCTTCATTTATGGCTTCACTTGACTTGCCATTTAAGCGCAACTCAATTGCCGCCCAATGCAACCTATAATAATAGTCAGCCATATCAAGAATCTCTTGCATGCTTCTTAGTTTCGAGTTTTTTGCAAGCAAGACACCTTTGTTCTCTACAATGATGCCCACATCATCTTTTACATCGCATATTTGGTTAGGTGCCGGCAAATCTGTTTTATAGCCAAGCGCCCAAAGGAGAACATCTAACCCCTCATAGCGCCAGGAGAATTTGAGGCGCTCTTGATCGGTTACATTTGGTTTGTTGATAAATTGCAACTCTTCAGGGCTAAAGTAAGAGATAACGCCCCACTCTTTGACAATACCCATAACTTCATCATGCGGCATACCTTCACCTTTTACTGCGGCAACCGTAACAGCTACTGCTCTTTTTGCTATCTCTTCGGCACTTCTTGGTTGTATGGATTTTGAGTCTTCAATAACCGGCAGAGATTCAGTAACAGGAACGTTAAGGCTTGCAACAAGTTTGGTATATTTTGCTTTTCTTTTTAACTGTTCTTCTGTTGGTTCGGGTGAGTCTAGGTTTGTTCTTGCGGTTCCCTTAAGAGCCGCTTCTGAAACTGAAGGGTATTTTTCACTTGCCATGCTATTTCCTGAAAGTAATAAAAAACTCAAAAGTATATAATAATTAATTTTCACTACCATATCTCGCTTTTTTACACGTAATTATTTGTTCAATTATATGCAAAACAGCCTTAATTCACATAAACAACTAAGATTGTGGCCAATTATTAGAGGAATAGACAACTTACCATATTTTACATTGCTTCGAGAGGATGAATTATCATTATCGCCTGACACCTAATTCAATTCAAAAGGATATTGTTTCAAAAGGGTATTGTTTGCAATCACATCCTTGAAAAAGTATCACCAATACAATCAAATATATCCATTTCATTCAGCTGGTATTCCTAACACAAAAACAAGTAAACAAATGATAGCTACCAATGTAAATTGAGCTATTTTAAAAGTTCTATTTTCTATCTCTTTATTGTTATATGCAGTAATCAATGCCACTAAACTTTGCAACATATAAAAAAGTGCAAATGCTCTTGAAGCGTATGCAATGATAGTATTAACATTCGTTTCCCATGTAAGAGCTATAGTTATAAACATAATAAGCCCATAAGCATATCTTAAAGGTAGCTTTCTTTTGGTGATCTCTTCTATTAATCCACCAGCTGCTGAATTATCAGCAACTGCAGCACTAAATTGACTTCCAATAGCGGCAATTGCTACTAATATTGGCAAAGTAATTGCCACTGGAGCAATCATAGAAATAATAGCCGTAACATCTGCTTTTAAACCATCATGAAATAACACTGTAGCTAAACTAATAAAAACAATATAAATCCCAGCAGAGAGTAATTGTGCTTGTTTCATTGTGGTAATTCTTTGACTTGAGGGATGTTCATCTCCTAGATAACGAGAAGTTTCAAACCCTTGTACTACTATCAATAAACCTAACAAAACACGTATATCATTAAAATCAATCAGTGAAGAAATTTCAGGAAGATGCCAATTCCCATCAATAGCTAATGAACTATTATAAATAATAAGACCAAGGATCAACGATCCGATCATCCCAAGATTTAAACTAATGGCGTAGGTTTCTAATTGTTCAAGTTTTTGCAAGCCTTTATACATACCAACTCCACCAATCAACAACAATAAAATAGTAGTGATGATATTGGCATAAATTTCATGCTGTATTCCAAATGATTTAAGAGCAAAAGCTGCAAGTAATTGAAGATAATAAGTTACAGATATAAAATAAGCTCCAGCTAGAACTATCCTAGAAATAAATGCAATACTTTGAGCTACACCTTCTTGATGTTCTATTGGTTCAAAATACTGAATGTTGAATCGAATAGCAGAACCAACTGCATAGGCTATGATTAAAAGTATTGACATACAAAAAACTGCCCAAACTCCGACAATTCCAGCAAGTAATGGAGCACTAACTAAAAATCCACTTCCCATGATTGAAGCTAATGGCGTTACCATTGCTTTCCAATTAGAAGAGTTTTTGAGTCTTTTTGAAAAAGCTAAATATCCTGAAAGTAATAAAAAACTCAAAAGTATATAATAATTAATGTTCACTACCATATCTCGCTTTTTTACACGTAATTATTTTTTCAATTATATGCAAAACAGCCTTAGTTCACGCAAACAACTAAGATTGTGGCTAATTATTAGAGAAATAGACAACTTACCATATTTTACATTGCTTTGAGAGGATGAATTATCATTATCACCTAAGCCCTATTTTATAGCTAAATCTATTGGGAGTTTTTTTCTATTAATCTACTAATTCATTTAATTTCAGGATGAATATAAATATCTTTAACTTTATTGTTTTCATGATCTATAATAAATGCAATTAGATATGCTTTTAAGTTGCTGCTTGGTGGCGTAGGACCAATATAGTATGCTAGATTGTGATCATATTCATAATATCCTGTACTCTTACCCAATTGACTTATAATAAACTCTCTATTTTTATCTGTGATTGGTGTGTTTTTCTTAATAAAATCATAAATCATAGCTCCACGTTTTTCTTCGTTTGCATTTAACCAAACTTTGGAGTCAAAAGTCTGTTCACCTAGTTTTTTTAATGATTCTTCTTTTGAAGTAGAAGAACAAGAGGTAATCGAAAGAATAAACAATGCAAATAATAATATTTTTTTCATATTTATTTATTTCCTGGATAATTTAATTGAATATGAGGAAAATCACTACGTAAAATAGGTTTTAATTCATAGCTGATGATTCTGCGTTTTATATCATCATTTGCATTATATATTGCATAATAGCCAGACAACTTTTTATCAGAAAAAATCAAGTATTCTTGAGTCTGATTATCTTTACTTAACCAGAATTTATCATCAAATATTTTTTTGGACTTATGATTAGATATTAAATGAGATGTATATTGAAGTTCTGAATCTATTTTGGGGTCACCACTCCAAAAAACATAAGCCAACTGGCTGTCTTTTACCCCAATAAATTGTCCTTTTACAAGCTCAAAAAATAAATCGTATTTGCATGGATCAAAATCATTTTGGGCTACTTTACATTCTGCATTTACAATTTTGTACAGACCAATGTGGTTTTCGATATTTGCAGTTTTTGTAGCTATACAACCACTAAAAATGACTAAGGTAGCTATACCTAAAAGAATCTTTTCTAAGTTATATCTAAATAAAAAATTCATAAACAATATCCTATCAAATAGCTATTATTGGTTACTGCTATAATAGTATGTTTTTAAAAACAAAGCCCCAAAGGGACCAAGCAACAAAAACCACCATATTGGGAAAGGCCCTTGTGCAATAAAATAACCAACAAGCTTATCGCTGTTCGACAAACGCTCTTCAATATACCTTTTTGCTTCTTCTTTGTTCATACATCCTCCTGCTGTGTATTTAACGTTTAAAGCGCCAATACTATTGTATAGTCCAATTTTTATTTTGTTGCAGGACAACCATTTTCATTACAATAATATATATCTAATTGCTCAAGTCTCAATAAAGTATGTTCTATCATACAGCTACTAAAAATCATGTATCTGTAATTTCTGCTTAATCTTTTTCTGCCTTCGCACCATTTTTGCGTGTATTGTTCCCAGATTGGTTGTGTACTTGTAGCTAAACTTGAGTCAACAAAAGTTTCTTTTATTGTTTCAATTTTTCTCTTTAATTTGTTAGTTAGTTTTTCTTCTTCGGCACTATAACACATTGCTATATCATGACTACTTCCTGCTGAACACTTTGAATCTATTTCTCTTAAGCCTTCACTTTGTGCGGATGCAAGACTAAATAATAGCACTAAGATTGATATTGTTTTTTTCATATTTATTTCCCTTTTTAGCACAACTATTTATAAAGGAACACAATCTTCTCGCTCTCCTTTATTGAAGCATTAGCAGTATACAAAAAATGTCAAGGTATTACAAATCGGTGTGCATTAGGAGAATATTGGAAGGAAGGAAGAATTATCATTATCACCTGCCCCCTATACTCGGTTACCTTATGATAGCATTAACATTACATGACTCCTATACTCTATAGTCTAAAGAAGAATTATACCCCTCCCCATAAACTGAGCTTCTATTTTACTTCTCTTAGACTAGCTAGATTTATTATAAGAATCTTATTAAGTTTAATGTAAATTTATAATATACAAGTTCAATAGTTGATATGATTTTAAAATATTTAGATACAGTATATTGAAAGGAAATAATTTTTTTAATATGTTTTAACTTGTAAAAAATATAGTAGAGTCCAAACTTTTTTGCTCCTTCAGTATTATGTTCATGCTGCCTGTATAAAATAGTCTGATGATTTAGATAGCCTATTTGTCCATATTTTGATACATTGACACCTATCCAGTGATCATACACCATGGTATCTAGTTCATAAGGCAAACATATTTCTTTAGCTTTTTTATTTATCATGATAGTACAACCCGTTATAACATTTTGTGCCAAAAGTTTTTTCCAATTTTTGGATATGCATGGGTTAAGTTTTTGATACCTCCAGAAGGAGTTGTTGATCACTTCCAGGTTTGCATTTATTACTTTGAGATCTGTAAATGTTAAGAGAGGGATATGACTACTATGAGTCTTTTCAAGCTGCTTCATTTTGTTGAATATTAATTCTATTTTATTTGGCAGCCATATATCATCTTGATCACAAAACATAAAATATTCACCATCGATCTTCTCAAGTAGGTACATAAAATTTTTAGAGGGATTACCAAAAGAGACTTTATCGTCTAAAAAGATAATTTTATTTGGAAACTTTTTTACATAGGTTTTAATGGTTTTATCAGTATTGTCTGTAGAGTTGTCATCATGGATATATAGTTTCCAATTAGTATGTGTTTGAGATAATATTGATTCTAATTGTTGCTCTAAAAATTCTTCACCATTATATGTAGCTAGTAAGATATTAATATTCAAAATATTTCTACTTGTCGCTTTTGATCGGAATTATCATATATTTGATATTTCATTAGATTATTTTTTACTCGTGATAAGTGAGTTTCAATCAACTTAAGATTATAATCTGTTTTGTCAATAACTTCTTTCAGACTACTTAAATTTCCTTTTTTTACAGGATTATCTCTTAATAATTCTATTGTTATAATTAGACAATTAAAATCTTTAATTAAAACATTCCAAAAATCCTCCCAAAACTTGCTATTGACAATATTTTCATTAAAGACAAGGAAGTAACTTTGTAAATGATATTTTTTTCATAGTTATCTGTAATACCCAAAACATCATATTCTAAGTTATCCATTTTTTCAAACATTGTTCTAGGATTATATAACGGAAAATATATACTATCATTACACAATAAAAGTTTATTATATTTAATACCTTGAGTATTTAGATATTCAATTCCTGATGCGCATGCTATATCCAAGAAGCCTCCTAAGTACCTTTGCTTGAAGTCATTTTTAGTTAATGTCCATAGCACAACTCTATTTTGGAAAATTACTTTTAAGAATGAAATCAATTATTAACTCCATATTTTTTAAATACCAATCGATAGTTTTGATGATACCGGTACCAAAATTTTCATCGGCTTTCCACCCAGAATTATAGGGGTCAAGCTATTATTTTCTCTTATTACTCTATTTACTGTTGCTTATAATTAAGCTTCGATATTTTAGCCATCATATGTTGAGAATAGCCTTGAGCATAACACTCTACCATAAGGCTATTTCTTTCTTTTATATCTTTTGGATTTAAAAGTATTGTTCTTAAATTTTCTTCGTTTGGCTTCTTGTCTATGCTCAGAGCTTCTATCAAGCTTGAAACAATTTTAAGTCCTTGTGGTTGTGAAATATCAACAATTAAATTTAAAAATTACTCTTTGTTCTACGCCTCTGTTGATGATATGATAATATCCTGATATTTCTATGCGTGAAAGTCTTGGCATAATAGCTCTGTTGTGCTGCAGGGGATGTAACAATATTCATAGGTTACCTTATGATAGCATTAGCATTACCTGACCCCTAAATTTCTGCAGGGGATGTAACAATATTCATAGGTTACCTTATGATAGCATTAGCATTACCTGACCCCTAAATTTGTGATAGCATTAGCATTACCTGACCCCTAAATTTGCTAAATTTCAGAAGAAGAATCAACTTAATCGAAAGATGAAGTAACTTATTTACGTTACTCTGTTTCCTAGTACCTTTGAAAATACATTTGGAATCAATTTATTTAAAATGTGGAATGTAAAAATTAAAACTAACATAATTGTAATTGGAGTAAATAAGTATAAAAATACACTTACTAATTCAGTTTTTCCTAAAATTGAGTATGTTCCTTTTTTAATAATTGTATTCATAGGTTCATGAAATACATAAAACAAAAAAGTATATTGACTAAAAGGTAAAAGAATATTAAACTTGATTCTATCAAGTAGAGTCCAAAAAATAAAAATACCAAGTATTATTAAAAAATTATGTAGTAAATAGTAATATGAAGGTTCAGGTTCAAATGTCAACGAATATGTTTTGTATAACAATAAAAGCAAATATAAAAGCAAACTAATAATGAATATTTTATTTGTTACTTTTATAGATAATAAATCCTTTCTATAAATAGCTATATATCCACCAATAGAGAAAAATAAGAATGGAGATGCTTTGTAGAAACCTACTTCTATTCCATCTAAAGAAAGTCCAAAAAACCAAATGATCAACATTACACCAATAGTAATATGAGGTATTTTTTTTAGAAAAAAATACAAAAATGGTGAAATTACAACTAGATATATTAAATCTCTTAAAAACCATAGTGGATAATTTACTGGATTGAATAATATCTTTTCTAAAAGCTCATATATTGTCAATTCTGATATGTGTGTATTGTTGAAATATTGAGAAGTCCCTGGAATTGATTGTAAAATAAAATATATTAAAATTACAAAAGATGACCAAAATATATATGGAACTAACAATGTGTAAAATCTACTGCTAGTTTTTTTCTTATACAAAATAAAATCAAATTTACTCTCTTTAAAAAATAAAAATCCTGAAATTATAAAGAATAAAGGTACTGCGACTCTAGTTATACCTTGAGAAATCATATTTTGAATATAAATATTTAATGATGAAATAAGACTATTTGTAGTGAAGAAAAATCCATTATCATCCTTAATATTATATGAATGTAGATATATAACCATAACTATTAATATCAGTGATGAGACTTTAATTTTATTAGATATATATTCATTAATCACTGCATTTTCCATCTTCTAACTCTTTATTAATCTTATTTCCCTCTACACAGTATCCATACTCTTTCGTCATCCATTTGTATAAAAGATACATCTCATCCATCACTTCTTCAATATCCAATCTGATAAGTTTTCTTTGGTCTTTTTTATCAATATAAAAACCATCTACAGCTTTGTGCTCATGTAAATCATTGTAAACTGCTTCTTTTACTGCAACCGCACCATTATCTCTCTCATCGACTTTGATGTCATCAAGCGTATCGTTGGTAATTCTCCCTGACACATATTGTCTTAGTGCTTCTGCTAATTTGTCTCTTGATGGTCTATCTATCATGCTACCTCACAACGTTTAAAATGAGCCGATGAATTGCCCGCAGGATAATTTATTGGCTCCACAGATTTGTTATATACTTTGTTCATTTATTGTATAGAAATATAGATTTCTATTTCATTTGAATTTTTATAGTATTCAAAATCAGTTTTATAAGCTCTTTTATATTGAGAGTTTTCGTTTGAAAAATATTCCCAGATATTGCCCCAAGTTTCTATGATTGCTTGTACTCTAGTGTCATCATTATTTTCTTCATATGTTTTATGAAATACAAGATATTTGCCTTTTTCAATTTTGACATTTTCTAACTTCTCATGTGAAGTTTCATATCCTGCTAAAACATCAAACTCGCCGTTTGCATCTGATTCATAGTTATAATAAACTCCGTAAACTCTTTCTCCACCTTTATAATCTACATCTACAGTTTTATCAAACTTTTGCCATATTGCACCTATTTTTGCAGTTTGAGGATTCATCTCATTTACATTTTTGGTTCTTGTTGAAATACCGTAAATAGTTTTTTCTTCGATTTGTTCTACTCTCATTGCTTTTCTCCATATATATTTGATTGTTATGTATAACGGTTGTCGTGACCAATAGTTTTCCCGCTAGGGTAATTTATTGGCTCCACTGATTTGTTAGCTCTTTATAATTTCAATATCAGGTAAATTTTCACCAACCTCTTTATAAGTTTCATACTTATTAAGTACTGAAACAACATCAGGTAATGGCTCACTCCATATCTCTTTAAAGTCAGTTTCTCCTTCAGTGACAATAGGAAATGCAAGCTGTTCTTTTGGAGGGGTAAACTCTGCATTTACACCCTTTTTATTACCTCTTGCATCTATGCGATACCACCCAATATCTGGCAAATATACTGCATTTAATCCATGCAAACAAAATGGCGGTGTATCATTCTCAATCGTTAATCTTTGATAACATAATCCAGCAGGAATACCATTAGCTCTTAAAAGTGCTGCTAAAAGATGGCTTTTTGCATAGCAGTAGCCTGTTTTGTGCTTCAGAACATCAGAAGCTATACATGTTATAGGATTTAACTTGTAATCATTACTATGCTTAATCTCATCTCTTACAAACTCAAAACAAGATTTTGCAATTTCAGCATGGCTATTTAAACCTTGTGAAAGTTCTTTTGCTTTGCTTAAAATATCTGGATGTTCCCAATTGATTATTTCGCTTGATTCTAAATACTTTTCCATTTTCCTTTTCCTATTGAGCTAACGTTTAAAATGAACAATCAAAAAGTCGCTTGCGGGTTTTTGATTGGTCTCTCCTGGTTTGCTAGATGAGCTTTTCAGTCGCAACAAGACATTTTCCTTCATTGAGTTCCTGATAAGTGCATTTGACTCGTTCTCCATGATTGAACTGCCATTCTTCATCACTGTGATTGTTTACGGAGACTATTTCAAAGACATTAGAGCTAACCTCTTTCGCTAGGACTGGCCGCCAGACATTTATGCCTTCATTTAACAGTGGAACATAGATAGTCATTTCGTTTGTTTTTTCCATAATCTTTCTTGTCATCTAACGCTTAAAATAAGCAATCAAAAAGCCACCCGCGGGTTTTTGATTGATCTCCTCTGATTTGTTAGTCACACCAACATATTTCTCATATCAAGAGTATACAAAAAATGTCGAGGTATTACAAATCTGTGTGCATTATGAGAGCGTGGGAAGAAAAAAAGTTATCATTATCACCTGACCCCTATTCTGCATATCAAGAGTATACAAAAAATGTCGAGGTATTACAAATCTGTGTGCATTATGAGAGCGTGGGAAGAAAAAAAGTTATCATTATCACCTGACCCCTATTCTGCCTATTCTAACTATTGATTGGCGGAACACTGTGTCCGCTATATTTATGAGAAGAGTATACAAAAAATATCAAGGTATTACAAATCTGTGTGCATTGTGAGAGTGGAGATTCAACGCCTGAACATTCCTCCAGAAATTCCTGTGGCATTGTACCCATGTTGATAAATTATAGAAAATGTTACATCTAGTATTAAGTCTCTCGTTTGCTTTTTTATCATTTGTCCTTACTCTCCATAATGTGACCACATTCTAGAAATTCTTACTTTCTTTTCATCCTCTTTTACTTCATAAACGAGTCTATGCTGTATATTTATTCTTCTTGAATATGAACCATTTAAGTTTCCTACCAATTTTTCATAAGGAGGTGGGTTTTGAAATGGATCTTTTCTGATGATTTCAATAAGCTCTTTAGCTTTTTTATCTAAATTGGCACTTGATAATTTTTTAGCATCTTTTAATGCTAATTTGCTATAAAGTATTTTATACTCTACCATTCAACATTTTCACTAAATTCTTCATCGGGTGCATTCATTGATTTTTGAATTGAAGATGCCATATTAGGTATAGAGTTTAAATATAAAGTTTCTTCTATTGCATTCCAGTCTTCTTGAGAAAGCATTACTACATTGTTTCTTTTCCCTGTAATAAGTACAGGCTCATGAGTCTGTGCAGTTTCATCCATAACATTGTAAATATCAGCTCTTACCTGACTTACTGACATAACTTTTGTCATATACAACTCCTTTAGGTTAATTTTACATATTGTACTAAATATCGTACGCTTTGTCAAGAGGTGTGAATTTTAAGATAACGGTTGAATTGAGAAATATTCAAGCCACAACTTCTCCAATGTTTTGTTATATCCGTTGTGCAAATGCCAATGAATAGCCATCATAATCTTTCACACCAAACTCTCTAGTACCATAAGGCATATCTTGCAAAGGCCATTGAATAATGGCTTTATCTTTGATTTGTTGGTAATTCTCCCCGACACATATTGTCTTAGTGCTTCGGCTAATTTGTCTCTTGAAGGTCTATCTATCATGCTGCCTCATAACGTTTAAAATAAGTAATCAAAAAGCCGCCTCAGTTTTTTGATTGGTCTCCTCTGATTTGTTAGCATTTAATACCACAATATAATACAGTACAACATAAACCAATTTGAATAATACTGATACCAAGAAATGTTCCAATTGCTGTTGAAGTAATTACTAATTTACTGGATTGAATTTGATTTCTTCTTAAATAAAGTCCAACCAATAACGCTCCAACGAAAGCACCTGGAATAGAAAAAAGATAACCTAACCATGCTAGTGCATTATGTGGTGAAGATATCCAAAGTGAATATACTATTAAATGTAATGTCATAATTATGGCACATCCTGCTATAGCTCTATGGTCTATTTTAATTACAAATAACAATCCAATGATGATTCCTTGAGGAAGCCAAAAATATAAAAAGTTTGGCAGGAAAAATTCGTTTTTTGGTGCAATGATAGCAGATACTATAATTCCTATGATAAGTGTAATTAATTTTACATTGAGTTTATATGCCAAAATATTTTCCTAATACATGCTAACGTTTAAAATGAGCAATCAAAAAGCCGCCCGCGGGTTTTTGATTGGTCTCCTTTGGCTTGTTAGATTCCAAATGTTTCTTTCGCTTTTGCAACACCACCGATAAAAGCTTTTGTTCTTGAAGCCAAAGTAGCGAGTTCTTCTTCCGAAAGAAATGATTTACTAGTTCCATTGAGTAAGGCAACTATAATTAAGAGGTCAGCAGAAGTGACATCGTCATTTATTTCTGGAATAGACTCGATACTTGTTCCTGAGGTAATCTTCAGCATATCGTTTCTAACTTTTCTAACAACCTCTCTAGTTACACTTGTTATTTCTGAATTGGATGCACTGACATTAGTAAGAGATTCAAGCAGACTTTGAATCTGAAAATGCAAAATAAAACGACCTGATCTTGATATGTCATTTGACTCTTGGCTCATGTTTTTCCCTTATAATCTAACTATTTATTCAGTATACATTATATATAAGATAGCCTGAAAATCAATATATAAATTCAATATCTACTAGATTTTTGCTCTTCGAAGGAATAGCAATCTCTACCAAACCTTCAATTCATTATACAAACTATCTCGCTCCACAGGCTCAAACCCTGCATTTTTGATAAGCCCAACAAACTCTTCAAGTTTAAGTCCATTGGCACTTGCTGCACCTGCAGCTGATTGGATAGCTTCGCGCTCTATGGTACCGTCTAGATCGTCACAGCCATACTCTTGGGCGATGAGTGCAAGTCCTATAGTTGATGTAGCCCAATAGGCTTTGATATGGGGGATATTGTCAAGCACGATGCGTGAGATCGCATAGGTCTTGAGTATCTCATGCGCAGTGAGGTACTCCTCCACTTTGAGATAGTTATTCTCTTTTTGATAGACAAGCGGGATAAAGGCATTGAACCCGCCCGTTTTATCTTGAAGCTCACGCAGTCTAAACATATGATCAATGCGATGCTCGCGACTCTCCACATGCCCAAAAAGCATCGTGGCATTGCTTTGGCGTCCTCGCTCATGCCACTTTTGGTGGATCTCAAGCCACTGAGCAGAGCTTACTTTCCCTTTACAGAGGTATTCGCGTACCTTCTCATCAAATATCTCCGCACCGCCGCCGGGCATACTATCAACCCCGCTTGCTATCATAAGATCGATCACCTCATCGTAGCTTTTGCCGTAATGTCGAGAGAGGAAATCAATCTCAGCAGCCGTGAGTGCTTTGATGTGAAGCGCAGGCAGTGCTGCTCTAATCTTGGCAAATCCATCCATATACCAATCAAGCCCGGCATCAGGATTGTGCGCTGAGACGATGTGTACCTCAGTTGCCCCTTTTTCATACGAATTTTTAGCGATAGCAAGCATCTCATCATGCGTCATGGTGTAGGGATTTGGATTTTTACGATTGGCACTATAGGCACAAAATTTGCAGATATCCGCACAGATATTGGTAGGATTGATATGGCGGTTGATGTTAAAATAGCTCTTTTTACCAAAGCGCTTTTCACGTATCTTTGTTGCCATAACTCCAAGCTCAAAAAGACTCAGATCATAGAGCTTTAATGCTGCTTCTTTTGTCAATCTCGTGTTTTGCATGGCGTGGATTATCCTAACTCTCTCTTATTTTTGGTATTATAGCAGTAAAACTTTAGGAGACATATTTGTCACAGACAAAATGGAAGATAGAGGAAATATTAAACGAAAATGTTTCAAGTTTTGAGATAGCACAAAAGCTCAAGAAAGAACTTCGTGAATACTCCTCAAATCTCAAAGCCAATTTTGAACAGACCGGCGGCAAAGACTTTTTAAGCGCACACACCAAGTATATCGATGAGATACTTATGATCATCTATCATGTGACGCTTCGTGAAGCCTTTGGCGTCTATATGCCCATGAAGCACTCTATCCCTATCGGGCTTGTCGCACTTGGTAGCTACGGCAGAGAACAGCTCTGTCTCTTTAGTGATATCGATGTGATGATCGTCTATGATGATATAGAGGCATACAACACGAAAGCACTTATCGAGAAGATGCTCTATATCCTGTGGGATACGGGACTTAAGATCGGTCATCGTGTCCATAAAGTAGATGAACTCCTAGAAGCAGCGCAAGAAGATATCACCATCAAGACTGCCATTTTGGAGTCTCGCTATATAGAGGGCTCAAAGATACTCTGGACTAAGACACAAAATGCGATAAATGCCATAAGACATGATGAGAGCACCCGCTTTATAGAGGCGAAAGTTGAAGAGCGAAGAGCCAAAAGAGAGAAATTTCCTTTTAGCATGACGCCCAATATCAAAGAGGGAGTCGGTGGCTTTCGAGATGCTAACCTCGTCTTTTGGATCGCTAAAATCATCTACAATGTAGAGAACATAAAGCAAATTCCTGTTGATGTCATCGATGAAAATGAGTATAAAGAGTTTAGGATAGCATTGGAGTTTCTCTTTAGACTGCGCGTTGCACTTCATATCGCAGCCAATAAAAAAGAGGATGTTTTAGGCCTTGAAATCATCCCCGAGACAGCATCTCTGCTTGGCTACAAAAGCACTCCTGCAGAGCATATGAAGTTTGCCAAAAAAACACTCCAGAGTATGGGTATAATCGATCTCTATTGCACGCTTTGGGTCTATGATATGAGTAAGATATCACTCATCAAGCAGACAAAAGAGCTTCTCTATCTCCCCGAAGAGAAGCATCTCACCTCAGTTACATCAATCTTGCAATATCTTATCGTAAAAAGTGATGACGATGACTTCTATGCCGATATAAGCATAGTCTCGAAACTTGTCAGGATCAAAAAACCCTCCACGCTTTCTAAAAGTGTATTTGAGAGCCTCAAAAAGATCTTTTATAAACCGCATGCCTATGGGGTTATCGAGACGATATATAGAGCAAGACTTTTGAGCTTCTTTTTTCCTCCTTTTAAGAAGGTTACTGATCTGCCACAATTTGACGGCTATCACCAATATCCGGTCGACCTACACTCCATCAAATCCATCTGGCATCTTGAAAATATCAAAGATGACTTTATACGATCCCTCTTTGATGCACTCGATAGTGACCACAAAGCACTGCTCAAACTCGCAACACTCCTCCATGATGCAGGCAAAGGCAGATCAAAAGACCATAGCGAAACAGGCACGCTGCTTTTTAGGTCATTTGCACTCAAACTTGGATTTGAAGATGCGCTTATCAAGCTCGGTGAAAAGCTTATATTGCACCATATCTTGATGAGCAAAGTTGCCCAGAGAGAAGACCTGCATAATGAACGAATTATCCTCGATTTTGCCTCAAAGCTAAAAGATAAACGATCTATCGATATGCTCTATGTGCTCACCTACGCAGATATCAGCGGTGTCGGAGAAGAGCGTTTTACCCCTTTTGTCAATCAACTACTCAACACTCTCTACCACAATGCACTTGAAGCGCTCGAAAACAGAGACCTGCTCGATGAAGCATCGAAAAGAAATAGAAAGATACGAGCACTCAAGAAAAATCGATCTTTCCTTGCACTTGATGCCACTCTGCAAAAAAAGATAGTGCAAATCCCTGCCAATCTTCCTTTTTTGCGATACTCCTCTGATGCGATTGTTGAACTTGCTACAAAATCATTTGGCACAAAAGAGTATCGCTACTGGATCAGCAACAAAGACTATCTCTCCGTAGAGATTGTAAGAGAGAGACCCATCAACCTCTCTTATCTTCTTGCCAACCTCTCCTATCTTGATGTGGGCAATATGGAGATATCAAAGCTCTTTGATGGGCTGAAATACTTTAAGATAGACTACATCTCAAAGATAGATGCCGAGGATATCGAGCGCGTAGAGCAGATCATCAAAGACTCTTTTGATGCATCACTCAAAACGCAGATAAAAAAACCGGAAATACACGCCAAAGAGGTAGCCATCAACTTTGAATATTCGCAAAGTTATCTCTCTTTGCATATCAATACAAAAAACCAAACAGGACTCATCGCTTATGTTGCAAATATCATAGATGAGTATGGGATGGATATCTCTTCTGCTAAGATACAAACAGATAAAAATAGAGTGCGAGACCTGTTCCTTATCGAAAAGAATGGAAACTTTCGTCATAATATGAAACTGATTCTAAAAAAGTTAACGGAGAATTAAATGTGTGGTATAGTTGGATATGTCGGACCTAAAGAGAAAAAAGAGATACTTTTAGAGGGCTTGAGCGAGCTTGAATATCGTGGATACGATAGTGCCGGCATCGCCGTCATAGACAATGATAAACTCACAAGTTTCAAAGCAGTCGGCAAACTCAAAAATCTCCAAGAGAAGACAAAAAACTACACAAGCAGTGGATTTGGTGTCAGCATAGGCCATACGAGATGGGCAACGCATGGCAAGCCAACCGAACTGAACGCACATCCGCATTTAGGACAATACAGCTTCGTCGTCCATAATGGCATCATTGAAAATTACCAAGAGATCAAACAAGGACTCCAAAAGAACGGCGTCAACTTTTTAAGTCAAACAGACACAGAAGTTATCGTCCATCTCTTCGAGCAAAACTACTCCAAAGCTCAAGAAGCATTCTCCTCTTTTGAAGAGACTATCACAACACTTGAGGGTGCGTATGCCGTATTGCTCATCAGTGAAGTTGCCCCCGATACTATATTTTTTGCCAAAAACGGCTCGCCACTTTTGATCGGTTTTGATGGTGATGAGATATATTTTGCCTCTTCAGATACGCCTATCATCGGCAAAGCAAAAGAGGTCTACTATCTTGAAGATGGAGAGTACGGTTTCATCAAGGAAGGCAAGGTGACACTCTATAACAGAGATGGAGAGAAAAGCTTCCAGAAAAAAGCGCTTGCTCTTGATAAAACGCAAGCACAAAAAGATGGCTATAGATTTTTTATGGAAAAAGAGATTTACGAGCAAAGTAGAGTCATGAGCGAAACCATGATGGGAAGACTCAAAGATGAGGGTATCGATTTTGAAGAGATCGATGAGGCATTTTTAGAGGGGATTGACAATATCAAGATATGCGCGTGCGGTACAAGCTATCACTCTGCACTTGCGAGCAACTATCTCTTTGAGCGACTCGCTAAGATTCCTTGTTCTGTCGAGATCGCCTCAGAGTTTCGATACAAAGAGCCGCTTTTAAGTAAAAACACACTCTTTATCGTCATCAGCCAAAGCGGCGAGACGGCCGATACTCTTGAAGCGCTTAAGATGGCAAAAAAAAGCGGTTTAAAAGCTTTAGCAATTTGCAATGTCGATAACTCCTCAATCGTTCGCACAAGCGATAGATCGATCCTCACTCGAGCAGGCATAGAAAAAGGGGTGGCGAGCACAAAAGCATTTGCCACACAAACGATGGTGCTTTGGATGCTCTCTCTTTTTATCGGCAAGATCAAAGGAACGATTGATGCGAAGATCGCCAAGAGCGAAAAAGATGCGATGCTCCACATCCCAAAAGCACTCCTTATCCCTGATGGATTGCACGAGAAGATTCATAGACTCTCAAAGCGCTACTTGCATGGTCACGGCTTTTTTTACATCGGGCGTGATCTTTTCTATCCGCTAGCTCTTGAGGGGGCACTCAAACTCAAAGAGATCAGCTATCTACACGCGGAAGGGTACCCTGCGGGCGAGATGAAACACGGTCCCATCGCTCTTGCTGATAGTAAGCTTTTTACTATCGCGCTTATGCCTCGTAGCTTACATTATGAAAAAATCAAAAGCAATGTCGAAGAGCTTAGTGCAAGAGATTCGACTATACTTGCTATCTCTCCGTGTGCCTTTGATCTTGCAGATGATTTTATATTGACACGGTATGATGCCCATCCGATGATTGAGTTTTTTGAGATGATGGTTATCACGCAACTTTTAGCACTCGAGATATCTATCAGACTCGGTAACGATGTTGATATGCCGAGAAATCTTGCAAAAAGCGTTACCGTAGAATAGCTATGATGGAGTATCCTCCTCTTCTAGAGCAGATATCCGAAAAATTAAAAGTGCATAATGCAAAAGCGATTCTAATAGGTGGCTGTGTGCGAGATCATATCTTGGGGCATCCTACAAAAGATTATGATGTTGAGATATATGGTATCGCAAATTTTGAGCAGCTTCAAGCTCTTTTGGAAGAGTTTGGTGAGCTCAATGTTGTCGGCAAAAGCTTCGGGGTGGCGAAACTTCAAAAAGATGGTTTTGAGTATGATTTTTCCCTGCCTAGAAAAGAGCGTAAAATAGGCGATAAACATACAGATTTTAGCGTTGAAACTTTTGCCCATCTTGCCTATGAAGAGGCATTTTCAAGAAGAGATTTTACGATCAATGCCATAGGGTATGATATAGAAGCACAAGAGTATATCGACCCCTTTAACGGGCGCCGAGATTTGAGAGAAAAGATACTCAAACATATCGACAAAAGTACCTTTATCGAGGATCCGCTTCGCGTCTATAGAGCCGTGCAGTTTGCAGCAAGATTTGAGCTGACTATCGGCCCGCAGACACAAGAGCTCTGCAAGATGATGGTTGCACAAAATATGCTTGACTTCTTACCAAAAGAGCGTATCTATGAGGAGTTTAAAAAACTGCTCCTACTTGCCAAAAAACCCTCAATCGGTTTTGAGCTTATGCGCTCTTTTGGCATCTTGAGATATTTCCCTGAACTCACCGCCATCATCGATACCCCACAAGATCAAAAGTGGCATCCCGAGGGGGATGTATGGCGACACACAATGATGTGCATTGATGAGATGAGTGTACTCAAAACAGGCGTTACTAAAAAAGATACGATGCTGATGTTTGCTGCACTCTGTCATGATCTCGGCAAAGCTACACATACGCAGATAACCAAAGAGAAGATCTCAGCTATCGGGCATGAAGAAGCAGGTGTGCAACCTATGTATGCGCTCCTAGGTAGACTCACCAACGATAAAGAGCTTCCTGCATCCATAGAGCCCCTTATCCGATACCATCTCGCTCCTTCGCAGTTTTATAAGAACGACGCAAAAGATAAGGCTATCAAAAAACTTGCAACAAAAGTCTCTATAGAAGATCTACTCACGCTTGCACGCGCTGATTTTTTTGCTAGAACAACCCCTGAAGCCTTGAGAAAAGAGTACAAAGCAGGAGATTGGCTGGAGGCAAAAGCAAAAGAGTTGGAAGTCTTAAAAGAGGCGCTCACGCCACTCTTACGAGGAAAGGATTTGATTGGTTTGGGGGTAACACCCTCGGAAAGATTTAAGACACTTTTAGAAAAAGCTTATGAGGCACAACTTGAGGGTAAATTTAACTCACATGCCCAAGCTATCAAGTGGGCAGAGACAAACCTACTCTAACTCTCCGCTTTTTAAACCTATGAGTTCGTTATAAAGCGCTTCTATCTCATCTTCTTCTATCTCATCCCTGTTAAGTTCTTCAAGGATAGCAAAGCATTCTGAGCGCATATCCCGCAACTCTTCGAGATCATCCTGTTGTTCGGGCGATGCGCTATCGCTTTTGCCAATCTCATCAAAGAGCTCGTCTATAGCCACTTCGAGATCCGGCAAAATCTCATCTTTTAATAGTAATTCTAATTTCTCTTTTTTCATTTCGCCCTCCTTATAATCATATATCTCTATTATATCCTATAGCGTGCCACGAATGCAATAAAAATATCTTTTTTGCTATAATAAAAACCAAAAATAAACAAGGTGGAATAACTATGAAAAGTTTTTTAAGCGTATTAGGTGTTTTAATCATTATTGCTGCTATTCTTATCCTTCCTAGGATCAACAATGTCCCAAAACTTGATGAAGCACTCAATGCTGCATGGGCACAAGTAGATAACCAATACAAAAGAAGAGCGGATCTCATCCCAAATCTTGTTGCAACGGTTAAAGGATATGCTTCGCATGAAAAAGAGGTCTTTACCCAGGTAACTGAAGCACGAGCAAAAGTGGGGCAAATCACACTTACGCCTGAGATGCTCAATGATCCAAAAGCGCTTGAGATGTTTCAAAATGCGCAAGATTCACTCAGTAGTGCACTCTCAAGATTGCTAGCGGTTTCCGAGAACTATCCTGATCTTAAAGCAAATCAAAATTTTATCAACCTTCAAGCACAACTTGAAGGCACGGAAAATAGAATCGCAGTTGCCAGAAAAGACTACATCAAGGCTGTGAAAGACTACAATGTAGAGCTTCGTACAATCCCTGGCAAATGGGTGGCAGCACTGCTCTATCCTGAAGCTGAGATCAAGCAGACATTTACCGCAACACCGGCTGAGCAGAAAAATCCTGAAGTGGCGTTTTAATAATAATGCCGCTCTTTAGATACCTCCTTGGCTTTGCACTTTTAGCTTTTACGCTCTTAAATGCCCAGCCTGCCTTTCCTGAGCTTACATCGCGAGTCGTTGATGAGGCTACGCTCTTCTCCGCAGCACAAAAGGCAGAACTTGAAAGTGTGCTTGAAAATCATGAAAACAACACATCCAATCAGGTAGTCGTCGTCACGCTCAAAAGCCTTGATGGGTATGATATAAGAGATTACGGCTTGGAGCTTGGTAGAGCTTGGGGTATCGGTCAAAAAGATAAAAATAACGGTGTGCTTCTCATCATCGCACCCAATGAACGAAAAGTATCTATCGAGGTCGGCTATGGATTAGAGGGTGCTCTTCCTGATGCTACGGCAAAGAGTATCATAGATCAGAGGATACTCCCCTATTTTAAAGAGGGAGACTATTTTGGTGGCACAAAGCTTGGAGTAGGTGCTATCATAAGTGCTATCAAGGGTGAATATGTCCCTTATGAAGTCGAAAGCAGTAGTAAGAGCTTCAAGTTTAGCGATCTCATCATGCCACTTATCTTTCTATTTGTTTTTATAGCAGGGCCTGTTTTTGGCAAAAAAAATAAATTTGATGTAAACAATATCATCCCCGCACTTGTTTTGAGTGGATTTGTAGGGTTTTTTACATGGGTGATGTTCTCTATCTTGTTGCTGAGTATTATGCTTAGTATCATCGTTTTTGTTTCTATGCTTTTTGCAGACCCGACAGTCTATGAAAATAGCGGTAGTGGCGGATCATATAGCGGTTACAGCGGCGGCGGCGGATTTAGCAGTGGTGGTGGATTTAGTGGAGGCGGCGGCAGTTTCGGTGGTGGCGGCGCAAGTGGGAATTGGTAATGGTAGATAAAAAGATAAAAGCAAATATAGACAAAGCGATAACCGATGTGGAAAAAACAAGCTCAAGCGAACTTGTAGCAGTCATCACGGGCAAGAGCAGTGAATACGGCATCATCTCCATAATGACGGCAAGCATTACAACCCTACTGCTTGCTATTGGCATCCTTTTCTTTTACAATGATATCAACGCACTTGATCTTGTCGAGATCCAAGTGGTATTTTTTGTCGTCCTCTCAACAGTTCTCAATGTTCCTTATATCCAATATCTCCTTGTGCCAAAAAAATTATTACGCGAACGCGCTTCTGCGAAAGCAAAGGAGAGCTTCTTAATCTTAGGACTTCACGAAACCTCAAATGATCAAGCCGTTATGCTCTTTGTGAGCAAGTTTGAGCACTATGTCGAGATCGTTGTCGATAGCGGCATCAGCAAAAAACTCTCAAATGATATCTGGCAAAATATCGTCGATAGATTTACTGCCGATGTCAAAGAGGATGATTTTGAAAGAGGATATGAGCGCGCCATAAAAGCTATAGGCGAGATACTCAAAAAAGAGTTTCCTAAAAAAGATAAGGTAAGCAATGAGATACCAAATCATCTTATAGAGATATAATCTACTTTCAGTATTCCTGTGAAGGCAGGAATCCACAATACAATAATCTGTCATACGAGTATAATGCTTTTTCTAAAGAAACTGCATAAAAAGTGCGAAATCGACAAAAAAATAAATACCTATTTTAGATCATATTTAGAAAAATTCCCATATTTTTATTAATTTACTATAATATACTTGACAATTTAATCCTATTTATTATATAGTTTGTTAAATAAAAGGAGGAAATGATGAAAATATCACAAGAAGCTAAAGAGAAAACGAAAATTAAAATAATCCAAAGTGCGGTCGATCTTATCACAAAAAATGGGTATAAGAATACCTCTTTAAGAGAGATAGCATCTAATGCCGGCGTTAGTAACCCTACAATCTACAACTACTTTCCGTCAAAAGAAAATCTACTCTATGATTATCTTGAATATAAACACATTCAGGCATTTGAGATCATAACTGCCATTGAAAACTTCAATACATACACCCTAAGAGAGCAAATACAAACACTCATAGACACCGAGCTTGAACTGTATCTAGAAGATAGAGAGTTTATTCTTGAGATAGCAGATATGGTCTTTGACACATCTTCATTTAATATCAATTCTCTCTATAACACAAATCAACTTTTTATTGAGATAATATCTCAGATGTTAGAAGTTGCTATAGAAGCAAAAGAGATAGAAAGACCTCCGTTCTTTGAGTATATGCCTCATCTTTTTTGGGACTATTTTGTCTCAATCGTTTTTTACTGGACAAAAGATCAAAGCAAATCTTTTGAAAATACGACACAACTCATAGATCACTCGATGTCTTTAGCAGAGTCCGTACTTAGCTCCAAAATACTCTCTAAAGTATCCAACTTGACACTATTTTTTATAAAAAATCATCTCAAGAGAGGTATGAAAGAATTTACAAAAAAACAACTCAATCTTGAAGTCATCAAAAAAGATCTCAAGGGGGTATGAAAATGGAAAAATCATCCAACGTAAAAAGAGCTCTTGTGATCACAAAAGCCGTAACAAAAATCACTTTAGCACACACAAAATCTCTATTGTCACAAAAGTTGCTCACAAAACAGCAATCGACGCAACAAAGCTTGAAAGCAGTATTTGATGCCATCACTCAGCTCAAAGGCTTAAGTGTAAAGGTAGCGCAACAAATAGCGATAACCATGCCGTTTCTACCAAAAAACTATCTCGATGAACTTGAAAAAAGTTTTGACTCTATACCGCCTATAAACAGAGCTTTGATAAGAAAGATTATAAAAAACAACTTTCAAAAATATCCTGAAGAGCTTTTTGATAGTTTTGATGACACTGCTTACAAGAGTGCAAGTATCGGACAAGTTCACATAGGGGCAATAGGAGATGAAAAAGTAGCTATCAAAGTCCAATACCCGGGCATGAACTCAAATATACAAAATGACATCAAACTACTAAAATTGGCCTTGATGAAAATCACCAAATCAAACAATATTGACCACCTCATAAAAGAGCTTAGCGACAAGCTTGAAGAAGAACTTGATTATACGAAAGAGGCGAAAAATATAGATTTTTTCAGAGAAAACAATTTATCAGAACAGATAATCATACCTAAGGTTTTTGAAGACTATTGTGCACCGAATATACTCACTTTATCTTTTCTAGAAGGAGATAGTTTTGCTGCGTTTATCTCTAAAAATCCGGATTTAGAATCGAGAAATCACTATGCGCAACTCATCTTTGATAACTTCTTTGCAAATCTTTATAAAAATAAAACAATCCACGCAGACCCTAACCCTGCAAATTTTATCTTTATGGAGGATAATAAACTCGGTATCATCGATTTTGGATGTGTCAAAAAGATCGATAATGATTTTTTAAAACTTTTTACCAAACTTCACATAAGCCTTATCGAAAACAGAGATGATCATTTTATAACAAACATCTATAAAGAGATTGGAATGATAGATGATACACCCCAAGCCATAGAATTTTATACTGAGGTTATAAAACCAATGGAAGATATCTATATCGGTGTTCTAAAAAATGACTGGTATAAATTTACAAATAATTTTACATTTACAAAGAATGGATTTGATACCGCAAAGGATATCAAGGAGAGATACAAAACTACATTTAGCAAGTTTCATCAAGATTATCTTTTTATAGATAGAACACTCCTTGGATACTATAGTCTATTTGAAAAACTAGACTGCACCATCGATACTCAATATGTAAAATCACTGATGCGAGAATATCATGAAAACAACATATGATTATGATCTTCTCATTATAGGTGGTAGCTTTGCAAGAGAACTCATAAATAGCTGCGCAAGGGGTTACAAATCATGCAAAACAGATTAAATCACTTGGCAATTATCATGGATGGCAATGGGCGATGGGCTCAAAATAGAGGTTTAAGTAGAATTGAAGGGCATAAAAAGGGTGCTGATACGGTGAGAAATATAACTATTTTTTGTAGCCAAAACGACGTTCGATATTTGACATTGTATGCTTTTAGTACAGAAAATTGGAAAAGACCCAAAGAAGAAGTTGATTTTTTGATGAAGCTTTTTTATGTTTATTTAAAACAAGAATTAAAAACATACCTAAAGTACAAAATTCGATTTAAAGTGATTGGAAACAAAGAGGGGCTTTCAAAAAAACTTCAAGATACTATTCAATTTGTAGAAGATAAAACCAAACATTTTGAGGGGTTGACTCAAGTGTTAGCCATAAATTACGGCTCAAGAGATGAAATCATCAGAGCTGTGCAAAAGTTAAATGAAAAAGATATAGAAATCAATGAAGAAAATTTCAACAACTGCTTAGATACGGCAGATATGCCGGATGTTGATTTACTTATTAGAACAAGTGGTGAAATAAGACTTTCTAACTATCTTTTATGGCAACTTGCTTATGCGGAAATGCATTTTACCAATACATATTTTCCGGATTTTAATAGTTCTGAACTTGAAGAAATCATCATAGATTTTCAACATAGAAATAGAAGATTTGGAAAAATATAAAAAACTCATCTTACAAAACAAAATGGAGGCACTATAATGAAAACAACAAAAACTCTTACTCTCTTATCAATCATAGCAAGTTTTGTTGCAAGCGTGATCTATATATTTTATACCCAAAGGGGCGTAAATACGGCATATGATGTCATATTTTACATCTTACTTTTAACGCCTTTATCCTACGGTTTAGTGACCAATCAACTAAATAACAGATATACCAAATATACCCTCCCTTTTATCTTCATCTGGCTTGCAAATATATTCATCTATCACAATACACTCGTGACTTATTGGTTGCCGACGATCATCCTTGCAACCATTATCATGCTCTACATTACATCTATGCACTTTGCAAAACATTTTTATCAAGTCTTGCTACCCTATTTTGCTGAGTCACTCAATATCAAAGAGATATATGAGAGATCATTTCCTGATTTTGAGAGCATCTCTTTTGAGAAAAAAAGTCTAGCAAAAAATATAAAATCCATAATCATCTCTATCATTTTTGCAACGATTTTTATCTTTCTATTTTTAGGTGCGGATACAAAGTTCAATATCTTTTTTAGTGACATCTTTACACTAAAATATATAAATTTTAAACAGCTAGCATACCTGTTTGTATCTCTTTTTGCGTTTCTCTCAATCATGCTCTATGGGTTTTCCAATCTGCATCGCTCAAAAGAGACGATAAGCACTCCTGAGTACGAAAAGAGTTCACTCAATATATTTTTTCTTATGATCAATTTTGTATTTATTGCCTTTTGTATATTTCAAATATATTTTCTCATAGACACCAAAGGTTATCTAGGCGATACAAATCCGGCATACTTTGCGAGAAAAGGGTTTTTCCAATTGGCTTTTATAGTCATCTTGGTCTCCCTTATCATCCTCTTTACATCTTCAAGCGCTAAAAAAAGTGCTTTTCTTAAAAAACTTAGCATCTTACTTGTAGTGCAAACGATTATCATCGCGTTTTCCGCACTCAAAAAGATGCAACTCTACAAATCCCTTATGGGACCCACTGTTCTAAGATACTATGTAGAGTGGTTTGAGTATTTTCTGATACTTGTCCTGATATTGAGTGTTTTATTTATGGTTATGAACTTCAATTATGAAAAATTGATTGATCTCATATTTGCATTTGCCTTGATCTCTTTTAGCATCATAGCATCTACCAATATCGATCACCTTGTTGCAAAAGGTCATATAGAGCTTGCAAAACAAAAAAAGATCTCTCTTGATGCAAAGATGCTCCACTCACTCTCCATAGATGCCAAAACCTATATAGATAAATCGGAAATAACCTTGCCATGAAAATAGCTATACTTATCATATTCGTTGCTATCTTATTCCTAGTGCCTTTTATAATTAAAAATAAAAAGGTATTTTTACTCTATTTTATACTTATATCGATATTTGACGCGAATGTTTTATTTGAAAATATATATTACAATTACACTCACCCGATAGGAGATAGATATATATTTGAGGGGCTTGGTTTAGTTATTTCTACACTCATAGCATCTATACTTTCTGTAGGCATTGTCGCGAAAATGATTTTAAATCTTATTTTTGCAAAAAATTACAAAGAAACATTTTTATACTATATTTTAAAAATAGGATACAAAGTTAAATATTATATCTTATCTATCATTGTTCTTATTCCTATAGTTTTTCAGCTCTATCTTCTTTCGTCAGCTTTAAATGCTTATAATCATGCAAAGGATATGAAAGCTATAGATATACAAGATAAATCAGCTCTTGATTTTTATAGCCCCACTATTCAACATATAAAAATATCTGCTGGAATGCCGCCAAGACAATATCGCTGGTCATACCATAGAAAAAAATATGTATTTGAAGAATACCAACGAAAAACATATATTTTAGATTCAAATAAAAGTAATAATTTCGAATTTTATTTTTATAGACACTACAAAGATTATTTATTATCTATTCCAAAAAAATTCAATCCAAGCATAAAAGACAATATTATACATTTCGAAATGACCAATGAAGCAGATACTGGAAAATATTTTGACAAAGAACACAACATAATCAATGCGCAATTGCCTTACCATCATTTTAGTTTTCGTGGAGATACTATAGAAAAATACAAGGATAAATATAGACTCAAGAGAGAGAAAATTAAAATGAAAAAGTATGATTCAAAACAAAGAAAGTATATTTCAAATGAATATTTAAGATATTATCTAAAAGATAAGCTCATCATAGATTGTAAAATTGATGAGCTAAATATAGCTTCGGATTACTGCAAAATGCAACTTTTTGATAAACAATTTTATTGTGAATGTTTAATACATAAAAAAAATATAAATAAGTGGGATGAAATTCAAAAAAAGTTACCAAAACTTTTTAAATCTTTTATTAAGGATATAAAAGAATATCAAATAGATGATATTTTTTATCCTGGCTCCATTTTTGGTACTAATTATTATTATACCAGCTAATTAACTTTAAGGATCAAAGATTAGGCATAAACAATATTAACTGAAAATAATAGAGACCAAAGACAATTAATGCTGCACATGAAATTAAAATTAGGAGAAAAATAGATGCCAAAACTTAATCTTGATGATGAAAAGGAATTCATATGTCTATAAAAAAATCTATTTTAGCGCTCAAAGATAAACTGTTATGCTCTGTAAAAAGATACCCGCTAGCATCACTGTTTGCAGCTATTGCAACTTTAACCTCTATTTTTCAAATCCACTACAACCATGGCTCTTTTGATTGGATTGCCAATATAGCTTTCGCCTCATCGTTTGGATTTTTTATAATAATTGCCTTTTATCATTGGCGAAGAGATTATGTAACACTTAGTATAGGCATAGTGTTAGTATTTATTTATTGGCTATCACTTCAATTTATAGACAATATAGATAGCATAATTATCACTAGATTTATTACCCTGATAGCTATAGCTTTACTTTTACTTACAGTATTACCATCTGCACAAAAAAGAGATTCCAATTTAAAATTTTGGGCTTGGGTGCTCAATATACTTTTGGCACTAATTGGCAGTATGGGTTTTGGCTTTATACTTTTTGGCGGATTGGCAGGAGCTATGGGTGCAGCTACTACACTATTTGAACTATCCATAAGGGGTAGGTACTACGGTGATATTTTTGCACTGATAATGGGCATATTTAGCACGCATTACTTTCTTATGATGTTAGCCAAAAAACCTCAAGAGGCAGATCCTGACAAAGAATTTTATGGTCATGTTGGTAAATTTTTCGTCAAATATATACTAACTCCAATAACTTCTATTTATGCGATTATTTTAGTTGTATATCTATTAAAAATTCTATTGACTATGGAGTGGCCAAACGGCATACTTGTATGGCTCTCTTTGGTATTTGCATCTTTATCACTTGCAACTTATCTATCTTGGACGCCATCTAAAAACAGATACAAAAAAGCTCTACTGATAGTTGCTTTAGTTCAGATGGGCATGATGTTTATCGCCATCTATATGAGGATATCACAATATGGATGGAGTGATAGCAGATACTACGTGGTTATGTTGGGTATTTGGTTTACACTAACCTTTTTATATCTTATCATCAAAAGAGACGCCAAGTATGGATTGCCATTTGCACTACTAGCTATATTTTTCTTTATTAGCCAATATGGATGGAGGTTGAGTGCACGCGAGGTAAGTTATATATCACAAACTAATAGGTTCTTAAAATTAATTAAAGATAATACAAATCTATCAGATACATCTCCAAAAAAAATTAGGTGTAACATATCAAGAAGTTTGGATTATCTAATTAGTCATAACAACAAAGAGAATCTTGTCAAAATTATGCCAAAAATTGCCGGTAAATATTATCAGTCTAATGTTTTTGCTGAAAACTCATTTGCCAGAGTTGCTACCAAAGAGTTAGGATTTAACTATCTATCTGAACGTGACTGCAAAAATAAATATTATGATCAAATAAGAGCAAAAATCAAATTTGTTAATCCCGACAGAAAAAATCATCTAGATATATCTGGATATGAGATACTATATCCAGATATATCCTTTGGTAGGAGTGATGCTATGGTAATCACACGAGAGACAAATAAACAAAAGGTAAATATGCTCATCATCAAAGATGCAGAAAAAACCATAGGAGAATTTGATCTGTCGCAACTGGTTGAGAATCTAATGAAAATAGATAACAAAATCAAAAATAATCAGAATGTTTCACAAGAACAACTTACATTCGTAGCCCAAAATGATGAAGTAGCAATAAAAGTATATTTTGACCTAATAGAAATACATAGACAAACTCGAGAAATTACTGGGTTGCAAGGCATAGTACTGGTAAGAAAAGAGTGAAAGCGATGAGCGTAAGTTGCATTCATTGTCCAACTTCTCTACCTCAAGCTGAAGTCCATATCAATGCGAACTCTGTCATTGGTGCATGGATCAATCCTGCGATATTGGGACACAATATCTACAGCCCTTCACATGCTAGCATTAAAATCAAAGGCGAATGGTATCACTGGAGTTTTAAGAAAAAAGATTTTGTAAGAGATTAGAAATAAGGAGGGTATGAGCGCGCTATAAAAGCTATAGGCGAGATACTCAAAAAGAGTTTCCTAAAAAAGATAAAGTAAGCAATGAGATACCAAATCATCTTATAAAGCTATAATCTACTCCTGCGAAAGCAGGAATCCACAATACAATAATTTGTCATGCGAGCATCCTTGTAAAGCAGGCATATCCGCGGCGGTACAGATAGCAAGCAGGGATATGCCGCCCGCGACTTTGTGAGCATGACGCTTTTACTCCACTTTTCTAAAAAGTGGAAAGAAGAAAAAGTACGGATTGCCAAGAAGCTAAAGCTTCTCGCAATGACAACACTCCGTCACCCTGAACTTGATTCAGGGTCTATAATTTAGATGCTGAATCAAGTTCAGCATGACGAGTATGGCATAAGAAGCGTGAAAGCAGCAGAGATCATCACTCTAGTGTGTGCTACAAGCACTTACGCCCGGAGGAGTTGTCGGTTGGATAGCACTATTATCAGCTCTGCCCTCTTTGTTAACCTCATCTATAAAGTTGAGAAGCTGAGAAGCTGCCTCTTGGTATCGTTTTGCACTCTCGCTTGAGGGTTGATTATAGACAACCGGTGCACCCGTATCACCACCTATTCTGATCGCCGGCTCGATAGGTATGCGAGTCATCAAACAGGTATCAAACTCTTTAGCGACCGCTTCACTCGTACCCATACCAAAGATATCGGACTCCGTACTACACTCCGGGCATATAAAGCCGCTCATATTTTCGATCACTCCGGCTGTCGGGATATGAAGTTTTTGGAACATATCCAAACTTCTTCTGCTGTCATCCAAGCTCACTTCTTGCGGTGTTGTGACGGTAATGCCCGCCGTTACCGGAACTGATTGTGCGAGGGTAAGTTGTGCATCTCCTGTTCCCGGTGGCATATCGATAACAAGTACATCAAGATCACTCCAGAGGATATCACGAAGAAGTTGCTCAATCGCCTTCATAACCATAGAGCCTCTCCAGATGAGTGATTGCCCCTCTTCCATGAGTGAGCCCATACTCATCACCTCAACGCCATAAGCTTTGAGTGGTATGACTTGATTGTTTTGGACTTCAGGTCTTTGATCATTTAGCCCCATCATTCTTGGAATATTTGGACCATAGATATCTGCATCCAGAAGTCCTACTTTTTTACCCTGCATCGCCATAGCGATAGCAAGATTGACAGAGGTAGTTGATTTGCCAACGCCCCCCTTTCCTGAGCTTATCATCACAAAATTTTTGATATGCGGCACTAAGTTTTTGCCGCTAATGGTGTTGCTTTTTTCAACAGGTGCTTTTGGTTGGTTGATAATCAATGCAACCTCATTCACGCCTATCTTTTTAAGCTCGATCTCGATATCTTTGGTAAGCTGCTCTTTTACTTCAGGTGCGCTTGATGTAATCTCGAGTGCTACTGAAGCTTTTTCGCCTTGCGCTACAACATCTTTGATAAAATCAAAAGTAACGATATCTTTTGTGAAGCCCGGATAAATCACATTTTTTAAAGCTTCTAAAATCTCTTCTTTTGTTGCCATCTTTTTTCCTTTTTAATTGTTAAAGCTCTTTTAAAGTTTTTGAATTTTAACCAAATAATATAATTTTACTCTTAATTAAAAAAGCAAATCTATTTTAGAAGTTTTGACACATCTCTGCTTGGCATAATGTGCTAAAACTTTTTATCAATTCATAGACTCTTTGTGCTCTTCTATAATGCTTTGCGTTATCTTATAAGAGCAAAATTTCGGACCGCACATAGAGCAGAATTCTGCCTCCTTAAAGACATCTTGGGGGAGCGTTTCATCATGAAACTCTTTGGCTCTATCGGGATCGAGTGCGAGCTCAAATTGGCGATTCCAATCAAATCGATACCGTGCATCACTCATCGCATCATCCACATCACGCGCGCCTTTTCTCCCTCTAGCGATATCCGCAGCATGCGCAGCTATCTTATAGGCGATGATCCCCTCTCTTACATCTTTGGCATTAGGAAGCCCGAGATGCTCTTTTGGCGTCACATAGCAGAGCATACTCGCTCCGTGCCAACCGCCGACTGCCGCACCAATCGCTGAGCTGATATGATCATACCCCGCAGCGATATCGGTAACAAGAGGGCCCAAGATATAAAACGGTGCTTCATGGCAGTATTCACGCTCTATCTTCATATTTCTCTCAATCTGATTGAGTGGTATATGCCCCGGTCCTTCTATCATGATCTGTACATCTTTTTCCCATGCTCGCAGTGTAAGCTCGCCTAATATTTTTAACTCACTCAATTGCGCCTCATCACTTGCATCATGGAGGCATCCCGGACGCAGGCTATCACCGAGTGAGAGTGCAACATCATACTTT
Source organism: uncultured Campylobacterota bacterium (assembly GCA_937141405.1). GTDB lineage: Bacteria > Campylobacterota > Campylobacteria > Campylobacterales > Sulfurovaceae > BN30871. The sequence goes on along the minus strand of CAKZQQ010000006.1, from coordinate 371,868 downwards.
TGGCAGATATCAAGAATGGCATCATACGCCTCATAAAAAGGATTTTCTCTATGATAATGCATCATCCAAGCTGCCATCAAAGAGCCACCACGACTCACGATTCCCATCTTTCTTTTGGCAATATGTGGCATAAAACGGAGTAAAAATCCTGCATGTACGGTAAAATAGCTTACTCCCTGCTTTGCCTGTTTTTCGATAACTTCAAGCATCTTCTCAATCGTCAAATCCTCAATCTTATCATTACAATCATGAAGTATCTGATAGATAGGCACCGTCCCAATAGGCACACTTGAATGCTCGATGACTGCCTCTCTGATGCTATCCAAATCACCACCGGTACTGAGATCCATAATGGTATCTGCACCGTATTTCAAACAAACATCTACTTTCTCAATCTCACCGGCAATATCAGAAGCAAGAGCAGATGAGCCTATATTTGCATTGATTTTGCAACTCGCTACCATACCAATCGCCATCGGTTTTTGGTGCTTGTGGTTGATATTGGCAGGAATGATGCACCGTCCTCTTGCAATCTCACTTCGCAAAAGCTCCGGATCGATATCTTCTTGGCTCGCTACATACGCCATCTCATCGGTGATGATACCTTGCTTGGCAAAATACATCTGCGTCTGTACCGGATGCTCTTTTCTCTTCTCTATCCACTTTTCTCTCATAGACCGTCCTTAGATATTATCTAGATATTTATACTTATTAAATCTTAAACTCATATAAAAAAAAATAAATCAGATAATGTTTCTCATAAATTACCTAATCTTAGGTAGAAAAAAACTTAATCGATCATCAAAAAAGATTGTATCAAGTATATGGAGTGTATAATTTAGTTACACTTAGCATTACAAACCAATAAAGGATCGTTACGTGAGAGACATAACCCTGATTTTGCTTGCAGCAGGCTCTTCAACACGATTTGAGAGCCCTGTTAAAAAACAGTGGTTGTATATAGATGATGCACCATTGTGGCTTTTCGTAGCAAATCAATTCAAAAAATATAATTTTAATAAGATAATTATTACCGGATCTAAAAAAGAGATAGTCTATATGAAAAAATTTGCCGATTTTGCTTTCATAGAAGGCGGATCAAGCAGACAAGAGTCTCTAAAAAATGCCCTTTCGCTCGTCGAGAGCCCCTATGTCTTGATCACGGATGTAGCACGATGTTGCATAGATCATGAGATGATAGAGCGAATATTGGATCAAAAAGGCGAGGCAGATTGCATCGTACCTGCGATTGCTCCTATAGATACTATCTATTATGATAATGAAAATATCGACAGAGAGCGTGTAAAATTGATACAAACTCCACAGCTTAGTGTTACACAAGTACTCAAAAAATCTCTTATAGATACGAAAGAGTTTACAGATGAGAGCAGTGCTATCGCTCATCAAGGTGGCAAGATACATTTTGTAGAGGGCTCGGCAAAAGCTATGAAACTCACAAGCAAAGATGATCTTAAAAAATTGGATTGCCTCCAAACAGCTGCAAAGAAAAACTTCATGGGTTTTGGCATAGATACACATCAATTTGAGGCGGGGAAAAAACTCCTCCTCGGAGGCGTAGAGATACAATCCGATGTCGGCTGTAAAGCTCATAGTGACGGGGATGTACTTATCCATGCTATCATTGATGCACTCTTAGGTGCAAGTAATTTGGGTGATATAGGGGATTTCTTTCCCGATAATGACGCAGCATATAAAGATATAGACTCGACTCTGCTACTTCGAGATGCAGTAAAAATGATCCATGATTTTGGTTTTGAGATTGTCAATATCGACACCACTATCGTCGCACAAAAACCAAGAATATCGGAGTATAAAAATGCTATTGGGGCTCAACTCTCCGAGATTATAGGCTTAGAGCAGAGATATATCAACATCAAAGCAACAACATCGGAAAAAATGGGATTTATAGGCAGATGTGAAGGGATAAGCGTCCACGCGATAGCCAATATTTCCTATAGAGATTGGGGTAGTTTATGAAGATAGTAATCATAGAAAATGAGGTCTATTTAGCGCAAAGTATCGCTGCTAAACTCATGGAGAAAAACTTTGAAGTTGAGCTTTTTAGCTCCGTCAAAGAAGCAAATGAACGTGAGGCTGATGTCTATCTGCTCTCTGCAAATCTGCAAGGGCAATCGATAAACTCGCTTATCGAAAAACATAAAGATAAGATTATCATCTTGATGGTCAACTATATCAACAATGACACCGTCAGCGAACCCATCAAACTAGGGGCAAAAGACTACATCGTCAAGCCTTTTATGATAGAGGAACTACTAAGAAAAATCGAGCACTTTAGAGAGTTTCAAGCACTCAAAAAAGAGAATCTCCTCTGCCAAGACTATATCCAAAATATCTTCTCAAATATCGAATATGACTATGACATCAGTAAGCTAAAAACCCCGTGCATTATCATCACCAACTATTTAAGACTTGCTGATAAAATGGTCTTTGATTATGCCTATAAAAATAAACTCTCGCTCACGATGCTCTCTGCTAAAGAGAAGGGGTATAAGGATGCCATAACAAAACAGACAGCGAGTTCGCTCCTCTATTTTAGTGACTTTGATAGGCTCAAGAAAAAAGATCAAGATGAAGTTTTGGAGCTTCTCAAGCCATACAAGTTCATCATAGCAACAAACAGTGCCATAGAGAGTGATTATGAAACCGTCACATTAGAGAGTGATGATAAGCTCTATCATCAAAATGAGGTATTGACTATCGATGATTATGTCAAATTTATCATCAATACTTTTCAGCATCAATTTCCCGACACGGAACTCTCTAAAAAATTAGGAATTTCTAGAAAAAGCTTATGGGAAAAAAGGAAGAAGTATGGTCTCTACAAGAAAAAATAAATCTATCTATATCGATACCGAAGCGCTCTCGTCCTTGGCACTTGTAAAAGCAGGGCTGATATCTCCTGTTGATGGACTTATGGACTCCAAGACCTCAAAAAAAGTAAATGAGACAAAGTATTATAAAGGTGTGCCTTTCCCTTTCTCTTTTGTGCTTGCGCCTAGCGGCAAAAGAAATCAAGAGGTGATACGCTCACTTAAAAACGGGGAGATTGTTGATCTTATTAACGACAAAGAAAAGGTCGGAGAGCTTATTGTGGGGGAAGTATTTGAGATTGATCCTTTAGAGCGAGTTCAAAACATTTATGGCACAACAGATATGGGGCATCCCGGTGTAAAAAATACAATAACAAGACTCGGCTCTTTGGCTGTGAGTGGTGAATATCATGTAAAATATGCGCCAATTGATGAGAGTATCTCAATGTTAAGAGAGATGATTGAAAAAAATGACGCAAAGAAAGTCACCGGATTGATGCTTGCAGCAAATCCTCTCAATCGATCACACGAGAGAGTCATACGAGATACACTGAGCAGGTCAGATATCGTCGTTCTCTTCTTGCGAAAACCTTTTACCGAAGAGGGGCTCTCTTTTAATATACGATATGATGCACTCAAACTCTATGTTGAGCGTTTCTTGCCTGCAAATAAAGTTGCGATTGTCCCTTTTGAAAACACCTATGTATTTGCCGGGTATAATGAGCTTATTCTTGATGCACTTTTAGTAAAAAATTATGGTTGTAATGAGCTTGTAGTAGGGACAAATCATGGAGGGCTTGGACTCTACTATGATCACAATGAGATCCATACGATCTTCAATCAGTGCAAAGATATAGGGCTTGATATCACGACGATTGACGAGTATGTCTATTGCGAGGTGTGTAAAACGCTTGTGAGCTATTCAACCTGCCCACACGGGAGGCATCATCACATACACTACAACTCAAATTCAATCATGAAGCTTATCCAATCAGGACTCATCCCTCCAACCATTTTGGTAAGAAAAGAGATCAGCGCATCGATACTAGCAGCACTCTTTCCAAATAGACTTAAAAATATCCAAGAGATCTACTATTCGCTTATGCCAAGTAGTGGGCTGCTCGAAGATCATAGCGATGAGGAGTTCTATATCAAACTGATTGAGCTCTATCAAACAACATCACTCAAATAGGAATAACATGGACTTACAAAAACTTTTTTTGACTTTTTTCGGCGCCGGTCTGAGCCCAAAAGCTCCTGGAACTGCCGGTTCATTGGCTGCTCTTGTTGCAGGACTTCCCGTGATCTATTTTCTAGGCTTAGAGAGCCTCGCCATACTTACACTTGCTATCACTATCGTCGGTATATTTGAAATCAATCGATATGAAAACAGAGTTAAGGAGCATGATGCTCAAGAGATCGTCATCGATGAAGTAGCAGGTATGTGGCTTACTATGATCATAGCCTACCCAATAGGAGCAGAAGTGAGTTATGGTTTTGGGGTGATGCTCTCTTTTGTTTTAAGCTTTTTAACGTTTAGACTCTTTGATATATGGAAACCTTCAACGATCGGCTGGATCGATAGAAAGGTGCAAGGCGGACTTGGGGTTATGGGCGATGATATCCTCGCAGGACTTGCTGCCGGACTATTAAGCGGGGTGATATTGATAGGGCTTGATAAGATGCTAGGTTAAAAATACTCCTCTAAAATCTTAGGTAAAAAAGCGATCGTCTTCTTTGCTCTTGCGATATGACTCTCAAAGATAGCACTACTCGTAGGAGCTCTTCTAATAAACTCTTCATATATCCCTATCTTATCTTCTATATGTGCTCTTAAGGCACCTAGAACACGCTGCATATTGTCTCTATCACTTGCATATTTCATCAAAAGCTCAAACATCCTCTTTCTAGGATGGATCGCCATCGAATCACCTGCTGTTGCGGCTATATCTTTGATATCCCATCTTGATATATAGACCCCGCTCACACTCGGTGCCATGATCTTCGCATAGAGCGCCTCAGTAAAAGAGGGATAATCCTTGAGCTCATCTTCACTCTCACAAGTGCCTTGCGCACAATACTTATTGGCATCAAAACCCTCAAAAGCTTTTTTTAAATCGTCTATATCTTTCATCGCTCTTCTCCTAAAAGTGTCGGGATACGGTTGATATCCATACTTGTTCCATACCATTTGCTAGCAAGCAACAGCATTTTTGCTGCTTTTATAGTGCTCTCATCGAGTACCTCCGTATTGTCAAAAAGTTTTTCTATATCACCTGCCAAAGAAAAAGCACTTATCCTGCCTGCTTTGATCTCTAAATAATCGATCGCCTCATCCCCGTTCTCTAAAATATCACAAAAAGAGCGTACCCGCTCTTTAAACTCATCTAAGAGTATGACTTTATCTATCTTTGATCGTGCGATATTGGTAAAGGTAAAATCAAAATGCTCCTCTTTGACATTGAGCGCGATGGCTGTGGCATTGATCGCATCAGTTTTGAGTATCTTATTGAAAATTCTTCGCTCTAAAGAGTTTTGTCCTGCTAAACCCAAAATAGTACAAAGCTGTGTATCCGGTCGTATCTCGTGTGGCTCCAAGTCTCTCTCCTTTAAAATATAATACCGCTTTTTTCATGAAGCGATGCAGCCTCTTCTTCTTCTACTTTACACCTTGGGCAAAGCATCTCACCACCCCTATATGTAAAACTGTTGCCGCACTCATTACATCTTTTTATATCAAACCGTATGAGTGTTTCTTGATGGTGCTTCCCAAACTCCCCAAGATCAAAATGGGGACTCATCGTTATGGCGTCTACCTCGCACACATCATGGCATAAACGACACTTTAAGCAGAGCATAGCATCAAAATTGATTAGTGAAAACCTCCCATCGCTTGAGAGTGCACCGCTCGGACAGAGCCTATAGCACATTTGGCAATTTGTACAACTATCATTTACGACCTTATCCGAGATGAAACTTATCTTCTCTCTCTTGATGGCTACACTATTTTTAAAAAGATCAGAATATTTTAAAACGCTAAAGAGTATCTTTCTCTTTTCCGGGATATGTTGCTCTTTGAGTTTTGCTATATCATCACTCTCTAAGAGGTGTTGACTCAGCTCATCTGCCTCAAGGGACTCCTCAAAACGCTTTTTTTGTTTGAGTGCGCCTTTGAGTGAAAGATTTGTTAGAAAATCCCTTCTTGATCCACTCTCATCCTTGTCTACAGATTCGCTCTCATCTTCTGAGTGCTCTTGAATCACCTCTATCTTTTTAGCAGAAACTGCACTGAGTATTTGATTGACCTCGTCAACTCTTTTTAAAATCTGTTGCAATTGAACGGAATCCCTATTATAGCTCCCAATATTTATTTTGAGATTTTGCTCTAGTGCCAATGCAAGAGAGAGGAGATGCTCGACACTCAATAACGATAAGCAAGGAAGCTCTTTTGATGGTACAAGCGTATCACTCTTTGCATCCAAAAAATCAAAAAAGAATCGACTCAAAACAATGCCGCTCAAACCAAGCGCCTCACACGGGCAAGCTCCAACTGAAGCGGCAGCTTCGATGCCTGTTTGATTTTTAAATGTAGGAATATTTTCTACTATACTGATATGCTCAGGCGATGCCCCAGCACAACAAACACAAAGAGAAAATTTACTTTTTGCGCGTACGCATTTGGCTACATCAAGTTCTAATCGCATAGATTAACAGCTCTTTTTGAGTTTCGAATTTATATACTCAAAATCACTCAGTAAAAAATCCAACGCAAACTCTGCTCCATCATGATACAACGGTGTGATTGATTCTCTTTTGACATTGATAAGAAACATCGGTGCCCAACGAAGTAGATGTTGCTCTAAAAAATCTTTTTGTACTCTTAGGATATCATCGATTCCCTCTGCATCATCAGCCTCTTGTGCTTTTTGAAGTGCACTGCACAACATATACATAAACTCGAGCTCAACACCGATATGATCGGGGCTTATGACCCTTGCTTTATCGAGCTCTACTCTAAAATCATAGGAGTTATAAAGCTCAATAATCGGGTTATTGCCGCCACTTTCTATCATCTGATCATCTCTCGTATAGAAGCTCTCATAGGGGATAAGATGCATCAAAAAGAGATTTGTAAAATCAACATTGAGATATTGTGCGATCAAATCTGCTCTTGAGAACTCTTTTTTTTTGCTCCACTCTTTGTAGTTCGGGAACATAGAGAGAAGATTTGCTTCACTCTCAAAGCTCTCTAAAAATTTCTCATCAACTTCGACCAACATCAATCTTGCGATGAAGCTATAGAGTGCTTGACGAGCATTTGTTTCTTCTTTAAAGGAATTCATTGGAACCTCACAATCTTATTTAGAGATATAGTATTTAAAAAACGACAAAGAGTCAACTAAGAGCGTGAGATATTCTCATGCTCTAGCCTATAATCTCTACACTGTAACCTTTTTTAGATATCTTTGGACCGGGACGCTTCATGTGCACCGGTCTTCTAAGTGTATCGCCTGCTTCAAGTGGTCTTGTGAGTTGATCTCTCCACGCTTGATAAATTTTCATGTTATTTGCATAATTGACATAGATATCGCCTATCACCTCTCCTTGCTTAGCTTTTTCTATAATTACCTTTTGGTGCCAAGCATGGTTTCCTGCTATCGGATCGGGGTGTGCGGCAGCAACTGCATTTTGCCATGAGCCACTAAGTCCATCCCACCAGATATTGTCAAGGTCCTTGTTGTACTCTTTAAACTGCCAAGTATCAGGTCGCTTGAGCATCCCCTCTTTGATACCCTCTAGAGGTTTCATCGTACCGATTTCTCCATCCATATGCATCTCAAAAAGTGGAGCGCCGAGTCCGAGAACACCTAATTTGTGCTCAAACCCGGGTATCTCAATGGCATTTTTAAGCTTCCATCTTCCTGCATGATGAGAACAAGCAAGCACGCCCGGCATCGTACCCTCTGTCGGCACTGCCATTGCTATAAAATAGCCCGACTCTAAACCACAAAGCGTATCAGTAATCGTCACTTTTATGGAATCACCTCTTTTGATGCCAAGTCGCGCGGCATCACTTGTGTGTATCCATACAGGATTGTGATTTTGCGATATCTCCATAAGATGTTTTGAGTTAACCGATCGCGTATGGATATTGTATGGCAATCTAAAAATCGTATTGAGTGCAAACTCATTCTCTCCATTCATATAATCATGATGCACTTGTGTCACAAGATGAATCATCTCTTTTCTCTCGGCTTTGCTCTTCGGATAGATAGGCACGGCATACTCCGGCCATTTCCACTGTGCAAACCATTCAGAGAAGAACTCAAGTTTTTTACTCAGCGTATGAAAGCCATCCATGATCTCTCCATCAATCTCGATACCTATCGCCTCTTTTTCTCCATGTGCATCCGCAACAAGGAGTGTGCCAAATTTATCTTTGGTCACTTGACTCGCCTCATATCTCTTGCCCTCTACGATATAGGCATCGCCCTCTTTTTCGAGTGGTCTCTCTTGCGGTTTATAGATATTATCCTCTTCAAGCCAAGTACCCATATCGCGCATCATCTCATAGTTTGGATACTTAGAATCAGGGTATTTTATCTTTGCTGCTGCTTTGAGGTTTGGCAGATTATCAAATGCCTCTTGATACCACTCAGCAATCGTCACTGCTCTACTTGGATCCTCTTTAGAAGCCCAATGTTCTCGTACTCCAAGTGATCCGTCAGGGTCAACATAATCTACCATGATATTTGCCCAAAACTCAACCTCTTCCCATATCTCACCAAGACCTGCTTCGATATGTGCTTCAAGTGTTGCTCTCGCTGGATTTTTTGGTTTCCATCCCATTTTTTCAAGCGCAACCCTAAGAGCCGGATTTCTAAAGCTGAGCCAGCGAGAAGGCTGTGTTGCCTCTGATTGCTGATCGTGTCGCTCCCCTGCTAATCCCACCGGCAATACATAATCACAAAACCAATTTGTCTCAGACCATGTCGGCGAGAGGTTAAAAGAGAGCTCGACCTTGTCTTCTCTTTTAAGTGCCTCTATCCATCTAAATCCATCAGGATTGATCCAGACCGGATTGTAGATACGTGGTACATAAACGCCTAACTTTTCAGGCACTTTAAGCCCTTTGGCATTCCATTTTGCTCTCCATTCATCATCAAGGAGCAAATGCGGCAATAAAAAGCTCATCTCATAAGCACTCAAAGGATACTCCGGTGGCCAAGCCAACTCATTCCAAACATCTACTTTGTCCGGCGCAACACCTGAAACTGTTGCCTTGTCACCTTTACCGTTAACCGAGATTACATGCCAATGGTGAAGTCCCATGCCACCCTTATCGCCCGCCATAGCACCTCGAAGAACAAACGGCAAAAATGCTGCTCTTGCGTTCATCCATCCGCCTCTGTGTCCTATAGGACCGGCTCTCCAAATATAGGTCGCAACCCTTGCGCCTGCATCGATAAACATATCATAGAGTTTTTCTACTGTTTTCGCCTCAATGCGACACTCTTTAACCACGAAATCAAGCGTATATGGACTATACATCTCTGATATCATCGTTATGAAATCTTCATAGCTATCACCTTTTGGCACTGATTTGATATAACCCTTTTCAACAAGGAGCGAGAGATACTCTTTGTTTGACATCAGTCTATCCCAGTTGACCCATTTTTTTACAAAATTGTGGTTGACCAAAGAGTCACCATTGAGCCCTTTTTCATTGAGAATTCTATTGGCAAGATAGAGATAAAGCGCTACTTCGGTTCCCGGCCAACAAGGCACCCAAAGATCAGCCATACCGGCTGAATTTGACATCCGAGGATCCATAACGACAAGCTTAGCGCCTCTTTTTCTCGCATCAGCTATTCGCCCTGCGGCTTGTTGGAAATAGTGTCCTGCATCTGCTGCGTGAGAAGATTGCAAAAAGATAAGATCGGCATTCGCCCAATCAGGAGAATTTCTATCATCATTTGTCCACTGGATTGTTCCTTCTCTAGCACCCGCACTACAGATATTTGTATGTGAGTTCCAACCATCTACGCCGAGAGATTGTGGCACTCTTGCACCAAAACCATTCTCATTTGGACGACCCACTTGATACATAAACATCTTCTTAGAGACCTCATCATCACTTTTAAGCAGACTTGCGATTTTAGAGCCTATCTCGCTCATCGCCTCATCCCAAGTAGTTCGCACCCATTTCCCATCGCCTCTTTTGCTTCCGGGAGCTCTTCTGAGTGGGAATGGGATTCTATCGGGATCATACATTTGCGATTGCGCTGCATATCCTTTGGCACAATTTCTCCCTCTACTTCCCGCATGCAGAGGATTTCCCATATATTTTCTTACTTTAAGCTGACCACCTTTTTTGTAAGAGCTCAAATCAACCCAAGCCGTCAATCCACATGATGCTTCACAATTTGAACAAGCAGTAGGAACGAGCATATATTCTGTCGCCGTGATACCCTCAGGATTTTTTTCACTCTTAATCCCTCTTCTGCCGATACCGCCTCTTTTCCAATCATTACCATCAAGCTCGACATAACTATCCCACTCTTTTGGATTTGGATAAGAAAAGAGTGTTTTTGGGGTAGATGTAAACTCACTTGAAGCGTTTGCAGGCGTATCTACGATAGTTTTAAAAACTCCTAGAGTAAGCGTTGTTCCAGCTACGGTATAGGCACTATTTTTGAGGAAATTTCTTCTGCTCTCAAAAAAACTTTCTCTGTTTTGATTCATCTTTTTAACCATATCAATCTCCTTAGCTCAACGGTAATAGTTGAGGTATTTTTAGCCAAACATCTTTTGCCAAATAAAGCCCTATGAGAGCCGAAACAGCAGCAACTTTTGCAACGCTTTTTGTGTTTTCTTTAATAGAGAGGATACCTAAGAAAAATGGTAAGATATATCCCAATATCATCGCTACCCAAAACTGGATACTATAGGTGCCCCCTAGATGAATGTATGCCAGAGTTGCCTCAGCTTCTGATGATTTAAATGAGAAAAAGTATTCACCCATATAGATCAAAAAGCTAAAAGTAACAGCAAATATCAACACGAGCGTGATATCCTTTTTCACTGCATCACTCCATTTTGCACTAAAAAGCAAGAGTGTAGCTGCACCTGCTATGAGTGCGGCTAAAAACATCTGCGTGAGCTCCGTAGGTGCTTGCCATAACTCTCTCGCACTGGACTCTGCCATAATGATCGCAGTATAGAGCGTCACAGGAAATGCCAAAAATAGAACAATCGGAGAAAGTTTATCGTAGAGCGATTCGCTCCCTCGTAACTTTTTCGCAACACCATTGTGTCTGAGAACATCAGGAAAACCACTTGCAAGTCCGATGATAAGCATCACTGATACCAAAAGCGTAAAGAGAGATGCTATCCAAGCTCCAACCGTGATTGCAGAGGTAAAGTGCGGATGAAGAAATATATTTATCATCCTATAAGGCTGGTGCAAGTCGATGAGCGTAAAGAGCAAAAAGACATTGAGCGCGATAAATGCGATAAGCGGTATGAGCCATCTATAGTTTGGCATCTGCTCTTTTTTATGGCGAAAAAGAAGATACGCACCGACTATGATAACTCCCGTGCCGATACTCTTTGCCCACATATTGATAGTAATGATACCTCCCCAGATAATCCCCGGGAGTGCAACATCAAGCGTGACGAGTGATTGTGTGGCGTTAATTGTCTCTTGCATTAGTGACCTCCTTTTTCGGTTTTGTCAGATTGCATAAAACTTTTATTGTCTTTTTCGTGCGATTTAAAAGGTGCTAAAAATCTATCGATTATGCCGTGATGCGGATCACCGTTTGTTTTAAGGTGTGTGATATTATTGAAAAGCCCATACCCTTCGATTCTCTCATGTGCAAGCGGATCAAGCGAAGAGGTACCACCGCCAACATAATAGTGCTTAGGGTTGGTATGTTTTTCCGGTTTTCTTACCTGCACATTCCCTTTGTGTGCCATGATATACTGAGATATGTGACTTGTATCATCTTCTATATCTCCAAAAATATTTGCCTCAACAGGACATGCAACAACACAAGCCGGCAGTAAACCACCCTCAACTCTATGGGCACAGTAGGTGCATTTGTCAGCGGTATTTGTCTCCGGATCCATATAGATAGCACCATACGGACATGCCATCATACAGCCGGCACAGCCTATGCATCTTTCGTTATCTATATTAACGATGCCGTTATCAAGGTAATGAAGTGCCGATACGGGACATATCCTCTCACAGGGTGCATTTTCACAGTGGTTACATCGAAGTGGCGTAAAACTTCTAGAAGTATCGGGAAATACTCCTCTATCGAGATATTTGACCCTCAATCTCCATGAACTAAGAGGAACCTCATTTTCAACTTTGCAGGCTACTTCACACCCCTTGCATCCCATGCAAAGGTGAAGATCTACCAAAAACCCTAACTTCATAGCGCCTCCTTTTGTTAGTTATAATAAATATAAGCAATATTTATTAATTTATTCAAAAACAATATGCTTTAGATATAGTGTATATGAAATATTATTAAAAAGGAAATATTTTAAAGAAAAATAAGAGATTTTTATATAACTATAGCAAAATGGTAGCAATTTTGATAAAAAATTATGCGTTTTTTCATTAATTAAAATGATATATATTGTTATATATATTTAATTATTCAGATAATTATTTGTCAAACGGAACTAAATTACTTTATGTTACAATTAAATTAATAAAGCATAAAGGCAAGAAGATGAAAAAATACCTCTATTTGATTCCCGTGATTTTCTTTTTTGTCGGGTGTAACTCATCAACACCTACACCTCCTGAATTTGATGAAGCTAACTGCTTTACGGTCTGTCATGACAAGATAAAAGCACTTTGCCCTGATGCAAATATCAATCTAGATGACTGCTTAACGCATTGCAACGGCTGGAAAGATAGCGCTATTGAGTGCATGAGTAAAGCTACAAAATGTGATCAAATCAATATCAATGAGGGAAGCTGCCGCACGGAAGACACGCAAGACCCTTACGAATATGAGCCTGAAAAACCTATAGACTATCGATGCACTAAGGCATGCTACAACTACAAATACTGTGTCTCTTATGCTGATGATGATACCCAAACAGATCGCAATGCTGCTTATAACACCTGCTTTCAAGAGTGTCAACACTGGTCGGAAAAAACAATCAAATGCATGAGCGGATTTAGAGCTAAAAACACTATGGATTGCATGAAGGTTACGCAGTGTGGATTGGCTGAATATACAATGCCTTAAAAGATAAAGAGTTGGTGAGCCAACTCACCCTCTCCCACTCCTTATAGCCCTCAAGCGCTTTATCTCATCTGCCTCTAACCCCAAGATAAAACTCTCCTCTATCATCTCGCGCAAGCGTGCTTCATCCACACTATCGCTCTCTTTAAAATAGAGATGTCTGACTATCTTGCCGCTCCCTTGCAGCTGTGGAAACTTCTCTTGAAGCTTATGTCCTCTTCCAAAAGCAACAACTAAATACTCTTTTTTACTCCTCATCATAACAACTACGCCATACGCATCACCATAAGAGGTCTGCTTGGCATTTTTAAACTCTTTGATTTGAGGGTAAGAAAGGAGTATCTTGCGTATGGTTTTAAATATTTGCGCGTATTTGCTCTTGATATCTAGATCATACTGCATGGCGCTATCACATCTCAAATGAGAAGGTAGAGCCCTCACTCTCTTTGCTCTCTATCTCAAGGTAACTACCATGCAGTGAAAGAATCGTTTTGACGATAGAAAGCCCCAATCCCATAGAGTTATCCCAATTATGCGTACCGGAGCGATAAAACTTCTTCGTTACCTTATCGAGATGCTCCTCGGAGATACCCACACCCTTATCTACAATACTTATCTTTCTGCCTTCTAGTTTGACCTCAACATCTTCGCTAGAGTATTTGAGCGCATTTTCTATAAGGTTTTTAACAACGACTTCCATGAGTGTTCTATCGGCATCGATACTAAAATCCTCACCCCGGACGAGAATATCTCTGCCTTTATATTTCTCTTTAAGATCCTGAGCAATGTTCTCTACCAAAGAAGTGATGCGAAAATTTGTCTTCTCCAGTCTCGCCTCGCCACTTTCAAACTTATTCCACAAGATAAGCCTTTTAAGGAGGTCCTCTATCTTTTGGCTATTTGCATTGATCTTGCTTAAAAATCTATCTCGCATCGCATCACTGAGATCTTTATCATCTTCAAGCGTCTGTGCATATCCCATAATGGCGGCGATTGGGTTCCTAAACTCATGGGCAATGGCTGAGATCATATCGCTTCTTTGGCGATTTTTGAGTTTTAGTTTGGAGGTGTATTTTTGTTTCATCTCCTCTCTTTTTTTGTATTTACTCAGCACTTTGATGAGATTTTCATTGATCTGTTCAAACTCTTTAGCGAAAAATTTCGTCTCATAATCGATTACATCGGTCTCTTCAAGATTTGCGAGATATTTATTGACTATCGAGAGCTCTTTTTGAACGCTCTTTGTTCCTCTATACACTATATAGATAAATGCGATAAAAGCAAGCGCAACAAACGCTAAAGAGAGCCAAGCAAGCCTATTGGACCCTAAAAAGGAGAGCATGATAATAAAAAAGAGAAGATAGAGCCCAAGAGAAACCGTTACAACTCTTGCTAAGATATATTCGCTGAGTCTTGGTTTTTTGTAGAGCATCCTATATCTCTTTTTTTAGCTTCTTCGCTTTAGCTTGCGCATCATTAAGGTAGCTCAAAAAATCAACCGGATCAACATAACCGACAATCTGCCCTACGATCTTTTTATCCGATGTGATAAAAAATATCGTGGGAACACCCCGTATGGAAGGGAAATCTTGAAGTGTATCATAATCATCTCGCTTCACTTTTACTGCCTCTATTTGCAAGAGCCTCTGGACTACATTGGGATTGATAAAAGTTCTATTTTTCATCTTTTTACACCATCTACAATAGTCACTCTCAACAAAAACCATAATCATCTTATCTTGTTTTTTTGCCACACTTATAGCATCGCCGAGTGTTGCCCGCCAGTTGAGCCCATCTGCAAAAATCAGAGCAGATAAAGCCAAAAGTAAAAATAGTACTCTTTTCAAGTCAATCCTTTATCTTAAATGCCTCTATAACTTTTAAAAACACCTCATAGAGTGCTTCAACCTCATCGATACCGACTCGCTCATTTTTAGAGTGTATCCTATCATTCTTGACTCCAAATTCTACCACATCTATACCATAAGCGGCGACAAATCTAGCATCACTCGTCCCGCCTGCTGTTGAGCTTTTTGGTTTTAATGCCGTAATCTCTTCTATACTTTTGGCTAAATAGTCAACCAATATAGATTCTCTCGTTACAAAAGGCTCAGCACTTTGCATTAATCTCAAATCATAATCAACTCCGGCAAAATGATCTTTGATAAATGCCTCTATCGCCTCGCCTGATGTCTTTGTAGAGTTTCGGACATTGAACATCAACTTTAAAACATCAGGCGTTACATTGGTTACTTCGAAGCCGGAGCGAATATCAGTGATGACGAGTCTACTTGGCGCAAAAAATGCATCACCGCTATCAAGCTCGACACCGGCAATTTCAGCTAATATTGGAGCTATCATATGGATAGGATTTTTTGATTTTTCAGGATAAGCGGCATGCCCTTGAACGCCGTGAACCGTAATCACTCCATTGATAGAGCCTCGCCTGCCCACTTTGAAAGCATCACCAAAATGCTCCTCACATGTTGGCTCTGCTACGACGCAATACTCGGGCAAAAGATTGATGCTTTTGAGATGCTCTAACATCACTTTTGTACCATGCAGAGCATCCCCCTCCTCATCAGATGTGAGTAGCACGGAGAGTCTTCCTTGAAAATTTGAGCTCTCTTTGAGTGCGGCAAGAAATGCAGCGACACCGCTTTTCATATCTTGTGCTCCCCTACCGTAGATATAGCCCTCATCAATCATAGGTACAAAAGGATTGCTCTCCCACCCCTCACCCGGGGGAACAACATCAATGTGCCCGGCAAAACAGAGATGCGCACCTTTGCCAAACTCTTTTGTTAAAAAAAGATTTTTAACTCCGGCCTCGTTGTAATATATGGCTTCAAACTCATCTAAATATGCTTCAATCCAATCAAACGCACCATCATCTTCGGGGGTTATCGATCTAAAACTGAGTAACTTTAAAAGAATGTCCACAACACTCATCTCTCATCCTTATTGCTTTGGTGCTACTATTTTACCACGATAAGATACAATTCCACCAATATGATTGACACAATCTTTATGTCCATTGCGCATTAAGATGTGTTGTACCTGTGCACTTCTATTGCCAGTTCTACAGGTAAAAATCAGTTTTTTATCCTTTTCATTCTCTAGAAAATCTCTCGCCCAGCTTGAAAACTCCGATGTAGGCTTCAGAAGATCAACCCCCTCAATATACGCTTCATCATACTCAAAAGACTCTCTTACATCTATGAGTAAAAAATCGATCTCGTCCTGCTCTCTCTGTTTTAACATCGCCTCCAACTCATCTGAGCTTATATCTCTCTTATCGTACAACCCTTTCCCTCTAACTGTTATTTTTTACATATTCGGGAGTGCAAAATATCCCACAGTGGCATTTTCCTTCATTTGGTATCTCCAACTCAAGAGCCGGTTTGCATGGACATATCCTATCATCAGCACTTTTCATTTTTCCGTCCTCTTCAACGACCATAAAGCAGGGACAAAATCGCTTTCCATAAAGCAACTTGTGCCTTGCAAGCCCCATCAAGACACCCTCATTGACATCCTCATTCGGATGGTAGACAAAACCAAAAGTTTTACACACTTTATCAGTAAACTTTTTAGTCTTTTCAAGCTCATGTTTAAACTCATCAGAGCCCATATCAATCTGTTGTAACATTATAAAACCCCTTATTTTTACTTTATTATAATCAAGTTATATCTTAAAGCTATTTAATATATAATGATAATCGAAAAACTAAGTTCAAATAGGGATAAATTGTGAATTTTGATAACACCGTTTTAGAAAAGCTAGAAAAATTGTCTCACTTAAAGGTTGATGACTCAAGAAAAGAGGAGATTCTCGGACAGCTAAATGAGATCGTCAAATATGTAGAAAATCTAGGTGAACTTGACACTTCAAATCTTGATGCTTCTTTCTCAACACTTGACGGAGGCACACCGATGAGGGAAGATACCATACAAAAGGATCAAAAAAGTTCACAAGATATACTCAAACATGCGCCACAAAGCGAAGATAACTTTTTTATAGTTCCGGCTATAATCGAATAAACCAAGGAGCCAGAATGGAAAATGAATTTAATATCAAAAAATTACTAAAAAGTGTTACCACATATGGGGCATCAGACCTTCACCTTGTTGCAAATTGTGAACCTCTTATCAGACTTGATGGGATTTTGAAGCCGGTTAATCTACCAAAGTTGACAGGGAAAGATATCGAAGAGATGGCATACTCTTTACTTAAAGAGAAACAAAAACACCAGTTTGAAGAGTTCAATGAGCTTGACTTTTCGATAGAGCTTGAGGGTATTGGGAGATTTAGAGCGAACTTCTATAGAACACTCGGCGATGTTGCGGCAGCATTTAGAACGATCCCTTTTGATGTTCCATCCCTAGATGAGCTAGGTGCACCACAACTCTATAAAAAATTGATGCAAAGAGAAAAAGGTCTTATCCTTGTAACGGGACCTACGGGCTCAGGGAAATCAACAACACTTGCCGCGATGCTCAATGAGATCAATTTAACTCAAAAAAAACATATCATCACCATTGAGGATCCAGTGGAGTTTATCCATAGAAATAAAAAATCCGTCTTCTCGTGTAGAGAAGTAGAAAAAGATACGCGAACATTTGCCACGGCACTCAAATACGCGCTCAGACAAGACCCCGATGTCATACTTATCGGGGAGATGCGGGATAAAGAGACTATCGAAGCTGCGCTGACAGCCGCAGAGACCGGACACTTGGTTTTTGGAACACTCCATACAAGCTCTTCTGCAAGAACAATCAACAGGATTCTTGATGTTTTCACAGGCGATGAACAGCCACAGATTCGAGCTATGCTCTCAACTTCTCTAGTCTCTATCATTTCACAAACACTTATCCCAAAAATCAATAAAGGAAGGATTGCTGCTTCAGAGATATTGGTTATGAATCACGCGATAGCTAACCTTATCAGGGAAGATAAAGTGCATCAAGTCTATTCGCAAATGCAGCTGGGTCAAGAAGGCACGGGCATGCAGACACAAACGCAAGTTCTTTTCAATCTCGTCAAGCAAGGTGCTATCTCAAAAGAAAATGCTTTCCAATATGCCAATGCGCCTGATGAACTAGCTAAACTAATGCCAAGACCATACTAAGATGCTTTTTACTCATCAGTGGGTAAAATAAGCCATTATTTTTAAGGTAGATATTTTTTATGAATGGCATACATTATTTTGATATCATCATCGGCTCAATTGTACTCATCTTAGGGCTCAAGGGTCTTTTGAGGGGTTTTGTAAATGAGATTATCGGTCTGCTTGGTCTTGTACTTGGAGTTTTTTTAGGCTCCAGATTCAATCTCGTCGTTGCTGATTTTATCAATAACAACATATACTCTTTTGAAAATGATGCAATCTTAAAACTTATAGCATTTATGGCAATCTTAGCCCTCTTCTGGTGGGGAGCAATAGCTGTAGGCAGTGCTTTTTCAAAACTTATCAATATGAGTGGCCTTGGTTTTTTAAATAATATACTTGGCTTTATTACCGGAGGCGGAAAATATTTTATCATCTTTGCTCTTATCACGGCAGCACTGTCAAATATCGAGATGGTAAAAAGTAATTTTATCCCAAAAATACAAAAGAGTATCCTCTATGAACCCTTGTTAAAAACGGGTTCTTATCTGATCAATATTGATCTTAAAAACATAGATTTTGAAAATATCCCAAGTATTGATGCCAACAAAACAATGGATCAGAAAGCAGGTGAACAATGATTGAAAATTTTGACAAAATTTTAGAAAAATTTAAACAGACACTTAAAACTAATGGACTTAAATACACGAAACAGAGAGAAGCAATCGTCTCTTTTATCTACAACAACAAGGGACATTTTACTCCTGAAGAGATCAATGAGGCACTCAAAAAGGGTCATGAAGATATGAAGATAGGCATAGCAACAATCTATAGAACACTTACCCTGCTTGAAGAATCGGGCATGGTAACATCGCTTTCTTTTGATGCCCAAGGAAAAAAATATGAATTTGGACTTACAAAACACCACGATCATATTGTCTGCTCAGAGTGTGGTCTTATCAAAGAATTTTACGATGAAACGATCGAAAAGCGACAAAATGAAATAGCAAAAAAGCTTAACTTTACACTCAAAGATCATCACATGAAACTTATAGGCATTTGTGAGACTTGTCAAAAAAAGAGAGGTAAAAATTGATATTTGAGAATACCTATATTCAAGAGCGAATAAAGAAATCCGAAGAGCTTAAAAAACTAGGCATCAACCCCTACACAAATAGCAAAAAAGAGGCTATAAGTTCTGATCGATTTAAAGTGCAGTTTGACTATGTCAAAGATGCAGAGAATCAACGAGATGAAAAAGCGCAATGCACTCTAAGGGGGCGCATCAAGCTTCTTCGCATCATGGGGAAAGCTGCTTTCGCAAAGATACAAGACGGTGATGGTATGGTGCAACTCTACTACTCGAGAGATGATCTGCCCGAGGGATATTATAACGGCATCAAAAAACTTATCGAGGTCGGTGATATCGTCGTCGCTACAGGTTTTCCATTTATCACGCAAACAGGTGAGCTAACGCTGCACTGTAGCTCTTTTGAAATAGTGACTAAAACTCTATTTCCATTGCCTGAAAAATTTCACGGATTGCAAGATCAAGAGCTCCGATATAGACAGCGTTATCTTGATATGATCATGAATCCTGAGGTAAAAGATACCTTTTTACTCAGAAGTAAGATCGTCTCACTCGTGCGTAGATTTTTTGAAGCAAAAGCATTTTTAGAGGTCGAAACACCGATGCTTCATCCGATCCCCGGTGGCGCAAATGCAAGACCGTTTATCACACATCACAATGCACTGGATGTCGCGAGGTATCTTAGAATTGCACCGGAACTTTACCTCAAGAGATTGGTAGTCGGTGGCATGGAGGCTGTCTTTGAGATCAACAGAAACTTTAGAAACGAGGGGATGGATCATACACACAATCCTGAGTTTACAATGCTAGAGTTTTACTGGGCATATCACAACTATATGGATCTTATGGAATTGAGTGAAGGTATGTTTGCTTACCTTTTTGAGGAACTTAATCTCCCTACTAAACTTCCATACGGAGAGCTGGAAATTGACTTTGCAACACCTTTTAAAAAGATTGCGTATCTTGATGCGTTGCAAGAAATTGGCGGGGTTCCAAGCGACATTGTGGATGACAGAGCAAAGATTATAGAGTATTTAGGAGAAAATGGGCTCAAAGTAGATGCCAATCTCTCACTTGGGTATCTCCAAGCTGAACTTTTTGATGAATTTGTTGAGGCAAAACTCATCAACCCTACTTTTGTGACTGATTTTCCTATCGACATCTCACCACTTGCAAGACGAAATGATGCCAACCCCGATATCGCAGAGAGATTTGAGCTTTTTATTGCAGGCAAAGAGATAGCAAACGGTTTTAGTGAACTCAATGACCCGATTGACCAGTATGAGCGATTTAAAGCACAAGTTGAAGCCAAAGAGGTAAGCGGTGATGATGAAGCGATGCATATGGATTTGGATTATGTCAAGGCGCTAAGTTACGGTATGCCACCAACTGCCGGCGAGGGCATAGGAATAGATAGGCTTGTGATGATGCTCAGTAATGAGCACTCCATCAGAGATGTATTGCTCTTTCCTGCTATGAGACCGGAAGCTCCACAAAAAGAGGTGCAACTTGAAACAAAAGCACAATGCAAAAAATGTGGGAATGATGTTGCAGGGGAGCTCAAGCTCGGTAAAAATGGAAAAGATATGTTTTGCATAGATGCCAATGCATGCAAAGAGAGATTAAAAAAATAAAAGGATTGATAGATGAGTTATGCGATAGAAAAATTTGACCCCGAGGTTTTTCAAGCGATAGAGAGCGAACTTGAAAGACAGACAGAGCATCTTGAGATGATTGCGAGCGAGAACTTCACGCTCCCTGCTGTTATGGAGGCGATGGGAAGCGTCTTTACAAATAAATATGCCGAAGGGTACCCGTATAAACGATATTATGGCGGTTGTGAATATGCTGATGTAGTTGAGCAACTCGCAATCGATAGAGCTTGTAAACTTTTTGATTGTAAATTTGCAAATGTACAGCCTCACTCAGGAAGCCAAGCAAACGGCGCTGTTTATGCTGCTCTACTCAAAGCCGGAGACAAAATTTTAGGGATGGATCTAAGCCATGGTGGTCACCTCACACACGGAAGCAAAGTAAATTTCTCAGGAAAAAATTATCATAGTTTCTTTTACGGCGTTGAACTTGATGGAAGAATCAACTACGACAAAGTAGCCGAGATTGCGCAAATTGTCCAACCGAAAATCATCGTTTGCGGGGCAAGTGCTTATGCGAGAGAGATAGACTTTAAACGATTTAAAGAGATAGCCGACAGTGTCAATGCACTTCTCTTTGCAGATGTTGCTCACATCGCAGGTCTTATCGTAGCAGGCGAGCATCCGAGCCCATTTCCATATGCAGATATTGTGACTACAACAACGCATAAAACTTTAGCCGGTCCACGAGGCGGTATGATCCTTACAAACGATGAGGATATAGCTAAAAAAATCAACTCAGCAATCTTCCCAGGCATTCAAGGCGGTCCATTAGTTCATGTGATAGCAGGCAAGGCTGTCGGTTTTAAACACAATCTCAGTGATGAATGGAAAACATATGCCAAACAGGTAAAAGCAAATGCAAAAGTGCTCGCACGTGTTCTTAGTGAGCGAGGCTATGATATAGTCTCAGGCGGAACCGATAACCACTTAATACTTGTCTCATTCCTTGATAAATCATTCTCTGGAAAAGATGCCGATGCTGCACTTGGAAATGCAGGTATCACGGTTAACAAAAACACAGTTCCGGGTGAAACAAGAAGTCCTTTTGTAACCTCGGGAATACGCATAGGCTCACCTGCACTTACAAGCAGAGGAATGAAAGAGGCTGAATTTGAATTTATCGCCGGAAAAATCGCAGATGTGCTTGATAATATCGAAGATAGTGCACTCCATGCAAAGATAAAAGAGGAAGTCAAAGAGCTTGCAAACAGATTTGTAATCTACGATAAACCTATATATTGAGCCAAGCTTGATCGAAAATATCAAAAAGCTTGGGTTTAATACCGATCACTACTATATCAAGCGAGGCTATGTTGTAGATAAGATTCAATTTGAAAATCGCACCTTTTATGCCAAATTTGAGAAGATCGACGAGCCTATCAACGATACTCTTTTGAAACAACACCTCAAAAAAGAGTCCACTGTGGCTCTTTCACTTTTAGATAAAAATGGCCGTACAACGCTGTTACTCATAGAGTACAAAGGCGATGAGGCAACAAAGTTTTACTACACGGCAAAACAGCTCTTTGGTTCTATAGGCATAAAAGACTACGAAGCCTATGAGGGTAAAAGCGATAGACATATACAGATATATATAAAAACAGAGTCCCTTAGTCTAGAAGATGCAAGCAAAAAACTACAAGAGATATCTGATCTACTTTGCATAAAATTACCAAGTGATTGGAGAACGCTCCCAAACAAAAACCTACCGGAACAGTACAATATAGCAACATTGCCTTATAAAAAGTATTAGTCCAAAGCCTCCTGCAACAAGTAGATAAAAATGAAATAATGGTATAATCCAACAAAAGAACACAATATTTTTGGAGATTGCATTATGAGAGATAACGATTTAGATGATTTGATTTTAGAAGATGAAGAATCAAAAGGCAGTAACGGACTGAAAAATATCTTAACGATAGTCGCTTTGATTATTATCATACTAATCGTAGCCATGCTCCTTACTAAAATCATACTCAAGGAGCCAAAAAGTGATGATCTTGCATTTGAGCAGACATATAATAAAACGATAGACCCTGAGCTTAAACTTGAAAAAGAGAGCAATACAACAACGGAAGCAGTCAAGTCTGAGCCCCTATCAACACTCATAGATGAAGAGTCAAACAAAACAGAGATCAAACAAGATGTAAAAGCTGCCGTCACTCCAAAAGCAGAAGAAAAAACAGATACTAAAACAGAAACAACTACGCAACCAAAAAAACCTGCTACAAAAGAAGAGACAACCCCGGCAGTTACACCGGCAGTACAAACTCCTGCAAAAGTTGAGACAAAAGTAACACAAACACCAAAACAAACAGCCACAGAGGGAACATACTATGTCCAAGTCGGTGCTTATAAAGCACAGCCAAATAAGACTTTTTTGGATATCATCAAAAAAAGCGGTTATAGCTATGAGACAAGAAAAGTCAATGATAGAACCAAACTACTTATAGGACCATATAAAAATAGAGAAGAGGCATCTAATGCACTGATTCGAATCAAAGATCGCATCAATAAAAATGCATTTTTAGTCCAATATTGATAATGTCTGATATCTCCTCTATACTCTTCGATCAACTCACTCCCGTAGCACTTTACGGGGAGCTCAAGACACTTTTCGATGATGAGATTACCATGCTCTTTGAGAGTGTAGTCAATACAAATGAAGGTAATTTTAGCTTCATCGCCATAGGTGCTAAAGAGAGGATCATCCATAAAAACAACGAGAGTACCTATATCGATGAAAATGGCACAGAGTCTTCTATAGCCAAAAATCCTTTTGACTTTATGAAAGAGTACTACGCAAAGATTGATAAAAAAGAGTATGAAAAAAGAGCGCAAAAAGCAGGATTTAGCTTCACAGATGGCTTTATCGGTTTCATAGGTTATGACCTCGTAAAGGTATTTGAGCCGACACTCTACCCCTCTATGGATAACTTGCAAGATGATCTAGAAACGCCCGATCTTGATCTTATTCGCCCAAAGATAATCATCGGATATTCACATAAAAATTCGATGCTAACGATTATCCAAAATGATACAAGCATGACGCAAGCTGTTGCCTCCATAAAAGAGCTTCTGCTCAAACCCCATTCGCCACTCGCTTTGAAGCGTCCAAAACTCCAAGATAGCGGCTCGCTCCATATAGACAAAGAGGCATTTAAGCAGATTATTGAAGACTCTAAAGAGCATATAAAAGCCGGGGATATATTTCAGATACTTATCTCTAACCGCTATACGCAAAAGGGCGAGATCGACCCTCTTAGTTTTTACAGACTGCTTCGCTCTAAAAATCCTTCACCCTATCTCTTTTTGTTAGAGTATGAGACATTTGCGATATGCGGTTCATCTCCTGAGGTTATGGTGAGACTCACTGATGATGAGATGCTGCTTCGCCCAATAGCAGGCACAAGAAAAAGAGGCGATACAAGCGCGCGCGATAAAGAGCTTGAGATCGAAATGATTAATGATCCAAAAGAGTGTGCTGAACATCTTATGCTTATCGACCTTGGAAGAAATGATGTCGGCAGAGTCGCAAAGATCGGGAGTGTCAAAGTGACCGAAATGATGCGTGTGGAGCGTTATAGCCATGTGATGCATATGGTAACGGATATCGAAGCAACCCTTGCTGAGGATAAAGATATGTTTGACCTCTTTGCCGCCACTTTTACAGCAGGCACAATGACCGGTGCACCAAAGATAAAAGCGATGGAACTCATTGCAAAATTTGAGAAACTCAAACGAGGCTTCTATAGTGGGAGTGTGGGCTATTTTGCATTTAACGGCAATATGGATTCAGCCATTACCATCCGAACCTCTCTGATTCAAAAAGATAAGATAACGCTCCAAGCAGGAGCCGGTGTAGTAGCTGATTCAAAACCCGAACTTGAATACTTGGAAGTAAACAATAAACTCGGCGCTCTTATCGCTACGCTCAAAGAGCTTGAAGAGATTTAGATGAGTAAGCTCTTTGCTATTTTCGGCGATCCGGTGAACCACTCAAAATCTCCACTTATGCACAACCTTGGTTTCAACACTTTTGGCGTCAATAGTTGCTATACACGATATCTTCTCAAAGACGGTGATGCACTCCGATCAAAATTCTTCGAACTAGGTTTGAGTGGAGCCAATATCACTGTACCGCATAAAGAGGCAGCATTTAGAGCCTGCGATTGGTGTGATGATTTTTCCAAAAGCGTAGGTTCGGTTAACACTATCATCCTCAAAGAGGGCAAACTCCACGGATACAACACTGATGCACTTGGATTTTTTGCCTCTATGAAAACTTTTCAAGAGATACACAAGATTCTTTTTTTAGGCGCAGGCGGTACGGCAAGATCGACAAGTATACTTCTTAGAGATGTAGGGTTTGATGTTGCTATTCTCAATAGGGGAAAAGAGAAACTTGAATCTTTTAAAAATAGCGGCTTCCCGACATATACATTTGAAACGATTGATGATTTTGATTTTGATCTCATCATCAATATGACTTCTGCGGGATTAAGTGATGACAATCTCCCCGCGCCCGAAGAGTTACTACTGCAACTGTTTCAAAATACAAAAGGATGTATAGATATTATCTACGGGAAAGAGACGCCATTTTTACAATTGGCAAAAAAGCTCAAAATAGAGACTATAGATGGATCAACTATGCTTCTCAAGCAAGGTGTTTTAGCCTTTGATTATTTTACGGATCATCAATTTGATCTTTATGGGGTTGAACAGACAATGAAGCGGGCATTTGACTTCGGTTAAACTTAAGCGAGTATGCTCTTAAATGAGGTAGACCTATGATAAATATATTGATGATCGAAGATGATGTTGAATTTGCTGAGATTCTGAGCGAATACCTTGCGCAATTTGATATCAAGATAACCAACTATGAAGACCCTTTTCTAGGACTCAGTGCAGGCATTAAAAAATATGACCTTCTTATCTTAGACCTTACGCTCCCGGGAATGGATGGGCTCGAAGTCTGTCAGGAGATAACTCAAAGATATGATATACCTATCATCATCTCCTCTGCAAGAAGTGACCTTGATGATAAGGTTGAAGGACTCAAGCTTGGCGCAGATGACTATCTACCAAAACCGTATGATCCACAAGAGATGTATGCACGGATTATCTCTCTTCTAAGAAGATACGATAGAAAATCCCAAGAGGGCTCAAAGATACAGAGCTATTTTGAGATAAGGGGTGATACTATATATTATAAAGAGAATCCGCTTACACTTACTCCGGCAGAATTTGAAGTGCTTTCTATTATGATTAAAAATCAAAGTATTACCCTCTCAAGAGAGCAAATCATCAATAGTGCACAAGCTATGAATATAGACTCTCACGGCAAAAGCTTGGATGTGATTATCAGTAAAATACGATCAAAAATCGGCAACAATAAGGCGATTCAGGCAGTGAGAGGAATCGGGTATAAACTCGTATGATAAAGCGCTCATCTCTCTATACAAAAATTACACTCTTTTTTATCATAGCCCTCCTTCTCTCAGCAGCACTTTTTTTTATATTTCTTAACAACCAGTTTCATAGAGAAAATAGGATATTGATAGAAAAAGAGCGCGCAATCACCCACTATATCTTTATCTATTATCTACAATACGGCACCATAGATAAGTCCTATTTAGAATCACAAAACATCTCCTTGATAACCGATAAAGCCGAACAGAAAAAGATAATCGATTATTTTCAATCGCTTAAAAGACCACACGGTAGATATATGGCCGGTATACTCGATGGCAAAAGAGTCATCTTGATACGCAACAATTTCTTTAACCTCTTGTTGGAAAATAAAAATAGGCCGGAGTTTCCCATAGAGACCATTTTGGTCTTCATCTCGCTTATTATAATACTCGGTGTCTTATATTGGTGGACTATATCAAGCCTCAAGCCATTACGAGAGCTTAAAGAGAAGATTAAACACTTCTCCAAGGGAAACCTCGATATTGAGTGTAAAAGTAGCTCAGATGACGAGATAGGTGAAGTAGCAAACGAATTTAACAACGCTGTCAAGATAATCAAAGAGCTTATGAGCTCTAGACAACTCTTTTTAAGAGCGATTATGCATGAGCTTAAAACTCCTATCGCAAAGGGAAGAATATCGGCCGAGATGATTCATGATGCGCAGCAAAAAGAGAGGATGAAAAATATATTTGAACGACTCAATCTCCTCATTGATGAGTTTGCAAAAATCGAAAAAATCACATCAAAGAATTTTAAACTCAATATAAAACCCTATAAGATAACCGATATCATCGATGCAAGTATCGATATGCTTCTCATAGATCATCCTCAAAAACATTTTGATCTAGATATAAAAGATGAGAGAGTGCTTTATGTTGATTTTGAACTTTTTACGCTGGTGCTTAAAAATCTTTTTGCCAATGCCATAGAGTATAGCCTCTCAAAAAAAGTTGCAGTAGTTGTCGATAGCGATGAGATTAGGATTATAAATGATGGGGAGGGTTTAAAAGGCGATATCAAAGAGTACTATAAACCGTTCCACTCATCAAAAAAAGGATTTGGTCTTGGGCTCTATATCGTCAAAAATATACTCGATATACACGATATGGATTTAAAATATGACTATCGAGACGGTCAAAATATTTTTATCGTTGATACACCAAAATAGCGTGTCATAGGATACTCTTTATGAACTTGCATTTTGAGAAAGCTCTACAATTTTTTGCTCAATTTTATCACTTGTCGTAAACCAACTCTTTATCTCACTTTTAATATAGTTATATGCCATCTCCGCGTTAACCGCCGGTGGAATCAATAGAGCATCGGGGTCAATTCTGCAATCAACAACCACAGGTCCTGCAAAGGCAAATGCCTCCTTTACGGCTGCTTGAAGCTGTTTGTAGTTATGGACACTCATTCCTTTGCAGTGTGACGCTTTTGCAATAGCGGCAAAATCGGGATTAAGCAGTTTTGTGCCATAGGGGACATTGCCATCATGACTTCGCTCTTCAAACTCTATAAAACGAAATCGACTATTATTTAAGATAAAACATTTTACCGGTACTCCATACATAGCGGCCGTAACCAAATCGCTTATACTAAACGAAAATCCTCCATCACCTGCGATTACAACAACTTCTCTTTTGGAGCTAAACCACGCTCCCATAGCCTGTCCCAAAGCCGCACCTAAAGTCGCAAGATTAGCACTCCAGATAAAACGCTGGTTCTGCTGAAATCTTGCAACATTATTTATCCATATAGTTGCCGAGCCGGAGTCACCACAAAGAATTGCGTCATCTTGCATATTTTGCACTACCTCTGCAACAACTGCGGATGGATGGATAAGTTTGTCATCTGCCGTTTTATAATCCAAAAAAACAAAATCATCAAGATGTTTTGCAAGTGAATTTTTTAGAATATCAAAAAAAGAGGTTTTATCTTCTTTTGCTTTTACTTTTTGCAAGATTTGCGTCAATGCATAAGAGACATCAGAAAGGAGTGGATAATCAACACCGACATGTGTTGCTAAATGAAGAGGATTGTTATCTATCTTAACAACGGGCACCGAAGGGTAAAATCTTTTGTAAGCATAATTACTCCCAACTATCAATAAAAGTTCACACTCCTGAAGCGCTTCATTGGCAGGATGCGAGCCCATGAGCCCGATTCCTCCCAAAACTTGTGGATGCGTATTGTCTATAATGTCTTTTGAGCGTGTTGTATGAATCAGTGGGGCTTTTAATTTTTCTGCAAGCTCTATAAGTTGTTTCGCTTGCCCTCTTGAACCCTCTCCATACAAGATAGCTATCTTTTGTTTTGCATCTATCGCTTCAACTGCACGCTCAATACTCTGCTCATCAGCGAGCAAAGTAGAGTTTTTTCTATAAACAAAAGGTCTCTTTTTATATTTGATTGATCCTGCGCGCATAATATCTGAAGGTATTGAGATATGTGCGACTCCCCCTTTTAGGGCTGCATTAATAGCTATATGAAGTATCTCTATAAGATTTTTTGGGGAACGTGCTTCGGCATTAAAGAGAGTAATGTCTTCAAAAAGTTGTATCTGGTTAGAGCCTTGGGGCATATTGGTATCTATAAATTCCGTATCTATCTGCCCTGTTATAGCCAAAACGGGAATGCCGTCTCGTGCAGCATCTGCTAAACCGTTTAAAAGATTATTTGCTCCTGGTCCTTGACAAGCAACTGCAACACCTATCTTGTTGCTTATTCGTGCTTCTCCTGAAGCCATAAAACCTGCGTTTGCTTCATGTCTAGTTAAAACAAAATCAACCTCATTGTCAGCTCGAATACTTTCCATAAGGGTATCTATAGTGTCTCCGGGTATCCCGTAAATCCTTCTTACGCCTGCCGTTTTTAAAATCTCTACAACTTGATCGCTTATCTTTTTTGACATTATTTTTCTCTCTTTCTCAATCTCTCATGAATTTTTGAGTATGTTGTATGTATCAAAGAAGAGTTAAGCTCATTCAAAGATGAGACTCCCAAAGTAGAGGCAATATCCGTAAAGGCTTTGAGTGTATTTTTATGAAAATTTGCCACTCTTACGGATTTCTCTTGAGAAACTAAACCGTTTTGCAGTGTTTCATCTTGTGTAGCAACACCTGTAGGACAACGATTTGTATGACAACGAAGTGATTGTATACATCCGAGTGCAAACATAAACCCTCTAGCCCCATTACAGACATCCGCTCCGAAACAGAGTGCTTTTAGAAGTGTAAATCCGCTAAAAACCTTGCCGGAGTATATCACTCTTATCTCCTCTCTTAGTCCAAGTTCACGCAAAGCTTCATCTACGAATTTAAGTGCCTCTTCTCCTCGCATCCCTATATAATCAGTATACTCTACCGGCGCTGCTCCCGTCCCCCCTTCAGCAGCATCCACCGTAATAAAATCCGGGAAAATACCCTCATCTTTAAAAACCGTAATCAACTCTAAAAACTCTTTTTTATTCCCGATACACAGTTTTATTCCAACAGGTTTACCTCCGCTTAATTTACGGACTCTATCGATAAAAGCTGCCAAGGCTTTCGGAGAATCAAACTCTGCATTTGTAGGCGGAGAAAATACATCCGTGTAGGGCTGCACCATTCTTATTTTTGCTATCTCCGGAGTATTTTTTGCCGCAGGGAGCAAACCCCCATGGCCCGGCTTTGCCCCTTGTGAAAGTTTAATCTCTATCATCTTTATCTCATCAAGAGTGCTTTTTTCTCTAAATATCTCATCGTGAAAGTTACCGTTTTCATCTCTAAAGCCAAAATTTGCAGTTCCAATTTGCAAAACAATATCTCCGCCTTGCTTATGATAAGGAGTCAATCCACCCTCACCTGTATTATGAGAAAACTGCCCGATTCTTGCCCCTATATTCAAAGAAGAGACAGCACGCTCACCCAAGGCGCCAAAACTCATAGCTGAGATATTAAAGATTGAAGATTGGTATGGCTTTGAACACGATTTACCGCCAATTGTGACTCTGAGGGTATCAAAATTTGAATCCTTAGGAAACATCTTATGCGCGACCCACTCATATCCGTTTTTATAAAGATTTCTCTCTGTACCAAAAGGGTGAAATGCCGGTTTGTCATCAGACCTCTTATTGATAAGATCTATGCTCTCCTTATCAAAGGGGACGCCATTGGTGTTGCTTTCAACAAAGTATTGATGTATTTCCGGAGATATAGCTCGTAAAATATAACGGAAATGGCCCACAACGGGATAATCTCTTAAAATAGAGCGTTTTGTTTGGAGCAAATCATACCAGCCGATGAGAAAAAATATTGAAATTATAATTGTTAAAGAGGCAGACTGTCCGAAATAAAAAGGGATAGCGATAAATAGTGGCCAAAGCGTAAAACTTGACCATATAAAAAGAGTTCTTGGCTTCATTTGTATCCTTTTTGTCAATATTATCGATCTTCATTAAGATAATAATATTTTCATACTAAGATGCAGTTTATATATTGGTTTTAGCCACGAAACTCTTGCTTGTTTTTTGTTTCGCCTCGCAGGAGACGAATAGCATCAACTTCGCTTGAGTGAGTCAGAAATTGTAAATGCAAGCTCAAGTGCTTGATTTGCATTGAGTCTCGGATCACACTGCGTATGGTATCTGTTTGAAAGTCCCTCTACTGTGATAGGAGAACTTTGACTCCCGGTACATTCGGTCACATCTTCGCCCGTCATCTCGAGATGGATACCACCTGCGATTGTCCCCTCTGCTTCATGGATAGCAAAGAACTGTTTGACTTCACTCAGGATATTTTCAAAATCTCTCGTTTTAAATCCACTGCTTGCTTTTTCAACATTACCGTGCATAGGATCACACGACCAAACCACATTTTTACCCTCTTGTTTGACTCTTCTAAGCAATTGAGGCAAATGTTCACTTATTTGAGATGCACCCATTCTTACGATAAGATTGAGTCTTCCCTCTTCATTATTTGGATTGAGTGCATCAATAAGCTTGATAAGCTCGTCCTCTTGCATACTTGGGCCGACTTTACAGCCTATTGGATTGTGCACGCCTCTTAAAAACTCGATATGGGCATCATCTAGATTTCTCGTTCTATCGCCTATCCAAAGCATATGCGCAGAACAGTCATACCAATCGCCCGTGATACTGTCTACTTTTGTAAGCGCCTCTTCGTAGTTCAATAGAAGCGCTTCATGGGATGTATAGAGCACTGTTTGATGGAGCTGTGGAAGACTTTTAACCTCCAAACCGCAAGCACTCATAAAACGCATAGCATCATCTATCTTAGCACTAAGCTCCTCGTACTTATTCTCCAATGTATGATCTTTGATAAAATCCAAATTCCATTGATGCACCTTCTCCAAGTCAGCCATCCCGCCTCTTGCGAATGCGCGCAGAAGATTCATCGTCGCAGCTGATTGATTGTACGCTTTAAGCATCCTATTTGGATCCGGCATTCTAGCCTCAGATGTAAATTCTATATCATTGATGATATCCCCGCGATAACTCGGCAATTTAACGCCGTCTATCTCTTCAAAATCACTGCTTCTCGGTTTTGCAAATTGTCCCGCGATTCTTCCTACTTTCACAACAGGTTTTCCCGAAGAGTACATTAACACCATATTCATCTGTAGCATCAACTTAAATAGGTTTTTGATTGTTGAGGCTTTAAAATTACCAAAACTCTCAGCACAGTCTCCACCTTGAAGTAAAAACGCTTCACCTCTACCTACTTTTGCAAGTTCATTTTTGAGACTTCTTGCTTCCCCTGCAAAAATAAGCGGAGGATAACTTGCTATCTCATTCTCAACTATTTTTAGCAACGCTTGATCTTCATAAGTCGGTTGCTGCTTTATTGGAAAATTTCTCCAGCTACTTGGAGTCCAGCTCATCATGTGTCCTTGTCAAATAAAATTGGAAGATTATACCTTATTGAAATCAAAAGTCAAACTTTGCATCAAAAAAGAAGATAATTTTTATCTCTTTTCACAATGTGAATAAACTCTATTAAAAAATATAAATATAATGTGAATAATACCAAGTTATACTTAAGCCTTTCTAGCAACGAGTGTAACGAAATTTGACCATTGAAAAATAGTTTCGACGGTTTTAAATCCTGCCTCTTGACACATTGCAATATTTTCAGAAATTGTATAAGGAATAAGCACATTCTCCAAGGCTTCTCTTTTCTTTGATATCTCGTAATCGCTGTATCCACGGGCTTTCTTGTGGTCATAGTAGACATCTATCATAGCTCTATCAAGCTTTTTATCTTTAAAGATTACTTTCTCGGAAAAGATAAAAGTACCCTCTTCGCTCAAGGAATCATAGATCTTTTTTACGAGATCGCCCCGCTGTAAGGGGCGTATAAACTGAAGGGTATAATTTGCTATGATAAAATCTTGATTTTTTGGATAATCATATGTGATTATATCCCCATATTTTAGCTCAATTTCAGCTTTATACGCTCTAATTTTTGTTTTTGCCTGCTCAATCATCGCTTTTGAGTTGTCTACACCGCAAAGATGCATTTTTGTATCCATAGCACTATAGAGATCGAGTAAAAATTTTGCTGTTGATGAGCCCAAGTCTAAAACATTTTTCCCATCACCTTGATCTTTTAGGATAAGTGAAATAATAAGTGCTCTTACCTCATCATAAAATGGGATTGAGCGAGTAAGCATATCATCGAAAACACTTGCAACCGATGCATCAAATTCGAACTGTTTTTTATTGTCTTGTTTAAAAACTTCATCTTTCATTACTTTGCCTTGCTGTTTTGATATCCAAATCTATCTGTTTTTTAAGTCTGTCAAGATCATCAAACTTTCTATTTTCTCTTATAAAATCCAAAAAAACTATCTCAACTCTCTCAAGCACAGCTTGTATGTCCTTATCCAAGATGTGCGTCTCAACCGCAAACGATCCATCGGTGCTCTCTCTATGGCCTATGAAGCTCACACTTTCATAGCAGATACCGTCAATGACTGTTTGGGTCACATAAACACCCTCTTTTGGGAGAATATAGTCTTGAACTTTGAGATTGATAGTCGGCACAAGTTGTTTTTTTCCGACTCCTTGTCCTGCGATAACGATTCCGCATATCTTGTATGCTCTTCCTAAGAGTCTATTGGCAACTTTTATGTTACCTGCCTCCAAAGTCTCTCTGATTACCCTTGAGTGGATAGAGATACCATCGAGCATAATCTCCTCAACCACATCAACTTCTTTATGGAACAGCTCCTTAAGCAGTGCTGTTCCACCCTCTTTATTTTTACCGAAATGGAAATCGTATCCCACAACAATCTTCTCTAAACTTGGAAAATCAACTTTCAGCATAGCGACAAACTCTTTAGCGCTCAAATCTTTTATCTTCTCAAAATGGTAAAAAAAAGTAGGCTTTGCTATATATTGCTCCCTAACAAATCCGGGCGTTAATCTGCCGTTACCTCGTTCGATAATCACAACCCCATCAACTCTTCGTATGAGCTCTTGATGTGCTAGGTGAATACCGTCAAACGCCCCCAAAGCGATCGATCTAATCACAAATCATCCTTAGTAAAATGGTAAAAATACTCCTCATTTCCCTCTTTTCCTTTTATCTCACAGAGCCTCTTATAGTGCTGTCTCCAGCCAAGCTCTTTGGCTTTATCTTCAAATTTTTGCATATTATACCTGATTGCATCTCTATCTTGTACCACACCTTTACTGTCTCGTTTAACATTTTTTCCCACTTCAAATTGTGGCTTATAAAGGAGCACGATATCGCCATATGCCATTCTATCTATGTGATCGATAATCTCTAGCAAGGAGATAAACGAAACATCACAAGTGATAAGCTCAAACCCACCCTCATCACTAAAA
Organism: uncultured Campylobacterota bacterium; assembly: GCA_937141405.1. Classification (GTDB taxonomy): domain Bacteria; phylum Campylobacterota; class Campylobacteria; order Campylobacterales; family Sulfurovaceae; genus BN30871. The sequence goes on along the minus strand of CAKZQQ010000006.1, from coordinate 337,553 downwards.
TCACGGATATCGGTCTCTTCAAAGAGCCTGAGATTACTCTTTTGGCGTAAAGAGTTATGAAGCTGGTTGCAGCCAACATCAACACATACTAAAGAGCTCACATCACGCTCAAGTAAAATTTGCGCAAATCCTCCGGTTGATGATCCTATGTCTAAAGCTTTTTTCTCCTGCACAACAAGAGGATACTCATCGAAAAAGCTTTCAAGTTTTCGCCCTGCTCTACTGACATAAAATTTCTCATTTACGACTTCAAGCCTCATGCTATCATCATACTTCAAAGAAGGCTTGACCACCCTACCGTCAACAAAAACTTTCCCGCTCTTAATTGCCTCTAATGCTCTATTGCGGCTCTCAAAATATCCATTTTCAACAAGATAACTATCAAGTCGCACATGTTACCTCATCTATCCAATCAAGATACTCTTGACTTCCACTAATGATAGGAACCATGATAATCTCAGGCGTTGCAGAGTCATGCAGTTCTAAGATAAGATCTTTTATCTCTTCAAAAAGCACCTCTTTTGTCTTGATCAGTAGCAAGGTCTCATTTTCGTGCTCTACTTGCCCATTCCATTTATAACGACTACTAATTGCTTGCTTTTGAATACACGCTGCAAGATTTTTTTCAAAAAGTGCGTTGATAATAGCCTCTCCGATATTTCTATGAGTATATGTTGTTTGAATTATGCAATACATATCAAATTATATCACGAAAATTGCTCTAAAGCGTTTTTCTTTTTCTTTTTTTTATATTGAAAAGCACAACAGCAAGAAATGCCAACATACAACCGATAGCCGTAGAGAGTTCTATCTTCTCATCAAAAATAATCCAACTTGAGATAATCGCCCCGATAGGTACGATAAACATAAAAGCTGCCGTATTGTGTGCACCGACTTTGCCTGCTGAGATAAAAAATAGCACCGTGCTAAAAGTTCCGGGAACAAGACCTATAAAGATGATACTAAGCCAAAATGTACTATCGAAACTTTGCAAATCAAAGGGATGATACGGAAGCGCAAAATACATATTGACAAGTGCTGTTATCCCAAACACTACAAGAGAGTAGATAATAGCATCCACTCTCTTTGTAGCTTGCTGCGAAAGAATAGTGATAAAAGACCAAACAAAGACACCGTAAAAGAAATAGATGCTGTCGATATTTAAAAACCCAAATCCCTCAAACGGAATACGCAAAAGTATGATTGCGGCTATCAACCCGATACCAAGTGCATATATCTGTCTTTTTGTGACATCTATCTTAAAAAGAATAATGGAGAGAATATAGGTCAATATCGGCGTAAGTGCCGTCACAAGCGTTCCACCGTAACCTGATTGTCCATGCTTTACTCCCTCAAAAAAGAGGTAATTAAAAAGTGCGGTGAGCACACCTGCGCCTACCATATAGAAAACACCTTTCGTATCACTCTTGAAAGATATCTTCAAAAAATAGATCAAAGGAAGTAGCGACATGAAAGAGATAGCATATCTCCAAAATGCACACACATGCGCATCTGCATGGTTTACGGCTATCTTGCCTATACTCCAAGCGATACCCCAAAAGATCATAGCGACGCTTAAAGCGATAAAATAACGAGTTGAGTGAGTTGCATTATGCATGGTTAACCTAAATATTTTTTTGGAAGTATAGCTAAAATTTTTATCTTTAGTGCTACCTATATACACAGAGTATCACATCGGCACTCTGTTTACGCAAGGGAGCGATCTTTTGATACTCTTCACCCCCATACCACGCCTTTGCCTGATCGATGGAATCAAACTCAATAGCAACGATCTCCGGATATGCGCATGCTCCCACAAAAGAATCTGCCGCTTGAGCGCGAAATAGTACACGCCCACCGTAAGGTTTAAGTGTATCGCCGACTTGATCCTTATACTCTTGCCATACTGCCTGATCTTTGATCTTGATCTGCCCTACAACATATACAGACACACGCTCTCCTAATCAATCTTTTTTAAAAAAGCTGTTATAAAACTGCTTCGCCGTTCTTGCACTCTTGCTCGCTCTACTTCTTGCAAAGTCCAATGCTTTTTGATGGAGCACTTCTTGATCACCTTTATAATCTTCAAAATAGCTATCAACTACTTTGAGATACTCCTCTTCATCACCCGTATAAAAAGAGAGCCAAAGTCCAAATCGATCACTCAGTGATATCTTCTCCTCAACACTATCGCCGTAATGTATCTCGCCGCGATTGCCAACTTTTGTACCCTCATTGTCACTCATATATTCGCTTACAAGATGTCTTCTGTTTGATGTAGCATAGATGATGACATTATTTGGTGGCGCCTCTATGGAACCTTCCATGATCCTTTTGAGTCCCTTGTAACTCTTATCACCCTCTTCAAAAGAGAGATCATCACAAAATATGATAAACCGATAAGACTCATTGCGTATAATGTCAGATATCTCTAGGAGATCATCAAGATCATCTTTATCAACCTCAATAATCCTTAATCCTTTAGATTTATAGTGATTGACTACCGCTTTGATAAGCGACGACTTACCGCTTCCTCTGCTCCCCCAAAGCAAGGCATTGTTTGCCGGCAAGCCTTTTAAAAATCTTCGCGTATTCTCTAAGAGCGCCGCTTTTTGTGCATCGATACCGACAAGATCATTGAGCGCTACAGCATCTATCTCTTTTACGGCTCTAAGATGCCCTTTCTTGGCTCTCCATATTGCCCCATCCGTATTTTTCCAATTGATACTTTTCATTTGTTCTTCCCAAGATAATCATCTACAAATTGACCGATATTACAATACCCGTCTTCATCATCGGGCATCGCGCTAAAGTGGCTCTCGCCTTTGAGTTTGCTTCGCTCTACCCATTTTGTCTTGATGCTTACGGCACTGCCGTTCTCATCTGCTTTATACGATACAACCACCTCGCACTTATCTGCCTCACATCCAATAACATAATCACAATTTCTCTTCCCGTCAATCGACACGTACCCTTTATTAGTTGGCTTGAGAAATCTTGCATTGACCCAACCGGGTTTAAAATCTTCCGAGTAGAGGTATTGTGCCACCTCATACACCTTACACCAAGTAGCGCCTCCTATTTTTACGCATCGCTCAACTGCCATGTAAGCATCCGGCACTTGTGAGCCGACTTTGAGAGAATGATAATCCGGCTCTTGACGAATATTGAGCACATCATCCTCCGCAACCCCCGTAACAGTAGCAAAAAGAGGAGGATTAGCGGCATCGATAGCGTATGTCAAAGAAGACAATAATACCGTTAAAAATATACTTTTAAAATATTTTTTCATCCATTGCCGCCTATTTTATTTATCATTATACAAAAAATGAATCAAATCTCATTTAATCTTTTTTGCCTATATCAATCTTGTCTCTCAACACGAAAGCATACAGTGCAACAAAAAAGAAAACAACCCCTACCATTGCACTTATATAACTGAGTGCTATGCCTGCACTTGCCATTTTACCCATGGCATATGTCACACCAACACTTACTGCCATGAAAACCATATCATTGTATGATATCACTCTTCCCAAAAATTCTTTATTGGTATTTTGTTGAAGCAAATAGTATGTAAATGACCATATAGATGTCGTCAATAGTCCTACAAGGAACATACTAAAGAGTGAAAGAGTGAAATCATATTGCAGATATGCCCAAAGGATGATGCTCGCACCTTGCAAAACCATAACTACCCATAGATTACTCATCTTGATGTGTTTTCCAAAAACAAAAGGGCCTATCATCAGTGCGGCTGCTCGTGAAAAATTGATCCAACCGATAGCAAGCGGTACTGCTAGGACATACTTATATGTTTGCTCTGCAAGAAGTGTAACTATAGTATCAAAAACGGTCAACCCCACACTTGAATGAAGAATCATGATATGAATGAGTTTTCTGTTTTTTCCGATGTAGTCAAAAACCTCTTTTGTGGCACTCCAAGCACTTTGAGCCTTGTTTCGTATGGCTTCGATAGGCAGTTTAAACATCACAAAAAATGCTACGACATAAAATGAAAAATCTATCATAAATGTACCGATATAGCCAAAATAGTATGTGCTCAATCCACCGAGCGCCATACCAAAAGCAAAGGTACTTGACCAGATGATGCTATGGATTTCATTTGCTGATTTGAGTGTATCGTCTGAGATGATCTTCGGCAGATAAGACATCTCGGCTGTAAATATGATGGTGCCTGCTATGGATCTGACAAACAAAAATATCCAAAGCAACCAAATGTGCGCCAAATCACTTATAAACATAAAACATATCGTCATACTCATCTCGATGCTAAGCAGCACCAAGATAAGTTTTTTAAACTCAAACCTATCTATGATATAGCCATTGATAGGGGCAAGCACTAAACTTGGAAGCAAGATCGCTATAAAAATCATCGCTATCATATCGGCACTAGCGCCAAGAGTCACCATAAGTGATGCTATAGCCACATGGGAAAATACAGTCCCAAAATAACTCAAAAATTGAACTGCAGTGAGCCCTCGAATGATAGGATTTTTCAGAATCGCAATGTATTTCATCTCTCTCTTACTTGTATTAAAATTGTATATTTTATAGTTTTACCTTTTTGCTTGTATCATGCACAAGCTCATAATAATTATTGCCGTTGTATTGAAACTCTTTTATCACTTCAAGCCCAACTTTTCTAATGTGTGTTTTTAAAACTATCTCAAGTGTTGCGTTCATTATCGAAAAGGAAGATAGGCATAGCCTCTATTTTGCCACTCTATGAGACTAATCTGTGCCGAAGGTACCGGATGGACAAACGGATAAAAGATATCTATATTGAGATTGCGTGCCTTCATGCCCTGCGAGCATACCTCAAATCTAACATGGTATTTTTCCGCAAGCATTGTAAAGCCGGCTAAAAACTCTTGCTGTCTCTTTTGCAACTCCTTATCATTACTGTAAGGCGATTGTTCTAATTTTTCAACAAAGAAACGGTATGCATCTCCATGGATGATCACAACGGCATCGATACCGGTCCCATTTTTTTGAAGATGCTCCAAGGTATTTGCAAAACCTTTTATAAAATGTGATGTGATCGTCTTTGCATCACCCGTTGTCAAATCTACAACAACTTTTTGCGTCTGCTGTTGCGCAAAAGCAAATGCGGAAAGTAGCAAACCAACCGATAGTAACTTCATCAACATTTTCATCTATGCTCCTCTTTTTATTATTGCAGTATTATATCTGATATAAGATTTATCGCGATACTTTTTGGCTTTTAAAATAAATTTTACCGCATTGCCTCGTATGTATATATGCAAAATCATCCTTATGTGATATATGTCACATAAAAAAATTCTCCAAACTCCTATAATTTTCTTGCATTATATGATGCAAAATTATCAAAGGAGGCTCAAATATGAACCTAAAAAAAATAGCTGTCGGGATTATCGGAATTTTCCTTCTACTTACAAGTGTCAATGCCGATACAGTGAGTAAAGATACAAAAAAAATCGCTATCACAATCACTGATACGTCTGTGGTGAAAAGCGGTTTTGGTCTTGCTGTGGCAAATGCGATGCAAGATGCGGGTGTGCAAAGTACAGTATTTGTCTCTGCAGATGCAATCAAATATGCTTTAAAAAACGGTGATCATAAGAAATTTGCCGGGAGCACGACACAAGAACTCATCGGTGCACTCATCAAAAAAGGCGGAAAAGTTATGATGTGTGAAGGCTTTGTAAAACTAGGGAATATCAAAAAGACAGATATGGTACAAGGGATAGAAGTTGCTGCTCCAAGTGATTTAGCAGGTGCACTCTATGCTCCAAATACCGTAACTATGACTTTTTAATTTACTCTGTTATACTTATATTCAAAAGGGCGGACTATGCATCTTCAAGATTATCAGTTTTTTAAAACACTAGAACCAAATGCTATGGAGAGAGTGCTTGAAGATGCAAAGCACATTTCTCTTGGCATCGGTTCATTTTTGTACTACCAAGGGGATATAAATGAGGGGATTCTTTTTTTAAGCCAAGGGTGCGTCAAGGTCTTTCTCTACTCTGATGAGATCGGCAAAGGCGAGATCACACTTTACTACATCACCCCCGGAGAGCAGTGTCTTGTCAACACACTAAGCACTATCTCGCAAACACCTACAAGCGCAACTGCTATCGTTGATGAGGCTATCAAAGGTTGGATTGTCCCAAAAGAGACGATGCAATGGCTCATGGCAAATTCACCTGCATATAGGGATTTTAAAATCTCATTTTGCGCTAATCGTCTAAATCAAATATTGCAACTCATCGAGGAACTGCGTTTTAAAAGGATGGATCAAAGGCTTCTCAATTGGCTTTTTGTACAAGGAAGAAACACCATCTATGTCACGCATGAACAGATCGCACAAATACTTGGAACCTCTAGAGAGGTGATTAGTAGAATCTTAAAAAATCTAGAACGAGAAGGCATTGTATCACTTGGCAGAGGCTACATTGAGGTAAGCGAAAACGATTCTATCAAATAAGCACTTTTAAAAATAAATTTACTACATTGCAAAATGCAAGCATTATTAAAAGGAAGCTGCTTGCCTAATCATTCTTTAGATATATCTCTATCATTTTGCTCTTTGCATTAAATTCACATGCATAGTTGAGCAGATCAAAAAAGTCCTTGTCGCTAAAACCTTGAGCATATAACTCTTCAAAGTCACCCTGCCCAAAACTTTGTGCATCCTCTAAAGCATCTAATACTTTTTGGAGCAACACTACTTGTGACTTCTCAAGTGGTATAGCCTCTATACTGGTCTCTATATTATCTACAATCTCCTTGTCAATACCCATACCAAGAAGCATTTGTGTATTAAAGTTGGTGCAGTAGCCTCTGCACTCTTTTTTGGCAATGTAGAGTCTCAAAAATGGCAGTAGTTCTCTTTTGATTTTTGGGTGCGTCATCATATATTGATTGAGCTGCATAAATGCTTGCATCGAAGGCAAATCTATCGTTGCAAAAACTTCAAAATGAGGAGGAATCATACCTAAAGCCCTTTCAACCATTCTATAAAATAGCTTTAGTTCCCCCGTGGCTTCCTCTTTTTTTATTGGTTCAATTATAAACATCTTTACTCCTTGTGCTTAGTTTTGAATATCCTCATCTCTTTAGCAGTCGATCTATCATCGATGATGTTTCTATCTTTTATCTCAAATTGTGGTTTCATTTTTTAACTTCCATGTTTTTTTATCAAGTGTCTTTACAATCTCTACGGTATACGATTCATACCATTTTTTTCTGCCAAGCTCTTGTGCTCTCAAGTGCTCTTCATTTTCTTTCCACGCTTTAATGTCATCTTCACTTTCCCAATAAGAGATAGATACTTCATTATCATCTTCACATACGCTTGTAAAATCAAGACAATTATATCTCTCAAATGCAAGTTCTCTCATTCTCTTTGCACTCAAATGATACTCTTCATCGACTTCTCTCATTTTTGCTTTAAATATAACAACATACATTATCAACTCCAAATTTTCAAGAAAATAGCCTTAAGCACGCAATCTACTCAAAAACCCTAAAATGGTCTACTATCTTAAATTCTCTTAATACATCTTCTTCTTGTGCACCACTACCGATATTATGAATAATCAATGGCTCGCCGTTACTATTTCTCTTATCTGAACAAATACCGATGTGATCGAGTATTTTTGTCCTGCCTTGAAGCTCCCACACTACGATATCGCCCGGTTTAAACGCATCATCGACCCTATATTTTCTTGATGCAAGATACGCCTGAATGTTCTTTACTCTCCTATGATCGATGTTGGGATCAAGTTTGTCCGTATAATAAAGTCCTTTATAGCGACTTGGGAATCTCTTTTTATCTTTATAGATGCGTTCTTGCAAATCGATATCTACACCTCGAAATGCACGGATCACCACATCGGTACAGACACCTTTCGAGATGGGAATATCCCCCATTGGGTATTTGATGCTAACATATTCAGGATTGTAGGTTAAGGTCTTACCTATCTGATCTTGTGCTGATTTGATGAAAGCTTCGTTGGTTCCTGCGAAGAGCCAAATTGAACAAAATAGTATTAGAAAGAATACAAATTTTTTTCTCACACTATGCATACACTATAGCCTTTGAAGTATTATCTAATTTAAAATTCATATCAAATACTAAACTTCTTGCTGTTCTAATAGTTTTTTTATTCTCGCTTTTATATTCTCGAATGTTGTGTTTAGACTCTGTTTTGCTAACTGAGTTAAAATTGCAGTATGTGCCATAGCATCACGCACTGGCTTGTAAACTATCGCATCCCTTGATAATGCTGTCTTTTTATGCTCTTTATGCATATCTGCAAGGTTTGCTAAATGATCCATTGAAAGATAATGTAAATTATCAACTTTATCTCGAATGTCAAAACTTATGTTTGCTTTATCTTTGTCTTGTTCTTCTTTCTGCTTCCATTTATTGAATTCTTTCTCTGCTTCTTTTGAAATATTGACATTTTTCTCTCTAATATATTTTCTAAGTAAGTTTTCCGAAACAAAGCACTCAGCATAAGAAGATAAATTAAATTGGGCTTCTTCGCTTATTGTGCTTACCCAGTTATCAACTTGACTTCTATTTGCTGATGACTTTGGCGGAATATATTCATCAACAACCGTATTAAACAATTCTCTTGATTTTCTTTCTTTTCGAGTTATTCTGGTATCATCTGGATCTCCATCTTGATTTAATTGCCTACGCCAATCATCCCAATCTTTCATTAGTTTTTGAACTATTCTGTTCAACTCTTCTAAAAAATTTTTAAATAGAGGATCATCAGAAATTACACCTTCTCTACTACTTGTAAAACGGTCAATGTCATCATCAAATAAATTAAAATGGATTTGTCCATATAGATAACTTTCTACCAACCTAGTTGATGGAATATGCTTCAATAAATCCTTTTCTCTAAGTCTACCATTTACATATAAATCAACTGTTACAGTTTCAGTTGTTTGTCTTATTTTTAAATATGAAGGTTTCTCAACCGAAGCAATAAACCCGGATATCGGAAGAGATGATTCAACTTTATTATATTGCTTAATATGCTCATTTGTAGCAGAAATTTTCTCTTTCAAATATGGGTCGTCAATAGAGTTTATTTGCCAAACAAATTGAGTGTTTAGTGATAAGTCGTTTAATTCATTTAGAGTAATTTCGTCATCATTAAGATGAATTTTAAAAGATTTGTCAATTAATGAAAATCTGAATGAGAGGGCTATTAATTTTCTGATATATTCAACTCGATTTCGAATTCCATCATTAATGTCTTCAAAATAAACCATGGTACCTTTTTCAAAATTTTCTTTCAAACTATTGAATATGTTTAACTTTACATCCTCTAATGGATATTGTTGTGGATTTAAATCACTATCAATAGCATCATCTAAAGCCCTATTATCAATAATGCCTCCCACAAAGTCTGTGTCCTTTGTTTTTGAAACAATATGAATACGCTTGGCACACGATAATAAGGCAAGTTTTCCTATGCCTTTTCGACCAATAAATGGACGTCCGGACTCAGTCCTATTAGCACCATCTTTTCTTTTTGAATATCCTATTTTGAGAAACTTATTTTGAAAATCGTCAGAAGTCATACCTTTGCCATCATCCTTGACAATTAGATAATTTTTATCTTGATTAATGTAAATCCATATGTTCTTTGCGTCTGCATCCCATGAATTTGAAATTGCTTCTCCAAGTACAGTAATAAAATTTCTATAAAGATTCCTCCCTAAATGGTTAAGCACACTTAATGAGATATTGAATGTAAACTTATCCATTTTTTTCCTTTAGGTGTTTTATTATACTTTTGCCAATTATATAACCCAAATCTACTGGCACTGCATTGCCAATATGGGTTCCAATTTTTGCCAATGTAGGCTTATCATTTTTCTTTATAAATTTATAATTCGCTGGGAAGCCCTGAAGAATTGATGCTTCTCTGATTGTTAAGGCTCTATTTTGCTCAGGATGCCCAAACCTACCAGTCCCATAATTGTAAAACTGTGTTGTAATTGTAGGCGCTGGCTCATCCCAAGACATTCTTCCATAAACAGATTTATAAGTTTTCCCTGTATTTTTTTTATGACAATTTAGCCAAAGGCTTTTATCCCAATCCTCCCAAGTTCCATCAGGAACAGAAGATTGTATTCTTTTTAAATTTATATCGCTAAGCTTTATAGTAAAATGGAGAGGGTCTTTCGTGCTTTTTTGACCACCTTGAATTGATTCTAGATGCCCAATTGCATCGCGAACAGTTCTATATTTATTCTTATGTGTAGGTGGAATTAGATTAATTTCACCAAATTTTGAAGCCAACAACACAAGTCTTCTTCTTTTTTGAGGCATACCATAATCTGGGCAATAAACATTTTTATAAAAAACTTTATATTCAAGACCTTCCAATGAATTAATAAAATCTTTAAATATTATTTTATTCGATAGATTAGTTACATTTTCCATCGAAATAATATCTGGAAGTGTCTCACTAATTAATCTTGAAAATTGATTTAGCAAATTCCACTTATTGCCATTTTCTTTCCCTTTAACCTTATTAGAATGAGTTGAAAAAGGCTGGCATGGAGCACAACCTACTAAAATTTTTACCTCGTCTTCATGCCAATATTCTTTTATCTGTTTTCCTGAAATATCCGTAATACTAGCATTAATAAACTTTGCATTATTATTAATTTCATAAGCATATTTGCAACTACTATCTAAATCAATTCCAGCTCTAACTTTGATTCCCGATTTAATTAATCCATGAGTTAACCCACCTATGCCACAAAATAAATCAACTGCTGATATTAATAGATTATTTTCTTGGGTATTTATCTCATTATGTATTGTTTGATTATCTATCATAACTGTCATTAAACCTTCTTTGTGACTTGCTTAAAATTATATCGTAAAAAAAATTTATAATATTTCACACCATACCTCGCATCTCGTCTTCGCTGATAGTTGCTACGCCAAGGCTCTCGGCTTTAGTGAGTTTGCTTCCTGCATCTTCGCCAAAAATGACAAAATCAGTCTTTTTAGATACCGAACTCGATACTTTTGCACCCAAACTCTCCATATACGCTTTTACCTCATCACGACTCACGCTCATAGTGCCTGTAATGACCACTGTTTTGCCTTTAAATGGATTATCTTTGGCTTCTGCGACTATTTCCACGCTTGGATTTATGATCTCAAAAAGCTTGAGAAGTGTCTCTCTATTGACACGCATAAATTCCAAAAGCGAATTTGCCATCTCCTCGCCAAAACCCTCGATAGATATAAGCTCATCATAGGTTGCATCTACAACCCTAAGTCCAAATCTCTTTGCCAAAGCTTTTGCGCCAACCTCGCCGATATGCTCGATGCCTACAGCATTGAGCACCCTATGTAGAGGTGAGCCTTTGGTTGCTTCGATGGAGGCAAGAAGATTGTTTATCTTTTTGGCTTTAAACCCCTCCATCCCCTCAAGGTCTTCATAACGCAGAGCATAGAGATCAAGGATATGAGCTATCTTGCCCTCATCAACAAGTTGCTCGACTATCTTTGCGCCAAGCCCGTCGATATTCATACACCCTTTGCTTGCAAAGTACTTGATAGCATTGGTTACCCTATCGCTACAGTTTAGGTTTTGACACTTGATGAGTGTGCCCTCATCAAGCAACTCACTCCCACAAGTCGGGCAAATCGTAGGACGATGCACCGCCTTTTCATCGCCACTTCTTCGCTCGATCAAAACTTTGATAATCTTTGGTATCACATCACCGCTTCGGATGATGATAACACTATCTCCAACGCGGACATCTTTGCGCTCGATCTCATCAAAGTTATGAAGCGTTGCACGGCTTATCATCGCCCCTTCGATGTTGACAGGCTCTATCTCAGCTACAGGAGTGATCACACCCGTTCGTCCAACTTGCAAAGTGATAGCATTGACCTTTGTCACCTTCTCGACTGCCGGAAATTTATAGGCACACATCCAGCGTGGATATTTAACCGTATAGCCAAGTTCATCTGCGATGCGGACATCATCAACCTTGACAACCATACCATCCATCATCATAGGGATGCTCTCTCTTTTGCTTATAAGCTTTTGATAAAATGTCTCTATCTCCTCTATCGAGTTGCACTTGACCCTCATAGGAGGCGATAAAAATCCTTGCTCATATACAAAACTCATCTTCTCAAAGAGACCGGTTTGAGCCAAGCCATTTTCACCAAGTCCCCAAGGGTAAAAAACAAGTTTTCTCTTTGCCGTGATAGCACTATCAAGTTGTCTGAGACTTCCTGCAGCTGCGTTTCGAGGATTGGCAAAAAGTGCTTCGCCTTCACTGAGTCTCTCTTCGTTGATAGCTTCAAAATCATCTTTTTTGATAAGCACCTCACCGCGTATCTCGATCAGTCCTTTATATGCTATCTTGAGTGGCACAGAACGGATTGTTTTGACATTCTCGGTCACATCCTCGCCTATCTCTCCATCGCCTCTTGTGATAGCCTGTTTTAGAGCGCCATTTTCATAGATAAGATTCATACTCGCCCCATCAAACTTAGGCTCACAAAAAAATGCAACATTACCTGCATTTTTATAGACTCTCTCTATCCACTCTTCGAGCTCAAGGTTGGAGAATACATCCTCCATACTCCACATTCGTTTTATATGTCTTGCTTTACTAAACTCATCTCTTACGACTCCACCCACTCTTAAAGTCGGTGAATTGGCATCTACCAATGATGGATTTGCTTTTTCAAAATCCAAAACCTCATGATAGAGCTTATCATACTCCTCATCACTCGCAGTTGGGTTATCAAGTACATAATAGTCATGCGCCCACTTATTTAAAAGTTTGATAACCTCAAGATACTGCTCTTTAGTCATTGCGCCTCTTTTGTTTTGGAATTTGCGATATTTTTATCTGAGATCGGCTTTGTATCGAGTATATAGATATCTAGAAATGCTTTAAAACGGGCAAATACTTCGCGTAGCTGCATCGCATAATAGGCTTTTGTATATTTGATATCTTTTGCTTCAAACCCTATCGCCTCAATCCCTTTGGCTTTTGCTATAAAAAGGGCTCTCTCAAGGTGAAATCGCTGCGAGATGATGATGAAGTCATCCTTTTTAAAATACTCCTTTGCCCGCACTACCGAATCAAGCGTTCTAAATCCCGCATGATCAAGTAAGATAGCACGACTTGGCACGCCTGCTTTTATGAGGTCTTTTTGCATTTTAGCAGGCTCATTGTAGTATTGCAATCCGTTATCCCCCGAAGCAAGTATCTTTTTGATCTTCCCACTCTTATAAAGCTTCGCTGCAGCATCGATGCGGTATTTGTAGTAGTAGTTTATCTTCCCTTTTGAGACATACTTTGTCGTGCCTAGAAGTAACGCATACTCTTTTTTAGGAACATTTTGCACATCGTCATACATCTCAGAGTCGCACGTAAACGCGATAAAAAGATAAGGTGTCAATAAAAAGATGATAGCTACGATAACTATCGCGATCAAACCTCGAATCATTCGCCATATCACTCTCACTCTTTTATCGACTCCCATACATTAAGTGCTTGCTTATGTTCTGCCACATCATGACAACGGATGATGCTTGCACCGTTTTGAAGTGCTTTGAGGTGTATGGCTAAAGTTCCGGGCAGTCGCTCTTCGACACTGCTTGGATAGAGCGCATCAATCATGCTTTTTCTACTCGCTCCTATGAGCAATTCACATCCAAATTTTTTGAAATGGCGTATATTTGCTAGGAGTGTGAGGTTATGCTCTAAAGTTTTGCCAAAACCGATACCGACATCAAGGATGATATTTTCACGACTTAGTCCAAGCGCTTCACACTTGGCGATACGCGCTTCAAAGAAATCACTTACTTCGCTCATCACATCATCATAGTGTGGCTCTTTTTGCATATCTTGAGGTGTGCCTTGCATATGCATGATACAAAGCTGTGCATCGTATTTGAGTGCCAATTTGATGATGGCATCACTACTTGCACCTGTGATATCGTTGATGATCTTAAAACCGCTCTTCAATGCATGCTCTACCACACTTGGCGCATAGCTATCGATACTAAAAATAGCTCTTTCATAGAGTCTTTTATCATCGATCTCATCAAGAAGCTCAACAACTCTTTCAAACTCCTCTTTTTCGCTCACTTTTTCAGCATTTGGTCTTGAAGAGACAGCGCCGATATCGATGATAGCAGCACCTTCGTCTATGAGACGCTCAAGTGCTTGCAGTGCTTCATCGGGTGCAAATCTACTGCCGCTATAAAAGCTATCTTCATTGATATTGAGCACCCCCATAATCTTGGTCGGAAAATGCTTTTCAGATAAAAAATCTTGCAAGTTTTTAGCCACCTCTTTGAGCCCAAAAGGCTGGGTAAGCTCTTTTTTGCTCAAAATCTTTAGATGCTTTTTTGTCCCGATCAAAAGACAATCACTATACTCACTCTTACATGTTATCACGCCGCATGGAGATGCTACTTCGGCACCGATACTAAGCGCATCTTGTTTTAAGATATTCACAGCAGGTGTTTTGATATCTTTGATATAGATCGTATAAAGCTCCATCTTGTCTTGTATGATACCTCTGCCACCCTTGTCAACATCGAGCGTTTCTAAAAACTCTTTTTTATCACTTATATCGACTCTATATAGCTTCATCATCGTTTCCCTATATCTTTTGGCTTGCGTTTTTTTGCAAGCATCTTCAAAAGCACGGTATGAAGCACAAACTCGCTTCGCACACCGCCAAAGTTCAAAACAGTCACTGCCTCTTCAAAAAGCTTGAGACTCTTTTGATCAAAAACATAATGCTTACTCTTAATCGCATCTGCGAGTATGGCTTGTAACATGGCTCTTGCCTCACCTGATCGTATCCGCTGATTTGCTTTTAAAAACCCAAAAACACTCTCGAGCGAAAGCGTATCCACATCGAGATACTGTTGTGATTCTCTTTGGGTGCTCTTTATAGTATTGACAGGAATCCGCGACTTTATCGTAGGCAAGATGCTTGATTTTTGATTGGTTATGAGTATAAACTCCGTATTTTTAGGAGGCTCTTCAAGCACTTTTAAAAGCTTATTTTGCACGATATTTGAAAAGCTTTTTGAAGCCATGATGATGACTTTAGTCTGCACGCTCGTGATATAGGCTTTTTCTATGGCAAATTTTGCATCTTCAAGAGCAAAGCTATCCTCTTTGTATATCTTATGTATGATTTCGTCTTTTTTTTGTGCCTCGAGAAGCTCTAGGCTCTCTTCGATGTTTTCGGCTATGACTACTTGGCTTACTAACTGCATCATTCTATCTTCAAATCTTCAAAAAGTGCGCTATTTAAAGTCTTATCAAAAAGTCGATAGAGCTGCAACAACTTGATGTCTAAAAGCTCATCACTGCTCTCTAGAGGAAAACTATTTTGGATATTTTTATCGAGCACCCACAAGAAGTTATCATCACTTCTATATGCCAATTTTGTAAAAGGGTGGTCACCACTGCCTATATACCAGATGAGATATCCGTTTGGAAAAGAGATATCAAGCATATCCTCAAGCAGTTCTATATCTTGATTGCTCTTGATATCATTGATCTCTATGAACATTCGACCAAGTTGATAAAAAGGCAAAAAAGGTCTGCCGAGCGAGACATTATTAATCTTATTTTGTATGTAATGTGCAAACCATCGAAACTTATCATCGGTCAATATAAGGACACTCTGTCCTTTTGTAACACGGGAGATAACACTATTGACCAAGGGGGTCCACTCATATCTTCTCTCTTCCATCCACGAAAAATCCGAACTTTCATCGCGAATAGCTTGCAAGGTCCAGGAGAGAAGTTCTTGCATCATCTACTTATCCAACCCATAAGCTTCATGGAGAAGTCTCACGGCAAGCTCTCCATATTTCGCGCTGATTGCCATGGAAACTTTGATTTCACTTGTTGATATCATCTCTATGTTGATGTTACTACTAGCAAGTGTTTCAAATGCTTTTGCAGCTACGCCTGCATGCGATTTCATCCCTACACCCACTACGGAAACCTTGCAGATATTTTGATCAAAATCCATACCGCCGATATTGTGACTCAAGCTCTCTATCACTCTCTTTGCACTCTCAAGATCATTTTGAGGCACGGTAAAGCCTAGATTTGTTGAGCCATCAATCCCCACATTTTGTATGATCATATCTACATTGATATTCTCGTGTGCAAGTTTCGTAAATATCTCAGCTGCGATTCCCGGCTTGTCAGAGACGTTTCTGAGTGTTACCCTCGCTTGATTTTTATCCAAGACTACGCCGCTTACTAGTACCTGCTCCATTATATTGCTCTCCTTTGTTATTAGTGTTCCCTCATTATCGCTAAAACTACTCTTAGCGTAGAGTTTTATATCTAGTTTTTTTGCAAGCTCTACCGATCTGTTTTGCAACACTTTAGCACCCATAGATGCCATCTCCAACATCTCATCGTATGATATCATATCTATCTTTTTTGCCTTAGGCTCAATGCGGGGATCAGTCGTATAGATACCGTCAACATCACTATATATCTCACAGGCATCTGCGCCTATGGCTCCTGCTATAGCAACAGCTGAAAGGTCACTACCGCCACGCCCAAGTGTTGTAACATTACCCTCCTTGTTGATGCCTTGAAAACCGGCTACGACTACGATCTTACCCTCTTTAATTGTTTTTTTAATGGGTGTCGGATCGATCGATTCTATCCTTGCATATGTATGCAAATCATCCGTGATGATACCTGCTTGACGTCCTGTCATAGCAACAGCATCATAACCTTTTGATTGAAGCGCAATCGCAAGAAGCGAAGCGGTGACTCGCTCGCCCGAACTTAAGAGTATATCCATCTCTCTTTTTGAGGGATTTGTTGAGAAATGCTCTGCATACTCTATGAGCTTATTTGTCTCTCCGCTCATCGCAGAGACGACAATCACAAGATCATCTCCTGTTTCTCTTGCTTTTGCAACACGGGAGGCAACATTTTCTATCCTCTCTAAAGACCCGACGCTTGTTCCTCCATATTTATGAACCAACAACATACTCAATATATCCTTCTTTTATAAAATAATTTATCACTCTTCTGTAGATCTGTTTTTTAAAATATGAGGCTCTTTTAAAAACCTCATTATACTCAACAAAATCATAATCATCAAACTCCGGAACACTAAAAGCGTTCAAATCTATCTTTGCTTTGTCCTTAAGACGGACCAAAAAATATTTTTGTGTCTGCCCATCAAAAGGATATCGCTTCTTTACTCGTTTCATCTTTGGAAAATCGTAGGTAACCCAGTGGGGGAACTCTCCTAAAATATCAACCTCATCACAGCCAATCTCCTCTTTGAGTTCTCTAAAAAGAGCTTGCTCGGGAGTCTCGTTTCCATCTATCCCACCTTGAGGAAATTGCCATCGGTTTTTTATCCCCAAGCTCTTTCCTATGAAAAATTTACATCGCTTAGGATGCTCAGGAGACAATATAACCGCAGCAACATTTCTACGGTATCTTTTTTTTCTGTAAGATAAAGGACTCATCATTATAACTTTATTTCTATTTTAGATTTCAATACCAAAGTTAAAATCTATTTGCAACATTATTTCTGTTATTATTTTAACTAATTTGCTATTAGAACCTTTTGAAAGAAAAACAGTGCTCCTCTATCTTCATATACCTTATTGTGACTCGAAGTGTTTTTATTGTAACTTCAACTCCACTACCAAAATGCATGCAACAAAAAAAGTCTATATGCAAAAAATATGTGAACAATTTACCTTTGAAGCCAAAAGATATGCACTTGCACCGGAGTCTATAAGCTCCCTCTTTATAGGGGGCGGTACCCCCTCTTGCATTGAAGCCACACTCTATAATGATTTCTTTAGGCTCATCACACCTTATCTGAGTAAAGATGTTGAGATCACAACTGAAGCCAATCCAAACTCTGCCTCTTTAGAGTGGCTACAAACGATGAAACACTTCGGTGTCAATCGCATCAGTTTTGGCGTGCAGAGTTTTAATGATGAAAAACTCAAATATCTAGGCAGAGCGCATGATAGCGATGAGGCGATGAGAGCGCTCAAGGATGCAAAAAGATGTGGTTTCGAGCATATCTCACTCGATCTTATCTATGGCGTTAAAAATGATACCCGGCTGCTTTTACAAAAAGATATAGAGAACGCTTTTGCACTCGGATGCGATCACATCTCAGCTTATGAGCTAACCATAGAAGCAGGAACAAAATTTGACGAGAGAGACAAAAAAGAGGAAGAATCACTTGGTTTTTTTGTAGCAAGTGAGATACAAAAGAGAGGATTTACTCATTATGAAATCTCTAATTTTGGAGCCTATAAGTGTCGACACAATTTAGGTTATTGGCATCTCAAAGAGTATATCGGCATAGGTGCAGGCGCTGTGGGGATGCACAAACAAAGTAGGCTATACAACGCAAACGATATCGATGAATATATCGATGATCCGCTTCAAGTCTCCATAGAGCATCTCAGTGATGAGGATATAAAGATGGAAAAGATATTTTTAGGGCTACGCAGTGAGGTTGGCATCGATAAAAATATACTAGATATCAAAAGGCAAAAAAAAGCACAAATACTTGTTGATGAGGATAAACTTATCTACAAAAACGAACGCTTTTATAATAAAGACTATTTTATCAGTGATGCAATCGCGCTCTACCTCATAGATTAAAGGTGCAAGCATCTTCAAACTTAAACACCTCTGTTAAAACCAAGCATATGCCCCTAATACTATAGAGGTGCTCTTAAACTTTTTGTGATAAAATATCTCCACTAATTAGCAGGGGTAGAGATGTTTGGAATCGGCTTTACAGAGTTACTTTTTATAGCGATCATTGCCATACTCTTTTTGGGTCCGGACAAACTTCCTGAGGCGATGGTGCAGATAGGCAAATTTTTTAGAAGTGCGAAAAAAACTATCAATGAAGCAAAAAGTGCTATCGATGAAGAGATGCGTCTGAGTGATCTCAAAGAGGAGACGCTAAGCTACAAAAAGAAGCTTGATGAGGCAACCGAAGATCTCAAAGGGTTTAAAAATATAGATTTTGATCCAAAAAAAGAGATAGCCGATGCACTAAAAGTGGCAAAAAAAGAGCCAAAGAAGGAGGCTCCAAAACAAGAAAAAGTGACCTTTAAAAAAACTCCAAAAAATGATGCAACAAAAGAGCCTAAGGATGATAAATAATGTTTGAAGACCTCAAGCCGCATCTAGTAGAACTCAGAAAAAGGCTAGGTCTGAGTGTCGCGAGTGTCCTCGTTTTTTTTCTCATTGCTTTCTTTTTCAACCAATCTATCCTCGCATGGATTACAAAACCACTTAATGACGCACTCGATCAAGTCGGCATCATCATCACGAATAAAGATAAGAAGTTATGGGAAACCAACCATGAAGCCAATGGAACAATCAAAGAGGGCACAAAAATCATAACCACGGTAAAACTTCAAGAAAATCTTGAGAAAGCAAGCCTACAAGCAGCCCCACTCGATAGTAATCTCTCAGATTATCTCAAAGAGGCATCTCTTGCAGCCAAAGAGCTTACAGAGATACTTAAAAAAGAGGAAAATACCTACAAAGAGGGAGCATCCTCAGGATTTTTAGGACGCATCACAACACACCAAGTCGCCGGAACGCTCTTTGTTGCGATTAAAGTCTCCTTTTTTGCAGCGCTTCTAGGTGCCCTCCCGTTCATCCTCTATCAAATATGGCTTTTTATCGCTCCGGGGCTCTATGATAGTGAGAAAAAGATGATTATACCGTTTGTTTTGGGTGGATCGATCATGTTCTTTTTGGGTGTACTTTTTGCCTACTATGTCGTTACCCCCTTTGGATTTCAATTTCTCATCACTTTTGGCGCCTTCTTATATACGCCACTTATCAATATAGAGGACTATGTTGGGTTTTTCACAAAGATACTTATGGGCTTTGGGATTGCATTTGAACTTCCTGTTTTTGCCTATTTCTTGGCACTGCTTGGGCTCATTACTGATAGAACGCTTATAGACTTTTTCAAATACGCCATCGTTATCATCTTTGCCGTTGCCGCACTCTTAACGCCGCCGGATGTGATCACACAAATGCTCATGGCGATACCGCTTGTCTTTTTGTATGGAGTATCTATATTGATCGTCAAAATGGTCAATCCTGAAAAAAAGAGTAGCGAAGATTAGATGCATGAGGCTGACCTTCTTACTGCAGGATATGATTATAACCTCCCAAATGAGCTCATAGCAAAAGAGCCTGCCAATCCGCCTGATAGTGCAAGACTACTCGTCTACGATAGATCAAAAGATACGATTATCCACAACACCTTTTCTCATCTACTTGATTTTATCCCACAAGAGACAGCCATATTTTTAAATAACACAAAAGTGATCAAAGCAAGAATATTTGGTCGTAAAAGTAGTGGCGGCAAGGTCGAACTACTCCTCAATAAACCACTCGGTGATGATAGATTTATGGCGATGATTCGCGGCAGAGTCAGTCTCGGAAGTGAGCTTTTTTTTGATAATAATCTGCAAGCAACCGTCCAAGAGCTCCTTGATGATGGCTCGCGTATAGTGACTTTTGAGCGCAAGGGTAAAAAGCTTAACTTTGAAGAGCTAGCTCTCATCTTAGAGACTATTGGTCATGTTCCTTTGCCTCCCTATATCGATAGAGAAGACACAAAAGAGGATACCATCAATTACCAAAGTCTCTTTGCAAAAAAAGAGGGTGCCGTTGCCGCTCCTACTGCCTCTTTGCACTTTACTCCTCAACTTTTAGATGATCTGCAAAGAGAGTTTGAGACATATGAGCTTACACTTCATGTGGGGGCCGGAACATTTAAACCGATAGAGGCTGATAATATCATGGAGCATATCATGCATTCAGAGTATTTTCACATTCCAAGCAAGAGCCTAAAAGCACTTGATTCAAATAAAAAAATCCTCGCCATAGGCACAACCGTAACAAGAACGATTGAGTATTATCACCGCACTCAAAGAAGCGAAGGAGAGTGTGATCTCTTCTTACATCCCAACAATCCACCACAAAGAGTTGATCATCTTCTTACAAATTTTCATCTACCAAAAAGTACACTTTTAATGCTCATTAGCTCCTTTTTAGGGAGAGATAAAGCTTTGCAGATATATAATGAAGCTATTAAAGAAAAATATAAATTTTTCTCTTATGGTGATGGAATGTTGATTTTATGAAATAATATGATATAATATGAAAAATTAGCTGCAAGGGGGCTAGCTAAAATGAAACTATATAAAATAACTTTTACGATTCTCTGTTTTTTGTTGCTATTCTCGGGGTGTTCGCAAAAACAAGCAAAGATAGACCCTAATAACCCTTTCCCTAAACATCCTAGATATGCTATATTTAAACCTGAAAAAACACAATCAGCCAACTATGTAAATCTCGCGAAAACGATCAGTGAGCTGCAAGGAAGACATTATGTTTGGGCGGAAGAAGGTCCTGAATGTTTTGATTGCTCGGGCTACACCTACTATGCGTTTGGCAAGATGGGCATAGAGATACCGCGCGTTGCAAGAGACCAGATCAAAAAGGGAAAATCTATCAAGATGAGCGATCTGCAGTTTGGTGATCTTATATTCTTTGACACTACCAAGAGAAGAACCGGCAAGATTACTCATGTCGGCATATACTTAGGTGATGGAAAATTTACCCATGCTAGTACAACCGATTATACAATCACTGTCAGCGAACTTTTTGACAACGAGTACTACAAAAAGAGATTTAGAGGGGCAAAAAGATATCTCAACGCGCCCAAAGATAGTGTCTATTTTGCCTCACTTAGAGAGATAAAAAGCAAGATAGCATCCAAAGATAGACATCCTGTAATGTTGGCTATAAACAATCAAACACCAAATGCTAAAGCGTTTATTGTGCAAGATGTTCATTTGGCGGCAAATAAAATCGAGGTAAATCAAAACCCGAATGCAGGGTATTATGTGCAGCTTGGGCTTTTCAAAAAAGAACCGAAGCAAAACCTCATCAATAAGATAAAAAAATCAGGGCACACCTATACACTGCTGCCTTCAAACGAATACAAAGATAGTAAAAAACTGCTCATTGGTCCTTTTAAAGATAGAAATGAGGCAGATAAAACATTGACATCAGTCAAAGAGAAGATTGTTAAAGAGGCATTTATTACAAAGCTATCCTCTTAAGAGGTCTTATGAAACTGGCCTGTATAGATATCGGACTTAAAAGAATCGGACTTGCCATCACACTTGATGGCAAAAATATCTTTCCGCAAGATGCCATTATCAGACGTAACAGAGAGCAAGCAGCTCATGATGCAAGAGATGCTTTAAAAGAGTGGGATATAGAAAAACTTGTTGTCGGATTACCTCTTGATGGCTCATCATCTGCTGAGATGCAAAGAAGAATCGAGCATTTTGTCTCTCTTTTACAATTGGATATTCCCGTAGTCTACCAAGATGAACAAAACTCATCTCAAGAAGCAAAAGAGAGAAGTGTCGGCATCTTTAAAAACAGAAGAGACGGCAAGATAGACTCCATAGCCGCTTCCATAATCCTAGAACGTTACCTTGGCATACTATGAAACTTTCCCTTTTTCATACCATTTTCTAAGCCATCTATCAAGCGGATATATCATCTTATAGATAGCCGGAACAACTAAAAGCGTTAGCAGTGTTGAGCTTGTCAATCCCCCTATAATTGCAAGTGCCATAGGAGAGTTACTCTCATGACCGGCACCGTTTCCAAACGCCAAAGGCATCATCGCTCCTATCATCGCAAAGGTAGTCATCAATATAGGTCTAAGCCTTTTCTCCCCTGCTTCAAAAAGTGCCGCATCAATCTCTTTACCTTCTGCTATAGCTTTATTTGCAAAATCGACAACCAAAATGGCATTTTTACCGACCATTCCCAAAAGCAGAATGATACCGATCATAACAAAAAGACTAAAACTCTTACCACCCAAAAAAAGTGCAAACATTATGCCTGTAATAGAGAGCGGCATCGCTACCATGATGATAAAAGGTTGCACAAAAGACTCATACAAAGATGCCAATATGAGATAGATCAAAACGACTGCTAAAAGAACCGCGGCACCGAAAGCCTTATTGGTGTCTTCCATATTTTCAACATCACCGCTATAGGTATAGCTATACCCTTTTGGCATAATATCTTTTAATTTTGGATCTATCGAAGCGATAATCTTATCGAGCGTATTTCCAAATATTCCGGAGGTTACAAGTACTTTCCTGCTTCTATCATACCGATTTATTGACGTGACATTAACCCCTCTTTCAATCTCGATCAATGAATCTATCGGTACCAATTCATTATTGACATTTCTTACTTTAAGTTTATAAAGATCAAAAATACCTGCTCTATATTTATCATCAAGTCTCAGGGTTATATCATACTCTTTCCCATTCTCTTCATAATAGGATATAGGGGTATCGCTCGAGTATGCGCTATTGAGCACAGAGGCGATATCTTGAACATCAACACCCATTCGCTCTGCCCTATCTCTAAGGATATGAACCTGTATCTCCGGATTGCCTGCTTCGTAATCACTATCTATCCCAACTATTCCTTTAGTCTGCGCGAGTATATCCATAGCCTTTTGAGATACCTCACCAAGCGTATCCAAACTATCACCTGTGATAATAATCTGTACAGCAGCATTACTGCCTCCTGTCTCAAACGGGGAAACCTCCTCAACAACGATCTTCATATCTTTGAATTTAGCAAACTTATCCGAATACTCTTTGACGATATTCTCTTGGCTGACATCTCTATCTTTAACTGGGATAAGCTTCACATATATCTTTGCTTTATTTGCCTCTCTTGCCGTATTGTAACCTATGCTCAAGATAGAATAATCGACCAATTTATTTGCATTAATTTCATCTACGAGAGGTTGCACCATTTTTTTGGTAGTCTCAATATTTGCACCTGTAGGTGTCTTGATTTGCACTTGAAACTCGCTATAGTCCTGCATAGGAAGAAAATTCATACCGACATTCAGTCTTGTAGATAAGATCAAAAGCAAGACGGTCGCAATAACCGTTATATATTTAAATTTCAATACAGGTTTGAGTGTAGCAACATAAAGTGCATCAACTTTTTGTAAAATCGGCTCGGTCATATGGTAGAACTTGCTCTCTTTTGGATCTAATAATCTTGCCGAGAGTGACGGGATAAGCATCGTAGCAACCAAAAAAGATATCGCAACACCCGAAGCAACAGTCATTGCAAAAGAGTTAAAAAACATCCCCACGATACCATCCATATATGCAACAGGGATAAAAACGGCAAGCAACACAGAGGATATCGCCAAGATAGAAAAGATAATCTCTTTAATCCCCTCGTATGATGCCTCAAAAGGCTTGATGCCTGCCTCCATCTTTTTACTAATATTCTCTATAACAATAATAGCATCATCAATAAAGATACCAATCGCAAGCGTAAGCCCTATAAGGGTGAGCCTATTGAGGTCATAGCCTAGCCAATCAATGATAGCAAAAGTCCCTATAATAGAGGTAGGAATAGCCATCGCTGAGATAAACGTCGAACGCACATTACGCAAAAAGAGAAAAACGATTAGGATTGCTAAGAATGCACCAAAGATAAGATCAAATGTTACATTATCGATATTGACCATAATCTTCTCGGATTGATCATTTAAAAGCTTCAAATCATACTCGCTACCTGCCATCTCCACCAAATCAGGATATATTTTTTTGACATCTCTGATGATATTGAGCGTGTTCTTTCCCGGTATCTTTTTAACATCAAGCTTGACACCTATCTCCCCTTTACTAGAAGAGTAACTCTCTACATCACTCATCCCGTCAATCACGGTTGCAACATCTCTAAGTCGCACGCCGGGCTTAATGATAATCGATTTGAGCTCCTCTATACTATCGGCATCACCCTTTGTCTTGATGGTAATTTTATTTTTTTGATCGATGAGCTCTCCTGCACCCAAATTGACATTGGATGTTTTGATTTTATTGCTCAAATCATAAGTAGTGAGTTCATATTTATCAAGTAAAAACGGATTGACAAAAATGCGTATCTCCCTATCTCTAAAACCAATCAGCTCAACCTCGCCGACCCCTTCTATCCTTTGAAGTTTCGGCTTCACTTTCTCATCAGCAAATCGCATCAATGATGAAGATTCATCTTTTTTTGTTGAGATAAATAAAGAGATAGCAATACCTGAGGCTCCTAACTTTTTAACCACGGGCTTTTCTACCTCAGAGGGTAAGACGGCAGAGCCTATCTTGTCGCGCACATCATTCGTTGCCTCATTGAGGTCTTTTGAAAGCTCAAATTGGATAGTGACAACACTAAACCCGTTATAACTCGAAGAGAAGAGCTTATCGATCCCGTCAATCCCGCTCACGCTCTCTTCTATAACATCAGTTACTTTACTCTCCACGGTTGCCGCGTCTGCACCTCTGTACTCTGTCTGCACGGTAACAACAGGAAAATCAACATTAGGGAAAAGATTTACCGGCATCGTCTTATAAGAGATTAGCCCGAAAACTATAAATGCCAACACCCCCATGAGTGTCGTGATGGGTCTATTGATCGCAAACTTATACATACTACTTGGTTCCGTTCGTATCGACTACGATGTAGCCTGCACCAAAAAGCCCTACAGGAAAATCTTTGACTTTCACTTCGGCTGTTATCTTGTTTGTTGCGCTATCAACTGCAGGGTAGATACGCTCAATCTTATCTGTATACTCTTTGTCTGAGCCATCAATCTTGTATCTAAATAGACTCCCCACTTTTACCTTATCGTAGTGTCTCGAATCAAAAGTAAGGACCAATTTTATATCATCAAGCGAAGCTATCTCAAACGCCTTCGTTATCATCTGTCCGCTCACAACATCACCGATTTCAACGAGATTGGATGTTATCGTCCCGTCAAACGGAGCTCTAAGTATAGTTTTCTCATAAAGCGCATTTTGATAATCATACTCCGCTTTTGCACTCTCATAGAGTTTTTGATAGTTATCGATTCTCGCTTGATCAAGATATTTTTTAACTTGGTATTGTCTATCAAGGTCTTTTTTTGCATACTTCAATGCAACCCTTGCTCGCTCTACCATAGCTTTAGTGTCACTATTTTCAAGTGTTGCTACTACATCATCCTTTTTAACTTTTGTGCCCTCTTTGACATATATATTCTTTATGATACCGCTACTGCTAAACGCAATCGCAGCCTCCTGTTCCGCTTGGACATCAAAAGTTGCATAGACATCCTCGGCTCTTAAAAGATTTATAAAAAACAGAATAAATAGTATTTTTTTCATTGGATGTACTCCTCGATATTTTTCCCGGCATAGTAGTAATAAAGAGCCTTTGCCATCTCATACTCATAGAGTGCCTCTTTGTATCTCGCGAGTGAATCTATCTTTTGATCAAGTGCATCAAGATAGGAGAGATAATCAACTACCCCCGCCTCATACTGCTCCTTGATAGACTCATACGTGCTCTTTGAAGCATTGAGTGAGCTTTTGGTGCTTTTTAGCTGCGCACTTACCGCTTCTATTCTTCTCTTTGAGAGATCAAAGTCACTCTGTTGACTCTCAAGCATATAGTTCTTTTGGCTCTCCAAAGAGAGTTTCTGGTACTGCAAAGATTCTTTGTTTTTATCTCTTTTACCGCCGTCAAAAAGTCGCATATTGGCACTCACGGTAACCGTATTTTGGCTTGGAAGTAGAAACTCTTCAGCCACAGGAGAAGAGAGCTTTGAATACTCAGACCTTGTGTAGGTGTCTTCTAGTTTAATGGTCGGATACTTAGATGCTTCGATTGATTTTGCACCTTGCTCTAGCGCATTTTGTTGTGCTGTAAGCGCTTTGATGCTATCAAGCGGCTCTAATGGCATCTCTCCTTTTGGCTCCATTAAACGATCTTCGCTCACATCAGTGATTGTTCTGCCGCTAATGAGCATTAAAGCATTTTTAATCTGCTCGATTGAGAGTTTTATCGACTCGATATTATAGAGGCTTGCATCATAAGAAGCTTGAATCCTATCTACCTCTTCTCTCGGTGTCAATCCTGCTTTATAGAAATCCTTGAGTCGTTGCAATTGATACCCGAGCGTATCTCTTTTTGTAATAACCGCTTGTAAAAAAGATTTTTGTTTAAGAAGTGCATAGTAATTTTGTGCAAGTTCAAGTATCTTATTGTTTTTAAAGTTGCTACTCTCAAGCAAAGATGCCTTATATTCATAATCACTCTTTTTAAGAAGCGAACTTCTCTCTCCACCATCAAATATCTTGATACCCGCTGTTATGAAGCCGCTTCTTGCTTCGCTTGCTCCATATGCGGTAGCCTTATTTTGTATCGCATACTGGCCACCTATATCGATATAGGGATAGTAGTCGCTTTTCTGAGATTGTACAAGAGATTGTTTCGACTTTGCCTCTAACTCTTTTGCTTTTATCTCATAATTATTTGCTTTTGTATTTGCGATGAGATCTCCAAGATGCAAGCTTTGTGCATACCCTGCAAATGTGATAAGGACGAATAAAAACAGGATTCTCATTGTTTACTCACCTTGATAAGTGCAAACCAACTCTCTATAAAATTGAGTACCTCTTGTTTTGCCTCTATTTGCGTCATACCTTGTTCCACGACGACGCCTTTCAAAAAATATAAAATAGGGTCTACAAACTCTAAAGAGAGTGCGGATATATCACCGCTTTGAACATGGGATTGCAACATATCTCGCAATATATTTGCGATTTTTAATTTGCAGCTTTTGGCAAAATCGCTCATCTCCTTTATGCGTGATGTAAGTGCGATAGCGATAAACTCCCTATATATCATAAGCTCTTGCTCAGAATTTTCTGAATTAAAAACTAACAACATAAATGACTTAAGCTTCTCTTTAATCTCCTCACTACTGTCTGATATCTCCGATAACTCTTTTGCATGCTCATCCATATAGATAGCAATGATCTCAAAAACTATATCCTCTTTGTTTGAGAAATATTCGTAGATAGTCCCTTTACCAACCCCTGCAGTTTTGGATATCTCTGCAACAGTGATATTTTTAATACCCACTTTTAAGAGTAATTCTCTTGATGAAAGGGCTATCTCTCTTCTTTTTTTCTCTTTATCTACAATAATTGCCATATCTATTCATCTCCTTTGACCGACCGTCAGTCAATTAAGAGATTGTAACGCTATGAACCTTAAAAAAAGTTTATGGCAAACTACTCTTAAGCCTTTGTACCCGCGCACTTGCATCTTGGATATCGTCTCTATCAACCTCGCCGTTTTTGATGAGTTCTTTGATAGTTTTTACCAATTTTTCTGTGGAAACCACATTTTTTGGATCGAGCTGATTGCCAAAGAGCAAGATATCATCACCTGCACCAATCGCGAGTTTAAGCGTCTGACTCAATGAATAGCTTTTAGCTATCGCGCCCATTTGCAAATCATCGGTGATGACTACTCCTTGAAAGCCTATCTCATCTCGCAGTAACCCTTGAACGGTCGCTTTTGAGAGTGTTGCCGGATATTTTGGATCGATACTCGCATTGAAAACATGCGCAACCATAATGCTATCGGCTTCACTCTTGAGGAGTTTAAAAGGTTCAAGCTCTTGCTTGCTCCAACTCTTTGTAACATCAACATACCCTTTGTGCGTATCCCCCAATGATGAACCATGTCCCGGGAAATGCTTCAATGAAGTTAACACTCCCTCTTCATGCATGGCTTGTAAAAAAAGAGTGGCACTCGTAGCAACATCTTTTGGATTGGCTCCATACGACCTTCCAAGCTCATAGATCACATGATTTTTACTATTTATAGCGAGATCAACCACAGGAGCAAGATCATAGTTGATGCCGGCATCTTTAAGCTCTTTTCCCATTTTACGATAAGCCTCAAGCGTATCGGCACTACTCATTTTTGAAACACCTGCTGCGCTTGGAAATTTACCGTAAAATCCATATTGACTTTTGAGCCGCTGCACTTTTCCACCCTCTTGATCGAGTGCTATGAGTAATTTTTTATCTTTTGAGCACGCCTGAAGCTGTGCGCTCAAGGTTTTAAGCTGCTCTTTGGAGGCTATATTTTTAGGCTTATTTTTATCTATCGGGTTATAATCAAAGAGGATTACGCCTGCAAGATCATACCTTTTGATATCTTGGCATATCTGACTTTTTTCACTCACGCTTGTTCCGTAAAATCCAACCATAAGCATAGATCCGATCTCTTTTTCGAGATCTTGAACCGACTCGGCATAAACAATAGACCCAAAAAAAACTACCGCAGATAAAAAAAGAGTTTTGACTTTCAACTTTGCACCTTATAATGAGAGATATAAACAAAGTATAATCAAAAGAACTTAACAAGAAGTAGAATATTTTCACGATTAATTCAAATAAAAATTGTATAATCTTGAAAATCAAAAAAAGGCGGGCGTAATGAAGTTAGCTATAAATATGATCACTGCTCTCATGCTGATCTTTACCTCATTTGCATTTTCCCAAGAAAACGATGAGACTTTTACTATTAAAGATATCGAGGGTACAACCTACACTATAAAGGGGATACAAGAAGGGCTAGACTTTGCAGATTTTAAAGGCAAAATTGTCTTTTTGGATTTCTTTGGACACCAATGCCCCCCTTGCCTTGCATCGATAGATATTTACAAAAATATCCAAAAGAAATATAAGGATGATATCGTTGTAGTAGGAGTAGAGGTACAAGGGCTCACCAGTGAAGAGCTCAAAGGATTTGGCAAATCAAAGGGGATCAATTACCGATTGGTCTCCCAAGATGAAGCGTACGACTTCCTCAACTATATCACTGTACGTGCCGAATGGGAAGGAAGCATCCCCTTCTTACTTATCATTGACGCTAAAGGGGTTGTGCAGCTCATGCACACCGGTATGATAGATGAGAAAACTTTTGAAGAGATTATCGCTGAGCTAAAAAAACCACAAAAACCTAAAGCATCATAACACGTCCATTTCTTATCACTAAAGAGCCCTCGAGCTCTTCTGTGTAAACTCTATCACCAAATCGCTCTACAGCCTCATCGAGTGTTGGATTTTTTTGACAAAAATAGAAAAACTCATCTTTGATAACCTCACTTCGCTCTATCGCATTTCCATATCTTGAAGCAAAAAGCTCTATATCATAAATAGCTTGCGCCTGTTTGCTAGCCAATAATCCATTACTCCCTTCACTCTCACCTATCGGGTGTGGCAACACATATATCTCTTTACCCTGCTCTTTCGCATACTTAACCGAGTGCATAGAGCCGCTATCAATATCGGCTTGTGTGACTATAAGCACTTCGCCCAAGGAGACCACAACCTCATTGCGCAACAAAAAGCTCCACTTCGTTGCTCTAAAATCGGCCTCAAATTGACTCAGCACCAAACCTTTGTATGCGATATCAACTATCATTTGTGCATTAATCGCAGGATAAACAAGGTCGATACCACACCCAAGAACTGCTATAGTATTTGCAGCGCCTGCGCCCTCATGCGCTAAAGCATCCACTCCCATAGCTGCACCACTGACGACACAGACACCTCTTTGCGCTAACGCTTTTGCAAGCAAGTAAGTATATTTTTGCGTATAGAGCGTTGGATTTCTACTGCCGACTATCGCAACTTTTGGTCTCTCAAGCAGAGAGAGATCCCCTCTATAGCTCATACTTTTAGGTATCTTTTTCAAACTTGAGAGATACTTCTTAAGCTTCGAGTGCTCCAATTCTCGCATCAAAAAATCCTTTTTTCAAAGTATAACATGCACAAAAAAGGAGAAAGAAAATTATTTCATATTGTCATATTTCAATAAAAAAAGAGGGACCATTTTAGCATCTATGCTCTCTTCATGTTACCAAAAAAAATAACCAATAATTGCGACGATAATTATGCCTATAATGTTCAAGATGGACCCTGCTTTTATCATCTGCTTGATCTGAACATCACCCGAAGAGACCACGATAGCATTGGGTGGTGTGGCAATCGGGAGCATAAAGGCAAAACTGCCGCTCACGGTTGCTAGCATAAGTACGATGATCGCTTCGTGCGGATCGAGCAGTTGCGTAAACTTAAAAAGTATGGGCACCATCATAGAGATGAGTGCAGTATTGCTTGTCACTTCAGTTAAAAAAACGATAAGCGTTGCCACGACGATGAGGAGGACAAAAAAATTGAGCGTCGAAAATCCCAAAAGCATAGTAGCAAGCTTTGCAGCGAGTCCGGTTTGCATAAATGCTGCGGCTATGCTAAATCCTGCACCAAATAAGAAGATGATCTCATAGGGGATTTTTTTGGTGTCGCTCCACTGTAAAAATCCGACTTTTGGCACAAACATAAGGAGACCAAAACCGAGCAAAAGTATCTTCTCGTCAAGCGCGATATCAAACATCTGTTTGGCAAATGCGTTAAGCGCTAAGATGATGATAAGCGATAGAAGCACTTGTGTCAATCTTTTGTGTGTCTTATTAAATGCGATTGGAGTGATATCATCAACTCCGATATGTAGCTCTTTATCTACCCCACGCGCAATCACCCAAGGCATAACCGTAAGCATCACCACAACAAGCGGCAAAAGTTTAAAGACCCATTCGGCAAAAGGAAGAAAGGACTCTCCTTGCTTTTCTAAAAATCCAAAAAGAATCAGATTTGGAGGTGTGCCGATTGGAGTCAGCGTACCACCTATACTTGCACCATATGCAATCGCTAACAAAAAAACAGCTTTGAGCTCTTTCTTTGGGCTCAAACTCAAAGCCACGGGCAACAACATCAAAGCGACCGTTGTGTTGGAGAGCATAGAACTTAAGAGTGCCGATGTAACGGCAAGTGCATAGATAACCCCAATGACCGTCTGGGGAAAAATATGCATGATTTTTCTGGCTACTATGGAGTGTAATTTCGTCTTTTCAAAGGCGATAGAGAGCATAAAACCGCCGAGAAAAAGAAATATGATAGGATTGGCGTAACCGCTTGATACATCATTGATATTAAGTATGCCAAAACTTGGAAACAGAATTACCGGCAACAAAGAGACCACACCCATAGGGAGCGCCTCATTAGTCCAGACGATAACAAGGAAAAGCACACTTGCCAAAAGAGCTGATTGAGATGCATTAAAAAAGAGAGCGAAGAGAAAATAGCTTCCAAAAGAAACAAGTAAAGAGAGAGATAAAAGACGCATACTAGCCTCCAAAAAGCTCATCGACATAGACAACATCGACATCTTTGAGCAGATTTTGAGAATTTTTAAGCACCTGCATTGTTACACTGTATGGATGGCCTATCACTATAGCATACCCCTGTTTCTCTGCAACTTTTATCGCTTTTTTAAGTTGTGCTCGTATGCTACTCACATCTCTTGCATTATCCAAAAAAACATCTCTGCTTATATACCGTTCATGCAGATCTTGTGTCACTCTTGGTACTTGCGTGTGCGTATCAGTCCTACTATCGATAAAGGTAATACCCTCCTGCTTTAAAAGAGCGTAGAGCACTTTCATCGCTTGATAATTGGAAGTATAGACGCTCCCTGTATGGTTGTTGATATATTTGGCATTTGGAAAAAGCCTCTTGATCTCTTCGATTCTCTCTAGCACCTTATCGGGTGTATCTGTAACCATAAGTGTGCCTCGCATCTTGTTCATCTGCGCGCTACCCGACTCAAGCGGCAGATGCACTATATAGTGGGTAAGTTTTTGTGCAAGGATGTCGGTATGTTCTGCTATCTCTGAAGGAGGAAAGATAGATGGTGTGATCTTGAGTCCCGTTGCTCTGATGCTATCGATCTGCCTTTGAAGATGCACATCATCGATGATGATCACGAGCTTTGCCCTCTTACCTACACGCATCGGCTCTTTTTTAACAACAAGGATCGGAGCATCTTTATAAGTGATAACATTTTTGGGTTGCTTCTCTTGAGTCTCTTCTTGTTCATTTTCTAGCGTTTCTTGTCTTGGCTCTATGACTTTAGCGGGCTCTTTTTTGACCCGGTTGATCGTATGAGAATTATCGCTAACAATGCTCTTTTCGTAAGGATTTATCGTCGTTTGACTCTGTTTTTGCGGTGTGGATATCTTTGTCTTTGGTGCGGCGTTTTCATTGGCATTCATCTTAGCAAGATAGTAGCCAAATATTACAAGTAAAACAGCGGCTATAACACTCAGAGGAATGATGATATTTTTACTAAAATCACTGCTCTTTTTTTTCGCCGGTCTTCCTCTTTTTTTTCGTTTTACTGCCATATAAACCTTACTATGTAATCTAAGATTATTTTAGCGAAAAAGTTTTAATTATAGAGATGAAGATAATAACCGTTTTGAAGTTGTGCATAAATTTGAAAGTTTATAGAAAGATTGAAAATAAGAAAGTAGAGATATTTTATAAACTCACTAAATTTTTAGAATAGTTTGTGTTAAATTTGCAAGTTGTTACAAGGGAGCTTACGACAAGTAAGTGACCGAGTAAACTCTTGCGAAGATGACACAAACTAACTAAAAAGTTAGTTAGTTTCCTGGTCGACAATCTTGTTTGCCTTAATCCAAGGCATCATCGCTCTAAGCTTTTCACCTGTCTCTTCAACCGGATGTGCTTTGAGCATATTTCTCTCAGCTGTCATTCTTGCATAACCGGTCTCACCCTCTAGGATGAAATCTTTTGCAAATTTACCATTTTGGATCTCTTTGAGTATCTCTTTCATAGCCTTTTTAGACTCCTCATTGATAACTCTAGGACCACTAACCATATCGCCATACTCAGCAGTATTTGAGATAGAGTAACGCATATCGGCAATCCCGCCTTCAAAGATAAGATCAACGATAAGTTTCATCTCATGCAGACACTCAAAGTATGCCATTTCAGGTGGATATCCCGCTTCCGTGAGTGTCTCAAAACCTGCTTGGATAAGAGCGCTTACACCGCCACAAAGAACTGCTTGCTCACCAAAAAGATCCGTCTCTGTCTCATCTTTAAATGTTGTCTCGATGATGCCTGTTCTTCCGCCACCGATAGCACTTGCATAAGAGAGTGCAAGCTCTTTTGTATTGCCGCTAGGATCAGCGTGAACTGCGATAAGATCAGGGATACCGCCACCTTTTACAAATTCGCTTCTAACAGTATGTCCGGGAGCTTTTGGAGCGATCATTGTTATATTGATATCAGCTCTTGGTTTGATGCGTCCATAATGGATATTAAAGCCGTGACCAAAAGCTATGGTTGCCCCTTTTTTGAGGTTTGGCTCTATCTCTTCTTTGTATATCTTTGCTTGAGACTCATCGGGCAAAAGTATCATAACGACATCAGCTTTCTTTGTCGCATCCGCAACACTAAGAACTTCAAAATCTTTTGCTTTTGCTTTATTCCAAGACGAACCGTCCTCTCTTAATCCGATTACAACTTTTACACCGCTGTCTCTTAGATTTTGAGCATGTGCATGCCCTTGGCTGCCAAAGCCTATCATTGCAACTGTTTTTGATTTTATGATACTTAGATCGCAATCTTTATCATAATATACATTGAGCTGACTCATCACGCTATCCTTTTGCTTCTAGAATTTGGGCGATTATAACCAAATATTACTTTAACTTTTTATATTTGAGGGATTTCGTATGCTATAATACCCACATCAATAAAATATTGGAGTTGCTATGTTAGAAATGCTAGATCAAAATATACTCTGGTGGCACTGGGTAATCTTGGGAATTATACTGCTTGTGATTGAACTCAACATAGGTACATTCTTTATCCTCGGTCTTGCTTTTGCATCAACAATCGTAGGTCTTTTAGCCTTATGGCTTGATATTCCTTTTAGTTTGCAGATACTTATATGGCTTATCATTTCAGTGGTATTTATAGCGATATGGTATAAAAAATTTAGGATCAAGCAGATCACTGACAGTGGGCAGTCAAACTATAGACTCGACACCCTTGGAACAATCACAAAAGATATCACAGCAAATGCAAGAGGTGAAGTAACCTTTGATATTCCCGTATTAGGCAATACCAAATGGCCTGCCACCGCAAAAGAGGATATCGCAAAAGATACACGCGTTATGATCGTTCAAGTCAATGGTCAGCTTATCGAAGTCAAACCCATCAACTAAAAGGAGAAACATATGGAATTTTTAAATATAACTGTAGTCCTGGCCGTTTTGGTCATCGTCACCCTCTACAAGGGGGTCAATATCGTCCCGCAAGGTGAAGAGTGGATAGTAGAGCGTCTTGGAAAATTTACCCGTACACTCACTCCGGGCCTTAACATCATCGTCCCTTATATTGAATCAATTAGACAAAGAGTCTCCACAAGAGACATCATCCTCGATGTTCCCGAACAAGAGGTCATCACAATGGATAACGCCGTCATCCATACAAACGCCATCACATTCATCAGAGTTACCAAACCTGCTGATGCGATCTATGGAGTTGAAAATTTTAAACTCGCCATTCAAAATCTTGTTATGACGACTTTACGTTCGATCTTAGGAGAAATGAAGCTCGATGAAGCACTCTCAAATAGAGAACATATCAAGACGAAACTCAAAGACTCTATCATCGATGATGTTGCTGACTGGGGTGTCACGGTCAAATCTGTAGAGATACAAGATATCGCACCAAGCGGTTCCATGCAAGCATCCATGGAGCGACAAGCAGCAGCGGAGAGAGAGCGTAGAGCGATCGTTACAACGGCTGAGGGGAATAAAAATGCAGCGATATTGGAGGCTGACGGGAAACTCGAAGCAGCCAAAAGAGAAGCGCAAGCACAAATCACGCTCGCAAATGCATCGGCTGAAGCCATCAAAATGATTAGCGAAAATGTCAAAGATCAAGAACTCCCTGCTATGTTCTTGCTTGGGGATCGTTATATAGATTCACTTCACAAGATAAGCCAAAGTCCAAATTCGAAATTTGTCATCTATCCTGCCGACCTTCAAGGTGCCATCAAAGGCATGCTCGGCAATGTATTTAAGAAATAACACTTCTCTCATCCCATGCTTTGCATGGGAGCATATTAACAAATCCCTATTAAAATCAATTGTTCTTTGTCGCTTTCACACTTCTTGTGCTATCCATCAAATCCCTTTAAAATCAGTTAACATATCTTCGTTATAATATCCACAGTTGCCCTATCATATAAAGATAGATGCGACAAACCACCTACCAAAGGAATAACGATGAAAAAGATTATGATCATATCAGCACTTGCTTGTATGGCTCTTTGGGCTACAGATTTTTCTCAAATGAGCACGGAAGAGTTGATGAATATGCGAGGAACGGTTTCACTCGATGAGCGTCCTGCTTTCCAACAAGAGATGCAAAAGCGTATGCAAACACTTACCCCCGAAGAGCGTCAAAAATACATGGGTGTCGGACAGGGAAAAGGCATGGGTAATGGCATGGGCCAAGGAAAAGGTATGGGCAATGGTATGGGGCAAGGACAAGGAATGGGACAAGGTATGATAAACAGACCGAGTTTTAGTGATTTTGACCTCAACGGTGATGGCGTAGTCCCTGAAACAGAGTTTGATCAAGCGCGCGCAGAACGCATGAAGCAAAATGCCGAAGCAGGCAAGATGATGAAAAATGCCGGCAGTGCACCTGCCTTTAGTGATATCGATGCCAATGGTGACGGTAATGTAACGGCTGATGAATTTACAAAACATCAAGCAACACAGATGCAGCAAAAGATGGGCACACCTCCGCCTGCGCAACAATAATCAAATAGTCTACGGCTACTTGACCGCCTCAGCTATGAGGTGGATCGCCATGCCGTAGGTTGCGGCATTGTTATACCGCGTCAACACACGAAAATTCGCTCCACCGAACCAGAGCTCATCATGCGTATCATTGCGCAAACGAAGCAGATATGCACTCTCTTCGTTAAACGGCTCTGTGGCATAGAGTCCGTTTTTTTGCAGTGTCTTGATGCTATACTTCTTTTTATGCGTTGGAGTTATCCCTCTATAGCGCTTCTCCTTAAAGTTGGTTCGTACCGCCACACATCTATCATTACGCCATCCGTTTTGATGCATAAATCTTGCGATAATCCCGATACAATCCTCTAAATCCCACGGATCCTTCACACCGTCTTTGTTGTAATCCATGCCAAACTTTCTAAAGACGGAAGGCACTTGCTGCACGCACCCCATAGCACCAGCGAATGAGCCTTGGAGCTTGGTGATATCATAGCCCTGCTCTTTTGAGACTATAAAGAGATATATGAGCTCATTTTTGAAAAACTTTTGCATACGATTGTGATGAAAAGCCAGCGTTGCAAGTGCATCTAGGACGCGATAATCGCCCGTGTATTCTCCAAATTTACTCTCAACGGCTATGAATCCCACGATATACTCTGCAGGCACATCATACTCTTTGCTCGCGCGCTCAAGTGTCTTTTTATAACGCTTTTTAAAATCTTTCGCCTTTTGTAACGATATATCATCGAGCACATGCGCTTTGTATCGCTCCCACGGTCCGTTGGTAGAGCCGACCTTATATTTGCCCGTGTATCTTGCGAGCGTGTCACGATCAAGCTTAGCACCTCTTAGTACACTCTCTATGTAGCTTCGCTCAAATCCATGCTTTTTTACCATCATATCTACAAATGCCCGCACCTCTTTTTTAGCAAGAAAATCATACGCTATAGGAGGTCTGTCGTCATTGGCACTTACAAAATAGCCTGAAAAGATGATGAGCAAAAGTAGTCTAAAAAAACGCACATGGTATCCTTGTGAAAATATGGTTTATTGTAGTGAAAGTTGATTTAAAGAAGCTTATGGAGAGACGCTCCCATAGCCTGTTATCTGCCCCTTTTTGATGCCCTCTTGCTCAAGTAGATCAACATCTTCTACAAATACATTGTACCCCTCATCACACTTGAGATAGAACCACTGCTCATTCTTTTCAAGAGTGCTTATATTTTCTATGCGTTGAAATATCTTTGGATTGTTTTCAAAGATATTTGTTTGAAAATAGACTGTCTCATCTGCTCTCTTATCGCCATGGATAATGCCCTGCGATTCTCCTTCGGCAAGATAAACGATGTTTCGTATCTCATCGCCAACTTTTAAATCCGGATCGCTGAAACTGCTTTGGACTTCATCGGGAAGTTCCACCAAAACTTTATAGCTCTCTATGGGCACGATAGTGTAAAAGTTGATAAGCGAATCTTTCCCCTTTGCCCATGGATGATAGAGTCCGTTTTTTACCGTACATACCTTGCGCTCTTTTTTATCTCTCAGAGAGACATAGCCCTCTATGGTCGTTTTTCCATCTGTTCCTGCATGGATATTGATGACAGGGCTTGGGTATTCTCCACTCCAAAAATTATAGGCTACTTGGGTGGAAACTTTACCGTCGCGGGTGATGTCGAGTTTGTATGGCACTTCCTCTGCGTAAAGCGCAACATTTAAAAGCAGTGTGAAAGTAAGAAGTATTTTAGGCATCATTTTTCCATTGTTTATTAAAAAAAGAATTAAAATTCATCTCTTCATTTAGATTACTTTGCTCTTCTCTAATTGTTTGTATCAATTCTTCCATTTTTCGTTCAAACTCACTGTCACCGTCCTTGTCAACTTTATTATTAAGTTCAAATTTTGCAATGTTTTCTGCCATTTCCTCTTCTGAAATATTTCCACTATCAGCATGGTGAAATTCTCCATCATGCGTAAAATGCAATGAATAAAAAGCCATTTTTAATCTGGTATCTCCATATAAAGCATGGTCAAGATAAACATCTCGAAGTTGCAAAAAGAATTTATAATACTCTATCTCATGACGCCTTTTATCTCGCATTTTCAATAAATCAAAATATCTTGTTTTCTTTTCAATGAGTGCATTTAACGGATTGTAGAGATACTTGAGTTTTTCTTTTGCGATATCATAACGACGATTTTTTGAATAAATGAAGAGAGCTATGCAGGCACTGATTAAAATACCCAAAAATGGCAATATCGCATGACAGTCAGCAAACATTGTTAATCCTTTTAAAACATATTGTTAAATTTCTTTAAAAGATTTTTAATATTTACTTTCGTTTCCTCGCTTAGAGGCGGTATTTCACCATTTAAGCTTTGAAGAAATTTTCGCGATGTTAGAACTTTGTCTTTCCCCTTCATGTGTTCAGAGTTTTTTTTGTTATAAAGCAATGCGCTATTTTCTAAAACATATGTCTTAAAATCATCAATGGTAAAAATATCTTCTATGGCAGTATTGCCATTATCTAAAATATCTTTAATTTGCTCATCCAAAACCTTCCAAGAAGCTAATTTTTTAACTCCTTGCTTCTTACCTGAGTCATTATCAAACAAATACACAACATTTGAGCCCCACCCCTCAAGTATAGCGCCAACAACCCCCATATTAAGTGCACCGCCACCATTTATAAAATTAACCTTTGTAATCTCGGGGAACATCTTTTTGAATGCCTGTAAATAAAAAACATCTGACGGTCCTTCCACAATAACATTATCTGCTTGCTCTAAGTTAGTAATTGAATCATTCATTCCCAAACCTATTGCTGTTAGTATGGGCGTTAATGTCTCTTTACTTGCCTTGCTATGAGCATGCACTTTCCCCAAAACGACACTACCTTTTTGACTATTTATCTTTTCTACAAGACGCACAGATTCTAAATTATCTACCTCAATCAAATAAGGTGAATGTGTAGAAAAAACTATAGGATAATTGCTGCTATGCTTATTTAAAACTTCCAACAAGTCTTTTTGAGCTTTTGCATGCAAATATAAGCCGGGTTCATCAATTAAAATAACATTGGGTTTACCTTCATTTATTCTCGCTACTATTTTTATATAGAAACTTAAATACCATTGTTGTCCTTTGCTGCGCTGCTTAGGATAATACAATTTATCATCTTCGGCGATCCAAAAATTTATTTTTT
Organism: uncultured Campylobacterota bacterium; assembly: GCA_937141405.1. Taxonomy (GTDB): domain Bacteria; phylum Campylobacterota; class Campylobacteria; order Campylobacterales; family Sulfurovaceae; genus BN30871. The sequence goes on along the minus strand of CAKZQQ010000006.1, from coordinate 297,575 downwards.
CTCCATCTTTACTTATTTCTAATTTAATTTCATCTTGCGTCCAAAATTTTTTGAATTTTTCACCAAAATCCACATTTACACTTTTTTCATGAGTTTTACTTTTTTGTGGATCTTCAGAAGAAATACTGTCTATATTAAATTTACTGATTACTTCTAAATCTTTCGCCCACTCATTTTCTTTTATACTTTTTATATCTAACTCGGAGGGAAACTCATCCTCAAAAGATGAAAACAATATAAAGTAAGGTAATTTTTTCTCAATAAATTTTTCTACAAAATTTTCTGTAGTTTTTTTAGAAAAATATTCTACAGTGTCAATTATAATTTTTTTGGCATCATGCAATTTAGCATCATTATTTTGAAAATGTTGTCTCGCAAGATGGGTTTGAAAAGCATTTAATTCTTGCAAATATTCTTCTATTTTTTTTCCATCAATTTGAGGTATTTCAAAATCTTCATTTTGAGCTATTTCTTTAATCTGGGTAGAAATTTCAATAATTTTCTCTTTTAACTCCACGTAATAACTTTCAAAATTAAGTAATTTCTTACTCTCATCATCTAAAAAATATTCTGTACTTCCATATTTTTTGGTTAATGTTATATTTATATTCTCTTTTATAGATATTTTAATTTCAAGGTCAGCAAAGATATCTTTAATCTCACTTGGAGACAATTCAAAAGTTATCGAAACCTCAGGATTTTCCTCACTGTTGAGTGGTTTCGCTTCTTCTCTAATTGTTCTATCCTCATGAAAATCTTCTAGTGCTTCAAGCACTGATGTCTTGCCTGATTCATTTTTACCAGCCAATATAGTAATCTGTTCACTAAAATAGCAATCGCCAGAATCTGTTATTGATTTATAGTTTTTTATTCTAAATTTGACAACTTTCATATTTAATCCTCAATCCCCCAACTAAATTCATTTATTTTACTCCCATTATTATAAGAAACTGATAATAATAGATTAGTTTATTCACTTATCTATTTTTTAGACGCAGATTACCTTCAAACTTACCCTGCGAGATTTCGCTTTGCTACATCAGAGTGACGGTTTAGTGGATTGCCGCACTTCGTTCGCAATGACGACTTACCCCATCGCTTTCTTTACTCTCCCCATAAGTCCAAAACTCTCCACTTCAAGCAAAGAGAGCGCAAACCATTTTTTGCCTCTCTTTTTCTCTCTTCTTGAACTAATAAGTATTTCTGAATAGTTTGCTCGTTCCAATCGTTTCGACGAGAATGCATACTTAACATCCGCAATTAAATTTGACAATCACAACCAATAATGATATAATGCTTTTATAATTTCCTTCGGGACGACCTGTCAATATCTTTTGGCAGGGTAAAATCTCCATCAAACATCAAATCATTTAATTTTTTTCGCTAATTTAAAAAATCTTCTTTGTTTATCATTCTAATTTTATTAAGCAATCTTTTGGGGCTAAAAAGTCTTGTTTGTACCAATAAGGCTGTACTTTGCACTCCTTCGATAAATTCAAAATTATAGAAAAAACTTCCATCTCTATGGATCGTAGAAAGAGGCATCCCGAAAAACATATCTTTTGTCAGCCGTTTCAAGATCAATACAGGGCGAACAAACTCATCGCCCTTGCCGTTTTGTTCAAAACCTATGTTTTCTCCGATTTTAGCATTGTATATCTCGCGAGATTTAAATTGTAAATAGTTCTCTGCATTTTCCGTATGCTTTTTGACCTCATTCCAATCATCGTACCTTTTGCCCATTTTTGCCTCCGATTATCAAATCTTAACGCAAAAAATAGAGTGTATTTAAAAATATGGCAAAATGACATATTTCGATACGATTGGTATGGATTCCTGCCTTCGCAGGAATGACGGTTGGTTAGATTGCCACACTTCGTTCGCAATGACGGCTTACCCCATCGCTTTCTTTACTCTCCCCATAAGTCCAAAACTCTCCACTTCAAGCAAAGAGAGCGCAAACCATTTTTTGCCAAGGTCTTTGAGGCTTGCACCGATATGGTATATCTCCACCTCATCGATGATGAGAAATCTATCATGCGAACTTGTAAACGCTTTGGCGTTCATATTGGGATATTGGGCATTGTGTTTTTGTAGGTCTATCTTGAGCTCTTTTGTGATGCTTTTAGTCAATATCGTTACTTTTACTTTTGGCTCGCACTTGCTTAAAATCGAAAGAGTTGTCTCATCACAATAGTTATCTATCAAGATTATGGAGCTTTTAGCTTTTTTAACAAGTTTACTTACAAATAGATATGCATCAAATATCTGCCCATCAAAAAAGATACCTTGTTTTGGCTTGAGAGATTTATCTTCTAAAGAATTTGAGATGTTTTCTACTTTTGATTTGAGAGCGATTACATCATCTTCAAGTTCTTTAAATCTTTGGTTTGTAAGTTTTTCTCCATTTATCACATAACCATTTAAAATATATTTTTTTAAAATAGAAGTTGCCCACTGCCTAAAATTAACACCTTTTTGAGATTTAACCCTATAGCCAACAGAAATGACTACATCCAAATTATAATATTCAACATTATATGTTTTGCCATCTTTGGCAGTTGTCGCAAAATTTGCGACAACTGCCAACTTATTTAGCTCGCCTTCACTAAATATATTATTGACATGTTTTCCAATTGTTTTAATATCCCTTCCAAACAATTCTGACATTTGTTTTCTACTCAACCATACCGTTTCATCATCTATAGAAACATCCAATTCCAATTCACCGTCATTATATATAACCAAATCTGCCATTTTTTGCCTCCGATTATCAAATCTTAATACAAAAGAAATAGCAGGCTAAAAAATATGGCAATGTGACATATTTACCTCTCGTTTACAAAAAATGCTATAATCATCCTATTATTAATTCCACGATTTTTTCACCGTTTTGGATATAATCCCAAAAAACTAAACACCTATAAGGAGAGACAAAATGGAAAGATTAAAAACCTATGGACTGATGATAGGTTTAACCGTTCTATTTATCTGGTTTGGTGGTCTCATCGGCGGTCAAACCGGTATGATCATCGCATTTGTTATCACGCTTGGTATGAACTTCTATGCCTATTTTTATAGTGATCAGATGGTGCTTAAACACTACAAAGCCGTGCCTGTTGAGAGAGGCTCTGCTAGAGAACTCTATGAGATCGTCGAGCAGTTGACACGAAAAGCAGAACTGCCGATGCCTAAGATTTACATCATCCCCGATGGCGTTCCAAACGCATTTGCAACAGGTAGAGACTACGATCATGCCGTGGTTGCGGTCACAGAGGGACTTTTAAAACTACTCACTAAAGAGGAGATCGAAGCAGTCTTAGCGCATGAGCTCAGCCACATAAAACACTACGATATGCTCATAGGCACGGTAGCAGCGACCATCTCCGGAGCGATCGCATTACTTGCAAATTTTGGGATATTTTTTGGTCATAGCGAAAATCGTCCCAATCCTATCGTCATGATCGCTCTTATGCTCATCATGCCTCTTGCTGCTTCTGTTATACAGATGAGTGTGAGTCGAAGCCGAGAGTTTATGGCAGATGAGGGTGCAGCAAAGATCACGGGACACCCTGAGTGGCTTCAAAGTGCGTTACTTAAACTTGAGAGTTATGCCAAAGGTAATATGATGCAAAATGCCGAACCTGAGAGTGCGCATATGTTTATCATCAATCCTCTTACGGGCAAAAACTTCTCGATGCGTAACCTCTTTAGCACCCACCCTACAACTGAGCAGAGAGTCGAGCGACTCGAAGCACTCAAAAAGCTCTAAGATGGCATCAGCTTTAGCACTCCAGCTCACCCTTGGCTGCAAGATAGATGATATCGAGGATGAAGACAAAGATGTCATCAAAGAGCTCCAAACCTTAGGTGCTCTAGAGCAAGATAAAGCAGGAGTGTTGAAGCTCACGAGCCTCTATCGTATAGGCAGAATTTATCTTAGTAAAGACGGCAGAGGATATCTCGAGAGTGAGATCAAACAAGAGGTTGATCTGCTTATCGAAAGTGATCACCTAGATGATGCAAGACATGGCGACATCGCTGTTGCTAAGCGCATCATCGCGCGCAAAGGTAGAGCAAGCGGTAAGGTCGTGCTCATCGCAAAAAGAGCCGAGCTCTACTCCTTTGGCTATATCAACAGCATGCAAAATGGTAGTTTTGAGATGCTCAATATCAAAAACGCAGCACCTCTCAATGTAGATTTTACAGGGTATGATACACAAACATTCAAGATCTATGATCTTTTCAAGATAGACGCCTATAGCGATAAGATACTCACTAAAATCGGCAACCTTAATGACCCTAAAGTCGATGAAAAGCTCTCGCTTGGACTCTACCATAGAGAGGATGCTTTTCCTGAGGAGTGCATCAAAGAAGCCAAAGCGATAGAGCCCGATATTGATACTATAGATCATCCGGAAAGAATTGATCTGACACATCTTGATTTTTGTACGATTGACCCCGTCACTGCAAAAGACTTCGATGATGCTATCTACTTTGATGTGGCATCCCATACCCTCTATGTCGCAATCGCCGATGTGAGCCATTATGTGCCCTACTATAGTGCTATCGACAAAGAGGCGAAGAAGCGAGGCTTTACGACCTACTTGCCACACAAAGCCTTTCCCATGATACCAAGAGAACTGAGTGAAGATATCTGCTCGCTCAAACCAAGTGTCAACCGCCTTGCTTTTGTAGCAAAGATGGAGCTTGACAAAACAACCCTCCGACCGCTTAAAGAGGAGTTTTTTGAAGCAATCATCCACTCAAAGCATCGATTTAACTATGATGCTATCGATGCCCTACTTCAAGAGCCAAAAAGTGATGATGCACTCATAACAAAACTCTTAGAGTTTATCATCCCCCTCTATGCGATCACGCAACAACTCAGAGCTGCGAGACTTAAACAGGGCTTTGACTTTAGGTCTCAAGAGATCAAACTCACTATCGATGATGCACACCTACTGACGCAGACTCAAGTAGAGACAGGCACCCCTTCACACTCGCTTATAGAAGAGTGTATGCTCTTAGCCAACCAAGCGGCAGCCAAACGATTTACCGGCGAAAATGACGGCATCTTTCGTATCCATGAACCGCCACAACTCAGTAAGATGGAAGAGCTTTTAAGCGAGTTAGCAGCGATCGGTCTTTATGTCGAAGAGTATGATGATTCGCCTTCGCTTATCCGTGCCATCCAAAAAGAGGCAAAAGCGCTTAATCTTGAGAGTGAAGTTGATGAGATGATCATCAAGTCGCTCAAACAAGCAAGCTATAGTGCTACAAATGTGGGGCATTTTGGACTTGGCTTTGAGAGCTATAGCCACTTCACCTCTCCTATTCGTCGCTACAGCGACCTCATACTCCATAGACTCATCAAAGCCCAACTTACAAAAGATGAGCAAGAGATGGAATATCTGCTTCGAAACTTGCAGCCGCTTTGTGCACGAGTGAGTGAGCTTGAGCGCGAGGCGACAAAAGCCGAGTGGGACTTTCGAGATAGAAAATTTGCCAGATGGGCCGAAGGGCAAACCGGTCAATACTTTGAAGCTGAAGTTATCGAGGTCGGCAACTACGCAAAAGCGCTCTTGCGTGCAGAAATGCAAGGCATTGTTGTCTATATCAAAGGTAATGATGTGGCTCTATTTGATACAATAGAGGTAGCAATAACAGAGGTATCGATACCGCAAGCCACCATCATGGCAACACTTGTGCGTAAGATAGCCTCCAAAACGACTGAGGTGTAGATGTACGAAAAAGAGTTTTTACAAATAGCCGAAAAAGCACTCCCCAAGGCACTCCTTTTGCATGGCGAGAATGAGTATGCCATAGAGAAAACCTTGCAGCGCTATATCACCACGCTTGATGCCAAAGATGATCTGCTCAAGCTCTACTTTGAGGAGTGGGATTTTGAGCAAGCAAAAAATTACCTCTCACAAGGTTCACTCTTTGGAGGCATCAATCTGCTTATCATCAGAAACGATAAAGTAAAAAACATCAAAAAACAGAACCTTGAACTGCTTATAGAAGCCACGATGAAAAACGAGAACAACTACCTTGTTTATATCTACTACGGGGATGCTAAAAGCATCAAAGAGACGGCGAAGCTTTTCAATAAAAAGCCTACAAAAGTAGAGGTGCGCTTCTTTCCCTACTTCCCAAAAGACAACATCGCCCACCTTGAAAAAGAGGCGAAAGCACTTGGGGTTGATATAGATTATCACGCACTCACAAGACTCCTCGATACACTCGATGGCAATCTTGCTTTAGCGATCAATGAGCTTCAAAAACTCTCTATCTTTGAGCGAAAAGTCACGGCACAAGATGTGGACGAGCTTGTCTATTCGACCTCGCCACTCTCTATCGAGACACTCTTGCTTGAACTCTTTAACAAAGCAGATGTCACGCAGACTTTGCACAAACTCTTAGAGCTTGGTGAAGATGAGATGAACATCTTGCGCTCCACACAAGCCTTTGTCTATCAACTCTTTTTGTTTCAGGCGTACATCAAGCTCAATGGCTACATCAACGCTACTGAGATACTCGGCTACAACCCGCCAAAAAATATCGTCGATCAAAAAGCAAATCTTGCCAATAAGATCAAGTCACAATCAATCCTCAAAATAGCAGAGCACCTCCTGGGTGCAGAGCTAGAGATGTCAAAGGCTAAAGCGCAACAAAAAGAGGCACTTATCTACACGGCGCTCTCCTCCATACAAACTTGGCTTTAAGCTATATTGTGGTAATCTTATGTCTTTAAAAATTCTTGCTCAAAGCTAAAAAAGCGATGGGCTATAACCAAAGGAAGCTAATGAACTTTTACGAAACACTTTTTGTAGTCAAACCTACACTCACCGAAGAAGAGATTACCGCTCAAATCAACAGGATCAAAGATGTTCTTACTAAAGAGAATGCTGAACTCATCGCTGAAGATGTTATGGGGATGAGGAAACTTGCATACCCTGTAGATAAGCACTTAAGAGGCTACTATACGGTACTCTACTATAAAGCTGAGGGCGCAAGCATCGCAGAGATCGAGAGAAACTTGAAAATCAATGAGAGTATCATCAAATTTTTAAGCGTCAAATACAGCAAGAAAAAAGAGATTGCTCATTTTGAGAAAATGACCGAAGCGGCAAAGAAAAAAGAGAGCAAATAAGCACAAACCAGAGAGGAGGCTTTCATGTTCAATAAAGTAATACTCGCAGGAAATCTTGCAAGAGATATAGAAGTACGATACGCAGGTGCGAACAATACAGCGATAGGCAACACGGCAATCGCGACAAACCGTCGCTACAAAAGTGCTGACGGCGAGCAAAAAGAGGAGGTAATGTTTATAGACATTACATTCTTTGGACGCACGGCAGAAGTTGCAAATCAATACCTCAAAAAGGGAAGCCAAGTGCTTATCGAGGGAAGATTGGTGCTAGACCAATGGACTGCACAAGACGGCTCAAAGAGAAGTAAACACTCTGTAAGTGTTGAATCTATGCAAATGTTGGGCTCAAAAGAGAGCTCAAATCAAGGCGGATATGAACAGCCACGACAACAACAAGAGACAAAAAAAGAGGCGAACGAGAGCGTTCCGGAAATCGATATAGATGACGACGAAATACCATTTTAGGAGATAGAATATATGTCAAAAGAGAGAAAATTCAAAAAAAGACACTGCAAATATTGTGAAGCAAAAATCGATAGTATCGATTATAAAGATTTAAGTCTACTTAAATTCACGCTCAGTGAAAGATTTAAAATTATGCCAAGAAGATTAACAGGTAACTGTAAAAAACACCAAGAGCTTGCAACAATAGCAATCAAAAGAGCGAGACAAACTGCACTTATTCCATATATCATAGATAGAAAAAATGTAGTTGACTCTCCATTCGAGCTTATCAGATAATCCATGCCCCCTTGGGGGCATACACTCCCTAAATAAATCTCTTTATACTCTCACTGAGTGATAAAATCTCACTTTTTTTAGCATAAAAACTGTTTTTATTGGCTATTAAGTGTGCTGAGGATTCCATGATATCTTCTGCAACTTGCAACCCATTTTCACGCATGGTTGAACCTGTCTCAACGATATCGACTATCGCATCAGCGAGTCCAATGAGGGGTGCTAACTCTATGGAGCCATAGAGTTTGATAACTTCAACACCCACAGCTTTTTTTGCAAAATAGTTCTTGGTGATATTGACCATTTTGGTTGCCACCTTGATATCGGCTCTACTCCAATCTAACTCATCTTCATTTTTAATCCCGATAGCAACTTTGCATTTACCGAGTTGCATATCGAGCAAATCGACGATATCGAGATTTTGCTCAGTGATGACATCAAGTCCGACAACGCCTATATCAGCAGCGCCGTATGAGACATAAGTAGGCACATCCTGACTTCTCACATTTAAAAATCGAAATCCGTGATTCTCTAAAATCAATTTTCTATTATCGAAAGCAAATTCTCCGCCAAATACTTTTGAGAATATCTCCAAGGTCTCTTCGGCAATACGCCCCTTTGGAAGAGCAATCGTTAACATATCTTATCCTTTGTTGCGTTTTGTAGCCCTTTAAAAAGCAATCCCTCATCGTAGGTTGCCTCTTTAAAAAATGATGCGAGCCATGCTCCATCACCACCTGTGAGATAGAGTGGCAACTTATGAGCCATTCTCTCTTTTTTGATGCTACTAATAATGGATGAGATTATACCATAGCTTATAGCTCCACTTGTTTTTTTCGGCAATTTTGATAAATCACATGCTTTATCGATCTTGACTTCAAGTACGGGCGAGATCGATTGATAGGCTTTGAGATACTCTTTAATCCCCGGGAGTATATAGCCACCGATATAACGCCCTTTTTTTACAATATCAACAGTAATCGCACTCCCTGCATCAACAAATATACCACTCTCATAACTCAAACATATCGCTTTACGATCAACCCCCATAGTGTCGTACTCGCCTTCTATAGAGAGAAAATCAGCAAGATTGATCCAATTTTTTTTGCTCTCTAGCTTTGCGTTAAGCGTATGATTTACATTGATATAGCAAAGCCTACGTTCGCCATATTGCCTAAAGAGTCGCTCTTTTGAGATATGCACTATCTTCCCCCCTTGGAGCATATGCACTCTTGTATTACCGATATCAACTAATAATTTATCTTTCAATATTCCAAACCCTCCATCCCCCTGATTTTAAATAACTTTTTGCTTTTGAACAAAGAGGTGCTTTTATAATGATGTATCTATTTTTGATAGGACCCCCATTGTATGCTTCAAGCTTTGCATGAAGTGCGTCTATCTCCCCGGCCTCTTTCAGCAAAACTCTACTCTTTTTCTCAAGTTGCATTATATCAATAAAATAGCCTCTCATGTCAACACCTAGATAGATACCGATCTTTTTTCGCGTGCCAAGCTCTTTAGGAGTGATCTCTTTGAGTGATTGAAAGATGATCCCCTCTTTGTTAAAAAAATCCACTATATCTTTCAAGCGAAACTCCTAATGGGGTGATAACTATTGAGTGTTTGTGAGAGATTTTGCTTTTGTATATGCGTATATATCTGCGTTGTTACTAAGGAGCTATGCCCTAAAAGCTCTTGAACAACTCTAAGATCGGCACCACCTATAATGAGCGCTGAGGCAAATGAGTGTCTGAGCACATGAGGTGATACGCCTAGATACTTTTTGATAATCTTAAATGCACTAATGCGACTCAATTTTTCACCTCTATAATTGAGCCAGATGTAACTACTGGAAAAATCAACTTTTGCAAGATACTCTTTGATGGCATCAAGTGCAACGCCTGCCAAAGGAACCATCCGCTCTTTTTCACCCTTTGCAAATCGAACTTTCAGCCATTCACCCGAGATATCACCTCTTTGGATATTGAGTGCTTCGCTTATCCTGCAACCGCTTGCATACAAAAAAAGGATGAGCGCATAATCCCTAAGTCCAAACAGAGTCCCTCTGTCTATCTGCGTAATGGCTTTTTGGATAGCATCACTCGAGAGATACTTTGGGAGATTTTGAGATACTTTAGCACTCGGGATTGAGACACTGTTGTGGCTAAATTTATGCTCATGACAAAATCTAAAAAATGTATTAATTGCGGAGAGTTTTCTATTGAGTGTTCTTTTATTCTCAAAGGTAGATAAAAATTTTAGAACATCGTCTGTTGTTATGTCTGTGAGTTTTTTGGGTGCGATAGCAAGTTCGAGCTGTGTGATATCTTGCATATAGGAGGAGACTGTAGCAGCATTTAATGCTTTGATAACGCTCAAATACTCCTCAAAGGTGGTGGTTATCTCACTCATAGCCCTAGAGAGCCAAGATCAATGATCTTGCCGTCTTTGTAGAGTTTACCCCCGCCCATAAAAACAGGAGAGCTTACGCTTCCCACATCATATATTTTATAGGTTGTAAGTGCTTTGTCTAGAACGATCAATGAGCCCTTATAATCAAGTGCATATACCTTGTCATTATAGACTTGTCCGGCAACATATTTTGCAAATTTAAATTTGATATTGGCAGTAGGATTTAATTTGGAATCAACCCGCACAATCTCCCCGTTTTTATCAAAAATATAGCCATCATTATCACTAACGGCAACATCACTAACGCCTGTATCGTAGCTGTTTGCTCCACCTGTTCCGAGCGAAACAACTCTTGAAGGCGTCGCAGCTACAAGCACATCACCTATCTGATCTAGAAAGATGAGATTGTTAAAGCCGTTTTCGCTACTTATATACATCACTTTGGTCATATTTGGATCTCGCAAACTTGATATCAAGATCTTGCCATCCAATGTCGGCACAACGATAAGCCCATCAACAAAGATAGGATTTGCAGCTCTAGAGTCTATAGAGTATGCATAATCCGATCTATGCTCTGCGATCTTTCTGTTGCCTTGTATCTCATAAACACCAAAGACATTATTTTGCAAAAGATAAACAATCGTATTGCCGTGAACTGCTGCGCTCACAACAGGAGTATGCAGTGCCACAAGCAATACAGCCTCACCGCTTGCACGATCAATGACCTTGAGATTTCCCTCATCATTACTTGCTAAGATATGAGCCGAATCAGAATTGACGAAACGATACCCCTCGCCCAAAGTAGTAGTCCCGATACCATATTTGTCGATATAGGTATTGTTTGTAAGTGTGGCTCCGTCTCTTGAAGCATTGGCTATGTCAAAAGATCCCCCTTTTGTTGCTCCTGAAGCACTAAAGCTCTTTTCGGGCTCAAAATACTGCTTTGAACTACATCCAAAAAAACCAAACGCCACTATACTAGCGACGATTAAAGTGACTATCTCTCTTATCATTTTTTCCCCTTTTTGATCATAGAGTGTTCCAAGAGTAAAGCAATCATAGATGCAGGCGATTTGCTATCTATAGTCTTCAAAATATCTGTTGCTTTTACATACTCATCTTTTTTCATAAGCTCGGTAGCTTGTGCCAATTTTGAGAAATCGGCATATACAAGCGAATCTTTTGGTGTTTTATTGAGCATCGCATCTGCATACGCACTCAAACTTGCAACCAACTCATTGCTAGCCCCCTCAAGTGCTTTTAGCGTCTGAGTATCCCCCTCAACATTTGCCTTACGATAAGAGAAAAGCTCATACAGAGGTTGATTATTTGCTTTTAATGCCTCAAGTGCCTCTTTATCGTTTGGATTTTCTTGTAGTTGCATATACGCTGTGTTAGCTTGCTCAAGTCTATACTGCTTCATCTCGCTACTGGCTATACTGTAGATGATAACGACAATCACAAGTGCTACAAGTGCTATTATCTTGCTTTTGTGTTTTTTGTAAAAACGCTCCATTTTAAAGACGCTCTCAAGAGCTTTCTCATCACTGCTTAACTCTTGTTGTGCATATTTTAGACCATCTTTTATACTCACGGGCACTCCTAATAATTAACTGCAAATATTATACCCACAAGAGTTAAAAATTAGCTATAACTCCACGATGGTTACGCCTAGATTCCCCTGCATCTTATAAAAATGCTTTATCTTCGGATGCCCTAAAAGATACTCTTTGACAAGCTTGGCGAGTATCCCTTTACCCCCGCCATGAATCACCTGCATTTCACTAATGCCGTTCACAAGTGCATCAGAGATAGCGCGATCGAGCTTATCTATCGCCTCATCGCCGAACATCCCGATAAGCTTGATGCTGATACTTGCACTATTTTTATCGACACTCACTTTTGATTTTTTGATATCATTTGCTCTATTTTGCTCTATTTTTGGCAGTTTTGAACGTTTTAACTCACTTAGAGGAACACTCATTTTCATCCCCTCAACAAGTATAGTTGCACTGCTAGATTGCATGGAGAGAATCTCGCCGCGATACGATCTATATTTGATGCTATCGCCCACGTTAAGGGGCTCTTGCTTGGTCTCTTTTGGAGCTCTTTGGGCTTTTTGTTTTATCTTATGAGCCTCATTGAGTGCTCTTCTGCCCTCTTTAGATTCTTGAACTTTCAGTGCATCTTGGACTTTTGCAAGAGCATCACTATAAATCTTCTCCATCTTAGATATCTCTTCTTTTTGTTCATGCATCATCTGTTCTGCAAGTATTTCAAGATTGTTACTTTTCTTCTCATATCTCTCTTTTGATTGCTTAAGTGCTTCAAGCTTTTCTCGCATTTGCAACTCTAGAGTACTTGATCGCTCTATAAGTTCTCCTAAACGTTCTTTATCTTCGCCGTGCACCTCTATTGCTTTTGCAACGATATGCTTAGGAATTCCATACCTTTTTGCCGTCTCAAAAGCATAACTTTTACCGATACTCCCTTGCAAAAATGTATAGGTAGGCTCTCTTCTTTTTTCATCATAGAGTGCAGCCACAAGTTCAACCTCACGGCTTGATGCCATCAAGGCTGCAAGTCTTTTGTGGTGTGTTGTGATGATAAATTTGATATTGCGACTTGAAAGACTCTCTAAAATCACTCGAAACAGACTTGCTGCTTCATCGCTATCTGTTCCAAGTTCAACCTCATCAACACCTACAATCATATCTTTTTGCTTAAAAAGCTCTGCGAATTCGCTCATCCTGCCGGCAAATGTAGAGATATCATTCTTAACGCTTTGCGGATCATCGATGATCGCATCTAGCGCACTAAAATGGCCTATCTTCGTCTTGCTAACATCACAAGCGAAAGGCAAAAGGTATTTACTCATGTAGACGCTACTTAAAATCGATTTGAGTAGCATCGTTTTTCCTCCGGCATTCACACCGGTAATGAGCATAATCTTTTTATCAAAATTTATACTAACAGGTTTTGGATCACTTAATGCCGGATGTTTAAAACTCTCCAAGCATATCGTGTCATCTTTTTGAGGCAAAACAAACTCATAATCTTTTGCTTTTGCAAAAAAGACTCGCGCTTGATAGTTATCAAACCGATCAAACTCTCTGTTGATAAACTTCAAGAAGCTTTCATGCTTAGTAAAAGTAGCAGAAAATTCCCTTGCATAGCGCAAAAGAATCACCTCTTTTTTACTCAATAAATCTGCCTCTTTATCTTTAAGGTCACTCAGAGTTTGCGGTAAGACATAGAAGTACCCCGCGCCGCTTCTTGCAATAACTGACGCCTTTATCACTCCCGAAAAACCACCGCGCACAAGGATCGTCTCCTCATCATTTACATAGTGAATCTGGCTATCGACTAAAAATTCTTGGAGTCTCTTTTGATTAACGATTCTCTTCAGAGACTCCCTGATGGCAATCTTATTATTTTTAAGCAGAGCATCGATCTCTAAAAGTTCACTATCTCTGCTTGAATCAATCCTGCCTTCATCATCAAAAGAGGCGATGATGCTCATGATCTCATCAGGAACAACAATCGCCTCCATCCACTCTCGAAGCAAGTGTGGCAAAGTGAGTGTGCGAAGATATCTAAAATAGCGAATAATCTTCACAAACTCAAATATATCTTCAAGTGATAAAAGCGCTTGTTTTTTAAGGCGATTCAACTCAACTTCAAGGGCTCTGCTCTCTTTTGGAGGAGTAAAATCTACATTTGAGAGCTCTTTGATATACCTATAGTGGATATTGATATCCCCTTGTATAGGTATATCTTTGGCTCTTGCAAGAAATTTTTGAAATGTCTCTATGTAGGTATCTAGATCGAGCTTTTTGATCAAAGATATATCGGACATCTCTAGTGGAGTTCCCCTCTGATCTGATAAGTGATGTCACCTGCACCAAACGCCACGATGATTCCTTCGCTAAACTCATTGATGATATGATTATCACTATAGATCTTTACACGCCCATCTTCTTTATTGATTCGCTCTGCCATGATAGGATCATGCTTAGAGAGTGCCCCTTTGAGATCGATATCAACATGGAGCTCTCCTGCCGACCAAATAGGTAAAATAACTAGTGCGTCGACCCCGTTAAAACACTCTATAAAACCATCGATATTGTCAAGTGTTCTGCTATATTTATGCGGTTGCCAAATAGCTGTTATCTTCTGCAATCCTCGGAGTTCTTTGAACTTTTGTAACGCATTGATGGTCGCTTTTATCTCTGTGGGATGATGAGCATAATCATCAATCACGACACACTCTTCAAAATTTTGTATGATATCAAAACGCTTTTTAATCCCCTTATATTCTCTAAGTCTCATTCTGACATCTTCTAATTTTTCTCCAAGTTCAAGTGAAGCCAATATCGCCAAAGCGGCGTCAGTGACGATATGCTCGCCCAAACCAAAGACCTCAAAAGTACCAAGGTTTTTGAGTTTAAATCTACTATAGGGTTTAGAATCCACTAAAACATAAGTGATATCTTTGATATCTTTTGAGGGGTAGAGTTTGATTGATGGGAGCTCCAAAGAGGCCAAAAATGGATCTTCGGCATTGATGATGCGAATAGTGGCTAACTCTAAAAATCTTCTATAGGCTCCATAAAATCGCTCTTCATCATAGTCATAATACTCCATATGCTCAAGCTCAACATTAGTTACTATGGCAAGATAAGGATTTGAATTTAAAAAACTTGCATCACTTTCATCGGCCTCAAAAACGACTTTATCATTATCGTATGATCTTACATTGGAGCCAAACTCTTTAGAGATAGCGCCTATCAGTGCATTACTTTCAGGCAGCAAAGAAGCGAGCATCGCAGAAGTTGTACTCTTACCATGCGCACCGCCTACGGCATAAACCTCTTTTTCTTTGAGTATAAATTTGAGTGCATCTTTTCTAGAAAGCAGTGTAATACCCCGCTCATTTGCCTCTATATACTCAGGGTTATTTTTACGCACGGCTGCCGAATAGATAACCATATCGGCATCATCAACTGCATCTTTATGATGAGGGATTGTAATCTTTGCATTATAGCTTGTTGCAAGATCATTGGTAATCTCACTCTGTCTGATGTCAGATCCTGAGATCGTATGTCCATCATTTGTTAAAAATTTTGCAAGTGCCGAGAGACCGATGCCCCCGATGCCGATAAAATGTATCTTCAAAACTATCCACCTATCTCTTTAAAAGTTCTTGTACTCTAGCGAGTGCCTCTTGTGTAATATTTGGCTCATACACCAAAGCGAGTCTCACATATCCCCTGCCTACTCCATCGCGCCCAAGAAAAGAACCCGGGAGAACCTTGATATTATAACGCTCATATGCCTCTTTTGCAAATGCTAAATCATCATCTACATCAAGCCAAACATAAAATGTCGCTTGCGCAACATCTACACCAAGCATCTCTTTAGCAAGTTGCATATTTTGTCTATATTTTTCTCTGTAGATGCCAACATGCTCCATATCTTCCCATGCTTTACTTGCTGCTCTTTGCAAAGGAAGAGGCGATGCACACCCCACATAAGTTCTATACTCCATATACCCCTCAAGTATCGTTTTATCACCGGCCAAAAAACCGCTTCTTAGCCCAGGCGCACTTGATCTTTTGGAGAGCGAGTTAAGTGCAATGACATTTTTAAACTCACCGTTACCGACTTCTAACGAGGCATTGAGTATAGAGGGAATCGGCACATCAGCATAGATATCGATATAGCACTCATCATTTACAAGCACAAAGTCATACTCTAAAGCAAGTCTTACCCACGCTTTTAGATCTTCAAGCTCCAAAACACTTCCTGTTGGATTATTTGGAGAATTAAGGATGACCAAATCAGCACTTTTGAGCATTTTTTTGTCTATCTCGGGTAAAAAATTATTTGCCGATTTCAGTTCAAGATAAGAGACTTTAGCCCTTGATGCAATGGCAGCACCCTCATATATCTGATAAAAGGGGTTAGGGAACACCATATGTGCATTTTTTTTGTCGTGCAGAAGGTATTGAGGAAAATTAAAGAGTGCCTCTCTTGTGCCAAATGTCGGTACTATCTGCGCATCTGTTAAATCAACATCAAATCTCTTTTTATTGTAGCTTAAAATTGCTTCTCTAAGATAGGCTTCACCTCTTGTTTTTGGATATTTATTGAACTCTTTAACATCATCTTTGAGTGCATCAAGAACAAAACTCGGTGTATTGAATTGCGGCTCCCCGATTGTCAAATTTAGGGGTTTAAAATCTTGATTTGGGATTATCTCTTTAAGAAGATTATTTAGTTTTTCAAAAGGGTAAGACTCAAATTTCATATAGCACTCATTTTTTGATGAGATTATACCAAAAAGTGAGTTAATTGCCCCTCTGAAAGACAACTAAAAATTATAACGATAATAGATACCGAATTTCAATCGATCCTCTTTATACTCCGAAGGAAGCTTGGCATAGGTAACGCCTGTGCTTTTTGTTTTAAATTTCATCGTTGTATCTGAATCTTCAACATAGTTGTAGCCAAGATGCAAACCTAAAGTACCATACTTTTTGAATGATTTCTCTAAATTAAGCTGTGCACCTGCACCCCATGGGTAACTCTTTTGTGAAGTTACAAGATCTCTTGCATAATACTCTGTCTCTAGATCAATGTAAGCAACATGCAAATAGGGAGTTATCACTAGTAACACGGAAGGAGAAAGCGGGATATAGTAGTTGACGCCTGTACTAAAGAGGAGTCCTTTTTGGTTAAAGTCAATCGTCTTTCCGCTGACAGAAACCGATCCACCGCCACTTGTTTGATTGGTATCGGTCCAATCCATGTTCATATCTCTATAGTCAAGTCTCCCGAACAATACTATGTTTTTATGATTTTTATACTGTCTTGCAACCTCTATACCAAATTTCATCATATCTTGTATGTTCGCGCGAGATTCTGAATATATTGTAGGCAATCCATTCACCCAGTCAAAATCTTGCCCTTGGGTGCTTCCCTTGTTTATAGATGCTGCCGCATTCAAGGAGACTCTATACTTATTGATATTGTATGTTGCCGTAATCTCAGCAATCGTATTGTCGTATGGAAAGACCAATCTTGATGCTCCATTGTTGGTGGTACTGGTTATATCATATTGGATTTCGCCATCTATCTTATCAATAGCAAACGTAATTTTTGGATCCGCATAAGAAAAACTCGTCATGAGAAAACTAAAACACCCGACCAGCAACCCTCTTTTTACAAAAGATATCAACATACTTCTTTCTATCACTCTTGCCTCCTCTTTGGACCTTGATTAAATTAAAAATCACAGCAATCATAAAGGATTGTAACATTAAAATATAATTTTTACAATAAAAGCGTCATAATTAATCATTTTTTTAACGCCAAAAAGTTTTTCTTTTGCATTTTCAAGGCTATATGGACCTACAAAAACTCTATTTTTCCCATTTTGTTTATAGACTCTATAGCCGTATCCTGCTTGTATAATTTTGTTTAAAAACGCTTGATTTGGCTCTTGAAGTGTAGATGCCACCTGGATATAATACGCTCCATCTTGCGCTTGTGGGGATTTTGGTTGCTCTTTGACTTCCGCTATGATTTTGCTTTGATGTAAGTTGCCCTCCCAAAGCCAATGGATAATCTCATCTTGTAATTTTTTACCTCTTTTTTTTGCATTCACACCCTCGCATAGGATAACAACCGTATAGAGTTTTCTATTTTTTGACGCCACATATCCTGCGATATTTTTTACATTTCTCAAGCTTCCTGTTTTCATCCATGCTCTGCGATAAAGTGCACTATCAAATCTTTTCTCTACTGTCCCATCCACTCCGGCAATTGATAGATTTGCAAGCCATCTATCTCCAAAGTGTTTATAGGCGCTATCTAAGATTGAAGCAAAAAAAAGCGTATTTGCTCGAACACTTCTTGAGAGCCCGCAGCCGTTGTCGATCTTTATCTTGGAAAGGTTAGTAACCCCTTTTTCATATAGAATGTTGCGAAGCGCTTCCCTTGAATTATTTAAGCCGGAATGCTCCCCGTATCTTGCATAACCAAGCATTAAAAATATCTGTCTAGCAAAGAGATTATTACTCTCTTTGTTTGTCTCAGATATGATCTCTTCTAAAGTTTTTGATTTATGGCTAAAAAGCTTTTTATAGCCTTTTGCAGATGCCAATTTCAATTTCCCCTCTACGGATACACTCAGATCTGATAGTGCTTCAACAAGTGCAAAATAAAAAGCATAATAGGATCGAGTCACGATATAATCAAGCTCTCTTTGAGGGCACTTGAGTGAATAGTCTCCACTCAGCGTAACAACTGCCGGATAATTCCCTTGATCGACATCTACTCGTGGCCATGAATACCGATAGCGACAAGCCGCATTGACAGCCCTAAGTCTATTTTTTATCTTATAACTTCTATCATCAAAAGATTTTGAAGCTGCTATCTGTGATCCTTGTGGGGTAATCATAAAATGGCTAAGATTTTGATTGAACATTATCGCATCAGGAAGGGCATTATAAGGACTATAAGGATTTTCATCAAATCTAGCACTACTACCGCCTGACGTATCAAATATTGACCTATCTAAGATGATATTGCCCTCTATTTTTCTGATTCCTTTATCTCGGATATATTGAGCAATTTCAAAAACATCTTCATCTTTAAGATCAGGATCGCCTCCCCCCTTAATGATAAGATTACCTCGCAAAACACCTTGTGAGATAGAGCCGTTATATCCTATATCCGTCACCCATCTATAATCATATCCAAGCTGCAATACAGACGCATAAGTCGTTGCTATCTTAATGACGGAAGCAGGATTCCTTAGCTTAGCTGCATTGAGCGAAGCGATCAATTTATTGCTCTTTGTCTCTTTGATATAAATACTGATTTTTTTTGAAGGCATACCTGACTTATCGATAAGCGCTTGGAGCTCTGAGGGAACAAAATCTGCCTGCGCAAATGTGCAGGCAATTACAAAGAGAAAAAGTACTTGATACATCTGCACAATTTTTAGTGCAGATGTGCTACTAAAGCGTTCCTCTCTCATCCATAACTCGCATCCGTACTATTTTATATTCTTCGCAGCAATGAGCAGAGCCCATTTGCCACTTCATCTCACTAAAGCTTTGTCTTCGACAAGAAAAGAGCGGATGCATTTGCATATTATAAAGTTCCTTTCTCATACATAGCGCGCATCCGTACTATTTTATATTCTTCGCAGCAATGAGCAGAGCCCATTTGCCACTTCATCTCACTAAAGCTTTGTCTTCGACAAGAAAAGAGCGGATGCATTTGCATATTATAAAGTTCCTTTCTCATACATAGCGCGCATCCGCTCTTTCTCTTTCTCTCTTTGGAGTTTTTTGGCTTCACGAGCTTGATACTCACGTGCAGAAAGTTTGAGCCAAATCAAGAGTGGTGAAGCGATAAATACAGAGGAGTAGGTACCTACTATGATACCGACCAAGAGCGTAAAGCTAAACCCTTTTATAATCTCTCCTCCAAAAAGATAGAGCGAAAGCACCACAAAGAAAGTTGTCAACGACGTGAGTGTCGTTCTTGAGAGCGTCAGTGTCACTGAGGTATTGATGATGGCTGTAAGATCTAAATTTTTGAGCTTTCCAAGCCCCTCTCTGATCCTATCAAAAACTATGATAGTATCATTGAGTGAGTACCCAAGCAGTGTTAAAAGAGCGGCGAGGATATCGAGGTTGATCTCGACCTTTGCAAGGGAAAGAACACCAAGCGTTATGCTCACATCATGCACAAGGGCTATCACAGAAGCAAGACCAAATCTCCACTCAAAACGAAAAGAGACATAGGCAAGAATCCCCATAATAGCAAGCAACATCGCCATAAGCCCCTTTTCTCTCAACTCACTTCCAATCTTTGGGCCGACCATATCAACTCTTCGTATCTCAAAGTTTCCGCTGCTACTTAAAACTTTTTTTGCCTCATCGCTCACATCATCGCCTACGACTTTTGAGCTTGTCTTTGTCTTGATAACTATCTCATCTTCTGAGCCAAAATAGTTTACTTGGGCACCGTTAAACTGCTCGCTCCCATTCATAAGGCTTCTAACCTCTTCTAGAGGGGCTTTCCCTTCGTATTTTACTTGGATAAGCGTTCCACCGGCAAAATCTATACCATAGTTAAGCCCTTGAAGAGCAACAATTGCCCAAGAGGCAACAACCAAAATTAAGGAGAGTACACCAAATCGCATTGATTGCGACATAAAGGCTATCGGATCGGTTCTTTTAAAAAATTCCATATAACTCCCCTTAACCTTTGATTCCAAACCAAAATTTGAGCCTATTCTTATTGATCTTTGGCAAAAAGTACTCATAGATACCGTGCGTACCTAAAATCGCTGTAAGCATTGATGCCAAGATCCCTATACTTATCGTCAATGCAAATCCTTTAACCGGTCCTGTACCATACACATAGAGTGCAACAGCAGCGATGAGTGTCGTGATATTTGCATCCCATATAGCGCTAAAGGCATTACTATAGCCATCTTCTATCGCTTTTGTGATGGATTTTCCCTCTTTTAAAAGCTCTCGTATCCTCTCAGAGATGATAACATTGGCATCAACAGCCATACCGACTGTTAGGACGATACCGGCCATCCCCGGAAGTGTGAGTGTCGCTCCAAAAAGAGCCATCACTGCTACAATTAACAAGAGATTGACGATAAGTGCAGCATTGGCTATCAATCCGGCAGCTGAATAGTAAAGCACCATAAAAGCAATAACTACAACAAAACCGAAGATGAGTGCAAACATACTCGCTCTAATGCTATCAGCACCCAAGCTTGGCCCTACACTCCTTTTTTCCATAACCTCGACAGGAGCCAAAAGAGCACCTGAGCGAAGGGCGATAGCAACATCGTGTGCCTCTTCGGTAGTAAATGCTCCCGTTATGCGTCCTTTACCGCCACCGATTCTCTCTTTGATAACAGGGGCTGAATATATCTTATCGTCCAGCACAATCGCCATTCTTTTCCCTCTATTTTTACCGGAAAAATCGCCAAATATCTTCGCACCTTGTCCATTGAGTGTGAAGTTAATAGAAGGGTTATTGTTATCATCATAACCGACTTTTGCATCGGTGAGCATCGAACCGTCCAATATAGGAATCTCTCTTAAAAGATAAGGCTCTTTTGTCTTCGCATCATAGAGAATCACATCGCCGAAACTGCTCGCCTCTTCAGGACTCATCGTTGTCACCCTTGTATTCCTAGCCTCATCCACTGCCATAAGTTGCAAATGCGCGGCTTTAGCTATAAGGTCTCTAATGCGCTGCTCATCTTCTTGTGTCTTGATACCGGGCACCTCTACAAGAATCTTATCACTTCCCTGTTTTGCAACGGTCGGCTCTGCAAGACCAAACTGATCAAGTCTATTGCGGATTGTATCAACAGCTTGATTGATAGCGTTCTCTTTTGTATTGAGTTTCTCTTGTTCTGTCATGATAAGCTCAAAATTGAGACCATTCTCTTTGGTCTCTACAGCATCGCCGAGATTTTCTTGAATAAGTGCTTTTGTTTGCAACTCATCATCTTTATCGAGTATCTCAAAACTTATACTTGTCTCTTTGATCGCCAAATTAGCATAGTATATATCTTCTTTATCAAGAAAATATGCAACATTTGTTGCCATCGATTTTACCCGTGATTTTATAGCTACATCGGTTTTAACCCCAAGAAGCATATGGAGACCGCCTTGAAGATCAAGTCCAAGTGTAGGTCTTTTGCCGCTAAGAAGCACACTCAAAGCAAAGATAAGTGCAAGAGCAAAGAGAACTAATCTATAGTTAAGCTTTTTCAACTACCTCAACCTTCTTTGCTACAAAGGCTTTGTCAAGTTTGACAAGAGTATTATCATTTAGCTCTATTTTGATAAAATCTTCTTCAGGTTTGATAACTAGAGCTATCAATCCACCGCTCGTGATGATTTTGTCACCTTTTTTAAGTTCAGCGACCATTAGAGCGTGATCTTTTTGTCGCTTTTGTTGTGGTCTAATTATAAGAAAATAGAACACGACGAAAATGAGGATTAACGGTAAAAGTTGCATTAACATACCGCCTGATGATTGACCTTGCATAGGAGCTCCTTGTGAAAATTGTAATTAGCCGATATTTTAACACTAATGATATAACAAAGGGCTTGCTCATATCATTTTTATTATCTGCTTTTATCTATTTTGAATATTTTGGCATTACTTGTAATTTCATCAACACTGTATTGGCTCTACTGGGACTCTATTTGCTTTTACAAAATTCGAAGCAAGGGGTATGGTTTTGGAGTGGATTTTTTATCGCTCTACTTTGGTTTTGGTGGATAACGCTAAGTTTTCGCATATACGGTATCACATGGGCTATCCCTTTTGGGATGATCGGTATTGGACTTATCGAGGGTTTTATATTTCTCTTTGGCTGTAAAGTTGCCATTTTGGCACAAAAATACCTAAAGATTTCTGCTCTTTTTTGGCTTGCTCTTTTCTTGCTTGGAGTTAACTATATCACCCCTTTTGGATTTGATTGGTTTAGACTTCAACTACTCTTTTTGCATAGCTATTTAGGCGTTGAGCTTTGGCAATTTGGCATCGTTATATTTGCTATAGCTCTGAGTATATACAAAAAAAATCTGCTATTTTTAGCTTTTATCATACTTGCTTATACGCCACATTCAAAAAATTCACCTACTTTACCTGCGACTATAGAGATCGCAGGTACAAATATCGGCATCAAAGAGAAGTGGGATGAAACACATCAGATCGATATCCTCAGAGATGTTTTTTCTAAGATTGATAGTGCGATACTTGGGGATAAAAAGCTTATCATCTTTCCCGAGTCAACCATCGGAAGATATCTCAATAAAGAACCAAATATCTTAGAGCTTTTAAACTCAAAATCACAAGATATTACCATAGTCATCGGTGCACTCTATTGGGACGAGGGAACACCAAGAAATTCAACCTATCTTTTTAAGGTAGGAGATTCCACAGCTATGCATAAAGTCGTACTTGTCCCCTTTGGAGAGTACAACCCTCTGCCAAAATTTATAGGTGATTGGATCAATAAGATTATCTATGATGATGGTGTGGATTATAAACCTGTAGAGAAGATATCTGATTATCAAATTGGAGAGACTACCTATAGAAATGCCATCTGCTTTGAAGCAACAAATCCGAAAATGTATGCAAATGATCCCAAATTTATGATAGCTATTAGCAATAACAAATGGTTTACTCCTTCTATCGAGCCGACCCTACAACGCCTTATAATCGAGTACTATTCACTTCTTTACGGTACGACTATCTACCATGCAATCAACGGCTCACCCTCTTATATGACAAGTGAAGGCAAAAGCACTTTTATTGAGTGAATAGAGTATAATAACCCATGTTAAAACAGATATTCACACTCCCTATCAAAGCGTATCAGAAGTTCTCACGGCTCACACCGCCAAGTTGCCGATACTACCCCACATGTTCTGAGTATGCCAAGATACAGTTTGAACACAATGCACCACCTATCGCCCTTATAAATGCAACACTGCGGATACTCAGATGCAATCAGCTTTTTAAAGGGGGTTTTGATCATCCGTTCACAAGATTTAACCCACCAAAATTCTCTTTGCTTCAAAGAGAACTTAACAACAAATATGGCACAATGGAGATTACATATTGGCTTGTGCCAAAAGATAAAAACAACTATTACATCATAAAGGATATCAGTGCAACTCATTCTCAATGATCCGCTTGATATGCATCTCCACCTAAGAGATGGTGAAATGCTCCACACTACAGCCCCACTCAGTGCCCATAGTTTTAGCGGCGCAATCATCATGCCAAATACCATACCACCGATTCAAAGCAAAGAGGCACTTTTGAGCTACAAACAAAGGATCCTTGAAGCGATGGGTAGTGAAAATTTTATGCCGCTCATGACACTCTTTTTTAGAAGAGATTATGACTATGAATTTCTTTCAAATATCCGTGATGAGTTGAGCGCGATCAAGCTCTACCCTGCCGGCATCACAACCAATAGTGAGGGGGGCGTGAGCGGTTTTGATATAGAGAAGCTCAAAACACCTCTAGAAGCTATGAGTGAGCTTGGCATCCCGCTTTGTATCCACGGGGAGACAAATGGCTTTGTGATGGATAGAGAGGCTGAGTTTGTGCCTATCTATGAGAAATTGGCCGCCGCCTTTCCTAAGCTGAAGATCATCATGGAGCATATCACCACAAAAGAGAGCCTTCAAGCATTAGATCGCTATGAAAATCTCTATGCAACAATCACAGTGCACCATCTACTTATCACACTTGATGATGTAGTAGGTGGTATGCTCCGCCCACACCTCTTTTGTAAACCGATCGCAAAAAGAGGTGAAGATAGAGACGCACTCGTTCAAGCAGCCGTAAATGCACATCCAAAAGTGATGTTCGGCTCTGATTCCGCACCACATCCAAAGAGTGCAAAAGAGTGCCCGGGATGCGCAGCAGGTATATTTACAGCTCCTATCGCTTTACCGCTTTTAGCAGAACTCTTTGAGGCGCACGGTAAGCTCGATAATCTTCAAGGCTTTATAAGCGATCATGCAAAGAAAATTTACGGCATCAAACCTCCAAAAAAGAGTGTTATTCTCAAAAAAGAGCCTTTTACGATTCCAAAAAACTATGGAGATATCGTACCGATGCACGCAGGCGAGACAATTAGCTGGAAGATATCGCAAGTGCAATGAAAGAGAATATCAATGCCCTTAAGAGCGGCTATAAGAGTTTTAAAGAGTTTGGCTTCAAAGAGAATGAAGCACGCTTTAAAAAACTTGTAGAAAACGGTCAAAACCCAAAAGCACTCTTTATAGGGTGTAGTGACTCCAGAGTCGTGCCCGAGATTATTATGGATACCAAACCCGGCGATCTTTTTATCACGAGAAATATAGGCAATTTTGTCCCCCCATACAAGGAAGATGAAGATTTTCATGCAACAGCCGCTGCTATCGAATATGCTGTAAGTGTTTTAAAGGTAAAAGATATTATCGTCTGTGGGCACTCCCATTGTGGAGCCATCAGTGCGCTCTTTGAGCCGCCAAAGATGATAGACAGACTCGATGTAATCCATACACTCAAATGGCTTGAGCTTGGTTATGGAGCAAAGGATCAAGTCGAGAAGATCATCCCGCATGAAGATATCGAGATAAAAAAAGAGGCGACAGAAAAACTCTCTGTCATCCATCAGCTTGAGAATCTTCTCACATACCCTTCGGTAAAAAAAGGGGTTGCTAAAAAAGATCTCTTTTTACATGGCTGGTACTATGAGATAGAAAACGGCAATATCAGCTTTTATAACGAGATTGAAGATAGGTTTGAGCCACTCTAGATGAAAGATTTGAGATGCATTGAGACTATCAAAATCGAGCATAATATCGCACACAATATCCACTATCATCAAGCAAGGTTTGATAGAACCAGAAAAGAGCTATGGGGAGCACAAGAGTCTATAGAGCTTAGCAAAGAGATCAATGCGCCCACTCAAGCACTCTATAAGTGCAGGATTACCTACGGAGAAAAGATAGAAAAGATCGAGTACCTCCCCTATGTTAAAAAGCTCCCACAAAACTTCACGCTTGTCGAATCTGAACTTGATTATAGATATAAGTTTGCCGATAGAAGTGCAATCGAAGCACTCAAGGTGCAAGGAGAGCAAAAAGAGATCATCATCACAAAAAAAGGGTACCTTACCGATACCTCTATCGCCAATATTGCGCTTTTAAAAGGAGAGGAGTGGTTCACACCAAAAAGAGCACTGCTTTGTGGAACAATGCGCGCAAAGCTCCTTGATAAGGGGCTTATAAAAGAGAAAGATATAAAAATAGAAGATCTTGAAAAATATACAAATTTTGCTCTAATAAATGCTATGTTAGGATTTGAGATAATAAACAGAGCAAAAATAGAAAGGGAGGCGCAATGCCTAAAGATCTTTTAGAGTCAACAGAATATAAAAGTATACTCAAAAAACATATCTTTGATATGCTCGAACTACTTTTTGAAGCAAACGAAGAGTTCGGCGTTGTATGTGATACAAAAAATATCTCTTTTGATCCCATGCTTCCTGAAGAGATATATGGAGATTTTGATGATAAAATCTACTTTTTACTTAGCGACTATAGCTACGAGAGTGGTGAGATTGATGAAGAGAGCTTGAACTTTGAAGCCGGATTTGGCTCACAAAATTTCGGATCAAGTGTCTCTATTCCGCTACTGGCAATAAAGCAGATTATCTACAATGGCAATCCACTAACCTTAAACTTTTCAACATTTAACGAACAAACAGACACATCTTCAAGAGAAAAGTCCATGCAAGCATTGCTGAGCAACCCAAAAAATAAAAATCTTCTCAAGAAGAAGAAAAAGACTAACAGTTCCCGCTTAAGATAAAATCAACCACATTTTCTACATAGGTGTTTCGTTTATTGTTTTTTGTATAAACGATAAAGAAATTTCTAAACATATTGTAACCTCTAATTCTTGACTCAAAAAGCATTCCCGCTTTGACATCATCAGCGATAGCATATTTAGAGATGATGGAAACAACCGGCTTTTTACTATCCTTTTTGCTCTTTTTAATCCCTTGAAGCACAGCTGTTGTGTTACTCACCTCATTCAAAATATCAAAAGTATCACACGACACTCCAAGGTCCTCAAAAACCTCTCCAATCATTTTTCTAGTATGACTTGCCTCTTCTCGACATATCCAACTAAAAGTTTGCAAATCTTCTGTTTGGAGAAATTTTGGGATAGGAACATTACTCACAATTACAAGCTCATCTTGAAGCCACTCTCTATAAATCAGTTCATTATCCATAATCGGTGACTCAATAAGACCGATATCTAGCTTTTTATCTTTAAGCTGATCAATAATATCTTGAGAACTTCCCAAAGAGAGTGAAACATCATTATGGATAGTCTCTTTGAGATCATTGAGGCATTGACCCGGAATTACATAAGTTCCTATAGTATAAGAAGCACCTATTCTAAATGTGATCTCATTATCAACAATCTTTAAAAGATCTTTTTCTGCTACCTGAATCGCCTTTTCAAGCTTTGTTATAATCTTGTAAAGCTCTTCCCCCTCAGCCGTTAAACGTATGCCGTTCTTTTTACGCTCAACAATCGTCGCACCTAACTGTTTCTCTATAAATTTTATCTGTTGTGTCACCGCCGGCTGTGAAACCCCTAATTTAGCCGAAGCCTTTGAAAAACTTCTCTCCCTAACAGTCGTTAAAAAAGTTTCCATCTTTACAAAATCTTTTAACATACGCTCTCCTTAAAAAAATAGACGATATAGATATTTATTTTATCGATTATACTATAAAAAAATATAACATCAACTTATTTTTTAAAATAGAAAAAACTTTTTTAGAAAGAGAGTCAATTAAACACATTCATTTTTAACCAAACAAAAGATATAATCAATATTCTTATAGTAGAGGTTAAAAGATGAAGCATATTATAAACGAACTTAATGATGCACAAAAAGAAGCCGTAACACATATTGACGGTCCACTGCTTATACTTGCAGGTGCAGGAAGTGGAAAAACAAAAACATTGACAACAAGATTGGCATACCTCATCGGCGAGATAGGTATCGATCCGGCCGATACACTTACGCTTACTTTTACCAATAAAGCTGCAACCGAGATGAGAAATAGAGCGCTTAATATGATAGACTCCCCTTCATATCCTCCACTCCTTTGCACCTTTCATAAATTTGGTCTGCTCTTTTTGAAATTTCACATAGAAAAACTCGGTAGAGCAAATAATTTTGTCATCATAGATAGCGATGATAAAAAAAGAATACTCCGTACCATCATCAAAGAACTTAAGTTGGATCTCAATATCTCTTTCCTCTCAAGTGAAATATCTAGATATAAAAACTCCCTACTCTCTCCTGAGGTCGTTAAAGAGAAAGCAGAACTCATGGAGTATAAAAAAGCGGCTTTAGTTTATGAGGCCTATGAGCAAAAACTAAGTGACGGTAATCTTGTTGACTTTGACGATCTTTTGATGCTTACATTTAAAATACTTGATGAGAATGAGGAGCTTAGAAGAGAAACAAGCCAAAGATACCGCTATATAATGGTCGACGAGTATCAAGATACGAATGAGCTTCAATTCAAGCTTTTAACACATCTAGTAAGTGAGCACAACAACCTCTGTGTTGTTGGAGATGATGACCAAAGTATCTATGGTTGGCGAGGTGCGAATATCAGAAATATTCTTGATTTTGCCGATATCTACAAAGAGACTAAAGTCATCAAGCTAGAGACCAACTACAGATCGCATAGTGCGATACTTGAAGCTGCAAATATGCTTATAGAGCACAACTCATCAAGACTCGGTAAAAAACTCGTCAGCCACAAAGGCGAAGGAGGCAGCGTTAAATTGCTACACTCGCTCGATGAGTCGCTTGAGTCTAGAGAGATTGCCAGAGAGATAAACAAGCTCATAGACGAAGGTGCCGATCCAGAGGGAATTGCCGTACTCTACCGTATCAATGCGCTCTCAAGATCACTTGAAGAGGGTTTTACAAAAGAGCAGCTTAGTTTTAAACTCATTGGTGGCATCCGATTTTACGAGAGAAGTGAAATCAAAGATATCATCTCCTATTTTAGAGTCATCACAAACCCTTATGATGATTTTTCTCTCAACCGAATCATCAATAAACCAAAAAGAGGCATCGGTAAAACATCAATCGAGAAGATTCAAAAAAGTGCTTTTGAAAATAGACAATCACTTTTTGATTTTATAAAAAACAATGATGCGCTCAAAACACTTGTAAGTAAAAAAGTCTCTGAAGCACTTGCAAATCTTGTAGAGAGAATCGAGACCCTCCAAGATGCTATCCAAAAACAATCACTCCGATACTTTGCCTCTATCTTTGAGGATACCGTGAGGCTTAAAGAACACTACGCTCCTATGCCTGACAGCTTTGATAGAATTATGAATATCGATGAATTTTACGGATACTTTCTTGATAGCATAGAGAAAAATCCGGAGCTTACTCTTGAAGAGTTCCTCAATGATATCTCTTTGCAGAGCGAACAAGATCAGTTTGATGGCAAAAGCATCACGATTATGAGTATTCACGCCTCAAAAGGGCTCGAATTTGAACACCTTTATGTTATAGGTATGGAGGAGGAGTTTTTCCCACTCTTAGGAGATGACTGCAATATGGAAGAGGAGAGAAGACTTGGGTATGTTGCTATTACTCGTGCCAAAAAGGATCTCACACTCTGTTACGCCGATAGTAGATTTTATAAAGGGCGTAGAAAAAATATCGAAAAAAGTAGATTTTTGGGCGAAGCAGGATTGATAGAAAATAGTTCTATGAAGATAACCAAATCCTCAAACTTTAAAAAAGGCGATCTTGTCAAACATAAGATTTTTGGCATAGGCAGAGTCCAAAGTGTCAATAAAGTCGGCAAAGAGTATAAGCTCCTTATCAATTTTGGCGGTAATAAAAAAGAGATACTGAGCTCATTTGTCCAAAGCATATAGACAATGGATAGACTCTTTGTAGTAAAAAAGCCTATATGGATATCCTCAAATAGGTATATGGGGTATGTCAAGAGAAAATACAACACAAAGAAGGTTGGATTTTCAGGCACGCTTGATCCTTTTGCTGCAGGCTCACTCATAGTTGCCACAGGCAGATATACAAAACTTTTTAACTATCTTGATAAAACGCCAAAAAGCTACAAAGCCACTCTTTGGCTTGGAGCACTTTCACCTACGCTTGATATCGAACAAGTCGAATCGATAGAATCGACAAAACCATATACAAAAGAGGCGATTGAAGCAGCGCTGGGCTCGTTACTTGGAGAAATAAGTTACTACCCTCCTCAATATTGTGCTAAAAAGATAGATGGGGTGGCGGCATACAAAAATGCAAGAGCCGGCAAAAAGAATGCACTTAAAAAGATAGCCTCTAAAATATATGAGATGAAACTGCTGTGTTATAACCACCCATTTATACACTTTGAAGCAACGGTAAGTGAAGGAACATACATTCGATCTTTAGGGGAGATGATAGCGCAAAAATTAAAAGTTGACGGTTGTCTATCGAGTTTAGAGCGGCTCAGAGAAGGGAGATTTTTTTATGAGGATGAAAAAGCACTCAATCCGCTTGAGTACATCTCATTGCCAAAAAACAGCTACAAAAAAGATGAAAATGATATCGAACTCGGGAAAAAACTTCTCGTTGATGATTTTAAGATACAAGATAATGGCATCTACCTTATAAAAACTTCTCATTTTTTTGCTATCATTGAGATCGAGGATTATAAAGTGAAATATCTTATAAACAGGATGCCTCTTTTAAAGGATTGAAAATGTACAGCATAAAATCCTATGCAAAAATAAATAGTTTTCTCAAGATAACAGGTCGCAAAGATGGTTATCATACTTTGATATCGAGATTTATAAAGCTAAAAAATCTCTACGATGTGGTCCATTTTGTTCCTTGCGAGTGTACTGAATTTACAATTGAAGGTATAACGAATGTTGAAAAGAAAGAGAACACCATCTATAAAGCTTTTGTTGAACTTGGCAGATATACAGGTGATCTTGATCTTATGAACTTTTTTCACAAACATAAAGTCGTCATAGAAAAAAATATCCCGATGCAATCAGGACTTGGAGGCGGCAGTAGCAATGCCGGAGCATTCTTAAGGCTTGCGCATGAACTTTGTGATCTCAAGTTATCCAAAGACGAACTCGCCTCTATTGGCTCAAATATAGGCGCAGATGTTGCTTTTTTTGTTTATGATTATGATGCTGCAAATGTAACAGGATTTGGTGAGATTGTTGAGCCTTTTGAGGAAGATACACTAGATTTTGAGCTCTTTTTTCCAAAAATTCGATGCGATACAAAGAGAGTCTATAGAATTTTCGAAGAAAATTTCCTTGCAAATATAGAGCCGCAAAAATATATCCACTGGATGCACATGAAGACAAAAGATATCATCGAGGAGGCAAAAAGTGATCCAAAAAAACTCAATGATCTCTACAAAGCTGCCCTCAAAGCATATCCTCCGCTAGAAGATGAGGCGCCAAAAAATTGGCTTTTTAGTGGAAGTGGGAGTACTTTTTTTACCATCAAATAGCCTAAGCTAAAGCTTGACTATATTTTTCAAAAAACTTGACTCCCTCAAAAATCTTATCTTGATTAAATTTCATAATCTTTGAGGTGTGTTTACTTTTAGCAACGATTGCTATCTCTACTCCCTCATCTTTTAATCTCGCTATAAACTCTTTGAGCGTAAATATCGCCGTAAGATCAACAAAAGGCACAGAGGATATATCGATGATGATTCTTTGTGTATCCAAAATGGTATTGATCTTACTCTCGAAAAAGGTACTTGAGCCAAAGAAAAAAGCACCCTCGATTCTGATGATGCGCGTCCCTTCGGGCACAACAAAATCTTTATAGTCCTTACTGTCTTGAAGTGATATATCCGTCTCTTTTGTTATACGGTAAACAACCAATAAACAAGCAAGCAAAATACCCACACCCACTGCGATCATAAGATCGAAAAAGACCGTTATAAAAAAGACACTTAGCATCACCAAAAGATCGTTTTTTGGACTCTCTCTCCAAACCTTTATAAACTTATAATCAAGGATATCAATCCCCACTTTTATAAGAATTCCCGAAAGAAGTGCGAGCGGTATCTTAGAAGCAAGGGGCGCTAATAGAAGTGCTATCAAGAGTAGAACGATTGAGTGGATGATGCCTGAGTATCTTGTCGTACCGCCACTCTTGATATTAATAACAGTTCGCATAGTAGCGCCCGCTCCGGGCACTGAACCCGTGATGCCACAACAGAGATTGCCAAGCCCTTGCGCTATAAGCTCTTTATTGGGATTGTGTTTTGTTCTCGTTATGGAATCGGCAACGATAGAAGTTAAAAGTGTATCTATGGAGCCCAATATCGCCAAAGTAAATGCCAAAGAGATGACTGTAGAGTAAAGCTTTAGATCAAAATCCGGCATCACCAAAGGGGGCAATCCACTTGGAATATCCCCTATTTTTTGCACATCCAAATCTAAAAGCAGACTTGCAACCGTTAAGACAACAAGTGCCAAAAGCGGTGTAGGGATATAGCGTGATATCTTTTGTGGTGTTAGATAGACTATCGCTAATGCCGATGCCCCCAAAAGAAGAGCCTCAATATTCATCTCATCTAATTTTGGGATGAGTGTAATCAACGTATGTATGACATTTGAATCTACATCAAAACCAAAAAGAGGCTTGAGCTGAAGTATGATGATAATGATACCAATCCCACTCATAAATCCGGAGATGACAGGATACGGGATGTATTGGACAAATTTTCCGGCTTTTATAGCACCAAATATGATCTGAAAAACACCGGCAAGCAGTATCATAGAGACTATGAGTCTCAGATCAGAATGAAGTGTTACTATAGAAGAGGCAATAACAACGGTCATGGGGCCCGTCGGTCCTGATATTTGTGTTAAGGTGCCTCCAAAGAGTGAAGCAATAAAGCCCAATATAATAGCACCCCAAAGCCCCGCACTCGCTCCAAGACCACTTGCTACCCCAAAAGCAAGCGCAAGAGGCAATGCGATAATCGCTGCAGTCACTCCCCCGAACAAATCACCCTTAAAAGTACTTTTCATTTTAATCCTTCAATTGAACGCATTATTGTAATCAAGCCTATGTTAAAAAAGAGCTACGCATCCTCTCAAATAGCATGATAAAATGTTATAATATCGCTAAAAAAGGGTTGCTGTTGGCCATAGATATCATAGCTCAAAACAAAAAGGCTAGATTCGATTATGAGATTCTCGAAACATACGAGGCAGGAGTTGTACTCAAAGGGAGTGAAGTCAAAGCCCTTCGAGCAAAAAGAGCCAATCTCAAAGATAGCTTTTGCCGATTTATCAAGGATGAGCTCTTTCTGATGAATGCTCATATTACTCATATGGAAACTGCCAACAAACACTTTACACCGGAAACCAGAACGCCTAGAAAACTTTTACTTCACAAAAAACAGCTCGAAAAGTTAAAACTCAGCATCGAAAAAGATGCGCTTAGTGTTGTACCGCTCAAGATCTATTTTAATGAAAGAAACATCATCAAAGTTCAAATTGCTGAAGCAAAAGGGAAAAAGTTGCACGATAAAAGAGCAACACTCAAAGCTAAAACTCTAGATAGAGAAGCTGCACAGGCGATAAAAAATCGGAGTTATTAAACCCTTGGGGATTCCAAGGGGAAGATTATTTGCGTCTAAGCTCTTTGATACGAGCAGCTTTACCTTTAAGATCTCTAAGGTAAAAGAGTTTCGCTCTTCTTACTCTTCCTCTTCTAAGGACTTCTATACTTTGAATACTTTCAGAGTAGAGTGGGAATATTCTCTCAACACCGACACTGTTTGCACCCATTTTTCTTACTATAAAAGTTCTTCCTACGCCTTCACCTCTAATCGCGATGCATAGTCCCTCATAGTTTTGTATTCTCTCTTTGTTTCCCTCTTTGATATTAACAGCAACTTTTAGAGTATCTCCGGCTCTAAATGAAGGAATGTTTTTCCCCTCTGTCTGTGCTTTTTCAAAGCTCTCAATATATCTATTTCTCATTTTTGTGCCTTTTGTCGACCTTTTTATATAAATCAGGTCTAAAATATTGTGTCTTGCGCAAAGACAACTCTCTTTTTAAGGCTGTGATTTTACTATGATTACCCTTTAGAAACTCTGAAATTATACTTTTGTCTTCAAAGTTATCGGGTTTACTAAATGCCGGGGCTTCTAGAAGATGCTCTTCAAAGCTCTCCTCTTTAAGTGACTCCTCATTACCAAGCACACCCTTTACATTTCTAGCTATCGCGTCACACAATACCAAACTAGCGAGTTCTCCACCGCTTAATATAAAATCTCCTATCGAGAAAACCTCATCAATCTGGCTCTCAATGACGCGCTCATCAACACCCTCATATCTACCACTCACCAAAATGATATGTGCTTTTTTAGAGAGTCTCACGGCATCATTATGCGTAAACTTTTTTCCGACAGGAGTAAGTAAGATAGTATGCGCATCGCCACACTTTCTCTTCTCATTTCTAATGGCATCAACGAGAGGTTGTGGCGTCAGTAGCATCCCTGCTCCACCACCCACCATAGGGGCGTCAACCTTTTTATGTTTATCGAGTGTAAAATCTCTTGGATTACAAAAATCTATACTTATCATCCCACTATCAAGTGCTCTTTTCATGATAGAATCACTAAAATAACCCTCGATAAGAGAAGGGAATAGAGTTATAAAAGAAAAATGCATCAACTTGCCTCCAGTATCTCTTTTGCGTCTTGCGTCGTAATCTCTTTTTTCTCAAGATTGACACTCGCGATATATCTAGGAATATACGGGATTAAAAAACTCTTTGCAAACCCTTGCTCTACGAGGCTGCTTGATGTCTCTATGCTCATATAATCTATATCTGCAAGTCTCTCTATGGAGATTACCGTGCCTAAATCTTCGCCATTATCTACTATTTTGCAACCCTCTATATCAAACCAAAAATACTCACCTTGCTTTAAAAAACAGTGCTCTTTTGTCTGCTCATCGCTTGCATATAATTTAACATTTGTAAGCTTCTTGGCATCTTCTCTTGAAGCATAACCGACAAAAGCGATGATACCTCTTTTGGGATCATAGCTCTTAATCTCAAGGACGCCTATATCGCTTTCAAATCTATTGTTAGCTTGAAATTGTTCGGGAAAATCAGAGTGTATGTGGAGCTTTAGATCGCCGTTGATTCCAACGGTACGACCTATTTGTGCTATAAAAAATCGCATCAATTGATGGAGACTACTTTTACTTTGTAGTTTTTTGAGCCTTTGGCTTTACAGCCGGATATTAGTGTTTTGATGGAGTTAATCATACGCCCATCTTTGCCTATAAGCTTGCCCACATCACTTTTATCAGCATGGATCAATATATCATCATAGTCTTCGCTTGTATTATATATCTCAACGCGTATTGCCTCAGGGCAATTTGCTAACAATTTAGCGTAGTATGAGACAAATTCGCTAACCATGTTTATTTACTGGTAAGTTTTTTAACAGTATCGCTCATTTGAGCACCGACACTTTTCCAATAGTTCAATCTCTCTTCATCGATAACCAATGCTTTATCTTCAGAGACAGGGTTGTAATGTCCGATTGATTCTATCCAACCACCATCTCTTCTTTTTCTGCTGTCAGTTACGACTATTCTATAAAATGGTTTCTTTTTTCTTCCCATTCTTGTCATTCTAATTGTTGTCATTGTGTTCCTTTTTTTAACTTTTAAAGTGCTGAGAACTCTCTTGCAAACTCAAAAGACTCGTAAGCACTCTTTTTAGGAATGCGAATATACCATAAATATTATAAAAATTGAATTAAACAGTGGTTTTATCTCTGCCCGCCCGGAAACCCACCGCCTTGCATCTGCTTCATCATATCTTGCATTCCTCTTCCGCCTTTTCCCGAGAGTTGCTTAGCAAGTTTCGCGGCACTTTTGAACTGCTTGAGTGCTCTGTTGACTTGCACCTGATCAAGCCCTGCCCCAATAGCAAGCCTTCTTTTTCTACTATTGGTTAAAAGTTCGGGATCTTCTCGCTCTTTCTTAGTCATAGAGCATATCATCGCTTTTATATATCGTATCTCATCTGAATTATCGAGATCCATATCGCCAATCTGTTTTGCCATAGCTCCCATGCCCGGTATCATGCCCATAAGCGATTTCATCGAACCTAGTTTTTTCATCTGCTCAAGCTGATCTAAAAAGTCATTAAAGTTAAATTTTCCTTTTTTGATTTTTTTATTGATCGCTTTTGCCTGTTTTTCATCGATAACAGCGCTTGTTTTTTCTACAAGAGATTCTATATCCCCGGCACCCATCAGACGATTTACAATTCTCTCGGGGATAAACTGCTCAAGGTCTTCCATCTTTTCGCCCACACCGATAAATCGTAACGGCACACCCACTTGATGAGAGAGCCCTATGGCGACACCACCTTTGCTATCACCGTCAAACTTGCTCAAAATAACTCCGGTGATACCAACTTTTTCATTGAAACTCAACGCCGTTCTAACAGCATCCTGACCACTCAATGAATCTGCCACATAAAAAATCTCATCAGGACTTGCAATCTGCTTAATCACTGCAAGCTCATCCATAAGCTCAGCATCAATAGCAAGACGACCTGCGGTATCTATGAGTACCACATCATAGAGCTCAGCTTCTGCTCTTTGTAACCCCTCTTTGACAATCTGTGCAGGTGTAGCATGCTCGTCAGCAACAAGTTCGACCTCTATCTTTGCAGCTATCTGTCTAAGCTGTTCAACTGCTGCTAACCTCTGTAAATCGGCGGCTATAATCATCACTTTCTTTTTTTTCTGCGTCTTTAAAAAGTGCGCCAATTTTCCCGTAGTGGTTGTCTTTCCCGAACCTTGCAATCCACTCATCAAAACAACAGTAGGCGGTTTTGATGCAAACACAAACCCTTGATTGCCTTTGACAGTTAGTATGGCGGTAAGTTGGTTTTTCAGTGCTCTTAGGAAATTATCTCTTCCTATCCCGCTCTCTTTTGTCTCTTGCTCAACAGCAACAACGATCTCTTTAGTAACTTTATGAAAAACATCGGATTTGAGCAGTGACTTTTTAAGCTCGTCAACTGCTTTTTTAAGTGCTTTTTCATCATCTCTAAAACGAATCTTATTGACCGTATTTTTAAAGCCTTCAGTTATAGATGCAAACATATCTTTCTATCCCAACCAATAAATTTGTTAGATTTTACCCAAGAGGTGCTTAAAAATATAAAATCAAGGGACAAGCGTAAGCTTTTTATCACTCAAAAGGTAGACCTTATCGCAACGAGAAGCTATCTCACTATCATGCGTAACAACAATCAAGGCGCCATCATTTTCTTTGATATTCTCAAGCAATACATCCATCACAAGATTGGCACTTTGTTTATCTAGATTGCCTGTCGGCTCATCGGCAAAGATCAGTTTCGGCTTTTTTGCAAGCACTCTTGCTATGGAAATTCTTTGCTGTTGACCACCGCTAAGCTCTGAAGTCTTTTGGTCTAGAAGCTCCGATATTTCTAGCTTATCGAGGATACTCTTTTCTATAGAAACGCCGCAAAGTAAAGAAGAAAGCTCGATGTTAAGCCCGGCACGCATCCCGCGAAAAAGATAGTGATTTTGAAATATCATGCCTAATTTATAGCGTCTTATCTGCTCTATCTTGGTCTCACTCAACCCATAAATATCTTCCCCAAAAAGCGCAACATTTCCATTTGTCGGTTGTAAGAAAGTTGAAAGATTGTGCAAAAGCGTTGATTTGCCGCTGCCACTTCTTCCGACAATGGCTATCGACTCTTGTGCTTTTAAGTCTAAATCTATCGCATCGAAAAGTTTATAATCAAATGTATGTGATATGCCCGAAGCATGCAAAAGATGGTGTTGCATAAAGTACCTAATTTTTGACATATAGTAGCATACTTATTGTTAAAAGATATTCAAAGCATCATTTTTGATACAATATAACCTTGTAAAAGGAGAAGAGTATGAAAGAAGTCATCAACATCTATAGAAAGCAAAAAAGTACCGTCGATGCATATATAATCAATATGATAAAAAGTGCGCCTCAAAAATATATAGAAAACGCCCCATCTATTTTTAAAGCAAACTCCTCCATCCAGCTACTCTATGCTGTCAATAAAGAGTATATTCAGATCTCTCCGACTATCTGTAAAAAAGGAAGCGAAAAAGAGAGAGAAGGCAGCAATAAAGAGCACTACTTCTCAAAAATGAAACTAGATAGCAAAGGATTTTATATATCAAACCCTTATCTTCACTATAGAACAGGGAAAGCAAGCGTCTCTATCGTTCATAAGCAAGAAGAGAAGTATTATGTATTTGATATAGACCTCATCGCACTGCTTGAAGAGCTTAAGCTGATTGAGTACAACTCAACCTATGAAAATATAAAAAAATCATTTTATATATTTGGCGCTTTTTTGCTTGCTGCCGTCTCTGTAGCACTCGTCGCTTACGGTGGATATATGTTTGTGGCAATTCTTTTTGTAAAAGAGGAGGTTGACCTTCTTCATAATATATTTCAATCAATCATTGCCATTACACTTGGAATTGCGATCTATGATTTAGCAAAACAGATATTTGAAAATGAGGTACTCTATAGACGCTTCCACAATGAAGAGAATAAGCAGTACAAAATTTTAGGAAGATTTTTGATATCGATTATTATTGCTTTATCTATCGAGACTTTAATGGTCGTTTTCAAAATAGCGCTTGGCGATTACAAAGAGATGCTTGCAGCTTTTTGGTTGCTTTTAGGCACAACTTTGATGTTCGTAGGGCTTGCCTTTTTTTACAAAATCGTTGTCTATAACGACAAAGGTGAAGATGATGATTAGGAAAAGGTATTTTATAGGAAGTATACTTGGTCTTCTTCTTTTTGTATCGACATCTGTATGGGCTGAAAATCAGATTGAGACGAAAAAGCAGATACAACAAGAGATTTTTCAATCTATTAGACTTTTCGAAGAGTCTTTGGCTTCAAGACAAAAAATGATAGAGTCTTACAATAGGCTCCATATCAAATCTTCAAAAAAACAGCCCCTCAGTGGCAAAGATCTTCAAGAGCTTAGTGCCGGAACAAGCACTTTTTTAAAACAGAGAAAAAAGCTTTATAAGCTGGCACTCAAATATGAAAAAGAGATAAACGCCACGCCCAAAAATCAGATATCCAAAGATATACAACTCGCAAAAGTTTCTCTCTCTTTAGCATCTACACTGATCATGTATGACAATTGGATGTTAGCGGTCTCGCAATATCAAAATGATAGCCTGCTTAGGTTTCATCTCAACAATCCGGATAGCGGCTATGATATAGGCTATAGGGAGCTTGGAAAGGTGGCCTCATCTTTTGCTTCAAAAAGAAAAAGAGATCGAGTAAAAAATGCTATAAATTGGTACAAAGAACATAAAAATGATGCTGTCGATTTTGAAAATTATAACTATTTATCTACACTGATAATCAATAGCCCCTCATATGAGATGATACAAAAAAATGATACATCAAAGCTCTTTACTACTAAGATTAAAAAAACAACATACGATGTCTATGATGCGGGCAAAACTGTAAAAAACGAGACAATAAACCTAGTGAGTTTACTCTTTGGTAATACGGTGGGTATGGTATCTACAAGAAAAGGCAAACTCTACAACAACAGAAAGATTTTAAAGAGTAAATCAAATCTAGAAGCCGGTGATATCTTACTAGAGAAGACTCCTTTTAGACTCACAGATCGTTTTATTCCGGGGCACTGGGGACATGCTGCTTTGTGGGTCGGGAATGAAAAAGAGCTTAAAGCGCTCGGCATATGGAATGATCCTGCCATTGTGCCTTATCACGGCGCAATACGAAACGGTAAAAATATTATCGAGGCGCTCAGAGAAGGTGTTGTTATCAATAGCATGAAACACTTTTTAAACATTGATGATTTAGCGGTTATCAGAGATAAAAAGCTAACAGATGATGCAAAAAAAGAGATTATCCTCAATACTTTCCGCCAGCTTGGCAAAGCATATGACTTTAACTTTGATGCAAACAGTTGTGATAAGGTATACTGCTCAAAACTCGTCTATATGGCTTACGGGGATATCCCTTGGCCCACATCAAGAACACTCGATAGATTTGTTGTCAATCCTGATGATATAGCCTCTTATGCTCTAGAAGATGATAACTTTAAGATAATGATGCTCTATCATGACGGCAAAGAGATTAAAAACAATAAAAAAATTGCAATGGAAAAATTTCTAGATAAAAAATCGATGCTCCAAGCATTTACAAATAAATAGGATATTGAGGTGAAAAAGTTGATTTTATTTTGAGAGAGATTCTATACAATCCAAATGGATTGTATAGGGATTATGACATCTGTTTCGCAACTTCTGCTGCAAAATCTTCCTCTTCTATCTCTATCCCCTCGCCTACTTCTAAACGAACAAATGAAGATATAGTAGCACTTCCACCTGCTGCTTTTGCTTTACTCTCTATGAACTCGGCTACCGTGATAGCATCATCCATTACAAATTTTTGATCAAGCAGACACTGCTCTTGGTCGAGTGTTGTATTGTCAGAGATAAATCTTGCAAGCTGTCCGGGAATAATTCTGTCCCAAATCTGCTCAGGTTTACCCTCATCTTTTAACTTCGCTTTTATCTCCTCTTCAGCTGTGGCCAAAACCTCAGGAGTAAGCTGTACCATAGAGATATATTTAGGGATATTTAAAAGTGGTTTCCCGAGTCTTGCTCTCTCTTCGTTCTCTTTTTCTATCTTGGTGATACGCCCTTGCGTCTCTTCTTCTACATATGCAATATCGAAATCTTTATAGCTTAATGTTTTAGGTTTCATCGCTGCTGCGTGCATTGCAACACTTTTGAGTGCATCTTGCATAGCTTCAGCAGTTTTTGAACTGTCACACTCAGCAGCAATGATAACACCAACTTGTCCATTTGCATGGATATAGCCGCTAAATGCATCATTCTCTCCGCCTTGTATCATCCCTGATCTTCTTACAACAATATTTTCACCAATCGTTGCTATTTGAAGCGAGAGATACTCGCCAAAAGGCATATCGTTGATTGTTGATGCATTGATAGCCTCGGCATCTTGAAGATCATTTGCATAGGCATGATCGACAACATCTTGAACACATTTTTGGAACTTATCATTTTGGGCGACAAAATCAGTTTGTGAATTTACTTCAACAATAACAGCTTTTTTACCCTCGATTTTCATAGCAACAAGACCTTCTGCAGCTACTTTTCCTGCTTTTTTAGCCGCAGCACCAAGACCTTGATCTCTGAGCCACTCTACGGCTTTGTCCATATCGCCATCTGATTCAGTAAGTGCCTTTTTGCAGTCCATCAAACCTGCATCGGTCATCTCTCTAAGTTTTTTTATGTCGCTTGGTCCAAAATTTGCCATCGATTACCCCTTTGCCAATTCTTTTGCGTTTGCTACACTCTCTTTAAAATCACCTTTAAAACTATATTTCTCTTCCATTGTAGCGATTTGCTCATCACTCATGTTTGCGATATCTGCATATGTATAAAGCCCCTCATTATTGAGTTTTTCTTGATATGCTTTACCGATACCTACAATTTTTGTAAGATCATCTTTTGCTATCTCTTTTGTCTCTTCTTCAACAACTTTTACCGCAACTTCCTCGACAACTTCAACAACTGCCTCTTCACTTGTTTCAGCAACAACTGCCTCCATCTCTTCTTCACTTATTGCAACATTTTGTTCAGCATCTTCGCCTTGGTTTTCAGCATAAATAGCCTTTCCTTCATTGATAGCTTCGGCTATCTCTTTACAGAAAAGTTCGATTGATCTAATAGCATCATCGTTGCCCGGAATTGGATAATCGATAAGATCAGGATCGCAGTTTGTATCAAGCGGAGCTATAACC
This sequence comes from uncultured Campylobacterota bacterium, assembly GCA_937141405.1. Taxonomy (GTDB): domain Bacteria; phylum Campylobacterota; class Campylobacteria; order Campylobacterales; family Sulfurovaceae; genus BN30871. Next base: position 255,683 of record CAKZQQ010000006.1, on the reverse strand, counting down.
TTCATCCCGAGTCTTCTTGCTTCTTTGATTGCGATATGCTCTTTAACGGCATCAACAACAAACATCATATCGGGAAGTTTTTTCATATGTCTATACCCTTCTAGGTATGAGTTTAATTTCTGTTTTGTACGACCAAGCATCAAAGCCTCTTTCTTTGTCAAAAGGTTTATCTGTCCGTTCTCTTCCATCTGTTCGATAATTTCAAGTTTTCTAATTGATTTTTTAATTGTCGGATAGTTTGTAAGCATACCGCCGAGCCATCTTGTTGAAACATAAGGCATCCCGCAATTCTCGGCACTCTCTTTGATTGCTGATCTTGCTTGTTTTTTCGTACCGACAAAAAGTACAGTCTCACCTTGTGCCGCAGCATCTCTTACAACATTATATGTATATTTGAAGTATCTCAACGTCTTTTGTAGATCGATGATGTATATATTTTTTCTCTCACCAAAAATAAATTTTTTCATCTTTGGATTCCATCTTCTTGTTTGGTGTCCGAAGTGCACACCACATTCAAGTAGGTCTTTCATTGTTACCATTTTTTCTCCTTGGTATCTTGTTATTTTTTACGCTAAGCGTTTATTTGGTTTAAACCTCTGCAGCCCTCAACACAGTAACCTGTGCAACCATTACAAGGAATAACTACATGAGTATTTATACATCCATCTTAAAATGGAGCATAATTTTATCGAAATTTGCTTAAAAAAATCCAAAAATAGTTAAAAAACTCTCTACACATCAACATTCATGATTGCTAGAAACATCTTTTTTAATATCTTCTCAAGAAAGATTTTTTCATCCTCGTCCAATACACCAAAAATCTCCACATGAAAAGCAATGGCTTCCTTAAAGGCTGCCTTTATCAACGCTGCACCTTTTGGAGTAATTTCAACAAACCTGCTTCTCTTGTCTTGTTGTGAATCAACTCTTTTTATAAGTCTTTTTAATTCTAATCTGTTAAGAATTTTTGTCATACCGCCGGAAGAAAATATAATATTTTCACACAACTCTGTCGGCGTTAAGCGTTTATTGAGTGCCAAGAGAGAGATAAGTACTTCAAACTCAGAAGATGTCAAACCATATTTTCCGGTAAATATCTTCTCTTTTTTTTCTGTCAAAATTTTATTAACGAGCATCAAAGGAAGTGCTATGCCGGTAGTGATACGACAGTCAGTTTGATCCTTAAAAACCATATCTTGTAATAGTTTTTGCTTCTCTTCAATAAGACTTAAAATGTCGCTCTTCATACTAAAACCTTTTATTTGTTATTATTCTATTATGTTTATCTTTAAAAAATAGCATTTATCTTTCTAGGAAGATAAAATTAAGTTTGAAAATGATAAAATCAAGCAAAATTATGCATAACAGAATTGGAGATAGAATGAATTTACACAAGGGGCATATTGGGATAATCTATATGGGTGCTTTGCTTTTAGGGCTTATGGGATGTGGAGATAGTGATGCGTCCCAAGCACAACAAGCACCGGGATTACCTGTAAAAACAGCCAAGATACAACACCAGGATGTATTTCTAGAGAAAAAATACGGTGCAGAGATTGAACCCTATAAAGAAGTTACAATCACTGCAAGAGTTCAAGGTGTTCTAGAGAAGCAACATTTTAAAGAGGGGGCTTTTGTTGAAAAAGATACAAACCTTTATACTATCGAGCAAGATGCCTATAGAGCAAAGCTCGATTTCGCAAAAGCAAAATACAATCAAACACTCAATGACTACGAAAGAGCTAAAGAGCTTTACAAAACAAAAGCGATAAGCGATAAAGATTATGATAATTTTCGTGCCTCATATGAAGATGCAAAAGCAAATCTCAAACTTGCACAACTTGATTTTGACTATACGGAAATAAAGGCACCTATAAGCGGTATTGTAGGGATAAAAAAGATGGATGTCGGCAACTTCATTCAAGCGAACACTCCTTTAACAACCATTACCGCTACCGATCCTATCTATGTAAATTTTTCTATCTCGAAAAATGATGCCGGTAGATTTATAGCGCAACTTAAAGAGCCTTCTATCGTTGTTAAAATTATCAAAAATAACGGAGAAAAATCTAAAGCCAGCGGCAAGATAGATTATATTGCCCCACAACTTGATGCAACTACAAATACATTGCAGTTACGTGCTATCTTTGATAACAATGACAATGAATTTATAGCCGGAGATTTTACCGAAGTAGCTCTTGAAGGCTTGAAGATACCAAATGCAATCACTATCCCTGAACAAGCGATCTTTCAAACACAAAACGGGGCTATCATCTATGTAGTAGAAGACAGTGTAGCAAAACCGAGACCCGTAACACCTGATATTCTCACTCCAAAAGGTATCATAGTCACCGGTCCACTAAAAGACGGTGAAGATGTTATCATCAATAACATAATGAAAATACGACCTGATACAAAAGTGACGATTATGCAAGAAGAGGGAAAATAGTATGCTCTCCTCCTATTTTATAAAAAATCCTGTCTTTGCCGCAGTATCCTCTATTATCATACTATTGGCGGGGCTCGCTTCAATGCTCTCTCTCCCGATAGAGCAATACCCAAGAGTTGTACCGCCTCAAATTATAGTAAGTGCAAACTATCCGGGAGCAAGTGCTGAGACGCTTTCCAAAACCGTTGCAGCGCCTCTTGAAGAACAGATAAACGGTGCGAAAGATATGATCTATATGAATTCGAGTTCAGATGATAGTGGCGCTATAAGCATCAATGTCTTCTTCGAGGTCGGTACAAATGCTGATGATGCAAAAATAGATGTCAACAACCGTGTACAAGCTGCACTCTCAAGACTTCCCGAGGCTGTTCAAAGGTTGGGTGTGAATGTCGGCGAACGATCTCCAAGCGTTCTTATGTTCGGAATGCTCTATTCGCCACATACGACACACGATACCACCTATCTTTCAAACTATGCGCTCATCAATATTGCTGATGAGATCAAAAGAGTCAACGGCGTTGGGGATGCTATCATATTCGGCGCAAAAGATTACTCTATCCGAGTTTGGATAGACCCTAAAAAATTATCACTGTATAAATTGACTCCGGAAGATGTTATTGGTGCCATAAAAGAACAAAATGAACAGTATGCAGCAGGTAAGTTTGCTTCTGAGCCGCTCAAAGAGAAACAGATGTTTACCTATACCATCCTCTCTCAAGAGCGTTTGAGTTCGCCGGATGATTTCGGCAAAATTATCATTAGCTCAAAAAGCGATGGAGGTGCACTCAGACTCAAAGATGTTGCCACTATTGAGCTTGGATCAAGCAGTTATAATTTAACAACAAAATTAGATGGATCTCCTGCAATTCCTATCGGTGTATTTTTGCAATCAGGTGCAAATGCACTTGATACTGCAGACGGCGTCAAAGAGGTATTTAAAAATGTTGCAGAAAGTTTTCCCGAAGATATGGCGTATGAGATACCTTACGATACAACTGATTATGTCAAGATATCAATCAAAGAGGTCATCAAGACATTCATAGAAGCAATCATCCTCGTAATGGGCGTTATCTTTCTCTTTTTACAAAACTGGAGAGCAACTATCATCCCTATCTTGGCAGTTCCCGTAGCTATCATTGGAGCATTCGGCGGTATGTATCTTTTTGGTTTTAGTATCAATCTCCTCACGCTTTTTGGTCTTGTGCTCGCTATCGGTATCGTTGTTGATGACGCCATCATCGTCATCGAAAATGTTGAGCGGCATATAAGCGAGGGGCTAACCCCAAGAGAAGCAACGATAACAGCAATGAAAGAGGTAAGTGGCGCGATCATAGCCATCGTACTCGTACTTTGTTCCGTGTTTATCCCTGTTGCATTTCTTGGAGGACTCAGCGGCGAGATGTATAAACAGTTTGCCATAACCATTGCCTTCTCTGTTGTTATATCGGGTTTTGTTGCACTTACACTCACACCTTCATTATGCGCAACAATCTTAAAGCCCGTTCATAGTGAACCAAAAGGATTTTTCAAATGGTTCAATAATACTTTTGAGAAAGCCACCCATGGATATAGTGCTATCGTGCAAAAAACCTTGCGACATACCCTTATTAGTGCCCTTATATTCGGTGCAATCATATTGGCAAGTCTTTCAATGTTGAAATCCATGCCAAGCGCACTCGTCCCGCAAGAAGATCAAGGTACGATCTTTGTCTTTAGCTACAACCCTCCGGGCGCTTCTCTTAGTAGAACGGAAGCACTCACGGATGCCATACAAAAGCGTGTTGCCGAAGATGAAAATGTCAACCATGTTATTGCTCTTAACGGACTTGACTTCACAACCTTTTCCCAAAAAACAAATGCAGCTGCAACCATTATCAAACTTCATACATGGGATGAAAGACCTGACATCTCACAACATGCTGCTACTTTGGCGGGAAAATTTACTGGTGAGATCATGCAGATACCTTATGGTTTTTCTATCTCCGTACTTCCTCCGCCAATCATGGGCATGGGTGTATCGGGTGGTTTTGATATGTATGTACAAAATAAAAAAGGCGCGAGCACACTTGAGCTTAATAAGTATGTGCAAGAGATCATCCAAAAAGCCAATCAACGACCTGAACTTACAGGCATAAGAACGACACTCAATACCATGGTGCCACAATATAAGGTCAGCGTAAAATTGGATGAAGCAAAAGCAAAAGGTGTAAGTGTAGCAAGCATCTATAATACACTCAATGCAACACTTGGAAACTATTATATCAATGATTTCAACTTATACGGTAGAACTTATAAAGTAAACATCGCCGCAAAAGGTGATGATAGAAAGTCACCTGAAGATCTTAACAACATTTTTGTAAGAAACGATAAAGGAGATATCATCCCGTTAGGAACATTGGTTCATTTTGAAAAAACCGTCGGTGCAGATCTTATCGAACGATTCAATCTCTTTCCTGCTGCTAAAGTTTCGGGACAAAGTGCCCCAGGATATAGCTCGGGTGATGCGCTCAAAGCCATAGAAGAAGTAGCTGATGAAGTACTTCCGGATGGCTATGGGATAAGTTGGGTTGGGACCGCGTACCAAGAGAAAAAAATAGCCAGCGATTCAACGACGGCATTCGTCTTTGGTCTTATTTTGCTCTATCTCATCCTAGCAGCGCTCTATGAAAAATGGCTCTTGCCGTTTTCTGTCGTTATGGCGGTTCCTTTTGCTATCTTTGGAGCGGTCATCGCTACTCTCTTACGAGGCTTAGAAAACGACATATATTTTCAAGTAGGACTTTTAGTTCTTGCGGGGCTGGCAGCTAAAAATGCCATATTGATCGTAGAATTTGCTACACAAAAGATAAATGAAGGATTCAGCATAAAGGATGCGGCGTTAGAAGCTGCAAAAATACGGCTTCGACCTATCATCATGACCTCATTGGCATTTACCTTTGGTGTCCTCCCGCTTGCAATCAGTAGCGGTGCGGGAGCAGCGAGTCGTCATGCTATCGGAACGGGAGTTATAGGCGGTATGCTTGCTGCCACATTTATCGCTATTGTGTTTATCCCTCTATTTTTCATTTGGATATCTAAACTGACTGCAAAAAAAGGAGAAGCATAATGAAAAAATATCTATTTTTAGTAAGTGCAGCTCTTCTTTTTAGCGGCTGCTCTTTAATTACGCAAGATCCAAACTTGCCGACCGTGAAGCTGCCGCAAAGTGCAGAAAATAATGCGGCTTATGCTGCTCTGCTTAAAGAGCGATGGTGGGAAAACTTCCATGATAAAGAGCTCAATGTATTTGTTGAGTATGCTCTAAAAAATAATAGTGATTTGCAAAAAGCAACGATCAACATTGATCGTTTCAAGCAGTTTCTTGCTATCAAACAAAATGAGCAGATACCGGAACTAACAGGTTATGGAAGCGGTACGCACAATGAAACAAACAAGCATACTCCGCCAATGAATAGTGAGATGTCCTATGATGTTTATGAGTTGGGGCTTAATGCATCTTTTGAGATAGATATTTTTGGCAAAAGAGCCAATGCCACAAGGGCTGCTTATGAAGATATGATGCAAGAGTACTATGTGCAAGCATTTACTTATCAACAAGTTGTTAGCGATAGCATCATCGCCTATTATGGACTCAAATCAAACCAATCACTCTATAATGAAGCGCGATCACAATACTATGATCAACAAAAGACTTACAACAATATCAAACGCCAATATAAGAGCGGTTTTATAGACAGAGGAAAACTCCTCCAAGAGGAATCCCTTTTAGAGAGTATGCATGATACTATGCTTGCCCAAAAAGAGATACTTGATAATTATAAAGTTGCTGTTGCTATTTTGATTGGCAAAACACCCGATGATGTATTTAATGCGACCAGTATCATCAATATCAAAAACACCACATACTCACCAAATATCCCCGTGCCGGCATATCTACCTTCGAACATACTCAACAAAAGAGCCGATATACAAGCAGCAGAGGCAAAAGTACGCTCAACTGCATTTTCCGTCAGTGTTGCAAGAGGTGCCTATTTCCCTACAATCTCACTTACCGGAGCTCTGGGATATGCAAGCGGTGATCTAAATACCCTTGTCAAGTCACAATCATCTGATAGCTCAGGAGGTGTGAATCTGTTTGTACCCATCTTGAACCTTGGTCAGATAAAAGCCACTGTTGAAAATGCAAAAAATGATCAAAAATTAGCACTCATAGAGTATAAAGACGCAGTAAGAAATGCATTTGGAGATATCAAAAAAGCACTTGTGGCATACAACATCAACAAAGAAAGGCTCAAGTCACAGCAAAAACGCTACTATGCAATCAGCACAAAAAATAAGATTGCAAAAGATCAATACAAATCAGGGTACATAAGCTATCTTGAGTATTTGGATGCAAGAAGAGAGGCTTCTGTTGTTGCTATGGAGAAAGAGCGCATCAAATTTGAAGCACTCAAGTCAGCGGTTAATGTCTATTATAATCTCGGGGGTGGATTTAACATAGCGACACAACAAAAGACTAATCGTTAGGCATCTAAAGCAAAAAATAGATCTCAAACTACCCCATCGGGTACATGATCGTTTGCTGAATCTCAGCAATACGCGTCATCGTCTCATCACTTAGATGCATATCCATAGCAGCAAGCGAAGGAGCAAGTTGCGCCTTGCTTGTCGCGCCGATAATCGTAGAAGCTACAAAATCAAACTGTTTCGAATAGGCAACCGCCAAAGTAACGGGATGGATGCCAATCTCTTGAGCTAACTCGGCATATTTTGCAGTTGTTGCAAGTGTTTTCTCGTTGACAAAACGCGTAGCTTGTGCTCTCACTCTTGCTGATTTGTTATTGATATAGGCTCCATATCGTGCATCTTGAGGTATCAGATCTCCATTGTATTTTCCACTGAGCACCCCACCGGCTATAGGTGAATATGGCAAAAGTGATATCTGCTCATCTTGGCACACCTTGGCTATCTCATCAAGCGCTCTTGGGTTGTTGAGGGAAAAGTTATTTTGGATCGATTCAAATCTTGCCAGACTATATCTAGCGGCACGTTCATTGGCTTTCGTAAGTCCGTAAGCACTATCGTTTGATGTACCAATATAGCGCACCTTACCCTCTTTAACAAGCTCATCAAATGCTCTAAGACTCTCTTCTATCGGGATAAGCGTATCGGGCCAATGCATCTGATAGAGATCAAGGTAATCTACCTTCAAGCGACGCAAACTCCCCTCGATTGCTCTTTTGATGTGAAATCTATCAATAGCAGTTAGTCCGTAACGAATAGGCGGAACAAACCAGCCGTTTGCCGCACCTGCAACCTTGCTTGCTAAGATGATGCTCTCTCTTGGCTTGCTCTGCAACCACTCACCCACTATCTCCTCTGTTTTGCCTGCATCTTTGGCAGTTGGCGGCACGGGGTAGATCTCTGCTGTGTCTATGAAATTGATCCCCTTATCATAGGCTTCATCAAGAATGGCAAATGCCTCTTTTTTATCACAACTACTTCCAAATGTCATAGTACCCATACATATGGGGCTCACTCTCAATCCGCTTCTTCCTATATATCTATATTGCATTGCTTCTCCTTGATTTTACTTTTGCATATTTTACAAAATCACTCAAACTTTTTTGTCGCTTTCACACTTCTTGTGCAGTTGTGAATGCGAGCACTGCGAAGCACGAGCGTTGAACAACGCCCGCACAATTGTGAAACGACGATTTTCTTTTGATACTTTTCTTTACTAAAAAGAAAAGTTATAGAAACTTCTTATTGTCCTTGCAACTCTTTCAATTTCTGCTTTACCTCATCGATATGCCCTTTTACCTTCACCTTCTCCCAGCTTGCCGCTATCACACCTTGAGGGTCTATGATAAATGTACTTCTTACAACACCCATATACTCTTTGCCCATAAATTTTTTGAGTTGCCAAACACCAAATGCCTCACACAAACTCTTATCTTCATCCGCTAAAAGAGTGATACCTAAATCTTTTTTTTCGATGAAACTCCTATGTTTTGCTGGACTATCAGGGCTCACTCCAAATATAGTCGCATCCAACCCTTTAAAATCAGGGAGTGCTGCGGTAAAATCACACGCTTCGGTGGTGCATCCCGGGGTATTGTCTTTTGGATAAAAGTAAAGCACTAGCCATCTGCCTTTGATATCACGAAAACATATCTCCTCTTCATCCTGATTGGGTCTACAAAAATCTGAAACTTTATCACCTACTTTTGGCACACAAACTCCTTTTTTAACTCTTTTTTGATAGTATAACAAAATGAACGAAAAAGAGAAACTCCTCCAAGAGATAAACGCCCTTTTAAGCTATGGGGAAACGAAAGACTCCATAGATGCAAGCTTGCTTGAGTACCTTGAGCTTGATATGCTTGAAAATATCAAAAAATCTCTGCAAAGTAGAACGAGTGAGCTTAAAGAAGAGGATAAAGAGTGGCTTGAGCAGTTCAAAAAATATGAATAACTATATCTCTTGAACTTTATACTGGAGACTCTTTTTTATAAAATCAAACGGATAGAAAAAGAGTGTTTTAAATATCGGTGATAAACTGTTATCGTCTCTCTCTTTTGATGCAAAAAGATCAAAATCAAAGCTTGCAAAACTATCATCTTTTGAAGTTACGGAAAATGTCACTGATTTAAGTGCCTTTATCATATTGAGCATAGCCTTGTGTTCTTTAGGAGAGAGTTCATGGAGCGCATCCAAGCCTTGATACTCTTTATTGATGGCATGAAAAAGCTGCGTTAAAGACTCTTTGCGTATGCTCTTGCTCCACTTTATCTTGCCTTTATCATAATGAAAAACGGCGCTCTCATTCAAAATGGCATTTGGTTTTGTGTGTCTTAGAAGCTCTATGAGTGATAGAAAAAAGTTTGCTCCGCCGAAAGATGTTGCGATGTTTGTAATTGTCGTATGCAACTCTTGCTTTTGTTCTGTTGGTAATTTATAAAAATCCATACTGCTCCGTCTCTTAATTTGTCATATTATATCTAAACGATAGACAAATAAAGCGCTATCAAATTGCTTAAACCCAAACAAAACAACACTCAAATGAGCCCAATCCAAAAGTTTTTATAGGTATAATTAAAAAAATATCAAGAAACGGAACGGCAAAAATGGCAAAAGAACACTATTTCGATATATCTGCGAAACTCGATATGATGGAGCTTAAAAATGCTCTAGAGCAGGCAAAAAAAGAGGTATTGACTCGTTTTGATTTCAAAGGAATCACTGCTGAAATTGAACTTAATGAAAAGGCAAAAACACTCTCACTGAGCAGCTCAAGCGATCAAAAAATCGATGCGCTCAAAGATATCGTCATCTCCAAGCTTATCAAAAGAGAGATATCGAGCAAATCACTCAAAGAGCTTAAAACCGAGGGGATTAGTGGCGGTAATGTCAAGGTGATTTACAAGGTCGTTGATAGCATAGAGAGTGATGAGGCAAAAAAGATTGTCAAAGCCATCAAAGATTTGAAATTGAAAGTTACACCGTCTATTCAAGGTGATGAAGTTAGAGTAAGCGGTGCCAAGCTTGATGATTTGCAAAAAGTTATAGCTGAGGTTAAAACACTTGATCTCAACGCACCACTCGCATTTGGAAATTTCAGGTAAAAATATGACAATTTGACCCTATTTTTAACTGATTTTTGATATTATAATTAAAATTTTGGTATGGAGGGTCTAAAATGAATAAAAAATTATTTTTCACTATAGGTTTTCAACCAAAAGAAAATTCTGCAGACATATATATTAAATCATATCAAAACAACTATTCTATAGAAATAGATGTCAAAAATAACATTATCAATTACGGTGGTAAGATTAAAGTATATGATAAGCTTACCCAAAACATTACTAAGCCCGAAGATTGGGTGGTTTTAGAATGTGTTAATCGCCTACTTGAAAAAGGATATAAGCCTGAAAATATTCAGTTAGAAAAAGTGTATCCGGCTGGGCATGGTTTTTCAGGAAGACTGGATATTTGTGTCACTCATGATGATGGAACTGAATACTTATTAATCGAATGCAAAACATACGGCAAAGAGTTTGATAAAGAATTTAACCGTATGAAAAAAGATGGTGGGCAACTTTTTACCTACTTTAAATTTAGTAACAATGCAGATATCATCATGCTTTATGCATCCGAACTAAAAACCGATACGCTTGTATATAAAAATGAGATTGTAAAAATTGAAGATGACTATAAAACAGGTGATGTAAAAGATTTCTATGACAAATGGAATAAACTTACAAAAGACAATGGAGTATTTGACTCTTGGGTTAACCCTTATAATTTTGAAAGCAAAGCATTAACCATAAATGAGTTAGAAGATATAAGACCCGAAGATAGTAGCTTTATTTTCAATCGTTTTCTTGAAATCCTTCGTCACAATGTAGTTTCAGATAAACCAAATGCTTTTAATAAAATTTTTACGCTATTTCTTTGTAAAATCTATGATGAAAAATCAAAGCAGGATACAGACGAAGAGTTAGATTTTCAATGGATTGAAGGTAAAGATGATAATGTTTCTTTTCAGCTTCGATTGACTGATTTATATAAAAATGGAATGAAAGATTTTTTAGATAAAAATGTAACAGACTTTTCAGATGAAGATTTCGATTCAAAATATGCATCACTCTTTAGTGGAGATGAACAATTAAAAAAATCGCTTAAAACCGAGATTGCAAGACTGCGTTTAGAAAAAAATAATGAATTCGCTATCAAAGAAGTTTATGATCAAAAATCATTTTTGGAAAATGCAAAAGTTGTCAAAGAAGTTGTAGAACTATTACAAGGTTTTAAAATCCGCTACACTCAAAAACAACAGTATCTATCTGATTTCTTTGAATTACTTTTAACAACTGGTCTCAAACAAGAATCTGGACAGTTTTTTACACCTGTTCCTATTGCACAGTTTATCATCAAAAGTTTACCTATTGACAAAATAGTAGAAAACAAATTGAACTCTGGCAAAAAAGATGATTTACTCCCTTTTATAATAGATTATGCCGCAGGTAGTGGGCATTTCTTGACTGAGGGGATGCATGAAATTCAGCGGTTACTTTTAAGTACAGACACAAACAAACTAAAATCAGAAGCAAAAAGTTTTATTGATGTTTCCAAGATTAGACATTTTGATTGGGCATCACAATATGTTTATGGTGTAGAAAAAGATTATAGATTGGTAAAAGTTGGAAAAGTTGGTTGTTATCTTCATGGAGATGGATTGGCAAATGTAATTCATTCTGATGGATTATCCAATTTCAAACACAAAGACTACAAAGGCAAATTAAACGAAATAGACAAAGACTTTTGCCAAGAAAACAAACAATTTGAAATATTGGTTTCAAATCCCCCTTATTCTGTATCTGCATTTAAAAATGCATCACGCGAATACTACAGAGAGAATGATTTTGAGCTGTATGATAAACTCACCGACAATAGCTCAGAAATTGAGTGCTTATTTGTTGAGCGAACCAAGCAACTACTCAAAGATGGTGGTGTGGCTGGTGTGATATTGCCGAGTTCAATTTTGAGTAATACTGGAATTTACACAAAAACCAGAGAAATAATCTTGCAGTATTTTGAAATTGTATGTATTGCGGAACTCGGTTCCAATACCTTTATGGCGACAGGCACCAATACTGTCACTTTATTTATGCGAAGAAGAAATAACTATGACAGTATCAATCTCAAAATAGCTATCAAAAAGTTTTTTGTCATATATCAAGATGTCACACTCAATGGTATTGAAAAACCTGTAACCAAATATGTAAATCATGTTTGGGAAAATATTTCGTTTGATGACTATATATCTATGCTTAAATGTGAGCCAAATGAAAATATAGCAAAACATGAAATTTATACTGAATATCGTAAAAAGCTAAAAGTCAAAAATGAGAAAGAGTTTTGGAATCTATTATTAGAACGAGAAGCTGAAAAACTCTACTATTTTATTCTTGCCTATCCACAAAAAGTAGTACTGATAAAAAGTGGTGAAAAAGATGCAGAAAAACGTTTCTTGGGCTATGAGTTTAGTAACCGCAGAGGAAGCGAAGGGATTCATCCGATACAAAGAGGCAAAAATATAGAGGAGTGCACGCAACTCTTTGACCCCAATGTCTTTGACAACCCAACCAAGGCAAGTACATACATCTATAAAGCATTTGAAGGCGACTTTGACACCCCGATAGATGAAGCCATGCAAAACAATGTCAGTCGTCATAATTTGGTAGATATGCTCACGTTTGACCGTGTGGAATTTGAAAAAAATATTTCGCTTTCGGTTAAAAAAAAAGTAAAAATTGAAAGCAAATGGCAACTAAAAAGACTGGGTGAAATTTCAACCATTGACTATGGAACTCGCATTGTAAAAAAAACTGCGCAAGGCAGTGTTTACCCTGTCTATGGAGGCGGAGGAGAAACTTTCAAATCAAACGATTATAATAGAGAAGATGTTTTTATAATTTCAAGATTTGGGATGTCACCAAAATGTGTCAGGTATGTATCTGGAAAATTTTTCCTAAATGATTCAGGATTAACCCTAAACACATCCGATTCATCTGTTCTCAATCAAGATTACTTAAATCAATATTTATTCTTAAATCAAGAGAGAGTTTATTTGTGTGGTCAAGGTGTTGCACAAAAAAACCTTGAAATTGAAACTTTTAACTCTTTGAAAATCCCACTTCCACCGCTCGATATTCAGCAAAAAATCGTAGATGAAATTGAAGTTTTAGCAGTCAAAGAAAAAAGAGCAAAAGAGGAAGTAGAAGGGTTTAAAAACAATATTAAAGATATTTATTTTTCTTCAAAATCAAATTTTACTACTTCTATACTATCTAATGAAATTAAGATTATTGGAGGAGGAACTCCGAATACAAATCAGGGAGAATATTGGAATGGAAATATTCCTTGGCTTTCAATTGTTGATTTTAAAGGAGAAAACAGATATGCTGAAACGACTGAGAAGAAAATAACTGAAGAGGGATTAAAAAATAGCAGTACAAGATATTTAGATAAAGGCGATATTATCATTTCTGCTCGTGGAACGGTTGGAGCCTTGGCACAATTAAAAGTCCCCATGACCTTTAATCAATCTTGCTATGGGATAAAAGCAGGTTTAAATATATCTTCAGATTTTTTATATTTTGCTTTAAAATTTGAGATTGAACAATTTAAAGATAATGCTTATGGAACAATTTTTGATGCAATAACAACAAAAACATTTGATTTAATTAAAATCCCACTTCCACCTCTTTCCGAACAGCAAAAAATTGTTTCTGAAATAGAAAAGATTGAAGAAAAAATAACTATTTTAGAAAAAGAAATTGCCGAAATACCAAAGCAAAAAGAAGCGATTTTAAAGAAATATCTATGAAAAGAGAGATAGAGAGCGTTTGTGCATATTGTGGCGTGGGATGTGACATCATCGGTATCGTTGAAGACAACAAGATAGAAAAAATATACGCGCACAAAAAGGGGGTTGTCAGCCAAGGAAAACTCTGCATCAAAGGCAAACAGGGGTATGACTTTGTTGACTCCAAGGAGCGCATCCAATCTCCTTTGGTTAAAAAATCTTTTTTAGCAAAAAATGATGCTATCTATACAATCATAAAAAATGCTCTTATCGAGCATAATGAAGATTATTATAGCTGTGATTTGGATACTGCAACTACGATAGTAGCGATGAAACTCAGCCAACTTAAAGAGCAGTATGGCGGTGAGAGTCTTTGTGCCATAGGGGGCGCTCGAACCAATTGTGAAAGTGCCTATATGCTCCAAAAATTTTGCAGGGTCTCTATGGAATCGCCGCATGTAGATAACTGTGCGCGTATCTGCCACTCCCCTAGTCTCAAAGGGATGCGAGAAACCATCGGCGAAGGGGCGGCAACGAACCCTTATAATGATATCTATGAGTGTGAGTTTATGATCGTGATTGGATCCAACACCATAGAGGCACATCCAATCATCGCCAACCGCATAGTCGATATGGCAAAAACACACAATAACTTAGCTGTTATCGATGTACGCGATACAAAGCTCTCCAAGTTTTCCAAGCACAACTGTGTCATCCCTTATGAAGCTAACTTGCTGATCTTAAATATGATGGCATATGTTATCATCGATGAAGAGCTCTATGATAAAAGTTTTGTTGACGCAAGAAGCAAAGGCTTTGAGGAGTTTAAGGCGAAGATACTAAATGACCCCTGTGCTAATCCTGAATTTTTCAAAACAATCAAAGGGTATGAATATCTCTCAAAGATGATTCCAAATATCGCTAGAGAGTATGCCGTTAAAAGATCAATGATCTTTTGGGGTCTTGGCGTCACTCAGCAATTAGATGGTTCACAAGCCGTGATGGCGATAACACATCTAGCCGTTATGACGGGAAATATCGGCAAGGTGGGTGCCGGGCTTATGCCTCTAAGAGGACAAAATAATGTCCAAGGGGCTTGCGATATGGGTTGTCTTCCCTACTTTGCTCCTGATTATCAAACACCAAAAAAGATAGGGCTTATGACGCCGCAACTCATTGAGGGCATGCTAAAAAATGAGGTAAAAGCACTTGTCAATATGGGCGAAGACATCTTGCATGTGCATCCCAATACAAATAAGAGTAAGCAAGCAATCGCCAATCTGGATTTCTTAATGGTGCAAGAACTTTTTATGACCGAGATAGCACAAGCAGCCGACCTTGTTATAGGGGTAAAAAGTGCTTATGAAAAAACAGGGGTCTATGTCAATGCGATGCGAAGACTTCATCTCTCGCAACCGCTTGTAGAGTCTTCACTCCCCGATGATTGGGAGGTACTTGCTATGATCGATCGAAAGATGGGTGGCGATTTTAATTATAATACGAGCGAAGATGTATGGAACGAAGTCACACAAGTCGCTCATAGAAGATTTAGTGGGGCGAGATACCAAAGACTAGAGCGCCATAGAAAAAGAGGAATGCAGTGGCCGATATATCACGAAGATACCCCCGTGTTGCACCTGCTTGATTTTAGGACAAGTGACGGCTTGGCAAATTTTTGCTATACCAGATACACTCCAAGAGGTATGGTGCAAGATATCATTAATCTAGATATACAAGGCTACTATCTTACAACGGGGAGAATCCTCTCACAATACAACAATGCAGCCCAAACAAAACAGAGTAAAAGACTGAGTGATCTCCACTCTGAAGATGTTGTATATGCCCCTCTTGAGGCAAAAAAAGAGTTTGGCAGTGATCATATTATCCTCAAAACAGAGCATGGGCAAAGTGCAAAACTACGAGTCGAGTATAGCAATAAGATCAAACCAAATACGCTCTATACAACTTTTCATCACGCCTCATCAAAGATCAATGCGCTCTTTGGTGATGAGTGCGATGAGCTTATCATGACAGCCCGATTTAAATCGCTCAAAGTCGAGGTGGAACCTCAATAATCTGACAATTTGAAATATTTTTTTACACACTATTTAAAATTTCATATAATTTCTCATTATGCTTGATAAGGTATAATATTTTATCGAATACAAAAGGGGTATGGTGATTTAAAATGGAATTAACAAATTATTATTTTAATAAAAATACTCAATCAGAAAGATTTTTACCTGAACTACATGATGACAAAGTAGATTCTTGGACAAATAAGAATTTTATAAATCCAAATGCAACAATAAGATTAGGAACAATGTTCTCTGGAATTGGCGCTATAGAATATGCCCTGCAAAGATTAAATTTAAATACAAATATAAAGTTTGCATCTGATATTGACAAGTTTGTAAAAGAAAGCTATTTTGCAAACCATGATATAAAGAATGAGTGTTGGTATGATGATGTTAAACAAATAGATGGAAGCAAGTATAAGGATGAGATAGATTTATTAGTTGGCGGAAGTCCATGTCAATCATTTTCCATGGTCGGGAAAAGAAGAGGTTTAGACGACACGAGAGGAACTCTATTTTATGATTTTGCTAGAGTTGTAAAAGAAAGTCAACCTAACGTATTTATTTATGAAAATGTAAAAGGCTTAACCAACCATGATAATGGTAATACATTTGAAATTATTAAAAAAACTTTTGACGAACTTGATTATAAATATTTTTACAAAGTATTAAATGCCAAAGATTATGGTATTCCACAACACAGAGAGAGAATTTTTGTTGTTGGATTTAAAGATAAAACGGTTGATTTTAATTTTCCAAACCCCATAGAACTACAATGCACGATGCAAGATTTTTTAGAGGATTTTATAGATACAAAATACTATTTAAAAGAAAAAGGTGTCAAATTTGTCACGAGCTCAAAAAATAAGATAAAAAGATACACACAAATAAATGGCGATATAGCATTATGTCAAAAAGCAAACCAGCAGTTTAATTGGCATGGTGATTTTATCTTTGAACCTCAGTGCAATACAGATTTTAATGAATTTATTTTTGATGTTAGTGAAGTAGAAGAAAAATATTATTTGTCAGATAAAGTAAAAAAGTATGTCTTAACAAGCGGAACAAAAACTTTTAAAACATCGACAAAAACTGATCTAGAAATAGCAAGACCCTTGCTACAAACAATGCATAAAATGCATAGAGCTGGTGTTGATAATTATGTTACGCATAGAGGAAAAATAAGAAAATTAACACCAAGAGAATGCCTAAGGCTTATGGGATTTAGAGATGATTTTAAACAAGTTGTAAGTGACACTCAACTATACAGACAGGCTGGAAATAGTATAGTTGTTGATGTTCTTATTGCTATTTTAAAACAGATGGACATAACTAGATACGCAGGAAAATAACAATGGATATATTTTTAGCAAATGAACACTTTAAAGTTATGGACACAAAAGAGAAAATTACGATTGCAGACAGTTTTGTAGTTCGACAAAATAAAATTGGCGGAGGCAATGGAGAAGCAAAACTTTATATCGGACAAAACAATAATGAAATAAGAGATTTCTTTGGAAACGCCGGGTTTGTAATTCACTGCTTTTTAATGAAAACTGACTTGCAAAAATATCTTGAAGAAACAAAAATAGAATACTTAAAACCAGAACAGCCTTACGTAAACAGAGATGATTTGCCACATCTATGGAATTTGCGTAAAAGAAAAATAGATTTACTGCCTGATAAAATTAATTTTGAAGTTATTGAGCAAACTCAAATTGCAGGATCTAGAGTTTATGTAAATTCAAACAATCAAGCTTACAAGATTATTCGAGAACTTTCTTTACCAAATATTACCTTCATTTCTGTAGTTAAGCTGCTTGACGATAACAATAGATTATGTTATTACTTCAGACTTTTCGCTGACTATTTTGGAGAAGCCGAACATCCATATATTATTGAAAAAGAAAAAGAAGAAATTACTGATAGCGATGCGCTAGAAGAGGAAAAAAGACAACTAATAAAAGCTAGAGTTGGCCAAGGAGAATATCGAGCAAGATTGCTAGCAGAATGTCCATTTTGCCCAATCACTTTAGTCTCAGATGATAGACTATTAATTGCAAGTCACATTAAACCTTGGGTTACATCAAATGCTTCTGAAAAAATAGACCCCAAAAATGGTTTTATGCTTACGCCTACCTTTGATAGATTGTTTGATAGAGGGTTCCTCTCCTTTACGAACGATAAAAAAACTATTCTTTCACCTTTCCTATCAAATATGACTTATTCCAAACTTGGTATTTCTAATAATAGAATAATTCCTCATTTACCGATTGAGGGAAGAGAAGAATACCTTGAATATCATAGACAGAACATTCTGAAAATATAATCATATGCAACAAATAAATAATACTACACGCTCCATAGGCAACTTCGGTGAAGATATCGCAACAAGATATCTCGAAGCAAGAGATTTTAAGATCGTAGAGCGAAACTATTATGCTAAAAAGTTAGGTGAGATAGACATCATCGCACACAAAGAAAACACACTCCATTTTATAGAGGTAAAAAGCGGTGATACCGGCTATGATCCTGTCTACAATGTAACGCCAAGCAAGATAAGAAAAGTTATCAATTCAGCCTATTATTTTATGAAAGAGCGAAAACTTGACCTCCCTTTTTCTATCGATGCACTTATTATCAGAAAAGGTGAAGTTGAGCTTATAGAAAATATCACACTTTAATATTTTAGGGATATAATTTATATAAAAAAACGACAAAGAAGTAACAATGGAACTTACACAAAAACAGCTTGATTTTTTTGATAAAAACGGCTTTATCCTCCTCAAAGATTTTGCATCAAAAAAGGAGTGCAAAGCGATACTCGAGATCGCAAAAGTACACCTCAAATATCGCATTGAACCCATAGAGACTGAACTTGGGTATGATAAAAAATCAAAAGATTTCAGAACCAATGAGAGTGATTATAAAAGTTTGGATTTTGAACAAGAAGCACCCATTCGAAGACTCAGACAAGTATATAGCAGGGATGTGATCTTTAAAAATTGGATGGAAAACAAGGAGATACGCCCGATTCTCCAACAAGTACTTAAAGATGATGTGACAATTACCCTTGCGCATCACAACTCCATCATGACAAAATTGCCAAAGATCAGTACACAGACAAGATGGCATCAAGATAGAAGATATTGGAGATATAGTGATGACAATCTCGTGAGCATCTGGCTTGCACTCGATAAAGAGTATGAAAATAACGGTGTTTTAGAGTTTATCCCCGGAAGTCATAAGATGCATTTTTCAAAAGAGCAGTTTGATGAGAAGGAATACTTTAGAGAAGACCTTGAAAAAAATAGTGAGATTATTGCTACAAAAGTCTCAAAAAAACTCAAACGGGGTGATGTTGTGATATTTCATTCACTTCTTTTGCATAGAGCAAATAAAAATGATACCAAAAAACCAAAGATATCTTTTGTTTATACCGTGAAAGGATCGCAAACACAAGCGATAGGAGGCACGAGATCGAGCGCTTATGATGAGATATATCTAGGAGATACGCTCTCTTGACAAAAGCTACAAGATTAGTTAAAGTGGCATAGCGTTTTTGAGATTTATTTCTCTTAGCAAAAATATTGTATATTTTCAATATAACAAATTAAGGGACACAAATGGGAAAATACATAGAACTTACAAATGAAAATTTTGATGCAACAACATCTGAAGGTGTTGCGATGGTAGACTTTTGGGCACCTTGGTGTGGTCCATGTAGAATGATAGCACCTGTTATCGAAGAGCTTGCCGAGGATTTCGATGGTAAAGCAAAGATTTGTAAAGTCAACACTGATGAGCAACAAGATATCGCTATCAAATACGGCATCAGATCTATACCTACAATTCTTTTCTTTAAAAACGGAGAGATGGTAGATCAAATGGTGGGCGCAGCTTCAAAAGATACATTTGCTGAAAAACTTAACGCTTTAATCTAAAAACTTACTGCAAAAAAGGTCTTTTAAAGACCTTTTTATTCCTTTCTTTACCACTTTTTAGATACAATCCATTTTACAAAAAGCCACATGCATCATACGGATGATAGAGATTAAGGAGATTTGATTATGCTTGAGTGCGCTATAATCGGTGGTGGGCCGGCCGGTCTCAGTGCCGGACTCTATGCTACCCGTGGTGGACTAAAAAATGTTGTCCTCTTTGAAAAAGGGATGCCGGGTGGACAGATAACCGGTAGTAGCGAGATAGAAAACTATCCGGGATTTTTTGATCATACAAAAAGCGGAATGGATTTTATGGATGGATGGCTAAAGCAGTGCTTTCATTTTGGCCTAAAACATCAAATGGATGAAGTAGTAAGCATACAAAAAGAGGGCGAAATCTTTTTAATTAATATCGCAAACAAAGAACCAATCAAAGCAAAGAGTGTTATAGTATGCACGGGTAGCACTCCTAAAAGAGCTAACATCAAAGGCGAAGATGAATTCTTCGGTAGAGGCGTAAGCAGTTGTGCTACATGTGATGGATTTTTCTACAAAGATAAAGAAGCGGCAGTTTTAGGTGGTGGGGATACTGCACTTGAAGAGGCGTACTATCTCTCCAATATATGCTCAAAAGTCTATCTCATACATAGAAGAGAAGGTTTTAGAGCAGCGCCTTCAACCGTACAAAGGATAAAAAAGAAAGAGAATATAGAGCTTATTCTCGATACAATGATTGAAGAGATTAAGGGCGATGCAAGTGGTGTCAATGCTCTCTTGCTCAAAGATACAAAAGGGGCAACAAAAGAGCTTCATGTCCCCGGGCTCTTCGTCTTTATCGGTCACGATGTCAATAACGCTGTTTTACAAAAAAAAGATGGTAACTTTATTTGCCAAACAAATGCTTTGGGGCAGATAAAAACCGATCTTCGCATGCATACTTCACTTGAGGGACTCTTTGTCGCAGGTGATATGAGAGAAGATTCGCCGAAGCAAGTCGTATGTGCAGCAAGCGATGGAGCCATAGCAGCACTAGAAGTTATATCATATTTACATGAAAGGTCTTAAATAGATGATTAAAGTAGGGATACTAGGAAGTACCGGTAGAGTTGGTGAGTTACTTATAAAAAATATATCTAAAGATAGTGAACTCAAATTGAATGCAGTGCATGTTTTTGACGAACTCAAACAAGATGTTGCCGGAGAGGTTACCAAAACGAGCAGTATGAAAGTACTTCTTGAAGAATCAGATGTAGTGATAGATTTTTCAGCTCCGGACGCAACGGCAGAGCTTTGTGAGGAGGCTATAAATAACCCTACCCCGCTTGTTATCGCAACAACCGGACTGAGTGCTCATCAGCAAAATCTACTCAATGAGGCTGCAGCAGAGATGCCGGTGCTATACTCAACAAATATGTCAGCGGGTATTGCACTTTTAAAAATGTTGGTTGAAAAAGTTTCTGCAACATTGAAAGATTTTGATATCGAGATCGTTGAACAGCACCATAGATATAAAGTTGATGCACCAAGCGGAACCGCTTTAACACTCGCAGAGTTTGCAGCAAAGGGAAGAGACTTGGATATCGATGCTGTTAGAGTAAGCGGTAGAGATGGGCAGATAGGTGCTAGAAGCAAAGATGAGATAGGTGTCTTAGCACTTAGAGGCGGTGATGTCGTTGGCCGCCATACGGTAGGCTTCTATAATGATGGTGAATTTATCGAGCTCAACCACACAGCTACGAGTAGAGAGACATTTTCAAAAGGTGCAATCCGTGCTGCAAAATGGCTTATCAAACAAAAAAATGGACTCTACTCAATCAATGATGCCCTAGAGATGTAAAGGATCAATATGTGCGCAATAGTCGGTATTTATGACTCTCCAAATGCTTCTAAAAAAGCTTATTATGCTCTCTTTGCTATGCAGCATCGCGGGCAAGAATCAACAGGCATTAGTAGTGCTGATGGCAAAAAGATAAGTCTCGTCAAAAAAAGAGGACTCGTCACTGAAGTTTTTGATGAGGATGCTTTTGAAAAACTCCAAGGCACCTCTGCTATCGGGCACAATAGATATTCAACCGCAGGCAATGAATCCATACTCGATGCGCAACCTGTTTTTGCACGCTATAAACTCGGGGAAATATCTGTAGCACACAACGGAAACCTTGTTAATAAACTCGAGGTCAGGGAAGCTCTTATCGACAAAGGTGCTATATTTCAAAGTGGAATGGATACAGAAAATATCGTCCATCTTATCGCAAAAAGTCAAGAAGATAAACTTGTTGATCGCATCAAAGATATGCTTCAAAAACTCGAGGGAGCTTACTGTCTTGTTATTCAAAGTCGCTCTAAGATGTTTGTTATGAGAGATCGATTTGGCATCAGACCTTTGAGTCTTGCAAAACTAAAAGACGGAGGCTATATCGTAGCGAGCGAAACATGCGCTTTTGATCTTTTGGATGCCACTTTCATTCGAGATGTACGACCGGGAGAAATGCTCATATTTGAGCATGGTAAAGAGCCAAAAAGCGAGCAGATATTTGAGAGCGACTATCACCCTTGCGCATTTGAATATATCTATTTTGCAAGACCGGACTCCATCATCGATGGGACAAATGTCTATGAATCAAGACTTAAAACAGGAAAGTGTTTAGCAAAAGAGCAGCCTGCTGATGTTGATCTTGTTATTCCCGTACCTGATAGTGGGGTGGCCGCTGCTAGAGGTTTTGCTGAAGGACTCGGCGTTCCTTTTGAGATGGCAATCGTAAGAAATCACTACATCGGCAGAACCTTCATAGAGCCTACACAGGCGATCCGAAATCTTAAAGTCAAACTCAAGCTCTCTCCTATCTCTTCACTCATTAAAGGGAAATCAATCGCTATTGTAGATGACTCTTTAGTGCGAGGGACAACATCGAAACAGATAGTTAAAATGCTCAAAGAGGCAGGAGCAAGAGAGGTTCATATGCGTATAGCTGCTCCTGAGATAAAGTATCCATGTAGATACGGTATCGACACACCTACTCAAGAAGAGCTCATCTCTGCGAAATATTCCCCGAAAGAGATATCTGATTCTATCCATGCCGACTCTCTTGGATTCTTATCAATTGAAGGTCTCAAAAAATCACTCGGTGAACAGAGAAACTATTCACTTGTGAGTTTTGACGGGAACTATTTTGCCGGAGGTAATGCAAAAAGCCCCGGTTGTTCTGATTTGGGCTAGGTGCGTATGAAGCAAGAGGCTCTTTTTACATTTGGAAAATATCTTAAAAAAAAGTATCACACCAAAGTTGTAAAGATCCCTGTTGGTCTCAGCGGTTTTACCTGCCCAAATATTGATGGAGCAGTAGCAAAAGGGGGATGCACTTTTTGCCTCAATGAATCTTTTAGCCCCAATATGGGGACTGAATATAAGATAACACTCAATCCAAACTCCGCCACAAACCCTCTACTAGAAGTACAACTTAATGAACTTGACGAGCAGATAAGAAGAGGAAGAGAGGCTCTAAAGCACAAAGGAGCTAAGAAATTTTTAGTCTACTTTCAAGCCTTTACCAACACCTATGCTCCTCTTGAAACACTCAAAATACTCTTTGAAAAAGCACTGAGTTATGATGATATCATTGGATTGAGTATCGGCACAAGGAGTGATAGTATCAGCGACGAGGTACTTGATCATCTAGGTGAGCTTCATAAAACCAAAGAGATATGGGTAGAGTATGGCGTGCAATCAATCCATGATGTTACTCTCAAACGAATCAATCGGGGTCATGATGCACGTAGCGTAAAAGAGATCATCAAAAAAACAAAAAAAAGAGGGCTCAATGTCTGCGCTCACCTCATCTATGGACTTCCCGGAGAAGATGCCAAGATGATGCTTGAGAGTACCAAAGAAGTCTATAAATGGGGAGTTGACTCGATTAAATACCATCCACTCTATGTGGTGAGAAATACAATGCTTGCAAATGAGTATAAAAACAGAGAATTCAAGCCGATTACCATAGAAGAGTATACCGCTATCTTAATACAAGCACTCAAGCTCAAACCAAAAAATATCTCTATCCAAAGAGTAACAGCAGGCTCAGCAAATGATGGAGTCATCGCACCCTCTTGGTGTGCTTGGAGCAAAAATAGAGCGATGCAATTTGTCAAAAAAGAGTTAGCAAAAGAGCATCTCTACTTTTGATCAAAGACCCTCACACCCCATAAAAATTTATCTTTATACCACCCATCAAGACTTGAGATTGTCACACTATAAGCTTTGCCGGAACTTGCATGGATAAATCTATCATCACCGAGATAGATACCGCTATGATTAACATGATGCTTATTGGATGTATCAAAAAAGAGTATATCGCCTCTTTTGATCTCTGATTTATCTAGTTTTTTGCCGATCTTTGATTGCGCGATAGAGGTTCTTGGGATTGCTCTGCCTTGCTCTTTAAAAACATAATAGACAAATCCGGAGCAATCAAAACTCTCAGGCCCTTTCCCTCCGGGCAGATATTTTGCACCGACCTTACTCTGAGCTAACGCTATCAAAGAGTCGATTTTCCCATTGAGCTTAAATTGTTCACTACTCTTTTTTTCATCTGATGAACTTGTAACTCTTTGCTTCTCTTGTTTGAATGTTGAAGCAGAGAGATTTTGATCTTGTGCTGGATTCTCTTTTGCCGGAGCAACCCCTAGCATATAAATCATAAATACAAATAAGACAAGTAAAAGTAGTGCCAATGCTGTTCTAGCAACCAATGCCAATATGTTTGACACGCTCTCTCCTTTAGCCTCTGCTCTCTTTCTCTTCTATACCGCTGACTCCAAAACGTCTTTTAAGCTCTTGTTTTACCCTATCAGGAGAGACTTCTCGTAAGCCTAGACCGACAAGTGCATGGTAGAGAAGATCGGCAGCCTCATAGATCACCTGCTCATCACTCTCTTCTTTGATAGCTTTTACCAACTCATCTGCTTCTTCTTTGATTTTCTCTTCGAGTAAGGCAGGATTATCAAGTAGTTTTTTCGTCCATGATTTTGCATCACTACTTGTTTTACGCTCTAAGATAGTATGATAAAGCGTATCAACAACGCCGTAAATTGCCTCTGCATCTACCTCTTTATCTAAAATAATCTTATCTTGAGTCAAAGAGTTAAAAAAGCAACTTCTTCTGCCTGTATGACAAGCAACTCCCTTTTGCTCTACTTTTAAAAGCAGTGTATCACTGTCACAATCAAGAAGAATATCAACTATCTTTTGAGTATGCCCGGAACTCTCACCTTTTTTCCAGATACGCTGACGGCTTCTGCTAAAATAATGTGCATACCCACTTTGCATACTCAAATCCAATGCCTCTTTGTTCATATAGGCAAGCATAAGCACCTCATTGCTTGTTGCATCTTGCACAACGGCAGGGATAAGCTCGCTTTTTTTCCAGTCGATACTCTCTATCATCTAATTTCCGGTTGCTGTTGAGCGTTTCTTGTCTTTACTGTCTAGCCAGATATTAGGTACCGCACCACCAGGGGTTAAGAATATCTGTGCATCTCTATTTTCTTTGAGTGCTTCATTGAATTTTGCTTGTGTTTTTATCTGCTCAAGTTGTAAAAGTTTATCGGAGAGCGATTTGGATATCAAGATATTTGCTTTTGCCTGTTCTTCGGCTTCAATCCGTATCTTATCTGCTTGTCCTTGTGCCTCAATACGATTTCTTTCAGCCTCACCTTTAGCAATTTCAGCTTTCTTAAGTGCCTCTTGTTTTGCCTGCTCTTTTTGCTGTTCTGCTATCGTCACCTCTTGTTTTGCTATCTGCACTCTCTCTATCTGATCTTTGATCTTTTGCGGCAAGTCAATATTTCGAAGCTCAACACTTGAAAGCATAACAGGGGTTCCCTCAAGAGAGACAATCTTCTCTGATATCTTTGTAGTAATAGCTGCTGCTATCTCGTTTCTCATCTCAGGAAGTTGCTCGGCAGTGTATTGACCTACAACATCACGAACTACCTCTCTTACTTGTGAGTTTATTATCTTCTCTTCCCAGCTAGAGCCCCATTTTTCTATGGTAAGTGCGGCACTCTCGGCTCGAAGCTGGTACTGAACCGCTATATCGATATTGACGGTAAGCCCTCTTTTGTCAAGCACTTGAATTGATGGATTTTTCTTGAGTCCACCCTCAAATGTCTCACTACTAAGTGAACTTTTTGCATAATTATCGCCAACAGTATCTCGCTCAAGATTACTATAAACGATAAGTCTTATACGAGTATTGACAGGCAATATTCTCTCAAACACAGGGATATAAAAATGCAATCCGGGCTGCAAAGGTGTGTTATCGAACTTACCGGTTCTTACTTTGATCCCTACTTCTCCCGAGTTGATGATAGTAAATGGCTTCAATATAAAAAATAAAAATATCAAAACTACTGCTACGATAACTCCTTGAAGTATCTTTGGAGAGCCGCCCATAGGCGACATATTAAATCCACCACCTGAATTACCGCCTCCTTTATTGTCTCCGCCACCTGTATTGCTTTGGTTGTTTGATGCAGGCTTTTTCTTTTTGAAATAATCGTTCATGTCTGTTGGCATATCTTCTCCTTATACGTATGTTAGATAGTGTTTATATTTTGGGTTTCGACCGAAAACAACATCAAAATATGCACTTTGAAGCTGCTGTGTCATAGGACCTCTTGCTCCGTTTCCGACAACTCTATGATCGAGCGAATTGATAGGTGTAACCTCTGCTGCCGTACCGGTGAAAAAGGCTTCATCGCAGATATATATCTCATCTCGAGTGATGTTTCTACGCTCTATCGGGATACCTGCATCGCGCGCAAGTTCTAAGACGGTTGCTTGCGTGATAGACTCCAAGGAGTTATCGTTAGGTGGCGAAACTAACACACCATCTCTAACGATAAAGAGACACTCTCCCGTCCCTTCGGCTGCAAAGCCATTTTCATCAAGCATCAATGCCTCCTCGAAGCCACTCTCTATTGCCTCATACTTTGCCATTTGGCTATTGAGATAATTGGCTGCTGCCTTAGCTTTACCGAAAGTTGAGCGGTTTGGGTTTCTGGTGATTGAGGAAGTGCATACCTTAATACCTTTTTCAAGACCCTCTTCCCCAAGATAAGCTCCCCACTCCCATGCAGCAACCGCAGTTTGAACCGGAGCTTTAACATGGTGGACACCCATCTGCCCATACCCTAAAAATATGATAGGTCTCATGTAAACATTACCGGTAAAGTCATTGCTTCTTAGGACTTCTAGATGCGCCTCTTTGAGCGTATCATATGCGATATTTGGCTTGATTGCGACAATCTTGGCAGAGTTATAAAGTCTCTTGCAGTGATCTTCGAGTCTAAAAATCGCCAAACCATCTTCTGTCTGGTAGGCTCTTGTTCCTTCAAAAACGGCATTTCCATAGTGTACCGTATGCGTAAGGATATGTACTTTAGCATCTTTCCAATCTATAAGCTTGCCATCCATCCAAATATATTTTGCTTCGTTCATTTAGATCTCTCCAACTATTACTAAATTTGTGTGATTATACCATAAGGGAGTTAAGGCTTTAACTCTTTTTAAGCCTTAGCTTAGTTATAATAAATCCAATTATATACCAATCAAGATTATAAAATATAATCAATCTTAACTTTTAAAAAAATTTGGGAGAATATTTTGGATTTACCATACAAAGCAAAAGTTTTTTTCGGCTCAGAGACAAGAGAGATAGAAGGTTCCATAGAAAGAGAGAATCCTTTTGGCGGGAAGATCGTCTCATTGATGCCAAAATGTACTACAAAAGATGCCAAAGAGGCTCTATCGATCGCACAAGAAGCCTTTAAAGATACCAAAAATACACCGCTACATCAAAGGATCGCATGGCTAGAGGATGTGGCTAACAAACTTATGGAACGCAAAGAAGAGTTTGCGCAGATGATCACACATGAAGTTGCTAAGCCTATAAGTTTTGCTAGAATCGAAGCAGGCAGATGCGCAGAAACTATCAAACTTACTGCAATGGCTTTAGCAAATCTTGGCGGCGAGACGATACCAAGCGATATCATGCCAAGCGGCAAAAAAACCCTCTCATTTTACAAAAGAGTTCCTGCCGGCGTTGCTGTTTGCATCACGCCTTTTAACTTTCCGCTCAACTTAATAGCCCACAAACTAGCGCCTGCTCTTGGTGCAGGATGCGCTGTTGTACTCAAACCGACACCCGAAGCTCCTGCTTGCGCGAGTATGCTAGCCGAACTCTTTATCAACTCCCCCTTTGCCGTTTCTGATGCACTCAGTGTTGTTTATGGAGATGTCGATGTAGGCTCAACACTTGTAAGTAGCCCGATACCAAGAGTGGTTAGCTTTACAGGCTCTGTGCAAGTAGGCACTGCTATCACAAAAAATGCGGGCATCAAAAAACTTGGGCTCGAGCTCGGAGGCAATGCCGCAACCTATATCGATAAAAGTGCCGATGTAGCCACGGCGGCACAAAAGTGTGCCTTTGGTGCATTTTACAATAGCGGGCAAGTTTGCATATCGCTCCAAAGAATCTATGTGCATCAAGATATCTATGATGACTTTGCCAAGCTCATAGCCCTCGAGAGTGCGAAGCTAAAAGTGGGTAACCCCTATAATGATGATACCTTTATGGGACCACTTATCAATGATGATGCGAAAATGCGAGCACTCTCTTGGGTAGAATCAGCCAAAAATGAGGGGGCAAAAGCGATATGTGGCGGCAGCCTCGTTGATGACTTCTTTCCTCCTACCGTTATGGCTGATGTAACGGATGATATGAATATCATCTGTGAAGAGGTCTTTGCTCCCATCGTTAGTCTCATCAAAGTGCCGAGTTATGAAGAGGCGATAGAGAAGATCAACGACTCACCATATGGGCTCCAGTTTAGTATCTTCGCTCAAGAGTTATCGCTTGCACAAAGATTTATAGACGATGCCGAAGCGGGCGGAGTCGTCATCAATGAGATCCCGACACACCGTTTTGATGTACAACCCTATGGTGGCGTGAAACTCTCAGGCATAGGCAAAGAGGGTCCAAGATGGGCACTCGAAGAGTTTAGCGAGATCAAAAGTATCTCTTTTTACTGATATAATATAAAAAAGGAGGCATCATGGAGTATATGTTTGAAACAGGTTTTTTAGGCACAAGAGCACCGTTTTTTATGGATACGGTCACACTCATCGTAGCACTCCTCCCACTGCTTATCGCGCTAGCAGTAATGTTAGCAAAAATGGGTCACTACAAGGCTCATAAGCTAGCACAACTAATACTTTTTATAGTCTCTGTTATCGTTGTCGGTTATTTTGAATATGGAGTGAGATTGGGCGGCGGATTTGAAACATTTGTGCAAGACAGTTCGCTCAACCATAACTTTATATTTTATTTTCTGATCTTCCATATCCTTATCGCACTTATTACGCTTTATAGTTGGATCAGGACGATCTTATTTGCACTCAATAATAACCCGTTAGAGCATGCACAACGACACAAAGCACTTGCAAAGTTGACGATATTGTGGATCATCGCCACAGCAATTACGGGCATAGGTGTCTATCTACTCCTTTTTGTGTTTTAAAATCAATATCATACAAATAAAATAAAAATAATTTTATTTTTCTAATTGATTTATTATGCTATAATGAAATAAAGTGAAACAATATGAGGAGGTTCACTATGGAAGATAAAGGAAAAAAGTTAGCTAGAAACAAAGCTACTCAACTGACAGAATTATTGGCAAAACTTGAAGCCAATGAAGGAACAAAAGCTTCTGCTGATAAAATTGGAGCAAAATTTGTTGAAAATAGCGAATTTGTAGATTTACCTATCAATGAAGGGGCAGAAGCAAGATTTCTAGCAGTTTCTTGCTCTGGCTGTGGGTGTGCATGTTTTTCATCAGGTGGCGCAGGTCACGGATGTGGTACTCATGCTGGACACTGGGCATAATATATAGAATTACCTATAAATGATTTTTCTATTTATGTGTTTAGTAAATAGAGATTAAGGAGTTAACAGTGTCTATGTTGGCCCTTGATTCAAAACTTTATCGTGTTCCGAGATGGGCGTTCATAAAATTAGAGAAAGGGTTTTTGCTCTATTCGGATTTAACACCTACCCTTTTTCCTATTACTCAAAATGAAAAAAGTGCGCTTGATGTATTTCCACAATCAGGCATTTTAGAAGATTGGATAGTTTTAGCTACAAATAAATTTAATGCGGATTTTGCCGAAACACTTAAATACCTGCATCCCTTAATACATAAAATGATTAATGCAAAATTTTTGGCTCTAAATAAACCTTTAGAGTATCTTGACTGGAAGACTCAGCTTGTAGATAATTCAAACGATGGAGGTTCACGCACATGCTACCTAAGTGTTACTGACAATTGTAACTTGAGATGTTTATATTGCTATAATGCTGATGAACGTGAACATAGTATCTGTCAAGGACGAGAAGCTTTAAGCGATATTGAAATTTTTGAATTTATAGATAAACTAGCTGACAACGATTTTGAATATATTGTCTTTACTGGTGGCGAACCAATGTTGCGCAAATCAATCTTCACAATTGTGGAATATGCTAAAAATAAAGGGCTAGGAACTAATTTACTCTCGAATGGTACAGCGTTTACACACAAAAATGTCAAACAAGTAGTTGACTTATTTGATAGCATTACTGTTAGTCTTGATTCGAGCATAGAATCAGAACATGAAGCGACTCGCGGTAAAGGTTCATGGAAACGCACTATTCGTGGACTTGATTTTTTAATGTCTCAGAGTCGACATGAAATTGCGCTTCGACCAGTCATTACCGACCACAACATAGATAACTTGTATTTGCTTCCGGAATTTGCCTATTCTCGATGGAATATTTCATCTTATCAGCCAACTATGTACCTTCCAAATTCAATCAAAGAAACAAAAGAGTTAGCGTTATTGCCGGATGTAAAAAAGTATGCTAAAGGTATGGATTTGTTCTACAGAAAACTTGGAAATATTCCTGGCGGGAATGCAGATGATCCGCTTAAATCAATTTCATATGGTGGGAAATGCGGAATGGCAAAGAGTATTTTTAGCATTAGCGCAAATGGGGATGTGTTCCCCTGCCAATCTTTACATTTTGATGAGCTTACAATGGGAAACATAAGGCATCAAGAGATTGATGAATTATTTAAAAACGGGGAGGCATTAGGAATTGTTGGTGTATCAGGCTTGCAAATTCCAGAATGTACGGATTGTCCTTTTTTACTTCTATGCGGAGGGGGTTGTAGGGCTACGACATACAAGCTTTATGGTAATATGACAGCATTT
The DNA here is from genome assembly GCA_937141405.1 of uncultured Campylobacterota bacterium. Lineage (GTDB taxonomy): Bacteria > Campylobacterota > Campylobacteria > Campylobacterales > Sulfurovaceae > BN30871. The sequence goes on along the minus strand of CAKZQQ010000006.1, from coordinate 224,523 downwards.
AATGAATTAATGTGTTGTTATTCTAAAGTTGGGGCAGAAAATCAACTTCTTCGTTATTATGAATACAGAAAGAGCTTAACTAACTAGAATAAATTAAAATTTGCAACTCTTCTTTGCTTATGTGTACTTATACCAATATTTCTATATTTTTAAATAATACCCTCTTTTCAATCTAAATCGCTATGATATGAACATAAAAACACAAGGTGGCAAAAGATGCAGAAAAATCATTTTAGATTATTAGCAGGATTGGCTTTGATATTTGGTATGCAGTTTTTATCTGCAGCACAAGAACCTTTTGAGCTCAATATCCTACACATCAACGATCAACACTCACATCTAGACGCAGAGTCTCTCGAGCTTGACGCGGCAGGTAAAAAATATGAGATCGAAGTGGGCGGCATGGCTCGTGTGGCTTCAGAGATAAAAGCACTCAAAGAAAAATCCGAAAATACACTTGTTCTGCACGCAGGTGATGCAATGAGCGGCACGCTCTACTTTACACTCTTCAAGGGTGAAGCCGATGTAGTGTTGATGAATGAGATAGGTTTCGATGCTTTTACGCTTGGAAACCATGAGTTTGATGAGGGTGACAAAGTGCTCTCAAACTTTATAGACAAAGCAACTTTCCCTATCGTCAGCTCAAATGTAGATGCACTCAAAGGCTCACTGCTTGATGGCAAATGGAAACCCTATATCATCAAAGAGATAGGCGAACAAAAGGTAGGCATCATAGGCTTAGAGACTGCTCAAAAAACATCAGCATCATCACGCCCCGGTAAAGATATCAGCTTTTATGATGAGATGGTTAGAACACAAAAATATGTGGATGAGTTACAAGCCAAAGGGATAGACAAAATCATCCTCTTGAGTCATTTTGGATACAAAAACGATCAAAGACTTACACAAAAAGTCAAAGGAGTTGATGTCATCATAGGTGGTGACTCACACTCGCTACTTGGAGACTTCTCAAGTGTTGGACTTGCCTCTTCGGGCGAATATCCTACCAAGGTCACTACAACGGACGGTAAAAAGATGTGCATTGTGCAAGCTTGGGAGTACACAAAAGCCGTGGGTGAACTGCATGTCTCGTTTGATGATAAAGGAGATGTTACCGCTTGTAGCGGGAAAACGCACCTCTTAGCAGGAGAACGCATCACTACAAAAGATGCCAATGGAGCAGAAAAACCGATAAGCAAAGAAGAGATACAAGCACTGCAAGGTCTACTTAAAAACGGTGCTGCTTTGGATATCGTCAATGAAGATGAAAACATCGTCCAAAAATTAGCAGACTACAAAGATCAAATCAAAACTAAATCAGCTCAAATTGTAGGCGATATCGGAGAGGATTTGCGACATATCAGAATACCGGGCAAGACTTATGACGGCAATGACGGTAAGGCACTTCCCCAAGGGAGTGAACTCGCCCCCGTGATAGCCGCATCTTTTTACAACGCAAGCTTGAGAGCCGATGCCTGCATACAAAATGCCGGCGGTGTTCGCTCAGGTCTTAAAAGCGGGGAGATGACTATCCAAGGAGTTTATACACTCTTACCGTTTTCAAATACGCTTGTGGAGTTAACACTATCAGGTGCAGAAGTCAAACAGGTTCTCGAAGATGCACTTATCAATTATTATGACAACTACGGCTCAAGCGGCTCTTTTCCATATGCTTACGGACTCAAGTATGACATCGATATGAATAGGGTCAAAAATGACCGTGCCTATAATCTCGAGATCAAAGATCGCAAAAGCGGGAAATGGGTAGCGCTTGATATGAAAAAAGAGTATGTCATCGTTGTCAATAGCTATATCGCCGAGGGCAGAGACGGCTATACTACTTTTCAAGAGGTACAGCAACAACGAGGCAAAGGAGTCGATACCTATCTTGACTATGCGATGAGTTTTGCCAAATATGTTGAGGGTATCACCAAGGAAGGTAAAAAAGTGATGCGGCTACCAAAAGAGGAGATTTGCATCAAAAGCTATAAAGAGGGACCGCAAAAAACAAAAGAGAAATAGTTAAACAATACCGACTCAAAAAAAGGATACACACATGGCACCACCTCGTAGCGCTATCAAAGCAGGCGTTAAAGTCGCTATCATACTCAAAGCCGATCAAAGAAGCGGAAAACTCACAGAGGGCACCGTGAAAGATATCTTAACCGGCTCCCCTACTCATCCTCACGGCATCAAAGTAAGGCTAACGAGTGGGGATGTAGGGCGCGTACAGAAGATAATAAGTTAGTAAAATAGCTTACTGCTCTATCCTTATCATACCGATTTTGTTCTTAACAACACTCAATTGCTCCAATTTAGCGATCGCCTCTTGGATACTTCTCTCTTTACATTTATGGGTAACAAAAAGTAGCTCTGGATATTTATCTTGATCATCATCAGGCTTTTGCATTATTGCCTCTATGGAGATATCTAGATCACTCAAGAGATTTGTGATTTGCGCTAAAACACCTTTTTTATCTTCGACACTTAATCGTAGATAATACTGAGATGTGATCTCCTCTTTTGAAAGAAGTTTTAATCCACTCTCAAGAGACTTTTTATAGCCGAGCATCGGATTTGAGTTGCCTCTTACGATATCTATGATATCAGAAATTACGGCACTTGCTGTTGCATCCCCGCCGGCGCCCGCACCGTAATAGAGCGTCTCGCCAACACAATCACCCTGCACCATCACGGCATTCATCACGCCATCAACTTTGGCGATCATGCTTTTTTGAGGTATCATCACAGGATGCACTCTTAGCTCAACACCACCGTTAACCCTCTTTGCAACACCTAAAAGTTTGATAACATACTCAAAATCTTTGGCAAACTCAACATCTGTTTGCGTGATGCCCTCAATGCCTTCTATAAGGATGTCCTCAGGCTTTGCATCTATCCCAAAGGCGATACTTGCGAGTATCAAAAGCTTATGCGATGCATCAAAACCACCGACATCAAAGGTCGGATCAGCTTCAGCATAACCAAGCTCCTGTGCCTCCTTGAGAACATCTTCATACGCCACACCCTCTTGAATCATCTTTGTTAAGATAAAATTTGATGTCCCGTTCATAATCCCCATGATTGATTCGATATGGTTCGCGCTCAAACCGTTTCGTAGCGCACCGATGATTGGGATACCTCCTGCCGTACTTGCTTCATACATAAGAGGGATATCTCCTGCTATCTCTTGAAGCTCATAACGATGGTATGCAAGCATTGCTTTATTTGCCGTCACTACAGCTTTGCCGTTAAGGAGTGCTTGCTTTACAAGTTTATAAGGGAAATCGATTCCCCCCATTACTTCCACGATGATATCAATCTCAGGATCGTTGATTACATCCATAGGATCTTTGGTTATAGGGAAATCAAAATCTTTATCTTCAAGCGCAACTCCGGCTTTAACAACTATCTTTTTCCCACTTCTTGCTTCAATGATATTTTTATTTTTTTGAAGTATCTTTGCGACACTTCCCCCTACTGTACCAAGTCCTAGTATGCCTACTTTTACCATATATTCTCAACCTTCACTTTTGTATTCACTCAAAAATTTCTTTATATTTCTTGCTGCTTGTCGTATGCGATTATCATTTTCTATAAGCGCAATCCTTACATATTCATCACCATATTCACCAAAACCGATACCGGGGCTTACAGCTACTTTTGCCTCCGTTAAAAGCAATTTTGAAAACTCCAAGCTTCCTAGATGACGCATCTTTTCAGGAATCTTTGCCCACACAAACATACTCGCATTTGGTTTTGCCATAGCCCATCCCGCTTTACCGAATGTATCTATAAGCACATCTCTTCTCTCTTTGTATTTTGGGATAATCTGCTCATCTACTAAATGATTAAAATCATCAAGCGCAACGGTTGCCGCTACTTGGATGGGCGTATACATCCCGTAATCAATCCAACTTTTATACTTTTGAAGTGCGCCTATAAGCTTTGGATTACCGACGATAAAGCCGACTCTCCAACCAGCCATATTATAACTTTTAGAGAGTGTATAAGACTCCACTGCAACATCTTTTGCACCTTCTATCTCGAGGATGGAAGGAGTTTTATAACCATCAAATGTGATATCGGCATAGGCAATATCGGAGATGATATAAAATCGCTCCTGCTTGGCAAGTGCAACAAGTCTTTTGTAGAAATCCTTTGTCACGGTTGCTGTTGAAGGATTGTGAGGGAAATTAACCACAAGATACTTTGCCTTGGGTACGGAATTTTTGAGTGCACGCTCTAGATCCTCAAAAAATTGATCCTCGTCGACTTCAAAATTCTCTTCGTTAAAAGTAAGTTTCATCTTCTCAACATTACCGCCCGCAAGGACAAAAGCATAGGAGTGGATAGGATAGGTCGGGTCAGGAACGATTGCCACATCTCCCGGATTTGTAATCGCTTGCACGAGATGCACATATCCCTCTTTACTTCCCATTGATGCAACGACTTCCGTCTCGGGATCTAAAATCACACCATATTTTCTCTTGTACCAATTTGCCATAGCAAGTCGCAATTTATATATCCCTTTACTCGCACTATAGCCGTGTGTGTGTGGCTTTTTTGCAGTTTCGATGAGTTTATCAACCACAGGATCGAGTGCCTTGCCGTCAGGATTGCCCATTGAAAAATCTATCACATCCTCCCCGGCACGGCGAGCTGCCATTTTCAAATCACCTATGGCTGCAAAGATATATTTCGGCAATCTATTTATCTTATCAAACTGTATTTCATCAAACATTTTCTTCTTTTCCCTTACCTTGGATGTTTCTAAAATTCTACCATTTTTTTGGACCGTTTAGCGCTCTAAATTCTTCTCTTTTTATCTCACTAATCTTTCCGTTTTTTATCATAAAATAGTGCTCTTTAAAATCTTTATAACCCGTTGTAGTATCGCCCGCTCCTATACTAAAAGCAGCTCGACTTGTTGCTATAAGCAGATTACGATCAAGCCCAAACTCAAAGGGTGCTTTTATGATCTGATGGGAAGATTTGCCGCTTGTCATATCATAGATACCAAACCATAATTTATACTTTGGTGTCAAAATGATTTTTGAACTCACCGTTGCTGAGCTATTATTCTCTTGGTCTGCATCACTCGCCTCAACAGAACCATTATCTCCAAATGCCAAAGATTCATCTTTGACCTCCTTAAACTCATCTTTTGAGATAGTTCCATTGGCGACCATGTCTTCGGGTATATTTTCTGAAGCATTCACTTCACCAAGAACCATCTCCTGAGTAAGAAACATCTGTCCATCATTTTTCTTACTCTGTACCGTATAGTCATAGATCATAAGCGAAGCAACAGCGCCTAGAAGAAAAAGAAGAAGCACAAAAAATAACCATCTGCCCTTTGGCTTTGGTTTTGCTTGATATACAGATATCGTCACATCCTCTTCATCGTCTATAAAATAATCTTTGCACTCCTGTTTCAAAGCAGAAAGATCTAAACCATAATCTCTCTCAAGTATAGAGATAAATCCAAGAGCTTGTACTTTTTTAAAGGCAGAAAAATCACGCTCAAAGAGTCTTTTGAGATTATCGACTGATATATTGGTCTTTTTACTAATACTCTCGGTACTATTCTCTTCTAAAACATTTTCAAGATTCATCCATTCATCCTATGTAATAAAATTGCTGCTGCTGCACTGACATTGAGAGAATCAAACTCTCTTTGCATCGGTATTGAGACCATTTGGTCTATCTTAGGCTTTACCCTTTTTGATATTCCCTCACCCTCACTGCCAAGAACTAAAACTTTTTTTTGTGAAAACTCTATATCACTAACAGCCACTCCATCCATCGCCGCACCATAGAGTTTGAAGCCAAGCTGCTGTAGCTCATTGATACAACTCAACGGATTTTGCTCGATGAGAAACGGGATATCAAAAAGAGCACCCGAACTACTTCTGGCAATCCCGGCAAAGTTGAGTTGTCTCACACCGCTGGCTATGATGCCTTCAGCACCTAATGCATAGGCACTTCTAGCAATGGCTCCGATATTTCCAACATCACTAAGTGAGTCTAAAATAACCAAAAAGTTACTCTGCTTCATATCATTAAAACTTGTCTGCTCAAAATCTTCCACATCCAAGAGCAAACCTTGATGATTTCCGCCCTTACTCATAGAATCTGCCCATTTAGCTTCTAAAAACTTAATACATGCTCCGAACTCTTCAAATAACGGCTGAGGCAATATACCTTTTTTGGCAATATAGACACTCTTAACTCTATCTTTGTGATGAGTTAAGATATATAAGCAAACCTGTTTACCGTAAACGACCATAGATTAGATTTTACCTTTTTTTTGCTGTAGGGTTGATAATCAAAAGTGTGAGAAAAAAGATTATTTTTCTTTTAAAATGATCTCTTCGTAACACTCTTTAACACTCTTACCGCTCAGCTTTGATAAGAGTTTTGCTTTTATCTTCGGTGCAATCTCTAAATCGACCACATCCTCTGCATATAGAGCCTTTGGAGCATCTTTTTTACCCTCTATGATGACGACCCACTCACCTTTTATAGTCTCCTCTTTCAAGCGAACAAAAGTCTCACTCGGGGTTGTTCTAAAATAGGTTTGAAACTTTTTAGTGAGCTCTTTGGCGAGAAATATCTCTCTCTCAGGCGCAAAAACAGTAAGCTCTTCAAGGAGTTTGAGCAATCGGTGAGGCGCTTCATAAAGTATACTTGGGTTAGTCGCATTGAGCACTTCAGCGAACTGCTCTTTTCTTTGCTTCCCTTTGTGTGGTAAAAACCCAAAAAAGTTAAAATCCACGCTTGCAAATCCACTTGCAACATATGCCGTCAATGCTGCATTGGCTCCCGGTAATACATCATAAGCGATCCCCTCTTTTTGGCAATACTCCACAAGTAACTGCCCCGGGTCTGAGATAGCAGGCATCCCTGCATCACTCACATAAACAACGCTTTTTTCTTTGAGCTCATTTGTGATTTCAGCAATTCTCTGTACTCCATTATGCTCATGAAAAGAGAGGAAATCTGCATCGACTTTTTGCATACCAAAACGCTCATGCAAAAGGTGCAAAAGATGCTTTGTCTCTCTTGTGTCTTCACATAAAAATAGCTCAGCTTCTTCAAATAGACGCATTGCTCTTAAAGTAATATCTTCAAGATTTCCTATGGGTGTAGGGATAAGTGTTAGCATAATGAAGCTCTCCTTGAGAGTAGGCAAAAGCTCATCTCAATGCCCCTCGCCAAAGCTTTGCTTGAAGCGAGAGTCAAATGAAAAAAATTAATTGAGGTTGTATTTTTTCTTAAATTTATCAACGCGTCCGGCTGCATCAACTATCTTCTCAGAGCCTGTAAAGAATGGATGACAAGCGTTGCAAATATCTATACTAAGTTCCGGTTTGTTTGATTTTACTTCAAACTCATTACCGCATGCGCAACTTACTTTTGTTGCCATATATTCCGGATGTATATCTTTTTTCATCGTTTATCCTTTTAGTTTATTTTAAAACAAAATAGCAGCTAGTTGCGTGAGCCTTCTGCTGAAGAAAACTCAGCGTTAGCGTACGCAAGCTTATAGCTTTGCTATATTGCATTATGTTAAATGGCGAGGTAACCAACCTGCTCTGATGCTAAAGCACCCTTCCACAAGAATATTCTCGGGGTCGCTGCAACCTACTCTAACTATTTCAGAGACAGCTTTTAAGGAGCAAATTATACCTAAAATTGTTTAAGATTTTTTGAAACCAAATATCAGATGATTAACTTAAGAGCCACAGCACACACGGCACTCTCACTTTTTAAGATAAGCGGTGTATCAAATCCGACTACTTTTTGTCCATCAAAAAATACCATCTCATCACTCGTAAAACCACCCTCGCAGCCTACAACTATCGTATCGATATCTTTGTGCTCTTCGATGTTATTGTGTGAGAAATTAAGCATATAGCTCTTGGGGTAAAGCGTGATAAACTCTTTGAGACTCTCTATCTCATCCAATTCCATCATGCGGCTTCTGCCACACTGTTGTGATGAGCTAAGGAGTATTCGCTCTAAGCGTTCTAAATCAAGTTTAAAATTTTGCTGGCTTCGTTTGCAGTGGATAAAGGTGATTTTCGATACTCCGGCTTCGTTGAGAATCGGCAAAACTTTCTCTATATTTTTTGGCTCAATGATGCACCATCCAATATGCAGCTCTTTTTTTGCGCCAACTGGCATCATCTGCGTCTCTTGAAGCGAAAGATGTGCCTCTTTTTTATCGATTGATATGATTTTATGAAGGTAAATCTCTTCACTTTTGATATCTCTCAAGGCGATAATATCGCCTAACTTATGACGTCTTATCTTAAAGATGTATCTATGCGCATCTCCACTTAAAACGATGGAACTGTTTGAAGCTTTCTCATGATAAAGATACTGCATTATCTTACCAATGTTGCCCAAAAGTATATAGCGAGTAGAAGAGTAATCTCAATCATTATCGATAGTAGTGAGCTTTTTTTTATGGATTTTTCTTGCATCCAAAGCATTGTATTTGCTCTGACTCTCTTAAACTCGATGATACCGATAATAACAATGCCGAGCACCATCACAAACACCCGTACATCAAAAGAAGATGCAGCAATCAAAAACAGAACGGTACCTGCAAATATCACCATGGAGACCATAGCCCAAAAGAGAAAATAACCGCTTCTAATGATCTTAGCAAAGGGCTCTTTAACTAACTGCGATACCGTTAGATTAAAAATCATAGCAGCCAAGAGCATCTCTATCGTAACTAAGTGGTATGTTATCGCTTCTTCTATCATAGACTCTCTTTGTGAAAATAAAAAAGATTATACTCTATTTTGCTATAATCAACAAAACAAGAAAATGTAAGGACAGCCACTTGGTATCAATCAATGAAGCATTACAACGCATATACGATACGATAAAACCGCTCGATGAGAAAGAGACGATAGATATCATCGATTCTGAGGGGAGAGTCTGTGCTCAAGATATCATAGCGAAAATTGATCTTCCTAAATTTGACCACTCAGCTATGGATGGTTATGGCATAAGAATGGATGATTGTGGAGGGCTTTTTGAATGCACTAAGACGCTCTTTGCGGGCGATAAAGATTGTGCACCCCTCGTGCAAAATGAGATCATCAAGATTATGACCGGAGCTCCTATCCCAAAAGGTGTCCAAGCCGTTGTACCTATAGAAAATATCACCGAAGAAGATGGCAAGATCAAACTACCTATTCAAGTAAAAATGGGCGCGAATATACGCCAAAAGGGTGAGGAGCTCAAAGCAGGGATTGTGTGTATCAAAAAGGGTGAGTTGATTAACAGCTATACTATTGCTCTTTTAGCTTCGCAAGGCATCAAAGAGATAGTAGTTTTTAAAAAAGTTAATGCCGTAATTTTAAGCAATGGGAGTGAGCTTAGAAGCTATCAAGATAAAGATATAGGCGCCTTTGAGATATACAACTCAAACACACCTATGCTTTATGCAAGGCTCAAGGCTTTACGCTGTTGCTCTTATGTAGAACGGAGTGTTGGTGACGATTTGGAGAGCCTAAAAAAAAGCATAACAGATGCTGCAAAGAAAAATCATATCATCATCACAACAGGCGGTGCAAGCGTTGGAGATAAAGATTTCACAAAGCAAGCACTCAGAGAGCTTGGGATAAAAATGCTTTTTGAGAAAGTCAATATCAAACCCGGGAAACCGACTTCTATAGGTATATTAGATGGAACTATCATCGTTTCTCTTCCGGGAAATCCGCTTGCAGCTATGGTTAATTTTGAACTTTTTGTATCGATCGCTATTGCGATACTCCAAGGGGGCAAAGATATCTATCATAAGATTATCAAGACAACTTTTAGCAATGAGCATAGATTAAAACCGGGAAAATATAGTGTTATTTGCGGTAAATTTTGCGGAGAAAATTTTAGCCCTCTTGAAAATCAATCACCCAATCAAGTCAGTACACTTAAAGAGATTAACTCTTTTGCGCTCGCTGATCCTAATATAGAATATATCGAAAACAGTTGCTCTGTAAATATAGTAGATTTGAAAAATAAAGTGGATAAAAAAGAGTGTCTATTTATCTTCCCCAAAGAGGGGTAGATGGATTATAATGAAGATATATAATCAGCTAAAGCGTCCATGTCAGCATCACTCAGTGCTGCCATTTGACCCTTCATAAGCATACCGTTACCTGTAATATCTCTTGTTCCGGCTTTGTATGCATGCATTTTTTCTAACAAATCTGCTTTTGATTGACCTGCAATAACTGCACCTTTACCAAGCGCAAGCGTTTTACCGTCAGGTCCGTGACATGCGGCACATGTTGCAAATAGTGCTTTCCCCGGAGCTTCAGCAGGCGCTTCTTCGACAGGAGCTGCAGCTTCTTCGGTTGTTGCATTTGCTTCAGCAGCAGGTGCCTCAGTTGCATTGGTTTCCACAGGCGCTTCTGTTGTTGCATTTGCTTCAGTAGCAGGTGCCGCGTCAATTGCAGTTACATTAGCTTCAGCGGGAGCCTCTTCTTGTGCAACAGGCGCACTTTGCTCTACTGCAGCACTTGTAGTATCTGCTTTCTCTTCACCACAGCCTGCAAATAAAAAAGCTGCAGTTACCAATGAAATCAGTGTTAGATTTTTCATGTTCTAGATCCTTTTCTTCAATATCAATTTTCAACAAAAACAATTATACTAAATTTTCTTGGGTTTATAATTAAAGGTTAATAATAAAATTTGTCTTTTTGGAGAAATGAATTATTTTTAAGCAGTATCAATCTTATGCTTTTGTTATATTTTATTTATAACAAAAATACTCATAAAATCACTCACAAGCAAAAGAGACTAAAAATCAATTCGTCTTCTGCTGTGAGTAATCTTATTGGATGTTTCAATCTTCTTTGATGTAGGAAGTATCCTAGTGGATAGCTTCTTCGGCTGTTGCATTTGCTTCAGTAGCCGCTTCTTCAGCAGGAGCTGCAGCTTCTTCGGTTGTTGCATTTGCTTCAGCAGCAGGTGCCTCAGTGGCATTTGTTTCCACAGGCGCTTCTGTTGTTGCATTTGCTTCAGCAGCAGGTGCCTCTTCGACAACTTCTTCTGCTACTACTTCTTCAGTAACTTCCGGTGCAGCCTCTTCTTGTGCAACAGGTGTACTTTGCTCTACAGCAGCACTTGTAGTATCTGCTTTCTCTTCACCGCAACCTGCAAATAAAAAAGCAGCTGCAACCAACGAAATGAGTGTTAAGTTTTTCATAACTCGATCCTTTTCTTTAGATGTAAAAATTCAACAAGTAATGATTATACTAAATTTTACTTGGGTTTATAATTAAAATATTTGATAATATCTTTTTCCACCAATTTTTATCACCCCATTCACTCTTAATCGCATCAGAAAAAAGAATCGTATCAAGAGAGATTAATCCCATATTTTCACTATGTGCATCATCTTTAAAAGCTTGCGCATAGCCACTATCTGTCTCATGGACAATCACGCTATCAAGCACGACCTCTTTTTCATCATTAACCATTTTGCTCGCTTGAAGTATCTGCTCAATCGCAAGGAAAAAAACTCTCGCAAATTGCTCAGCAGAGGGAGAAACCGGTAACTGCACCCATCTTTGACTATGTTTTTTCATATCTTCTAAATACTGTGGATCATCTTCACTCCAAAGTGTGATAGCATGATCAAAACTATCGACAAGTTGTTTCATCGTGTGTTTTACTAAACCAAAATCATAGACCATTTGACCATGATCTAGGTATTGTGATCGCAGCAGTATCTCAACTTTATATGAATGTCCGTGAATATTTTCAGAACATCTTTGCGTGGTGCAGCCTCTTACTATATGGGCATTCTCAAATTTGAAAAGCTTTCTGATAATCATCTTTTTTCCTAATTCGGATATATTTCCTCTTATTTTATCATAACATTATAACTTTTTTGATCTTGATGTGCAAAAGCCTAAACACCCTCGGTCGTATCATAGATTCGAATATGGAGTCTATCACTATAAAAAAAGTTATTAGCCATACAAAACTGAAAAACATCTTTATCATTTTTTCGGATAGTATCCCTGCTCTCTCCAACCGGCATACAATAGATAGGTAATTTGGGCGCCAAAGCAACAATATCTTTTATCTCCTCAAGTGCGCGAGAAGCAATCAGCTCTTTATCGATTGTAAATTTAAAAAAGGAGTCACTTGTGTTTGTGATAATCTTTGTAATCGCCTCTTTATTGACTCTTTTTTTGTAAGGCTCATTTGAATTTGAAAGCTTGATAGAGAGTGCAAAAGTTACTTTTTTATAGAGAGGATACGCTTTAAAGTCGATATCGATTGTTCCATTCGTCTCAAAAGTTATTCTACATCCTTGCTCTATAAGCCAAGTTATAACCTCATAAAAAACACGCTCTTGATGATACAAGAGTGGCTCGCCGCCTGTTATAACAATATTTGGCAGATAACCAATCTGTGCAAACTCTTTTGAGAGTGTTTCTATAAAACCTTTCGCATCGTCTATCTTCTGCCAATTTTCCACAAAAGCTCTGTCAACTGCAAAAAAAGTATCACACCCTTGCCTCTTAGCACCTTGTACTTCATATAAACAACCAAATCCGTCACATGAAAGATTACAGCCGCCGGTTCTTAAAAAATAGGAAGGCTCCCCCGCATATCTTCCCTCACCTTGGATAGAAAAGAATTGCTCGACTATGTAAAACATTTCAGCCACCTGTCTCATAAAAAGCTCTTTTCGAGAGATCATCTGAGGATAACTCTTCATGATCCCAACGATTCTCTTTTGGTTTATTTTTTAAAACATCACCAAGTATCGCGCTCGCTTTTTTGATATCTTTAACTCGAAGTGCCTCGGCAATACTTTGTGCCTCATCAAAATATAAACACGGTATCAGATACCCTTCAGCAGTGAGCCTGATACGATTGCAGCTCTCGCAAAAATCATGTTTGTGTGGATCGATGAGTCCAAACTCATATCCGTTTTCAAGCAATTTATAGTTAAATGACGGGCTTGCCCCTTCTCGCCCTAAAGCTTTGATATGGTACTTCTCTTTAATCTTAGAGAGGATTTCTCTACCATGCATGCCTCGAATCTCACTATTGGCATGTACATTTTCCATATATTCGATAAACCGCACCTTGAGCCCTTTTGCTTTTGAATACTCTAATATATCGACAATCTCACCGTCATTTATCCCTAAAAGCGGCACCATATTAAGTTTGACACCAAGTCCTACATCTAAAGCTTTTTCGATACCCTCTAAAACTGTCTTGAGGACATCTTTCCCGGCTATCTTTGCTGCTACATCACTTTTAAGACTATCAAGTGAGATATTGAGTCGCTTCAAACCTGCATTTTTAAGTCTCTGTGCACTTTGAGCTAAAAGAAAGCCGTTTGTTGTCAATGCTATATCGATATCGCTCTTATAATCATAGATCATAGCGATAAACGTATCTATATCCTCTCTTAAGAGCGGTTCACCGCCTGTAAGTCGAATCTTATTGACGCCTTCATCAATGGCAACTTTGACAAACATAAAAAGCTCTTCAAATGAGAGCAGATTCTCCTTGGGAACCCATGAAAATGGCTTTTCAGGCATACAGTATTGACAACGGAAATTACATCGTTCCGTCAATGAGATGCGAAGATAATCAACTCTTCGACCATGTCCATCTATAAGCATAAAACTCCTATCTATTTTTACTTTATACTGTAGCTTTGCAAGAAGAGTAGCAAAAGTTTGTTAAAAGGTGGGTTTCATTATTTTGAAGCAACAGCAAACTAATCTTAAAATAATTTTGCGTGTAATTTACTGTAGTTTTTAAGGTTGTTGCGAAGGAGTATACTCCCGGTATGTAACCGGGATAACTCCTTCAAAAATACAGTCAAGAACTGCTAAAGAATTAGTGAAGATCTTTCCACTGAGATTTTTTCCAAAGATAAGCCAGAACAGCAAATACTACGAAAAAGAGTATAACCCATGGTCCTATGGCCTCTCTTGCCGGCTTACTTGGGTCTCCAACCTCTTCAAGATAAGTTTTTACTTTCTCATAGTTCTCTTTTGTAAGTCCGACTCTCGGCATTGAAGTTCCCGGAAGTTGTGTCTGTGGATTTTCTACAAAAGTTTCCATATAATGCGGACTTCTTGCTCTAATCATCATAGAGAGATCAGGAGGCAATTTCCCCATATAAGCTTTAACCAAAGCTTGCTCATCAAGCACTTTAATCTTATAGGCGAGTGCATCTTTTTCCTCTTTAAATTCAGGAGTATCACCAAGTTGTGTGATCTTAGCATATCGTACAGCATGACATCTGACACACGCCTCTTCAAATGCTGCTTTTGGCTCTAGCTCTCCTACTTTATTTTGCATCATATACTCAACGATATCAGCGATTTGTTGATCGGATGTAACCATAGCCATTACACTTCCCATAGGATGCATCATTGTATTGGCATATTTGTGATCTACGTTTGACGCCATCGCAGGATCTTTAAGTAGCGCTATAAGATAGTTTCTATCATAAAGTGATCCCACATGATCTAAACTTGGAGGAATAACGCCACCCATATTGATACCCGCACCATTATGACATGCCATACATGTTCCGAATGATGCTTCACCATTTGATACATTAGCATCAAGTTGCGCGATGCTTGCTACATTGTTCCAAAATAAGCTCTTGCGCTTAACTGTCTCTTCAGCTTTTACTAAAGCGCCTTCTTGTTTTTTGATAGCCTCTTGTGCTTTTACTATATCTTCTTGAGGAGCGTCATCAATGCCTTGTATCTTAGCAAGCTCATCTTGAGCCTTTTTTAAAGCCTCTTTTGTATTCTCAACCCGAGTGTTCGCCTCTTCGATATCCGCTGTTCCATCATATACGAAATCGTGCCCCTCTACATGTGCATGCATTTGAGAGTGTGCAAACGGCTCAACTCCAATATATACCACAAGTGTAAAGAAAACAACTACTGCTAATATTTTAAATTCTCTCATCTGTGCCCCCTACAGCTTTTTCTCTAATTTAGTGATAATAAACAGTATCGGCCACATAAGCAGAAATATAACCGCCGCTACAGTTCCTAGTGTATTAAACACACCTTCAGGAGGTAGTTTACCAAGAATCGTCAATGCAATCATATCCACAACCAATACCCAAAACCATATAACAAAAAGTCCTCTTTTGTGTGCCGGAGCAACATTTGGACTTCTATCGATAAACGGAAGTAAAAAGAATATCACTTGTGCTATCAAAAATGCTATAAGACCCGGATTTTTCGGGAATGGTCTAAGAATCTCATAACTCCACAAAAAATACCACTCAGGATAGATATGCGGTGGTGTCTGAAGACCATCTGCGGGATCAAAGTTCACAGGATCCATAGCAAAATCAAAGTTATAAAATACAAGGAAAAAGAAGAGTATAAAATAGACTCCCATCACAAAGATATCTTTGCTTAAAAATACAGGGCTAAAAGGAATCACTTTAGACTCTTTTTTCTTGCCCTCTTTGTAAAGTTTTGCTGCCTCTTCAAAGTCTATCTCTTCACCCTCTTGATTGTTAACATGCGGGAGTCTCAAGCTTGCAAAGTGGAATACTATAAGCCCGATGATAATCAAAGGGAGTAAGAATACATGCAACATAAAAAATCTCGTCAAATAAGCATCTCCGGGGACATAGTCTCCTCTGATCCACTCAACAAGTCCTGTAAGGTGAAGTGAACCACCCTCAAATAGATTCGTGATAACCATCCCTGCCCAGTAACTCATCTGTCCCCAAGGAAGCATATATCCACTAAACGCTTCTGCCGAGAAAGTAACAAATAGAAGCATGCCTGAGATCCATATCAACTCTCTGCCTCTTTTGTATGAGCTATAATATATACCCGTAAGCATATGAATATAGATAATCAAAAATACAACGGAAGCTGCAACACCGTGGATATGTCTCCACAGCCATCCAAATCCGACCTCACTCATGATTGTATGATTTACACTATCAAAAGCGAGATTTACATCAGGCTTATAATACATCAAAAGAAAGATACCGCTCACAACAAGCAGACCGAATGTTGCAGCAAGGATCATCCCCATTGCCCATAAAAAATTGATATTTTTCGGAATCCAATACTCTGTTGAGAGTACTCTCTTTACCGTATCGATTGCCAACCGGTCATTGAGCCATTGGTTCGAAAAAGGTTTTGCGTTTTCATCAAAATGTGCCATATTCCCTCCTATTAGGCTGTTACGCCGGCTTCTTTCATTTTTATATACTCAGGACCCTCTTCCCCAAGTACTAATTGTGTCCCGTCAATTTTAAAAGGTGGGATAACAAGTGGGCTAGGCGGTGGGCCAAATATCTCTCTGCCGCTTGCATCAAACTCTCCACCGTGACAAGCACAGTGAAATATCTTGTCATTTGGTAAATATGCAGGTATACATCCTAAGTGTGTGCAAAGTCCTATTGCCACAAGATATCTATCTTGTCCGACAATCACATCTCTATCATCGGAAGGCATATCTGCACTCTTTTTCAAAATAAAGATAGGCTTCCCTCTCCATTTTTCGACACTCAGCACATTTTCTTGCGCACCACTTAAGTCTACCGTCGTAAAACCTACTGCTTTTACACTTGGAAGCGGATCCCAACTACGCTTCATAGCATAAAGAGCTGCTAGGCCGCCTAGGGCACTAAACCCCCCTAAGGCCATACCCATAAAGTCTCTTCTACTACTCATTACATTCCTTTTGAATTAAAAATAAAGTCGTGCTATTATAAAGAAATTGATATTAAAAGTTTATGAATTGATTTTATCTGCAATATAAAAATCTATTTTATTGTCTTTTAAGGATTTTTTGGCAATTTTTTTTGAACGGTCTTGTAATAAAAATTTATCGATATCAAATTTATTTGGATCGAAACAAGATATTTGATGATGCTCCAACATATTTTTAATGCATATTGCAACTTTCCCTTTTGATACATACGCCACATTCGCTCCAGCGCTTTTGGCTTCAAAGGCACATTGTAAAGATGATGTGATGATATTTTGTGAGTGCGAAATCAAGTCTTGATACTCCTCGGGCTCATGAATCGTATCGAAAAAAGTACTCAGCTCGTCTTCATACCCTAGATAAAAATAATCTCCAAGAAGGAGTTCTACATCGTGGTTTTTAAATTGACTTGCTCTATTGAGTAACTCTTTTTTTGGATCACTATCACCATAAAAGAGTATGGTTCTCTCTATTTTTTCACACTCATCCAAATAGCAATCACTAACAAATATCGCCCGCATACTCTCACCCCAAGGATAGAGTACCTCTTCTTGCAATTGTGCTCTATCATCGCAATCTCTTGCTAGGCGAAATATCTTCTTGTAATCTCTGCAGAAATTTTCAAAATGCTTTGGAAATTCTTCAGGTGAATCAATAAAAAGCGAATCGCCAATATCTAAAACAAGATCAATATCATGGATACTCTCAACGCTCACGGCACCTTCAATGCCATACTCTTTTGCCGCAAGGGCTGCACGAAAATCATTGACAAGTAGTTTTGTTGTGATTCCTTGATTCTCCAAGTGTGGCAGAAGTGCTGCGGCACGCCGTACACCATCTAAATCAGCCCTATGTCCCGTGTGTGCATAATAGTAAAATGTCAAAGTTATCCTTTAGCGTTTTATAAATAATATTCGCAAGTATAACTAAACATCGATATGACTTGAAACTTAAGCAATAGTAGGAAAAGCTTGTAACATCTTTACGTGTGTATGATTTCTATAGGTCAATAAAGCCAAAGAGATACTTATTAGATAACCTGCCCTACTACAACAAGTTGAAGCATAATTATTTGCTTCTAGCATGTACTCATTATAAATATCATTACATGACTTCATTTTCTTCTCCAAAAACAAAATATTTTCTATTATCAATTAATAATTGATAAAAATAAGCACTATCTATTTGTATGTAATTTGACATTTGAAATCCATTTGGCAGTACAATGCCTTTTTTATTTTTTATTAAATATTCCGAAACAATATCAATATTATTTCTTTTAAATTTATAGTGTTCGATTTCTTCATTATTTGAAAATATCAACGTCCAAGTATCTTCATCATTTTTTATATTATTTTTTTTCAAATAATCATTAATTCTCTGAAAATCACTTCTACTTGTAGATAAACTATCCTCGTATGGAAAAAGAATACATATAGTGCCTTGCTTTTTATGTAAATAATTATTTAATTTTAAAAGTTTTTCATTTTCAAAGCTATTTTTTAGCGAATATTGCAATTTATTATCTACATTAGATCCATAGAAATAAAAAATAGAAAACAATAGAGTAATTAAAAGTAATAATATTTTCATAACATACCTCCATATATACTTGGGATTGTACCTATAACCGTCAACTACCATCAAAACTATCTAATATTGCATCTAAATTATCCTTTTCTTTTTCCGTCATCTTGTGCTCCTTTTATTTTATCAATGGTTGTAGTTTTAAATGAATTTCAAATTCTGAGGCTTTTCTATTAGAAATATCAGATAATATTTGTAAAATCTCTTTCGCATCTTTTTTTGGCAATAAACTCAAAAGGAGGTGAATTCTTTTGAATACAAAAAACTTAGAGGTTTTTTGGAATACTATCCATAGTCCTGTAAAAGCTATTCCTCCTGTTCGAAAAAATGCCTTGTCAAATTCAATGCTATATGTACCAAAAAGAAACCATCTTTTTTCAATTTTGGTATCAAACAATAACACTTCTTTTGAAAGTAATATTTCTAAAGCTCCATATAAAAACAATATTCCAACAGATAGAGGGAATAAACATAGTGGATTATCATCTTTCAACATAATTTTAAAGAGAAAATACAGAGCGATAACACCTATAAACAATATAAAAATATCAAACCAAACTTTCCACCACACATATTTTACAACCAATAAAGGTTCTTTTTCCGTCATTTTATGCTCCCTTTTTTGTATTTATAATAAATGGGTCTAAAGATGCATTTTCTTGAAATTCTGATGCATCTCTACGAGAAACATCAGCCAAAACCTTAATGATTTTTTGCTCAATACTTGGATCAATGAGGTCTCGATTAAGACTTGTGATATGGTAAAAATATTTGCCTTTTTGAGAAAAAGCAATAGTCCTATTTTTAAAAATAAAAATATTCATATAAGTTAGCGCGACACTTATTTCATCATAGCGTACTATCTTCACTCCAAACAAACGCCACTTTTTCTCTAGTCTATCATGATAAAATCGAAAATCTTTTATTAGCAAAAGATTAAAAACCATAAAAATACAAAATAACATAATAAGATACATCGTTATATATGCTATAGAGTTACTCTCTTTTAAAAAGTATTTTCCAAAACTATAAAATATAAAAACTCCCAAAATATACGGCACAAATATTCTCCGCAATACCCTCCACCAAACATAACGCACGACCAACAAAGGTTCTTCAATGTTCATTTTTATCTCTTATATTTTAAGACTATTATACTTTTGTATATTGAACTTACAAACTAAATATAATGCTAATTCAAAAATTCATTATAGAAAAACATAATCTATCTTTTATCTCTATTTTTACATCCTGCATTACTACAATTGCATCCACCACCACTTTTAAAAAGTTTTCTATAGATATAGTATACCGCTGCGATAGTTACAACAACTAAAAATATCTTTTCATACATCATGTTTCCTTTTTTTCCGAGAGAAAAAAATCTCCCTCGGGCTTATCTCATAGGTTTTGCCTCAACCCAAATAACTGCATCTTGGCTGAGCTCTTTACCTTTATATGTTTTATCGTTTCCGACTCCTAAAGCTGCAAAGCCCCAAAAACCGGCTCTTGGCAATGTAAATGTAAACTCACCGTCTTTATCTGCCTTGATACCCATCGTGACAAAAGCATCTTGAGGCGCCTCTACATATGATTTTCCTGTTTTGTTGTTTTTTATATCTATATCCCTATTGAGATACTCCACTTCAATCTCAGCATATGGTACCGGCTTGCCTTTACTCTTTACAATGCCGGTAAAACTACCGCCCTCCCAAATAGCATAAGGTTTTGTTAAAGGAACAATCTCAGCTTTGAGCCCAAGATCACTATCCCAATCCGTCGGTGTGCCCGCTACATTGATGATCGATTTCGTAATTTGCTGAATATAAGCATCTTCATTAGCCTCATAATAAGGTGCGGGCTGTAAGATCAAAATATGATCACCCATTCTTTGTGCTTTATACTGTGACGCATACGCTTTACCGCTATTATGTTGGCCTGTAAAAGTGATGCCTTTTAGCGTTGATTTCAGATCAGTCTTTTTGCCTTTATTGATAACATAAAACTCCTCAACCGATTTGAGCTCCTTAGAGTCATGCTGTTTCCCCATATCCATCGTATGCTCATCGGCAAACGGATGGGTAAAAACCTCTCTTAGCTCTATGGTTTTGCCCTTACTCAAGGCAGTATCAGGAGTATAAAGCAGCTGAAAATGTGCAAATGCTCCCGTTGTGAGTCCTGCCAAAAGAGCTGAGCCTACTAAAATTTTTTTACTAGAAATTTTAATCATACTTTTTTGTAACATTATCTATCCTTTCGGTTATTTTAGGCATCTTAAGAGCCCTTTATAAAATTTGCAAAGCATCAAAGAATCGATGCCCTGCAAGCTTATTGCTTACTCTGTGATGTCTGAGCTTTTTACATGGACACTATGTCCTTCTCCGGCACTAAACACTGCTTCATAATCTCCTTCGGGTTTATCGAAAGTTACCTCACTATCTTCGGTCATTTTCGATTCAAAAACTTTTTTACCATCTTTTAGAACGTAAAAGATTACACCGCTTGCGCTACTTCCGTCACTAAACCCGCCTTCGCAAGTAATCGTGTTATCACCGTTATCAAAACAACTCATGATTGCCGTATGGGCAAAAACAGAGCCTGTTAAAAAAATCAAACCTAATAGTACTTTTTTCATTATATTCTCCTTTTTGGTATATTTATCGTGATACTATCAAACATTATTATTTTGAATTTCTATACCTCCTTTCCAGTTTTTGCTCCTATGTGGGAAAAGTCCCAATATCAAAGCTAAAAGAACAACCGTAAAATAAAAATAACTCATCGCCTCAATTCCGCTCCATTGATAGCTTGAGCCCAAGCTAAAGACCAAGGACGATATTATAATCCCCAAAATAACAGGGAAGAAAATAGCAAATATCATCCACCTGTAACTTCCCGCTTGTATCTTCACGACAATCATCGTTGCAATACAAGGAGGAGTTAGAATCATAAAAATTATGATAGCAATCGCATGCAAGGGGGTGTATCCGCTATTAAGCGCCATAGCTTCTTCTGCGCGCATACCGTCTGCTTTGTTATTTTCATAGATAGAACCCAAAGTAGCAACTGCGCTCTCTCTTGCTGCGAAGGAGCTCAAAAATGCAACATTGATCTTCCAATCAAATCCTGCATATTGCGTTACGGGTTCCACAAATTTGCCCGTCATTCCAAGTAAAGAGTTCTCAATCTTCTCGTTTTTGACATTTCTTAAGATACGTTTTCTCTCTTTGGAGAGTTTTCTAAGATTTTTGTTTATTGTTTTCGCATCTTTATCACTTTTTGGTTTAAGAAATTTATAATAGATTGCACTGCGTTCTAAGTACTCCTCATCAACAGCCTTCGCACTCTCTTTTGATGTTGCCACCATTCTCTTTGCTCTGTATGCATCATAATAGTTCAAAAGGCTAGAAACCTCTTCTCGTGTATCGATCTCCTTGTAATAACTGTTTGTTTCCAATTTTTTATCAAACTTTTGGAGCATCGTCTCTACTTGTGCATCGTATTTAGCTTGGGACTCTACGCTTAATCCCGGAAATTGCAACATTGCAAAAAGGATAATAGCCACCGCAAGAACAATCGTGACAACCTTTTTAATATAGACCCAAACTCTTTGGGTTGCTCTAATGATAACCCCTTTAAATGTAGGGATATGATATGGAGGTAACTCCATCAAAAACGGAGCAGTCTCTCTCGTTTTTAAAATCGTACTTGTAAATATCTTTGCAACGATAAGCGCTATAAACAAAGTAACCGTAGAGATAAAAAACATCATAAGCGCCATATCGGGCTTGAAAAACGCCCCTAAAATAAGCGTATAAAAAGGTACTTTTGCCAAACAATTCATATACGGAACCGTTAAAATCGTTGCCATTCTTGCGCGCTCATCGGCTATACCTTTCGTCGCCATAACTCCTGGTACAGCACAACCACCGACCATAGCTCCACCCAACACTAAAGGAAGCGTCGACTGACCATGCAGGCCAAATTTCCTAAATACTCTATCTAAGATAAATGCCATTCTTGGCATATACCCTACATCTTCCATAATAGCAATGAGTGCAAACAAAATAAAAAAGATCGGGATGTAGTTCATCAATGCATTAGCACTATTGACCATCCAAATACCAAAATCGGTAATCATGGGCACATCAATGATGTCGGCACTCGGCAAAATATCTACAACAAAATTTTTGATAGCTGCAAGTAATGGCCAAGTATAATCAGTAAGTTTATATCCCCAAACTATAGATATTTCATACACCAAAAACATGATAAATATAAGTATCGGGATGGCTAAATAACGATTGAGAAGAATCTTATCGGCTTTGTCCGTCCATGTCTCTTTTTTGATATTTTTCTCGACTAGACTTTTATGACAGATTATATCCGCAGATTCATAACGTACCGAGGCTAAAAAAGAGGGGAAGTCTCTATCGTACCTCTCATGAAAAATCCTCTCTTCTTGTTTTGCCGTCTCTTCTATATTTGGAATATTTTGCTTCAAACGCTCAATGATAGTAGTATCGCCTTCTAATACCTTAATCGCTTGCCATCTTTTTTTGAGGTTTGATGTCGTGCCCTCAAATTCTTTTTCTATGAGACTTATATGAGGTTCTAGCTCTTCATAATTGATCTTAAACTCTTCATAATTTTCCCTATTCTCATGGGTAGCTATGATGCTCTTCATAACCTCTTCGCCACCGACTCCTCTTGATCCGATAGCTTCAATAACGGGACAATGAAGCATGAAAGCTATTTTTTTTGAATCAACTTCTATCCCTCTTCTTTTTGCAACATCCATCATATTGAGAACCACAATTACCGGAATGCCTATCTCTAAAAGTTGAAATGTAAGATAGAGATTTCTTTTGAGATTAGAGGCATCAATAACATTGACGATGATATCCGGACTCTCATCGATAATAAACTCTTTTGCCGTTCTCTCCTCGAGAGAATAAGAGCTAAACGAATAGGTTCCCGGAAGATCAACCATCTCCACTTTATACTCTTCATATTTAAAAAAACCCACTTTTTTATCGACGGTAACACCCGGATAGTTTGCAATATGCTGTTCGATACCGCTTACCATATTGAAAATGGTAGATTTTCCACAATTGGGCTGTCCTGCGAGTGCAACTTTTATTTTTTTCACTCTTGCTCCTCTATCTCAATAAGATGCGCCTCGCTTCTTCGTACACTTAAATGATAATTGTGTATTTTTAACTCCATAGGGTCAAATAACGGGGCTTCTCTTATAACCTCTATCTCGACATTATTTACAAATCCCATATCTAAAAGTTTATGCAAGAGTTTCCCTTTTGCACACAAGCCTCTCACTCTTGCTCTACGCCCTTTTTGTACCATATCTAGTGTTTTTTTCATGTTGTCTCCTCAAATAGATATGATTCACATATCGATGAATGCCTTTAAAAATTTTCTTATTTGCAAGAAGTTTTAGAGCTTATCTTCACATTACCCTTTTCATACTCTTCCCACATTGTGCGTTGTTTATCATTGAGTATGTTATAAAGATTGCTGCGTGCAGTTATTTTAAGCAATGTTGCCTCTTTCTTGATTTCTGCTAGTTTTGTAACATCACTTTCAAGTTCTTGAATGCTTTTACCTTTTTTGATGGCTCTTTGAATCTTTTTCTCCAACACATAAGCCTCTTGCATTTTTACATTATATTTTTCATGCATAATCGGTTTGACCTTTTGCATTAATTGCTGCTTCTGCTCTTTACTCAATTCAAATTTACCGCTTTTGACCAATTTGCCCGGCATCTTTATTTGTATAAGATCGTGGATAATCAAATTGCTATTTTTTGCTTGTGCGAACACTCCTGCTGCCAAAATCATAATCGCCATTGTTATTTTTTTCATTTTCTCTCCTTGGTTTTAAAATGTATAGTTCATCCCGATATAATAATTTGAACGCTCTATCGCACCCAAATCTTCGGGAATATTTTTGTCAAAAACATTATCTACACCCGCAAAGAAACTCATATTGCTCGATGCCCTTGTATAGATAAGTTTTAAGTTCGTAATGCCAAATCCACCTATTTTCTCATCATCTGAATTAGTCTGTTCACCTACATATTTTGTAATACTCCTTAGCTCAAGATCAGATCTTAAAAAATAGCTAAGCGTCAAACTCGCAAGATTTTCAGGAGTGTATTGTAGTTGCGTGCCGTCTGTTTTATTTTCGGCATCAATATCACTATAGGTAGCTTTTATCATCAAATCGTCAATAGGCATGATGGCAAAGCTACTTTCATACCCTTTAATTTCACTTTTAGATATATTTTCAAAACTCATATAACTACCGTAATCAAGCCTTGTGATACGATCATCTATATCTGTTTTAAAGAGTGTAAATTCAAAATTCCATATATCACCTTTTGTGAGGAAGCCTGCCTCTATCGTCTCGCTTGTCTCAGGCTTCAAATCCCAAATCGCTGTCTTACCGACAGTTGCATCAATAACAGTTGAGCCTAGCATTTTTTTGCCACTTGGGCTTGTCTGATCTACATAAAGCTCTCTATCATCGGGGCTTCTAAATCCTTGAGAATAGTTTGCCTTAATTTTTGTATTTTGAGTGATATCATATGTACCGCCGAAGCTTAGGGATATTTCACTCTCGCCTATGGAGTCTTTGTCATACCTTGCACCATACACCAAACCGATTTTTTCAAAAGGTCTATACTCATGCTGCACAAAAAGAGCTTTATAATTTCTATCATCAACACTAAACGCATTTGACTCGACATCTGTTATCCTATACTCGGCACCCGCTAAAACCCTATTGGTTTCAGAAAAAGTATATGTAGCGAGTAAATCGTTATTTATATGCTCGATGGTTGATTCATTACCACTTGATAGGGAGTCCTCTTTTGAGGCATATCCAAGTTCCTTCCAAAGCGAAGTATAAATCTTTCTGCTCTTTTCATATCGCGAATAAGCAAACGTGTATTCCACCTCAAAATTCTCATTTGGATGATAGCTTAAACTTGAATCTAGAGTATATCTTTCATTATCGTCCATCTGTTCGATAGGAATATATTTAACCTTGATAGCATTGCCATTTTGGGTGTAATTACTTTGATAGATAGTACTGATAGAATCTGAATACTTATCCTCTTTCAAATAACTCATATCAACATCTAAAGTAAAAGCATCACTAAAAAGATAAGTAACGCCTCCACCGATTGTTTTAAGCTCAAGATCACCCTGATAATCATGGTTCACTGCATAAGAGTCGCTTAGGTTGCTCCTTAAAGTTGCCCAATTGCCACCACCTGTTAGATTTGAAGGAGATTTCTCTACACCCCCTTGCATTACCTTCACATCAGTTGTCTCTTTTTTTGTAAATGCATCTCTATCAAGATAATTTGCATATAATCTATAGGAAAATTTCTCTTTTGCTCCATGCACAAAAAAATCAATATCGTTCTTATTTTTGCCGTGCATCAGTTGCACATTGCCGCCAAAATCCTTAGTGGGTTTTTTTGTTATGATATTGATGACGCCACCCATAGCATCACTGCCGTAAAGCAGGCTTGAACTTCCCTTAACAATCTCTATGCGCTCTATCATGCTAGCCGGGATCCTATCAAGCTCATAGGTTTTACTAAATTCGCCCGTGATTCTTCTGCCGTCAATAAGGTACAGTGTATCGCCGTGCGCCATACCTCGAATGCTCATCGTAGCCCCGTTGCTGCCGGAGGTGCTAAGATATATACTCCCCTCATCTTTAAGTATCTCGCCGACATTCGAAGCACCGCTGTTTTCTATCTCTTCCGATGTAATAACTGTGGTTTGCATAGGCAAATCAGATATAGAACTTTTCGTCTTTGTTCCTATGGTTACAATCTCATCAAGTTCATATATATCATTTGCGCAGAGACAAATCGACGTAGCCAAGCTTAAAAAAAGTGTTTTTCTCATCCCCATAAATTCCCCTTTATGAAATTTAGCTGGCTACTATCAGGGAGACAAGAGAATTTGCTGGCTAATAAATAATGATAATAATTATCGTTATAGTATCGAAAACAACCTTTTTTAAAACTTAATTTTAAGAATGATTATCAGTTAAATAGTTTTCAGGAATTAAAAATATGGAAGAGCTTATAAAGTTTGTGTATGGATAAATTCATATAATGTATCATAATATTGGGGGCTTAAAACAATGTTACTATGATTAGCCCCATTTATCATGACAAATTTAGGTTGATTTAGAAATGCGTTTTGCAACCGTTTTGTCTGCAACATACTAATGACTTCATCATTTTGAGCCACCACTATAAGCGTGGGTGCTGTAATCTCTTTGGCTCTACTTAAAGAATCATATCTATCTTTGAGCATCCACTTCATAGGATAGAGAGGAAACTTAGATTGAACAACACTCTGGATACTATCAAAAGGGGCAACTAGGATAAGTTTGTCTATCTTCTTTTGTGCAGCAACAAAGGTTGCCACGCCACTTCCTAGACTACGTCCAATAATTGTTACCTCTTCATGATTTTCTTTGATCTCATCATAGATATGCGTAGCATCAAAATAGATAGCCTTTTCGCTTGGGCTGCATGTGCTTCCCGCATACCCCCTATATTTAATAAGATAGACTGAGTGCTCAGTAAAAAGTTCAGAAAAAATCTTAGCATTTTTATCTACATTCTCTTTATTGCCACCAAAATAGATAATCGCTTTTTTGTTTGCTTTATTGAGAATAGAGACTTTAATCTCGCACCCTTGAAGTTCAAAGTTCTCTTCTTCTATATGGCTCTCTTTTATTTGTTGCATTGGATGATACAGTAGATCACGCTGTTTAAGATAGAGATAAAATCCATAACCGAGATAGACTAAAATAGTTACCGCTAAAAGTATCACTAAAACTATCAAAAATATATCCAACATCTTCTCTGCTTTCTTTTATCGTTAGATAAGTATAGCAAAAGTTTTACGCAAGAGAGAATTATTTATTGCTCTTTGCCTTTTGGCGCATCTTGATGTAGATATGAACGATCTCCACAGCAGCAGGAGTGATGCCTGATATCTGTGAAGCAGCCTGCAAGGTAGGAGGTGTAAATTTCTCTAACTTCTCGATAATTTCTGTACTTAGTCCCGAGATATTTCTATAGTTAAAATCTTCGGGTATCTTGATAGAGAGCATATCTTTCATCTTCTCTATCTGGTCGTGTTGTTTATCTATATATCTGCTGTATTTTGCTTCGATGAGTATCTGCTCTATCACCTCATCATCATATTGCTCAAATTCGGGCAGAAGCAAAAGAAGTTTTTCCTTATCAAAGTCCCCTCTTCCTATCACATCAATCCAAAATGTGCGATCATTTATCTTCACTTCACCGATCGACTCAAGTGTGATCAAAAACTCTTTGGTTGGCGTCACGCTTGTATTTTTTAGAAACTCTAAAGCCTGTGTGATGCTCGCCTTTTTTTCACATAATTGCTCATAATAGTGATAATCAAGCAGTCCAAACCCATACCCATAATGTGAGAGTCTCAGGTCGGCATTATCTTCGCGAAGCAAAAGTCTATACTCTGCTCTACTCGTAAACATACGGTAAGGCTCGTTGGTTCCTTTGGTTACTAGATCATCGATAAGCACACCGATATAGGCTTCATCACGACGAAGGACAAAAGGCTCTTGCGCTCTTAGAGAAAGAACAG
Source organism: uncultured Campylobacterota bacterium (assembly GCA_937141405.1). Lineage (GTDB taxonomy): Bacteria > Campylobacterota > Campylobacteria > Campylobacterales > Sulfurovaceae > BN30871. The sequence goes on along the minus strand of CAKZQQ010000006.1, from coordinate 196,474 downwards.
CATTGACCCCCGCCATCAACCCTTGCGCTGCTGCCTCTTCATAACCTGTCGTTCCATTGATTTGCCCTGCTAGATACAATCCTGCAATCTTTTTAGTCTCCAAAGTGTGCTTGAGCTCTGTCGGTTGTACAAAATCATACTCGATAGCATATCCGTAACGAACGATATTGGCATTTTCCATGCCCTCAACCGAACGAATCATGGCAAGCTGTACATCAGTCGGTAAAGAGGTACTCATGCCGTTAATATAAAACTCATTTGCCTCCAAAGTTTGTGGCTCTACAAATATCTGATGGCGCTCTCTAGTTCTAAATCGATAGATTTTATCTTCGATACTTGGACAGTACCGTGGGCCGACGCCCTCAATCTGTCCGGAAAATAGAGGTGCTCTTGAAAAGTTACTCTCTATAATTTGGTGTGTCGTTTCATTGGTATAAGCTATGTAACAAGGGAGTTGATCCGGGTTAAAATCTCTTTTGTTTGTCCTAAAAGAAAACGGAGCCGCCGGAGTATCTCCTGCTTGCGCCTCCATAGCACTCGTATCAACACTTTTTGCATCAATCCTTGCACATGTTCCCGTTTTGAGTCTGTCGACTTCAAATCCAAGAGAGCGGATACTTTTTGCAAGCTTATTTGATGGGAACTCACCCTGTCTGCCCGCTTCTTGTTTGACTTCACCTATATGGATAATACCTGCTAAAAAGGTCCCTGTTGTGATGATCACTTTTTTTGCGCCGTATCGATTGCCAAGCTGTGTCACGACACCGCACATTTGCCCCTCTTCTATAAGCAACTCTTCGACCATCTCTTGTTTGATCTCTAGATTTTTTGTATGGAGCAGTATATCTTTCATATAGATACGATACCTATCCATATCTATCTGTGCTCTTGAACCTCTAACCGCAGGTCCTTTTGATGAGTTGAGAATCCTAAACTGCAATCCGCAAGCATCGGTGGCTAAGCCCATCTGCCCTCCAAGAGCGTCAATCTCTTTGACAAGGTGACCTTTGGCAAGTCCACCGATAGCAGGGTTACAGCTTGAAGCACCTATCTGCTCTGCGAGTATGGTAATAAGCAGTGTCTTAGCACCCATACGGGCACTCGATAGGCATGCCTCTATCCCTGCATGTCCACCGCCGATTACTATCACATCATAATCCATCTATACTCCGTCTTTAGAAATTGTTGCAATTATATCAAATAATCTTGGGAAGTTTATATTGTGTATGAAATCTTTGAATTTGTTTGAAATTTACAAAAGACGATTCTTGTTTATCAAACAAGAATCGCTAAGAATGAAGAGATTAAAGCCCCGGAAGCATAACGCTTAATACGAGCAAGATAAAGCCTGCCGGTAACAACCATTTAACAAATCCTGCCAATGCCGGTATAGAAACAAGCCCCAAAGTTCCTATAAGAATACCCAAACCTCCAAGTACTAAAGCGATCAAAAATACCAATTTTGTAGGTGCAGAAAGTTTCATCTAAAATTCCTTGTTTTAAATTATGTATTGCAGATTAATTCTATAGTAAAAGGGTCAAAAAGTCAACTTCCTCTCTTTCATTGTAATTATTTGTTATAATGACACAATAAAAGTATAGGATGAAGATGTTTACAGGACTTATAAGAGAGATCGCCACCGTTAAAGCACAAAGAGAAAATAGACTCACAATCAGTGCAAAATATAGACCGAAAATCGGTGATTCTATAGCGATTAACGGTGTTTGCCTTACCGTCGTAAAAGTTGAGCAGACAACTTTTGATGTAGAGCTTGGAAGTGAAACGCGAGATATCATAAGTGCTGAAAAATTTCAAGGTAGAGTCCATATGGAACCTGCCATGCGAGCTGATGATAGATTTGAAGGGCATATCGTCCAAGGGCATATCGATGCTACAGGGATTGTAAAAAGCATAACACAAAATGGCAACTCGGTTGATATCATTATAGGCATTGATAAAAAACATATCATCAATATCATCCCAAAAGGCTCCATAACCATCGATGGGGTCAGTCTCACGATCAATGATGTTTTTGAAGATAGTTTTAGACTCACTATTATCCCACACACGATAAAAGAGACACTTATCGGCACCTATAAAGTAGGTGATAAGATCAATATAGAAACCGATCTTTTTGCCCGCTACATTTCGCGCATTCTTTTGCATAAAACCGGAGAGAAAAATCTCACCTGGAACGATATAGAGCGGATGCACTCACTCTATTGATATTCGCTATCTTTGAGTGATTTTGCTTTTGGGTTTCTTTGTTTTTTAAGTTCCATATCTATAAGCTTCAAAGGCAATCTCCTCTTTGAAGCGATAGTACCGCTCCTTGTGTGATCACTCGTGTATTCATAAATGTAAAATCCACTCTCATAAAGCCCGAGCCTCACGGGAGTTGCGACAGAATATGTTGTCAACACTGCACTTGGAGAAGCGAGAGCATAGATATCCTCAAAATACTCCCGCGTCCACAATGTCGGATTTTTCTTAGGAGAAAAAGGATCCTGATAGATGATATCTATCTCTTTATCTATCTCTTTTATGCTCGCCCTTGCATCACCGATAATAATCTTGATCTTTAAATGTTCATCTTCATACTCTTGCTTTTCACTGAGTGCTGTAATGATGTGACGCAGGGCATCAAACTCTATTGGGTATCTGAATGCTTTCAAGCTCTGCACTAGATTAAGATCAAGCTCAGGTGAAAAAATTTCCAGTTCAGTTTTGATATCATTTTGTATACAATAATAGATGGTTGCTAAAGCGTTATAACCTAACCCAAAACAGATATCGAGAATTACGAGCTTATCACCGGATGAGGCAAAAGAAAATGCAGGGATCACATGTTTATAGAGTGATTCACTGAGTGCTCCATCTTTTGTAGAGTGATAGCACTCATCATACTCGCTTGAGTAGAGTGTATAACTTCCATCAATTGTAGATTTATACTCTTTTAGACTTTTTGACATCTAGTGCCAGCGCCTTATTGTTCATAACGCCTATACCTTTTTTAAGAATCTTTTTTGCTATCTTTTTTGCCTGTTTAAGTGAATGCATTTTATAGGTACCGCATTGATAGATATTGAGTTCGGGAATATCTTTTTCTGATTGCACGCCCAGTATATCTTTCATCGATTTACTCCATGCCCGCACAACCTTTTTATCACTCGGTTCCCCTAAAAGCGACATATAAAATCCCGTTCTACATCCCATTGGAGATATATCGATAATCTCTACATTGTTACCGTTGAGATGCTCACGCATAAACCCGGCAAACAGATGCTCAAGCGTATGCACTCCTTTTGCACTCATCTTCTCTCTATTTGGTTTTGTAAATCGAAGATCAAAGACACTTATCGTATCTCCACTCGGTGTTTTCATCTTTTTTGCAAGCCGAATAGCCGGAGCTTTCATCTTTGTATGATCAACACAAAAGCTATCTAGTAATGGCATATTTTATCCTTTATTAATTATCAATAATTATACCATAAATATAAATTTCTGCAAATAGAAACATAAGTTAAGATAATTATAAAGTTAATATATTTTTAACACTAAATTAACATTTGAAGTACTATAATAAAAGTTCAAGGTTAAATAATGACCTTCAACTAATTATAAGGAGTTAGAAATGGACTACTTGGGGCTTTTTCCAGTATTTTATGTACCTGATGTCGGTTCTGCTTGGCTAATGGGTTTGACGGGAGCTATACATATTATGGCTTCTCACACATCCGTTGGTGCGGCAATGCTTTTTGCTTTCTTGGCATATAAAGCTTACAAAGAGGATAGGGATGATCTCTATGATTACATGAAACGTTACGGCATGTTCTTATTGATCTTCTCTTATGTTATAGGGTCTATCACGGGACCTGGTATATGGTATACCGCAACAGCAGCTAGCCCGAGAGGGATTAGTGCACTTATTCACAACTTTGTTTGGGTATGGGCTACTGAATGGGTATTCTTCATTTATGAAGTTGTCGCTGTATTTGCGCTTGTATATTTTATCGGGAAAATTGATAAAAAAACGCATCTTAAGCTTACCCTTACGTTTGCTATTGCTTCCGTAGGAACATTGGCGCTTATTATCGGTATCATCAGCTTTATGATGTGGCCTGGCAACGATGCATTTTACAATACGGGATCTGCAAGTGATGCGTTCTTCGGTATCAATACATTCCCACATATGTTCTTAAGAATAGGCTTTATGATTATGATGTCAGGTGTTATTGGACTCATCATCTCAAGCGCTATGAAAAGAGAGAATGTTGAACTATCAAATGAGCTTACAAGAAAAATGGGGTATGTAGGGCTTCTCGGTGGTTTTATCGCTCTCTTCTTCTTTATGTGGTACATCAGTACTCTACCAGCAAATGCAGAAGCAGTACTTGGATTGACTTTAGATTCTATTATTCTCAATCGTATTATTCTTGCTATTTTGTTTTCACTCTATTTCTTTTTGGCTATTCTCAAACCACAATGGATTGGCAAATATCTTGCGGTTATCATGATGTTTGTTATCGGTATTGTTGGTGTATGGCCGGGTGAAAAACTCAGAGAGTCCATGAGAAAACCTTATGTTGCAGGTCAATATATCTATAGTAATCAAATTATCAGTAGAGATGTTCCGGGTAAAGGTGTCAAAAGTGAGGTAGAAGTAGTTGCTAGCAAAGGTCTGCTTGGTGTTGATCCATGGGTGCCTGATAGACTTCGCACTATAACACCGGAAAACAAACTTGAAGTTGGAAAATATCTTACAGAAAGAGCTTGCTCTAACTGCCACTCTTTGGAAAAAGGCGGTAGCTATAGAAATATGGTAATGCTCATAGAGACTAAACTTCCGGGCACTGATAAAGAAACTATCAAAAACTATATGAATGTTATTGGTACAGGGGCTATCCCTTATATGCCTAAAATAGCTCTTCCGGATGAAGAGTACGATGCGATGGCTGAGTGGATTGCCGCGCAAGTTAACAACTAGAGGAGGTTGATTATGGAAGGAACTATATTAAACGTACTACGAGATCCTGCAGGTGTGCCATTTTACCCTGTAGTTTTTCAAGGTCTTTACATCTTGACATGGGCGCTTCACGCGGCATTTGTCTTGTTGGCAATAGGTAGTTTTGGACTTTCACTCTATGGAAGTATGAAACAAAAACATGATGCAAATTGGAAACTTTTAAATCCACATTTGATTCAAACAGGAAAACTAAGTATCTCTTTGCTTATTTTGCTCGGTATCGCACCGCTACTTTTCACTCAAGTCATCTATGATGCGGGTTGGTATGTAGCAAATACACTTTCAGGGGCTTGGGTATTTATCTTTATCTATGCACTTGTCACTGCATATTTGATGTTCTACTGGTACTATTATGCCAATAAAAGAAACGGTGGTGGCGGTACATTTGTCGGACTTATCTCTTTCTTAATTGTGGTCTTTTGTGGTATCTTGATGCATAACTTTGCTGTCATTTCTATCTCTACTCCTGCAGAATGGATGGAGATGTATGCACCGGGTGGTGTCATAGACACATCAGGTCTAAATTTGAAATGGGATGTTGTAAGATTGGCATTTTTAGTGAGTTTGTCTATCCCTGTACTTGGAATATTCTTACAAAACTATAGTGACTTTGTAAGCACAAAATCTGACTATAGCGCTGACTTTGTGAGCTTTACTAGAAAACTTGGAACTAAATTTGCAGTTGTTGGTCTTCTTATCAGTGCTGTACTCTTTGTTCTTTGGATGATGCAAGTGGGTCTCTTAATGAACATTGTATCTCTAGCAACTATCGTCTCTGTTGTGATACTACTTTTGATGGCTATGTTCCTCAAAAATAGCTATATCACTACGCTTTGGCTTGTTGTTGTAGCACTGCTTATCTCAGGTATTCGTGAGCTTATCAGATACAATATCATGTCAGGTCTTGGATATGATCTTTATGGATATCCGGTCAATCTTGAGATACCAACTATCGCAATGTTCTTATCGACATTTGTCATCCTTGGTTTCACTGGTCTTGCATACATCTTGACAATGGCATGGAAAGTTGGAAAACTTGAAAATGGTGCTACGTTAGATGGAACAAAAAGTGCTGCTATCACAAAACTTGGTAATATCACACTTGGACTATTTGTAATATGGATGCTTATTTACTTCGCTTGGGGTATGGTTATATTGTTTAAAAATACTCTTTAAACAGACATAATCAATCCTCTCTTATTCTCACTTCAGGTTCGCCTGAAGTGAGAACACTATTCTATCTTACATCACTCTTTTTATCTTTATAAATATTTTTAGATGCAAATTATTTCTACTCTATTAACTACAAACTACTTTTGATGCCGTTAAGATTGGCACTACAAGAACCCAAACGAAGTGCTTATACACAATAGATAACTACACTCCATTCATGATAATGGCAACGCTCTAAAACATTTTTGCAGAGAATAGAAAATCTAAAATATACCTAGGAAGATAATTTACGCTCACTAAGATAAAGTAATTAGAGATATGTGTCTTAATAGAGAGTGAAAAAAAGAAAAGTCTAGAAAAGAAAAAGTAGGAAGAAAAATAAGGGGTGAAAGAAGAGAGTTATATTCTCGCTTCTTCTCTTCTTTGGAGTCGTTCCCAAGAGGCATCAACTCTTTTTTGCCACTCATCAAGCACATGTTTATTCTCAGGCTTAAAGAGATGTTTAAATCTTCCTTGTGCGCCAAGATAGTCTTTGACAGGAAGTATATTTTTTGGACGATACAAGATATTGAGCTCATACCCGTCGATGATCTCATAAAGAGGAAAGACCAAAGAGTCAGTCGCAAGGTCTGTTATGTGCACTGTATCTTTTGGATCAAATTTCCACTCAGTGGTACATGATGATACCGTATTGATGAAACAAGGACCCTCTGTTGCAAGCGCTTTTTGAAAACCTTTTGCCATGATCTTCCATTTATTTGGAGCAAGTTGCGCAACATATGGTGCACCGTTTGCCGCCATGATGGAGACCATATCTTTTTTCATCTTCTTCTCACCATAGCTTACTCTACCTGCAGGTGAAGTTGTCGTACTTGAGCCAATAGGTGTAGAAGATGATCTTTGACCGCCTGTATTTGCATAAACCTCATTATCGAGACAGATATAGGTAAAATCATGCCCTCTCTCAACAGCACCGCTAAGCCACTGAAAACCTATATCATAGGTAGAACCGTCTCCACCAAATGCAACAAACTTTACAGGAGCATCAGGATCTTTGAGCGTGCCTTTTCTTTTTCTTGCTTTATACATAGCCTCGGCACCTGCTGCTGCAGTTGCTGCATTTTCAAAGCCGATATGTATCCAAGATGTATCCCAAGCTGTATATGGATAGACAGCTGTAGAAACTTCGAGACATCCTGTATTGGTAGCAATAACAAGATTATCATCGCTACAGTTCATAAGCTCTCTTACTATCATAGAGTGAGCACATCCGGGACAAAGAAGATGGGCTCCTTCAAACCTATCATTCGCCGTTGAAAATTCTTTTAAGTTCTTTATTGGTGTGATTGCCATATTATCTCCTATTTGTCTCAAAAAACCCGAGTTTAGGGCCTCTAAGTCCACTAAACTGCTGAATCGCTGTTGTGATATAGCCGGCATCAGCATGCGCTTTTTGTTCTCTCATTATTCTCTTTGCCTCTTCAACAGAAAAATCTCTTCCGCCAAGACCATAGATATAGTTTGTTACAAGTGGTCTATTTTTTGTCGAATAGAGTGCCGCACTGACTTCATTAAAGAGCGCACCCATAGCACCACCTGGTGATGATCTATCCATACAGCATACTGTTTTTACATCGCTAAGTGCTTCTCTAACCTTATCGAAAGGGAATGGTCTAAAGCATCTAGGAGCTACTACACCAACTTTTATCCCCTCTTCGGCGCGAAGTTGTTGCGCGGCAAGTCTACATGTCTCAACGGTAGCTCCAAGCGCAACGATAGCCACTTCAGCATCTTCCATCATATAAGACTCTACTCTTTTATATTCTCTTCCCGTTTTTTTCTCAAATGCTTCAAAAACATCATCGATGATTGCTCTTGAGTCCATAAGTGCTTTATGTTGCTTCGCTTTATGCTCAAAATGCCAATCTTCTTCTGTTTGTGCGCCGTATGTTACAGGCTTAGAAAAATCCAACATCTCTTGATATGTTTGATATTCACCCACAAAAGCATACGCCTCTTCATCTTGAAGCGGATTAGTATTTTGTGCGGTATGCGAGGTGATAAAACCATCTTGGTGAACCATAACCGGAAGTCTCACACTTGCATCTTCGCCTATTTTAAATGCGCACAGTGTCATATCATACGCCTCTTGGGCATTAAATGCATCAAGCTGGATCCAGCCTGAGTCACGCCCGAGATACATATCTGAATGATCCCCTCTAACATTAAGCGGACTTGCCAATGCACGATTAACTACCGTTAGGACGATAGGGAGTCGCATACCTGATGCTTGGTATAAAACCTCTGCCATCAAAGCAAACCCTTGAGAAGATGTAGCTGTCGCGACTCTCCCTCCGGCAGCAGCAGCACCGACACATCCACTCATCGCAGCATGCTCACTCTCAACCATTACAAACTCTCCATCTACATAGCCGTTAGCTACAAACAGTCCATAATTCTCAACTATAGGTGTTGATGGGGTGATAGGATATGCTGCAACAACATCAACCTGAGCCTGTCTTAGAGCATGTGCAGCGGCATAATTACCATCCCATACTTCTACTTCTTGTAAATCATATTTTTCTGCCATAATAGTCCTTTATTTCTCTTTTGTCGGCCAGCTCTCTAAAGCTTTTTCAATCTCTTCATGCTCAGCAAACATTAGGAGTGATTTCGGGTTAGTCGGGCACACCTCAACACACACGGAACAGCCTTTACAGTGATCATAATCAATCCCCAACATCTGTTTATCTCGAGATATAATAGAGGTATCCGGGCACCATACCCAACAGTTTTGACAATCAATACATATGTCTCTATTATAAACCGGTTTCACAACTCTCCAAGAAGCAACAGTAGCAGTATAAGAGCTAAAATCCGAATAATTTCTCTCTTCTTGCTTGAGCGAAGCTACATTTGTAGCATTACCTTCAAATGAGTTTATAACAACACCTTGTGTTACTGCATCCCATCCTACAAGCTCTTCACTCCCTATCTCCTTGGTTCCCCTTTTTTCAGTAGCGCATACGCCTTTCATCTCTATCCTTTTATTTTACTTCATTATATGCAGTCGTAATTGCATCCATGTTGGAGTCAATTATCTTTTGAGGAAATTTAGACAAGACTTTTTTCATCCTATCTAAAAAATAATCCAATTCAAACATCCCGGAAATCTTCACAAAAGCACCCAACATAGGAGAATTTGGGATTGCTCTCCCTATCGTTTTTAAAGATATATCAATACAGTCAACAACAAAAACTCTATCACTCTTATCTTGAAGCGTAGGTATCTCGCTGATGAGCTCATCTTTTGCTTTATGAGATGTAATGATATATTTTGTAGTTGATTTATCATTCGCTGTTATGTCATCGGTGTACGCAAGTGCGGGGTCGATAACAAGTACATAATCAGGTCTCATAAACTTCTCATGATTAATAATCTGCTCATCATCTATACGGTTGTATGCACGCATAGCAGCGCCTCTCTTTGCTGATCCGTATAGAGCGAAAGCTTGAACCTGCTTGCCTGTAGTTGAAACTACATCCCCTAAACCTTTAGCCCCCGTGACGGCCCCTTGCCCGGCACGAGAATGCCATCTAATTTCAACCATAACATCTCCTATGTCATTTTTTTACTAAAGGTATTGTAATGAGACCTCTCTTAAAAGAGGCTTGATTTTACCTTTAATTGTCTTTTATAATATACTCAACGGCATCTAATGTATCACAAAAAATCTTCTCACCACTACAGCTATTAAGAGTTTCTATGGATGCATACCCGGAACTCACCGCTATAGCTTTAATGCCTGCAGATTTTGCTGCGAGTATATCCATACAAGTATCCCCTATGAGGTAGCAACAGTTTTTATCGGCTTTTAGCTTAATTAGAGCTTTAATTACAGGTTCAGGGTGTGGTTTTGGATTTTGGACATCTTCTCTGCCTATAAGAACTTCAAAATACTCCATCAGCCCCAAGTGCTCTAAGAGCACTTTTGAAAAAGAGGCAGTTTTCGTCGTCACTACACCAAGTTTTGCATATCTACTTGCCAAAAGAATCGACTCTTTTGCATTGGGCAGGAGCGTTGTCTTTGCTTTACTCACTTTTTGATAATGCTCCCTGTAGCGTGCAACATGTGCATCAACACTCGCTTCTTCGATGCCCAAAGAGCGAAACATATCATCTAGAGGGTGGCCTATATGTTGTGTGATCTCCTCTCTCTTTGGGGCATTTTGCCCAAAATGCTCAAAGGAGACACCAAAACTCTCTACTATAGCATCTGTTGAGTCTATCAGTGTTCCATCAAGATCAAACAATATTGTCAAACTCATCTCTTTTCTTTCTCCCACTCTATTTGATTGTGCATAATGCCTACAATTGAAGGCTCTATCCCTTTAATATCTTTGCTTATGACTGTAATTCTATTTGGAATGTACAAAAATATATAGGGCTTATCTTCGGCGATGAGATGAAATATCTCTCTGTAATTTTTTGCGAATTTTTTTGTATCAACCATGCTCTCAGCTGTGTCAATAAGCTCATCGACTTTGCTGTTTTTATAACCCACAAGATTGAATCCTCCGGGTTTATCGCTGCTACTATGCCATATAGTTCGCGCATCAGGGATGAGTGATAGATTCCAACCAAGCAGTACAGCCTCAAAGTTCTTCGGCATCACCACTGTATTGAGAAATGCCTGCCACTCCATACTCCGTATCTTCACCTTGATGCCGACTTTAGAGAGCTGTTGCTGAAGTATCTCAGCTGCATATACACGAGTATCATTGCCTGTATTGGTCGTAAGTTCAAACTCAAAAGGATGCATCTCGTTAAAGCCAAGCGAAAGAAGTATCTCTTTTGCTTTTTGAGGATCATAAACATGTTCCTTTACATCCTTGGGGTAAACATCGCTACCCGGCATAAAAGGACCGTTGCAGACCTTGCCATGTGAGAAAAAGAGAAGATCGATCACCTCTTGTTTGTTGATTGCCAATGATATCGCCTCTCGTATGCGTTTATCTTGAAATTTTTTATCTTTGAGATTAAACCCAAGATAACTGTATGCATAGGAAGGCTCTTCGATAATCTGATAATTTTTTTTAAAATTTTCATCCGTCTGCCGCTCTAGCTGTAGAGCATCAAGCGAACCCAAATCAAGCTTGCCGGCCTTTAATGATATGAACTCCATCATAGGATCTTTGATAGGATGAAAAACTATCTTCTCAATGCGTGGCGGATGAGGCTTATAATAACTGTTTGCCTCTAAAACAATCTGCTCATTTGGACCAAATGCCTTTTTCATCATATAAGAGCCTGTACCTATAGGCTCCTTATTGAGCCTACTTGTCATTGGATCACGCTCTTTACTCCAAAGATGTTCCGGCAATATCCCCATCATCCAGATAACGAGTGCTTTAAAATAGGGCTTCTTATAGGTCACCTTGATCTTAGTTGGGCTCAGTGCTTCAACAGATAAAATATTTTTAAAATTATCCTTATAAGGAGTAGTAATCTTATCTGAATTGAGAAGGTTATACGTAAAAACGACATCTTTAGAGGTTACGGCAACGCCGTCATGCCATTTCAAACCCCTTTGAAGCTCAAATATCAGCGTCGTATCATTTTCAAAATGAAAATTTTGAGCCAAATCACCTACAATCTTACCCTCTTTATCAAACTTCACAAGACCGTTAAATAGAAAGTCTACCACTTGCGCACTCGCACTATCTGTCGCTAAGAGCGGGTTGATCCTGCCCGGATTTGCAGAGATCGAGAGGTGAAGCGTATTGGAGGCATTGAGGAAACTCAAAGAAAAGATAAAAAGATAGATTATGACTCTCAAAAATAACTCCAAAATAGTAACTATTGCATTTTAGCATATTAGATTAAGATATGGTTTTTATAGTGCATCTATTTTTTAAATAATTAGTAAAAATTATATTTATAGATTAATTTAAATTTATTTTTATTATTTTTAATCTATAATTAACTAAATCGTAATAAAAGGAGATTTACTATGGCAAGAATAGTTGTTATGGGTGGTGGGGTATCCGGACATACATCCGCTACCTTTTTAAAAAAATGGCTTGGAAGCAGTCATGAGGTTATCGTCGTTACACCAAATAGCCTCTGGAATTGGATTCCTTCAAACATTTGGGTAGGTGTCGGTCAGATGACCAAGAAAGATGTTACGTTTGCTTTAGCAGATGTTTATAAAAAAGCGGGGATTGATTATAGACAAGCAAAAGCTATCTCTATTCACCCTGAAGGCGATAAAGAGCTGGATAAAAACTTTATTACCATAGAATACACAGGACAAGGCAAAGAGGGATCGACGGAAAAAGTTGAGTATGATTATCTTATCAATGCAACGGGACCGAAGCTTAACTTTGCGGCAACGGAGGGTTTCGGTGATGCAAACGGTATAGGAAAACATACTGTTTCTGTTTGTACGGCAGATCATGCCGAGCATGCTGCGGCTGAGCTTAAAAAGGTATTCGAAAAAGCAAAAACAAAAAAACAAAAAATCTTAGTCGGTACAGGACACGGTATGTGTACATGCCAAGGAGCTGCATTTGAATACATTTTTAACATCGAGCATGAAGCAAAAAGAGTAGGCGTAAGAGATAATGTAGATATCAAATGGATATCTAATGAGTCTTTCTTGGGTGACTTCGGTATGGGAGGCATGCATCTTAATGTAGGCGGCTACACGGCTTCGAGTAAAATATTTGCCGAATCGCTTTATAGCGAAAGAAAGCTAGACTGGATCGTCGGTGCGCATGTCAACAAAATTGAAAAAGGAAAAGCACATTATGAGCTCCTCGATGGCACAACAGGCGTTGAAGAGTTTGATTTTGCAATGCTGATCCCTCCATTTGCCGGTGTAGGTCTTAAAGCATTTGACAAAAAAGGTGAGGATATCACTGCAAAAATCTTTGCACCAAACGGCTTTATGAAAGTTGATGCAAACTACAATGCAGGTGCTTATGAAAATTGGTCTGCAAGCGATTGGCCGAGAAAATTACAAAACCCTGATTATGGCAATATGTTTGCTGTGGGGATCGCATTTGCTCCACCACATACGATTAGTAAACCGATGAGTTCACCAAACGGCACATCGATCACACCAACGCCTCCAAGAACAGGGATGCCAAGTGCAATGATGGGAAAAGCAGTAGCACAGAGTATCGTTGATATGATCAATGGGGCAAGTGAGCCTACACATACGGCTTGTATGTCAGAGATGGGGGCAGCATGTGTCGCAAGTGCGGGTAAAGGGCTCTTTACGGGAACGGCTGCGGCAATGACTGTATATCCTGTTGTTCCTGATTTTGAAAAATATCCGGGTACAGGAAGAGATATCAACGGAACAACCGGGGAGATAGGTCTTGCCGGTCACTGGATCAAGTATCTTCTTCATGTAGGGTTTCTCTGGAAAGCAAAACTTAGACCGGGTTGGACGCTTATTCCTGAATAAAAGTGAGTTGATGCGTAGCTTTTGCTTTGAGTTCAAGGAGAAATATTTCTCTGAGGCATGAACCGAAGCTTCAGTGAGATGAATTTTGATCGGACTTTGTTCGAGCAAAAGAAGAATTAAATAATAAAAAGGAGATACAATGGCAGCAACGAAACATATGAATCACATTCAACCTTACAGTGCGCAATCAGGCACTATGATACCGACACCTTTTAGAAAATTTCTAAGAACTTGTGTTCTATGGCAAATTATTAGATTTATCGCTATCAATATTAAGATGACGATTCTTATCCTCAAAAGTCACCACTAATTATCTTCGTATGCCAAGCGGCATACGAAAATTCAAAATCAAAATTTTACTTTAATTTATAATCTATTTGATTTTGGAAGTAGAGGGTAAAGAGAGGGTGCAAAAACCCAAAAAGGTTTTTGCAAAATGAAGATAAATGATTATCTTTTTCTGAAGAAACATTAACGTTTTGAGAACTGCGGGCTTCTTCTCGCTTTTTTCTTACCCGGTTTCTTACGCTCAACGACTCTAGAGTCACGAGTTAAAAGTCCCATAGGTTTCAAGATTGTTCTAAATGAAGGCTCATAGATAGCCAATGCTTTTGTGATGCCGTGCTTAAGTGCATCTGCTTGTGCTGAATAACCACCGCCAAGTGTTGTTGCTTTGATTGTTACTGCTTCAAGTTGTTTAGTGGCTTCTAAAGGAAGTCTCACTTTCATCTTGAGTGTTTCGTGACCACCTAGCCACTCGTCAAGAGTTTTTCCATTGATGTCCATATCGCCTTTTCCGGGAGTAAGCCAAACTCTAGCAATAGCACTTTTTCTTTTTCCTGTTGCATAAATAGTAGCCATTCTTATTTTCCTTTATTAAACTGTGCAGTATGAGGATGTTCACTCCCACCATACACTTTTAGTTTTTTAATCATCTGTTTTCCCAATTTTGTTTTAGGAAGCATACCTCTTACGGATATCATATAGAGTTTTTCAGTATGATTTTCCAACATATCGCTAAGCTTAGTACTTTTTGTACTTCCGAAATAGCCACTATGTCTAAAATACTCTTTATCATCGAGCTTCGCTCCGGAAAATACCGCTTTTTTTGCATTGATTATAACTACATAATCACCACAATCAACATTTGGTGTGAATGATGGTTTATGTTTTCCTCTTAGTAGTGTTGCAACCTCTGTAAGTATACGGCCAAAAGTTTTTCCTTCAGCATCGATAAGTACCCAGTCTCTCTCTACTTCATGAGGTTTTACGACTGATGTCATCTTCATGAAATTTCCTTTAATTTTAAGTGAAGAGATTGTACTTAAATAACCTTAAGATTTATTTAAATTTAGTTTATTTTAAGAAAATGATCTCACTTTTCTCATCTAAAAGATAAACGATAGCCCCTTTTGCTCTCTTTTTTGTAATCTTCTCTATGATATCGATATACTCGCTAACTTGCTCTTCATGCTTCTTGGCATCTCTTTTTGAACTTTTATAATCAACGATCAAATAGCTTTCACTATATTCAATCAAAAGATCGATCTGCTTAAAGCTCCCCTCATAACTGATGCTCTGCTCTTTATAGACCGCTTGCGCATTTTGCAATAATGCACTAAAATCACTATTTTCTAAAAGGAGTTGCACTCTTTTTTTGATAGTAGCAACACCTGCTTCTTTAAGCAAAGAGAGGTAACGATACTGTGTTGAGCGCAATGCAGTATCAAGAGCGTCCTCACTAAAAGTATGCATCATCTCAAGTGTATAGTGTAGTGCCGTACCAAAAAGCACATTGGCAGGATCGACAACCTCTCGCTCCTCTTGTTCAAGTATCTCTTTTTGCGCGCCCCAATACTCAAGAGTTATCTTCTCTTTTTGTAAATTTAGAGATGCTTTTTGGCTCTTTGGCTCGATCACCCCTCTGCTTTTTGGCTCAAGATTAAAAGGTTCAAACTCCGATTTTTCATCTTTTTTGATGACTATGAGGCTCTGCTTCGCTCTTGTAAATGCAACATAGAGCATATTGAGCGTATCTTTATATGCAGCTTTGCGCTCCTCTTCTATCGCATGCTTATAGCCTTCATCAAAGATATCTCTCTTGCTTTGTGTAAGCCAAATTTTGTTGATGAAGAGATGATCATTTTTTGAAAAAATGAGTGGGCTAGAGCTATTGCGTTTATTTTTGAGCCTATCCATCAAGATAACATGCTCAAACTCTAGCCCTTTTGATTTATGCACGGTAATGACATTTGCTCCTTGGATCGATCCGCTTGCGATATCTATCTTGCTCAGCTCAAACTCATCAAGAAACTCTTGCAGATCATGGTAAGCAGAGGCAAAATCAAGAAGTCTTAGAAGATTATCATCACATGCTATCTTAAAATCTCTCACAATCCTATCTATGACAACGATTGGCTCTAAAGCATAAGTAAACCAAGAGAGATCGAGCGTATCTACCTCACATCTAAAGAAGAGGGGGAGTTTATCTATCTCCTCTTTATTGACAAGATATCTCACGAAAGAGACGATAGAGGCGATAGATGAGAGCTTACCAAGCGAACTTGAGGTCTGCAAGATAGTCTCAATACCTGCTTGCATGCAGGCCTCTTCTACCATGGCTCCCTCACTATTGGTCATCACCAAAAAAGCGATATCATTGACATTGACGCCTTTGGCTATAAGACTTTTAGCTGCATCAATAGCTGAGGCGATAAGTGTCTCTTTTTCACTTTGGATTACTTGAAAGTATCCCTCTTTGGCACCTTTAAAACTCTCTTGGATGACAAAATCACTCATACACGCAGAGAATATCTCATTGACACTCTGTGTGATATTGCTAGCACTTCTATAGTTTGTACTCATCGGTTTTGGGCTAATGGCATACCTATTTGCAACCAGGGCAAAGACCTCCTCAACACCACCTCGAAACCGATAAATCGCCTGCTTCGTATCACCGACAAAAAAGAGACTTTTAAACTCCCTCTGCCCAAGCCCTGCCGTAATCTCGTCAATCATGGGTGCCAAGAGCAAAAACTGCACCATGGAAGTATCTTGAAACTCATCTAAGAGTATATGATGAAACCTAGCATCAAGTTTAAAGTACAAAAACTCTTTGGATATATGCTCGTAGAGTAGTTTATATGCCAGGTAAGAGACATCATCAAAGTTCATAACGCCTTCAGCTTTTATATCTTGCAAGATGCTCTCTTTATAGTGTTCATAGATATCAAACAGGGAGTGTAAAAAGTTTGATTCTCTTTGCTCCATCCATATCTTCATAAGTTTTTTAAGCCTCTCGAAATCCTCTTCAAAATCAGGTGTGGAGTATTTTGCAAGCCAACTATGCTCTTCGAAACTACTCTTAGTAAAAACGGCTCTTTTTGCAAACTCAGCTAAAGTGTTAGGAGCATTAAAAAGATCGATGGCTCGCTTATCAGCCTCAAGCTTTTGTAGTCCTTCGCTGATCTTCTCTCTTTGCTCTTCTATCTCTTGCTCTATAGGCGCCGTATCATATACTTCGTAACTACCATTTGGCAAGAGAGGGTCGATAGTATACAGAGCATCAAGCCGCTCTTTTGTTTTTTGAATATCCGAATCCCCCAACTCATATGAGAGATAGATAAGTGCGTTCACAAGCTCATCTCGAAGCAGACTTTTGATAAAAAGTTCATCTGTATTTGCACTCTCTTTCTTCTCTTTGATAATAAAATCAGACTCAATCCCAAGCTCCAAAGAGGCAGAGCGCAAGATGGAACCAAAAAAACTATCAAGTGTTGTTATGTGGTTCGAGGTAGCTAAAAACCTCTCAAGTACCTCTTTTTGTCTCCCAAGTATCTCTGCGGAAGCAAGAGATGTTTGTGAAGATATCTCCGCAAGGATTGTCTGCATCTTTGGATTGTTTTGATCGGGAAGATGGATAAGATCACTCAGTATCCTCTCACGCATCTCTGCCGTGGCTTTATTGGTAAAGGTGATGGCTAAAATGCTATTGGGGGATTCACCTAAAAATAGGAGTGAGAGATAGCGCACAGAGAGTGCAAAAGTCTTTCCTGTACCGGCACTTGCAAGATAGGCTAAATGGGGCTCAGTGATCATAGATACTCCCCTCTTTGACAAGCTAAAGCATAATCACAATATTTACAAAGTGCACTATCCTCACATCTGCTTGCTATGATCTCTTTTGTCTCTTTGATCTGCGTGATGTGCTCTAGAAGTAGTGCATCTTTTTGTTCAAAGGCTTTGATCGGCTCAAACTGATTTTTTTCAAATATCTTAACATAGGCAGCATCTATGTTGCTATACCGTGCACGCAGAAGATGGGCATAGATATTCATCTGGTAGTGATAGTTTGACTCTAAAGAGCGCTCAGACTTGTTGATATGGTCCGTCTTGCCACTTTTATAATCCAAAATCAGAGCCTCATCACCTCTTACATCTATCCTATCAACTCTTCCTTGAAATCGCAACCCTTCTATCTCGCCTGTGATTGTAAGCTCTTTTTGATCAACGCTCCATCCTGCTTGAAAATGTTTCATCTGTGCATCCACGAAATGCTCTAAGCGTTTCATCCAAGAGAGTTTTTTATAGGCTCCTAATGCAGAGTCTAGATCAAGCTCATCGAGGACATCTTTTATCTTTTGAGTGAACTCATCTCTCTCTTGAAAAGCATCTTTTTGCGCAAATACTCTAAAGAGGAGGTCGTGCAAGAGAACACCATCTATCAACTCTTCTCTGGATGCAGGTTTGATATTTTTGATATACCTAAAATAAAATTTTCTTTTGCACATTAAAAATGTCTCAAGCATAGATGAAGACCATACTTTATCTCTCGCATCAAACGCAACGACGAAATCATGCTGATGCATCACGCTCGCCTCTTTATAGAAAAAGCTTGTATCGATATCTACGCTTTCAATCACATCGCCAAGGGAGAGCTCATAGATAAATCGTGAAGGGCTTTTGTGATTATCGGTTGCATATATCACGCTTGAGTATCGTGCCTGCTCTAGCACTCTTTTGTAGAGCTGTTTTTGCAAGGCTTCTCTATCTTTTTTTGTCGGCAAAGAGGCAAATGATCGCACTGTACTATTTAAAAACTGATCTTTTGCAGGCAGTGAGGGGATGATGCCTTCATTAAAATCGATAACGACTACACCCTCAAAGGAAACACCCCTTGTCTCAAGTGCTCCAATGACAGTAACCTTACCGCCTCTACTATCATCAAGCGTAATCTCTTCTATCGATTTGAGCCATAAAAATATCCAATCTTTTATATGAAACTCGCTCTCGCTAAAGATGGATTGAAATTCAATATAGTTCTTATAGACCTCTTGGTATCTGCTCTCCTCTTTGACGGCATCATAATCGATGCTTGTTAAAGCAAAAATATACTCGAAGAATTGCTGAGCTGATAATCTCTGCGTATGTTTGGTTGCCTCAAGAGAGTCCCTATCGATCTCAAAACCCTCGATATCTTCCTTTTTCCCCTTTTTAAAATATCGCATCAATGCATGAATCGTCTTGAACTCTCTACTCTGTTTGTAGTCAAACCCCATAGCAAAGTTAAGATTTTTTTCTCTATCAAAAAGATAAAACATCTCTTTATAGCTCTCATCCGGTAGTATGATTGCTATATCTTTGGGATCAACTCCTTTTTCAATCATCTCTTGAACACTGCGCATAGCTACAGGGATCTGCTTTGTCCGCTCATTGACAGAGTGTACCTGCGTATTCATAACATGGGTGTTTTTTGTAGCATTTAGAAGAGCTTTTGCACTAAGATCTAGGGTGATATGAGTATTTTTCGGTAACGTTAGGCCATACTGAGCAAATCGCTCATCCATTTTTTGAGTAAATCTGCTGGTGTGTAAAAAGATTGTAAGCGCTATCTTTTTTGAGACTGCATCCAAGATATCAAGCTCAAATCGACTCAGATAGCCCTCCAAATGAAGCTCTATAGCATCAAACTCTTTGAGAAAATCTTCATTAATCTGAAATCTTTTTGCTAAAAAAGCTCTATCGGTATATCCTCTTTTTTGCAATATCGCTTCGTATCTATCTTGCAACTCTTGGAGTATGGTGATATGCTCTACAAATTCACTATAGACATCTGCATTTTTCAGCTCTTCAAAATCTACTTTCTCATGCGAGAGCTCTTCGAAAAACCTAAAAAGAGCGTCGCTTTTCGTAAAAAATCTTACAAGGTCAAAGTTTATATTGAGTTTTCTCATCGCATCAAAACGAGCAGCTTCTCGCAAGAGCATAACTCTTGTAAGCCTATCTACTAATGCGCTATCATCGATAAGCATGACTCTTGACTCAAACTCATCTAAACGCATAAAAGAGGGTAATAATGTATTGGTCTCGTAGGCTCTTTTTGCCTCTCGAATCGATCTTGAGGTTGGTAAAATGATGAGTTTTTTAGGAGAAGCAATCATAGAAAAAGTATAGCATATCTATGATTGATTACTGTTTTGGGGCTACCTCTTTCTCTAGAAATGCGGGTCTCTCATAAAAGCCTATATCTTCGCCTATTTGGGCTCTTAAAACAAGTGTATATCTCCCTATCTTCTCTATATCAACACCCGAGACAACATAGACACCATCTTTGAAAGTAACCGTATCAATCTTTTGATCATCTTTATCTGTATGCGGACGAGTCAAGAGAAATGTGACCTTGGCATCTTTGACGACTTTACCCGCCTTTGTGGTAATCTTATAAGAGAAACTATTCTCACCTTTGTTAAGTTTGATAGGATCTGCGAGCTTAACTTTGCTATTTTTATTTGGCTTAACCTTGATAGTTTTGACACCTTCTATCGTTACGGCATAGTTCCCGCTAAATGCATTTTCATCTTTTATGATCTCATTATAGTTCATATCCGCATTCTGATAAGGCATCATATATTTATTTTCTCTCTCAACGGGCATGGAGTTTGCTGATTTGATAGTCCAAGTTCCGAGTGAAAGCCCCAATAAAAGAAAGCCCACTATCATATGGGGCCAATATGTCTTTTCTTTATCTTTTTGTTCCATTTTTTATCCTCATGTAGATTGGTTTTCCAATAAAAATCCAAAAAACCAACAGTGACCCGATATAGATAATATACTGCAGTACATGCACGACCTGTTTTGTATCATTTGGTACGGTGTTTGTCATCACAACACCTTTTGATGCGGCAACTTGATCAGCAAGTTCAGAGAATCCTTGCAATACTGCAATATTATATTTATCTTCTAAAGAGTTGCTATCATGCGATGCGACAACACCAATCGCTGCATCTTTTACACTGCTTGCATCATAAAGGTTTTTTAGCTCTTTTGATGATGTTACTATACCGACTCTTTTATCATGTGGAGCAAAAACAAAAACTATATATGGCTCGCTTAAGCTATCTCCAAACTTTCCTAGATAATCAGTCATTTTGTAGCCCCGCGGAAAAGGATCATTGGTGGCTATAACATAACTATTGATACTGCATTTATCCAATAACTCTTTACTTATCTGGGTAATCTTTGTCACTACTTCAGGTTTTAAAAGTTCGTTTTTGATTATTGGGTCGTGTGAGTATAGAAAGAGAGGCAATAGCATAGCAAGCAAGGCAAGCCTTACTTGTGCTATCTTCATATATTTAACCTACAAAAAGGTGATTAGGAGTTAAAACTGCATAGAGTGTATATACTGCAGTAATGATCATTCCCAATGTCAAGATTTTATCCATAATTTTAATCATCATCTAATCCTTTAATTAGCGTCTTTGAATGCGTGCTGTGCATTATCTACGCTATTCATTTTAACATTGTCAAGATTACTTGTTATGGGCGTAGGATCATAAGGATTTTGAGCACTTCCTTGTTGAACCAAAAGACCCCAAAAAGTCAGTCCTGCCAAAATAACCAACAGAAGAACTGTTGCTATGAGCATACCGCTTATTCCGCTAAGAGTAAAAAGCCCTCTTCTTGTATTTTCAGCCATCTGCATCCTCCTTATAAACTTTGAAGATATGTAGCCAATGCTTTTTCTTGCACAGGTGTCAATCTATTATTAAATGAAGGCATTTTACCTATCATACCTTTTTTACCATTAGCAAGAACTTGTGTCACAATTTTTTCATCATATTTTGTAATGTTTGGTGACATTCCATTCATACCTTGTCCGTCAGCACCATGACAAGCAGCACAAGTTGCATACGCTGCAGGCGCTTGCCCTTGCATACCGCCTACTATATAATCAGCAATCGCTTCAGCATCAGCTCCGCTTGCCATACCGGCAGGCATTGCACCCATTGGGAAACCAAGTTGGTTTGATCCTTTAGCAATCACATCAAGGATTTGATCTTTCGCCATTCTAGCTGTCAAATCTTGTGCTTTTCCTGAGAGACCATCAGCTGTTTCCCCATGACATGGAGCACACTGTACCAAAAATATAGATTCACCCATCGCTTGAAGCGTATCAGCATCTGCATTTTTGTGCATCTCTTGAAATTGAGCGTTATATGCTTTTACCTCTTTGTTATACTCACCGATTTGGCTATATGCATTGACAGGATACCCTACTGTCCAATACCACATTGCCCAAATGATTGTTCCTAAAAATGAGTATGCCCAACCGCCCGGAAGTTCATTTTTATACTCGCCTATACCGTCCCAATTATCATCAGTCAATTCACCTTCAGCTTTATCGGTTTTCATCTGATTGATATATTTCGCAGCAACACCGAATGTAAGGAATGCAATTGCAGCTGCACCTAACATCGTGATCAAGTTAACAGGATCACTCAAATCAACGTTCATATATTTGACAACAAAAATTGTTGCACCCATAAGAACTGCTGAAAAAGCTAATGCTTTGATCATTAAACTATTCATTTATCTTACTCCTCTTTTTTATTTTCAGCGCTAGGATCTTCTTCAATAGGCTTACTATCGATCTCATCATCGAGTGCTATCTTGCCATATTTTTCGTAATCCTTCTCGCCTCTTTTTTCGCTTCTATATAGATGTATGATATACCCATATAGCATTAGCACCAAAAAGACGGTCATAAAGAGATTTGCATAAATTGCTAATTCTTTAA
Organism: uncultured Campylobacterota bacterium; assembly: GCA_937141405.1. Lineage (GTDB taxonomy): Bacteria > Campylobacterota > Campylobacteria > Campylobacterales > Sulfurovaceae > BN30871. The sequence continues at coordinate 173,717 of CAKZQQ010000006.1, read as the reverse complement.
AGTCCATCTTCTACCCTTCCTTATTTCAATTTATTCATATAAGCGATCAATGCAACAATTTCAGGTATTTGATCGTTTGCTACTAAATCTTTTACATCTTGATTTTTCATATCAGCAGCTATCTCTTTAGCTTCAGCAAGAGCTGCAGCTCGAGCATCTTCCCAGCTACCTAATGCTACACCACCGTCTACATCATAAGGAGTATTAAATAGTTCTTTTACAGTCACTGCTTCTGCATAGGCAGTTTCTATATCGGCTATGTTACTAAACTGATGTTTATAAGCAGGCATAATCGATTGTGGTATTACAGATTTTGGATCCCACATATGATTTTCATGCCAATCTGTTGAACGATAGTTTCCTATACGGTGAAGATCCGGACCTGTTCTTTTTGAACCCCACAAGAACGGTCTATCATACGCATATTCACCTGAGAGTGAATATTGACCATATCTATCAGTCTCTGATTTAAACGGTCTAATCAACTGAGAGTGACATGCGATACAGTTATCTTTTTTATATACCTCTTTACCTGCAAGTTCAAGTACAGTGTATGGTTTAAGACCCACAACCGGACGAGAAGCTTCACCAAAGTTTGGCAATATCTCTACAAGACCGGCAAATGCAATTACAAGAAATACACCTACCGCAAAGAAAAATGGATTTTTTTCTAACCAATGAAACATAACATACCTCCTTACGCCATAGGTGATCTAAACTGCGGTTCAGTGTCTATCGTCTTTGCAGCAGTCATAGTTAAAATCATGTTATAAGCAAACATGAAGAAGCCAAGTAGATATAACACTCCGGCAACAGCTCTAATAGTATAGTATGGGTGCAATACTGCAACAGTATCGATGAAGCTATACATCAAGTTACCATACTCATCAACAGCTCTCCACATCATACCTTGTGTAATCCCTGCGATCCACATAGATGTAAAGTAAAGAACGATTGCTGTTGTTTGCAACCAAAACTGCATATCGATAAGTTTTTTAGAGTATATCTCTTTTTTGAACATTCTAGGAGCCATATGGAATAGAGCCGCCATAATCATAAATACAACCCAACCAAGAACACCATCATGAACGTGACCAGGAATCCAGTCAGTAAAGTGCGCGATAGCATTAACTGATTTGATAGATTGAATTGGACCTTCGATAGTTGAAAGCATATAGAATGTAGAAGCAAGAACCATGAGTTTGATGAGTGGGTTTTCAGTCAACTGATTCCATTCACCCTTCATAGTAAGCAACATATTGATTGCACTACCCCAGGAAGGTAAGATAAGAACAACCGAGAAGATTGAACCCATAGTTTGCATCCAGTCAGGAACTGTTGACCAAATAAGGTGGTGCGATCCAGCCCATAGGTAAACAAACATCAATCCCCAGAATGAAAGGAGTGAAAGTTTATATGAGTAGATAGCTTGACCTGACTCTTTTGGCAAGAAGTAATAGATCATTGCAATGATAGGCACAGTAAAACCAAATGCAACAGCATTATGTCCATACCACCATTGAACAAGCGCATCATTTGTTCCTGAATACACTGAAACAGAGTGGAAGATACTTCCATATCCGCCTGAAGCAAAATATGTTGGAATCGCCATATTGTTAAAGAGATAAAGCATAGCTATTCCAAGGAATGTTGCTATGTAGTACCACATAGAGATATAGAGTGATTTTTCTCTTCTAATTCCAATCAAACCAAAAAGAGAGAGTCCCCAAATTACCCAGATAAGCACAATGACAACATCTATAGGCCATTCAAATACAGCATACTCTTTTGATTGCGTGATACCCATACCTAGCGTGATAACCGCGGCGAGTGCTCCAAAAAAGTATAGCCAGAAGTGAATCTTACCTAATGCCATCAAGAATTTTGATTCAGCCATAGAGACCTTCAAAACCCTTTGGCTTACATAGTAAGCTGTGGCCCAAACACCACTTAGAGTAAATCCAAAGATAACTATATTCGTGTGTAGTGGTCTCAATCTTGAGAAAGTACCATACTCACCTAAAAGATAGTTAAGTTCAGGAAATGCCATTTGAGCAGCTATTAGCGTACCAATAAGCATACCAAGAATTCCAAACAAAATCGTCGTGTATGTAAACAATTTTGCAACAGAATAATCATATTCCAATGCAGCATTTGATTGCATGCAAACCCCCTTATTAGAGAAAATATATGTCATAAAGATATAACATTCAAAACAAATTTTAACACTTTTTTAACAAATGAAGCTTAAATTTGACGTATAAATATAAAAATTTTAATACTTTTTTAACAATTCGAGACTAATGACGCAGTAGAGCCCTAAAATAGGGGGTTTGTGAATATTACAAAAAATATAAAAAGTCTGCTTTAAAAACTTTCTATATATTAATGATAAAAATAAGCGTTTGAACATATTTTTAAAATATTAGATATTATAATTAAGAAATAATTAAAGTTATGCTTTCCCTTTTGCACTTTGAATAGAGTTTATATAGGTATATTGTGATTCAATCTTTTTCTCAAGTTGTACACTTTTTGCAAGCCGTAACACCATATCTTCAAAATCCTCAAAGAGATAGTTTGCCATAGAACCCGGTATCGGATTGATCTCATTAAGATATATCTCTCCATCAATCTCAAAAAAATCACAGCGAATGATACTGCCGTGAAAGAGTGTGCCGTAAACATTTTGAAAACTCTCAACTATCAAATCAGCCATATCTTTTGATATATCTGCCGCTAATACTTTAGTATCTCGCGAAAAATCAAGATATTTTTTATCGAAATCCAAAAACTCCTCTTTGTATGGCTCTTCTATGATGGAAAGCTCCCAATGATCGGTATAGCAGCCGGCAAGATTGTACTCTTTGATATTGGCGATAAAAGGCTCAAGCAAAACATCGCTATCAAACTCGAAAGCGACATCAAGTGCATAATCAAGCTCACTCTTATCTTTAACGATGCTCACGCCTATACTACTTCCCAAACGACATGGTTTTACTATGAGAGGAAACGGCAACAACACCTCACGCATAGATTCATTGTTTAAAAGTTGATAATCAAGACTTTTTACACCGACACTCTTGGCATAAAACTTCGTGTAGAGTTTATTGAAACTCATAGCACACGCTTCAAGTCTTGGAGAGATATACGGGATACTAAAAAACTCCATAAGCGAAGCGATCTTGCCATCCTCCCCATCTCTTCCGTGGATAAGGTTTATAAGCGTTTTAAACTCTATCTTTTTAGCGCCAAGCATCTTGGTTGCAAAAAAACCGCCTTTTTTTATCTCAAGCTTTTGTGATTTTTTATAATCGCCGGAACTAAAGGTTGAAGATTTCATATCTTTTGACTCAATGAGATAAAACTCTCTACTTGAGCTTACAAATATATTGACCAATGGTGTTTTTTTAAAGACCTTTTGCATTGTAATAGCGCTGACGATACTGATCTCGTGCTCATAACTTGAACTCCCAAAAAGAATAGCGATGCTCATCTCATACCTACTTTACAATTTTATAAAATTCATTAAATATATAACTACTCTCGTGCGGCCCCGGACTTGCTTCCGGGTGATGTTGCACGGAGATTGTCGGTGTATCTCTATAGATAACTCCCTCAATCGTTGCGTCAAAGAGATTGATATGCGTCACTTCTGCGATATCTTTTATCCCCTCAGGAACATTGTAGTTATGATTTTGTGCCGTTATCTCTACACAGTTTGTTTCTATATTTTTCACGGGATGATTGCCGCCGTGGTGACCAAATTTGAGCTTATAGGTATCATAGCCGTGAGCGATAGAGAGAAGTTGATGGCCTAAGCAAATGCCGAACATAGGCACCTTTGCTTGCAATAACTCTTTAATCTTTGCGTGTTCATCTTTTAAGATAAGTGGATCACCGGGACCATTTGAGAGAAAGACACCACCTATCTCATCTGCATTGTATCTTGCGATGATCTCTTGTGCACTCATGGTATTTGGCACAACTTCTACTTCAAATCCTGCACTTACGAGATTGTTAAGAATATTTCTTTTAACCCCAAAATCAAGTGCGATAATCTTTTTTGATGTACTTGGCTTACTATATGAAAAAGAAGCGATATCATAAACGCCGTCTGTATGTTTATAGCTCTCTTTTGTGCTTACTTTTTCTATATAGTTGATCTCTTCAATGCGTGGAGCACTTTTGAGCTCCCAAGCCAGCATCTCTTTATCATGTATCTGTGTGGAGGCAATCATCATCATTGAGCCCTCTTCTCTAAGTACTTTCGTAAGGTATCGTGTATCGATATCGCAGATGCCCAAGATACCATATCTTTTTAAGAATGTATCGAGACTCTCTTCACATCTAAAATTTGAAGGTCGCTCTTGATGGTTTCTTACGATGATGCCGCTGCAATAGGCACCCACACTCTCCATGTCTTGTTCATTGCAACCGACATTGCCGATCTCAGGCAAAGTAAATGTAACAAATTGACCCGCATAGCTAGGATCACTGATAATCTCTTGATACCCACTCATTGATGTATTGAAAACTATCTCGCCTACGCTTGTGCCCTCTGCACCAAAACTTTTAGCCTGTAGAAATATACCGTTCTCAAGATATATAGAGACTTTTTGCATTAGAGCATCCCTCTTCTGATAAGCTCTTCTTGGTAGAGTCGTTCATACAAAAGCTCATAATCTTGCGAACCCGGGATAACATCTTTTTGCATATGTTTGATCTTGTTGTAAACGATATCATCTATCTCTTCAAAAGCATCTGCAAATGCTTTAAAAGATTTGAAGATAACATTTTTCACTTGGTTTTCATTGACATCATACTCTGCCAAATAATTCTCATAAAGCTCATCGAGTATCTTGTGGGCAAGATCATTGTATCTATCATCATAGTTTATGATGACGCCAAATTCAGGCGCCATCTTCTTTTTGATCATAAAGAAGAGTTGTCGCTCATCTACATGTTGAAACTCTATCTCCTCTAGATTCTCCTCTAAAAGCTCCTTAACCTTTGCATCAAGCGCATGCTCTTGTTTGAGGTTTTCATCTATAATCTTTTTAGCAGTCTCAACGATTACTTCTTTGCCTTTTGGCAGATGAACAAAAGGGGCGTTGGCTAGATCTATCCCTATCTTAGTTGCTACATATCTTGTTTGGTTTGGTTTTAATCTCATGCTCTCGCTCCTTATCGTATGATGGTGTCTTCTCTTTGTGGACTAGTCGAAACTATCTTTATCTTTGCTCCAACAAGTGATTCGAGTTCCAATATATACTCTTTTGCACTCTTTGAAAGATCATCAAAATCTCTCACGCCTTTACTCTTCTCCCAGCCTTCATAGGTCTTATATATAGGCTTAGCATCCTCAAGTGAATATGGCACATAATCGATCTCTTTACCATCAACCTCATACGCTACACATACTTTGATCTCTTTAAAGCCATCGAGCACATCAAGCTTCATGAGTGCAATCTCATCAACACCGTTAACTCTCACGGCATGCTTAAGAGCAACCGCATCAAACCAACCACATCTTCTCGGTCTGCCTGTCGTTGTGCCAAACTCTCCGCCTTTTTCTCTTATAAGCGCGCCTTCTTCTCCTAGGTCTTCACTTGGGAAAGGTCCATTACCTACTCTTGTGCAGTACGCTTTTGCGATACCTGTGACTTTACCTATATCTTTTGGATTGAGACCAAGACCACTACAAGCGCCCGCGCTAATCGTAGTAGAGCTTGTAACATAGGGGTAGGTTCCATGATCGATATCGAGCATCGTACCTTGTGCACCCTCAAGCAATACTTTTTTATCTTCAACAAGTGCATTCCAAAGCATCAATGTCGTATCGGTGATGAACGCAGAGAGTGCTTTTTTATATGATTCAAGCTCCGCTATCAACTCACTTTTGTTTGGGATTTCCACACCAAACACACTGAGTAGATCACTATTTTGCTCCAAATAGTTGATGATATCATCTGCCAATTTAGTACAATCTTGAAGCTCCCCGACACGATGACCGACTCTTGCAATCTTATCTACATAGGCAGGTCCGATACCTTTGCCTGTCGTGCCTATGGCATCTTTGCCTTTGAGTTTCTCTAATGCTTGATCGATAAGTGTGTGATATGGAAGCAGAAGGTGTGCCTTATCGGAGATAAAAAGTCTTCCACTCAAATCTTCAAACTGTACCAACTCCTCGATAAAATCTTTAGGAGAGAGGACAACGCCATTGCCTATGATATTTTTCGTCTCTTTGCTTAAAACTCCCGAAGGAACCAAGTGTAAAGCATATGTGTTTTCTCCGACAACGATTGTATGTCCCGCATTATGCCCGCCTGCAAATCTGCAAACATAATCATTTTTGCTAGCCATATGATCGACTATCTTTCCTTTTCCCTCGTCGCCCCATTGCAGACCGACGATAATATCCGCTTTACTCAATGTATCTCCTCATAAGTTCTTAACCGCATCGCTATACACTCATCGCTATAGATAGCAAATCCCGCAGCTTTTGTATCTTCTATAGTATACTCTCCACCCATAGCAAGGAGAGCATTTCCGCTAAACATTCTACAGATCAAAGATTTATAGTAGCGCATCTTAGCATAATAGAGCGGGGAAAAGATGATATGAGCATAAGTAATCTTTTTCGCCTTTTCGCGCATAAGAGCCAACTCATCAGCTATATCTTTTGGATATTTGCTTGTATCTTGTAGGTCTTCAAAAGATTGGATTGCCGCAAGCTCTTTAATCCAAGTATGCTTAGAGTCCAATATCTTTTCGATCTGCATCAGCTTAAGCGCTTGAAGCGAAACACCATATTTTTCGTGCAAGAGTTGCGGTATCTTGATATTTGCTATTTGCAATACCGGCTCGATCTTTATCGCGTCAAATATCTTCATCGTAACGTTTAAAATCTCTTCAAAGTTTCCATCGATGATCTCGCCACCGATCTGATAACACTCTTTTGTCGGAAAAGCTAAAGTCGGCTGGATATAGAACCACTTTTTATTCTCTTGACTTCTTGCAAGTCTTTTAGTCGCTATCCTAAAAACGTCAGGCGTTGAATCTGCTCTGAGTGTCACGGTGTGATTGCCTGCATCATTGAGACGGATAAGCTCACTCACATCATCAAACGCATCGTGCTGATGATAGGAAAATATCGGCGTGACTATCTCTTCAAAGCTAAGCTCCTCAAGAAGCGTGCTCGCCTTTGCCTCGATCTCTCTCTTTATCTTTGCACTTTTACCAAAATAGAGTTTTGAGCCACTTGGTATCTCGTGTTCAAATATCATGACGATACCCCTTTAAAATAGACCTCATTGAAGGCGCGTGAGGCTTCACCGTCAAATGCTCTTCGACCAAGCTCATCAAGTGCAAGTTCAATCGCATTGAGCACCCAGACTATCTCATACGCAGGGATAAGCCCCATCTGATTGATCCGAAATATCTTCCCTTTAAGATGATCTTGTCCGCCTGCTATATTGACTTGATATTTACTTTTTAGTATCTTTCGTATCTCTTCAGCATTCGCATCAATAACCGTACTCATAGAGGGCGCGGGAGAACTTGGATATATCTCCAAGCCCAAGGCACGAAGTGATGCTCTAGTGGCTTGGGCTCTTTTTTCAGTATCGCTATAAAGTGCTGCAATCCCGCCACTCTTTTTAACCTCATCAAACATCGCATTAAGCCCGATGATAAGCGTTGTTGCCGCTGTCCATGCCGTGGTATTTTTTTGCTGATTTTTTATCTCAGTTGCAAGATTAAAGTAATAATCTCTCCCCTCACCTATAGTCGCAACAGCATCTTTTGAAAGTCCTATCATAGCAAGTCCGGGCGGCAACATAAATGCCTTTTGGCTCCCTGCAATCAGGGCATCGATACTGCTCACATCGATAGGCTCTACTCCTACTGCCGTGATCCCATCGGCAATCACCATGATACGAGGATTGATCTCTTTGGCAATCTTAGCGATCTCTTCAGCCGGATGTCTTAGTCCGCCCGCACTCTCACTAATCTGGATAGCAAGCGCATCGATATCAGGATTTTGAAGCAACGCCTCTTTTACTTCCATCGGGTCAGCAGGCGTATTCCACTCATAGGAAAGCTCAACTTTGGGGATAGATAAAGCATCGGCTATCTTCCCGAATCGCTCTCCAAATTTGCCGGCATTGATCGTTAGTATCTTGCTTTTACAAAGATTGAGTATACACGCTTGCATAGCTCCCGTTCCACTTGAAGACAACATGACATTCTCTTCCATGCCAAAGAGTTCAAAAAGCGATGCTCTTGCTTGCGAAAATATCGCTTCAAATTCGGGTGTTCTATGATGAATAGTGGGTGTTGCCATCGCTTGTCTGACAGATTCAAGTACAGGTGTTGGTCCGGGCGTAAAGAGCAGCATTCTCTTCCTTGTAGTTATGTTTAAATCGCAGATATTATACCTCAAAGCTCATTAGAGATTGGTAAAGATATTCTCTTGTCTATACGCCTTATTTTAACTTTAACTCTTTTTATATACCCAAAAAGAGTTAGATGTCTTCGATGTGGACACTTTGCTGACCGATTGCTTTATATCTCGCATAGTAGTGCTCGACAAATGCTCGTACTTTCTCATCTTTTGGCAGGTAGACTCCTGCCTCTTTTATGGCATAATCTTCAAGATAGAGTGAAGCATCTGCTTTGGATATATAGTGTTTTGCAAGATCCTTATAGACTCTTTTATAGACTCTCTTGAGTGCCTCATAGCTACTATAATCGATCTCTATTTGTTCATCGTAAGTTATCGCTCCGGCTTCAAAAAGGAGCGCAAGATGGATGAGCCCTTCGCAATAATAGGGCAGCACCTCGCCCACTTCTCTCCACGACATAAGCCCCACGGCTCTTGAGACCAAATCATCCATTATATGCTCTCTGAGCTCACTCTTCTCATTGTAAAAATAGGCCATCAACCCACCCGTAGTTGCTTTAAACTCTTCGATATTTTTAAACTCGCCACTTCTATTCATCGCGCGTTCGCTATCATCGTCTAGCCACAATATATGCCCAAACTCATGGCCTACCGTAGAGATATCATACACTTCATGCCATGCAGGTGCATCATGCGTTATAAATGCTCGACTTTTGCGTATAAACGCCTCTCCAAAAAACTCTAACCCTAACTTCATAACAGGCTTTGCCTTTTTTGAGGCCAAAACAAAATCAGAAAAAGCAAATATCTTGTGGCCGTATTTGCTTGAGACAATCTTATCATTTGGTACGACCTGAGCGGAAAAGAGCCCGTTAAATTCCGCTCCATAGTAGATCATCGGCTGCCCGATATAGAGCTGTGTTTTTGCAACCTGCTCCATATTTTTTGAAGCCACATCAAGCGCACCGATATCTTTTGCAAGTGCCTCGGTAAAACCGATGATATTGGCTCTTGTATGCGAATTTTTTTGCAATCTCGGATTGATGATGCGCACATCCCACTCCAGCGCCACTGCTTTTCTAAAATGATCCTCATAATACTCAAGCGGATGGCCTACTTGAAGCGGTGTATCGATATGCATCCAAGCTCTATCGACATCTTGCCAACGCGCAAGCAAAGCAGCAACACTGCTTTCACTAAAAGCGTTTTGTATCGCTTTAAAATAAGCGATCCACTCCTCTTTTTTCTCATATACCGTATCTTCTAAAACCAAAAGCGTATCGATAAGTGTTTGGAGTCTTTTTGTGGCATCTGCAACCTCATCTTTGAAAGCCGCAGCATAGCTTAGCACCCTATGTTTCCCATGCTCATCTTCGTCCAAAACAGAGTAAGAGCGATCACTGATAACCCCTAGATTATCCATATCAAAGAGACTATGTTCATGCAGATACTCCATCACCGCTTTACTGTCTCCTTCAAACTTCTGAAGCAATGAAGGATTGATTTTGCAGAGGATATGACGATTCCAACTCACTTGCCATCTATTGATACTCTCGCCAACACTATGCACGCCCAAAAGGAGTGCTCTATAAAAAGGGGTTAAGAGATCATTTTGCTCTATCCATGCCAAAAATTCTTTGTGCCTCTTGGTGTGAAAACGGCTCACCCACTCATAGGCTAACTCTTTTTTCTCTATAACCTCGCTCGAATTATGTTCACTTTTAAGAAGTACTTGCTCGAGCGCATCTTCTCTGAGGTTCACGATACGCACAAGTGCTGCCATCGTACTCTCTGCATCTCTTTGCAGTCCAATGGAAGCTAAAAAATCCTCCACGATCTCATCGGCCTCTTGATGCTTGGCATGTGTGAGTTTAAAATAATCATTGAGCACTGCTTGCCGTGCACTCAACTCATCATACACTTTTTGAATATCTGCTATAAATTGCTCTTTTGTCATTGCTTATTTTCCTATCTATTTCAATTTTCTAATTGCTTTTATATATGATATTGTCTGTTTCACCAACACGAATTAGCATTTTCTCTCCTGCATTTTCTACAAAAAATAGTTCATTATCATCTACCTCAGATAATGACCATTTTGAAATATTTGCAGAATTTGTTCTAAGGTTTAAAATCTTTTTTGATGAACCAAGATTCAAATCAATCTGTTCGGCGATAAAATCTTCACATCGCCCGATTCCACCTTCACTTGTTGTGCCAACTGCCACTATATATTGCTTATCTGCACTCATAACCGCGTCATTTATAAACTTCAAATTTAAAGATATGCTTTGTACTTTTTCTAGATTAGGAGTTGAAAAAATATCAATTTTACCAGAACGAAACAATACTACTAGCTTATCATCAGTAAACCATAAAAACCGTATCGGATCTCTTAATCTGTCAAGATTTATCGAGCTAATAGGTGCAAGAATAGGATGGATATAGTCCTTTATTAATCGTTCATAAAAAGAAGGTTGATAAACAGAAAAAAGTTCAATCTTCTCTGTAGTACCGACCGCCAAAAGCGTTCCTTTATCGTTTAAATTAAATGTTGTTACACTATCTATTTTATAGGAAGCCAATTCTTTCTTTTTTTCTAAGTCATACAATTCAATTCCAACACTATTCGGTAAAATCATATAGCGGCTATCTGAAGTAAATAATTCCGCTCCTCTAGTGTTAGGAATTGTAAAGCTTAACGCTTTTTCTTCTAAATCATATACATATGTTGTAGCATCAAAGTCTCCACTTACTGATAGATATTGCCCATCTTGAGAAAAATTAAGAATATTCGAACGATAAGAGCCCGCCTGAATGCTCATATGCTTTGTTGCGTTTTTACCATCATATACATCAACTTTCCCCGATTCGTACCCTATAGCTAAGAATGCCTTTTTCCCGTTATATTTAATATTCTTAACCTTTTCATAAAATTTATAATCTACACCAGCTTTATAAAACTCGCCCCCTTTGATAGAAATATTCTCAAAAAAATTTGGATTTGTTTGAGTGGGCTGTTTTAGAAACAAGAAAAAACCAACAAGAATTAAAATAACTACTATAAAAATAAATCTTTTTTTCATAATATATTCTACTCCCTCTTTTATTGATGAAAAAATTATAACATTTTTACTTTTGCATCATCTCTAGTATCGGCTGCATCAATCGCAATGCTTTCGAGCGGTGCGAAAACTCTTTTTTAACTGCCTCATCTAGTTCGCCAAGCGTTTTATCAAATCCAAGTGGAATAAACATCGGATCATACCCAAAACCACCCTCGCCTCTAGCCTCATCGATCACATCTCCATGCATCCAGCCGTGTGTAACAAACTCGCCCTCATTGCACACAAGTGCGATCGCTGCGGTATAAAATGCGGGAGTTTGCGTAACCCCTTGCTCTTTGAGCTTCTCTATGAGAAAGCGCATATTATCGCCATCACTTGCATCAACGCCTGCAAATCTAGCACTATAGATCCCCGGTGCCCCACCGAGTAATGGCACACTGATACCGCTATCATCTGCAAGCACGATGTACTCACTGCTAAGCTTGTCTGAGATTGCGCGTGCTTTAAGGAGCGCATTTTGTGCAAATGTCTCTCCATCCTCTATGATCTCAAATGGAGTTATGAGGTCACTATAAGCGATAATTTCATCGTCAAAAAAGTGATTAAACTCCCGTATCTTTCCTCTGTTTGAAGTGGCTAGCACAATTTTCATTTTAAACTTTCCCTCAATATTAACTCACTATAATTGAGACCGATTTTATCCAAGCTAAGGTATGAAAATGTTGAAACAGACCTTTCCTCTAAGCCTCATTATCGGCTTAAGGTTCTTTGGACTTTTTGTTGTCCTCCCTGTCCTTTCAGTCTATGCGCTGCAAATGGACGATGCTACCCCCGTTTTAGCCGGAGCGGTTGTCGGTAGCTATGCTTTTACACAGATGATCTTTCAGGTTCCTTTTGGGGTGATAAGTGACAAGATTGGTCGTAAAAAAACACTTTTTATCGGTCTTCTGATATTTATAATCGGCTCTATCATCTGTGCTTTAAGTGAACATATCTATATGCTTATCTTGGGAAGATTCCTGCAAGGTGCGGGTGCTATCGGTGCCGTTGTGAGTGCTATGATTAGTGATCTTGTCAAAGAAGAGCAACGCTCTCATGCTATGGCTATCATGGGTGGCGTGATCGCTTTAAGCTTTTCTGCAGCTATGATCGTCGCACCTCTTGTCGGTGGACATTATGGCATCGATAAACTCTTTTGGCTTACAGCTCTTTTAGCACTTGGAGCCATTGTGATCCTCTTTACTATGGTGCCCGAAGCTCCGAAAATCATCCACAGTTATGACAATATCAAAGTCAAAACAAGAGATGTGTTTCAAGACAAATCACTTGTGCAGATGTATATCACCTTTCTCTTTCATTCTTCTATCATGACGATGGCATTTTTTATCATCCCTATCGTTATGACACATGGCATCAAAGAAGACGGTTTTGGTTGGAGCAGACCCGAGCTTTGGAAAGTTTATGTGCCTGCTGTGATATTTGGTATCCTTGCTATGGGACCTGCGGCGGTATTTGGAGAGAAATACGCTAAAGGAAAGCTGGTGTTTATCGTCTCTATCGTCTCCATACTCCTGGGATTTATGGCTATGGGCTTTAGCCACAATGCAATCATCTTCATCGTAGGTGTTGTGCTCTTTTTTATAGGTTTCAATATGTTTGAACCGCTCCTGCAAAGCTATGTTAGTAAATTTGCCAGAGTACATCAAAAAGGCGCAGCACTTGGTGTTGCAAACACATTTTCGTATGCGGGCATCCTCTCAGGTGGGCTTGTAGCCGGTTGCATTATGCAGCATTTCAATCGTGAAATACTGGCTCTTTTTGTCATAGTGCTTTGTCTTGTGTGGCTTTTTTGGACTATCCGCATGAACGATCCCCATGCAAGAGCCAATGCCTATTTTTCACTTGATACTTTTGGGCGAGAGAAGATTATGCAACTTGATAATAACCCTGCGATATTTGAAGTCTATATCAATGAAAATGAGAAGATGGGCGTTGTGAAGTATGAAAAAGAGCTTATCGATGAAGCGGGAGTCAAAGCGCTTTTATCGTAATGCTCTCATAGTTTTCTACATGGAACTATAAAATCCACATGATAGTGCTCATCATGGCGCACCCATGATCTTTTTTTAGAGAAATTGATATTTCTTTTGAGGTAATTCCCCTGTTTTGTTGCAAAAAGATACTTTTGTAATTTCGGATCAAATATCACTCTCCATATCTTCACACCTGCCCTTTTAGCCTCTTTGTGCAGACTTACTATATGTGCTGCCATCGCCTCATAATCAATCGTATATTCATCATAATGACCTTTTGAGTCAAACTCAATGTCATAACCAAATTTATTAAGAGGATTTGTAGGTAAATGAACCGAAATACCCGCTTCATTTTTAACAGGCACCATAAAATCTACCGAGAGACCGTTTTGATGTGTTTTGTGCGGATACAACGAGCCGCCTTCCTTGTGTCCCGTTTCAGCATACTTATAGACTCTGTTTGGCATAGATACTTCAAGTGATTTATAGGCTGCTGTTACGATGTCTCTTACTTTGGAGTGAACATATGTCCTACCGGATAAGACTCCAACCATACTATAGTTTGTGAAGTTTTCGCCACTCATTGGAAGCTGCACACCATTTTCTAATCTTCCCTTGGAAGTTGTGCCGTAGCAGATACTCTCATCACCATATAACGAAGAAGCAAGGAGCATAAACGAAAGAGTGATAATTTTATGCATCTATCACTCTTCCTTGGGGTCTGTTTATCACAATAATGCAGCTGCTCTTTTGGCGATATTCTCGGCCGTGAAGCCAAACTTCACAAAGAGTTTATCTGCCGGTGCACTTGCTCCAAAGCCTGTCATACCAAGCACATCATCGGCATATCTATAATACTCACTCGCATTGGCTGCCTCGATAGCGAGTACTTTTGTATCTTTATTGATAACTCTCTCTTTATAGACATTATCTTGCTCATTGAAAAGATCTAAGCATGGCACAGAGACCACATTGGCTTGTATCCCTTTTGCTTCAAGCGCTTTAGCTGCATCCAAAGCGATACCCACTTCACTCCCGCTCGCCATTAGAGTAACTTTAGCATCACTCTTTTCTACTAGCAGATATGCTCCATCTCCTGCACTACCATAAGCGCTACTACCGCTTATCATCGGCAATTTTTGTCGACTTAGCACAAATGCACTCGGCGCTTTGATCTTTAATGCACTCTTCCATGCCTCGACATTTTCATGGGCATCTGCAGGACGCCATACATAGAAGTTTGGCAATGCTCTAAATTGACTAAGCTGCTCTATAGGTTCATGCGTCGGGCCATCTTCGCCTACACCGATGCTATCATGCGTCCAGATAAAGAAATTTTGGATACCGCTAAGTGCTGCTATCCTCGCGCTTGGTTTCATATAATCACTAAAGACAAAGAAGGTTGCATTAAATGGGATAACCGTCCCATAGAGTGCCATAGCGTTCGTGATAGCCGCCATGGAGTGCTCTCGGATACCAAAGTGGATGTTGCGTCCTTTTGGAAAGTCGCCCATATCTTTGAGCTCACTCTTATTTGAAGGTGCAAGGTCGGCAGAACCGCCGATGAAACTTGGAACTGCTTTGGCTATCGCGTTAATGATCTTACCGTTACTATCTCTTGTAGCCACTGCCGTTTCACTGCTAAAATCAGGAAACTCTATAGCGCTAATGTTTGGCTCAAGAAGTCTTCTAAGCGCTTCATTTTGCTCTATGAGCGGTGCCTCTTTTTGACTATGAATCCACTCTTTTTCACGCATCTCTCCAAGCTCAAGCGCACATCTAAATCGAAGCAGTACATCTTCGGCTATCTCAAAACTCTCATCAGGGTTAAATCCGGCTTTTGATTTTGAGCTTTTAATGACATCGGCACCAAGTGGAGCACCATGCGTCTCATGACTTCCCTCTAAGCCCTCTGCACATTTTCCTATGATGGTATCTGCGATGATGATAGTCGGTCTATCCGCACTCTTTGCATCATTAAATGCTTTGTCTATCTCATTGTAACAGTGCCCATTGACATTGATAACATTCCAGTTTTGCGCTGAAAATCTCGCGCTCACATCTTCACTCCAAGCGATACTCGTATCACCCTCTATAGTGATGGAGTTGCTATCATAGATCAAGATCAGATCTTTGAGTCCCAAATGCCCTGCAAGTGCACATGCCTCGTAGCTGATTCCCTCTTGCAAATCGCCGTCCCCACAGAGACAATAGACCTTATGATCGATGAGCTTGCATGTCTCGCTATTGACTTGCTCTGCCGTGTAAGCTTGCGCCATAGCAAAACCAACTGCATTGGCAATCCCTTGGCCTAAAGGTCCTGTCGTGATCTCGATACCAGGTGTGTGTCCATACTCAGGGTGTCCCGGAGTTTTACTATCAAGCTGACGGAAATTTTTAAGATCATCCAAGCTCACATCATAACCCCACAGATGCAATAGTGAGTAGATAAGCGCTGAAGCGTGCCCGCCTGAGAAGACAAGTCTATCGCGACCCAGCCACTTTGGATTTGCGGGATTGTGACGAAGATGTTCACTCAAAACCACAGCGATATCAGCAAGCCCCATAGGTGCTCCCGGGTGTCCACTATTGGCACCTTGCACCATATCGGCAGCTAAAAATCGAATGGTATTTGCCATCTTTCTTCGCATCTGGTTTTCGGGGGAGTTTGGCATCTTTATTTCCTTTGTTGTGAGTTTAATTTTTATGTCTGTAGAGATAACTTTTTACAAGTGTACCTAAACCCTCTTTGAGTGGTGCATCAAATCGCTCAAATCTGCTACTCAGATCATCTGCTAAAGCATCAGCGTAGCGTATGCTCTCATTGAGTCCTAGAAGCTTGACAAAGCTATTTTTATCTTCATCATTATTGGTTGTCTTGCCGGCTTCTTGCTCACTCTGTGTTACATCGATGATGTCATCTTGGACTTGAAACAGAACTCCAAGATCGATCCCAAATGCATAGAGTGCCTCTTGCACACTCTTCTCCAAATCTGCGATGAGTGCACCCATCATAAGACTCGCGGCTATAAGTTTGGCAGTTTTATTGGTATGAAGGAACTCTATCTGCTCGAGGGCAAGAGGTTTGTTTTCAAAGTAGCAATCAAGCGCTTGTCCCAAGACCATCCCTTGCGAGCCGCCGTTGAGCGCTAAGAGTTCGACAAGTTTTATGCGCACATCAGCTCTCAAAGGTGCTTGGGCTATAAGTAAAAAAGCATCGGTATTGAGTGCATCGCCCGCAAGAACGGCTGTGGCTTCATCATAACGTACATGGAGGGTTTTGTGACCTCTGCGAAGTTCGGCATCATCCATAGCAGGCATATCATCATGGATGAGTGAATAGGTATGAAACATTTCAAGAGCGAGTGCGACAGGTAGAGCGGAGTCAACAAGCAGTGGCTCATACGCTTTGACGACCGAGAGCAAAAGTGCCGGTCTAAAGCGTTTTCCCCCCGCTAAAAGCATATCGCCAAGTGCACTCTCATAGTGCGGATGAAAGCTTTCGACTTTCGGCAAATGCGATCTTAAATAGTCCTCAAATATATCGTCCATGTCTTCTCTTGTGGAAATTTGTGAAATTATAACCAATTAGGATAAAACGAGGCTATAAGGTTTCACTTCATTACTTGATTCCGCCCGCCTTGGCTATCTCTTCTAAAACCTCTTTTTGACTCAGCTTATCGACACTCACGATCACATCAGCTACTTTTTTGTATTCGCTCACTCTTTGCTCATAGAGTTTCTTTGCCTCTTTTATCTTTGAGAAGAGCGGTCGCTTAGCAAGTTTTGCTTGAGCATTTTTAGCACTCTTGAGTCTATCATATATCCACTCAAAAGGGGCATCAAGCAACACTACCTTGCCGAGCTTTTTGATATTTTTAACTTTGTAAAATCCACCGCCACAACTCACGAGTGTGCCTTTGACATTGGCTTGTATCCAGTTAGCCGTCTCTTGCTCTAGAGCTCTAAAATACTCTTCGCCATGTTTTTTAAATATCCTTTTGATCTCTCTATTGGTCTTTGATTCTATGAGATCATCGGTATCGATGTTATAGACACCATACTTTTTTGCAAAGTCCCTCGCGGTACTTCCTTTGCCGACACCCATGAAGCCTATGAGGATGATATTTTTTTCCATACTACACCAAATTGTATCGATCGATGATTTTCCGTACTCTTTTTCGCAAGTTTCTGAGCGCATCATCCGCGTCTGCACCCTCTGCCATAAGACTCTCAAATTCATCAAATTGTATCTTTGCTACCCAGCCTATCTTATCGTGTAGTTTTACACCCACAAATCTCACTTCACCGAAATGTTCTTTTGCCATTTTAAATATGCGCTCTATGCGCTCTTGCGTGGTTTTTTGTCTCTTTTCTACGCCCATGGCTCCTCCTTATTTTTTGAACTATTATAGCACAAATTATTTCACGAGTATTACTGCCTCGACCTAAAGGTATTTGCAAAACCTCCCTCTCTTCAAATTCTAGAAGTGCTATATGTGCCACGAGGTGCTCCTTTTGGTTTGTGGCATCCTAGCAAAAGTCACTTGAATTGGTGTGTGTCGAGTATTTGTTGCGTCAACTATATTCTTATTACGTTATCTTCGCCAAACCACATCTTGGCTTTTTCAATAATTGCATCTGATGGCAAGTTATAAAACACCACAAGATTTTCTTTGGCCCGAGTACAACAGACATAAAAAATTTTCTGTGTTCTGTTTAGTATCTTCTCAAATGAACTCTTTTTCAAAGTAGTTAAGCCGTCAAATATTTCCACATTCATTAGATATTCGAAGTTATATTTATTCCAATTGCCATTATCTAAAACAACTAGCACATTGTCGAATTCAGCACCTTTAATTTTATGCTGCGTAGAGAAGGGTGTATATCCCTCTAAGTAGTAAAATAAATTTTGAAAAACTTGGAATTTTATTCTTTTTACTTGAGTGTATACATATTCTTTATCTCGCAGAAAAGTATCAAACTTGTCATCTTTTTTGCAAATTCCATTGTCATGCGCATAGTCTATTACATCTTCTATTGTTTCATCAGACATGCTATCTAAAGTCACGATAGTATCTTTAAGACTTTGTTTATCAGCAATACTACTAATTCGATATTCAGTCTTACGTAAAAATTCGTTATATCTCTCTTCTTTGTAGAGATTAATGTTATTCTGGATTTTAAAAAGATGCTTGATTAGCTCATCTCTTTTTGTCCCTTTTTTATTTTCGTCTTCTTTGTCTTTTTTTGTATCGTCTAACAAAGAATCTTTATCCAAATATATTTTTTTGAAAACATCAAATGGATATTGCTTTGCATCTTCAAATTGCTCAGAATGTGCGTCTATAAAAGTTTGCATTCCTGGAGTGGGATTAACTTGATTTAGCTCTCTACCAGTTTTTCCATCTTTCAATATCTCAATAACTTCGCCAAAAGTTTTTTCTGAAAAGTCAGTCGCAACATTGTTTTCTTTAATATATTTCGTAATTCTGTTCTTGTAGTCTATGATTTTATCATCGTCATATATTTCCATTAGCTCACCAAATCCAGCTTTTGGGGCTATGAGGTTATGTGTTAAGTTTAACTCTTTAGTTTGAATGGCATTGTCAAAATCCCAGTCCAATGTTCGTTTTAACGTTTCTAAATCGTCAACCCCTTGAGCTGAATAGTAGAACTTTATATTACCTTCTTTAACACGTCCATCTTGCATGTTTGGGGCGTGGTTGTCTGTAGATGGATGTTGTTCTATACCGTCCGTCCGAAGTCTATTTGCCAACTCTATAACTAAACTAGGATTTCGTCTATTTTGTTCTTTTTGAACCTCATAGACTTCACCGGCTTGGATGTATGCATTTAAATCACCGACACCATCCTCATAAATTGACTGCATTGAATCACCAAAAAAGCCAATGATGTTTTTCCGATTACTTTGCTTCAAATGTTGTAAAAATATTTCTACGACAACAGGGTTGGTATCTTGATACTCATCGATCAAAATGAATTTAAACTTGTCTTTCAGTATGTCGCATAATTTTGGATAAGACTGAAACATATAGTTAGCTAACATCAATATTTCATCATGAGATATAATCCCATTTTTTATAGAGACATATTCTTTGTACTGAATTCCATCTACCAATGCGTCATAATAAGTCGCATCAACAATTCCATCAGGGCTTTTTATTTTTACTTCTGGATCTTGGTTTCTATTCCTCTTTTCCCATCATCATTTTATAATGTCCCTCATGGTCAGTAAATATAAATATTTTTTCAAAAACATCTAAATATCTATATCGAAATCCTTCAAAAAAGGAAAATTATTATTTTTAGCTCTACTTTCCATCCTTCACATCCACGCTCACTCCATTCGTTATATTGCTATCCTCACACCAATTAGCAGGCAACTGAAAATCACATGACGGTGGGTCTTTGAGTATCCAATACTCCATATCCACCTCATCGCTACATCCAAGATCTTCAAAAAGAGCATACCGCTCATCCTCTGTGCAGACAAGCACGGAAACATGTTTTTTCTCTCGCAATAGCTTCACCTTAACCAAAAAACGAAAACGATTTTTGAGAAAAACATCCTCATCTATAGTGCTTGTCAAAAGCTCCTCATCGGTGATATTGGCATCAAAGTTTTCATCATTTACCCTGCTTTGGATAGTAGCAGTGAGTTTGGCAACGGCAGGTTTGAGCCAACGCATCCTCTCATCAAAAGCTTTGTTTGGACTTGCTGCACACAACGATACTATAAACACACTACCGATGAGCAGCAATGCGTATTTCATGACTCCTCATCCTCTTCTAGGTACGGTAACTCTAAGGATTTGATATGCGCGAGTGCATTGCCTGCGATACCTTGCAAAGAGCCATACATCTCAGTCGTATTTGTCAGCACCCCGTCTATGAGCTTTTGGCGTCGTTTCCAACTCGCACTCAGTGAGCGTTTTTCACGCTCAAGCTCATCTTGCATCGTTATAAATCCATCAACGATAGCTTGGAGCTGCATCGCAAATTCATTGCTTGTGAGATAGTTGTAAAGCAGGCTCATCTTATCGCCCCTATTCTCATCTTTTTGCACCGCTTTGTGCGTAGTGATAAGAGACTCTCTAAGAAGTGCGGCGGAGCCTTTGAACTCCTCTAGGCTACATACCCATACACCCTCCACAAAACCCATGCGCTCCATACCGTTTGGATAGACAGAAGTGACAAAAACCCCTATATCTGCATTTGCTTTGAGCATATCTTGTTTGAACTTAGCGATCCATCCGTCACTCCACGCTTTAGCATTTTTACTCTCATAGCAGATGACACCGCAATTGTGCAACTCTCTCGTGTTGACTACCTGCACACAATCCGCCCCAAACGCTCCCTTTTTAACCTCGCTGATGCTATCGAAAGGAAATTGCGCACTAAGCCACTCTTCGATGACAAGCTCTTGTACTTCACCTTGGAGCTGCATGCTCCCTTGCTCTGATTTGCGCTTCATCTCTTCTATGAGTCGCTTTTGATCTTCAAGTTGTTTATCTTTCTCTTTGAGTTTTAACTCATTGGATAAAAGCGCCTCTTTTTGTATCTTCTCTTTTTCTGCTTGGAGTTGTTTTGATAGCTCGATCTCGGCTTCGACCTTCGCTTTAGAGACCGCCTCATCATTGGCGCGTTTGAGTCGCTCGATCTCGGCTTTGGCATTGTTAAGCTCCACGACCTCTTTACTTTTGGCTTCTATCTCTTTTTTAAGTGTCTCGATCACGGCACCCTGCTCTGCGACAGCTTCTGCTTTGAGTGCCTCGCGTAGTTTCTCTTTCTCTAAGCGCAACTGCTTTTGCGTGGCATCTTTGAGCTTGTCTTCAAAGCGCTCTTGCTCACTCTTAAACTCCTCTTCACGGCGTTTTAGCTCATCGAGATGATCTTTATACTCTTTGCGTTTTGCCTCTATCTCCTCACGCAACTGCTTCTCTTTGGCAAGATGCTCTTGCTTGAACTTCTCCTCTATCTGATGATAAAATATCTCATCGATGTCGATTTGAGTGCCGCAATTTGGACACTTGATGGTCTGTTTGCTCATTGTGATGCCTTGTTGATCAATCTTCTTGTTTAATTATACAAAAATAGCTGCTCGTTGTTATTAAATATTTCATATTGTCATATTTCCCGCAAAAAGAAATGTGACACTATCCACACTTGCACACTCGTTATAATCGCTATTTGGTAACATTTTCTATTTGACAAAACAATAAAATCCCCCTATAGTGATAGTAACGATTTATGACTATAAGTGATAAAAATACGATTTTCAAGGAGAAAAAAATGTCAAAAGAGTTCAAAAAAAAGACGGTAAAAAAAATTGCTACGAAAGCAGTAAAAAAAGCTGTTGAGAAAAAGATAGCTAAGAAAAAAGATTGTAAATCTTTGGTAAAAAAAGTCGGAAAAGTGGTTTTAAAGAAAAAACCAACGACAAAAAAAGCTGCGAAGAAAGTAGCAAAGAAAGCAGTTAAAAAAGCCGCGTAAAGTTAGATCCTGATGTAATCTCGCAGGGCTCTTTAGCCCGAGGACAAACAAGCTCAGGATGACGTGCACTATTTTTCCTCGTTCCCATGCTGTATAGACAAGGAACGAGGGTACTCTCTATTTATCTTTAATAAATCCTATCTTGCAAGGCTCTTGTGGCGAATCACTCATAAGCTGATTTATAATCTCGATAATTTTTTGATCTCTTTTTTCACTATCGCTCACCCTACTTTCTATCTCTACTATCTTTTTGGCTAACTCATCATAAGTAAGTGCATATCTTCTAAGTGCTGTAAATGTTCGCATTATTTGAATGCTCACATCAATAGCTACTTTACTTTTAAGCACAGTTGCAAGCATATAAACACCTTGCTCAGTAAAAACATATGGCAAATACCGTCTACCGCCATGTTCAAAACTTGAGGTCGCAAATTGCGACCTCAAGTTTTCATGTTCAATCTCAGAAATCTGAAACATAAAATCACTAGGAAATCTTTCTATATTTCTTCTAACTTGTTCATTTAGTCTTTTTGACTCCACTTGATATAAATTTGCCAAATCACTATCGAGCATCACTTTTTGGCCGCGTATCTCATATATCTTTGATGTGATATCTTCTATAGGTAAATTTTCCATCTCATACTCCGATTTTGATAAAAAAAATATTAGCACAAAAGTTTAGGTCTATATAAAAATATTTCACATTGTCATATAAATATTTTTTTACAGATTTGTTGAAAAATTTCGAGCGAAACTCGTGCAAAGTCACGATAAAGAAATTTTCACTAGATTATGTTAGAAAGTTTTTTCTGACGAAGGAGCTTGCTCCCTGCAAGTGACTGAGGAAGAGAAAGCTTTATGGCATGATATAGCAAAAATCTAAAAGATTAGACCTTCGGTAGGTGAACTCGCCGTCGCAAACGGCTTCTTAGGAATCCTCCCTGCGAGATAACTTTTGCGTCCTGCCATGACGGCATGCTTCATAGCCTCTGCCATGAGGATCGGATTTTTTGCTTGGGCTATGGCGGTATTGGTGAGTACTCCATCTGCGCCTAGCTCCATCGCTACGCTTGCATCACTCGCACATCCGATACCTGCATCGACGATAACAGGTACACTGAGAGCCTCTTTGATGAAATGGACATTAAAACGATTTTGAATCCCAAGTCCTGAGCCTATAGGTGAAGCAAGTGGCATCACGGCATGCGCACCGGCATCTTCTAAGCGTTTTGCGATGATAGGATCATCGTTGGTATAGGCCATGATCGTAAAGCCGTCTTTACTCAATACCTCACACGCTTTAATGGTCTCGATAACATCCGGGTAGAGTGTTTTTGCCGTATCACCTATGACTTCAAGTTTGATAAGATCAATCCCTGTGGCTTCGCGAGTCAAACGAAAAAGAGTGATAGCCTCATCGGCCGTGACACATCCTGCGGAGTTTGGCAAAAATTTGACATCGGTATCTTTGAAGTAGTCCATAAGATTCTCTTCATTTGGATCAGTGATATTGACTCTTCTTACTGCGACGGTTATAAGCTCACTCCCACTTGCAAGCGTGGCATCCAGCGTCGTTTGAAAACTATCATACTTGCCGCTACCTACGATCAATCTACTCTTTAACTCGTACTTACCGATCTTCAATATATCACTCATTGTTTGCTCCTTGCATTATCTAAAAGAGTTTATAACACAGCTAACTTGAAACTACTCTTATCGCTTCAAGAAGTGCCTCTTTTTCCATCTCTCGAATCATCATATCGTACTGCTCAAAACTCAAACCCTCTTTTTTGAGCACCTTTTGCAAGATGATCTCGCCGCCGTCAAGTTCGCTATTGACCCAATGCACACTCACACCACCCTCATCATGCTCATCTTCGTAGCTTTTTTTGATCGCATCAAGCCCTTTGTGGCGAGGCAGAAGTGACGGGTGGAGATTGATAGCTCTGATGTTGTCGGTAAATACAGGCGTGAGGATACGCATAAATCCTGCTAAAACCACGAGATCGATATCGGCTTTTTGGATACTCTCTACAAGTGCCGCATCGAAATCTTCTCGGCTTCCAAAGCCTGCTTGATCGATGACCTCCAATGCGATGCCATGCTTTTTTGCTATGGATTGTCCGCTTGCTTTCGGGTTGTTTGTAATGGCCAGGGTTATTTGCATATCACCGCTGAGATTGTCTGCAAGGTAGGCAAAATTGGTACCGTGACCGCTAAAGAGAACTGCTATCTTTTTCATATCGCGAATTGTAGCAGATTTATGTTTATTTTCTATAAACGGTTATCGCCATACTTATGAGTTACTTACTTTTGGCTAGTTTTTAGAGCCCGCTAAAAGTAAGACTTTTAACTCCTTTATCTCTTCTCTAAGTTGAGTTAACTCATTTTTTGTATTATCATCAAAACTATGAACTTCATCAATGATGTGATCCTCTTCGCTTTTATTTATCTCAGCCATAGCATCCACAATAACTGCTACTATGAGATTTACCATGATAAATGTAACTATAAAAATAAACGGCACAAAGAATATCCAAGCGTATGGATGCTGTTCCATAATCGGTCTTACTATACCCATAGACCAAGACTCCAATGTCATGATCTGAAAGAGCGTGTAAAAAGATTCGCCTAAACTTCCAAACCATTGGGGGAAAGTTGCACTATAGAGCTGTGTAGCCATAATCGCAAAGATATAAAAGAAAAGGATGAGCAATGCAGCGATAGACGCCATGCCGGGGATAACACTCACGAGTGCCAAAATCACCTTTCTCATCTGCGGAACAACAGTTATGAGTCGCAAAAGTCTTAAAACTCTGAGTATCCTAAGTATCTCAAATCCTGCACTTGAGGGCACTAATGAGATAGCTACAATGGAGAAATCAAACAGACTCCATCCATCTTTAAAAAAAGATAATCTATGTGCATAGACTCTTAATATAATCTCGGTAGTGAAGATAGTTATAACTAAAATATCAAAAATATCAAGAAAAGTGCCAAACTCAGATGTGATAGCTTTAGATGTCTCCAAACCCATCGTAACCCCATTGATTATGATAAGCATCATAATAAAGTTTTGAAATTTAGCACTTTGAACTAGGTGTAAAACTTTCTCTTGCATTGTCCAACCTCTACATTGAAATTTTTAAAATTTTATCAAAGTAAAATAAATTAATCAGTAGTACAGAATATTTATAAACTATGATTTAGGCTGTGAGGATACAGATAAATCTGCTTATTTTTTCATTTGCGAGATATAGACAGAAAGGGAAACTATCTGCTCGTCAGTAAGGTTGGCTGTTGACGTTTTCATTACAGCTCCCATTCCGGTTACATCTCTTTTCCCTGCTCGGTAATCTTTTAACTTCTGCGTAAGAACTCCAAATGGTTGTCCGGCAATAATTTCAGACTTTTGAAAAGCCTTTACATTTCCTCCGGATCCATGACAAGCCGCACATGGCTTATAAAGACTATTTTTTGTAGGCGACTGTGACCATACTATATTTACTAAAACAATTATTGGTAATAATATTTTTCTCATACATTCTCCAAAAAAGTAATCTGCTCGATCAAATCAACACTGCTCATCGCATAGCTCGCACCTTTATAATTGCGTGCCCCAAGCGTGAGTGCTAAGCATCCTTGAATGGCGGCATCAAGTGCATCATACCCTTGCGCCAAAAGTGCAACGATAAGGCCGCTCAGCACATCGCCGCTTCCGCCTTTGCTCAGCTTCGCGCTTCCTAGAGTATTGATATAGAGCTTCTCATTTTTGGCTATAAGTGTATTGGCACCTTTTAAGACTAAAACAATATCCGGAAATTTTTGAGAGAATTTCTTTGCATACTCAAATCTATTTGCTTGGAGATGCTCCAGAGTGATCTCTTCGCCACTCAGTGCTTTCCATAGATAGATAAACTCTTTTGGATGCGGCGTCATAACGATAGGTTTTTTTGTTTTTGTAAATAGCTTTAAAAGCTCCGGAGAATACAAAGCATCAGCATCGATAACAAGCGGGAGTGGATTTGAAGCGATATATTTATCTAAAAAGCTCTCTTCAAAGTGATTGCCAAGCCCCATGCCTATAGCAATCGCCGTTGTGTTGTGAGGGAGTGAATATGCGTGCATCAGATAGGGCGGAATCGTAAGCTTATCTCGCATCACAAGTGTTGTCAGCCCTGCTCCAAATCGATATGCAGCTTCCGCGCTGATGATCCCTGCGCCCTCTTTCTCTCCACAAAAAATGACCGCATGGCCAAATGTACCCTTATGAGTAGAGCTCTCTTTTCTAGAGGGCAGACGCAAATCATCCGCTTCTAACAAAAAGAGATCGCTTGCATCCTCATAGAGTGCACTATCAACACCAAGATCAACTTTGATAATCTCGCCGATAGAATCTTTTGCCATATCTAAAAAGAGTGCCTCTTTATAGGCTCCCATGGTTACCGTTATATCGGCATCAAATGCGATAGGTGAAAGCCTGCCGTGAATATCGATACCCGTTGGGATATCGCAGACGATTTTCAGCGCTTCAAGTGTATTGAGCTGCCCCAAGAGTTCACAAGTTGGCGTATCAAGCTCTCCCTCAAATCCACTGCCTAAAATGCAATCAACCACAACATCACTCGAGATGATATCTGTAACAACCACAATACCCAAAGCTTGTGCTCTTTTGAGTTGTAGCTTTGCCATATCGCTTTTAAGCTCAAAAGGCAAAAAGAGCCTAACTATAAAATCATCTTGGAGCAATCTAGCAAGCGCTATGCCATCAGCCCCGTTGTTACCTTTTCCGGCAACAATAAGCACGCTTGCGCCTTTCTTTGCTCTTGATCTAATGGCTTGCGCAAGCCCAAGTGCGGCATGCTCCATAAGGATATCTTCACTAAGATGATATGTTTCATAACACTTTGTATCTAGTTTTTTACAGTGAGAAAATACCTTTTGCATAGATTGCCTTATGATTTAGCTATTGTGATAATTATAGCAAATTTTACGCATGAGATAAATATGGATTGACTATGATTTTTCTGGGGGCTCTGCTTTTGGCTCTTTGGGCAGTGTGCCCTCTTTTATATATCTAATTTTCAATTTATCATAAAAAGATTGTTTATCTACAAAAGTTGCAATCATATTGGCAATGATGGCTGCGAAAAGTAAAAAGAAGATGACGCTATGTCTATCTGTCATTTCAAAAACAATAATCGCAGAGGTAAAAGGAGCTCGTGTCATGCCGGCTAAAAACGATGTCATCCCTACGAGTATGATAAGGTTTGCTTTGATTCCTGTTATATGAAAATATTGTGAAATTGCCGCACCTATGGCACCCCCTGAGCTTAAAGAGGGGGCAAAAACACCCCCGGAACCGCCGAAACTAAACGATGCTATAAGATTACTGATTCTCACAAGCGGGATATACCACTCTAACTGTTTGTTGTCATTAAAGAGCAGATTTTCCATGAGTACTTTTCCCGAACCCATGACATTTGTACCAAAATAGTAAATCGGTATTGCTACGAGAAAAGCAGACAAGAGTACGATGCCTATTTGCGCTTTATTGCTTTTTGCTAAACTAATCAAATCCATGATCTTAATCATGATAACACCTGTTTTACTTCCCAAATAACCGGAGAGTAACGCTGTGATTAAAAGAGCTTGCAATACGCTCCAGCCTTCATTTGTCAACTTTGGATAGCCCAAATATAGATAAGATCCACCGAGTCCTTGCGCGGTGAGACCGGCTATGATGACGCCTATAAAAAGTGAAAATTGATAGTGTTTTACATGGAACTTTGAGAGCTCTTCGATAGCAAAAATAATTCCCCCCAAAGGCGTATTAAATGCTGCTGCCAAACCTGACGCTGCCCCTGCTATCAAGATATTTTTTTGCGATACGTGTGGCCACCATGAGGGTAGCATCTTGTGAATAACTACGAAGATTGAACTAGAGATTTGTATAGTCGGGCCCTCTCTTCCGAGCACACCTCCACCCAATACTTTGATAATACTAGATAAAATCTTCACTATGATGATTCTCAGATTTACAAACTTTTTGACAATATAGTTTTTTCTGCGTCCCGATACTTCTATCGCTCCCATAACTTGGGGGATACCGCTCCCTTTCGAATAGGGTGCAAATCTTTTGACAAGCCACCATGACAATAGAAAACTAACAGGAGTGATGAGAAAAATGTATAATCTGTTCTCTTCATATACGGAAAACGACAACTCTTCGGCATACCTAAATGCCTTGTAATATCCAAAGGCAACTGCTCCCGTCATAAGAGAGGAGACAAGAAACGGAAGGAATTGGAAGAATTGTAATTTGAACTGTGAATTGGCCTCTTTTGCGGCAATATATAGATTTTTAAAATACTCCGTTATTATTTGACTTAAAAAATGATTTTTGATTTTAACAATTACTCTGAGGTATTTAATTTTTATAGTATTTTCTTGCATTGAAGACTTATTGTTGGACTTAAAAATATTATAACCAACAAAGTCTTACTGAAAAGTAAAACAAGAGAGACAAAACAGCATAAACTCTCTATAAACTTATTTTGGTATAATCCCTTCACTAAAAATGCTCAAGTAGCGTCTATATTAAACAGGAAGGGGGTGATTTTTTTGCCAGGAATAGTTGTCAACTCAAAAGATTCTTTTGATGATGCGTATAGAAAGTTTAAGAGACAGTGCGATAGAAATCTTATCGTAACTGAAGCGAGAGCTAGACAATACCACGAAACTGAAACTGAAAAGAAAAAGAAAGAGAAGATCGTTACTCGTAAGAAGATCCTTAAAAAGATCTATATGCTTAGAAGATACGAATCTAGACTCTAATCACTTCTTCACCTTGGGGCTTCTTCGCCCCAAATTCTCTTTAATTATTATTTTTATCCAAGTTAAAATACCAAATAAAAATTTAGTAGCATTTGGCATAAAATTACTTCTCGTATGACAAAACGGATCTTTTCTTGCTCGGATTATTTTTCATAAAAAGAATTCCAACAATCCATAAAATCGTAAATGTTTTTATTTAATTTGAAATATTTACCACTCTTTAATATTTTTTTATATACCATACTGGGTATACTATATTAAAGGATGGATTATGACATATTGTTGCGACGTAGAACGTAAAAAACTCCAAGATAGACTTAGTAGAATTTCGGGACAAATCAACTCTTTGAAAAAGAAATTTGATGATGAATCTTTTAGTTTAGAAAAAGATCCATATGAAACGATACGGCAACTCACTACAATCAAAGGCGCTCTCAATAGCATGATCACCTCTTATGTAGAACATTATGCAAAAGGACACATGATTGAGCAAATCAAAAACGGCAGCAATGCTGAAGCAGAAGTTTATATAGACAATCTTTTAGAGATCATCAAAGTATACGGGAAATAGTTATGAAGTCTTGTTGCAATTTTGGACTCAATGATCATAAGCCTTTTTTGGAGAATGAAGAACATCACTGCGATCATGATCACGGAATAGGCACTCATACGCATGATCACAGAAGATCTGATAAAAAAGTGTTAAAAATTGCCCTCATTATCACTGTTATTACTATGCTATTAGAGTTTTTCTATGGATTTATATCGAACTCTTTAGCACTTGTTTCAGATGCAATCCATATGTTTACGCACTCTTTTGCACTCATTGTCTCTTTGGCTGCAATCGTTATCGCAAATAAAAAAGCGCCTTTGGAGAAAACTTTCGGCTACTATAGAGCTGAAGTCTTGGCAGCGTTTATGAATGGTATTACCATTGTACTTTCAATTATTTGGATCGTCTATGAAGCAGTATTACGATTTTTACATCCTGAGACTATCGATGTAAGGACTGCTCTTATCGTTGCAACTATCGGACTTATTGTCAATGTTATAACAGGCATTATCTTAATGCAAGGAGATAGAAATAATATCAATCTCAAATCAGCATTTATTCATATGCTTAGCGATGCACTCTCTTCAGTTGCCATTATTATAGGTTATATTGTTATCCATCTTACTTCATGGTATTTTGTAGATATTATCTTAGCGGTTATGGTGGCATTTGTTATTGGTAAGTGGGCAGTTAATGTATTGAAAAGTTCAATCAACACGCTTATGGAGGCTTCCCCCTTAGATATACAAAAGGTAAAAGAGTTTATCGAAAAACATGCAGAAATCATAGAACTGCATGACGTGCATATTTGGGAAATTACCCAAGATATGTACAATTTGACGGCACATGTGAAGATCCGCAAAGTCTCACTTAAAAATTATGAACAACTCTTGAAAGAGATTAACTGCGAACTTAAACAAAAATTCAAGATTGTACACACCACTTTTCAGTTTGAATGGTGAGTTTTAGAATGAATCGATTCTCACCAAAATATTTGTGAGCATTAATGGTTTAATTTCTTTCAAGTTGTACCTCCTTAAAAAATAAAATTACATAGCCTATAGTCAGGAGTGAAAAAAGAGATGACGCAACTATCATTTTGTCATATCCAAAAACCCCAGAGAGAGATACTCCACTTGCACTTGCAATAATGCTAAAGAGCATATAAAGGGAGTATTGTAAAGCATACTGTGTATTTGGAGCATTGTCTATGTGGTCCATAATCAGTGCCGAAATGATAGGCATCGAAGCACCGTAGCTTATGAAAATTGTTCCTATTGCCAAGGCTTGCAACACGATATTTGTATTACCTCCATAAAGTGCAAGCAAAAGTAAAAAGCCTATTACCTCAATCATAGAAATTACCAAAAGAACGCTTTTGCGACTATAATGCTTTAAAAACCAACCACTCAAAAAAGCACTAAGAATTCCTAAAACACTTCCTACAAAACCTTTAACAAAACCGATTTTTTCCAAATCCCAGCCAATATCAACAAGCAAAGGAATAAGCAGTCCGTTTGCCATCGACATTCCAAGAGGAAACAAAAGCAAAAAGCCAAGCCATATTTTTTTCTCTTTTGTTTGCCAAAATCTGTAAAAAACTCTCCAATTATGTATTTCATTCGTACTTTGAGTATGCATTTTATGCTCCTGATAGAAAAAGAGTTGAAATAGCGTCAATGCACTCAACAATGCCAAGAGTAAAATAGTCGCACTCCATCCTATTTTTTCATAAATACTCAACGCCACACCCGCACCAATAATGTAGCCAAAAATACCGCCTATAGTTTTGAGTGTACCCCCAAAGCCTCTTTCTGATTTTTTGAGGATTTTATATGCCAACCCCTCGGTTGCAATATCTTGGGTTGCCGATAAAAGTCCGACAAGCACTAAAGAGAAAACTATAATAGCTTTATCTTCTATTACATCAAAAAAACTCACAAATGCTACGGCACAAACCAACAAACCTTGCATTAACAACAAAAATTTTTTATAATTTCCACCCTGCTTATGGACATATCTATCAACCCAAGGTGCCCATAAAAATTTAATAACCCAAACCAAACTCAAAAGCGATATAAAGCCAAGCTGCTCCAAAGACATGCCAGCTTTTCTCCAAATAGCCACAATTGCTACAGAAAAGAAGGCAAACCCTATAAATTGGGTGGTATACAGACTACCCAAAAGAAGGATAGTTTGTTTGTTTAGATGTGATTTATCCAACTATATGCCAATCTTTGATTCGCTGTTGCGCTGACCACATATTAAAGTATTTGCCGTTTGTTTTGACTAACCCATCATGTGTACCACTTTCAACAACCTCTCCGTTATCAATCACAAGTATCATATCGGCTCCTGCTATAGTGGAGAGTCTATGTGCTATAACGATAACTGTCTTATCCTCTACAAGCTTATCTATGGCACTTTGAACTGCCACTTCACTTTCGGTATCTAGTGCAGCTGTGGGTTCATCAAGGATTACAATAGGTGCATTTTTCAGTATGGCTCTAGCAATAGAAATTCTTTGTCGTTCACCTCCGCTCAAACTTCCACCAATATCACCTATTTTTGTATTGTACCCATCGGGTAATCTGGTGATAAATTCATGACAATAGGCACTATTTGCAGCATTTTCCACCTCTTTATCAGTCGCATTTGGATTTGCCATACGAATATTGTTCATGATAGTATCATCGAATAAATAGACATCTTGAAACACCACGGAGATATTTTTCATCAAGTTTTCAGGTGTCATATTTTTTATATCTATGCCACCAATTTTGATACTCCCATTTTCCGGGTCGGCATATCTCATAATCATCTTTGTGATAGTCGTTTTCCCGCAACCAGAATGTCCTACGAGTGCAGTCATTGTCTTATTTGGCATAGCAAAACTTACATTTTTTAGTGCATATGTAGGCTGATTATGGTAAGCAAAACTCACATTTTCAAACTCAATGTCATACGTTTTGATAGCTTTCAACGGCTTATGTACTTTAAGTGGCTTAATAGCTAAAATAGATTTGATTCTTTTAAATGCGGAATCCATCAAATCAAATACAGATACTACACCTAAAAAGATAGACAACGGTTCTGCAAGCCTTGATATAACAATAACCGCTGCAGCTAAAGTGATAAACGACAAAGTATTATCAAGAACAAAAAATGCCCCTATAAATACAATTGCTAGCAATGTTACCTCAATCAAAACCCCCATTAATACAAACGGGATTTGCCCTTTATAAAGTCCTTGTTTTTGTACCTTTTTGACATAAGTAATTGAGTCTTGTAATTTTTTAGCATTTACTCCTACTTTATTAACAGCTTTTAGTACCGGTAAGCCTTGAATATACTCTACGAAATCTGATTCTAATGCCCCGTTAGCTTGATTGTATTCGCTTTTCTCTTCATGAGCTCCTCTTCGTTTCCAACTATATAGTGGAATAGCAAGAGGAAGCATTGCAAACATTACAAGAGCAAGTCGCCAATCCACAAAAAAGGTAACTACAATAAGGGTAATGGGTACAACAACAATCTGCAAAAACATAGAAGCCACCATCCCCATATGCAATACCGATTCATCAACATTACTAGAGAAAACAGAATTTAATTCACCTGTTTTATAAGTAGAAAGCTTCTCTTGGGGCATCTCTCGAAGAGCAGTTCCTAGTTTTGTTCTTAGTTCATGGGTTACATCTACAATTTTTCCATTATAATCAAAATCATGCCCCCTCCATTTTGCCCAAAAAGAGAGTAGACTAAAAAGTACCATCAAACCAAGATAAAGCATAATATCAGATAGCATAGGACTAGTAGTAAACATTGCTAAAAGCAATGGATAAAACATACCAAAAGCAAGACCTTGAAATACAAATGCCAGAGTAAAATAGACTAAACTTTTTTTAAAGCCACTTTCATATTTACCTGATAATTCTAAAGTCAACTTATAGATTGTGTATATAGAGGCAAATTGATTCTTTTTCATTTTGCACCTCCTGTATGATGAATATCCCAATTTTGTGCTTTTTCATAATTGCTCCAAAGTTTTGCATAAATACCCTCTTCAATACTCAAGAGTTCTTGATGTTTTCCTTTTTCTTTCACTTCTGCGCTATCAAATACGACTATTTGATCCACATCTTTGATAGTAGAGAGTCTATGAGCTATCACTATTACAGTTTTGTTTTTCATTAAATTTGCCAATGCTTTGATAATCTCCTCTTCATTTTCCGGATCTGCAAAAGCAGTAGCTTCATCAAGTACCACAATAGGAGTATTTCTCAAAATCGCTCGTGCAATGGTGATTCGTTGTTTTTGTCCGCCCGAAAGATTAGTCCCTCTATCTCCCGCCATAGTTTCATACCCATTTGGCAGACTCAATATAAACTCATGAATTTGTGCTGCTTTGCAAGCTTGTACCATATCTTCATTTGTTGCTGTTGGATTTGCCATTTTGATATTGTTTGATAAAGTGTCATTAAACAAAAAGGTATCTTGAAATACAAAAGAAACGGTATTCATCAAAGTTTGCGAATCAATCTCTTTGATATCAATACCGCCTATCTTAATACTCCCACTTGTAACATCCCAAAACCTTGGTATAAGTTTTGCCACGGTACTTTTCCCGGCTCCACTTGGTCCAACAAGGGCAGTAACAGTATTTGCTTTAACTTCAAAATTGATATTTTTCAAAGCATAGTTGTCTTTTTCATTGTATTTAAAATCAACATTTTCAAATACAATATTGGTATTTTCTATCTTTTTATATGTATTTGAAATATGAAGTACCGGTATATCCATAATCTCTTGTATCCTAATAGCCGCAGCACTTGATTTTTTGACAAAATTGCTCATCCACATCAAAGGCATAAGAGAATCAGCCATCCCTGTGCTTACAAGCAAGGCTGCAACAAACGGTGAAAACTCCAAAGTCCCATTTATTAAAAAAAATAATCCAGTAATAGTAACTGCAAGAAGTGTTGGCATAGGACTAAGGATTGTCATCGCTATTTTTGCAGGAGTACTTGTTGCTCCAAACCATGCTTTAAGATTTGTTCTATATTTTGCTAAAGCATCATTATATCTTCTAAATGAAGTTGTCCCATCATCAAAAGTTCGTACTACCGGCATAGCTTGAACAAATTCAATAACCGCTTTGTTGATCTCACTTTGACTCTGCTCATAATTCTCCCTGTGTATTACAGAATCTTTCATCACAAACTTCATAAGCACGGCACCAACTAATAAAATAGCAATAGCTACTAGTCCCAAACGATAGTCAATCACAAAAAGTGCTATCATGGAAGCAATAGGTGTAGCTATTGCTTTAGCTAAAAATGGTGTCGTATCAGCGACAAAAGCATGAAGGTTTTTCACATCATCAAGAAGGACTTTTTTGATAGCCCCTGTCCCAAGAGTGATAATATGCCCTAGTGGAATTTGAGCCAAATGAGTAGTAATATCAGTTCTTAAAATTTGTTCTAACTTAAAAGCACCCAAATGAGAAATCACAAAAGAGTAAAATCTAGTTAAAAACGAAAGAATAGTGATGAAAGCTAAAAGTATCAATGCTTCTTGAAATCCAAGTTTAAAACCAAACAAATTGATACTTCCGCCCATGATAAGTCCAATAACATAGGCCAAAAAAATAAAACCTACAACGGATAATATTCCACTAAGGGCGGAAATCACCATTGCCCACCTAATATAACTGTTTACAGGAGTCATAATTGACCATAATCCCTGTTTTTTAGTGTTTTTTGTATTCATCTTCATCCTTAAAATTTATATCTTGCACCGACACCAAAAGTTCTTGGTTCGTTGAATCCTACTCTTTGCATCCCTGCTGATGAAGAACTCAATAGATTTATATACTCTTCATTGGTGATATTTTTGACATACCCATAGATATCCCAATCTTCTATCTTATATCCAACTTTTAGATTTGAAATGATTGCCCCATTAGCTGTAACCATAGTGTTGTTTGCTCCATCAAAATAGTTGGTTTCGCCTCTCGCGTAAATATCAAACCTTCCGTATATTCCCCGCTCGGCCACATAAGCTATTCCGAGATTTGCAGTGTATCGTGGTGTATTTTCTATTCTTTCACCATCATAGACGGCAACTCCCGTATCATAGTCATCATACTTAGCATCTATCAATCCAATAGCACCTGAGAGTTCAATATTGTCAGTTAAAAAGTATTTTCCATCTATCTCTATCCCTTGAGAATGCGCTTTTTTAGCATTATCTGTTAGAAAAATTGTTCCTCCACTTATAGCCTTGTAGATATGAATATCCTCTATATTCATTCTAAAAACAGAAACATTGAGAAGATAGTTATCTCCTGTATATTTCATACCCACTTCATAGTTTGTCGATTTTTGTGGTTCAAAACTATTCTCTTCTGTTCCACCACTCATAGCAAAACTGTTAAAACCTCCTGGCATATATCCTTTTGAAACTGAAGCATAAGTAGTTAAGCTATCACTATACTTATAAGCAAGGGCAACTTTTGGCAAAAAGGTATTCCAGGTTTTTTCATCTTTATAATTAAATGGTGAACCTGGCATTGCGGCTTCATCAAGGGTTTGGTATGTAGTCAAATCAATATCTTTTTTGATTTTTTGATATCTTCCCCCAAGGGTTAATTCAAATTTTTCCATAAGAGGTATCATTGTTTGCCCAAATACAGCTTGTGTTTTACTATTTGGTTTGGCATAGACATCAGCTACATAGACAGATCCCATCATATTCATCTCTTGTCCAAAAGGTCCAATCTCTCTTTGCTCATCATCAGCATAAACTCCAGCTACCCATTTTATACCGTTATATTTGCCTGATAATTTAATCTCTTGTGTCCAAGTATCCATGTTTGTATAATCGAACATTCTTAAACCATCATTAGCTGTGCCAGAGATATAATCCCCATCAAAATCCCCATCTGCATCAAAATTTTTATGGGTGGTAGTAGATTCTATTTTAACATTATCAAAATCGTAACTAAGATTTAAACTTTGGGATTTAACTTTTACTTTTTCATAAGTCGGCATATCAAAGCTAGCATTTTTGGCACTGTCTCTTTTGATGCTATTTATTGGAGTAGTAGTATCTGCTGTGTTAAGTCCATCTATCCAATTTATTTTTGAATAATTATCCGTAACAGTTAGCTTCCCTGATAATCTATCTGTGGGCTTAAAAAGTAAAAATGCACTAGTTTTTCTTTCTCTATCTTCATCAGCATTACTCTTCATCCCCGGATAATGATTCGTTATCCATCCATCATCTTTTTCAAATGACCCGTTTATTCCTGCAAAAAGTTTGTTTTCTATCAAGGCTCCACTTACATTGAAAGTACTTTGCATATAATTATAGTTACCATATTCAGCCCCTATATTCCCATGCCATTCATTGGATGGTGTTTTTGTGATGATATTGATAACTGCACCAATGGCATCTTTACCATAAAGTGTACCCTGTGGCCCCCTTAGGACTTCTACTTGAGCTACATCAGCTAAAGATGGGTCAAAATCATATCTATCATAATATGGCACTCCATCTACATAAATTACCACAGGATTATTGCTTGTAAACATTGAGAGATTCAATCCTCTAAACGAAGTTTGCACACCATTATTTGAACCATTTGTAATCATATTTGGAACTTCTTTGACTACATCATTGATAGTTTTTATCCCTTTTTCTTGTACTATCTCTTCATCAATCACAGTGATACTTTGCGGAACATCTTTTATGTTTTCTTCAATTTTATTTGCACTAACCGTGACATCATCCAATTTGACAGTCTCATCTCCAAATAAAATATTTGCACACACTATGGACAATCCAAATACTAATTTTTTTGTTTTTGTCATCTTCCAATCCTATTAAAATGAGTATTTAGCACCTATGCCAAAACGACGAGGTTCACCAAAAATAACCAATGTATGTCCATCTCCCATACCTTGAGCATTTGTTATATAGTCAGTATCAGTTATATTTTGAATATAGGCATATACATCCCAATTCGAGAACAAATAACCGATTTTTCCATCAGCAACGACATACGAATCAGCTTTAAGAGTATTTGTTGGGTCATAATATGTCACTCCTTGTGCTCGCACATCGAATCGTCCGTACAAGCCCTTTGGATCTTGATACCCGACTCCTACTTTAACGGTATAGTTAGGAGAGCGTTCAATCTTATTTCCCTTGTTGTCAATCGGATTTCCGTATCCGTCTGTAATTGAATAGTTGTCATATTCGGTTTGAATCAACCCAACGGCTGTATTGAGAGTAATTCGTTCAGTAGCTCTATATTGTGCTTCAAATTCAATCCCTTGAGAATGAGCACTATCTGCATTTGTTGCTGTCATAATATGATCTTTGTAAGAGTAAACATGAATATCTTTGATATCCATATAAAACAGTGATGCTGATAATTGCAAACTGTTATCAAGAGCACTTCCTTTAAGACCAACTTCATAGTCAATCGATGTTTGCGGTTCAAAACGGTTCGTTTCTCCATCACCCATCATAATATAGCGATTGTACCCTCCGGGCATGTATCCTTTTGCAACCGATGAGTATGCCGTCCATTTATCATTAATAAGATACGATATAGCCGCTTTTGGCAAAAATACATTCCAACTATGATCAGCATCTAGATGAAAAATAGAAGCGCTACTATGTGGTGGAGTACCAACGCTTTGTTGATAATAATCAGATGTAATCTCTTTTTTAATTGATTGTAAGCGACCTCCTAGGGTCAATTCGAATTTTTTGGCAAAAGGAATCATTACTTGACCGAAACCGGCAAATGTTTCGGTTTTTTCATATGAGACGACATCGTTGTCAATATATCCCATGCCATATGCACTATAGTCATATTGCCCACCATATCGATTGTAATCTGAATTTTCATGCTCATAGTAAAGACCGGCAACCCAACGCAAACCAGTCGAGCTTTTACTGGAAAATTTAAATTCCTGTGTGACCGTATCAAGATCGAAATCAGCAAAGCTATATAATCCATTGTTTAGATCTACATCATACTTCCCTTCATTTTTAGTTGCTTTATGTGTCGTGGTCGAAGAAAAATTGAAAGAATCAAATGAATAATCAATACCTAAAGCTTGAGCATTTGCATTACTTTTTGTATAAGTAGGGGCATCATAACTAGCATGTTCTGCGTCCTTGCGACCATAATTATTGATGTTGTCACCACTTGGAATGAACATACTATCCATATACCCCACATCATTGTTATAGTTAGATATATTGAAACGCATAGTCATCTTATCTGTTGGCTTGTAGGTTAATGTTGCTCCAAGGTTGTGTCTTTTTTTGTCGTTAGCATCTTTATATACACCGCCATACTCATTATCAATCCAACCATCATCTTGAAAATAATTTCCATTCAAACTCAAAAATAACTTATCGTCAATCAATGCTCCGTTTGTTGCAAAGGTACCATACATTGTATTGTAGTTGCCGTATTCTAAGCCTGCATTGCCGCTCCATTCGTTATTTGCTTGTTTTGTTATGATATTTATGACGCCACCAATGGCATCTTTTCCATACAAAGAACTTTGTGGACCGCGAAGTACTTCGATACGCTCTGCATTTGCCAATGAAGCATCATAAGCAAAAGCATTGCTTTGCGGAATACCATCAATATAAATGGTGACAGGATTATTGTTTGTAAACAAAGAGAGGTTGAGACCCCTGACATTCACACTAGAATAGTAAAGTGGTGAGATGGTCATATTTGGCATCTCTTCAATCACATCAGTCACTGTTTTAATCTGTCGCTCTTCTAGAGCTATTTCGTCAATCACCGTGATACTCTGAGGAACATCTTTAATGTTCTCCTCCATTTTATTTGCACTAACCGTTACATCATCTAGTTTTACATCACTCTCACAAAATAACAAAGAACTAAATGCCGTCGATAACAATACAATGCGTAATCTTTTCTCCATCCCTCTCTTTTCCCTTCTACTTTTAGAATATATTGTTTAGGAATAACAAAGCAAGATAACATTATAATTGAGAATAATTATCAATATTATAAAACTGTTAGAGGGATTTTTTTTAGTGATAGGAGGAGCCATGAGTCGTTACATTTCATCAAATCAGTTATGGGATAGGGTTTGTGAAGAATTATCTTTTCCGAATAGCCCCAAAGGAAAAAATAATATTATTTTTGAAGAGGAGTATGGAAAATTTTATCTTACCCACTACAACACCGGAGTCGGAATAAAATATTCATCTTTTGTCGCTCAATTTTATGATGACACGATTTTAGAAAATAGAAAAACTTGTGATTCATCATTTCTTTGTTTTAATACGGGTGAAAGTATTTACATGCAAGATGCATTGACTAGCAAAAAAGTAAACTTCGAAAATAACATGTGCTGGAGTGGAGAGCAGCACGAAGGGCATCTGTCAAATAGTATTTATCGCAAAGATAAACAAGCCGTAATGCATTTTATAGTTTTTGACAATACCCTATTTAAAGAATTAGCTGAAAATAATTGCAAGTTTCAAAATGCGAAACAAGTGTATAAGGGCGATTACATTGATGTAAATTTTAATAATCATATAAACTACAGACAAAAAACATTATTGGAAGATTTACTGAAATTATCAACTACTGATGATAAACTTCAAATACTCTATCTCGAATCAAAACTTTTAGATTTGGTTTATACGAGTTTTAACGCCGTTGAAACTACAAGTGAAAGTGAAGATATTTATCTTAGTTTACAAGATACCCAGTGTCTGCAAAAGGCAAAAAGAATCCTTTTGGAAAATATCAAAAATCCACCTTCACTCAAAGAGCTTGCTTACAAATCAGCTATTAATGAGTTTAAACTCAAGAAAGGGTTCAAGCAGCTTTTTGGCAATACGGTCTACGGACTTTTGCAAGAACATAGACTCTGCGAAGCAAAAAAACTACTTGAAGCAAATGAGATCAATATAGGAGAAGCTGCTGCTCTTGTCGGGTATAAGAGCATTAGCCATTTCGGTAAAGTATTCAAAGAGCAATTTAACATGAGCCCAATGCAGATAAAGAAGCAAAGGTACCACATGTAAGTTAATTATGAGATACAAAATAGTATAAATCTTCAAGTTATTCTTGAAGAAACTCAATCATATATATACACGATATCTGCCTTGTTTGTATCAAGTTTTAACTCTTCATCTTTTTGAATTTTTTGATTTGAAATGATAATAAAAGGCTTATTGTTTAATCTTGAGAAACGAAGTGGAATTCCAAGTGCTTGCTCCATATGCATGGCTCCTGCAAAAACAAATAATTTATCTTTCGGTGTTTTCAATACTTTTTGTGCTATTTTTGATACATTTAACGCCATATAGGTGTCCCATGCTACTTGCACTCTATACATTCTTTGCTCGCATGATTCTTCACTTTTTGCAGGCATTTTATGGCAATGTTTTAAAAATGGCTCAACGAGTTGATAATGAGCACTCACATTGACATCTAAAGAATTATAAAAATCTTTTTCCTTTTGAGTCATTGTATCAAACTGTCTCAAAGAGATTTTTTTCCTATTTATCTCCGAAATATTCATACCATACAGCCTACCGCCATTCTTTTTGATAGTCTCATAGAGTGGCTCTACATACTCCCATTTAAACTTTGTAAACTTATCCCACTCTCTTTTTTCTTTGAGTGTTTTAGCACTGATTTTCCCATCTGTATAATCTTTCAATAACCCATCATGTTCCGGCGTGAACCACTCATTTGCTAAATATAGATTATATCCTTGGGCATCAAGTTCTTTTAAAAGATTTTCAAAAAATTTATGTGTTTTTTGAGTATTGTGATGATCTCCTACAAATATGACAGAATAATGCTCAAGTTGTTTTGCAAGCTCCGGCATATCTATACTTTTTGCCTGTTTTATCGAGTAGATAGTCTCTTTTTTGCCCAAATTGTGGGTTAGTGTATGATTTTTATCGGCACATCCGGTAAATATAAAAACCGAAACTACAAAAATCGTAAAGAGTTTTAACATATTTATTACCTTTTTTATTTTTATTAACAACCTATTGTAAAGTTTATTACAATAGGTTGAAACGCCTAAAATTTATAATTTAGACCGATATAGACAAGTCTTCTTTTTAACCAATAAGGGTCTCCATCATCAAATTTCTCATCGGTAATGTTATCTACCCCTATCCTTGTAGTTAAATCTTTAGTGATTTTTTTTGAAATCTGTGCATTCAACATAGTATAGCCGGAGGCTTTATCTGTATTTGCACTATCGGTAAATTGCTCTCCTGCATAGTTTACACTTAAGTATGATGATACACCCCAACCTAACTCAGAATTTAGTCCGATATTAAATGTATGTTTAGGCTTATATGTTAAATCTTTCCCTGTTGTTTTATCTTCTGTTTGAACATAAGTATAGTTTGCATTCACTATATGATTTTCGTTGATATTGTACTCAACTCCCAATTCCAAACCTTCTGTTCCTGCCTCATCGATATTTTCATATCTAACATTTGGAGATGTACCTTCTGCTTTAATCATATCTTCTACATCTGTTTTAAAGATAGCTGCTTTAAATATAGCATCTTCACCATAAAATTCATAGGCAAGCTCATAACTTTTTGAAGTTTCAGCCTTCAAATCATCATTGCCGTAAGGAGCACCGTGCGAGCCGGTACCAAAGCCATCTGAACCTTTAGTAACCGATGGCGCTTTAAAACCTTCCCCGCAGCTTGCTTTTAATCTTTGATTTTCATCAATTTTATACACGACACCGACATTTGGTGAAAATTCGCTTCCATATTTCTGATTATCATCAAATCTTCCGCCAAGAGTGAATATAAAATCTCCTAAATCAATCTCATCTTGAATATAATAAGCATTAGCTCTAGCATTAAATGAGTATTGGGTGGAACCGTCCACTTTGACTCTCTCATAAGACTCTTTTGAAGTTTCCGCACCTATAACGATATAGTTATTGTCTATTGCTGTAATTTTTGCCTCACCCTTTAGTGTATCATTTTCGATATCATGAGTATATTTTGCAAACAAGCTATTTGCTTCAGATTCTTGCTTTGCTCTTGAATAGTCTACACTAAAAGAGATATCTTCAAAAGACTTTTCATATCCGACACTATAAATATCTCTTTCTAGCTCATAAGTAGTAGTGTCATCATAATCTTTTCTTTTTTCTTCACCTCTTATATAAGACGCATAGATATTTTGAGTATCATCAATATCATATTTTAATTTTGCAATTACATCTTTACTCTCTACTCCTTCAATAAAAGTCGCCTCATCTGTAGGGTAGCCAAATGGGGTAAATCCGGCACCTCCCGTGGCGTCTCTTTCATTTCCGTTTACACCTAAGAAGACAGAGAGTTTATCTGTTATATTCCCGCCGATATTTGCACTGATCTTCTTCTCATCACCACCGTTTTCGGCAGAAGAGAAGCCACCTTGAGTATTTATCTCTCCATAAATTTTTCTTTTATCTTTTTTTGTGATAATATTTATCACGCCTCCGATAGCTTGTGAGCCGTAGATAGAACTTTTTGGTCCCTTGATGATCTCAATTCTTTCAATCATATCAACGGGCACCCAAGAGTATTGAAAATCGCTATGTCCTATATAATTGTCTGTTGGATTTATCTTTTTACCATCAACCAAAATAAGAGAATAAGTACTGTCAAGCCCCCTAATAGAGATACTCTCTCTTCCTCCCATCATGGCCGTAGCGGCAGTTTTGATTATCCCCGGCGTTCTCACTAAAATATCTTTTATATTTGTAGCATTGAGCTTCTCTATATCTTCTGCTTCAACTACCGTAACGACCCCCGATAAATCCTTTACGCTCTTTTCACTTTTTGCCGTCAAAACTACA
Source organism: uncultured Campylobacterota bacterium (assembly GCA_937141405.1). Lineage (GTDB taxonomy): Bacteria > Campylobacterota > Campylobacteria > Campylobacterales > Sulfurovaceae > BN30871. The sequence goes on along the minus strand of CAKZQQ010000006.1, from coordinate 130,389 downwards.
TCTTCAAGTGCTAAAGTTTCACCCAATGAGTTTGTAACCAATAACGAAAGTGCTAGAATTGCCAATTGACTTGTTTTGTACATAACTTTTCCTTTGTCTTTTTCTTAAATTTATTTCAGTGAATTATAATTAAAATGATAATGGATATCAATATTGTTTTTTATAATTTAGATTTTTTTTTCAACAAATCGGGCTTTTATAAAATATTAGGATGTGGTAATCAATATTTCTCTGTTAAGTCTCTTTGAATAAACAAATTCGCTTTCGACATGAAAAACCTCATAAATATTTTCATATGTTAAAATTTTTTTCGTTTCTCCAAAATATTTTATTTCACCCTCTTTCATCATAACAATTTCATCAGAGTATAGATAGGCTTGGTTTATATCATGTAAAATGGCACAAACCCCTATATTTAAATCCTTTTGTAACTCTTTTGTCAACTCTAGGATTTTATATTGATAAAAAATATCTAGATTCAAGGTAGGCTCATCCAAAAAAAGGAATTTTTCTTCTTCTTTACTGCTAAAGAGCTGTGCTACGACTCTAGCAAATTGAATTTTCTGTTTTTCACCGCCGGATAAACCTTGATAATCTTTATCCCTCAAAGGCTCTATATTTAATTTTTCAACGATATAGTCCAAAATTTCTCTTTTCTTTTTATAGCTTAGCTCATGCGCATAGAGCCCCATTTCAACTATTTCAATAGCTTTAAAACTGTAAGGAAAGAAAAAAGATTGATTGAGGACCGATCTTTTTAAGGCTAACTGTTTATCGCTATAGCCTTCAATATTTTGATCATCTAGTGTGATGCTTCCCTCTTGGATATCTAAGTTTCTATTGATACTTTTAATTAAAGTTGATTTTCCACAACCGTTAGGACCGACAATAGATAAAAAATTATTAGGTTTAATCTCTAAATTTATGTTGCTCAGTATTTGTTTTCTCTGGATCGAGTAGTTTATCTTTTTTATTTGATACATTTTTATTCTTTAGGCCATAGAGTCTTGTCTGTTCTTAATTAGAAGCCATAAGAAAAACGGCGCACCAAGCAGAGCCGTTATGATGCCTATGGGAAGTTCTGCCGGCGCTATTATGATTCTAGCAATGCTATCGGCCCACAAAAGAACAAATGCTCCTAAAATAGCACTAAGAGGCAGATAAAACTTATGATTTGATCCGACTAATAATCTTGCTATATGCGGGACTACAAGTCCTATAAATCCGATAATTCCGCAAAATGCGACACTAGCGCCTATCGCCAAAGATACAAAAAGAATTATATATTTTTTTAACTTTTCCGCATTTACTCCCGAGTTTCTAGCCTCATCTTCACCTAAAAGCATAAGGTTTAATTCAACATTTTTACTTATTGCGAAGATATAAGTAACAATAACTATCGGAATCATTATAAGTATAATTTTCATATTGCCATCTGCTAAACTTCCCATAGTCCAAAAAGTAAAACTTTTAAGCTCTTCTTCTGTGCTTACATAAGTAAATAAACCAACCAATGCTCCAAGCATAGCATTTATTGCGATGCCCGCTAAAAGCATAACGGTAACTGCAACTTTATTGTAAATAGTTGCCAATTTATAAATGGCAAATATCGTTATGGCTGCCCCGAGAAAAGCGCTCAAAGGCAATGAAAGATAAGATAAAAAACCATCATAAAGCAATGTGGGTAAAAAATTTCCGAGCAACATAAAAATCACAACCCCCGCAGAAGCTCCGGCAGATACACCGATAATTGAGGGGTCGGCTAATGGATTTTTAAATAAGGTTTGCATCATTGCTCCACTAATGCCAAAAGCAACACCCACTAAAACACCTAAAATAACCCTCGGCACTCTAATATCAACTAACACCTGATAGTAAATCTTATTTTCTTCAGGATTTAAGAGAGTATTTAATATTTCAGAAAATGAGAGGCTAAAAGCCCCTATCGTAACATTGAGAATCATAGATATAATTAACAGTACAAAGAATATCCCTACAGTTGATTTTTTTAAACCCGACATACGCAACTTATTTACAATAGGATAATTGATTACTATTTAACATGCAAGATAGCTCTTGTAAAGCACTATCAACTCTGACTGTAAATCCAGAAATTAAAAGCATATCCATTGTATAAATTTGACTGTTTTTGCCGGCGTTTGTTGATGCAACAACACTATCATCAAGCCCACTATCTCCTGCATGATTTGATTTTATGATTACATCAGGATTCATCTTCAAAATAGATTCTGGTGATATTTTGGCATATTGATCAAATTGAACCACATTGGCTCCACCTGCGAGCTCAATCATAACTCCCGGTTTTGTATTTTGACCTGCTGCCATCATAGTACCTTTTCCTTGCGAAAATACAAATAATACTCTTGGCTTCTTCTTCCCTTGTATCTCCTCTTGTACTTTTAAAACATTTTTTTCAATTCTTGATATGATTGCATCTGCTTTTTTGTCTTCACCCAATATCTTACCGACTTGTTTTATCTTGTTCTTTGCAGATTCTAAAGAGGGATTATCTTCAACTATATATGTTTTTATATCATATTTAGGGAGCTCATCCACAACTTTTTTTGGTTTTGCTTGGCTGCTGAGTATAACGATCTCAGGCTTCAAAGAGAGTATTCCCTCCTTGGGCAGACTCAACCAATAGCCGACACTGGGAAGTTTTGAAGTTATCTCTTTTGGATAGACACTTGACTGATCAACACCGATGAGCTCATCTCCATGTCCAAGTGCAATGACTGTTTCCGTGACACTCCCGCCGATACTTACAATTTTTGAAGCATGCCCTAGAGTACTCGCAAGTACTAAAGCTACAGATAATTTAAATACCTTAAGCATCTTTTCTCAATCCTTCTTCATGAACAATGCTGTGTGCTTTTCCATTCATAGTTTCAAGCTTTTCGATCTTTTTATTTGTTTTGTCAAGCTTAAATGCCGCACCGAAACCCAGTACTAAAGTTCCATCATACGGTGTTAACTTATAGAACCTTGAATCAATCATTCTTCGAACAAGCGATGCTTGCTCACCGTGTTGTTGCTCAAATAGTTGTGCAATTTTTTCAAATCTTTCATCTTGAGCTTCAAACTTTTCAACCTGTGCTTTAAAATACAATCTTCTTCTTGCATATATATGTTTTGTGATAGTTTCATCTTCAACAAAAAGCAAATGTGCTTTGCCGGTATTGTACATATTGTGCGAATGTTGCACAACGGTGCTTACAAATACATAAAAATTACCTTCATCATCTTGCACAAACGGAGAGTAACTTGCAAAGGGCTCACCCTCTGAATTTACTGTTGATAGCACTACTGTTTTTATATTATTTAAAAAAAGATCCAATTCCTCTTGGGCTTTTTTCTTGCTTATACTTATAGCTTCGTCTTTCATCTTATTTCTCCTTGAGTTTTTGTAGAGATTATAATTGAATCAAAAATGAATATCAATATTAATTTCTATAAATCGGAATTCTTTTTTTACAAATCAGAATTCTTTTGAATATCTTTCGGTAAGCACTTATATTTATTTGAAAATGCATAGGAAAAGCTTCCTTGATTTGTATATCCTACCATCAGTGCAACCTCTTTTATGGAGTATCTATTTGTCTTTAAATACCTAATAGCATTTCTCAATCTAACATCTCTTAAATATTCGTGAATCGTTTTATTGTAAATTTGCTTGAATCCTTTTTTTAATTTCGTCTGATTGAGAGCTACTTTTCTAGATAAAATTTCAATAGTAATCTTTTCATAAAAAGAGCTATTGAGTATATTTTCCGCTTTTTTTATTCTCTTTACATCCTCTTCATCAAATCCGCTTAAAATGTAATTTTTTTCAAGCTCTTCAAGGACATAAGATATGATTTCCATCGTCTTATTTTTTAGATAAAATTTATCGATTTCATTTGAATAATCTCTTTGAAATAGCTCGTCAAATCTATTGGCTAGATCGGGCTCAAAAAACTTTTTACTAAAATTCTTGTTAAACATATCGTAAAAAAAAGTATTTTCATTCAAATAAACTTCATTCAATGTTATGCAAATATATTTTATATGCTGCCCTTGTTTATTGAGCAAAGACTCATCTGTATTTTCCCTATACTCTAGGCTAATTTCATTTTTACTATAAATTTTTTTTTCATTCGTGCAATGATCTAATTTTTCTAGTTTTCCCTGAAGCACAAGCCGTATTTGAAGATGTTTATTTTTACTGTGTAATTTTTGAATATATGATTGCTTAATGTTATTGTCAACAATGTTTAAATAAACACTATCTTCTATCATTGCATTAATTATTTTCAAATTTATAAACTGATTGTTTACAGTGGCAACTTGTTTCTTAAAAGATTTCGTTTCTGCTTCATTGATGAGAACTTTACCGATATCAAAAAGTTTTTTCCTTGGAAGACTTGTCATTTTTCATCTTTAATAATGATTATTAAAATCAATAATAATTTATTTTTGCTTTAATTTGGCTTAAAGTACATCTTCTAGAGGGGATTGCTGTTTTGTCTTTGCTTGAAATATATTTGCTTTATATTAAAATCCGAAAAACAGAAAGAGAGAGCTTATGCAATTCATTGACTTAAAATACATATGGAGATTACTTTTAAAGAAAAAGAAATTATTGATTGTGGGGCAATTTGTAACCATATTATCAATTTTCATTAGTGTGCCGATACCCTTGATGCTCCCAATGCTTGTTGATGAAGTTCTCTTAAATAAACCGGATTTTTTTGTCAACAACATCAACAACTTCTTTGGAGGCGGAAATGCATTTTATTATATTGCCATAGTGACCTTTACCGTGATTTGTTTGAGGTTTATTAATTATGTTTTTTTGATTTTAATTACGAAAATTTTTACAAATATAGCCAAATACACCACATTTAAAATAAGAGAAGGATTGCTACAACATCTTAAAACCGTTTCCATAAATGAATATGAAAGTTTAGGAAGTGGCACGGTGAGCGCAAACCTAATTACCGATGTAAATACGCTCGATAGCTTCATAATTTCAGGAGCTAGTAGATTTATAACTTCCATTTTCACTTTGTTTGCCGTTGCGGCTGTAATCGTTACTATTCATCCCGTATTGGGACTCCTCATAATAATCATACAGCCTCTCATAATGTTTATTTCTAGAAATATTGTAAAACAGGTCGGAGAATTGAAAAAAGAAGAAAACCAAGCCATTGCAGATTTTCAAGATAATGTTGGAGAGTTCTTAAATCATTTTGGACAGATCAAAGCAAGCAGTAAAGAGGAATACTTTACCCATACAACTATTTCAAAAGCCAAAAACATTCAAATAACATCAAACAACTATAACTACAAGAGTGTAGCCTATGAAAGGTTTTCATTTACACTTTTTTTAATGACATTTGAGCTATTAAGGGCTGCCGGCTTAGTTATGGTTGCATACAGTGATTTATCTATCGGTATGATGTTTGCTATGTTTGGATATATCTGGTTTATTATGACACCCGTCCAAGATCTACTATCTATGCAATATTCATATACAACAGCGATGGCGGCGCTTGGCAGAATAAACAAAATTTTAAAACTAACACAAGAACCAAACGGCACTCATACCCTTTTGCCTTCAGAAAAACAAATTGATATAAAAGCAACCGATCTCAACTTTTCATATAATCAAAATAAAGAGATATTAAAAAACATTTCACTTGAAATAAAAGCCGGCGAGAAAGTAGCATTAATCGGTGCTAGTGGAAGCGGTAAAACTACTTTAGCTCAGATTATTGCAGGTTTTTATGTGAAGAAAAGCGGCCAACTCACATATAATGATATAAGTATTGATGCCCTCAATAAAAAGAGTTTAAGAGATCGACTGTTTTTAGTTTTACAAATGCCGATTTTATTTAACAATACTTTACGCTTTAATATAACCATGGGAAACACTCATATAAGTGACGAGACTATCTATAAGGCTTTAGAGGTTGCTCAACTTGCAGAAACTATTTTAAACATGGAAAAACAGCTTGATACGATAGTCGGCAACAACGGTATGAAGCTAAGCGGAGGACAAAAACAACGATTATCGATTGCTAGAATGATTATTGCAAATCCTGCTGTTGTTATCTTTGATGAATCAACCTCGGCTCTTGATGTACACACGGAAACAAAGCTATACAATGATCTCAAAGATTTTTTGAAAGATAAAACGGTAATTACAATCGCACACAGATTAAGTACGGTAAAAAATGTCGATAAAATATACGTATTAGACGATGGAAAGATCGTACAAACAGGAAGTCATGAAGAGCTAAAAGAGGAAGAAGGGCATTATCTTCAATTCGTTAAAAACCAATCAATATAAACTCTTTTAGTTTTAAAACAGAAATGTTTTATCCGATACAACCTTCTATCTTGTCCCTTCTAAGCTCTTTAAAAGAGATAAATAACAACCCTCCAAATGCAAGTGCTGCAAATGCAAATGGAGTTATAGGACTTATCTCGTAGAGAAAAGTGCTCGCCAACGGCCCAACTATCATTCCTAGTCCTTGCGCCGCAGAAACGGTACCCGAAGCAGCACCTCTCTCCTCTCTATCAACTAAATTTACTGCCAATGTTTGAAAAGCAGGAAATATAAACCCCATACCAAAAGTAGAAATGCAAAATCCGATTGTTAAAAAAAGTTGTGTTGTGCTCAAGGAGACGAAAACAAACCCGAACATTGCGATTAGAGCACCGTATTGAAGCCAATGAACAGGCGTAACATTTTTGAATCTACTTACAAGTATCTGAGCGATAATGAACATTACGCCGACAGAAGAAAGTATATAGCCGGTTACCTGAGCACTCTTTGTCATATCAAACTTCAAAATATCAATAACAAAAAACCCCAAACACACCTGAGAGGTTACAACGGCATACATTGTTAGAAAAGCCGCAAGCATCGGCACTCTAAGTCTCGGGTCTAAAATCTTAGGGCTTGGAGGCTCTTTTGTTTTATGTATCTTCACGGTCGGTATAAAAAAGAAAATGAGTAAAGCTGCGATAAGCGGCAATAGAGCAAAAGCATACAGAGGTACTGCCAACCCGTAGATAGCAAGCATACCGCCTAGAGCCGGACCAAGCACCATACCCATACCGTTTGATGCTCCAAGTTTTGCTATGTAAGGTGTTCGATGCTTCTCATCTATCTCATCTGCGATTAAAGCATTTGATACAGGAGTAATTGCTGCATAAAATACGCCGATAATGCCTCTTGTTATGACCAGAACAGCAAGTGAAATAAAAATAACAGGCGGAGATATTAAAGCATAATCTACAAAGACAGCAAGCGCAAAATAACCGATCGCAACACCCAAGACACCTAAGAATAGAATTGGTTTTCTACCTGTTTTGTCGCTTTTCTTTCCCCAATATCTTGAAAAAAATACCCACAAAACTCCCGCAATAGCAACGGTAACACCCGCATGCCACTCTTGCAGATTTAACTCTCTAGTAATCGGTCCTACTACCGATAAAAATGCCATCATTGCTGAGACACAAAAAATATTTACAATCACTAGTATCTTCATCTCTTTCATTTTATTCTCCTTTTTTCTATCACACTAATAATTGCCGGTAAAAGCATAAGATCAAAGAGCATCGCTAAAGAGAGTGCCACACTACTAAGAAGTCCAAAATTACTATATATAGCAAAATCGCTAAACAAAAAAGTCGCAAAACCAAGGACTAAAATAACCGTGGTTATCACTATTGCGCTCCCACTAAGCAACAAAGATTCCTCTATAGCTTCGATCAAACTCTCTCCTTTTTTGACTGCAGCTTTATATTTTGATAAAAAATGCACCGTATCGTCTATTGCAATTCCTATGATTACGACAAAAACAATCGCCATTCCAAGATCAAGGTTGATTCCAAGCCATCCTGTAAGCCCTGTTGCAATAAGCAAAGGGGCGATATTCGGCAGTGTTGAAATTGCCATAAAAAACTTACTTCTAAATGCAAGCCAAAAGATTAATGTTACAAAAACTAAAGCTAAAGAGATAGAGGTTATAAGCGTATTTGTCAATTCCATCCTCATATGTCCACTAATCATTGTTAATCCTTCTAGGGTAGCGCTAAATTTACTATTTTCCTTCCACCATTTTCTTGTCCAATTGTACATCTCAAGCTTTTTGGCTTCACTCGTGATATTCATCATAGCAGTAACCCTAAGATACCTACCATCTACATCCATCATATCGTTAATACCCATTCCTTGAGGCAATGAAAGAGAATACAGAAGCATATATTGGGAGATTAGCTCTTTTGAATTAGGTATCTTATAAAATGTCTCTTGATCACCGTTCATCAACTTGTGATAGCGTTTGATAACTTGAGAAAGAGAACTCACATGGCGTATTCTCTCATATCGCTTCATGAATGCTTCACTAAATCTATCAACATCTTTCATTAATCGTGGATTATTGACGCCCGATTTTTCTTTGGAATCGACAATGATCTCAAGATAAATGGTTCCGCCTATATTTTTTTCAACAAATTCAGCACTTTTTCGAATGGGCGTATCTTTTCCGAACTGCTTGGCAAAATCGGTATCAATACTTATATCTTTGATCCCGATTGTACAAACAACTATAAATAAAACACTTAGAATGATAATTCTTACATCATTTCTTACAACAAAATGAGTATATTGAGCAACTCTCTCTTTTAATTTATCGGTATTTTGTTTTTTAACTTTTATCTTTGGATGAATCACGCTTAAAAAAGCAGGTAAAAGCAAAATACTCAATAAAAATGCCATAACCGCACCTGAAGCAAGCAGTATCCCAAATGCCTGCATGGGAACAATCTTACTAATACCAAGAGAGATAAACCCTGCAAATGTCGTCAATGAAGTAATGAGCGCGGGCATAAAATTCTTTTCTATGGAGAAAATAACACTCTCTTCATTGTTCGCCCCTTCTTCGCGTTTATGCTTCCATACCCAAAATATATGAATTGAATCGGCAATACCTATAGCGATAATAAATATAGGAAACATCGATGTGATAGTGTTGAGCTTATATCCTAGTCCGAATGTAAATCCGGCAATAAACAAGATCGTTAATACCACTACCGTAATTGGCAAAACAACTCCCCAAATATTTCTAAAGATAAGAGCAAGTAGAGCAATAATAGCTAGAAGAAACACCGGAAAAAATATCTTGGCGTTGCTATTAATCGTGCTCATAAAGGCGTTTGTATAAGCAGGAACTCCCATGCTATAATATTCTACTCCGCGAAGTCTATTTTGTTCGATTATTGCATTTGCACTTTTGTGTAAAGCAATATAATCGGCAGGCTTCAAGTGTTCAGAATATACCATACGAGCAACTATAACTGCCGATTTCCCGTCTGCAGATACCAAAAGATTTTTTGTCTGCACATCATTGACGGCGATTTTCTCTTTTTCCTTCAAGTCTAAATCACTCAGCGTATCGATATCTTCTATGAAATCTTCCACGATAATATCATCGGGATCATCACTACTTACATGCACATATTGATAGTTGGTAATCGAGTCTACCCTTGCAATGAATTTCGTTTGCCAAAGCGCTTCAGTTATATCTTGAATGCTTTCAAGTGTCTCTTTTTGAAAAATCCCTTTTTCATTTCTCAATGCTATCATCAATCTGTCATCCGAGCCGAAAGTCTGCTTAAAATGCTCAAAATTTTGCATCACTTTTGAATCTTTATCAAACCACATCTTAAAATCGGTTTCAACCCCTGCATTTTTTATATTTAAAGCAAAAAGTAAGACAATCAAAAGGGGTATCAGTAGAACGATAGCCCATCTATATTTGATGATACCCTTCGCAAATCTTGTTTTATCTAACATGTTGTTTCCTTTGTTAAAAGTAGTATTTTATTTCACATCCTAAACGCAGATGTTCATCGAGATAATTCTCACCTTTAAGATATCTGATATCTGCGCTAATTTTGAACATATCACTCAATCTTCCCTCATATTTTGCATAAGCACTTACCTCATCGCTTTGTAAATCTTTGACAATACCTCCTAGAAATTCACTGGAATCTTTATCGTTGAGTGAGTAGCGGAGCGCAAAAAAAAGATCATTATCAAAAAAAGTAAACGGGTCGTCAGCTTTATAATATTCGACTATAATCCCAAGATTATGATTGCCTATTATTCTCTCAAGCGTATATTCAGCCCCGATACCGATATCATAAAAATCATCAAGATCATAATGGGCATCATCTTGAATCTTTGTAAAACTTGCTTCTAATTTTAAAAGTGCCGCACCTACCACAAAAGTATCATAAGTAAAAAATTTCATGCTTTGAAACAGCATACTTTGATATTTGTTTCCGCTTTTTTTTGAAAACAAATGATCATCGTACCCGTAAAAAAACCCATAACATACATCTGCTGTTATATATTCATCGTAAGTTTTTGCATATGTCAGCAATAAAGAGGGTTGTTCGTTGCCGTTTGCAAAAAGAAGTTTTTTGTCGTATGTATTTGCACCAAAAGGGTAATAAGGTGAGCTCTCAGAAAGGAACTTTATATCTTCTTCGAAACTTTTTATGTAAACATTGAGTCTCGAATCATCTTCAAAATAGTAATTAATACCTATTAGATATACACCTTTTTTATACTCACTAAGCGAATCGCGTTGATAATTTTGGCGATTAAAGATGTCTACTATATTATACGCCTCTAAACTCCCTAAAAAAATCACTCTTTTGCCAAAATAAAAATCAAAATTACTCGAAGGAACAACAATATAAAATTCTGTAAGGTCAATATAATCTCTTTGCGATTCGTCGGTATCTTCTATAATATCTATTTTTGAGTAGAGCCTTGAATTGTCAAACGAATATTTTAATTCATTTTGAAATGTCAAAGCGCTGTTATAATCTCTTTTGTCTACACTCTTTTTAAGATAGGATTTATACTCATATCCAATATAGCTTTTGAGCTCCAACTCATTTGCACAAAGAGCACTCACCGCAAAAGAGAAAAAAAGAAATCGCTTCAACCGTTAATCTTTTAGATATCTTTTTGTAAAAAGCGAAGCATCAAGATTAAGATGAATCTCATCCTCAAGATAGTTTAATTTCGTACTTTTATGATTTTGATGATTTTGCATAAATATGCTACCGACTCGATATGTATCGCCTATTTTTTTATAGTTGCTATATGTTGCCGTTTTTAAAAGCTCTTTTTTTCTATCATAAAATTCGATTTTTAAGCCCACAAACCGTGATGCATCCACCCAAACGATCTGCTTGGAATATCCTGAGTTTTGATCTTTTGGATAACGCTCATATTTATAGCTTTTAACCCCTTTAAGCTCCACCTCCTTATACTCTTTGGAGTAATCGTATTTTGAAGGCTCTCTTGAGGCGATATCCTCATAAGAGAATTCACTCCCCATAAACGAACCGCTTTTATTTTTACTTGTAATGCGCTTAATGCGCTTCAGTGCAGGCAGATACAACCATTGGTTATTATTTTTATCGATCTTCTCATGTGTTAAAAATTTTGTCCCTTTTACATCTAAGGGCATCTTAAATTCCATTAAAGATTTATCGCCATCTTTACCGTTTTTGTCTCTATTTTCAAAAGAAAGCGAATGCATCACTCTTTTTGATTCGTTTTTTGTCTGATCTATCAAAACCATTTCAAGGGTACTTTTAGAGCTACCGTATCCGTCTGAGTTTTCTTTTACTTTTTGTGCGATTTCAAAAGGAGTTAATGCGAAAGAGAAAGAAACTACACTTATGACTAATAATATTTTTCTAAACATAAAATATACATCCCCGTTTTTTCTCAACATATTACAGAAATTGATATCAATTATCAATATGTTTTTTGTTTTAAAAGGATTATATTTCGCTCTAAAAGTATTATCGAGGTTTTAAAAAAGCAGTATCTTAAATGCAATCATTATCAAAACGACACCGCCTAATATCTCTGCTTGACTCTCAAATTGAGCACCACCTTTTTGCCCTATATAGACACCTAAAATAGATATAAAAAAGGTTACAGAACCTATAATCATAAGCGCGAGGTAAATATTGACGCTCAATAGATGCAGACTAAAACCTGCTGCCATAGCATCGATACTGGTTGCAATAGCAAGCATCAAAAGCACTTTATTGGACACCAAAGAGATCTCTTCTTCGACATTTTCTCCGAAAGCCTCATAGATCATCTTTGCGCCTATAAAACATAAGAGAATAAAAGCAATAAGCGTATCATAGCCTTGAATATAATGCGTCAATCCTACACCGCCTACATAGCCAATGAAAGGCATTATGGCTTGGAATATACCGAAAAATGCAGCGGCTTGAAGCGCTAATTTTCCGCTATCGCTCTTCTCTTTAACACCAAGCCCTATAGAAACAGCAAAGGCATCCATGCTCAACGCAAATGCCAAAATAAAAACCTCAATCACACCCTAATCCTTAATTAAGCTTAAATCCTATAGGCAACGCTATACGTGTTTGTTGTGCAGGTTTTGGAAAAGTATCATTTTTTATCTTTTGGAGTGCTTGCATTGCTGCTTTATCTAAAAATTTTGATCCGGAACTTCTTGTGATATAATATTTGAGTAGCCTCCCATCTCTCGAGATAACCAATGTCGCCTCAACAGTACCTACATGTCCCATCCTTTTTGCCATTCTCGGATAGATAAGATTTTTTAAAACTTTATCACGAATAATCCCAAAATTAGTGCGAACAAAATCTTTTTGTTTTGAAGCAGTTAGCATTTCATTAAGTGGTTCTTGATTTTGAGGTTTTGCAACTTTTTTTTCTACTTTTTTTTGTTTTTTTACGATTTTTTTAGGTTTTTTCTTCGGCTTTATGGGCTCTTGTACGATGGAGTCTCTCTTTATGGTTTCAGGCTCAACTTGCTTCTCTTCTATTTTTTCTTCTACAATCTCTTTTTTCTCTTCTTGCGTGTACATATCCACACTCAAGGTGATTACTTTTGCCGGCAAACTTGTTACTGTAGGTTTATCATAAGTAACAAAACCGGCGAACAATGCAACATGTAAAACCATGGAAAGAATAAAACTTTTTAAAAAAAATCGCTCTTTCATAAACAACCCCCTACTTTGTAAGAATTAATTTATTATCTTTGGTAATACGCAAAATATAGATATTTCCGTTATGGAGTATCTTTATAATCTTGCCTGAACCAAAAAGCTCTTTTGAGTCCAACACAACATACTCATTCATTTTTCTACCGCCATAGATATTTTGTCTATCTGATGTGTTTTGAGTGTATCAATCACAAAAACAAAGTCCTCATAAAATGCCTTTTTATCAGAACGGATAATCACAATATCCTCTTTTTTTATCTCTTTAATTTTCTCTTCAAATGCCTCTTTTGAGATACTCTCATCATTAAAAAATAACTCTCCATCTTTTGTGATTGCTATATGATGCTTTGTCTCCTTGATCTCTGTTGTTGTACTCGCACTTGGAAGATTGACCTCTATCTTGCCCAATGCTATAAAATTTGAGATAACAAAAATAATGGCAAGCAAAACCAAAAGTACGTCGATGAAGGGGACGACATTCATCCCCTCTTGGCGTTTAAGCGACCTCATCTTCCCACCTCGCCATCAATTTATCTACTTTTCGTAAATAGCCGCTATAGATCATGGTTGAAGGGATGGCAACCAAAAGTCCGATTGCTGTCACTTTCAGCGCCATCGAAAGTCCTATGACGATGACATTAGGGTCAATCCCTTCACTCATCCCCATATCATAAAAAACGATCATAATGCCAAATACCGTCCCAAGCAAACCCACATAAGGAGCATTTGAGCCGATAATAGAAAGCATTGAGAGATTATTTGAAAGCCCTATCTCGGCCTCATTTTTCGTTTTAAATTGAGTCAGCTTAACTCTTTTAAAATAGATAAGTCTCTCTATCGTAACAGTAAGTGAGAAAATACTCATAACAATCAGAATACCGATAACACCGTACTCAATATAATCTTTTAACTCTTCCATAGCCTTTAGCATCCTTTATACAAATAATAATGATTATCATAATTAGAAGTATATCTTTATATTTTTAATTGAAACTTATTTTTGATAATGATTTTCAAATTTAGAGATATTTTATATGTGCTTGATGCATAAGCCTAAGATTTTTATCTGATTTTCGATACAATCTTTACTATAATTTCAATGAGGATTTACTATGCGCTTTACTACTCCGCTCCAACAAAATGCCATCAAAATCATGCTCCTAGGCTCAGGCGAACTCGGCAAAGAGGTTGCCATCGAAGCAAGCAGACTCGGGATTGAAGTCGTTGCTGTCGATAGATATGAAAATGCCCCTGCGCACCTTGTAGCCAATCGTAGCTATGCTATAGATATGAAAAGTAAAGAGGCGCTTTTAGAAGTGATTGAAAAAGAGAAACCCTCATTTATCCTCCCTGAAGTGGAGGCGATTAACATCGAAGCACTCTTTGAAGCAGAAGCAAGAGGTTATCATGTGATCCCCAATGCTGAAGCGGTCAATAAAACAATGAATAGAAAAAATATCAGAGTCTTTGCCTCTGAAAATCTTGGACTTAAAACAAGTGGCTACCAATTTGTAAAAAGTTTGGATGAACTTCGAGCAGCCGCTGATGCACTTGGTTACCCTTGCGTTATCAAGCCTGTTATGAGTAGCTCGGGACATGGACAAAGTATCGCAAAAACTCCTGATGATATAGAGCGCTCATGGGAGATAGCAAAAGAAGCGAGAGGCGATGCGAGTGAACTCATCGTCGAGGAGTTTATCCCTTTTGATTATGAGATTACGCTTTTGACGGTACGAACAGAAAATGAAACCGTCTTTTGTGAGCCTATCGGGCATGTGCAAAAAGATGGGGATTATATCCTCTCTTGGCAACCTATGGCGATGAGCGAAAATGCACTCAAACAAGCACAAGAGATGGCAAAAGCCGTGACGGACGGTCTTGGTGGCAGAGGGATATTTGGTGTGGAGTTCTTTGTTAAAAATGATGTAGTCTACTTTTCAGAACTCTCTCCTCGTCCACATGATACGGGAATGGTAACACTCATCACACAAAGTCAAAGCGAGTTTGCATTGCATGTGCGCGCTGTGCTTGGTTTACCGCTTGATTTTACCTTTTATGGTAGTGGAGCAAGTGGGGCATATAAAGCAAAAAGTGAGAGCCATAGCCCCGTGCTTGATATCCCGGAAAGTGCCTTTAGTAAAGATAGCTTCGTGCGTGTCTTTGGCAAGCCGGAATCACATAAAGGTCGCCGCTTAGCTGTTGCACTTGTACTTGATGAAGTGGAAAATGCAAAGAAAAGAGCACTTGCAATTGTCGATAGCATGAGTGATAAATAAGCACGATTAACTTGTCGCTTTCGCACTTCTTGTGCAGTTGCGTGGCTCTATCATCGGAGATCGGAGCATGAAGCAACGCCCGCACAATTGCGAAACGACGATTTTACTGATAGAAAAAAAATAAATATAAATCTGTTACAATTCTCATATGAAAACCATAACCTACCTTTATAAAAAACTCATCCCCTCAAAGATCATCTGCGTAGGGAGAAACTACACCGAGCACATCCAAGAACTCGGCAATGAGACGCCTAAGGAGACGGTGCTCTTTTGCAAGCCAAACTCAGCGATATCAGATACACTCTACTTCATACAAGAGGATTGCCGCTTTGAAGGCGAGGTATGTTTCTTAATTGAAGATAAAAGATTAGCTGCCGTTGGTTTTGGATTTGATCTCACCAAAGCAAAAATGCAAGAGTATCT
This sequence comes from uncultured Campylobacterota bacterium, assembly GCA_937141405.1. Taxonomy (GTDB): domain Bacteria; phylum Campylobacterota; class Campylobacteria; order Campylobacterales; family Sulfurovaceae; genus BN30871. Next base: position 114,580 of record CAKZQQ010000006.1, on the reverse strand, counting down.
CAAATCAAAAGGACTCCCATGGGAGCGCGCAAAAGCCTTTGACAACTCCGCCGTTTTGAGTGATTTTGTTCCACTCAAAGGTGATATCACAACGCTTGAGATGAAACTCTACCGCAATGATACTTTGCAGCAACATGCTCACTATGAACTTATGATTCATAAACCTGACGCTCTCCTTCAAGAGATACAAAGTTTTATGAGCCTAGAAGATGGAGATATCGTCATGAGCGGTACCCCCAAAGGGGTCGCGACCTATAAGAGCGGGGATCTATTTAGAGCTGAGGTGTATATCGAAGGAGAGGTGATTATCGATGCACGCTTCGTAGCGCGCTAAGCATTAGATAGCTCTTGGATCGACGATTTTCCCTGCAATGGCACTCGCAGCAGCGACGGCTGAATTGGCAAGATATATCTCGCTCGTTCTTGAACCCATACGTCCCACAAAGTTTCTATTAGTTGTAGCAACACAACGCTCACCATCACCGAGTATCCCCATATAACCACCCAAACATGCCCCACAAGTCGGATTACTCACAACAGCACCTGCTTCTATAAGGATATCTATCAATCCTTCTTTTTCGGCTTGCATAAATATCTTTTGCGTTGCAGGCGTGACGATCATGCGCGTATACTTAGCCACTCTTTTGCCTTTCATGATAGAAGCTGCTATGCGTAAATCTTCCAATCTTCCGTTTGTACAACTTCCTATCATCACCTGATCAATCTTCAAATCATCGGCAACGGCTTGCTCGATCGGTTTGCCGTTTGATGGCAAGAACGGATAGGCGATTACCGGAGAGAGTTTATCAAGCTCGATTCTTAAAGTTTGTACATATGTCGCATCACTATCAGAGTGATAAATCTTTGGCTCATCTCTTAAGCCTCCATTAGCTGTTTTTCTCTCTTCAAGATAAGCTAATGTTACATCATCAACAGCTATGATGCCCGATTTTGCGCCCGCTTCGATCGCCATATTGCAGATAGAAAATCTATCATCCATACTCAAATGCGCTATGCCCTCACCTACAAATTCTAATGCTTTATATAAAGCGCCATCCACGCCGATCTGTCTAATCACCTCTAAGATGATATCTTTACCGTAAATACATTTTGCCGGTTTGCCGACAAGCTCTACTTTGATAGACTCAGGCACTTTGAACCAATTGCCTCCCGTGATCATCCCAAATGCCAAATCGGTACTACCCATACCCGTACTAAATGCTCCAAGTGCACCGTGCGTGCAGGTATGGCTATCGGCTCCTATGATGACATCGCCGGGGATTACAAGCCCTTTCTCAGGCAAAAGCGCGTGCTCTATCCCCATATCTTTTTCGTCAAAAAAATACTTCAAATCATGCTTCGCGGCAAAATCTCTACTAATCTTCGCTTGATTGGCCGAAGCGATATCCTTTGCAGGAATATAGTGATCCATTACGATACAAAAGTTCTCAGGGCGTGCCAGATTTTTTGCACCGCTCTGCTCAAAAGCACGGATAGAAATCGGTGTTGTGATATCGTTTCCGATAATCATATCGATAGCAACACGAACGATCTCTCCTGCTTTGACTTCACGATTGGCATGCGCTGAAAATATCTTTTCCGTAATGGTTGATTCCATAAAAGTTTCCTTATTAAAAATTGGGGAATTATACCATAATATGGTAAAATACCGCCTAATCCAAGGAGTGAGCGTGACATATAGCGAACTGGTCTTATTGCAAAAATACCTCAGCCAATATACAACTATCCAGAAAGCAAAACGCATAGGTGAAAATACTATTTTATTGCGTTTTGATCGTGACTATGAGTTTGGTTTTATGATGACTAGAGGTGAAAGTACGGTCTATAGAAGCACACAAAAACCCTTTTTGCAAAACTATAATGCTCCTTTTGATAATGCACTTGAATCACTCATAACGCACTCTAAGATTCGCTCCATCGAGATCGTCGCAAATGATAGAGTATTACGGTTCAATCTTGAGAGTAAAAGTAGTTATAAATCAAAAGAGATAAAACTCCAATTTGAATTTACGGGACGCCACACAAATGTGATACTGCTCGATGAAAATGAGCAAATCATCGAAGCACTCCGCCATATCGATGCTTCAAAATCATTTAGAGTTGTGCGCCCGGGAGTCGCACTACTTCCACTCAAACAAAGAGAGCAAAAGGAGACACAGAGTGATCAAGATATAGAAAAAATAGTTGATCAAAACTACCGCGATCTTACTCAAAAAAAGATAGATGCGACAAAGCAAAATCTTACAGCAGAGATTGAAAGAAAACTCAAAAAAGTCTTAAAGCGTCTTGATGCACTGCCAAACAAAGAGAAGCTCAAAGAAGAGATAGAAAAATATACGCTCTATGGAGGGATCACGCTTGCGAACCTTCATGCCATACAGCCTTTTGATAAGGTGCTAAAAACTCTCGATTATGAGGGTAATGAGATCACGATAGAGCTTCCAAGCGATACGCCCAAAAATAGAATACCCGATCACTTCTATCTATTGGCAAAAAAGAGAAAAAATAGAGCAAAACATATCTATCTTGAACGAGAAAATCTTGAGAGTAAGATAGACTTTTTAAACAGATTGAAAACAATGATTGCAACAGCTTCAGATATGCAAGAGCTCTCAACTTTTATACCGCATAAAACGGCACAAAAGAAGGAGAAAAATAGAAATGAAGATGGAGAGGTCTTTTGGGTGCAAGGCTACAAAATCATCGTAGGGAAAAACCAAAATGAAAATAAAAAACTGCTTGCTTTAGCTAAAGCAAACGATATCTGGATGCATATACAAGGTATCCCTTCTGCACATGTCATTATCAAAACAGACAAACAATCCATCCCAAATGAAGTCTTGATGCGATCTGCGAGGCTCTGTGTTGATTTCTCAACAAAAAATGCGGGCGAATATACCGTGGATTATACAAAGAGGAAATTTGTCAAACCTCAAGAAGGCTCCAATGTTTTTTATACCAATTATGAGAGCATTCGTGTAACAAAAGAGGGGATTGAAATCAGAAGTTGAGCCGTTTTGTGTTATAATTCAAACAATTTTGATTTGAGCTTTTAAAGCTAAAGGGGATCCATGAAACAACTTTTTACAGACTACCAAGAGCGATGGTTCACCGCCATTGGACTTCTTGCTGTCATAGGGATTATCGGGTGGATCGACAATTTCACTCTTATGTGGGCCTTTTTGGGCGTTGTGTATATGTTTGCATTTTATGAATCGATGCAACTCTTTAAGATTAAAGCTCCCTCAGCGTATGTTTGGGCGGCAGTGATATGGATATGTGCTTATTTCTATCCTAATCCTGATGATCTTTTTTTCCTTATCGCAATCATATTTGCTGCATCTTTGGCATATTTTCATAATTTTGATAAAAAGCTGATCCTGCCCTTTTTATACCCTGTGAGTGCGATTTTGTTTTTCTTGACACTCTATTTGGATTTTGGGATTGATGCGATGTTTTGGCTCCTTATAACTGTATCAATCACGGATGCAGGAGCATTTTTTATCGGCAAGATGTTCGGGAAAACAAAATTTAGTGACACCTCTCCTAATAAAACTTTAGAGGGTGTTATAGGGGGGGTTTTCATAGCTACCGTCGTCGGTACTGCTATCGGACTACTCATCGGATACTACTCGTTGACTGTTGCTTTTCTTGTAACACTCTTGACATCACTCGCAGCAATATTTGGCGATCTTTTTGAAAGCTACCTCAAAAGAACGGCAGGTGTCAAAGATAGCGGCGATCTGCTTCCGGGACATGGTGGTATCTTAGATAGAATAGATGGCTATCTCTTTGGTGCAGTCATCATGATACTCGCTCTTCGATCTCTTGTTCTTCTATGATAGCTCTTCTTGGCTCAACAGGCTCTATCGGGGTCAATACACTTGAGATTGCCTCAAGATTCGATAGAGTTGTTGAGGCACTAAGTGCCGGCGATAACATCGCATTACTCAATAAGCAAATAGCACAATTTCATCCAAAATATGTAGCGATTAAAAACGAACAAGATAGAGAAAAAGTAAAGCATGCGCGGGTATTTTGTGGGAGTGAGGGTATCTTGGAGATGCTCTCACTTTGTGAAAGTGAAATAGTTGTCAACGCACTTGTAGGATTTGCCGGGCTCGCTCCGACTATACGAGCACAAGAACTCGGCAAAAAGATAGCCCTTGCAAACAAGGAGTCACTTGTCGTAGCAGGTGCACTCATAGATCACAGCAATATAACTCCTATCGATAGTGAGCATTTTGGACTTTGGTACCTCCAAAACGAGCGAGCGTTTAGTAAACTCTATATCACGGCTAGCGGCGGCGCACTAAGAGATTGGGATAGCGATAAAATGGCAAAAGCGACCTTTAAAGAGGCGCTCAATCATCCCAACTGGTCTATGGGTGACAAGATTACAATCGATAGTGCAACTATGACCAATAAACTCTTTGAGCTCTTAGAGGCAAAGTGGCTTTTTAATACCGACAAGATAGACGCACTTATAGAAAAAAGATCCATCATCCACGCACTTATAGAGTTTAAAGACGGCTCAACTACAGCACATTTAGCAGATGTGGATATGAAACTTCCTATCGCATTTGCACTCAATCAAAAGATTGATGAAGCGATACTGCCACCGCTTGATCTGGCAAAAATCGGAGCGATAGAGTTTCAAGAGATACAAAGTAGTCGCTACCCGATCTGGCAAATCAAAGATCATCTGCTTGTACATCCTCACTTAGGTGTTGTTATCAACGCCGCAAATGAAGAGGCTATTTTGAAGTTTAAAAATGAACAGTGTAGCTTTTTTGGGATGAGTGATATTGTATTGGATGCTTATAAAAGTTTTGATTCTCTCAAAGCAAATACCCTAGAAGAGATCATAGCGATAGACAAAGAGGTAAGAGACTATGTCAACGCCTAAAACACTTTTATTGCATGGATGGGGCGGAAGCGACTATCCGCATTGGCAATCATGGCTTGCGGGAAAATTGGCAAATGAGTATGGCACTATCTCTTTTCCACTACTTGATAACCCGCACTATCCCTCACGCAATAGATGGCTCAAACTGGCAAAAAAATCTCTTGAAGATTTTAAACCCAAAACGGTGGTATGCCACTCACTTGGATGCACACTTTGGTTTTGGCTCGCACAAGAGAGTCTCGAAACCGTTGAACATCTCATCCTCGTTGCTCCGCCAAGCATTGAGACAGATATCGGAACCATTAGCACTTTTTTCCCACTCACCCTTCCTGAAACGCTCTATGCTAAAAAGATTGACCTAGTAGCATCAGACAGTGACCCCTATATACAAATCGATGAAGCGAAAAAGATGAGCGAAAAATATAATGCTGATCTTATCACGCTAAAAAATGCAGGACATATCAATAGTGACAGCGGTTTTGGGGAGTGGCCACAGATACTTAACCTTGTAAAATATAAGGAGTATTTTTGATACTCAGCATTGAAAGTAGCTGCGATGATAGCTCTATAGCTGTTACAGAGATAAGCACAAAAAAACTCCTCTTTTATAAGAAAATATCTCAAGAGAGTGAGCATGCCAAATATGGGGGTGTTGTCCCCGAACTTGCCTCTAGACTCCATGCCGTGACACTTCCAAAGATTTTGGAAGAAACTAAAGAGTATTTTGGCTCACTCAAAGCCGTCGCAGTTACAAACGAGCCCGGTCTTGGCGTAACGCTTATGGAAGGTGTTGCTATGGCAAAGAGCCTAGCAAGTATGCTTGAGCTTCAACTCATCGCAGTCAATCATCTTAAGGCACATATCTATTCACTTTTTATAGAAAAAGAGTCTTTTTTTCCATTTTTAGCACTGCTTGTCTCGGGTGGTCATACGATGATCCTACGTGTTGAGAGTTATGAAAAAATAGCCATACTTGCAACAACTATGGATGATAGTATCGGTGAGAGCTATGATAAGTGTGCGAAGATGATGCATCTTGGATACCCGGGAGGTCCGGTTATAGAAGCATTGGCGATTGAGGGAGATAGAGATCGTTTTAATTTTCCTATCCCGCTTATCAACTCACCACTTATCGCATTTTCTCTCTCGGGTCTTAAAAATGCCGTTCGATTGCAGATAGAAGCCCTCGGGGGTGCTGAGAATCTCACCATGCAAGACAAAAGAGATATAGCAGCCTCTTTTCAAAAAACAATCATTGCACATCTTATGCAAAAGAGTAACAAGATATTTGAGCGTGAGAAGATTGAAGATTTTGCTATCGTGGGTGGGGTTGCTGCAAATAGAGCTATCAATGATGCTTTTGATACGCTATGCAAAAAACATAACAAAAGACTCCATAGTGTTGCACTCCAATACTGCTCTGACAATGCCGCAATGGTCGGAAGATACGCACTTGATGCGTATGGGAAAAAAGATTTTTGTGAAATTTCAAAGATAGAGAGCATTGTGAGCAAAAAAGATAAAAATAGAAAGCTTTTATAATCCTCAATACAAGCCCTTAGTAAGCTCTTTTCAGATAAAATAAATATCTTTACATAACCACAAAACGGAGTTAGAAATGGCAAATTACGGTGCTAGTAATATCAAAGTTCTAAAGGGATTAGAAGCGGTTAGAAAAAGACCCGGGATGTACATCGGGGATACATCCACAAAAGGTCTTCATCACTTGGTATATGAAGTTGTCGATAACTCTATCGATGAATCTATGGCAGGCCATTGCGATACCATCAAAGTAACACTTACAAAAGAGGGTTCGGCGATTATAGAAGATAACGGTCGCGGTATCCCCGTGAGTGAACACCCAACAGAAAAGATATCAGCAGCAACAGTTGTTATGACTGTTTTGCATGCCGGTGGTAAATTTGACAAAGATACCTATAAAGTATCCGGTGGTCTCCATGGGGTTGGTGTCTCTGTTGTAAATGCTCTCTCAAGTGATCTTAAACTTACCGTTCAAAGAGAAGGAAGTACTTATGAGCAGTCGTTCAAAGAGGGTATTCCGCAAGAAGATCTTATCAGCACGGGCAAAAGCAGAAAAACAGGAACCAGGATAGAGTTTTGGCCTGATGCAACTATCTTCAAAGAGGGTGTCGTATTTGATGCAGCTGTTCTTATAAAGAGGTTTAAAGAACTTGCGTATCTAAACCCAAAGATAACTATCGAGTTCAAAGATGAGCGAGACGGCACTGCTGAAAAATTCCACTTTGAGGGTGGGCTCAAACAATTTGCGGAGGATATGAACAAAAACAATCCTCTCTCAACTGCTCAATTCTTTCAAGGCAAAGTTGAAGATATAGAGATCGATATTGCTATCATGTACAATGACGCTGATTCGGACATAGTCCTCTCATTTGTTAATAACATAAAAACTCCCGATGGTGGTACGCATGAAGCCGGCTTTAGAGCAGGTCTTACAAGATCTCTCTCAAGTTATATAGAAAAAAATGCGAACGCAAAAGAGAAAAATACAAAAATTACCGGTGAAGATGCAGCAGAGGGATTGGTCGCTATTGTTTCTGTTCGAGTGCCTGAACCGCAATTTGAAGGGCAAACGAAAGGGAAATTAGGCTCAAGCTATGTCAGACCGCTTGTTCAAAAATTCTTCTCTGCCAATTTCAATAGATACCTAGAAGAGATACCGTTAGAAGCCAAAGAGATCATGAATCATGTCTTGTTGGCTGCTAGAGGAAGGGATGCAGCAAAAAGAGCAAAAGATTTAGTGAAAAGAAAAGACTCTATGAGCATTGGAACGCTTCCAGGGAAGCTTGCAGATTGTCAAAGCAAAATACCTGAAGAGTGTGAGCTCTATCTCGTGGAAGGTGACTCGGCAGGTGGTTCTGCAAAACAGGGGCGAGATAGAGTATTTCAAGCTATCTTGCCACTCAAAGGGAAGATACTTAATGTCGAAAAAGCAAGGCTTGAAAAGGTATTGCAATCTGATGAGATTAAAAATATGATTACAGCACTTGGATGTGGCATCGGCGATGAATTTAATGAAGAGAAGCTAAGATACCATAGGATAATCATCATGACCGATGCCGATGTAGACGGAAGTCACATCCAAACACTTTTGATGACATTCTTCTTTAGATTTTTGCGTCCTATCATTGAAAATGGCTATCTTTATCTTGCACAACCACCACTATACAGATATAAAAAAGGGAAAAATGAGACCTACATCAAAGATGAAAAGACGCTCAATCACTTTTTGATAGAGAATGGAATATCTGATTACGAAGTAAGTACGATGGGGAAAAATGACATCATTGACCTCTTTAAATGGGTCACACACTATAAGATGACACTCAAAGAGATAGAAAAAAGATATGCCCTCCCTGAGCTTATCCGTCACCTCATAGAGAATCCTGACCAAATAGGCGAGACCAATAAAGAGCTCTTCAAGATAATCGAAACATATCTAGAAAAACTGGGCTACAATATACTCAATAAAAAAGTAGATAGTGAAGCAATTCATCTTTTTGTACAAACAAATGATGGGCTTGAAGAGCTTTTGATCGATGATGAACTCTTCTCAAATCCTCACTATAATGAAGCGATTCATATCTATAAAAAGATCGAAGATCATGTTACGGATGAGTTTAAAGATGTCGACTTGCTTGCCGAGCTTGAGAAGATAGAATCAGCAGGCAAAAAAGGCGCTTACATCCAAAGATATAAAGGTCTTGGTGAGATGAACCCGGAACAACTTTGGGATACAACGATGTCTCCTGAAAATAGAGTACTATTGCAAGTCAAAATAGATGATTTCGATACTGCAAGTGATGTCTTTACACTCTTTATGGGTGATGAAGTTGAACCGAGAAGAAACTATATCGAAACGCATGCAAAAGATGTAAAACATTTGGATGTCTAGTATGAAGTATGGCGAAAAAGAGATTGTTGAGTTTGACATAGGCAAAGATGAAAATTACTGGCCCAATGAACATCCAAAAAACTACACAATCTCTATCGAACTTCCTGAGTTTATGTGTAAATGCCCACGTTCAGGCTACCCTGACTTTGCGACCATAAAACTCGAATATAGACCGGATAAAAAAGTGATAGAACTCAAAGCTTTGAAACTCTATATCAACAGCTTTATGGATAGATATATCTCCCATGAAAATACAGCCAATGAGATCTATGACACACTCAAGAAATATCTTGAGCCAAAATGGATAAAGATAGTAGCTGATTTTAATCCTAGGGGCAATGTTCACACCCTTATCACAATAGATAGCACTAACACTGATTAAAATATTTCAAAAAGTCATATTTTTAAAGTGAACGCCTAAAATTTGTTACCATTAGGTTATGAACAATCAAGAGAAAATAATCAAACTAGACCACATCATAAAGAGGATAAAACTCACGGTACAAACGTGCACTAAGAGTAAAAAAATATACGACAAAGATATCGCTCTTTTGCTCAAACTCGAACCGCAATATTTTGCTGTTATCAAAAAAAGAGGAAAGATTCCCTATAAAGAGCTAGCTGAGTTTTGTTTCGATAATGAGATAGATCTGAAATGGATGCTTTATGGAGAGACTACAAGAAATACCGTAGTCGTAGTATGAAGCTCAAGACTTCATGGCTTGAGCTTCTTTTATGGCTTATTAGCCGTTTCTTTTTGTGATGATTTCCTTAGAAACATTTGAAGGAACCTCTTCATAGTGATCAAACTCCATAGAGTATGTTGCACGACCTTGTGTCATCGATCTTAGATCAGTTGAATACCCAAACATCTCTGCAAGTGGAACGAATGCATCAACGATCTTATTACCGCTTCGCTCACTCATACCATTCACTTGACCTCTTCTTTTTGAGATATCGCCGATAACATCTCCCATATAGTCCTCAGGGACTTCAACTTCAACCTTCATCAAAGGTTCGAGAATAATAGGATTTGCTGCTCTAGCACCCTCTCTAAAGCCCATAGAACCTGCAAGTTTAAACGCCATCTCAGAAGAGTCAACCTCATGGTAACTACCATCATAAAGAGTCACTTTTACATCAACGACAGGATATCCGGCTTGGATACCTCTATCCATAGCCTCTTGGATACCTTTATTAACAGCAGGGATATACTCTTTTGGGATAACACCGCCTTTGATCTGATCGATAAACTCATAACCCGCACCCGGTTCTTGTGGCTCAATCTTCAAGAATACATGACCAAATTGTCCTCTACCGCCTGACTGTTTCGCATATTTATACTCTTTATCAATAGCAGTTTTGATAGTCTCTCTATAAGCAACTTGCGGCGCGCCGACTTCTGCGTCTACTTTGAATTCTCTCATCATTCTATCAACAAGAATCTCCAGGTGAAGTTCACCCATACCGGAGATAATTGTCTGACCGGACTCTTCATCTGTAGCTACTCTAAAAGATGGATCTTCTTGTGCCAATTTACCTAGCGCAACACCCATCTTCTCTTGATCGGCTTTTGTTTTAGGTTCAACCGCAACAGAGATAACCGGATCCGGGAATTCCATGCGCTCAAGGATAACTTTATCTTTTTCACTTGAGAGTGTATCACCCGTAAGTGTAGTTTTAAGACCTACAACCGCACCAATTTCGCCGGCATAGAGCTTATTTACCTCTTCTCTCTTGTTTGAGTGCATCTTAAGAAGTCTTCCGATTCTCTCTTTTTTATCTTTTGTTGTGTTGTAGACATAGGTTCCTGATTCGAGTACACCTCTATAGACTCTCACAAAAGTAAGCTGTCCAACAAATGGATCCGTCATAATCTTAAATGCAAGTCCTGCAACTGAGCCCTCATCTGTCGAAGGGACGATAACATGATCGCCATTTTCATACTCACCTTTGATATCGGCAACTTCTGTTGGAGCAGGAAGATAGGCAACAACAGCATCAAGAAGTGTTTGTACCCCTTTATTTTTAAATGCTGTTCCACAAGTCATAGGGATGATTTCAATAGCAAGTGTCGCTTTTTTAATCCCTGCTTTTATCTCTGCTTCACTCAGCTCTTCACCTTCCATAAACTTCTCAAGAAGAACCTCATCACACTCAGATATCGCTTCGATAAGTTTTTCTCTATACTCGTTTGCTTTATCTACCATATCAGCAGGAATGTCAATAATCTCATACTCTTGACCCATTTTTGACTGATCATCACCCCATACAGTAGCTTTCATAGTCACTAGGTCTACAATACCTTTGAAGTTTTCCTCTGCACCTATAGGCAATTGAATAGGCACAGCATTTGCTTTGAGTCTATCTCTTATCTGTCTCTCAACTTCATAAAAATCAGCACCGGTTCTGTCCATCTTGTTGACAAAAACCATTCTTGGAACATGATATTTATTTGCTTGTCTCCAAACTGTCTCTGATTGTGGCTGCACACCACCGACAGAACAGAATACAGCAACAGCACCATCAAGAACACGCATAGATCTTTCAACTTCAATAGTAAAGTCAACGTGGCCGGGGGTGTCTATGATATTGATCTGATGACCTTCCCAATGACAAGTAGTAGCCGCCGATGTGATCGTGATTCCTCTCTCTTGCTCTTGCTCCATCCAGTCCATTGTTGCCGCACCATCATGCACCTCACCAATTTTGTGGGAAACACCCGTATAAAACAGGATTCTCTCTGTTGTTGTTGTTTTCCCGGCATCAATATGCGCTGCAATTCCTATATTTCTAACTTTTTCAAGAGGATGTGATCTAGACATTATTTATCTCCTTACCATCTATAGTGAGCAAACGCTTTATTTGCTTCAGCCATCTTATAGGTATCTTCTTTTTTCTTAAATGCAGCACCTTTTTCAGTAGCCGCATCCATAAGCTCATTACTCAATTTCTCTATCATAGTTCGCTCATTTCTCTTTCTAGTAGCAGCTATGATCCATCTTATAGCCAATGACTGCTGTCTAGCCGGTCTAACTTCGATAGGCACTTGGTATGTAGCACCACCGACTCTTCTACTTTTTACTTCCATAACCGGCTTGATATTATCCATCGCTTGATTGAAAACATCAATGCCTTTTTCTCCAGATTTTGATTCAGCTCTTTTAAGAGCTCCATAAACAACTTTTTGTGCAACACTTTTTTTACCATCTAACATAATCGAGTTGATAAACTTTGTCAATACTTTTGATCCATAGATCGGGTCAGGGAGTACTTCTCTAACCGGTGCCTTTCTTCTTCTCATCTTTTCTCCTTCAATCTTATTGTGATTTACTCAAGCGTCATCCCAAAAGGTATAAGCGATAACACCTGCTTAAACTAAAACCTAAAATAGATATATTATTTAGGTCTTTTCGCGCCGTATTTAGATCTCGCCACTGTTCTTTTGGCAACACCCGATGCATCTAACGCACCTCTAACAATGTGGTATTTCACACCCGGTAAATCTTTTACTCTTCCGCCCCTTACAAGTACGATTGAGTGCTCTTGAAGGTTGTGACCCTCGCCTCCGATATACGAAATAACTTCAAAACCACTCGTAAGTCTTACTTTGGCTACTTTTCTAAGTGCCGAGTTTGGTTTTTTTGGTGTTGTTGTATATACTCTTGTACAAACGCCTCTTCTTTGAGGACATTTTACAAGTGCCGGTGATTTTGATTTCTTAATCACTTTTTTTCGCTCTTTGCGAATCAACTGGTTTATGGTTGGCAAAATGTTTCCTTTCTGTTTTTGTTCATAAAATCTGGGTGGTTACACCACACAAATAGATACTCTGTGTATATATTTGTATGCTGTAAGCGCAGAAAAATGGAAGGTATTATACCAATTTTTTCTTTATTTTTACTTACGCCCCAAGGGTGGGGACGTATCAATCATGTGGTTTAAATTTTAATTTTTCCACATCTATCATACCTGTTCCAACAGGTATCAATCTACCGATAACAACATTCTCTTTGAGGTCATCAAGCATATCAATCGTTCCTGCAATTGATGCAGAAGTAAGTACTTTTGTAGTATCTTGGAACGATGCTGCTGAGATGATACTATCAGCACCTACGGCTGATCTTGTGATACCTACCAAGATTGGCTCAGCAATTGCCGGCTCACCGCTTAGTTTTACAACTCTATCATTCTCTTCTTTAAACTTGCGTTTTGAGATGATGTCTCCGGCAATAAACTTGCTATCGCCACTCTCTACGACTTTTACCTGTCGAAGCATTTGTGAAACGATAATCTCGATATGTTTATCAGAGATATTAACACCTTGTCTTCGATAGACTTGCTGAACTTCACTCACGACATATTCATAAAGGGCTTTCTCACCAAGTGCCGCTATGATATCATGGCTCGATACAACGCCGTCAGTCAATTTCTCACCGGCATGTACAAACTCACCTTTATGGACGAGAATTGCTTTATCTTTATCGGCAAATTGCTCTACCTCTTGACCATTCTCGCCTCGGATAATAATTCTCTCTTTACCTCTTAACGGTTTCCCTATGCTGACTTCACCATCTATCTGAGCGATAAGCGCGATGTCTTTCGGTCGCCTTGCCTCAAAGAGCTCAGAAACTCTTGGAAGACCACCGGTGATATCTTTTGATTTAATCGCAGCTTTCGGTCTTTTTGCAATGATGTCTGCTATTTCCACGCTGTCACCATCTTTAACAAACAAAATCGTTTTTGAATCAAGTTGATATCTCAATGTCTCACCCGACTCAGTTGCGAGAACAATAGCAGGCGTATAGGCTGTAGGGATATACTCATTAAGCTCCAACCTACTTGTACCCGTAAGCTCATCAAACTGCTCACTCACTGTTACACCGCTAATGATATCTTCAAATTTAACTTTACCCGCTTGCTCAGCAATGATAGGCTCAGAATATGGATCCCACTCGGCGATTACTTTTTGAATCGATTTTTCAGGTGAGGCGATCACGTCACCTCTCTCGACCACGAGGTTACTCGCGATATTGATGATAGAGCCTCTTGAGATATAGTGTCTTGCTGCTTCTCTATCATTATCATCAACGATGACGGCAAAGAAACCTTTTTCATTGACCACTTCACCTTGCTTAGCATCACCGTAAGCTTCAAGATAATCACCTTTAAGGAGATAGTATCTTACTTTACCCTTGGCATCCGCTTGAACATCTTGATTGATTGGTGCACCGTCTTCAACTTTGAGCTCACTACCAAATGGTATACGACTCGGGATACTCCAGCCATCTTTGATAAGTTCAACGATAGAGTCACCTTTTTCAACTTTATCTCCATGCTCGAACGGCAAGAAGAGTTTTCCTTCGATATTACCCGCAACACCTGCGAGCTCATTTGATTTTGAAACATCACTTTTTCTCAGGTTATATCTTACCTCTTCTTTCTCTTTTGACTTCACAGAGATGATATATTCATCATGTGTTATAAGAACATGAACCACACCGCTCTCAAGCGCTTTTATCTTAGGCTCAACAAGCAAGATACCGGCATTTCTTCTATTGGCAACGATCAATTTATTCTCTTTGTTTCTATAGACAGAGAGGTTATAGTATCGAATAAACCCTTCTTTTGTTGCTACAATTTGTCTCTCTTCTTTCCCCGCTGTTGCCGTACCACCCGTGTGGAATGTTCTTAGCGTCAACTGTGTTCCGGGCTCACCGATTGATTGTGCAGCGATAACACCGACTGCTTCGCCTCTTTTGACGATTCTACTTTCAGCCATATTGAGACCATAACATTTTGCACAAAGACCTTTTGGAGCTTTACAGCTTGAAGGTGTTCTGATGATAACTGATCTTACGCCTGATTCTTTAACCTTGGCAGCAAGCTCTTCGTCCACCATTGTTCCTTCGTTAGCGATAATCTCATTAGTAATAGGATCGATGATATCTTCGGAGATAACCCGTCCATAAATACGATCACTAATCGGTTCAATCATCTCATTCCCTACAACGATATCTGAAACCTCTACACCTTCGTGTGTTCCACAATCCTCCATGGTGATTTTGACATTTTGTGCAACATCGATAAGCTTTCTTGTCAAATAACCGGCATTCGCTGTTTTAAGCGCGGTATCCGCAAGACCTTTTCTCGCACCATGTGTTGAGATAAAGTACTCTAACACATTGAGTCCTTCACGGAAGTTTGAGGTAATCGGCGTCTCAATGATTGATCCGTCAGATTTTGCCATAAGTCCCCGCATACCTGAGAGCTGTCTTATCTGAGCAGCACTCCCTCTCGCACCTGAGTCAGCCATCATGTGAACGGAGTTAAATCCGCCCTTATCATTTTGGATAAGCCCCATGAGCGCTTCGGCTATTTCATTGTTTGCATCTGTCCAGATATCAATAATTTTATTGTATCTCTCTTGATCCGTAAGAAGACCTGTATTGTATTGAGACTGGATAGCTTTCACTTCTGTTTTAGCAGCAACTAGAATCTTCTCTTTTTCTTCCGGAATCTTAATATCATCGATAGAGATAGATACACCCACTTTAGTTGCATACTCAAACCCCATATTCTTAAGATTATCTAGGAACTCGGCCGAGTAAGATATACCACTATGTTTGTAGATATAATCCACCAAAATACCGATATCCTTTTTCTTAAGTACCTTATTCCAATACTTCTCAGGAACATAATCAGGAATGATCGATTTAAGTATCAATCTTCCTGTAGTTGATGTTGTTATCTTCCCGCCTACAATCGTTCTAATACGTGCATTAAGATCAAGTGATTTTTCATCAAATGCGATCATAACCTCATCGATATTAGCAAAGAGTTTGTGCTCCCCTTTAACATCCGGCTTCTCAAGTGTTAGATAGTAGAGACCTAAAATCATATCTTGTGAAGGTACGGTAATCGCTTTCCCTGATGCCGGCAAAAGGATATTCATCGATGCAAGCATCAATACTTTTGCTTCAGCAATTGCCTCATCTGAAAGTGGTATATGCACTGCCATTTGGTCACCGTCAAAGTCGGCATTAAACGCCGAACAGACAAGTGGATGCAACTGGATAGCTTTCCCCTCGATTAGTCTTGGGTGGAAAGCTTGGATTGAAAGCTTATGGAGTGTCGGTGCACGGTTCAGCAATATCGGATAGTTCTCAACAACCTCTTCAAGACACTCCCAAACTTCATTGACCTGTTTCTCGATCATCTTTTTAGCTTGTTTGAGTGTAGTTGCATACCCTTTCTCTTCAAGTTTTGCCATAAGGTGTGGCTTAAAGAGCTCTATCGCCATCTTTTTAGGAAGTCCACACTGATCCATTCTAAGGTCCGGTCCAACAACGATAACCGAACGACCCGAGAAGTCAACTCTTTTTCCCAAAAGGTTTTGTCTAAAACGCCCCTGTTTCCCTTTAATAATCTCAGAGAGTGATTTAAGCGGTCGCTTATTTGCACCTTTGACGGCATTGCCTCTACGGCCATTATCAAAAAGTGCGTCAACAGACTCTTGTAGCATTCTCTTTTCATTTCTTACGATAATCTCAGGAGCATCAAGTTCAACAAGTCTTTTAAGTCTTTGGTTTCGGTTGATAACTCTTCTATAGAGATCATTGACATCACTTACGGCAAACTTACCGCCGTCCAAACTTACAAGCGGTCTTAGATCAGGCGGGAGCACAGGAAGATGTGTTAACATCATCCATTCAGGTCTATTGCCGGAATTCAAAAATGCCTCGATAACTTTAAGTCTTTTTACGATTGTTTTAATCTTCGCTTCTGACTTAGTCGCCTCTATCTCCTCTTTGAGTTGACGAAACATAGCTATAAGATCAAGCTCTTCAAGAAGCTCTTTTATGATCTCACCACCCATTCTCGCATCAAATGAACCTTCACCGAATCTTTGGATCATCTGCTGATACTGCTCTTCGTTTAAGATGTCATATTTTGACAAAATCGTATTGTCATCTTCTTGCGCGGCACCCGGATCTTTCACGATATAGGCTTCATAATAGAGTACACGCTCAAGATCTTTCATCTTCACGCCCATAAGCGTTCCTATACGGCTTGGAAGTGAACTTACATACCAGATATGCGCAACAGGAGCGATAAGGTCGATGTGACCCATTCTGCTTCTTCTAACCTTGCTTGATGTTACTTCAACACCACATTTTTCACAAACAACGCCTTTGTAACGCATCTTTTTATATTTACCACACAAACACTCATAGTCTCTAATTGGTCCAAATATTTTTGCACAAAAAAGACCGTCTCTTTCAGGCTTGAGCGTTCTATAGTTTATAGTCTCAGGTTTTTTAACCTCACCATAACTCCAAGAGAGTATCTTTTCAGGACTCGCAACTTTAAGTTGGAAAGCCTCAATATCTAATGGTTTATCTTCGCTGTTAACATCAACCGGCACTAAATTTTCAAATATCTCACTCATTTTCAGCCTCTTCTTCGTTTACTATTTTTTTCTGAAATAACTCAGCATCAAGTCCAAGAGCTTGAAGCTCTTTTGTCAATACAAACATGGTTTCAGGCACACCGGATTCAGGTACACTTTCGCCTTTTGTAATCGCTCTATAAGCTCTTGCTCTTCCTTCGACATCATCTGATTTGATCGTCAACATCTCTTTGAGTATATGCGAAGCACCGTACGCTTCAAGCGCCCAAACTTCCATCTCACCGAATCTTTGTCCACCAAAGAGCGCTTTACCCCCAACAGGTTGTTGGGTAACAAGCGAATATGGTCCTGTACTTCTTGCATGCACTTTCTCGTCAACCAAATGATGGAGTTTCAACATATACATATAACCGACATTGACTCTCTCAATCATCTGATCACCTGTTTTCCCGTCAAAAAGAACCATCTTGCCATCTTCTTCCATCTTTGCAAGTTCAAACAACTTGGCAAACTCTTCCGTGTTCACCCCTTCAAATACTGATGTTGCAAATTTAACACCTTTTGACCAATCTCTCGCATAATCAAGTAGTGTTGCATCATCCATATTGCCTATCGCTTCTTTTGCGTTCATCAATTTTGCGACATCAGCGATCTCTATCATTTTCTCTCTAAGCTTGGAGACAAAATCTTCTTGTTTTGCTTTAAACATCTCTTCGATTTGTCTTCCAAGCTTCTTACCGATGAGACCTAGATGCACTTCAAGAATTTGCCCGATATTCATACGGCTTGGAACCCCAAGTGGATTTAAGATAACATCAACCGGTGTGCCATCTTCCATATAAGGCATATCAATCTCGGAAACGATGTTTGAGACGATACCTTTATTTCCATGGCGTCCTGCCATTTTATCCCCGACTTTTAACTTACGCTTGGTTGCAACATATACCTTGACAAGCTTTGTCACACCACTTGATAAGATATCATCTTTTTCCAAGATTGAGAGCTTCTCTTCATGCTCTGTTTTCAATCTTTTTTTCTGTTTCAAGAAATATGCTTTGAGTGCTTCGTACTCATTTTGAATCTCATTATCGTACGATTGAACAACGCCTCTAAGTGCAAATCTGTTGACATCTTTGATGACATCTTGAGGAATCAAATCTCCTTTTTTGAACACTTTATCACCTATATTGACCTCTTGAGCCAAAGGCTGTTTTGATAGATAGTTCGATATTCTGAGTATCTCTTCTCTATCTATCATCAAAAGTTGATCATGATGATCGCTATCTAAGATCGCTTTTTCATCTTCATAAGCCTTGATGGTTCTCGCATCTTTTTCGTACCCTTTTTTTGTAAATACTTTTACATCAACGACAACACCCTCCATAGACGAAGGACAATAGAGTGATTTGTTGACAACATGACCGGCTTTTTCCCCAAAGATTGCACGCAATAGTCTCTCTTCAGGAGTCGGTTTTATCTCGCCTTTTGGCGAAACCTTTCCTACTAAGATCATACCGGATTTTACATTGGTACCAATCTTAACAATACCACTCTCATCAAGATGACTCAACTCGTCTTCTCTGACGTTAGGGATATCTCTTGTAATCTCCTCTGTACCATGTTTTAGCTCTCTTGCCTCAATCTCTTTCTCATAGATGTGCACCGACGTAAATGCATCCTCTCGGATAAGTTTCTCAGAGATGATAATCGCATCCTCATAGTTATAACCATTCCAAGGCATAAACGCAACAAGTGCATTTTTACCCAAGGCGAGTTCACCTTGATCCATATTGGCACCATCGGCTATAATCTGCCCTTTTTCTACCTTCTCTCCCGTATAGACAATCGGGGATTGAGTAAATGTAGTGTTTTGGTTGGTTCTCATGTTCTTTTCGAGCGGATAGTGATCTATAAAGACACCATCTTCATCTTCACCCATGATATAGATATTTTTAGCATCAACTTTTTCGATTACACCGGCTCTTTTTGCTTTGACTGCTTCCCATGCATCACGGCTAATAATCGCTTCCATTCCCGTTCCGACCATAGGTGCTTCAGAATAGATAAGCGGTACGGCTTGACGTTGCATGTTTGAACCCATCAAGGCTCTATTGGCATCATCGTGCTCCAAAAATGGAATCAGTGCTGCAGCTGAACCCGATATCATCAATGGAGAGACATCGATGAGATTTACTTTGCTTGCTTCGTTAAGCTCTATATTTCCATTGAGTCGTGTCTCGATAAGATCTTCAACGATGTAGCCTTTTTCATTTACTTTCGTAGAAGCAGGCGCGATACACTTGTTCTCTTCTTGCGTTGCTGTGATATAGACGATTTCATCTGTGATAACTCTATCTTTTACAACTTTGTAAGGTGCTTCGATGAAACCAAGCTCATTTACTTTTGAGTAAGTTGCAAGCGTATTGATAAGACCGATATTTTGCCCCTCAGGCGTCTCGATAGGACAGATACGACCATAGTGTGTCGGATGCACATCCCTAACCTCAAATCCTGCTCTCTCTTTGACGAGTCCACCCTCACCAAGTGCTGAGAGTCTTCTCTTGTGCGTAACTTCCGATAATGGATTGGTTTGATCCATAAATTGTGAAAGCTGACCGCTTGAGAAAAATTCTAAAACAGTATTTGTTATCATCTTAGAGTTGATAAGGTCATGCGGCATAAGCTCATCAAATGAACCCGATATCGTCGTCATCTTATCTTTGATCGCTTTTTGCATTTTGATAAGACCGTTATGGAGCTCATTTCCAAGCAACTCGCCGATAGCTCTAATTCTTCTATTACCTAAGTGGTCTCTATCGTCGATATGCCCTTGTCCATTTTTGACTTTGATAAGGTATTTAACGGTATTGATAAGATCTTCCGCTGTCAATACAGTCACATATTCAGGGATATCAAGACTAAGCTTATGGTTCATCTTCATACGACCGACTTTTGTCAGATCATATCGTTCCGGATCAAAGAAGAGTTGTTTCAAGAATGTTCTTGCAGCATCAGGAGTCACAGGATCCCCCGGTCTCATCACTTTATAGATTCTAATCGCTGAGAGGATATTCTCATCTTCGATATCTTCTGTCTGTTTTAAGAGTTTCAAACTCTCGCTATCAGCTACAAATGCTTTGATGATTGAGCTATCACACCCTTCTGCGAGGTCGTTTGCAATCTCTATCTCTTCGATGCCTTTTTCCATAATTCTTTTGAGTCTGTTCTCATCGAGTTGTGTTACTGCATCATAAAGTACTTCACCGCTTTCATTATCGATGATGGCTTTTGCAAAATAGCGCTCCAAGAGCACTTCAAGCGGATACTCTATCCACTCTAAACCTTCGTCTTTGAATGTTTGTGCTTTTTTCTTAGTCAATCTTTTACCGGCTGCTACTATCACATTGCCATTCATATCTTTAACATCATAATCTGCTCTTCCTAAGAAGTCATCAGGATTATATTTTGTTAAAAATCTATTGTCTTTGATTTTGATGGTCTTTGTCGGATAGAAAAATTTAACGATATCTTCTCTCGAGTAATCGAGTGCTCTAAAGAGGATTGTAACAGGTATTTTTCTTCTTTTATTGATTCTTGCATAGAGAACATCTTTTGCATCATACTCAAAATAGAGCCATGAGCCGCGATCCGGAATAATCTGTGCCGAATAGATAAGCTTGTTTGATGTTGTTGTAGCCTCAGCCTCTTTGAAGATAACGCCCGGGCTTCTGTGGAGCTGATTAACGATAACTCTCTCAACACCATTAACGATAAATGATGTTCTATCCGTCATAAGCGGGATATCTCTTACATAAACAGATTGCTCTTTGATCTCTTTTGGATCAAGTTTTTCACCCGTCTTCTCATCTCTATTCCAGATAGTTAACGCAACATTCATTTTAAGAGATACAGAGTATGTAAGGCCTCTCTCCATACACTCTCTTACTGTATATTTTGGAGGGATAATCTCTGAATTTTTATAGTTAAGCGTCAATCTATTTTGTTGATCATGGATAGGAAAAGAGGCATTAAAAACTCTCTCTATAGTTGAGTTTTTTCTATTTTTTTCATTGAACATCAAAAAATTATCATAGCTCTCTTGTTGGAGCTGTAATAGATTTGGGATCTCAATCTCTCTTGGGGTTTTAGAAAAATCGACTCGAAGTCTATTTCCTGATTGTAAAGAATTTAACATGGGCTAACCTTGTCTTTTAAGTTTTTTGTTTGTAGTTTCATGGCCGTGGATACAGAAAAAAACTATTTCTAATGAGGGTATGAGAATGTCTCTTAAATAGTTTATCGCTATCTCCATGTGAGATGAACAAGGGAAGACCCCTTGTTGCGTAGTTTTTACTTGAGTTCGCAAGTAGCTCCGGCTTCTTCGAATTTCTTTTTAATCTCTTCTGCTTCTTCTTTGCTTGCACCCTCTTTGATAACTGCCGGAGTGTTTTCGGTAGCATCTTTTGCCTCTTTAAGACCAAGACCTGTAACTTCTCTTACGACTTTAATTACATTGATCTTTTTATCACCTGTAGCTGCAAGTACTACAGTAAACTCTGTTTGCTCATCAGCTGCTGCTGCTTCGCCTGCTGCACCGCCTGCTGCAACTACTGTTGCTTGCGCTGATACACCAAATTTCTCTTCAAACTCTTTTACCATCTCACTTAGTTCAAGTACAGACATGTTTGAGATGAATTCCATTACATCTTCTTTTGTAACTGCCATTTTATATCCTTTTTAGTTTTTTCTTTTATTCAATCGAAAGGAGAAAATCTCCAAAGCCAACTTTTTATGCCTCTTCTTGTCTTTTTGTTGCAAGTCTATCAAGACCGATTGTGATATTTCTAATCGGTGCCATCCAAACATTAAGCAACATACCAAGAAGCTCTTCTCTGCCAGGAAGTTTCGCCATAGATACAACAGTATTTACATCGACAACTTTCCCTTCAAGCAAAGCTGATCTAATCGCAAATTTCTCTTTAAAATCAGCTGCAGTTTTATCTGCGATTTTACAAGTAGCGACTTGATCACTTCCCCAGATAACCATGTTCATGTCAACAAAATCTAGTTTCTCATGCTCTGTATTTGCTAGAGCGATAGAAGCAAGAGTATTTTTAACAATCTTCACTTTGGCATCTGTTTCTCTTGCCATCTTACGAACAGACTCGATATCTTTAACACCCATACCTTTGTAGTCACAAACTACAATGGCACCGGCATCTTTAAAACCGTCTGTAAGCTCGGCAACAAGTTGTTGTTTTTCTGCTTTTGTCATCTTTTCTCCTTTCGACCTCTAGTAGGGCTTGCCTTGCGGCTGAGATAAAATCTCGTTTAAGTCAACGACCCCTGCTTTCTTTGGCCAAGATAAAATAGTTAAACTATTTAATCTCCAATAACTCTAGAGTATTCAGTTTCACTGAAGGACTCATCGTTAATGAGATTGCAGCATTTGTTATATATCTTCCTTTTGCCGTAGAAGGTTTTGCACGGTTGATTACTTCGATAAATTTGATAAAGTTCTCTTTTATCTGATCAGCTTTAAAACTTATCTTTCCGATACCTGCATGGATATTTCCTTTTTTATCAACACGGAAATTTACCTGTCCACCTTTTGCATTTTTAACAGCAGTTGCTACATCCATAGTCACTGTACCTGTTTTAGGGTTTGGCATAAGACCTTTTGGTCCAAGGACTCTTGCTACTTTTCCGATAACACCCATCATATCCGGCGTTGCGATTACCGTATCGAAGTTGATAGTGCCGCTTTGGATCTGCTCTATAAGATCATCACTTCCAACGATATCGGCACCTGCTGCTTTTGCTTCATCTGCTTTAGCATCTTTTGCAAAAACTGCTACACGCACTGTTTTCCCTGTTCCGTGAGGAAGGACTACAGAACCTCTTATCATCTGATCCGCATGTCTAGGATCTACATTGAGGTTGAGTGCGATCTCGATCGTCTCATCAAATTTCGCTGATTTAAGATCAGGCAAAATAGTCATAGCTTCTTCCACGCTATACTCTTTTGTCTTATCTACTTTTGCTAGTAATGCTTCTCGTCTTTTTGTTGTCTTTACCATATATTTCTCCGCTTATTTGCTCCCACGTTTTACATCATGTGGTTAGTTGATGCTTAATCCGCTATCTCAACGCCCATGCTTCTGCATGATCCGGCGATGATTTTAGCAGCAACCTCTTTGTCGTCTGTATTGAGATCGGCGATTTTTTTCTCGACTATCTCATCAAGTTGTGCTTTTGTTATCTTTGCAACTTTGTTCAACAAAGGATTATCTGTCCCTTTTTTGATACCGGCAGCTTTTTTGATAAGATCGGTTGCAGGCGGTTGCTTTGTTATAAATGTAAAACTCTTATCTGTATAAACAGTGATCTCTACAGGAACATTGAATCCCATCATATCTTTTGTCTTTTCATTAAAAGCTTTACAAAACTCCATAATGTTTATACCTCTTTGACCACATGCAGGACCAACCGGCGGCGATGGATTCGCTGAACCGGCAGGTATAATCATCTTAAAACTCGTTTGTATTTTCTTTGCCATATCTTTCCCTCTTTATGTTATGAACTTCTTATATAATCTTTTCGACTTGCGTGTACAAGATTTCAACCGGTGTATTTCTTCCAAATATAGATACATTCAATCGTAACTTACCATGATCAAGATCGTACTCTTCGACCATACCGGTAAAGTTTGCAAATGGTCCATCAATGATTCGAACCATCTCTCCCATCTCAAAATCAATTTTTGGTCTAGGAGCAGATTTTTTCTCCATCTTTTCAAGTATCACCTTAATATCTGCATCGCTTAATGGTGTTGGTGTCTTTTGTTCACCGATAAATCTAGATACTTTTGGAAGACTCTGGATCTTATGCCAAAGATCGGTATCCAGATCTATATGTGCGAAAGCATAACCCGGATAGAGTGATCTCTCTGTGATTCTCTTCTCACCATTTTTTACTTCGATGACCTCTTCTGTAGGAACAACGATTCTTTCTACTTTATCTTCCAAACCATAATCTTTTGCTAATCGCTCAATTGACTCTTTAACTGATCTTTCACTTCCAGCATAGGTCTGTATTGCATACCATTGATAAGCCATTTAAATCCTTATATTACTGATGATACAATGCTTGACATAATCAAATCAACCAATGCTAAAAAAAGTGAAATAGCTACAACAACTAAAATCACCGCAAAAAATGCCTGTCGAACCTGCATCTTTGTTGGAAAGATAACTTTATTTATCTCGTCTCTTGCATGCGCAATAAATGTTGAAATTTTGTTCATTATCAATCACCTTCTTTATGGCAGGCCAAGAGGGACTCGAACCCCCGGCACCTGGTTTTGGAGACCAGTGCTCTACCAACTGAGCTATTGGCCTAACAACTAAATCAAACTAACCCGAAAGGATGAGCTTAAAGCTTCATCTCTTTGTGAACTGTGTGCTCTTTGCACCACTTGCAGTATTTTTTAAGTGCAAGTTTTTCAGTCGTATTTTTTTTATTTTTTGTTGTGTGATAGTTACGTCTAGTGCACTTTTCACAACCCAAATGTACAGTCTCTCTCATTTTATCTCCATTATCTACTTAGCTAGGAGGCAAGAAGCCTCTTTGTTGCTAAAGTTGGGATTATGCAATGACCTTTGTTACAACACCGGCACCAACAGTTCTACCACCCTCACGGATAGCAAATCTTGTTCCCTCTTCGAGAGCGATTGGAGCGATGAGTTCAACATTGATCTTAACATTATCACCAGGCATAACCATCTCAGTTCCTGCTTGAAGCTGAACTGAACCGGTAACATCCGTAGTTCTCACATAAAATTGTGGTCTATAGTTGTTAAAGAATGGTGTATGTCTACCACCCTCTTCTTTTGTTAGAACATAAACCTCAGCTTCAAATTGTGTATGAGGAGTGATTGATTTTGGTTTACAAAGAACCATACCTCTTTGTACATTTTCTTTTTCGATACCACGGATAAGAACACCACAGTTATCTCCGGCTTCACCACAATCCATCTCTTTTCTAAACATCTCAACACCGGTTACGGTTGTGCTTTGAGAATCTTTGATACCAACGATCTCAATATTGTCACCTACACACACTTTTCCTCTTTCGATTCTTCCGGTTACAACTGTACCACGACCTTGAATAGAGAAGATATCTTCAATCGGCATCAAGAAATCTTTATCAGTTTCACGAACAGGATCAGGGATGTATTCATCAACAGCATCCATAAGTGCAATAATCTTCTCAGACCATGGTCCAAGATTACCTGCTTTTGCTTCTTCAAGTGCTTGAAATGCAGAACCTGCAACGATAGGTGTATCATCACCCGGGAAATCGTATTGACTTAGAAGCTCTCTAACTTCCATCTCAACAAGCTCAAGCATCTCTTCTTTATCAGCGTCATCTAGTTGATCTTCTTTGTTCAAGAATACAACGATATATGGAACACCTACTTGCTTTGAGAGAAGGATATGCTCTCTTGTTTGCGCCATAGGACCATCAGTCGCAGCGATAACAAGGATAGCACCATCCATTTGCGCAGCACCTGTGATCATGTTTTTAACATAGTCGGCATGCCCCGGGCAGTCAACGTGAGCATAATGTCTCTTGTCTGTTTCGTACTCTACGTGAGAAGTAGCGATTGTAATCCCTCTTTCTCTCTCTTCAGGAGCATTATCGATCTTATCATAATCCATAAATGCAGAGTCATTTTTTGTAGCCAATACAGCTGTTATAGCAGCCGTTAGAGTTGTTTTACCGTGGTCAACGTGACCGATTGTACCGATGTTAACATGCGGTTTATTTCTTTCAAACTTTGCCTTAGCCATCTTTTTCTCCTAGCTTTTTAAAATTTAGGCTGATATTATATCAGAATTTACTTAGACCCCATAACCAATATATGGACAAAAATGCTTTTGGCTCCACTTTTTGGATACCAAAATGATATAAAAACATTTTTGTCCATACTGCTGGCTGGAGCCCAGAAGCGGGATTGAACCGCCGACCTCTTCCTTACCAAGGAAGTGCTCTGCCACTGAGCTACCTGGGCAACTACGAACCTTATAAAATTGCGTCTGACTGTGTCAAAACGATAAAAATCACAAGAA
Organism: uncultured Campylobacterota bacterium; assembly: GCA_937141405.1. Taxonomy (GTDB): domain Bacteria; phylum Campylobacterota; class Campylobacteria; order Campylobacterales; family Sulfurovaceae; genus BN30871. Next base: position 88,168 of record CAKZQQ010000006.1, on the reverse strand, counting down.
ATTTTACAAGAAAGCTTGGTATGATGCAGATTAAAAAAATATCATAATCACACAGCTCCCAGTATAAATGGAGCGGGAGACGGGACTCGAACCCGCGACCCTCAGCTTGGAAGGCTGACGCTCTAGCCAACTGAGCTACTCCCGCGTCATTTCTTGTAACAAATTATGGTGGTGAGAGAAGGATTCGAACCTTCGAAGGTAAAAACCAGCAGATTTACAGTCTGCCCTCGTTGGCCACTTGAGTATCTCACCTCAATTTGTTTTGATACCGGTCAAACACTGATAATTTTTTTATGGAGCTGGTGATGGGACTCGAACCCGCGACCTGCTGATTACAAATCAGCTGCTCTACCAGCTGAGCTACACCAGCACCCATACCAATTTTAGAAACTAAAAATGGAACGCAATTATATTTAAAAAGCCTTAAAAAGTCAATAGTTTTTTAATTTTTAGGATATAATTCTCAAAATAGACAAAAGGTAGCGTAGTTGAAATCACCTAGAGGCTTTGGCAAAAAATATTTTACCCTGCAATCAATCCTTGCTCATTGCGTACATATAACGCTGCATAAGCAAGTGAGCAAAATAGCATCGATCTACAGCCTTTGTTTCAAAGACTCTGCCGAAGAGGAAGAAGACCCTCCTTTAGATATACAAAATAGTTGTCTTCTCTTATTGCAAAATCCAACTTTGTGCAATTGCATATTTACTAAAATTGCCAAACAATCCATAAAAAATGCAAAAAAAATAAAAAAATCAAATTGTAACTGCAAATATTTTAGCTTTAGAAGAAGCGGTATTCATCCTCCAAAAATTATCCATAAATCACCAAATATAAAACACCATATATAATAAGGATAAATAATGTCAAAAAGTTTAGTAATTGGATTCCCTAGAATCGGGGAAAAGAGAGAGTTAAAATTTGCACTTGAGAGATACTGGTCTAATGAGTGTGATTTTAGTGTCGTAGAAGAGGTTGCCAAAGAGCTCAAAGCAAAGAGCTGGCAAAAACAAAAAGCGAGTGGGATAAACTATATAAGTTCTAACGATTTTTCCTACTATGATCAGATGCTCGATACCATCACCCTAGTGGGTGCGATTCCACAGAGATTTCAAAAAATAGAAGATGCAACGAAAAAATATTTTGCTATGGCAAGAGGCTATGAGGATGGTGTGGCTATGTCGATGAGTAAATGGTTTGGTAGCAACTATCATTATATAGTTCCTGAATTAAGTGCCAATCAGCAATTTTCACTCAATGCTACAAAGATTATAAGAGAGTACAAGGAGGCATCGGCACTTGGGATAGAAACCAAGATAAACCTCATCTCCCCTATAACATTCCTGGCACTTTCAAAATGTGTTGATGGAAGTGATGCTTATCTACTACTAGATAGTCTCACGGATGTTTATGTGGAGCTTTTAAAAGAGATTGCTACGCTCGGCGATGGGATGATAGTACAGATAGAAGATCCAATCTTCGTGCGTGATGTTACACCGGAAGTATTGTCTTTGATAGAGCCGTGCTATACAAAACTCGCCAAAGCAAGCAGCAAGATAAAACTACTTGTGGCAACATATTTTGAGCACTCCAATGAAGCCACACACATACTTGCTAAGCTTCCTATTTGGGGGATTGGGCTTGATCTTGTTAGAGGATCTAAAAATCTTGATACACTGCAAACTATCGCACAAAGTGATAAGGTATTGGTAGCGGGTATCATCGATGGCAGAAACATCTGGAAAAATGATCTCTCTAAAACATTGCATCTTTTGCATACCGTTGCAAAGATAATCTCAAAAGAGAGAATCATCCTTGCAACCTCATGCTCGCTTTTACATGTGCCCTATTCTCTTGAATTTGAAATAGATATGGATGAAGAGATCAAAAATTCACTGAGCTTCGCTTATCAAAAACTAGAAGAGCTTGCTCTTATTTCTAGAATCTTTTTTGATCAAAAAGAGATAGGAGATGATGCCCTTTTAGAAAAAAACAAAAACGATATCGCCACTCTTGGAGCATCAAAGAAGATACACAATCCGCTTGTTGCAAAAAGAGTAGCAGAGATAAAAAAAGAGGAGCGTGAAGAGCAATTTGAGACACGAATCGTAAAACAAAAAAGGGATATCGGCTATCCACTCTTACCAACAACAACGATAGGCTCTTTCCCTCAAACAAAAGAGATACGCGATGCAAGAAAAAACCTCAAACAAAACCTAATCTCCAAAGAGCAGTATGACGCAATCATCAAGGGTTACATCCAAGATGTTATCGTTATGCAAGAAGAGATAGGGCTTGATGTGTTGGTGCATGGCGAACCTGAAAGAAATGATATGGTCGAATATTTCGGCGAACATCTCAACGGATTTGCTTTTAGTCAAAATGGCTGGGTGCAAAGTTATGGCGCAAGATGCGTAAAACCTCCTATACTCTATGGAGATGTGAGCATGGAGAAATATATCACCGTAGATTGGATAACGTATGCTCAAAGTCTTACTTCAAAGCCCGTAAAAGGGATGCTCACAGGGCCTGTGACTATCATCAACTGGTCATTTGTGCGTGAAGATCTACCCAAAAGTACGATCGCTACTCAGATAGCACTCTGCCTTAGTGACGAGATCGATGAGCTACAAAAACGCGGTATCAAGATAATTCAAGTCGATGAAGCCGCTTTTAAAGAGGGGTATCCTCTGAGAAAAATAGACATCGGTACCTATGAGCGTTGGGCGATTGATAGCTTTAAACTCTCCGTTAGCAGTGCGGAGCCAAAAACGCAGATACACACCCATATGTGCTATAGTCAATTTGATGACATCATAGATGCAATTGAGGCGATGGATGCTGATGTGATTAGTATCGAACTTGCTAAAGGCGGCAATGCGCTCCTTCAAATCTTTAAAGAGGTTAATTACTCAAAAGAGATAGGACTTGGCGTCTATGATATACACTCTCCTCGGATACCAAGTGTAGAGGAGCTTACAGGACAGATAGCTCAAATGCTTGAGATTCTGCCAAAAGAGAAAGTGTGGATCAATCCTGATTGTGGACTCAAGACAAGAAAATTTGAAGAGGTTATTCCTGCTTTAGAAAATATGATAGAGGCTACAAAAAGCTTTCGATAATATTTTTGCTCCACCTCCCCCGAGGTGGCATGCATACTTGTTCATTCCCACGCAAAGTTAGGAGCAAAACCTAATAACAAAATGCTAAAATACAATTTATGAAGATACTTTTGGCACCCAGCGAGACAAAAAGCCAAGGCGGAGATGAAGCGTTCGATCTCAGCACCCTATGGCTTGAAACACTTTTTAAATCAAGAGCATACATCTGCCAAAGATATACTGATGCCATCCAAGATACAAGCAAAGCAAAAGAGATTTTTAAACTCAAAAAAAAGAGTGATATACACCACTATCAGACTATAGCTCTGGGCTCAAAAACAAAAAAAGCAGTGCAAAGATACACGGGTGTGGCATTTGATCATCTAGAGTATAACTCGCTTGATGCAAACGCGCAACACTATATAGATGACAATGTGATCATATTTTCAAACCTCTTTGGTCCAATCAAAGCAGGCAACAAGATACCTGAGTATAGACTTGCTCAAGGAAGTGCCATAGAAGAGATAGAGCTAGATAGATACTATGCACCCCTCATAAAAGAGATGCTTGATAGCGAGTTTGAAGATAAGGATATCCTCGACATCAGAGCCGGATATTATGATAGATTTTATATCCCTGCAAAAAACTATACAACACTTAAATTTATAAAAGATGGTAAGGTTGTGAGCCACTGGGCAAAGGCTTACAGGGGTCTGGTTTTAAGAAAGATAGCTAAAGCCAAAGCAGCAAGCATTGATGCTTTTATGTCGCTTGAGATTGAAAATTTGCATCTCGAGGAGATACAGACAAGAAAAAACAGAACAGAGATTATCTATAGGATAGAGCCATGAAACTTCCAAGCGATGAGACACTCTATAAAATCTATATCTCTTTACTTGTGCTCATGGTAGTACTTGGTATATTTTTTGATTCTAACTAGGTAAAGAGTCGCCTAGTTTATCTGCTCATCATAACCATAATTATAATCATCATCTAATTTACAAGATTTTTTGAATAAACTAAGCAAGACATCGACTCTTTTTTGTAAAATAACCCAATAAACATTAACAAATAAGTATCAACAATGAAGCAAAAAATTTATACATTTTTAAAATCGGACTCAGCAGGTGGCATCTTACTCATCTTTGCAACCCTGCTCGCTCTGCTTTTGGTAAACTCTCCATTTTCAGATATATACACCTCTATTCTCCATGTTCCGGTAGAAGTGCGTATCGGGGCACTTCATATAGACAAAACGCTCCATCATTGGGTTAGTGACGGACTTATGGCTATTTTCTTTTTAGTAATCGGGCTGGAAGTAAAGCGGGAAATTTTAGAGGGACATCTCTCCTCTTTTAGCCAAGTAATTCTTCCTGCGATTGCAGCAATTGGCGGGATCATCGTCCCTGCTCTCATCTATACTTTATTTAATGGTGGCGATCCGACCGCAATGCGTGGCTGGGCAATTCCAACTGCAACCGATATTGCTTTTGCACTTGGTATTTTATCGCTCCTACCTCGCGTACCCGTTTCACTTAAAATCTTTTTGATGGCACTTGCGATTATTGATGATCTTGGAGCAATCATTATCATCGCGCTTTTTTATACAACCGAACTCTCAATGCTCTCTATCTATGTAGCCTCTACCTCATTGATTGTTCTAATCCTCTTCAATCGGCTAGGATTTTCTAAAAAATCTATCTTCTTTATGGCGGGTCTTGTTCTTTGGGTAAGCGTTTTAAAGTCTGGGGTGCACGCAACAATCGCAGGGGTGCTCTTTGCTCTCACTATACCTTTGAGTGCCAAAGATGAAACAAAAAAAGATTTCTCGCCATTAAAAGAGATTGAGCATGGATTACATCCGTGGATTACTTTTTTCATCCTTCCTATGTTTGCTTTTGTCAACGCGGGTGTTGATATGCGTAACTTATCTGCAGATGAAGCTTTAGGCAATGTACCTTTAGGCATCGCTCTTGGACTTTTTTTAGGCAAACAGCTTGGTGTTTTTGGATTGAGTTGGCTTGCTATCAAGCTCAAAATCGCTTCAATGCCGCGAGATTCAAGCTGGCTTATGCTCTATGGTGTAAGTGTGCTTACGGGTATCGGTTTTACGATGAGTCTTTTTGTTGACTCATTAGCATTTGTCGATGATAGACTTTTCGCATACGCCGATAAACTTGCTATTTTGCTTGGCACTCTTATATCTGCTATCTTTGGATATATCATATTAAAATTTGCAATCTTGCAAAAGGAACACAATGAAAAAAAATCTCTTTGAAATGGGTGCAAATTTTGATGATAGCTGGAGTAGCGACAATAAAACAAAAGCAAACAATAGCAGTAAAGTAGAAATCAAAACACCAAAAGAGCATCGGCTTCACTTTGCGAAAGAGAAGCGGCGAGGCAAAAGTGTCACGATAGTCAAACCATTCTTTTTAGAACCTAAAGAGCTGAGCGAGCTTTCTAAAAAGCTCAAAAAAATGCTTGGTGTCGGAGGAACAAGTAAAGATGATACGCTAGAATTTCAAGGAGAGGTGCAAGCAAAGCTCAAAGAGGAGCTAAGCAAGCTCGGATTCTCTTTTAAATAACTTAAAGCTCGTTGCTTATCGCACCGAGTGCTTGAGGGGCATAAAGTTCATTGCCATTATATTTTTTGATCTTGACATCGGAAGACTTCATCGCATTGGCAGTATTTTTGCACGCCATCTTTACTACCAAATAGTCACAATCTTCAATCGCTTCTGCCATCGTATAATGTGCTTTTACATGCTCAACATCATCTTCTGCATCACAGACATGTCTACCTACATGATCTGCTTCATCGACCTCTTCATCTTGCATCTTCGGATTTTCTCTTAACTCTTTAAACTCGACGGTCTTAAACATTCCGCCACCTATCTCAAAGATTGCAAAATAGGGTGTATGCCCTGCATTTCTTGCAATTTTTAGTGAATCATCCATAACAGGAACTGCTACTTTCATACTTCTGCCTAATGTTATATTTTACTCGGAGTATAGCGAAGCCGATATAAACCTATGCTTTAATAATACAACTCATTTTTTTACTCAAATTAACCTCTTTTTGACTCACAAGCAACACATCGAACGCTCTCCGGCCTAATCTTCAATCGCTCAAAAGCGATCTCCTCTTCACATTCAATGCAGATGCCAAAATCATCACTATCGATCCTGCTTAATGTGTTTTGCAACCTTGTCAATCGCAACCTTGATTCGTCAAGTATGCTGTTTGCAACATGACTCTCACCCATTGCTTCTAGTCTTGTCAATCTGCCCAACGAACAATCAGGGGTGATCGGCTTGCACTTCTCTTCTAGTTTTATTATCTGCTCTTTGAGGTGAGCGATCTGTGAGACTATCTGTTCTTTAAGGAAAACTCTACTATCTTTATCCATACAAACATTGTAACACAAAAAGAGGACAAGTGTGAACAAAGAGCTCGAAGAGTACTGCCGACACATCAAAAATGAAGATTATTTTGAGGCACACGAAGCATTAGAGCCTCTTTGGCTAGAAACAAAAAAGAGAGACCATGATGCATCACTGCCACTTAAAGCACTCATCAATGCAGCTATCGCTTTTGAGCATATCAAAAGAGCAAAACCTAATGCTAAAATAAATGCCTTAAATGTATTTAAGGGCTATACCAAGTACAGAGAAGAAGCAGCATTGAGTTATCATGAAATCTACCAACTCATAGAGCAGATTGCAACAAAACTACAACTCTTATAAAAACTCTAGAGGCTCTCTATATTACCGACAACTTTTCCAACGATAGCAACTTCATCCGAGGTAAGTACCTCCGGTGAATAGGCTTTATTATCAGAGATAAGCTCTACCATCCCATCAGCTCTTTGACGAATCCTTTTTATGAAGAGTCCTGCCGTTGTAGAAGCTACAAATATCCCATCTTTTGAGATATTGGTCTGTTCTCTATCTATAAATATGATAGAACCATCACTCAATGTCGGCTCCATAGACTCTCCATCGACATGAATCGCTTCTAGATTTTTATTGTTAAATCCGACCATATTTGCAATAATCGCACGATCAACATTGAGCATCTCATAATCTTCGCCAAAAACCTCTGCCCCACCTCCGGCACTTGCTCGTATGTCTGCAAAATAGCGTATCTGGAAAAACTTATCGGTCTCCTCTTTGAGCATATCAACTGCTTGATCAAAAAAGAGCCAGTTGGCACTTATCTTTTTTGTAGCACAAAATTCAAGAAGCTCTTGGTAGGGGATAGAGTTTCTTTTTTTCATCGTTGCAAAAGAGGCTTGGGGGATACCTAAAATATCCGCAACATCTTTATCGAATATCTTTTTTGAATCTTTATGAGAAGAGATCACATCTTTTATCTTTTCTATAATTTCAGAAAAATCAACCATGTTCCACTCCTTTTTCTAAGAAATTTGTCTCATTGTAACATATTTTTATTAAAATTATGACAATTTGACATATTTTTGCACAAAATATTGCATTTTGTATATACTTTGAAAAACAAAGGGGATATTATGAACTATAAAAAAGATTTTAAACTTATCGAAAAAGCACTTCTCTCCGGTTGTGTGACGATCGCAGAGCTTGCCTTATTTATCAAAGAGGCAAAACCTGTAAAAAGCGCCTAATCAAAAAGCAAAATCCGTACCGGCTCTCCTGAGTCTTTTGGAGGCTCGTGAGGGTTTGTATACAAAAGGGCTGACGACGGAGATAAAAGATTGGTTAAGATAGCACTTGAACCCTCTTTTTTACCGCTAAAGTTACAATAATACCTTCCATCAATGATGACAACATTGCAAGCACTAAATTCACTTTTATTGCTACTCTTCTTAGAAAAAGGCTCTTGAAGCGTCGCCGTTATCTCTTTGAGTTGCGTCTTTTTAGAAATAAACTTTGCTATCAAAGGCAGTAGATACAAAAGTGCCGTCACAGTAGCAGAATAAGCAAAGCCTGGAAGCGCCAAGATGAATTGATCCTCTTTTTGTGCTAACATAATATGTTGGCCCGGCTTGATCATAACTCCATGAAAAAGCACTTCAAAGCCAAGCTCCTTGACAACATCTTTTACAAAATCATAATCCCCAACACTCACTCCCCCTGTTGTTACAACAATACTATTTTCACTAAGTGCTTTGCTAATCGCGTGTGTTATGATGCTTTTATCATCTCGCATGCAACCATAATTTGTAGGAGTGCCACCATATTTTTTTACTATAGCTTCTAGTATATAGTGATTTGAACTTCTTATCTGCGCCTTGCTTATCTGTTCTTCTCCAAGTTCCAAAAGCTCACTTCCACTTGAGAGCACTCCTATCTTTGGTTTTGCATATACTTTGACTTTTGCAATATTAAGACTTGCAAGCAAACCTATCTGGATAAAATCTATCAAACTGCCGTGCTTCAAAAGGAGTTCACCTTTGGCATAGTGCTCGCCAACCTCTCGCACACTAAAACCTCGAGACACCTCTTTTTTGATGTCTATATATCCATCTTTATACTCTACATTTTCTATAGGGATAAGCGTATCGGTACCTTTAGGCATCAAAGATCCCGTGAAAGTCTTGATACATGTACCGCGTTTTAAAATAGTCGCTGTCTCTTGACCTGCCGGATTATCACCCAATACTTTGAGCTTTCCATGCTGCATATCCTCAAATGCCAGGGCATATCCATCCATCGCTGAGGTTGGACTCGCCGGAGAGTTTTCTTGCGCTGTTATATCTTGGGCAAGCACAAAACCAAGTGCTTCTGCGGTACCTAACTCGATTGTCACTTTTTCTTTTATAGATATTGCATCTAAAATTTTTAGAGACTCTTCAAAACTTATAAATGCCACATCAATCCTTTTTTGCTAAAAGCCCTGCACCATTCATCGGCGTGCTTCTCTTTTTTGCATATATGCGTTCACCTTGTATCACATCATATTTCCATATAGGTGCATTTGCTTTAAAATCTTCTACAAACGCATCAATGAGCTCAAGCGCTGCTCTTCTTTGCGGAGAGAGTACAGCGGCTATATAGGAGCTCTCATGCACCCTTACATCCCCTTTTGAGTGAGCCATCCGTAGCTTCGCACCTCTTTGTCGTGCTTTTTCTTGCCAAGAGTCAAACCAGTTTTTAAGTATCGGCTCGTAGATATCAAAGCTAAGTGCTTCTATCCCATCTTCTTCTCGTACAATACCCACAAAAGGAATAAAGGCACCATAATTTGCCTCATACTCCTCATCATACCATTGTGCAAGTATCTCTTTTGGACTAAGTGGTCCATCAATTATCTCTAACATCATCCACCACACACCGGAGGCAAGAGCGATACCCTATCTCCATCATTGAGTGGAGCATCTAAACTATCTGTAAGTTTATCATTGATTGCTATTGCCAAGCTATCAAGCCATGGCGATAACTTTGGATCCTTTTGTAAAAAATCGGCTACATCTTGTAAAGAGTTCGCTTCGATGGTTATATCTTCTTGAGCTATGGGACCTAAAAATTCAATTGTAATCATATATGCTCCTAAATAAGCTCTGATTATAAAAGTACTTTGGTATAATTAGGCTTAAAAAGGAGCTTTAATTGAACTTCGGCTCGATACAATATCTCAATCTATTACCTTTTCAGACATTTCTAAAAAAACGAATCAAACAGAGCGCTCCACGTATGAATCTTAGAAAAAAAAGAGCTGTCCCAAGCGATATCAACAGACTCTTTCATTCACGCAAAGTCGATGCAGGCTTTATCTCATCTGCTACATCTAAAGGGTGTCGATGTACAGATGCAGGCATCGTAGGTATAGGAAGGGTCTATAGCGTCTTGCTTTTGAAGGGAAGAGAGAAGGAGGATACTGCCTCCGCAAGCTCAAATCTTTTGGCAAAAAAGCTTGGACTCAAAGGTGAAGTGATAATCGGTGATAAGGCTTTAAAATATTACATCGAAGGCAAAGAGGCTCTTGATCTTTCGCTTGAATGGCAAAAACAAAAAGGGTTACCCTTTGTATTTGCAAGACTCTGTTACAACAAAAACAATGCATTTTATAAAAAGATTGCGGATGAGTTTATAAACACAAAAGTAAAAATCCCTCAATATATACTCAAAAAAGCGGCAGAAAAAAGAGGCATCTCTCCAAAAGAAGCGAGATGGTATCTAGAACATATCCACTATCGTATCGGCAAAAAAGAGAAAAAAGCGCTTGAGATATTTTTAAGAGGCGTGTGAGATTAGGTTTTCTATTCTTTTTACCACCTCATCCCTTCCTACAATCTCCATAATCTCATCAAGTCCGGCACCACTAAGTTCACCCATGAGTGCCAAACGCAAAGGCTGAGCAATCTTGCCAAACCCTATCTCTTTTTGTGCCACAAAGTTTTGCAAGAGATCATGAAATGTCTCTTTGCTTTGAGGATCTTCGCTCTTTAACACACCGATAAAATCGTTGAGGATAGAAACGGTGCCTTCTTTGTACGCTTTTTTAAGCGCTTTATCATCATACTTTTGAGGGCTCTCTATCAGCAAGCGTATCTGGTGCGAGAGATCAACAAGCGTCTTTGCACGCTCTTTTGTTGCTTTAAGTATGATATCTCTCTTTGAATCATCTTGGAGATTGATACCGAAATCTTGTAGCTGTCTTATCAATCTTGCGTTATTGCACTCTTTAATGTAGTGGCTATTAAGCCACAAAAGCTTATCGAGATTGTAGCTCGAAGCACTTTTGTTGATATCTTTTGGATCAAATAGTTCCATCATCTCTTGGATACTAAATATCTCTTGATCCCCATGACTCCAACCTAAACGCACTAAGAAATTGAGAAGTGCTTCCGGCAAAAATCCTTGTGCTTTATACTCCATAACATCCGTTGCGCCATCTCTTTTGCTGAGCTTTTTACCTTGTTCATTATTAATCATAGCTACATGATTAAAACGAGGTAAATCAAAACCGAGTGCTTGATATATCACTATCTGCTTAGGTGTATTGTAGAGATGATCATCACCTCGTATAACATCCGTGATACCCATGAGTGCATCATCAATGGCGACTACAAAATTGTAAGTCGGCACACCATCACTTCGAGCGATAATAAAATCATCCACTTCACTCGCAGCTATGTTTATCTCTCCTTTGACGCCATCTTCAAAAGATATCACCCCTTCAAGTGGTGCTTTGATGCGGATAACCGGATCAACCCCGGCAGGTGGGGTCCCTGTAAAATCTCTATATCTTCTATCATAATGAGGTCGTATCTTCTGTGCCATCTGCTCTTCTCTCAAAGCATCAAGCTCCTCTTTACTCATATAGCATTTATAGGCTTTGCCCTCATTCAATAACTGATCGATATATTGTTGATAGATGTCAAATCTTTTTGACTGGTAGAGCGCTTCACCGTCATAATCCATACCAACCCAATCAAATGCTTGCAAAATCGCCTGCATCGCATCCTCTGAATTTCGTGCTTGGTCTGTATCTTCTATACGAAGTAAAAATTTGCCCCCATTTTTACGCGCTAATAGCCATGAAAAAAGTGCAGTTCTCAAACCTCCGATATGTAAAAACCCAGTCGGGCTTGGAGCAAAGCGAGTCACTATCATATATCAACCTCTTTTTTAAATAGAGCATTGTAGCAGATAAGCGTTTAGAGTTAAAACTATAAACACTTTTATTTCATCAGCTTATAGACTTTTGCAAAAGGCGTTACAATGACCGGTTGGAAATATTTTTCATCATATTTTTCTAGCACAAAAAGTTGTACGAATGTTGAGTTAAACATCTCTTCATCAAGCAGTAAAAGCTGTCGGTAATCACTCATAAAAACAGCATATAATTCGCCATCAGGGTTTATCTTTTCTGAGCTTATGTGCAGCTGCATATCGTTATCATATTTTGTTGTTATAAAATACTTTAATGGAACTTTAGTATCGCCGAACAATACAGATGTACTATTCTTATCAAGTGCAACACCTCTTCCTAAATCAATATAATTGCCTTTGTCTTGCATATAACGCGTCATAAAGAAAAATGGTTCTTTCTCCATCTCTCCGCTCATTAAATTAATCTCTGAAAATTTGGAAATAGTCGGGAAAATGCCTAACATATCATTTGGTAAAAATAGATAAACTTCTCTGCTTTTTGGAGGCATTTTGATTTCACCTCCGCTCTCAACATATGCTAAAAAATCATTGGCATCTTTAAATCCGCTCTCCAAAATCATACGAACAATGTTTGGGTCAAGCGTTTCTTCCTTTGATTGTATAGCATCTTTGTATTTTAAATATTTCTTAATTCGCTGCTCTTCATACTCCACATCAGCACGCAAAATATCTGCAGCTATTTCTTGTGAATTTTTCATGGCATAACTAAATGAAAAATTCGCTGCTCCTGTATGATATTTTCCATCCAGGACTGTCTTTACATCACTATAATAGCGAATAGGATAACCATAATCCCACCATGAAACGATATAATCGTCTCTGCCGGCAATGCTTTTCATTTGATCAAGAACTTTCACCTCGTTTTTATTAAAAACTGTCGGGATTTTATAACCAATGATATGTATTATGTTCGGGGTAAGCGCCAAGACTGTAAACAGTATCATTAAAAAATAATTTATTGGTTTTGGAGTAAAATTAGAAATTCTATAGATCAAATATCCTATGCCAAGTGCCATAGGAGGGACAGCATAGATTGTAAAACGTAGGCCTGCAAAGTATGCTAAAAATCCAAGTCCTACAAGAGGGAGTGATAACAACATATTTTTGTGTTTAAAACAAAGCCAAATATAGCCTACAATCGATAGCATAAATGCTACTTCATGTCCACTGATACGATTAGCAAATATATCAAAAGGTATCCTGCTTGATTCTTTAACTGTCTGCATAGCTCCATAATAGTGCAGTTCAAGGCTCGTGACATCCATATTAGCTAAATTTTGAAAAATATACCCTTTTAATTTAGCAAAAATAGGATCAAATCCACCTGCAAGGAGAAAGATGCCTACCGAAGCTAAGAAAAAATATATAGTATATCTCTCTAAATACCCTGCCTTATAAAAAATATAAAGGAGCGCAATAACGCCTAGTCCAAGCGGACCATCCGCACCAACCATAGCAAGTAACATAAAACCGAGCAGTGTAAATTCGAAAGATACATCCTCTTTTTGTTTATAATACTTATAAATAGCGTAGAGAACAACTATACCAGCAAAAGCAAACTCTAGAGAAAAGCTTTGTGGATACCACCAGCGATATAGTATGATTAGCAAAATAGTGTAGAGAATATAACGGGGTTCTTTACTTTTAATCCCAACCAAAAGTGCCCACATAAGAAGTGTTGGCAATACTATATTGAGCATATCAGTATCAAAATACCCCACCATCGTTCGATTGTAATAACTTAATGTAATACTTGCAATAAGAGCTGCAATGAAGCCGACTTCTACTTTTTCTAAAGCTTTACCAATCAAGACAAGAGGAACAACAATCAAAGAACCGAAAAGTGCACTCATATAAAAAATTGCGCTCTCAAATGGAACATTTAGTATTTGCGTACAAAAAACAGTCATATAAGAGATTGCTAAAGCTGTTTCATCTCTGTAATGAAGCTCATTTCCGGCAATAATATCTCTAGCAATTTCCGCATAGAGATAGCCGTCATTTGTACTAATCATAAATTGACCGTTGAACATATATGGCTCATAACCATTAAATTGATAAACCCAAATAAGTCGCATAGCAAAGCTAAAAATAAAAGCTACTCCGACAAGAAAAAGTGTATTTTGCATTGATATTTTTTGGTTCATTATATCTCTATTTTTGAACAATTATAACAAGAAGAGTATGAATGCGAGATTGAAGTATTGTGAATTTTAAAATATATCGGCATACTTATGTGCTATTTTTTCCCAAATATAGTCTCTGTGTGCAATGTCTCTCATATCAGATGCAATATCTTTAAGCTTTTGTGTATCTAGATTTTGCAGTAATGTTGCAAGTTCAACTGCATTTTTAAAATAACGCGCTTTTGCTTGTGTACTCACTCTATTGTATGAAACATCAAAAGAAAATATCGGCAAACCAAGATACATGGCTTCTACCAAAGAAGGGTTTGTTCCACCTGCGCTATGTCCATGAAGGTAAAGATAGCAATTGCTTCGAATCTCTCCCAAAATATCACTATCATAGATAGCCTCAAGAAGATGGATATGAGCATATTGTGAATAATTTACTTTTAAAGAACGGCTATATTTACTATTTTGCCAATTGCCAACAATCACTAAGTCCATATTGCTGTATTGGCTAAAAGCATCTAAGATAAGATGAATATTATTTTCTGGTTCAATCCTACAAATACTAAAGGCATACCTGTTTTTCAAAAAGGGATATTTTTCCAATAGAGCATCACTGATTGGCAATTTTTTTACATGATCAGCCCCATATGTTATAAGTTTGCTCTCTACCCCATATTCGTCAAAGACATAGTCTTGTATTGCCCTATTGTCACTAATGATAATATCTGCCCATTTAACTGCAAGCTTTTCAGAAAATTTTAAAAATACACGAGCAAACCTTCCCCACTTCTCTCGCTTCCACTCTGAACCGTCTATATTGACAACTATCTTTTTACGACTAAAAAATTTGATGAAAGGCAAAATAGTACAACCAGACACCCCTAGCACTAAAAGTGTATCTGACAATCGTAAAGCTTTAAAAATCGAAATGATATCATAGGGGATACTTTGTGCCCCATTTGCATTCAAGTTTACATAATGTAATTTTGCACCGTCGTAACTTTCAAGTCTCTCTTCATAACTTTTTGCACTGCAAAACACAGTAAAATCATACTTATCTCTCAAATAACGGACTAGATACTGCGCAAGTGTCTCAAACCCCCCATACTGTGCAGGTAAACCAACAATGCCTATGATGCTTACTCTTTTTTTTATCAATTGCAGATATTTTGCAGATATTGTATCCCAACCATATTGATCTTTTATTGTTTCAATAGAGCTTTTGACTATCTTCTTGCGTAAAGCATTCTCGCCAAAAAATAGATTTATTTTTTGAGATAGTGATTTTACATCCTCATTTTTAAAAAACATTCCATTTTCATTATCTCTGATAATCTCTTTATTGGGCTCTAAATTAGAAGCAATAACCGGCAAACCATAACTCATTGCCATCAATAACACACCGCTTTGATAGATAATCTTATAAGGCAAAACATTGACATCCGCTGCAAAAAAAAGTTTCTCCCTCTCGTCATCTTCTATATATCGGATTATTTTTATAACTCTATCTTGTAAAGCAAGCTCATCTATCAATCTATCATAATATGCAATATCATCTCTTTGTGGTTTCCCTGCAATAATGAGCTTAATATCTTCCGGAGTCTCTTTAAGTGCTTTAATCAAGATATCAAGCCCCTTGACTCTTTTTATCTGCCCAAAAAAGAGTATATATTTTCCCTCTTCACTTAATCCAAGCTCTTTTCTGGCTTCATTTTTTGTATATCTATGTTTGATATGCTCCATGTAGCCACCATGTTTTATGATGGCGATTTTAGAAGGATCTTTAATATTCACACTTTTTAAAAGCATTTTTTTTGAAAACCCATTATGAACAACTATTTGATTAGCAAAAACATTGTAGATAATTTTTTGCAAAAATCTATTGTCTCCATTTATAAAACTTGAAACATCATGAGCTATGACTACGATATTGAGCCTAAAAATTTTAGGAATCAAAAATAATAAGAAAGTAACCATATTGGCTGAAAAAAGATGCATGATAACAAGGTCACTTTTCCTTTTCCTCGCTCCCTTCGCTGCTTTAAAAGCAGCAGAAAAAAATTTCCATATTTTTACAATGAGTCCTCTACTTGAATGACTATCAAAGTATTTAAAATAACTAACCCTATCGGTATCTAAACCTACAAAATTACTATAAACAGCAACATCACAACCAATCTTAGCAAGACCTGTAGCAAGTGAACCGGAATAGTA
Source organism: uncultured Campylobacterota bacterium (assembly GCA_937141405.1). GTDB lineage: Bacteria > Campylobacterota > Campylobacteria > Campylobacterales > Sulfurovaceae > BN30871. The sequence goes on along the minus strand of CAKZQQ010000006.1, from coordinate 72,057 downwards.
ATCCATCCCTGCTTTTTTACCCACATGATCAATGATAGAAATGATATTTTTTTTGCTTATAGTTTCCATGAATTCAAATCCACCCCTATAAGTTTTTCTAAGTTTACAATATCATCCCTATATATATCATACAAATATTTTTTGGTCTGTTTACTCATTTTCGGTTTTTGTTTTTTTTCAAATGTTATCTCTATAATTTTTTCTTTGATGTTACTCGGTAGCAGCGATGCGATTAAAGAACGTAAAGAAGATCTATAGAGTAAATATATAATCTTGTTTTTAGGCATAGAAAAAACATTATGTTCTTTTTCTATTTCATGACAAAAGCCAGAATCTACACCTAAAAAATTATAGACATCAAGAAGTATATGCGCAGGATCATTTTTGAAATCATCTTGGAAATATATCCTTACGCTATCTTTTCCAAAAATATCAATATATCGTTTGACTTGCTCATAATAGAGTCCCAAAAAGATATACTGCTGGTAAAAAAGATCTATATTTTTATCTTTTTTTCTTTTAAAAACAACATCATCAAAAGAGAGATTAACATATCCCAATCTATAGTCCATCAAATAATGCGAATATGCACGGCTTATAGGCTCTCTCAAAAGTATGATTATTTTTGCGTCTGGAATAATCTCTTTTATCTTTTTAGGTGTCTTTGGGTAAAAAAGATATGACACACTTGCCTCTCCTATAGCTTTTTCCCCTATTGAGCCTGCAAAAATGTCTTTATATCTTTCTAAACTATTTATTCTGAAATTATCATAATACAGCTCTTGCTCTTTAATCTCTTGATTTGAAAAAAAATTAAGCTCTTTAGGGTTGCTCATAAAAATTTCCGGATGTTGTGAGAGGTACTGATGCAGAGATGTTGTTCCTGCTTTTGGAGCACCCACTATTAAAAAATTAGGCAACATGAAGTTTCCTCCTTTTTTTTAGAAACTTTTTATCTTCCAAAATCATCTGATAATCCCGATAATATCTCTTCTTCAAACTTCTCTTCACTAAAGAAACTACTTCTCTTTTTTGCTGCTTGCGATAATTGCATACATTTTTCTCTATCTTTTGAGAGGCTGATTATCTTTTGGCTAATCTCTTGGATATTGTATGATGATATCTGATAGCCTTCCTGATTATCTGTGACTATCTCTGCAGGGCCGCCAACAGGAGGAACAATGGCAGGAATACCAAATGCCATAGCTTCGATTATCGTTAATCCGAATGTCTCCACCCACTCATCAGCTCTTGCAAGATTCAATAAGAGATTAGCCCGCTTATAATAAAAAATAGTATTTTTTTGAACATTGAGCATAGTGATGTTTTCGGGGATCTTAATCTCTTCAAAATATCTGTTTATCTCATCATCTGTTTTTACATTTAAAATCAAAGTAAATTTGATATGCTTCTCTTTGCTACAAGCCGAAGCAATTTTTATAAACTCAAAAACTCCTTTATATCGCTTCATGGAGCAAACCATAAGTACATTAAATTTTTCTCTATCAAACTTGTATTGAAATGGCTTTGCATCTTGCATAAACAGATCGGGTAAAGAGTTATAAATCACTCTTTGCTCGATATTTTTAAACGGCTCCAGCTCCATAAATACTTTAGATACAAAAAAGACTTTTGCAGCTGTCTTTTGGATGATAAATCTTAAAAATCCTTTGAGCAAATTTGGAGTAACCGATATCTCATGGATATGATAGATAACCTCTTTCCCCATAACCTTTCCTGCAAGTGCAGCTCCAAAAGGAAGCATAGTATTGATGTAGATGTATGCATCTTTATCTTTATATTTTAGTATCTTAAAAAAAAGAACAACTTGTGAAAAAAGATAAGAAAAGAGTGTCAAAATCCTATAGTTTGATCTTTTGTAAAAATAACTCTGCGATTTGAAGAGAGATAAAAATCCTTCTCCTTTTTTATTGCCGATAAAGAGTTCATAATCAATATTGTGCTTTTTGGTAACATCTATAACCTGCGAAAGAACCTTGGGGCTTCCACTATAATCATTGAGGAGATGTACGAAAACTATTTTTTTATCCACATTGATCCTTTGTGATGTCTAAACGATATTTGAGATTATATAACATTCCCATAAGCATCAAAAACGGTGCATTTGAACTATTATTTAACCATCCGGAAACAACAAGCGTCATAAATAGAAAGCTAAAAGCTGTAGCGATCAAAAGTGAGCCTATAATAAGTTGCTCATTGTCTCCATATAGCAAGAATTTATAATTGCTTATGATAATAAGTAGCCAATAAAGAAGATATAGAAGGAGCCCAAGAATACCTGTTTTGAGTAAAATATTTATGTAACCATTGTGAAAAACACTAATCTTTCTAAACCAATTTTCACCTAGTTTTATCTCAAGCCCAAGGTTAGCGCTTTTACCAAAACCGTAACCAAATATCTTCTGCTTTACACCTCCATCATTTTTAAAAGCAAGGTAAGCCCGATATGTTTCATAGCCCCGCCAATATTGCCATATATCCTTTTTTTTATGGTAATTTTGAGGTATTGTTTCTTGCACACTTTTTGCAATTTTCCGCATTATGCTTTCCTCTGGAGCATCTTGAAAATATGTTACCACACAAAACATCAATAAAGATCCGAGTATAGTTACCAACGCAAATCCTATAAATAACTTTATGCGATTTCTTAAAATACCGAATCCAAAAAAAAGAAAGATGAAAGATACGACTATAAAAGTTCTTGAAAAATTCAAGATCATCGAAGATAAAAGGATTACGAAAAAAACAAAAAATAACTTGTTACCTATTTTCAAAAAGTCATATTTTCTATCTATCAAAAGTATCGCCAAAGCAAGTGGAACGATATATGAACTTAACACTTTATCGCGAAATATATTTTCTGCAAAAAGATAGCTAGGGTCATATGCGATACACCCTATATGAATAATTGCAAAAAGAACCCCTAAGGTTATCATTATCAGAAAAACTTCACCTATATTTTTAATCCTATAAGCCATTATAAAAGAGAGGCTCAATAGAAAAATGGGATTGAGATAATAGGAGATATCTCTCAATATATTCCGAGTACCGTTTTCAAAATCTATCATGAATAAACCAAGAAAAACTAAGATTAATGGTATCGCATAGAGATCTAAACTCTTTGGTAAAATAGAGCGATTATAGATCATATAACAAAAAACAAATAATCCAATTGGTACAGAAAGATATTTCCAGTGAAGGTACTTTCCGAAAAACAAAATCACAAAAAAGACAATGAGTGTATATAGGTAGTTGTTATTACGAAATAAAGAAATCATCCTAAAATCTAGAGCCTATTTTTTTTGCCGGAATACCACCATAAATGCAGTTGGCTTCATATGTTCCTTTTTGCACCAATGCTCCTGCCGCTATAATGCACCCATCTTCTATCGTCACACCATCTAGTATCGTGGCTTTTGCGCCTATCCAGCAATTTTTACCCACCTTGATTCCTTTACGAGTAACTCCTTGAAGTCGAATAGCCACTTTCAAGTCATCATAATTATGATTTTCAGAGTGAAGTGTTACATAATTTCCGATAATTGTATCATCACCAATCTCTATGCCACCTGCACATCCTAAAAAACAGTTTGTACTAAAACCTACATTATTGCCTACAGATAAACCGCGTCCTATATGATTTAATGACCCCGTGCATTCGATCGCACATCCTCGCGCAAAACTCACATTTTTACCAAGCCTTAGACCTAACCTAGATAACGCATCAATATAACAATCTTTTTGGATCGTCAAACCTTTTTGAAATCTAATTTTTGATTTCTCTTTAATCGTTACGTTTGAGCCTATAAAAACAAGATTAAATGTTTTAAAAATAACACCTCCTCTTATCAACATCACGAATCTTTGCATTGACAGGGACAACAGATATCCTAATGAGACTTCTTTGTCAATTTTATACTCCGAACCTTTAATTGATGAAATTATCAATTCTATGATGTTCCTTAGCACTTTATTTACCTCCGAGTGCATAATCTCTCAAAGCATTTCCAATCGCTTTCCTCGTGTTAGCATCACTTCTTACAAATGCTAGAATATACTTCAATATACAAGAAAAATAGATTAAAGAAAATCTTTTTGAAAAGAAAAATCTGTAATATTTTAATCCATTCAATATATATAAATATTGCTTCAAGTACATTGAATTTGCATTTGTACCCGTCTTGTCATAAACATAGCAACTTTCTTGCTCTACTATATCAAATTTATAGCCCATCTTCTTTGCCTGCGTGCAGTAGTGGACCTCCTCCCAATACATAAAATACTCTTCAGGTAGCAAACCTAACTGTCGCACGCTTGCGACAGAGATAAAAAGTGATGCACCGGAAATAGCATCTATTTTATCTATATTGTGGCGATCTACTACTCTCTCGATTCCATGAAATAATTTATGGACTCTAAGCCCTCCATAAAACAAGACTCTCCTAGGATCTTTGTAATACTTTATAACACTACCTAAGATTACTTTATTGTGATTATTTATCTTATTTACAAAACCTCTTATACAGTGTGTTTCTATTACGGTATCTGGATTTAAAAACCATATATAACCATCATTGTTGTTTGCTAAAATATATTTTAAGGCAATATTATTTCCGGCAGCAAATCCTCTATTTTCTCCTGATTGTATAAATACCAATGGATTTACTACATCAACCTCTTTCTCCTTTGTGTAGAAAAGATATTTCGAGGGTTTCATAGTGGGTGGCTTGATCAGGCTTTCTAGGCTTAGGTTTTCAGTGTATTTGATCCCTTGTTTTCCTTCTGCCCAGTTAATAATATGACTCAAAGAATTATCTGTTGAATTGTTATCAACAACTATTATTTGATAATTATCGTAATCACTTTTAAGTACACTCTCTAAACACTCAATCGTATCTTTCCAACAATTATAATTAAGGATTACCACATAAACCTTTTTATTCTCTTTCAAGCGAGCCACTTACTTAATTCCTTATTAAACAATTTTTTAATGATTTAATATCATCTTCAAAGAACCTCAACATATACTCTCTCTCGGCACTACTCATTTTTTGTTTTTGGGAAGTCTGCAATAAAAGCTTTACTTTATCTTTTATCATTTGAGGTATAAAATCTCTTAAAAAGACAAATTTCATCATAAAATTGTTGAGTCTGAAATTTTTAGGAACCTTGCCGGTATTCTCTCTTTTTTCTATATCTACTTTGATAGAATCTAGATCTAGAAAATCAAATATCCCGTCCATAATTTTTTGAGTATCCCTATTTAACTCACCTTGGAATACTATCATGATATTTTCTTTTGGAAATATGTCCATATACCGCTTAATCTACTGAGCATACAAGCTTCTTTCTATATACAAATTGCCATTAGTATTTCTATTTTTTTTATTTCTCTGTCTCTCTATCTCTTTTATAAAATCTTTACTCTTGAGCATTCCACCGCTCAAATCCATCAAAAAATGCGAATATGCTCTCTCTGCAGGGTGTCGGAGAGAGATGATAATCTTGGCATCTTTATTAAAACCATAAATATTTTTTGCAGTACTCTTTGAGGGGAGATACTCAGTACTTGCATCTAAGAAATAGCTATAATCCTCTCTAAGGTCAAAAAGTTTAAGATAGTTATCCTGAGACTCTATATAAGCAATATGTTTTGGAGTTAATATTTTTTTTGCAAAGTATTTCTCTTGATTAAAACAGGTTCTCTTTTTGCGCTTTGGGCTAATGTCTTTGCATCGAATGTCATCGCTAAAAAAATGGGGTTCTTTGATAATTGATGCATTAATCTTTGGATGATTATTAAGGTAACTATATAAGGATGTCGTGCCGGCTTTTGCAGCTCCAACAATACAAAGATTTGATTTTAACATATAAAGACTTACCTTTATTATTTATTGTTTTTATTATAACTTTTTTTGCATTTAAATGGTCTAAAAACAATTTTGCCCTTGTTTTTTAGACTACCTAAACATAAAAAAACCATAATATCTTCTCACCAAAATCACAGGCACAATCCTATTAAACATAAGTGAAATGGCTGTAGCAATTGCAGCTCCTTCGATACCATAGATGGGTATAAGAAAATAGTTTAGTACAACATTGAGAATACTTGCAACCAACATAACAACATTCAATGGTATTTGTTTGCCTGTCATATTGAGCAAAACCATAACCGGTCCGCTACATACACTGATGAACTGTCCTGTCATCAATATCCAAAGAGCATATGCCCCCACTGTGAATTCCTGACCAAAAATACCCAAAATATACTTTGCAAAAAAAATAATTATTATAATTATGGGTAATGAACTATAAAATACCATTCGTGTAGCATTTTGAGCTGTTTTCTTAAGCCCTTGCACATCTTCTCGACTATAAAGTTCTGAAAATTTAGGGCCGGCAATGGTATTTATTGCCATTAATGCAATAGTAGCAAGCATAGCAAGTTTGATGATAACATTATAGATTCCTACTTCTGCTTCATCTGTGAAAATTCCAAGCATAATGATATCAGTCCAACTCATTACAAGCACAAGAGAATTTGTAAGCAACATCGGAAGTGATACACGAAATATATCTCGATAGCTCAATAATTTCTGTACACTCGAGCGAAATATATAATGATATCGTCTAAGAGCCACATAACTCATAATCAACAAAAGCAGGATAGCAATTACTCTAGAAATTATCGTTGCTATCCCCTCCAAATTTAAACCATAATATGCTATTGCGAGCAAAATTGGAGTAAAGATAAAAATCGCTACTTTGTCCAAAAAAGCAAACAGTTTAATATTTTTTACCCCCCGAAAAAAAGCTGTATTAATCGTCAAAAGAATAAATGGAAGCACCCCAAAAACGGCAATATGAAAATATGGTATCAGTTTTGAATTATCAAATATTTCTAAAGCCAAATAATCTGTGAAAATATAAAATAATAGAGAGAGTAATAGTCCAAGGGGGATAACAAAAATAATCACTTTTTTATATATCTCTTTTGCCAAATAGGGCTTATCATTATAATTGTAATCAGCAATAAATTTTACAAGTGCACTGCCAAATCCAAAAGTACCGATGGTTACAAAAATATTAAGCAAGGTAAGTGAGAGCGTATATAACCCCATCGTATCTGCTCCATACCACCTTGCAACAAGCAGTGTAAAAATATACCCAACAACCAATCCTACAAGATGCATAAAGAAGGCTATGGAAGAACCATGAAAAAGCTCACTAAAATGCACATCTGTTGAGAGTTTGTTTTTAAATCTTTTTATCATTTATTCTGTTCAGTACTTTTTTATCGCTGCATGCAACCACTAATATATCGGTTTTAGCATTCATGCTCTCAACCAATCCAACAAATCTCTTCCTATAAGCTGTGAAGTTTTAATCATATCATTCTCGAAATACTTATTCGTTAATATCTCTTTTTGCTTACTAGACAACTTTTTATATAAAAAATATTCTTCGTTTTTAAAATCAATATAACTTATTATTTTTGTTTGAAATATTTTAGAGACAATGAATCTTTCGACAAAACGTCCAATGAAACTCTTACCATGCACTAAATTATTAATCATTTTACTTCTAAAATACATATACTTCGAATCTATTTCTCCTAATATTTTCTTTTCTTTTAGGTCTCTAAAAAATTCATTCTTATAATACTCTATACCTTTATCGAATTTCTCATCCAATTGAAAAAATTTTATCTCTTTAATCTTTGGTAAAAATATCTTAGAGTGTTGTTTGAAGATATCGTGTAGTGTTGTTGTGCATGCCTTTTGAACTCCAACACACATAAAATTAGATAATTTATCTCTCATTTTTTTCCCGTAAATTTAATATATAATATAGTATATCTAAATATGAATTAGAGGTGCTACATTAAACACGAAACACAAAATAGATAATTTAAATTAACTCATCAAAAAATTCTTTTTAAACATATCATAAGTTGTTGTTGCTATTTTATGTGCTTTTTCGCTAGCCATACAAACTTTTCTTGCTATTTCGTCTCTCCTTGAAAACAAATTATCTATCTTTTCTATATAATCATCGTTATCTAACATATCTTCAATCATTATATTGTTTTCTTGTAACCCTAAAAGCTCAAGGGTATTAGTCATTTTGTGCTCATATGCCAATGAAACAAATGGAATATTATTATTGATGGCAAAAATTATCGAATGATATCTAGCGCCAATAACAAATTGAGATTTTGCAATAATAGCTTGTTGTATATCCGAAGAGTCCTGTTCATTAAATATATGTATATTTTCTGACCCAAGCTGTTTTTTAATTCTTGCCATATAATCTTTATCATTCTGTCGACCAAATAGTTGAGGCAAACAGACAATATCAAAACCTCTATCTAAAAAATAGTTAAATATTTTTATATATTTATCATCCAAAATCTCTGGCTTTATATTTTTAAAATTTGGGTGCCATATATAAAGCTCATTGGGTACTATGACAATAAAATTCTTTTTGATTAATGAATGGTACTTAGAGGGAATATCGACAGAATCATAATCATTATACAAGAAAGCTGTATCGATTGCAGGAATAAAATCAATATTTGCCTGTTTGGCAAACTCTTGGCTTTTTTTATCTCTCAATGATAAAAATTTCACCCCATTAAGCACATATTGACTTTTTTTACGAAAAAAAGGTATATCGGGTAATGGTCCATATGAGATAGAATATACAGCTATCTCTTTTCTCTCCTTTATGGCAACATATAGCCTCCACAGATATCTCCAATCTTTATATGGACCTAAATTGACTCCTCCTGGTGCACTGATAATTTTCTTTGAAAATTTAATGATATCCAACTCTTTGCTTAATGCTTTACTTAATCGAATAAGTTTTTGACTTAAAAAATATGGGAAAAATAGAGAGGCAATTAGTATTACTTTCTCAAATAACCTAAGCTGTAAAATAGCATAATGGTTTTGATTTTTATCATTACAAACTAATTTTTTAACTTGGAATAAATCAGCCTCTGTTATCGTATGAAGTATATTTAATTTTTCTATTTTATCATGATGTAGGGCTTTATATAATGCTTTTGCAGCCGCTTCATCTCCATGATTTAAAGTATGTTGGTTAATTATTGTAATAATCATTTTTCTCTTTGAAATCTTTTAGCTATAGCTATTATTTTAAAAAATATTTTTCGGTGTAAAGTACTTATTCTATAGTACATCTTCTTATAGTAAGATGTTCTTATCATTTTTATAATAAGACTCTCTCCAATTCTATACTTTTTAAAGAGATGTTTTCGGACCAATGTAACCTTTTGTGATAAAACTACTTCATCACTATTTAATAACTCTATCAGTTTTACACGACCATCTTTAATTATCGCCTGGATAACCGCTCCACCTTTCTTACTGTGTGGTAAAACGATTGATGCACCAATTGAATCATTTTCTATATATCTTTTTAGCCAAGGATCCGCAACGCTTATATCAGCCTCCAAACCAAATGTGTCTTTACAAGCAAAACATTTTTTTAGATTAAAAATCTGGGAATGGAAAATATCAATCCACTTAGAATTGTTATTATGAAAAAAATATTCTTTATCTCTTGCCACACACTGTATGCCTGAAGGCCAACCGTTACCCCTATATCTAAACTCTTCTACTTCTTTTATATCAATATTATTTTTTTCTAGAAAATAATAGGTTGCTTCTTTCTCTAATTGTGATGAGCACACAAGGGCTATCATAACTGCGTCAATATTATGTTTTAAAAGCAATCTTCTAATTGGTCCTATTTGACAAGGCAGGCAAGTTAAAAAAAGTGGTGGTTGTATGTTTTTAATATTCTCTTTTAAAAAGTTATAAATGTTAATATGATGATAGATTGAACCAGATTGTATATAATCATCATATTTGTAAAGCAGATATGGCTTAAAAAGCTCTACACCCTCAAATCTAAAACCCAAACATGTATTTATTTTATTCATATCAAACAGATACTGAATGATTTGAGTAATAATCCCACCAGACGATCCTCGATATCGAATATCCTCATTGGATGATATAAGAACTGTAGGCTGAAAGTTAAACTTAGGGTTTTCCAAAAAAACTCCAGTGGGTTATTTCATTTTACTTAGTATATCTTTTTTTAACATATTTCACGATAATCCTACACGCCTCATCAATACTCATTACATCTGTATCTATGATAATATCGGCATTTTGCGGCTCTTCATAGATATCATTGATACCCGTAAAATTCTTAAGCTCTCCTCTGAGCGCTTGCTCATATGCACCTTTGTAGTCTCGTTCGATACAAGTCTCTATATCTGCTTTTATATAAATCACGACATTATTCTTGACCATATTATGAATCGCTTTTCTTGACTCTCTATAGGGGCTCACAAAAGAGGCTACCGTAGAGATTGCATTATTTTGCAGCGTCGCTATCAAATGCCCGATACGCTTAATATGCTGATTTCTCTCTTCTCTACTGTACCCAATATCGGGTATTAACTCGCGGATATCTTTACTGTCAATTCTCTCCAAAGGAATATCAAGTTTTTGCAGCTCTTTATAAACCTTATCGGCAATAGTCGTTTTACCGCTCATAGGAATCCCGGTAAACCAAAGGTTAAAAGGCTCTATACGCTTTCTGCCCCACCTAACATTGACCCATAAACGCTCATGAGCCCAATACAAAATAATCTTTGCAATCACCTCGATTGCTCCCGCTGCGACAGCAAGGTCGAGCTTGCCAAAAAGAAGATAAACGATGATAATGGTTGTCAGTGTTGCAAAAATTCTCCAACTAATGCCCTTAGCAATCGATCTTCTATTTGTATCTTTGTACATAAACTATATCTCCTTGCAGCCCCACTCAGGATAGTTGGTACGGATAAACTCATTGAGCTCTTTTTCTGCTTTAGTATACTCTCGAATAGTCTTCTCTTTACCTGAACTTTTTCCTATAATGGAAGATACGATCATGCCTGCACCCAAGGTGGCATTTGTATAGCGATCGATAATGATAAAGCTACCTGTATAGCGATTTTCACTGTAAGGATCAACAGCTATTTGTCTATCAAGCGATAAAGTGCATTTAGCAATATCATTAAGCTCCAAAGAGTTAGCCTTCACCTCTTCAAATGTATTGATATTTTTCTTAAACTCAATCGAGCCAAACGAACCGTTAATCACTGATGTGGCACGCTTTATAATATAGTTTTGATGGAGTCGCATAGGTATCTCATCCATCCAAACAACCATTGCACTTAAGTGGTTGGATATTTGCGGAATATTTTCGCTTTTTACAATCATATCGCCACGAGAGATATCAATCTCATCCTCTAAAGTGATTGTAGTGGACATCGGCGCAAATGCCTCTTTGATCTCTTCTACGCTCTCGTCTTTGTTTTTTGGACGAAGCACTTTAATCTCACTGGAGATAATCGATCTTACTTTGCTAGTTTTTTTTGAAGGGAGCACAGTTATGCTATCGCCTACCTGGATGCTCCCGCTAGCAATTGTACCGCAAAATCCTCTGAAGTTGAGATGTGGTCTATTGACATACTGAACGGGGAGGCGAAAATGAGTATTTTTTTGTTTTGAAATTTCTAGAGTATTGAGCATCTCCATCAAAGATATACCCTTGTACCATGAACATCGTTTAGAATTTAAGACAATATTGTCCCCCTCAAGCGCCGAGATAGGAATATAGTTGAAATCGATATTTTTATGATGTGGCAAATTGGAGATAATCGTCTCATAATCTTTTTTGATATTTTCAAAGATATCTTGATCGAAATCGACAAGATCCATTTTATTGATAGCCACGATAATATTTCTGATGCCTAAAAGTGACGCGATATACGAGTGTCTTTTTGTTTGCGTTAATACCCCTGATCTTGCATCGATGAGAATGATTGCAAGATCAGCCGTACTCGCGCCCGTTACCATATTTCTCGTATACTGCTCATGGCCCGGAGTATCGGCTATGATAAATTTGCGTCTCTCGGTCGAGAAAAATCTATAGGCGACATCGATAGTAATTCCTTGCTCCCGCTCACTCGCAAGACCATCTACCAAAAGAGCGAGATCAATCTTATCTCCGTTTGTTCCGCTTTTTTTACTATCTTTTTCTATCGAAGCTAACTGATCTTCAAATATCATTTTGCTATCATAGAGTAATCTACCGATAAGAGTTGATTTTCCATCATCTACACTCCCACATGTGATAAAACGAAGTATCTCTTTGTTTTCATGCTCCTTGAGATATTTTTCAATATTTTCTTCAATGAGGTTTGATTGATGTGCCATTAAAAATACCCCTCTTGTTTTTTCTTCTCCATGCTTGCATCGCTGTCACTATCAATCAGCCTTCCTTGTCTCTCGCTTGTAGTTGTAAGTAGCATCTCTTGAATGATTTGAGGCAACGTAGAAGCTTGGGAGTTGATAGCACCCGTAAGAGGGTAGCATCCAAGTGTACGAAACCGCACCATCTCTTTTTTTGCTTTTTCTTTAAGGTCTTTTGGCATTCTTGCATCATCCACCATAATTTTTGTGCCCATATATTCAACTACTTCTCGCTCTTTTGCAAAATAAAGACTCGGTATCTGTATATTTTCCAGATAAATATACTGCCAAATATCAAGTTCTGTCCAATTTGAAAGAGGGAAAACTCTGATAGATTCTCCTTGATTGTGGCGACCGTTATAGATATTCCAAAGTTCGGGGCGCTGTCTTTTGGGATCCCATCTATGATTTCTGTCTCTAAAAGAGTAGATACGCTCTTTTGCGCGACTCTTCTCCTCGTCTCTTCTAGCACCGCCAAAAACAGCATCGAATTGATAGATATCAAGCATCTGTTTGAGCCCTTCTGTTTTCATGATATCCGTGTGCATAGCTGAACCGTGGATAAATGGAGAAATGCCAAGCTCATCGCCTTTTGGATTGCTATAAACGATAAGCTCCATTCCGACCTCCTTGGCTCTACGGTCACGGAACTCTATCATCTCTTTAAACTTCCACTTCGTGTCTACATGAACTAAAGGAAGCGGTGGGGGTGCGGGATAAAATGCCTTTTGAAGCAGATGCAGCATCACAGAGCTATCTTTACCGACACTATAAAGCATAGCCGGCTTGCTAAATTCAGCAATTACTTCTCTCATGATATGAATCGACTCAGCCTCGAGTTGTTTGAGATGAGTAAGCTTATGAGACGAAATATCACTACGTAACATATATGTATCCTTTTTGCGCAAGATAATCAAATATCTGCCTAGATGCTTCTTGTGCAGAGATTGTATCACTCATTATATGAATAGCGGGCGAAATAGGTAGCTCATAAGGACTATCTATGCCTGTGAAATCTTTGATCTCGCCCAATCGTGCTTTTTTATAAAGTTTTTTGGGGTCTCTTGCTTCACAAACAGCAAGCGGAGTATCGATAAATATCTCTATAAATTCTCCCTCATCTACAAGCTCTCTTACAAATGCCCTCTCTTTGTTAAAAGGAGAGATAAAGGCACTTAAGACGATAAGCCCACTATCGACAAAAAGTTTCGCCACCTCCCCCACTCTTCGAATATTCTCTATCCTGCCTCCCTCATCAAACCCAAGATTATTATTGAGTCCATGGCGAATATTATCTCCATCAAGCAGATAGGTATGATTACCATTTTTATAGAGCATCTCTTCAAGTGCTCCGGCTATAGTACTTTTACCGCTTCCGCTAAGTCCGGTAAACCAGAGAATACATGGTTTTTGATTTTTTAATGCCGCTCTTTTTTGTTTGTCTATATTGTGACTATGCCATACTACATTTTTATCCATCTTACTTCACCACAAACCAGGGATTCAAAAGGTTCTCTTTATTATACATTAGAGGCTCTTGACTTTCAAATTGATAGGTCATTTTGCCACTCTCCCGAACAATCGCATCTGCCGCAGCCGTATCCCACTCCATCGTAGGTGCTAATCTTGGATAAATATCTGCACTTCCTTCGGCCACCATACAAAGCTTCAAACTACTCCCTTTTGAGACCTGCTCTATCTCTTTTGCATCAAGACTATCTATAAATGCTTGAGTTTCAGACGAGAGGTGAGATTTAGAGGCAACAACCGATAGTTTCTGCTTTGGATTATCATTTGCGCAAAGAGGCAATCTTTGTTCATTCTTATAGCCACCTTCACCCTTTTTTGCAGAGTAAAGCTCTTGAAGTGCGGGCGCATAAACGACACCCAAAACAGGCTCACCCTTACATATCAATGCGATGTTTACCGTGAACTCTCCATTTTTTTTGATAAACTCTTTTGTCCCGTCAATCGGATCTATGCACCAATAACAATCCCAATATTTACGTATCTCATAAGCAACTTGCTTGCTCTCCTCACTCATAATCGGGATTTTTGGATAGAACGATTTCAGCCTATCGCAGATAAGTTCATTGGATTTTGTATCCGCTTCAGTTAACGGAGAATTATCATCTTTATACTCTATGGAAAAATCTTTTTCATAAATATGCATAATCAATCTTCCCGCCTCTAAAGCGATATCTCTTATCTTTTGAATCTCTATATCTTTAAACAAGCTCATAAACTCCCGTTTTGGCATCTTTTATTTTTGTGTTTTATTATATCATTATATGCACTATATTTGTTGGTCAAAAACTCTTTTTCAAAACCGCTTCTTTAAATGCAAACTCTTATTGTTAATAAGTTTTATTCTCCTATATTACATATATTTTAATTTTATAAAAGAGAGAATGCCCATGACAATGTTTGACATTTTTAACTTTAATATGGTTTTAAATATAAAATTTGTTTTATAAGTTAGCAGTGAATATCTTATGATTGCTCTCATCATATCTCTTTGTATTGCATTTGAGATGTTTTTTTGTTTGAGTAAAATTTGAAATCTATTTTCAAAATCTACTCTATTATTTTTAATAAAACTATCAAACTGTCTATCTGACTCTTTTTTAATCTCCTTAAGATTTGTTCTTGACATTGATGAAGGTAATATCCTGTATTTTAATATTTTTGCATCTACATTACCAAATTTAGCACCATTCTCATACATTAAAATCCACAAGTCCAAATCTTCTGCATTCCTATAGCCGTTTAATCCATATTTTAAATTATTTTTTGATAAAAAACTTTCTTTTATCATAACACATGAATGTGCAAATGGCATATTCGTTGCTAATGTGATTATGATTTCAGATTCTGTTTTTGGCACTTTATGCTCTTCTAAAACATTGTTTTGTACATCAATCTTAGTAAAATCTCCTCCGCAAATATCTAAATGATTTTTCAACATATAATTAAGTTGTTTCTCTAATCTTCCGGGGAGAGAGACATCATCTTGATCTATTCTTGCTATATAAGTACCTTCAGATTTCTCGATTCCTTCATTCAAAGACGCTATTAAGCCCCTATTTTCCCTTGAAATGACTTTGATTCTATCATCTATAGATTTATGTCTATTTATTATCTCCAAACTATTATCTGTCGATCCATCGTTTATGATTATAAATTCAAAATTGGAATATGTTTGACTCAATATACTTTTTATTGCCTCATCAAGATAAAGTGCTCCATTATATACAGGCAATATTACAGAAATGAGATTAGCCATAATTAACCTTTATGATATCCCTCATGTATGTTGGTTTAAAAAGGTTTAATTTTTTGATTATGGGGGATATTTTCTCAATATCGATACAAAAACTACCTTCTAAATTCTTTATTGAATAGATAGCTTTTTTTTCAAGAATATCTTCAATATAACCCACTAAAGTAATCATATTGATATTTTTTGGATTAGCAATGTTGATTGTTTCTCTATTAAATAAATGGTTGGTTAAACTATATTCTAAAATTTTTTTTACATCTTGAACATCAATGATATTTCTATCTATATTAAAGAGTTCAAACTCTTTGTTATTTAAGATTTTATCATACAAAAACCCCATTAATTGTTGTTTATTATTACTCTTTCCTATAACCTGGGGGAGTCTTGCTATGATAAAGTTTTTAACATTTTTTTTAATATAAGATTCTATATGAAGTTTATGCTTTATGTATCTATTATTAGCAAAATAGCTGTCATACATGGCGCATGTACTAAAATAAATTATTTTTTCAGATGAAATATTACCAATAGTTTTAGTGAGTAGTTCTTTCTCTCTTTCAAATTCACTTTCTCTTGTCTCCTTAGAATTAGAAACCCCGGAAGCAAATATTATAATATCGTTGTCATCTCTATAATCACTAAATTCATACGCTAACATTCCATTCCCGACAATCAACATATTCCTTTTTCTAAATTTGTCGACATAGTCTATATACTCAAGTGTTTTCATAAACACACTGAGACATTTAACCTCTCAATGCACTTATAATTTTAACAATTATTCTTTATATTTCTCCACATACCACTCAATAGTTTTCACTATGCCTGTATCAAAACTCTCATCAGCCCTCCAGCCAAGCTCATTTTCAAGCTTTGATGCATCGATGGCATATCTTCTATCATGGCCTGCACGATCCTCTACAAAGACCACAAGATCTTTGTAGTTTTGGATTGATTGGTTATTTTTGATTGGATAAACTTCATCTAATAGAGTGCAAATTGTATCTACTATTTGCAAGTTAGTTCGCTCATTTCTCCCGCCGATATTGTAGGTCTCTCCACTTTTACCATCATGATATACGAGATCTACTCCCTTGCAGTGGTCAAGCACATAAAGCCAGTCTCTTATGTTTTTTCCATCTCCATAGATTGGGATAGGATTGCCAACAAGCGCATTTCTAATAATCGTAGGGATGAGTTTTTCATCATGCTGTTTTGGACCATAGTTATTTGAGCAATTTGTTATGACGGTATCCATGCCATAGGTATGGTGGTAGGAGCGCACAATCATATCGCTTCCTGCTTTGCTAGCACTATATGGAGAGTTTGGGGCGTAAGGTGTTGTTTCGCTAAAGAGTCCACTTTCGCCCAAAGTACCGTAAACCTCATCAGTTGAGATATGATGAAATCTACACTCCTCATATCCTTTTTTAAAAATAAAAGGTTTCTCCATCCAGTGCCTATAGGCTACATCAAGAAGTGTAAAAGTTCCATTGACATTGGTTCGTACAAATACACCAGGATCTTTAATGGAGTTATCTACATGGGACTCTGCCGCAAAGTGGATGATTCCCCTGATATCGTATCTCTCTAATATTGACTCTATAAGTTCTCTATCACAGATATCTCCCTTGATGAATCTATATCTATCATTGGCTTCTATCTCTTTGAGATTATCAAGCTCTCCTGCGTAAGTTAAAAGATCGAGATTGACTATATAATAATCCGGGTATTTATCCAAGAAATAGGGTATGAAATTACTTCCTATAAATCCCGCACCCCCCGTTACTAATATTGTTTTATTGTTAGGCATCTATTTTCTTTCTCCTAATCTTTTAAGACAATCCTCTAGACTATCTTTCCAATAGGATATTTCAACATTGAATTTATCTTTTATTTTTGTTTTATTGAGTAGTGAATAGTGTGGTCTTTTTGCCGGTGTTGGATATTGAAATGTTTCTATCGGGACTATTTTACAATCTATCTTTGCCATTTTCAGAATCTCTTTTGCAAAATCATACCAAGAAAGCACTCCTTCGTTTGAATAGTTATAGATCTTTACCTTATCATTACTTATCTTAGGCAAGATATCTAAAATAGTTTTTGCCAAATCTTTAGCATAAGTCGGAGCTCCTATTTGATCATAAATGACATTGATTTGCTCTTTCTCTTTGCCTAATCTCAACATTGTCTTTACAAAATTTGATCCATAAAAGCCATACACCCAGCTAGTTCTTATGATTATAGAATTTGGTGGGTTGATAGCTATCATTGCATTTTCACCCTCAAGTTTTGTCTGCCCATATACGGATTTTGGATTTGTTTGGAACTCCTCTATATAAGGCTTATGAGCCTTTCCATCAAATACATAATCAGTTGATAAATGAATCAGCTTTATGTTATTCTCTTTTGCGATTTTTGCTAATTTTTTTACTGCTTTTCTATTGACTCTATCTGCTTTTTCTTGTTCACTTTCTGCTTTATCGACAGCAGTATATGCTACGCAATTAATGATAGCATCAATTTTATTCTTGGTAAAAAAATCTTTGAGTTGTTCTTCTTTTGTGATATCTAGCTCATCTCTATCTACAAAAATAAAATCGTAATCATAAGAAGCTGAGAGCTCTTCTATCTCGCTTCCAAGTTGTCCTTTTGAGCCCGTCACTAAAACTTTAAGCATAATAGTCAACCCCATATTGAAAAAGTTCACCTACATCTTTTAAGAGTGGCTGTTTCCTATCTTTATCTGAGAGTTGTAATTTTGAATGCTCTATTTGCCAATCAATGCCGATATTAGCATCATCAAATGCTATGCCCCTATCGCACTCAGGTGAATAGTAGCTATCTACTTTATAAGTAAATATTGCCTCATTACTCAAGACAACAAACCCATGTGCAAATCCCCTTGGAATAAGAAGTTGTCTTCTGTTTTCTCCGCTCAATTCAACCGCAACATACGCTCCGAATGTCGGGCTTCCTTTGCGAATATCAACCGCTACATCCAAAACCTGCCCTTTGATAACACGCACCAATTTTGTCTGTGCGTAAGGGGGTAATTGATAGTGCAATCCCCTAAACACGCCGTAATTACTTTTACTTTCATTATCCTGACAAAAGTCTATCTCGTAGCCCACAAACTCTTCTAGCTTATCTTTTCTAAATGTTTCTACAAAATATCCTCGATGATCCCCATGAACAGTTGGCTCGCATATGATAACTTCGGGAATATTTGCTCTTATAAAGTTCATCGCGCAACTCTTCCCTCTTTTGCTCTTTTGAGCAGATATTGGCCGTACTGATTCTTTTTCAAAGGTTGTGCGAGCTCTATAAGCTTCTCTTTTGAGATATACCCCATCTCATAGGCGATCTCTTCAATACAAGCCACCTTAAGCCCTTGTCTACGTTCAATCGTCTGAATAAATGTTGCAGCTTCAAGCATACTCTCATGTGTTCCTGTGTCAAGCCAAGCATACCCTCTGCCCATAAGCTCGACTTTTAATCGCTCCTCTTTCAAATAGTCTTGATTCAGCGTTGTAATTTCAAGCTCACCTCGCGCACTCGGCGTAATCTTTTTTGCTTTTTTGACTACATTATTAGGGTAAAAGTAGAGCCCCACAACTGCATAATTTGACTTTGGCTTCTTTGGCTTCTCTTCAATCGAGATTACTTTCCCTTCGCTGTCAAACTCAGCAACTCCATATCTTTCAGGATCATTAACTCTATATCCAAAAACAGTTGCTGCGTTTCTCTCTTTTGCATTTTTAATCGAATTTGCCAAAAGCTCATGAATGCCTTCTCCATAAAATATATTATCGCCCAAGATTAAACATACATCATCACCATCTAAAAAATTCTCACCCAATATGAAGGCTTGTGCCAACCCATCCGGACTTGGTTGCTCTATATATGAAAAACTCATACCGATATCAGAGCCATCTCCAAGCAGTTCTTGAAATCTCGGTAAATCATTTGGGGTTGATATTATGAGTACCTCTTTAATACCGGCAAGCATGAGAATAGATAGCGGATAATAGACCATAGGTTTATCGTAGATTGGGGCTAACTGTTTGCTGATTCCTTTTGTTACAGGATAGAGTCTTGTTCCGCTTCCGCCTGCAAGAATAATACCTTTCATAGGTAAACCCTTTATTGTTTTTTCAATTATAGCAGTAATTCTTTTATGCCGGGGTCAAGGAAGAGAGGAATCTTCCTTAAAATTTATGCGAGTTCAGGGATACGAATATTTTGCCCCGGGTAGATGAGGTCTGCATCTTTGATAACTTCTAAGTTTGCTTCGACAATGGATGGGTATTTTGAACCATCACCATAAAAAGTAGTTGCTATTTTCCAAAGCGTATCACCTTTTTGGATAGTATAAAATTTTGATTCCGGCTCAGGAGTAATCTCGGGAAGAAGCACAAGCTGATCCGCATTTACTTTAGCTATTCCCTCTACATTGCCTGCAATCAAAATCGCTTTTTCTCTCGTGGCAGAATCTTTGGCAACTCCGGCTATCAAGACACTATCTCCATCAACCTCAATAACCAATCCTTGAATAGGAACTTCGCTAAAACTCTCTTTTATCTCTCTCTTTATAGCCTCGTTGTCATCGCCCTTGCCTAGTAATTTTTTACCGGCATTTACCATAAAATTAAAAAAGCCCATGATCGCATTCTCCTTAATTTTTAGTTACATATCATTATAGGCTATTTTTATTTAAAAATGATGCAAAAAAATTATCTATTTTTTCAATATTCTTGGCAGCGTAATACCTGTCTGATTTTGATACTTTCCTTTTCTGTCTCTATAGGTCGTCTCACACACCTCATCACCTTGCAAAAAAAGTACCTGAGCGATGCCTTCATTAGCATATATCTTTGCCGGAAGCGGTGTTGTATTGGATATCTCTATTGTGATATGTCCTTCAAAACCGGGCTCAAATGGGGTAACATTTACAATGATGCCACACCTTGCGTAAGTACTCTTACCAAGACAAATTGCCAAAGTATCGCTTGGCATTTTAAAATACTCAACTGTTCGAGCAAGTGCAAAAGAGTTCGGCGGAACGATGCAAACATCCCCTTTAAAATCGACAACATTCGCATCATCAAAGTCTTTTGGGTCTACAACTTGCGCATTTATGTTCGTAAAAATCTTAAACTCATCACTCACTCGTATATCATACCCATAGCTACTAAGACCGAAACTCACCACACCTTCGCCCACAAGACTCTCACTAAAAGGAGAAATCATCTCATAATCGAGAGACATCTCTCTTATCCACTTATCTGACTTTAAACCCATACAACTTCCTTGAACTAATCTCTAATAATTTCTATAACGGCTTTTGTTCTCTGTTTTTCAAAATAGTCCTTGAGGGCTGATTCTCTTTGGTTCTCTTCCCACTTTTGCAAAATTGCATTATGGGCATCTTCAAAACTTTTCTTTCTAATGCCATTCTTTGATTCAACATAATAGACGATATATCCATTGCCAGAATTAATAGCAGGAGTTATGCCCCCTGATGGTGTTTGAAGCAATATCGGCAAGAGCGATGGCGATATCTTTTCTATCTTTTGAGTAAATTTTCTAGAACTTACATCAGCACCACCGGCCAAAGGATTTGAGAAAAATATCTCCAAATCTCTTTTAGTTTTTGCTTTATATTCAGTCATCGTAATAGATGTCGGCATCGAAAACAGCTGTTTATGGTTTTTATAATAGAGCTTCAGCTCATCTTCGCTTGGTTTTTCGATCGAACTTAAAACTTTTGTTTGAAAAAATTTCTGTTTTTGAATCTCTCTTTTGATATTTTCTCTATATTGAGCCCAACTCGTCCCCTGCTGCTTTAAAAGACCCCTCATCTTGGCTTCAGAAACCTTATTGCGAGCTGCTATCTGAGCTATCTTTTGATCTACTTCATCTTCCCCGACTTTGATACTCTCTAAGGCATTTTTTTGCAACTTTTGAATGATAAGTTTATCAATAGCCTCTTTTTTCGATATCTTCAAGGCTGCTCTTGTTTTTGATATCTCGCTCATCATGATTGGCTGATTGTCAACAATAATTGCAACACCATCTACAATTCTTGCTTCGGCAAACAAAAAAAGAGAGAGAAAAGTTACTGCTAATATTTTTTTCATAGTAATCCTAGCATTAATTTTTAAAAGCTATTGTAACATATAGTTTTAAAATCTAAACCTTGCTATTTTATTTTCATTAAAGGATTTTAGATACATTTGTGCTACAATAACGAAAATTTGCATCTTGAAAGTTAGTCTGTTTATGAAAAATCTTATAATCGTTGAATCCCCCGCTAAAGCTAGAACAATAGGTAGTTTTTTAGGAAAAGATTACAAAGTTATAGCATCAAAAGGTCACATAAGAGACCTGCCTCAATATAAATTTGGTATAAAAATTGATGAAAAAAGCGGAGAGTTTATACCTGAATATGTCATCCCTAAAGCGGCAAGCAATACCGTAAAAGAGTTGAAAACGTATGCAAAAAAAGCTGAAAACCTCTATATCGCAACGGATGAGGATAGAGAGGGTGAAGCTATAGGTTACCATATAGCAATGGCAATTGGCAAAGAGCCGGCAACACTACCAAGGATTGTCTTTCACGAGATTACAAAACAGGCTATAACAGGCGCGCTTGACAATCCTAGAAAGATAGATATGGCAAGTGTGGATGCGCAACAAAGCAGACGACTTCTCGATAGAATCGTTGGCTATAAACTCTCTCCATTACTTAGCAGTAAGATTCAAAGAGGATTAAGTGCGGGGCGGGTGCAAAGCTCTACACTCAAACTTGTTGTTGACCGCGAAAGAGAGATAGAAGCTTTTAAGCCTCAAGAGTATTGGAGCGTTGATGCCCTTTTTGATGAGAGTATTGATGCCTCTTTGTATAGCTACAAAAAAGAAAAGACAGACAAACTTTTTGTTGCAAATGAAGCAATGGCAAATGAAATCAAAACCTCTGTTTTAAATGATGCATTTATTGTAAGTGAGATAGATACACGATCTAAAAAAACAAAAACACCACCACCTTTTATGACATCTACGCTCCAACAAAGTGCCTCCACAAGACTTGGGTTTACCCCAAAAAAGACGATGATGATAGCTCAGAAACTCTACGAGGGCGTCAAAACAGACAAAGGCATTACCGGTATTATCACCTATATGAGAACCGATAGCCTCAATCTTGCAAAAGAGGCAGTACAGAGTGCTAGAGCATATATCAAAGCTAATTTTGCTGCTGAATATCTTCCTGAAAAACCAAAGTTTTACACTTCGAAAGCAAAAGGGGCACAAGAAGCACATGAGGCTATCCGACCAACTATAATCGATTTTGAGCCAAATATTGCGGCGAAGTACCTAGAAAAAGATGAATTGAGACTCTATACACTTATCTACAATAGATTTTTGGCCTGTCAAATGAATGAAGCCATCATCGAATCACAAAGCATTATCTTTAAAGGTAAAGAGAGTGAATTTAAAGCGAGTGGGAAAAGACTCTCATTTGACGGTTTTTACAAAGTTTTAGGTTATAGCGAAAAAGATAAACTTCTACCAAAGCTTGAACAAGGCAGCGTTAGCAAACTTGAAGAGCTGAAAATAGAGCAACAATTTACGCAACCGTCTCCAAGATACAATGAGGCTAGTCTTATTAAGACATTAGAGTCCCTAGGAATTGGCAGACCAAGTACCTATGCACCTACTATCACTATACTCAATCAAAGACAGTATATAGAGCTGAAAGAGAAGAGGATTCATCCAACAGAAATTGCCATGATAGTGACAAAAACACTTGAAGATAATTTTGCCGAGATTGTCGATACCGGTTTTACGGCAAATATGGAAGAGCGACTTGACCTTGTAGCAGAAGGAAAAGAAGATTGGCAAAAGATGCTCAAAGACTTTTATATCTCTTTTATGCAACAAGTAGAAAAAGGTAAACAAGATATCAAAAGCCTAAAAACTTCAACACCGACCGGAGAAAAATGCCCTGAGTGCGGTGGTGAACTTGTACTCAGAAAAGGAAGATTTGGTGAATTCGTAGCTTGTGGCAATTTTCCAAAATGTAAATATACAAAAAACCAAGCCGATGAGAGCGGAGAGCGAAATGAAGAAAAGAGTGATGTCACATGTGATAAATGTGGCTCACCTATGGTCATCAAAGATAGCAGAAGAGGCAAATTCTTAGCGTGTAGCGCTTATCCAAAATGCAAAAATGCAAAATCACTTATTGCCCCCAAAGAGCTTGAGGTTCCTTGCCCTAAATGTGGAGGCAAGATTATAGAGAGAATGGGCAAAAGAGGAAAATTCTTTGGATGTAGCAATTATCCAAAATGCACATTTATAGCAAACTTTGAACCAACAGATAAAAAATGTCCTGCATGTGGCTATATGATGGGGAAAAAGACTCTTAAAACAAAAGAGTATTATGAATGCTTTGAGTGTAAACATAAAGAGAATATCCAATGAGCAACATATATCTTTGCGCCATTAACAATGTCCTAAGTGGAACTTGCAGTGAAGATTGCGGCTTCTGTACACAAAGCGTAAAATACCATGCCGACATTGAGCGCTACAACTACAAGAGTATAGATCAGATTGTCTCAGAGGCAAAGATGGCAAAATCTTTTGGAGCTTTTGGATATTGCCTTGTTACTGCCGGTAAAGGATTAGATGATAAAAAAACAGAGTTTATCGCAAAAGCAGCCCGGGCGGTTAAAAAAGAGATTGAAGATATCCACCTCATCGGGTGCAATGGAACAGCTGATCTTGATCAATTAAATTATCTCAAAAAAAATGGCATAGATAGCTACAACCATAATCTAGAGACTTCACCTTGGTACTATGAAAAGATATGCACAACACACTCATGGGATGAGAGATATCAAACCTGTGAAAATACAAAATTAGCCGGCCTTGCACTCTGCAGTGGGGGCATCTTTGGAATGGGGGAAGAGGCAGATGATCGAGATGAGCTTATCCGTGCGATAGTCTCGCTCGAACCGAACTCTGTGCCTATAAATTTTTTCCTCCCAAACAAAGCTTTACCCGTCAAAAGTTCAAACTTAACACAAGATGAGGCACTTACAATTATCAAAGAGATACGAGATGGGCTCGGTGCAGAGCCCATCGTCATGATCGCCGGCGGAAGAGAGCCTATGTTTGAGGGTGATGAACAAAAAATGTTCGCTGTAGGCGCTAATGCCATCGTTATAGGAGATTATCTCACGACTAAAGGTGAGGATGCTCTCAAAGACATAAAGATGATAAAAGATTTGGGGTTTAATATCGGTACAAGGTGTTAATTGTTAAAAACAGTAATTTTCTGAGTAGAATGAGAGTCTTCTCTTATCTTTTCCCATAAAACCTCTTTTTCACTCGGTGTTTGATTGGTATCATTTGTCTCGTTATTTTGAACCTGGACAATAACATTCTCATCAGATTTGAGATGCAATCTATCAAGATAGGCTCTCTCCTCTTGCTCAATTTTCGCTTTATTTTCTTGGATATCAAATGGATTCTCAGTGCTTAACAAAAAGGTGACAAAAAAGATAAAAACAACAAGTGAACGCAACTTCACTCCTTTGGCTCAAGCTGTTTAAGCTCGAAATACTCTTTTTGAAACTTTTGATTTTGATTTTGTAGTTCTTGTGACTCTTCTTGAAGTAATGACTTCTCTTTTTGTAGATTGACAAGCGCTGTAACCGAATTCTCGCCAAAGAGCAATATACCGATATATGCTCCAAATAAAAGTATAAGAATCGTTAGATAAATAAGCGCTTTTTTTGATAGCCCGAAGAATAGATCACTCGAAGCAAAGCGTCTACTCAAAAATCTCTCCGAAGAGTTTTGAGCCTAGATATTCACTCTCTTCAAGCTCGTTTTCTATCGCTAAGAGTCTATTATATTTGGCGATTCTATCACTTCTGGATGTGGAACCTGTTTTAATCTCTCCCGTGTTCAATGCGACTGCAAAATCAGCAATAAACGCATCTTCACTCTCGCCTGAACGATGACTCATCACACATTTATAGCCTGAACGCTGAGCAAGTCTCACCGTCTTCATAGTTTCACTCACTGTACCTATCTGATTAGGCTTGATAAGGATAGAGTTCCCCACGCCTTTTGATATACCTTGTGCCAATATCTCTACATTGGTCACAAAGAGATCATCACCGACAAGTTGCACTTTATCGCCAAGTCTCTCTGTCAATATCTTCCATCCATCCCAATCATCTTCACTTAAGCCATCTTCTATGGAGACGATTGGATATTTTGAACAGAGCATCTCATAGTAATCGACGAACTCTTCACTTGTCAATTTTCTCTCTTCGGAAGCGAGATTATAGATACCGCTTTTACTTTCTAGCTCACTACTTGCAACATCAAGTGCGATAGCTATCTGCTCGCCGGGCTTATAACCTGCCTTTTCAATCGCTTGCATGATGATAACTATAGGCTCTTCATTGCTTTTAAGATTTGGTGCAAATCCCCCTTCATCACCGACAGCTGTGCTCTCGCCCATATCGTTAATAATCTTTTTTAACTGATGATACACTTCAGCGCTTGCTCGAAGCCCTGAGCTAAAACTTGTAAATCCTAAAGGCATAATCATATACTCTTGAAAATCTACAGAATTATTTGCATGGGCTCCACCATTGATAATATTGAGCATAGGAACAGGAAGTGTCATCGCATTAGAACCACCTAGGTATCTATAGAGAGGAAGTCCTAAGGATAGGGCGGCTGCTCTTGCAACAGCCATAGAAACACCAAGTGTTGCATTGGCTCCTAGATTTGAATAATTTGAAGTTCCATCTATCTCTTTGAGCATCGCATCGATAGAGGATTGTCCAAATGGACTTGCACCGATAAGCTCTTCGGCTATGGTCATATTGATATTTTCGCACGCTTTGAGCACACCCTTACCCATATATCTATCGCCACCGTCTCTCAGCTCTAAAGCCTCTCTCTTCCCTGTGCTTGCGCCACTTGGCACGATAGCGCTCGCTTGTGTTCCGTCGCTTAAATATACGGTTGCTCTAACAGTTGGATTACCTCGACTATCCATAACCTCATCTGCTCTAATATCATCTATATGAACCATAATTTACCTCACAAATTTTAATGAGGTTATTTTAACTAATTTTAGATAAGAGGTTTGTTATCTACTCTTCAGAAGCACTGACATCTTCATTTCCCATAGTAAGCATACTGCTTACGCCTAGTGCCTCTCTTACTTTGCCTTCTATCTCTTTCCTGAGCTCATTGTTCTCTTTGAGCGTCTGCTTTGCGCCCTCTTTTCCCTGTCCAAGTTTTTGCTCACCATAACTAAACCATGCGCCTGCTTTGTCTATAATATCAAGTTTTACACCATAATCGATGATTTCACCTTCTGCTGATATCCCCTCGCCAAACATAATGTCAAACTCGGCTTGTCTGAATGGTGGGGCCACCTTATTTTTAACAACTTTTGCCTTTACCTTATTGCCTATTTGTGATTCACCTTGTTTAAGTGTGGCTATGCGTCGAACATCTACTCTCACTGAAGCATAAAACTTCAAAGCATTCCCTCCGGTTGTTGTCTCGGGAGATCCATACCCCATTGTTCCTATTTTCATTCGAATTTGATTGATAAAGATTACAGTCGTGTTTGTTTTATGCAGTATTGCCGTTATTTTTCTCAAGGCTTGACTCATCAATCTTGCTTGAAGTCCCATATGGCTATCGCCCATATCTCCTTCTATCTCGCTTCTCGGTGTTAGTGCTGCGACCGAGTCGATAACGATAACACTCACAGCGCCACTTCTTGCTAAAGTCTCTAAGATATCGAGGGCTTGCTCTCCAAAATCAGGCTGGCTAACGAGCAGGTTTTCTACATCTACGCCAAGATTCTTAGCATACTGCACATCAAGTGCATGCTCGGCATCTATAAAAGCGCATATTTTGCCCTCTTTTTGTGCTGAAGCAACAATTTGTAAAGAGAGTGTTGTTTTCCCTGAAGACTCAGGACCATATATCTCTATCACTCTTCCTTGCGGTACGCCTCCGATCCCTAGTGCAATATCAAGCCCAAGTGAACCGGTACTTATAGAGGCTATAGACTCTATCTCCTTATCGCCGAGGCGCATAAGGGCACCTTTACCAAATGCCTTATCTATCTGTTTTATGGCCATCTCAAGTGCTTTTTCTTTTTGTGCATCCATTGCCATGCTCATCCTTTATCCTTTGTAGTGAAATTCTACCACCATTTTAATCGATTTCGGAAGAGGTATGGAAAAATATGTCAAAATGTCATATTTTTATTTTTATCACCATAAAATTTTAATAAACCAAAGGACAGAAGAGATATTATATCTGTTTTGTGTATATATCTATAGACTCGATAACTCTACTAATCTCTTTTTTAAATGGCTCTATGTAGCTTGGCATCAATTCATATCTTTTCATTATAAGTCTCTGTACCACTTCAGCAATCAATTTATACAGATCTCGTGCACCGATTGACCCGGCAAGACCTCTGAGATCGATACAGAGCATTTTGAGCTGTTCATATCTAAAATCTTTTACAAGTTTTTCAAAGATATCACCACTTTCACCGTAAGCATCTTTAAACTCTAAAAGAATCTCTTTATAGAAGATAGCACTATCATTTGCTTGAACTATCCCGATTTGTACATCCAAGCCATCGAGATCACGAATCTCTTGTTTCTTTTTAACCGGCTGTACAATTTCATCTTTTTGTTCCAAAAAGACACTAAATGCCGTAAAAAATCTACCGATAATCAGAGGTTTTGAGAGATATCCGTTCATCCCGGACTTAAACATATTGCTTATCTCGGATGCTGATGTGAGTGCACTCAGCGCCAAGACAGGAAGATCATCAAATCTCTTATCTGCTCTTATCAGTTTCGTTGCCGTATAACCGTCCATTACAGGCATATTGATATCCATAAAAACTATATCAAACTTTTTGCCACTATCTCGAAGTATATCTATCGCTTCCTTTCCGTCATTTGCTATAGTGATGTTCATTTCAGATTTACTCAAAAGGCTTGTTGTGACCTTTTGGTTGATAAGGTTATCTTCGACGAGTAAAACTTCAGAATCTCTGAATTGGGAGAAACTATTCAAAGTTACATCCGGCGCATCCTCAAAAAGTGCTCTATGTACCGGGAGTTTCGAGGTAGACACTAGCACCTCTTGCCCAGGAATACCCTTCTTCCCTTTTTCCTGGAATAGTCCATTGATGTTGTTAATCAATTGCTGTCTCGTAATAGGCTTACTTAACTCTACATCAACAATTGCACTATGAGGATAATCCTGCATAGGATTAAAAATATTACTCAAAGATATGATTTTAGCCTTACTCGCTTTGAGTGCCTCAACGACTTTAAAGGTTAGAACCTTCTCATCAATAATTACTAAATCAAATTTAGAAAAATCAGGTGTTTTTGTTAGGCAATTTTCTTTCGTATCAACCTTAACGGAGTGGTGCATGCTTAGTAACATATTTTTTAGAGACGTTGTTGTCTTCTCGGAAGTATCCAGAAGATAAATCATCTTATTTGTTACATTATTATCGGGTTTTGCTTTCTTAGCATCCGGATGCTCTTTGAAAGGAGTGAAAAAGGTAAATTCAACGCTTCCATCTTTATTGTTTCTAGTATATATATCTCCATCTGTTAAAATAGCTAGCTCTTTTGCTATAAATAGTCCGAGCGAATCATAACTATTGGTAGTTTCATTATAGCTCGAATTAAAGATACTGTTATCATCTTCTACATCAACATCGATAGAGCTGACAACTTTAAAATAGAGGTAATTCGTATTATGATATTTGCCTTTTGAGACTTCTACTACTATCTCTTTCGCATCATGTTCTATACAAAAAAGAGCTATATTTACAATGATTTTACTCGTATTGAGCGTATCACCGCATAGATGATCCAATATATCTTTTTGAACATCATATATAAGGTTTAACTCTATATCTTTGGTAGCCTCTTTTAATGTACCGGTCACATCATTAAGGAGATTGCACAGGATAAAATCCTCATCGACCACCTCAACTTTTCTTGATTTTATTCTTAGAAACTCGATAAGATTTGTTGTGATAGAGAGCAACTTAGCCTCAGATGATACAACCTTTCTAATATCTTTCGAAATTGTAGATTTTTGATCTTTTGTGTATAAATCTTTTGCGGTATTTACAGTCTCTTTAGCTATATTTTGAATATTCTCAGTCATCTCCGAGAGCATGAGACCTTGTCTTTTATTGAACTCCTCTTTCTTCTGTCTTTCTTTGATAACTTTCTTTTCATAATTACGTAAGCGCTCAGATGAGAGAAACAGAGCCACAAGCCCTACAATACCCAAACCAAAGAGTGCAGTAAATTGGATAAACTCTTCACTCTTTGTATCTACATTATCAAAATCGACATAACTAGTAAAATCAAACCCGCTAGCGGAACAATCCAAACAGAGCAAAGTCATCAGGGTTAGTATAAAGGCTACTGTTCTCAAATATACACCTTTAATGTTATTTTAGTATTCCATTATAGTCAACAAACCTTATATTATCTTTATAAAATCTACGCAAACGCCCTATGGATTGCTAACTATTTTTAGCAGCAATCCACTCGCTAATATCCTCTCTAAGGTGCTCTGCCTGAGATGCTCTTATATAATAGATAGAGCCATCTTTCATATTGATGCGCACAAGCGGCTTCCAAAAACGAACCATGCTCCCGATTATCTTGCGGCAATTTTTAAATCTCCATGGCGCAACATCAACGCTCTCTATCTCCTCTTTTGGAAAAACTTTAACTTTACTGCCAATAGCATACATAGCATTTTTTACAACATCCAATCGCGCATAATAAGAGAAGAGATAACGATAAAAAAAGATGAAGATGAAGAGATAAAATACTGGATCAAGTACCGTGAAAATATAACTATAAGGCACATCTATTGTTGTAAGATAAAATGGATCGCCCAGAAGATATTTCGAGATAAGATATTTTCCCCATCCCAACACTATGGATGACAGTACAAGTATAAATACAAAAATCAAAAAGCCCACAAAACGATTTGTTACTCGTCTCTGCATTACAATATCGCGCTGAGTATAGATGACGCCGGAGCGCTTGAGATCGATGCGATAGAGCCAAAAATAGATGATAAATAAAAATATAAAGGCTAAAATTGAGATAGCGTACATCTCTAACGGAAAGAAATAGTAGTCTCTTGTGATATAGCTATAGTAATTATTGGGTGTGAATGTTTCTGCGAGGACCGCTCTATACTCTTCGGGGGTGATGGAGCTAAACACACCATATGAGGTTTGCTCTGTTATATTGTGCTCTTTTCGCATATATCTGCTCGTTAAAACGGTATTCATCAAAGAGTGGCTATCATGTTCGATCGAAGCGTATACTTTTTTGCCATACTGATCTATCGCTTCTTGAATAGTAGTGTCACTCAAATGCTTCATATCATTTTCTATTGTTGCTTTTACATATTCGATATTACTCTGAAAATCATCATGCAAACCATCAAATGTTACAGTTGCAACTCCGGCCTTGCGATCATAAAAATGGTAAGAGTTGACACTATAGGTTTTGCCTTCGATATTGCGCATATGTTGCTGCAATCTTTCCGCAAGGTCTCTGGTGTAGATAGAGAGAATAAGATATTTTTTATAATCATCTAAGATATATTTAGCCCCTATGTAGGCACTATTTTCATCTGCCCCCTCATAAAATCTAAGATAGGGTCTATCGTTAAGCTTTGGATTTTTTGGCGGTTCTACCGTGCTCGCATTTCCCGTTTTTTGTACCTTGCCATAATTTGCAACAATAAACTCTTTCATCTTATGCGCATCAAAATTACCAACCATAAAGAGTGTCATATTTGCAGGATAGTAGTAAGCTTCATAGTGCTTTTTTATCTGCTCGAGCGTAAAATTCCTGTTATTCTCTTGGGTATGATAGCGTGGAGGTAACTCTTTAGGTTTACTCAACATAAATTCATTTTCATACATATCTTCACTTGGTGGGTATATCGCCTTTAAAAAACTTTTAATAGCCCAGAGAAATTTATTGTGCCATTGTATTTCACCAATCTCTGCTTGAAGCGCCCCCTTTTCAACTTCAACGTCCTCTTGAGTAACTTTTTTATCAAAAAGCATCTGTGCAAATATTTGTGCTATCCAATAGGATTTCGCACTATCTATTGTAGTAAAATATTTTGTTTTGTACCGTGATGTATAGCCGTTAACCTCGATGCCACCCTCTTCTTTGATATAATCCAAATAATCATGATAGGGAACACGCTGGTCACGAAAAATAATATGTTCTACAAGGTGAGAGAGCCCATAATTCTTAGCATCTTCTACGTCATAACCGACATTAACTTCAACAGATATTTGTGTATTGACTGCTTTATTATCACTAAGAAGATAGACCTTCATACCGTTTTCAAGCTCAAAATAATCTATCTTCTTATAAGGATCTATTATGTCAACTTTGGCAAAACTAAAAACACTCAGTAGCATTATCACTAAAAACAGACGCATATCTCTCCTTGTTTCTGTTATAAATATTTTACTCGATAAAATCTTGCGATATAATACCATAACTTAAGTACTACTTTGGATTGATACTCCGTGCTATAATCACTCTTTTGCTATAATCTTTCTAACAACATTTGGAGCCATTATGACAATTACACTTGCGCACTCACCCGATGCAGATGATATATTTATGTACTATGCTATATATTTCGGTTGGGTTGACACCAAAGATTATAATTTTGAAAATAGTGCACTTGATATCGAAACACTCAATGTAGAGGCACTTAAAGGCACTTATGATGTAAGTGCCGTTAGCTTTGGAATGTATCCGCTCATCAAAGATGAGTATGCTCTGCTTCGAACAGCCATTAGTTTCGGTGAGGGGTATGGACCAAAACTCATACGAAAAAAAGAGACAAAACTCAAAAGAAATTTCAAGGTCGCACTCTCAGGAACACACACGACCAATGCCCTTTTGTTTAAGATATATTATCCGCAGGCTCGTATCGTTTATAAAAACTTTCTAGAGATTGAAGCGGCTGTGTTGAGCGGTGAGGTTGATGCGGGCGTTTTGATCCATGAATCTATCCTCAACTTTAATACAAGCCTAGAGGTCGAAAAAGAGCTTTGGGATATCTGGCTTGAACTTGCAGGTGAAGCGTTACCTTTGCCTCTTGGAGGGATGGCAATAAGAAGATCACTCCCCCTTAATAGAGCCATAGAGATAGAAGATATATTAACCGAAGGTGTTCGAGTCGCAAATGAGAAGAAAGTAGAACTTTCACAAAAACTTGAGGCACATAATCTAGTGAGGATTGACGGGAAAATGCTTGAGAAATACCTTGATATGTATGCTTCTGGTGAGTCTGTATCACTCAGTGAACTCCAGATTAGAGCACTCGATAAACTTTTTGAGATAGGCTATACACACGGCTATTTTGATGAAAAGATAACAACAAACGGATATCTCATCCCAAAAGACTATAATGAACTTAGGGCAAAATAGTGTTTACAAAAAGCATTGATCTTAGCAAGCATACAAATATACACATAGGTCCCAAGATCGATATCGCTATCATTGAAAAAGGCGACATCATTTCAAAAGAGAGACATCTTATAGGTGGCGGTGCAAATATCTTGGTTTCAGATAATCCACCACCCCTGATGATGCTTGGAAAGGATTTTGATTATATCAAGATGGAAGAAAACAGTATCATAATAGGTGCCGCTACTCCAACAGGTAAAGTGCTCTCTTTTGCTAAAAAAAACAATCTTAAAGGGTTTGAATTTTTTGTTAAACTCCCGGGCACTTTAGGGGGCATGCTCGCAATGAATGCGGGCGTAAAGGCATATGAGATATTTAACATCCTAAAAGCTATCAACATAGAAGGTGAGTGGAAAAATAAAGCAGATATCGAGCACGGATATAGATACGCAAAACTTGGGGGCATCGCGCTTGAAGCAACATTTGAAAAAGAGGAAGGTTTTGATGCAAAACTGCTTGATGAACTTATCTCTTTAAGAAAAAACCAGCCCAAAGAACCAAGTGCCGGATCTTTTTTCAAAAATCCAAAAGATGATTATGCTGCAAGACTTATAGAAGAATGTGGACTCAAAGGTAAACAGATAGGAGGTATGGGATGGAGTGCTATCCATGCAAATTTCTTAGTTAATCTTGGTGAAGGCACTTTTGAAGATGCCCTCAAACTCATTAATCTTGCAAAAGAAGAGGTGCAAAAAAAGTTTAATATCAACCTCGAAGAAGAGGTCAAAATACTCTAACTTACTTAGATGCTCCGGTTAAACAACGAACACATCGTATATAGTTCGTTTGAGTAGCATCTCTTTCATATCTATATCCATCCACGCTATAGACGACATAATATTTATCAAATTTCGCTTTTGTTGATGACCAAAAATCACCGCCTCTATTGTTGACAAGGACATCTTCTTTGGCATTAAGCTCCATCAACTCATCAGATGAAGGTAGTCTCCAATCCGTGTATCCATTATAATCAAGTGCTCTACAATACTCTTTAGCATAAGCGAGATTACCGGCTTGGGCATTTGATTTCTCTCTCTTATAGGCACCATCTTCTTGGTTGTAATAAGCAGAATCTTGCCACATAAGTTGAGCTTTTTTGTCTACATAGACTGCATTTACCTTACATCTTGGCTTTGTATCTTGAACACCTTGAACGATCGGCTCGACCTCATCAACAAGCCCACCGGCGTTCAAAAGACCGATAGTGCCTACTAATAATCCGATAAAAAATACTTTTTTTTGCATAAATGCCCCTTTTTTTAATACTATATTATATCAAAAAACTTTAAAATATAATTAAGGATGAATTTCTATAGGCACACCAAGTGCTACAGACTCCCATAATAGTTGCATTGTACTGTTTGGAAGTGCGATGCATCCTTCTGTCCAATCATGCGCCAAAGTATACTTATCACCTCTACCGTCAGCATTCCATTTCGGTTGTCCATGAATCGTGATAAGCCCACCTGGGGTACTATATCCTAATGATTTTGATCTTGCTATATCTTCTGCGTGGGGGAAAGATATAAGCAGGTTTCTATAAAGCCTAGGATCGCATTTTTTTCTTACGATTTTGTAAGTACCCTCCGGCGTTCTATAATCCCCTTGTTTAACCTTCGTTCCCTTATCCCAGTTTTTACCCATTGAGATCAAAGACTCCCCTATAACCTTGCCGTCTCTATAAAGATAAAGTTTTTTCTGAGATTTATAAACTACTATTTTATCGGCACGTGGCTGTTTGATATCTTTTCCATGATTTAGCTCATTAAGACACTCTTTTATCTCATAAGGTGTATTATCCGCTTTGCCATAATATGGCTTCTTCTGAGCACAACCACTTATAAATAGGCCTGCTAAAAACAAAAAAAACAAAAATCTATAATGCATAAATAACTCTCCTTTAGTCATAGTCGTTGTATTGGGTCCTATGTTTATCTTTTTTATAGCTATTTTGGTTTTTAAGCTTTTGGAGTCTATTGAGATTTGTCAACTCCACCTCTCGCATCTCTTCAAAAATTGAAGCATCAAAGTTATCTGCCCTTAAACGACCAAAGAGAGTCTCTATATACTCTTTGAGCTTATGGTAGTATTCGCCGTCTAAAAGCACGGTATCATAATCAGATAGTTTGCTTGCTGCAGATTGAAATTTTACTAAAAATTGCTCATGGGATATATCTTTATCTCGAAACATTTTAAATAAATTTTTAGCAATCTTCTCCAAGAGCGAGATATACTTCTGACGATTATACTTATCAATCTGTTTTTGTGTATATCGAGCCAAACCAAGCCTTTTTAAAAAGATATCAAGCGACTTAATGCGTATTGTACAATAAAAAAAGATAAATATGAGTAAAAAAGAGGGGCCAAACCGCCATTTGGCGGTTATGGATTATACTGCCGATTTTGCTGCGGCTAATGCTTCTTCATAGTTTGGCTCATCAGTGATTTCAGGAACAAGTTGTTTATAGACTACTTTTCCGTCTTTGCCAACAACAAATATACATCGCGCTATTACACCGGCAAGCGGTCCATTGGCAATCAATACACCATAAGCTTCTGCGAAATCTTTATTTCTAAAATCGCTACCAACTGTCAAATTGTCAATCCCTGCAGTTGAACAAAATCTCTTTGCCGCAAAGGGAAGATCCATAGAGACAACCGTAACCTCAAGTCCCTCTATTGCTGCTGCTTGATTGTTAAATTTTGTAGTCTCCAAAGCACAAACCGGTGTATCAAGACTAGGGACAGCTACGATAAGTTGCGCCTTCTCTTTTGCTCCACCGACTGTAATCTCTGAGAGATCCTCTGATTTTACGACAACCACTTTTGGAGCATTATCTCCAACACTTATCTCATTGCCTGCAAGTTCACAGGAGTTACCCTTGAGTGTTACTGTAGCCATAGTTTTTCCTTATATTGAATTTATATGCCCAATTATTGCACAAATAGGATAAAATTTGTCTTAATTCAAAAATATTGTTCTAAAAATACTATTTTGTTACAAAAATACTCAAAATATATCTGTTTTTAATCTTGCAATTACACGCTCAAACGAAGCCTCTTTATCATTTTGAAAATCACTTTGAACCTTATAGAATGGCTTATCACCTTCATATATCTCAAGTGTGATGTAGCCTGTAAAATCTTTTGGAGTGGCAGTTGAAAAACTACTATTGCATTTTGTGATATCGTGCAGTTTTGCTTTGAGTATATAGGGGCATTGCTTATCTTGATATTGCCCCAATGATGTATCTAGTCGCTCTTTGAGCCATTGAGAAGATGTCATGATGCGTAAACAACTGATTTGGTGATCACTTTGATAATGAAATTTACTATAGACAGGATATTTCTCTTCGCACCCAACCAAAAAGAGCATCAAAAGAGCAAAAAGCAACTTCTTCATGAGATATTCGCTATCGCTTTAACCCAACTTTGCATAGTTGTATTGACAACATCGTTTGGTGTCTCAAGGAGTGTGATTATAAATCTATCTTGCATTTTTGCTACAGCGATACTTCTCGGTCGTATAGATAAAATTTCCGGTGCATGAAGCTCTTTACCGAAACAAAAAATGATATTTTTTGCGTCCAATATCCCCTCGTCTATGACTCCACCTTCAATCATTTTAGTATGTGTATAGTGATCAAAAATTGCGATAAGCTTAGCTATCGGATGGGCTTCTATTTGAATTTTTAAAAATTCCATTATCTCATCAACACTTTTATAACTTGTCTCATTCGCTGAAATCTCGAGTTCAAGCACGGGATATTTTTCCATTATAATCTTCTGTTTCATAAATCTCCTTTTGTGGAATTTTACCGACCAATTATTACAATAGACTTATAATTATTATAATATTTAAGCATTATTTCTTGCGGGATTGAAAAGTTGATTGCTGCTCTAAAAATTTTAAACTATTGTATCTACTTCAAAATGGTAATAATCTTTGAGATTGGCATATAGAAAATCACGATACTCAGATGAAGCAATCTCATAATTTAGCTTTACCAACTCATTATTGAGACTACAAGTAGAAAAATCCAATACTTCTAGATGTGGAAATGCAGGGGCTATATCTTTCACTGTAGTTGTTGTAAAAAAATCATCGGGATTAAAACGCATCGTTGTTCCTTTTGTGATGACATGCATCAACTATTCCATTGTAGCTCTTATAGTCCCGGTAATCTGGGGATACGACCGAGTTTAGAATTTTTACAATACCAGCCCCACCCTTTTTTCATCCAGTGTCCGACAATCGGAAGTGGTATCATCTTGGCACTTGTATTACTTCTATAGACAAATGCGGCACCATTACCGATATCCATAACGCAGAGGATATTGAGATGGTCGATATAGCTCAATTTATCATCAGGGTTGAGTATATTATGCGCAACATTTCTTGCCATCACTTCGGCAACATGCCCCTGTTTTGCCTTCCAATCATTCTCGCCTAGAAGCATCGCACTATCACCGATAGCATAGATATTCTCGAAGCCCTCTACTTCATTATATTCGTTGGTTACGACATAGCCGGCTTCGTTCAAGGGAAGTTCTGAGCTCTCCAAGATATTGTGTCCCTTGCCTGCAGATATAAACATAGTCAGATCGCTCACAAGCTTCTCTCCATCTTCAAAGATAATCCCATCACTCTCAAAGCTGGCAATCTTTTTTCCAATCTTTTTATCTATATTTGTCATGCCGAGCATCTTATCCATCATCACGAGTGCTTTTTCTCCCATTTTTTCACCCGGTCTTTGCATAGGAGCAAAAAATGTCAACTCAAACTTATCTCTTAGCTTTCTCTTTTTGAGATAGTTATGCACATTGAACATCACTTCAAAAGCAGGTCCGCCTCTAACCGATGATTTGTCTTTCGGATTGCCTCCAAAACCAAAAGCAAGCTTACCGCCACCTTTTTGGATGAGTGCATCAAGCCTTGTGTGAAGTTCTACTGCTTCTTCGGGGGCACCACAAATGGAGAGCGTATGCTCTTTCATGCCTTTGATCTGAACCTTATGGTGACCCATCGCTATGATGATCTTATCAAAACCTTCAAGCGTAGCACCACTGTTTAGCGTCACACTTTTTGCTTTTGCATCTAACGAGCTCACCTCATCGACTATCACATCAAAACCATGTGCCTCACCAAGATCATCAAGTGGAACGCTCACATCATTAAGCTCACACTCTCCTGTCGGTATCCATATAGATGTGGGATAGATGTAGAAAAAATCTCTATCACTTACGACTGTTACATCAACTCCATTTTTTCTCAAAAAAATAGCGCTTTCTATGCCGGCAAATCCGCCACCTAATATAAGAACTCTCATTGTTTGCTCCATTGATAAATTTTTGAGGCAATCCAAGCCAAAAAGCTTGGATTGGTGATACTTAATCCTTTAGAAGATCTATACGAGGATAGACAAATACCGTCTCTCTAGTAACAACAATATTTTCAGGATCATCTACTGCATATGCTCTGATTGTTATTGGCAGCGGGGTATCTTTTCTATCATCACTAACCAATATATCATGTGTTGTCAACACAACAACACTTTTTTTCTTCTGTCCTGCACCTATTCTAAATGGCTCTTGTGGTCTTTCTATCTCTATCTTATCATTCCCTACAACTTCAAAGTAATATTCATGATCTTTATTGTCTGTATTTGCATACAAGAATATGTAATCATTCTCAACCCCTTTGTCATCTAGAAGCTTATAGAGTCGTGTTGTTTTATTGACATTGAGAAGCATATTCTCTTTTTCTGAGCCCATGGCAAAAAGGGCAAAAAGCACAATAGCAAGTACTGTAAAGTAAGCGATGACTTTTGGTCTAAAATATCGCGTCTTGCCCTCATGTCTTGCTCCCTCTTTTTCACTTGACCATACCACCAAGCTTGGCTTTCCAAGAGCACCCATAACTTTCGTACAGGCATCAACACACTCAAGACAGTTGATACATTCAAGCTGCAATCCTTTTCTGATATCGATATGTGTAGGACAGACCGTTACACAGCTCTCACATGTTGTACATTCGGCACTGGAGTCAACCGAGAGAAGCTCTTTTTGTTTCGAAAACATTTTAGTTCGCTCAGGACCATGACCTTCGTATATCGTTCCACCTCTGAGTGGATCATACACTGCCATAATCGTATCTTCATCATATAGGACTGATTGTACGCGGCTATATGGACAGACATAAACACAAAAATTCTCTTGGATAAAAACAATATCGGCTATCAAAAAGAGTGCCAATCCTGCAACAAAACTTACTAAAACCATATGTTCTGAAGGATTTTGGATATACGCAAAGAAATCTTCCGGCGGAACAAAATACCACATAAAGTTCGATGCTGCCACAATGGCCAACACAGACCATAAAAGTATAGCGATCACTTTTTTAATCTTATTTTTCGCAAGTGACATATCCGGCTCTTTTTGCTTATTGGAGATACGTTTTCTCAATCCTAAAAGTTTTGTCTCAATAAGGTCTCTATAGATCACACGAAAGATTGTGTGCGGGCATCCCCAACCACACCATGCTCTCCCGCCTAACACTGTTATCGCAAATATACCTATAAAGAGCAACATCAGCAGAAATGGCATAAGATAGAGCTCTTGCATATCAAACGCAACACCCATAAGATTAAGCTTCTTCTGATCAAAACTCAACAAAAATATATGATTTTCATTTATTTTTATCCATGGCAAAACAAACGCTACCACTGTTATTGCCAAAAAGCCCCAGTACCTTTTTACACTATAGGGAATCCAACCTTTCAGATACCCCCTCTTTTTGCTTTTTTCATTCTCTTGAACTGTTTCCATTTTTTACATCCTCTCTTCTTTATTTGTTGTTTTCATTATTCTCTTTGTCAAAAGGGCAGATTATTATAGTATCATCACTATCATTTAAATTATCTGATTTATCAATCTCAACCCATGAACCTTTTGATATAGATTTTATGTTGCGCGATTGTATATAGTCTTTGAGCGAACTTCTACTCACATTTAACTTTCTTGCTATCGCACTTACGTTGTATCCATCTTTCAGCAGTTCAATAATATCAAGCTGATATTGATCAAATTTTGATTTTGAATAACTCCCCCTTGGTCTGCCGACCTTTAGCTCTTTTGACTGCTCAATCTCTCTAAGATCATTGAGCAGAGGAAATATCTCTTCTATTTTTGAATTTTTGTTTATAAATACGCCACACTTTGCTACATATACGGCGACTCTCTTGCTTAAAAAACAGGTTATTATCTTGATAAGCTCTTCGGCATGATTGCTCAAAACAGGAAGTGAGTGTATGACTATCACATCGTGTCTCTTTAATCCTTGAATAAACTTCTCAAATTGACCTCTTTTCTCTATAGAGAGATTTTTAGCTGAATATTCAACCACCTCTTTATCGATATCCATTTGTCTCTTTAATGAAAAAGAGAGCACCATCTGTTGCTGTTCAGACAAACCGATATGGTTTGCCAATTGTCTAAAATAGGCATAAATCATACTCCCCCCTTATCATTTATATAATCCTAACTAATTATGATGATAAAAGTCAATACTTTTTTCAATATTATCGTCATTTTCCACTCTCCCACTTTTTTTGATACAATTATAAAAATAAAATTGAAAAGAGCAACGCAGTGAACTTAACACATTTGGATGAAAATAAAAAACCTAAAATGGTGGATGTTGGAGACAAACAAAATACCCAAAGGATAGCAACGGCAAGTGGCACCATCACGATGAGCCAAGCAGCTTATGATGCAGTGAAAAATGATGACACAAAAAAAGGTCCCGTATTGCAGACTGCTGTCATCGCTGCTGTTATGGGTGCTAAAAAGACGAGTGATCTCATCCCCATGTGCCACCCGCTTTTGCTCACTTCTATCAAAACAGATATAGAAGATATACCTGAACTTCCCGGTTTTAAACTCTTTGTCACTGCAAAGCTCAATGGGCAAACCGGTGTCGAAATGGAAGCGCTCAGTGGTGTGGGCATAGGACTGCTTACGATATATGATATGCTCAAAGCCATCGATAAAAGTATGGTGATCAATGATATCCGATTAGAGAGCAAAAGCGGTGGAAAATCGGGAGATTTTAAGCGAGGTGAGAAATGAAAATTCTTGATGAAAAGAGTAGCGACAAACCGCAAATCACCTACCCTACCTCTTGGGGATTTAAGATAATCGGTCGAGATAAAGAGGAGCTTCATAGCATTATAAAAGAGGTTATGCAAGAAAAAGAGCACCTATGCTCCTATGGCAACCCCTCAAAGAACGGTAAGTTCCATAGTTATAATGCTAGCTGTACGGTTGAGACAAAAGAGGAGCGTGACGCACTGTTTAAAAAATTCCAAGACCACCCTTCTGTGGAAATGGTTATCTAGACTCTAACATCTTTTCGGCACTAAAGCTCGCTGCTGCAGAGAGAAACACATAGCATAAAAATATATAGAGCCCTGCTCCAGAACTTACCCTACTCACATCAGAATTGCCTCCTGCGAGATAGACCAAGAAAGTTGCCACCACAAAGATATCGACCATCGACCATTTTCCGATAAATCGAAAGAATTTTACAATACTTGAAGCCCAAGGCAGATTTTCACGCATACTCAAAAGCATAAGTCCAAGCGACTTTATAAGAGGCAATAGTACGGAAAAGAGAAGAATAACCGCTCCTACCACATACTCTTGCTTCTCAAAAAGTTTCATGATAGAGCTTAATACCCCTTTGGATTCAAAAGAGAGC
Organism: uncultured Campylobacterota bacterium; assembly: GCA_937141405.1. GTDB lineage: Bacteria > Campylobacterota > Campylobacteria > Campylobacterales > Sulfurovaceae > BN30871. The sequence continues at coordinate 30,009 of CAKZQQ010000006.1, read as the reverse complement.
ACAACTTCACCCAAATATTCGACATCCTTTTTGATAACCACCATAAGAATAGGCGTTATCACGCCAAATACCAAAGCAAAAAGTGCACTCAAAGAGACAAAAAAAGTATAATGTTTTTTTGAGAGAAAAAAATAGCTTACTAGAATCACAAATACCAATAACGCTATCGCGAACAATTTGCCTTGAATGCTCTTTTGCTGTTCACTATTTTTTTGCTTGAGCGCATCTATCGCCTCTTTTTTTTCATCCTTATATGTCCCCAAACTAAAAAGTTCGGCTAACTCACGCAACTTGACATCAAGCAGTTGCTCTGCGTTATTTCCGAGAGCAATCTCTTTCGAAGTCACTTCATACCCCTTTGAAACTTTATAGGTATCAAGCAACAGATAAAAAAATGCACTTAAAAGAATAGACATAATGAGTAAATATATGCTCGTTTTCATAGCGAAATTATACTACAATTCTTTTATGAATACGAAACTAGAAAAACTAGAAAAAATCGCAAAAGAAGCAGGAGCAATCATCAAGAGCGGCTATCTTGCCAAAAAAGAGATAACGCACAAAGGTGTTGTTGATCTTGTGACAGAGTATGATCTTAAGTGTGAGGCATTCATCATAGAGCAACTCAAAGAGCACTTTAGTGACTATACACTTATCGGTGAAGAGAGTTGGGGTGGGGGCGAAAAAAGCGAGAAAGCGATCTATATAGACCCAATTGACGGGACAACTAACTTTATCCACGGCATACCTCATCTTGCCGTCTCCATAGGTGTTTATGAAAAAGGTATCGGTCTTATGGGTGTTGTTTATAATCCTATCTTAGATGAGATGTTCTACGCACAAAAAAACGGCGGAGCATACCTCAACGGAGAAGTGCTTCAACTGAGCTCGCAAAAATCTCTGCAACAATCACTCATAGGGACCGGATTTCCTTATGCTAAAGTCAATAGAGGTGCTGAGTACGAATGGGTTATGCAAAATCTTGGCGCACTTTTACCTAACATTAGAGATATACGACGCTTAGGTGCTGCCGCGCTTGATCTCTGCTATCTTGCACAAGGCAAAATTGATGGATTTTATGAAGTTGATCTCAAGCCTTGGGATGTCGCAGCAGGAATGATTATACTCGCAGAAGCCGGAGGCGTTTATAGCAGTGTGAACGGAGAAGATTATACTTTTGATTCTAAAACTATCGTTGCAACTAATGGGAAGATTCACAAAGAGCTTCTTGCAAAACTTAGCCCTTTTTAGCCGCTCCTCGCTCTAAGATATATGCTTGCAGAAGAAACAGTACGATGGCAAGATCTATCATCATATCGGCAAAATTAAATATCGCAAATTCAAACCCACAGTGCCAATAGATATAATCAACCACTCCACCGTGTACGAATCTATCTAAAAGATTACCGAGCGCAGCACCTGTTAAAATGGCTGCCGGCAATAGATAGCTTTTAAGATAGCCGCCTCTGAATATATAAACAAGGAGTGCACTTATAAGCACAAGCTGAATCCACTTAAGATTCTCACCCAAAAAAGCAAACATCGAAAAAGCGACCCCTTTGTTATAGTGAAGCTCTAAAGAGATGCAACTACTCTCCCAAGAAAATCCCTGCACAAAAAAGAACTTTATAAGTTGATCAAGCACAAACACCACAATCGCAATGCCCAAAAAGAGAGCTACTCTTCGATTCAAGAAAGCGCCTTAGTAAAGAAAGCTACTGCCTCTTGCATCATCGTATCAAGCGTGCTCTTATCTTTGCCCTCAAGAAGGAGACGTATCTTATTTTCTGTTCCGGAATATCTAAAAAGGTGACGCATATTGAGCGATTCTATCTTGGCTTTTAACTCCTCTATCCCGCTTAAACTCTCTATCTCTTTTTTATTTGAGATATTGAGATTAACGAGCTTTTGAGGATAAAGTTCAAAAGGATTAAAAAGATCACTAGCGCTTTTATTGCTAGTGCTTAGATAGGCAAGTGCTAAAAGTGCACTCGCAAGTCCATCACCCGTCTTTGCATAATCACTAAAGATGATATGACCACTCTGCTCGCCGCCAAAATTAACCCCCTCCACCATCATCATATCAACAACATTTTTATCACCGACTGCACTTCTATAAAGCCTTAATCCATGCTCACCTAAATAGTCCTCTAAAGCGCTGTTACTCATAACGGTCGTAACGACACCATTACCTTTAAGTGCACCTGCTTCTTTGAGGTAGATTGTAAGTGAGCCTATGAGTTTATCACCATCAATGATATGTCCTTTTTCATCCACAATCACAACTCTATCGGCATCTCCATCTAGCGCAACCCCCAAATCGGCTTTAGTTTCTTTGACCGCTTTTGAGAGAACTTCAGGATGCATAGCGCCACACCCCTCATTGATATTAAATCCATCGGGATTATTGCCAATCACGACAACATCAGCACCAAGCTCTTGCAAAATGGTCGGTGCAACTTTATAAGCAGCACCGTTTGCACAATCAACAACAACTTTTTTACCGGCAAGACTCAGTGGCTTTGGAAATGAGTTTTTGATATGGACGATATATCTACCGATAACATCATCGATTCTTTTTGATTTTCCTATCAGTCTATCTTGGGCTTGTGCTGATTTTAGCATCGCTTCATCGCGAAATATCTTCTCAATCGCACGCTCTTTATCATTACTAAGTTTATTGCCGACGCAATCAAAAAATTTAATCCCATTATCATAGTAAGGATTGTGACTTGCAGAGATCATAATGCCTGCATCACAACGCATATTTTCAGTCAAAAATGCGATGGCAGGTGTGGGCATAGGACCGATCTGGATAACATCAAAGCCGACTGCTGTGAGCCCAGAGACGAGAGCATTTTCGATCATATAACCACTTCTTCTTGTATCTTTGCCGACTAAAATTTTATTTGTTTTTGAAAATTGACGATAATATATTCCCGTTGCCATAGCAAGCTTCATGACATCTAAAGCGTTGATTTTTTTACCGGCTTTTCCGCGTACTCCATCTGTTCCAAAAAGCGACATAGAGCATCCTTCTTTTATAGTTAAGAGTAATTTTAACTGAAATTAAATTAAATTCGCTCATAAAGCGCCGTATGCGAAGTGGGAAAAACGTCTAATAGCTACATTAATCAGAATTTAATCTTTTTTTTGATATTATTCGCGAACTTATTACGCACTTTACATAAGGCGTATTTCACAGATTAGAAAAAGGAAGAGATGATGGCACATCATAAATCAGCTAAAAAGCGTATTTTACAAACAGCGGTTAAAACTGAGAGAAATAGATATTATAGAACTCGTATTAAAAACCTAACAAAAGCAGTACTAGAAGCTGTTGAAGCGGCTGACAAAAAAGCAGCTGAAGCGGCATTTCAAAATGTCAACAAACAGATTCACTCTATGGTCAGCAAAGGTTTTATCAAAAAACCAACTGCTTCAAGAAAAGTAAGTAGACTTCACAAAATGGTAAACGCTATCGAAGCTGCATAAATGCAGTTTTGATAACCCTCTCTTAAAATCAAACAAAAAGAGCTTCTATGCTTCAAAGTAAACTCACTCCATTTATTGATCGATATAACGAGATCTCTACACTTCTAAGCTCTCCCGATATCAGTAGCGATATAAAAAAAATGACCGAGCTCAGCAAAGAGCAAAGCTCACTTGAACCTATCGTTGAAAAAGCAAAACTCTATATCCAAACGCAAATATCGATTGAAGAGAATAGAGAACTCATCTATGATGATGAGCTCGGCGAACTTGCAAAAGAGGAGTTAGCCGAGCAAGAGAGGCTTATCGAAGAGCTTGAAGAGGAGATCAAGATTCTTATGATTCCCAAAGATAAAAATGACGATAAAGATATCTTTGTAGAGCTTAGAGCAGGAACAGGAGGCGACGAGAGCGCACTTTTTGTATCAGATGTTTTTAAGATGTATACGAGATACGCTGATCAAATGGGATGGAAGATAGAGATAGTCAGCTCAAGCGAAGGCAGCGCCGGTGGCTATAAAGAGCTTATCTTTCAGATTAAAGGCGATGGGGTCTACTCAAAGCTCAAATATGAAGCCGGAACGCACCGAGTTCAAAGAGTTCCTGATACCGAAACGCAAGGCAGGGTACACACCTCTGCTATCACCGTTGCTATTATCCCCGAAGTGGATGATGTCGAAGTGGATATCAAGCCAAATGAGATAAAAATGGATGTTTATCGCTCGAGTGGATGTGGTGGACAATCAGTAAATACAACAGACTCTGCCGTTAGACTTACGCATATACCTACCGGCATCGTTGTTGCTATACAAGATGAAAAATCACAGCATAAAAATCGTGATAAGGCGATGAAAGTACTCAAAGCTAGAGTTTATGAACAAGCTATGCAAGAACAACTAGATGCTACATCAGCAGATAGAAAACTTCAAGTCGGCACAGGCGATAGAAGCGAAAAAATTCGTACCTACAACTACCCACAAAATAGACTTACCGACCACAGAATCGGACTCACTATCTACGCACTTGATGATGTGATGGAAAATGGCAATTTGAGTCTTGTTGTTGATCCGCTTATCTCCCATGCAAGATCTGAAGCGATTCAAGAAGCAGGACTATAAAACTTTTTAAAAATACTTTTTTTATTTCTTTTCAAACAATCTCACCTTATACCTCTCTTTTGGCACTATTTATACTATAATTGCGGATTAACTTTAAGGAGATGCGTGAGACAGATCAGTGAAGATATCTTTTGTGATGCAACGCTTTTTGAGATGAATATCCAAAATCTCTCTCTTCCAAACCCCTACTATAAAACACCATTTCTCATCATAGAAGATTTTCTCTCCAAACAAGAGTGCGCTTTCATAGCAAAAGAGGCATATATTGATGAAGACGTGCAACAAGCCGAAGTAAAAAGTATGCTCCTTGATAGTGTTGTAAATCCTGCTGTGGATAAAACGATCAGGAAAACACTCATCCATAAACCTTCATCACTTTTTGAAGAAATTTACACAAATAGATTCTTAGATTCCCGAGGGAAGATAGAGGAGTATTTTGCTGCACCACTCACCGCATCCACCCCGCTACAAGTGCTTCTCTATATGCAAGGTGACTTTTATATCAAGCACTCTGATGATTCCAATGAGATCATCGATAAAGAGGGGCAAACGATAGGTTTTCAACTTGTCGCCCCACAAAGAAAGATAACTACCGTTGCTTTTGGAACCTCCCATAAATCATATGCCGATTCGGACCGGTACTATTTTGATGGTGGTGAACTTATCTTCAACTATCTCTACTACAAAGACGGCACACAAGTCTCTTTGAAGCCAAAAGCAGGAGATATGATTGCATTTCCTTCAAACCCGCTTTTTAGCCATGAAGTCAAAGTTGTCGAGGAAGGCTTTAGGCTCACGCTTGTGCAGTGGCACAATACGATAATAACCTAATCACATATCTTTTTCGAGCTTAAAAAGGTCACTATTTTCCAAGACGAAAGAGCTACATCTTGCACACACTTTTTCATCCTTTTTTTGTGGAAAACTGACTCTGCATTCGCTGCATGTTGCAAAAGTGTGCTCTATGAGTATCTCGGCTCTATCAAAGGCTAAAAAAACGATATCAAGCTCTTTGGTTTCATGTATCGCATTTGGTTTACATATATCATTACAGATACCACACGAGATACAATGAAGCGGAGCAAAAAGAATTTTCGTCTCATCACTGCTGTATGTTAATGCTTTAGTTGGACAAAACTGCACACACTCACCGCAATTATCACAGCTCTCATATGCAATCTGCTTATGGGAAATATTGGAGAGTTTAAAATCTATCATGGAGTGATCTTCCATCTTGTCAATGGCATATTTGAGTGAATTTTGAAAAATTGCTCTATATTGTGGGATGTTTTTTTCTTTATGCAAAAGAGGTGGCTCATCGGTAAATGCACCTTTGGTCTCTTTAAATATCTTTGCTATCGCACCCCTACGATCTAGCTCTTTTTTTGTGTATTCATTTTGGATTGGCTCGAAGCCGAAATGCTCTAAAAATATATTTGCCTGATTGACATTTTGCTCTATATCAGCTTGTATATGCCCTTGAGTATTTATGGGGCAATCTTGACACTCACTCATATCGCAAACAACACTATTGCCTCGCAATCTCAGCGAGAGAAGATGTTCTTCATTGAAAACTTTTAGGCATGCAGAGATCTCTTTGCAAGAGAGTTTTATCTCCCCGTCATAGCCTTTTTTAATGACATAGGCATTGGGATCAAAAGTCTCACTCTGAAACACTTCACTTGGGCACACACCGATGCAAACACCACAATTTATGCACTCTCTACTCTCAAGCTCTACTCTTGATCGTCTATCAAGAGATAATGCATCTTGAGGGCAAGCATCCAAACAGAGCCTGCAATCATTATAGAGATACTCCGCCCTTAAACACGACAGAGGCTCTAAGTTTACTTGCAATCTATTTTCAAAGGTCAACTTGACGCTCCGCTTCGAAGCTTAGATCACTGAAATCTTCCAACATAAAATCGATACAAAAATCACAGATATCCCGATAGAAAGGATTGGTACTCATCTCTTTGAGAGCGATCAAAAATTGTGGCACCCAAGAGAGCAGATGCGCCTTATAAAATTGTAACTGGGCTTGCTTTTCATTTTGCAAGATAAGGTTTTGCATAAAACCAAGTTCCATCCCTAAATGATCGGGCACATAAAGATTTGATGTATCCATATTTACTTCATATCCGTGTTGAAAATAGAACTGCATAACAGGATTTTGAAGCCCTACGAGTATCTCATTTTTAACATCTTGAACAGAAGATTCTATGGGATGATTATTCATCACAAAAAGCGAATGATACTCGATATTGAGCTCTTCGAAGAGCACATCTTCATCTTTACTTTGGATGTAAGAGAAAGCCTCTTCACCTATCGTTTTGAGCAAAGCATCATCGCTTCTTAAATCACTCAAAAGTTGTTTATCAATCTGTTCACTAAAGATGCGTGATAAAAATGCATAGATATATACTCTTGTTTTTTGATCCAAAGATACTCCTTGAGATTATTATAGCCTATATTATTTATAGTTCTTGTTGCTCGTCATGCTGAACTTGTTTCAGCATCTAGCATCTAAATTTATAGACCCTGAAACAAGTTCAGTGCGACACAGAAAGAGCAGTGTCATTACGAGGAGCGTATGATGAAGCATGTAGTGAAACGAAATCTCGCAAGACTTTAGTCAGAAGACAATCCAAAAAAATGGATCGCCGCGCTAGGCTCGCGATGACAAAATATCTTAATGCTACTCGCTTAACACTTAACGCTATTTGATACTAAATCCAAAACCACGCTATGCTTCGACTTTGCTCAGCATAAACGGACATTCCTTGGTCCCAAACCTAGAGGCACCCTTTGAAAAAGGATTTCTTAGGTGGTGGTGGTGCTTCAAAACTTGTTGCTAAGATAGTATTTGTAGCCTCATCATAGCTCCCTTTTACCGTAACTGCATTTCTATTGATACTTGTCTCTAAAAATTTAGGGATATTAAACTCTTTTGTAGGCTTGATTTTATAGGATTTCATATCATCATGAACATAGAGAACAAGATTCATCTTCTCTTTGTCACCAAATTCCCAATGCTTATAACAGCCGCCTTCACCACATACGATGCTCTCCATTCTACAATCACGGAACATCCCTTGCTTGGCACACCACTCAGTCGTCATAAACCCTTCCATTGCAACCTCTTTTGCATTAGCAGATGACGCTTCAGTAGCCGGCGCAGTAGTTGATGTTTTTGTCTGCTCGTTATTTTCTGCTTTTTTCTCTTCACCACATCCGATAAAAGCTATGGAAATTGCAATTGCAAATATCCATGCTATATCTTTTATCTTGTATTGTTTGATCATTTTTCTACCTCCGCTTTTAAAGTCTTAAGATAGGCTACAGCATCTGCTATACTCTTGTCGTCACTCATCATAGGAGGCATAGTCGTTGTTCTCGTGCCGTTATCATCCACACTATACCAACTGAAATTTTTATGAGCATTTCTATTATATCCCGGAACAACAACTGCGTTTGGCTCTTTGATCGACTCAGCAAGATATGCACTCGTCGAATATCCACCGATATTATACAAAGCAGGTCCCATCGCCGCAGGGGCGGCATTTTGATCAGCAAATCTATGGCAACTTGCACACATCGCTTTGACCTGCGCCTCTCCTGCTTGCACATCACCTGTAGGCTCACTTGTAAGCTCATCTACAAGTGCATCGCCACCTTTTTTCCCTTGGAATTTGACTGCAACCCAACTAGAGAGATATTTAAGCCCATCTCTTCCCAACTTATCGCCATCCCACAGAGCAAATGAAGCAGGGATTGCTCCGACTTTGGAGATATCCACATACTCATCACTCATAGGTTTGGTAAATACAGCGCTCCACTTTCCGCCTTTGTAGCTCATATCCATACCAAGCTTGCCGTAGTCGCTTCTCACTTGTGTCATCGAGCGGAACCCTTCTCCCACAAACACTTTATGGTATTCATTGATTGCTAACGCTTTAACTGCAGCATCATACTTTTTAAGATCATTACCAAAAGCATTGGTGTTGTCTCTACTTACTTGATGTTCTATATCTTTGTTTGGCTCAAAGTATTTCTCAACTGCCTTTTGAAGATAGATCAAAACTTCTCTATCTTTGCTCCCCATTCCGATGTAAGGAAGTTTTTTAGGATCATCAAATTTTTGAGCAAACTGCACAGCCACTCCGTCACCGTAAGTATCTGATTTCTGCGGTAACTGTATATTTTGAGTGCCGTCATTCCAGGTTATCTTAAACGCTAATGAGTTCGCATTATAAATCGCCGATATGTTTGCTGCTTTTGCCTTATTTTGAGCATTGAGCTCATTTGCTTTTTTATCATTAAATTTAATGGTCGTTTGAGGATAGCAAATTATAGTGCTTGATTTTGCTCTTGACCAGATTGCATCATTTGGTTTAGTTTTACTCAAATCTATACTATTTGAAACTTTTATTGCCGTGATTGCCGGCTCAGCAAAGAGTGAGCTCGTTGCAAAAAACATAAGTCCTAAAGTCAATTTTTTTATCATATCTATCCTTTTCATGCGTGCACCTTAAAGTGAGTTATCTCTTTTGTGTTTTTTCCGCTTGAATATCTCTCATCGATCGGAGCCAGTAGAGATTTACCGCTCTCTTTAGCAAACTCTTGATAGTAATTATTATCAAGTCTAAACATATCTGAGTGATGATAAGCAATAAGAAGATCCATCAACTCACTCTCACCTGTTTTCGCTCTTTTTTCTTTCTCATCTTTGAGTATTTTGATAGCTGTATGTACATCTTTTCCAAAGAGCGCTTCAAGCTCTTCAGTTGGAACTCTTTGACTTCCCTCGATCACTTTACCCTCAGCATCAAATTTTGCAGGCGCTTCAGTCGGTGGCACATAATAGACATTTGGTTGCGTACCGTAATCGCTTCTTAAAGGAAGTGCAACTTTGTATTTGTGTACGAGTTTATGTACTTGACTCTCTTCATCATCCAAGAATCCTACGAATCTTATACGACCGACACATTGCTGTGCACAAGCCGGCGGCAACCCTTGTTCGATACGCGGAAAGCAGAGGATACATTTTTCACTTTTTGATATCTTCGGATTAAAATATATCTTTTTATAAGGGCACCCTGCGATGCAGTATCGATATCCTTGGCATCTATCAAGATCGACAAGCACAACACCGTCTTGATCTCTTTTAAATATCGCATCTCTTGGACAAGCACTCAAGCATCCCGGATTTGTACAGTGATTACAGATACGAGGGATGTAGAAGAAATAGTTATCGCTTGGAAAATTCCCTGTCCCCTCATCTTCATCCCAATTTGGACCCCATGTCGGCTCAGAAGTTGGTCGCAACCCCGCCTTTTCATTGCCTGCAGTATAATCAAATGTGGCCAATGAATCATAGCTATAATCCCAAGGCACACCGTAATCTGCCTCGATATTTGGGATGATCCCCTCTTGAAGATCACCTGCGGCATCAAAACCACCGCCAAGATCCATCCACTTCTTCGGATACCCTGTGCCCGGATATGTTTCGACATTATTCCAGTACATATACTCTCTACCGTTTCTGTTGGTCCACTGTGTCTTACATGCTACCGTACAAGTCTGGCAACCGATACATTTGTTAAGATCCATAACCATTGCTAATTGTCTTTTTGACATCTCTTCTCCTTATACTTTCTCTATATTGACTGCGCCGTCATATGCGTATTGGTTACCGTCCCAAAGACCGCCAAATTTCAAATGTCCCCAACCATCAGCCATCTCAAGCAAGTTGAGTGATGTAGGCACACACTCATTGTGTCCGCGATTATACTTGTACATGTACGGCTCCCAACCATGCTCCATAACAATGCCGTCAGGCGGGCATGAACTTGATACTTTTGCCATCACATAAAACTCACCCAAAGCATTATATATCTTCATCGTATCGCCATCATTGATGCCGAGTTTTTCAGCAACCAATCTATTGATTTGCGCATAAGGAACTCCCCTTTGGAGTCTTTGAAGCGTTCTGCTTGATTTATAGTTTGAGTGGATTGACCATCTTGCATGCGGTGTCATCAGCGTAAACGGATATCTCTTTGGATCAATCGGTCTAATTCCCTGCATTGCCGTGTTCGTTTGTGCGCCCATCTTTATATACATATCATGATCTACATAAAATGTTTGTCTGCCTGAGAGTGTCTCAAATCTCTCAAATTTGTAGAGCATATTTTCAAATGTATTGTATGGTCTATCACTATAGAGTGGGGATACCTTTCCGGCTTTTTCATTGAGCTGCAAATAGCCGCCTGCTTTATACATCTTTTCAACCGTCCAAGGCTCATACTGTTCACACTTCTCAAGCGCCGCCTCAAGAGCCATCTTATCATCACCGAGATAAGGCTCCATGTTTGATTCGCTCTCTTCGTCGGTATTTGTAAACTCTTTATAGGCGATACTGAGGTCATGAAACCCTTCTCTTGCATATCGTTTGTCATCTGCAACTTTCGCTTTAGATTTATTTTGCGGTTTATTGGCTATCTCTTCAAGCTTTTTAGCGATAAGCGCCATAATGCTCCACTCATCTTTAGCTTCACCAACCGGTTTCATGTTAGCAATAGGCTGCGCCAAGTTTGTAAACCTATGATACCCTGGTGATGTTCTAAGATCCCAGACCTCATAGTGTGATTTTGCAGGAAGCACAAGATCAGAGTAGACCGCAGTCTCACTCATCCTATAATCAACATAGGCAAAATATTTGATCTTTTTAAAGAATGCCTCTCTGTAGTCACTCCCTTTATTTCTTCTAAATTTAGAATCAGCAACGACCAAGCATACCTCAGGTTCCCACCAAGGCTTGACCACATTGCCATGCTCGCTCTCATTATTTCCTTTGCCGTTCTTGCCGAGCGCAAGCATCTCTTCGATGATTTTCATATACTCATCTTTGCTCATGCCGTTTTGCGCTCTTTTAACATCTTCATCTGAAAAATATTTATCAAATGTCTTCATCCCGTCACCAAAAACAAACTCACCGACAAACCCTGAACCAAATCTCGGATTATATTTACCCGAGAAGCCAGAAAGTGCACCGAGTCCGCTGAGTTGAAACTCATTTTCCGTATTGAGCCCGCCGTATGGTCCGAGGCGTCCCGTAAGTCCACAGATAGAAGCTATATTCCAGACAGACATAAGACCGTTAAAGTATTTATTGAGTGAGAATCCTGTCGTGATAGAAACTACTTTAGGAAGCGCTATATCTTTTGCCAATATTTTCACAGTATCCGGATGCACACCTGTGAGATCTTTGGTATTCTCAGCAGAGTATGGCTCAATGTTCGCTTTTAACATCTCAAATGCTGTCGTTACCGTCACTTCACTTCCATCAGCAAGTTTCACTTGCCATTCACCCTCAAGCTCCGGATCGATGTCAAGCTCTTTAAGTCTTATTGACTTGTGCTCATCACCCTCTGTGCCGGGCATGAGAGTTATCTTGCCCGTATTTTTATTCATGGAGTAGAACTGCTCCTCATATTCAAACTCACTCTCACTATCTTTTGCATGCTCAACATCACTTCTTCTAAGAAGTTTTTTTGTATCTTTTATAACAAGAAACGGGAGATCGGTAAATATCTTCATAAAAGCCGGTTTATACATCTTCCCTTTGAGAATTTCATGGATTACAGAAGCGGCCAATATGTTATCGCTTCCCGCCTTGATAGGTATCCAAAGATCGGCTGATTTTGCAGATCCATTGAACTCAGGCGTGATGACGATAACCTTTGCTCCGTTGTATTTCCCTTCCCAAACAAAATGCGCATCGGGGATTCTAGAGACCGATGGGTTTCCTCCCCAAAATACTGCGGTATCAACACCATACATAAAATCATAGGTACAACCGACATTTCCCTCTCCGTAAGCAACGGCAGAACCTGTGAACATATCCCCAAGATAAGAAGCTGGATAAATACGGTTTGCGCCAAGCATTGTAGAGAGTCGGAGAGGTCCACCTCTTCGCCCCTCTGTAAGTAGCCCTGTTCCTGCATGCACCATGAGTTTATCAGGACCCTTATTTGGGTCAGTCATTACATCAAATATCTTTTGTGCAACTTCCGTTGCCGCATCATCCCAGCTTACTCTTTTCCATTTTCCTTCACCTCTTTTGCCTACACGTTTCATAGGATAGAGAACTCTATCTTTTTCATACATTACTTGAGAGTGTTGCACGCCTTTGTTACAACCTCTTGGATTAAAATCAGGAATTTTTGGGTTGATAGAAGGGTATCTTGCTGATTGATTCTCTCTTGTGACAACACCGTTATGTGACCATATCTCCCAAGCACAGTTCCCTTGACAGTTTATGCAGTGGTAAGCAAACCCTGTATCTTCTACTTTACCGCGCGTAAAAGAAAACTCATCTCTATACATACTCTCACTATAGCTTGTGTTTGGATAGTCCTCTTTTCCGTTCTCGATGCTCATCGGGTTTGTCTTTGCAAAGAGAGCCCCCTGAGAAGCAACCATTGCTGCAGTCACACCTGAGAATCTTAAGAAGTTTCTTCTTTTTTCGTTTGTCATATTTTTTGTCATAAATTGCTCCCTCGTTATCTTCTAATTGGTAGGTTCATATCATTACCCCAAGCATCCCAGCTTCCTGTAAATACTTTAACATTTTTATAGCCAAGCAGTCGTAATGCAGTTATTATATGTGAACTTCTGCCCGTTCCTACCTGACAGTATGCATAGATAGTTTGATCTTTTCTTATGCCTGCCTGGTCAAAAACCTTTTGCATTGCTTCATTGCTTTTAAAGCTTTTTCTGTTGTCCATGTCAGTGATGTGAGTCCACTCCAAAAATGTAGCGCCGGGGATATGTCCGCCTCTTGCGACATTATCCATCTTTCTCTCACCGATTATCTCATCCATACTTCTTGTATCAATGACTGCAAATTTGCTTTCCTTGCCATTTTTTAAGATATCATCAACAGCTTTTTTCACCTCATTTTTGTCGGCGATATACTCTGTATCAAGCGCATTAAGATCGATAGTATAATCACTTGGTTCATGCTTTGGCTCATCGCCCCTTTGCACTAAAAGTTTTGCTTCAAGCGCCTTCATTTGTGCCTTAAGGTCATCATCTTGTTTTTTAAGTCCGGCTAGTTTTGCTGCATCTTTCTCTTGCTTGATTTGACCTTTGAGCTCTTTTCTTTGCTTTTTAAGCTCATTAAATTTTATCTGATTGGGATCAATCGCTTGAATGCCATTGAATCCTCCATTGAGAAGCTTGATTTTTTTATGTCCAAAGCTTTCAAAAAAACTATAAACGCCTGTTGCGTTAGGCCCTCTAAAATTATCGTACGCAATTATAAGTTGATCGTTTCTAACCCCTTTGCTTCGTATATATTCCTGCGCCTCTTTAGGGCAATTGTAAAGAGGTGCGCAATGCATATTTCCCATAATATCTGAATGATGTAAATGGTGCGCAGCCATCTCTACTGAACCGACGATATGATTGATCGAATATATGTCTGCTCCGTCACCGGATATAAATATCACATCTTTATCTCCGATAAGTTTTATAGCCTCTTCAGGTTCAATAAGTTGGACCTGCGAACCCCATAACATACTCAAGGTGAGTATGGCACCGGTGGTCATTTTCAAAACTCTTTTCACAACCTTCTCCTTATAATTATAATAACCTCATATTATAGGTCTAAGTGCCTAGACCATGGGCTTTACACACTCCATTATAGAAACTGATTACTTAAAGAAAAATAAAAAAAAGTTATATTTAAAAATTCGTATAAATTTATTACAAAACTACACTTATTAAGTTTTATTCATCAATATTTTATATTTTATAAAAAAGTTTTTTTTACAATCTTATGCAAAGAAGTGAATTATTTGCCCACATTTAGTTAAAAAACAGAAACCCCTCTAAGCTTAAAGATACTATTATATAAAGATGATATATTTAGATTAATTATAAAAGTCGGAGTGTACTATGACAAAAAATGAGGCTCTAGAGCTTTTGGACGATACTGATTTAGATATCCAAAAAGTGCGAGATATTTTTGATAATTTTATAGAAGATATGGAGGTTGTTGGCATGGTTGCCATGAATACCTCAAGACGCACGAGCGTCTACGATTCAGAAAAAAGTAGGAGTGAGGCACTTATCTCGCTTTTATGTGATCTTAGCAAAAGTGAGGATATGGGAAGTAGATGGGCTGTTGCTAAAAATCATTTGACGCCCCCTGATGTCCTTGCGTACTTAGCAGGCGATTCCGTCAACCTTGTGCGTGCTCTTGTTGCAACAAACCCAAATACACCATCACATATACTCAACACGCTATTTTCTGATGAAAAAATCGTCAGGGATGGGCTCTCCGGCAACCCAAATACTCCGAAGAAAATCTTAAAAGTCCTCTCTGATGATAGAGACAAGATGGTTCGTCTTAGAGTCGCCGAGAACAGATCAGCCTCAAAAGATATTCTTACATCTATGCTTGATGATGAAGATAAAGATGTTGCAAAAGCAGCTGAAATCAAACTAAAAGAGCTTCCATGAAACCAAAATACACAGATAGACAAAATGATTATGAAAGCTTAGAGAAACAACTCCTTTCACTTTTCCATAGTGGGGTATATATCTCCTCTTATGATATCGTTACCATAGGCAAAAAGATAGGCTATAAACTTCCGCTCAAAGAGAGAGATATCCTTTTGCGAAGAGTGATTGGTGATGCAAAAAAAGATGCGAAGCTCAAAGAGTTGCTTGAGCATTTTGGGCTCTTGATAGAAAAAAGAGCAAAAAAATATAGAGCACTAGGTGATGAACACCCGCATGCAAGAGAGGTGATTAGCTCTTGGATACACAAAGCAAAAAGCACAAATCTTTTGCTTAAAAGAGAGATGATGAAGGTTGATGATGAACATAGAAACAGTTAAAGAACAACTAAAAAACGTCAACTACGCAGGGTTAGATCGCGATATTGTCTCTTTGGGACTCATCAAAGATATCAAGATCGAAGGTGAAACTCTGTTTTTGGAACTCATCTCAAACAACGAAAGCGTCTTTGGCTCCATAGAAGAGCAAATCAGGATGCTCTTCAAAGATGATTTTAAAAAGATTGAAGTAACCTTTTTAGCATCCAAGCAAACCTCTACCAATTATGGAAGCACGCAAGCTCCAAACAATCGTGCGCCTTATGCAAAACATATCATAGCCATCACGAGTGGCAAGGGAGGTGTAGGTAAAAGTACTGTGAGTGTGAATCTTGCCGTCTCTCTTGCACAGATGGGATTTAGCGTTGGCTTGCTTGATGCCGATGTCTATGGACCCAACATCCCAAGGATGCTTGGCATCACGCAAGAGAAACTTCAATGGGGCGAAGATGACAAAATGATACCAAGCGAGAATTACGGCATCAAAGTTATGAGTGTAGGGCTCACAACCCCAAGGAGCGATACACCACTCGTCTGGAGAAGCTCTGTCGCCGTATCTGCGTTGATCCAGTTTTTAGAGGATGTGAATTGGGGAGAGCTTGATTTCTTGGTTATCGATATGCCCCCCGGAACAGGCGATATACAACTCACTATGGCACAAGAACTCCCGATAACAAGTAGCATAATCGTCACAACTCCACAACAGGTCTCTTGTGACGATGTCAGCAGAGCTATCATGATGTTCAGAGATATCAAAGTACCGATTGGCGGCATCGTTGAAAATATGAGTACTTTTATAGCACCTGATACCAAAAAAGAGTATGCGATCTTTGGCAATGGCGGTGCACAAAATCTTTGTGATACCTACGATATAAAACTACTTGGGAAAATACCTCTAACGATGGATATACGAGAGACTTCTGATGCAGGTAGACCTGCTGTGGCTACGGATGATGCGATTCAAAAAGGGTATTATAGGGAGATAACGAAAAATCTTCTTCTAGAGATGGGGTTGTTGTAAGCCATCTTGCCACTTTAAAAATCTCTCATTGCGAGAAGCTTTAGTTTCGTGGCAATGACAGTGTTCGTTCTCTGTCGCTTTCACACTTCTTGTGCAGTTGTGAATGCGAGCACTGCGAAGCACGAGCGTTGAACAACGCCCGCACAATTGTGAAACGACGATTTTCTTTTCTTACTTTTCTTTACTAAAAAGAAAAGTTATAGAGATTTCTTTTTCACTTCGTTCATCGCAATGACAAATATTATGGTCCTACCTTCGTAAAAATTACCACATTAACACTTGCAATAGCAACAACACTATTGCTCTAAACTTATTTCAACACCTAGAAAATAGACACTCAAATAAGCTCAAAACTCTTCCCGCAATGGGAAGAGAAAAACTAGAATTTATATCTCACATAAAATCTTATATCTTGCGCTTTATCAACAACCATATCGCCCATACCAAATGCTACTGCTTGCTCCATAGTGAGAGGCACGCCATCAGCACCAAAGAAGTTATTACTTCCTGTATAGTCATAGTCTATATATGTATAACGAAGCTGTGCACTCAAAGCATCCGTGATCTGATGGGTATAGTATGCTTCCAATGCATCACCTCTAGCAGCAAGTTTAGATCCGACCATAGTATCTTCACCATAATCAAACGGTCTCCAATATTTACTGCCGTGGTTATATTCAACCCCGAGTGTCCCTTTTTCAAACACAGGAAGATTGACACCAAACCAATATGAGTATCCTGTTTTTGCTTCACCCGCATCAGCACCTACAGTGCCCATAGGCGTAGGCATGCCAAGCATATACTCTCCTGCTTTTGGAGCTGTTCTACTCATAGCAACTGATCCAAAAACTTTCACATCAGAGAGATAACCAAAATCTGCAAACCCATTTACAAGAACAGAGATAGCCGCTCCATACATATCACCGGCTTGACTCATCACACTTGGATTCGTTGCAGGATCACCATCAAGAAGGAGTCCCATCTGTGATGCATCATATCCAGGAAGATCCCAAGATTTAAACGCTGTTGTCTTCACGATATATTGACCGTTATCATATGGTGTAAAGATAAACCCTGCAAGTCTTATATCATCGATATCGTTTTCATCATCGGTGTAGCTTGTTGAGCTTGCAAACATAGGATTAGCATTTGTTGATCCTTGTCCTAGACAGAGCTTAAAGTGCATTCCGGGGATTCCCGTTACTTTGCCAAGATTGATTCCCGCACTTGCACCGTCAAACTCAACATTTATGATATGACCGAGTGGCGATTGAAATTTATCATCATCTCTGAGATTAACTAAGAAACCGTTTGCTGAAGGTCTTCTTCCCACAGAGAGTGTCCAAGGCATATCAGCTCCAAATGCCGTGTCTCCCATATAGAGCCAATAGGCTTGTCTTACTTTGAGACCATTGTCGGTTAAAGACTCATTTGTAACCCAATCAAATGTATCCATACCCCAACCACGAGGCATTGCACCTGTTCCGTTACCTCCAAAATCCGCACCAAATGCTTTATTGTAAGAGAGTTGCCCCTTAAAGATATTATGAGTATCCGGAGCATATGCCATATTGAGCCACAGTCTTGTGCTCATCAAAGAGTCATTGCTCTTTGTAGCCCCACTTGCCATCTTGTAGTTGAGACCATCTACTGCTGTTCTAAAGTCAACACTCCACTTTATATTATCATTAGCAGCCATAGATTTAACTTCGCTCAAACCCTTTTTGAGTTTTGTTATCTCTTTACCGACCTTTGCATCACCTCCGCCTGCTTTAAGCGCTGCAACCTCTTTTTTGAGTGCATCTATCTCTGCTTTAAGTGCAGCAAGATCACTCTCCGTTGAACCAAATGCCATGGCTGTTGCCGCGACTAATGACAAAGCTATAATTTTTTTCATATTTTGTTCTCCCACTTATCTTTTATTATTAGTTTTCATTATAAGATTAGGGTAGAAAGACTGACATAAAACTTAAAATAGGAAAATTTAAATTATTTTGTGAGAATGTTTATAAATTATTATAATTGTTATAAGACAAGATAAGAGTTTTCACCCTTATCTTTTATGTTAGCAGCTTGGTACATTTCCTGAATCAGATGCATACTCATAAGAGAAATCATAAAGATATCCACTCCAAGCATCTTTGTAAGCGTCGCTTATTCCTGGACATATTACTTTTACTTCATCAGCAAATTTACCGGCAGTGTTGATCTCTTCCCACTCATCTTGTGTATGACTAGCAGCAAATTTAGCGCCACTGAAACCACAAACATCTTTCATATATTTACTATAGAGCTTTTGACCTTTAGCAGCATCAGCGCTGAGTGTTGTTGTCATCATTGCAAAGCCAAAAAGAGCAGCTATAGCTATTTTAATTATTGTTTTCATCTTTTATCCTTTAATCTTGAAGATGGAGTATTGTAACATAACAATTGTGATATTTTTGTGAGTTTATATAGATAAAATGATAAGTAGATATCTTAGTCCCCTAAAAGGGACTAAATATATTTTAAATTTAATGAAGGACTACAGAAACATCCGAATCGACCATTACAGTTTGACCATCCAATGTATATACATTATAAGTTACTCCATTCACAGTATCTTGACCGGCCTGTGTCCAATCGACTGAGTTATACCAGCTACCTTCACCCTCAAGAACAACTCTATCCTTGCTATCACCTTGAACATAAAGAAGATCATTATCGGTCATACTATCTACCGCATTTTTATCGAGATAAAGCGTATCACGACACCAACCACCATCTGTCATATCAACCATTTCGACACTTGAAACATCAGGCGCATGATAGCTTGTCATATCTAAATAACTTGTAGAGCCAAACTGGATCGTATCATACCCTTCACCGCCATGGATGCCGTCTGTATATGCACTATCTATGATAAATGTATCATTGCCTTGACCACCGTACGCCACATCGCTGCAATCGATATAGATTGTATCATTTCCTTTGCCGCCTTCAATCAAATCAGCACCACAACCTTCTTTTAGAACATCATCAAAGTCGCTTCCTATCAGATGCTCTACACTGCAGAGTCTATCACCCTCGGCATCACCGCCACTACCTTTTCTACCATCTAGTCCTATGGTTACGCCGCTTGTGGAGTGTTCATAACTTACCGTATCATATCCGCAACTTGCACTAACATAATCTGCACCTAAACCTGTATAGATAGTATCATTGCCACTTCCTGCATAGATCCTATCGTTACCGGCTCCGGCATAGATCGTATCATCGCCACAACCTGTTTTGATGCAATCATCTCCCGCGCACGCCATTACAAAATCATCGCCAAAACCTGTTACGATTATGTCGTTGTTATCTGCACCAACTATATGCAAATCTTGGTGGCTACAAGGGTTGCAATATTTAATCGGAGCTTCCATAATATTTGTAATATTGATTGCCACATCTTCGCTATAGCTTAAACCACCTGCATCAGTTACCGTTACTGTAACCGTAACGATCTGATCTTCGCCGTTTGCTTGACACCCAAGATGGAGTGAACCGTCATTTTTTACGGTTATCGTACCGTTATTATCGATTACAAACTTATCAGCATCAGCACCACTAAGCGCATATGTATGGCTATCATTTGGTAAGTCAGGGTCTATAACATACATTGTAGCAGCTACCGTTCCCGCTTTTGCATACTCATCGATGCTGTTTACATTAGTAACCAAATCTGTCGGCGCATGGTTTTGGTTGATTACAGTCACTTTTTGTGTGTCATCTGCTCCGAGATTGCCTGCAATATCTATGATGCGCGCTTCGACATCATATTCGCCAAGGCTTAAAGCACTACCGGTATTGTCATAACTCCATGTTGTACCGCTTACCGTAGCATCAACCCAAGTTGTGCCACCATCAAGGCTTACTTGAACGAGCTCATTTGCACCAAGTGCATTTGCAAGTGTACCACCGATAACAAGTGTTTGATCATAGGTTATAAAATCACCCGCAGTTCCCGTATCTTCTGTGATATAGGTGATATCGATACTGTTTGTCGCCGGAGGTGTTGTATCGACAGTCACAGTTTGCGCATCAGTTGCTCCGACATTGCCTGCAACATCTACGATGCGTACTTGTGTATCGTAATCACCCTCTGCAAGCGTAGTGCCTGTATTGTCATAACTCCATGTTGTACCGCTTACCGTAGCATCAACCCAAGTTGTGCCACCATCAAGGCTTACTTGAACCCACTCATCACTTTGAAGTGCATTTGCAAGTGTACCGCCGATAACAAGCGTTTGATCATAGGTTATAAAATCTGTATCACTAACACCGGTATCTTCTGTGATATAGGTGATATCGATACTATTGGTTACAGGAGGGGTTGTATCAATACCGATATCAAACGCATTAGAAGTTGCACCTTGATTACCTGCGGCATCTTCTACTCTCGCAGTATAAGTATAGTCGTTGCCATTAACAAGCCCACTATCGGTATAGCTCCAGCTATTACCGTTAAGAGTAGCATTACCGAGATATGTTCCATCTCTATAGATAGCAACAACATCACCTACATCAAGTGCACCTGTTATCGTACCGTTGAGTGTAGGCGTTGTATCATCAGTATCTGTTCCACTACCGAAATCACCTTGAAGTGCACCCACATCATCACTATAGCTGTCTATAGTTGTTGTAGCACTTGGTGGTGTTGTATCGAGTGTAACTGTATACTCTTGAGAGAGAGAACCTTGTGTGCCTGCAGCATTTTCAACAAGTGCCGTGTAAGCATAAGTACCATCACTTGCCAAAGTATCTTCAAATGTCCATGATGTACCGCTTACTGTCGCTTCACCTATCTCCACACCATCTCTATAGACGATGACTTTGTCTCCTGTTCCAAGAAGTACATTAACGCTTCCTTCAAGTGTCGGTGTCGTATCATTTGTTGTTCCGTTATTTGCTACAGCACCTGTTACAGGATCGACATCATCATGGATATGAAGTATCTGTGTAGTTTGGTTAACGCCACTCGTATCAACAGTAAAGCCGATTGCGTTAGAGACATCAGAGATATTGCCTGCAGCATCTTTAACATATGCCGTATATTCATATGTACTACCGCTTGCTAATGAACTATCAGTAAAGCTCCATGTTGTGCTTGTTATCATAGTAGCTGTGCCTATCTCAACACCATCGCGGTAGATTACTACGCTCTCTCCTGCACCCAGAGCTGCATCGATATGCCCTTGAAGTTCAGGAGTATCATCATTAGTAAATCCACCGTTAGGGATATCACCTGAAACAGGGTCAACATTATCAATCGCACGATCAATTGCTATATCTTGCGTAGGTGCTGATGTATCTACGCTGATAGTATAGGTACTTGAAGTTGTTCCCGGATTCCCTGCTATATCTTCTACTCGAACAGTATATACATAAGTTTCACCATCTACAAGTCCACTATCTTCAAAGCTCCAAGTAGTACCGCTTACAGTTGCTTCACCTATTGCTACGCCGTCTCTATAGACAACTACGCTATCGCCTGCATCAAGTGTACCTGTTATAGTTCCCTCGAGTGTCGGTGTTGTGTCGTTTGTTGTTCCATTGTTTGCTATAGCTCCTATGACAGGCGCTACATCATCATTGATAGCTGTGATAGCAGCATTTGCTGAAGGGCCACCTGTATCGATACTAAGATCAAATGCGTTAGAAGTTGTACCTTGATTGCCTGCAGCGTCTTCTACTCTGGCTGTGTAAGTATAATCCTCACCGTTAGCAAGTCCACCATCTGTAAATGTCCATGTAGTACCATTTACAGTAGCATCACCGACATATGTTCCATCTCTATAGATAGCAACAACTTCGTTTGTACCTAAAGAGGCATCAAGGTGTCCTTGAAGTTCAGGTGTTGAGTCGTTTGTCACATCACCGCTTGCAAGATCACCCGTGTATGGGGCTACATCATCAACTGCTTTATCTATAGTCACTGTTTGTGTAGGTGCTGAAGTATCGATAGTTATATTATACTTATTGGAGATAGCACCTCTATTACCTGCAGCGTCTTCTACTCTAGCTGTGTAAGTATATGTCGTACCATCTACGAGCCCGCTATCAGCAAACTCCCAATGTGTTGCATCTGTCATAGTAGCTGTACCTATCTCTACACCATTTCGTAAGATAATTACCTCTTCTCCTGCTTCAAGAGCAACACTCACGGTTCCTTCAAGAGTCGGTGTAGTATCGTTTGTAGTATCACCATTGCTAAGGTTACCGACAACAGGAGTGATATCATCTACGATAGTTGTGATAACGGTAGACTCTACAGGGGCTACAGTATCTACAACAATGTTATACTCATTTGAGTTGTCTCCTTGATTGCCTGCACTATCTTCTACTCTAGCAGTATACGCATGATCGCCATCAACAAGTCCGGCATCAGTAAATGTCCATGTAGTACCACTTACTGTTGCTTCGCCTACTTTTACACCGTCTCTATAGACAGCTACAACTTCGTTTGAATCAAGAGCATCAGAGATAGTTCCCTCAAGTGTCGGTGTTGTATCATTTGTAACACCACCATCAGCGATAATACCTACATTGAATTCTGCATCATCTATGATGCTTGTGATAGTTGTTGTTTGGGTTGGGGCAGATATGTCTACATTGATAGTATAACTATTTGAGTCGCCTCCAGGATTCCCGGCACTATCTTCTACTCTCGCAGTATAAGTATAATCCTCGCCATCGCTTAGTCCGGCATCTGTGAAACTCCAAGTTGTGCCGCTTATGGTTGCTTCACCTACTTTTACACCATCTCTATAGACAGCTACAACTTCGCCTAAACCTAAAGCACTAGTGATAGTTCCTTGAAGTTCAGGAGTAGTGTCGTTTGTATAACCATTATTAGCTACAGCACCGACAACAGGAGCTACATCATCATTTACACCTGTGATAGTCGTGCCTACTGTTGGACCATTGGTATCAATACCGATATCAAACGCATTAGAAGTTGCACCTTGATTACCTGCGGCATCTTCTACTCTCGCAGTATAAGTATAGTCGTTGCCATTAACAAGCCCACTATCGGTATAGCTCCAGCTATTACCGTTAAGAGTAGCATTACCGAGATATGTTCCATCTCTATAGATAGCAACAACATCACCTACATCAAGTGCACCTGTTATCGTACCGTTGAGTGTAGGCGTTGTATCATCAGTATCTGTTCCACTACCGAAATCACCTTGAAGTGCACCCACATCATCACTATAGCTGTCTATAGTTGTTGTAGCACTTGGTGGTGTTGTATCGAGTGTAACTGTATACTCTTGAGAGAGAGAACCTTGTGTGCCTGCAGCATTTTCAACAAGTGCCGTGTAAGCATAAGTACCATCACTTGCCAAAGTATCTTCAAATGTCCATGATGTACCGCTTACTGTCGCTTCACCTATCTCCACACCATCTCTATAGACGATGACTTTGTCTCCTGTTCCAAGAAGTACATTAACGCTTCCTTCAAGTGTCGGTGTCGTATCATTTGTTGTTCCGTTATTTGCTACAGCACCTGTTACAGGATCGACATCATCATGGATATGAAGTATCTGTGTAGTTTGGTTAACGCCACTCGTATCAACAGTAAAGCCGATTGCGTTAGAGACATCAGAGATATTGCCTGCAGCATCTTTAACATATGCCGTATATTCATATGTACTACCGCTTGCTAATGAACTATCAGTAAAGCTCCATGTTGTGCTTGTTATCATAGTAGCTGTGCCTATCTCAACACCATCGCGGTAGATTACTACGCTCTCTCCTGCACCCAGAGCTGCATCGATATGCCCTTGAAGTTCAGGAGTATCATCATTAGTAAATCCACCGTTAGGGATATCACCTGAAACAGGGTCAACATTATCAATCGCACGATCAATTGCTATATCTTGCGTAGGTGCTGATGTATCTACGCTGATAGTATAGGTACTTGAAGTTGTTCCCGGATTCCCTGCTATATCTTCTACTCGAACAGTATATACATAAGTTTCACCATCTACAAGTCCACTATCTTCAAAGCTCCAAGTAGTACCGCTTACAGTTGCTTCACCTATTGCTACGCCGTCTCTATAGACAACTACGCTATCGCCTGCATCAAGTGTACCTGTTATAGTTCCCTCGAGTGTCGGTGTTGTGTCGTTTGTTGTTCCATTGTTTGCTATAGCTCCTATGACAGGCGCTACATCATCATTGATAGCTGTGATAGCAGCATTTGCTGAAGGGCCACCTGTATCGATACTAAGATCAAATGCGTTAGAAGTTGTACCTTGATTGCCTGCAGCGTCTTCTACTCTGGCTGTGTAAGTATAATCCTCACCGTTAGCAAGTCCACCATCTGTAAATGTCCATGTAGTACCATTTACAGTAGCATCACCGACATATGTTCCATCTCTATAGATAGCAACAACTTCGTTTGTACCTAAAGAGGCATCAAGGTGTCCTTGAAGTTCAGGTGTTGAGTCGTTTGTCACATCACCGCTTGCAAGATCACCCGTGTATGGGGCTACATCATCAACTGCTTTATCTATAGTCACTGTTTGTGTAGGTGCTGAAGTATCGATAGTTATATTATACTTATTGGAGATAGCACCTCTATTACCTGCAGCGTCTTCTACTCTAGCTGTGTAAGTATATGTCGTACCATCTACGAGCCCGCTATCAGCAAACTCCCAATGTGTTGCATCTGTCATAGTAGCTGTACCTATCTCTACACCATTTCGTAAGATAATTACCTCTTCTCCTGCTTCAAGAGCAACACTCACGGTTCCTTCAAGAGTCGGTGTAGTATCGTTTGTAGTATCACCATTGCTAAGGTTACCGACAACAGGAGTGATATCATCTACGATAGTTGTGATAACGGTAGACTCTACAGGGGCTACAGTATCTACAACAATGTTATACTCATTTGAGTTGTCTCCTTGATTGCCTGCACTATCTTCTACTCTAGCAGTATACGCATGATCGCCATCAACAAGTCCGGCATCAGTAAATGTCCATGTAGTACCACTTACTGTTGCTTCGCCTACTTTTACACCGTCTCTATAGACAGCTACAACTTCGTTTGAATCAAGAGCATCAGAGATAGTTCCCTCAAGTGTCGGTGTTGTATCATTTGTAACACCACCATCAGCGATAATACCTACATTGAATTCTGCATCATCTATGATGCTTGTGATAGTTGTTGTTTGGGTTGGGGCAACGGTATCGGAAACAGTCACAGTAAGTGTGCTTGAAGATGTCTCACCATCGGCGTTTTCTATGGTATAAGTGACAGTTGCATCACCTAAAAAGTTTTCTGCAGGCGTAAAAGTTACTGTGCCATCAGGATTGATAACTGCTGTTCCTTGTGTGGGATCAACGCTTACAGAAACCACTGTCGCATCACTTGCCCCGTTATCATTATCCAATACATCTGTAGTTACAGCCTCATTTATCTGAGTATCTGCTGTATCAGCAACAGCTTCGAAACCATTTAGATAAGTTAACTCAACAGTTAATGGGGAAGGCGTAACCGTTATGAAAGAAAAATCTCTTCCGATAATTTGTGGCTCGAAACTACTTGGTAATCCATCGATATCGATTATTCTCAATTCCCATGTTGTAGAAGATGTTTGCACCAATTCTAATGCCCCGCCATAATCTTCTGTCAAGTTTAAATACATTATTGGTTCACTAGATACATAAGTAACAATAGCCTCTCCGTTTTGTGCATCTAAATTTACATCTGTATAATTTACCGTTGCCATTTTTTTCCTTTTTTATTTTAAATTTTATTACTATATAACGCTTACGCCGTCTTGAATCCAAAGATTACTACTTGTATCAGCTCCATCATAATGATATACATTATATGTTACGCCATCAATTACTTGATTGTCCCCTGTATCTACCCAAGCAGCAGCATCAAGTTCAAGATCTACTTCACTTCCAGTTTTACCTTGAATAGTTAATGCATGGTCTGTATATTCTGAACCTGCATTTTGCACTGATGCAAGATCGTCTATTTTGAGTGTAGCCGTAGTACCAAGATTGTAAATTTCAAAATTTACCGTGTTGCTATCTAATGTCAAAGTAGTAGCAGTAGAAGAAGTTGGATTTAAAACCAATGTATCTACGCCGGCACCTCCATCAAGTTGGAAGCCTAAATTGAGTACATCTGTTTGAAATACCTCATTTCCATCAGTACCTGCAACCCCTGCAGTGGCTCCATCATAATTACCGTCTCTATCGGCATCAACTACAGCATAAAAAGCTTCGCCCACAGAGCTATTGCCGGCCACATCAAGTGTCTCAACCTTGTATGTATAAACCCCATCATCTGCTATATCTGTATCTATCCACGACCAATCCGAATTAACCGACTGCCCCACATTAACTTCTCCTACAGGAGCATAGCTTCCGCCGTCATCACTTCTATAGATATAAAGTTTTGATGCTTCAGTGCCCGTAAGAACATCATAATCCCGATCGTATATATCATTACCGCTTTCACTATCACTAGTAGCAAGTCCAACTTTTTGATAATTGTTAATCTGTCCTTTTAGCATTATATTGTCATTGTTATCCCTTGCAAAACTTTCAATACTATTTGCTTCGGGTGCCGTAGTGTCTATCGCGAAACGACCACCGCCATCTATTAATCCACTAACATTACCACTTGGTTCAACTACTGCTATTTTTGGAATATATTCTCCATCAGCAAGGTCTGCTTTCTCCCATTCTCCCGTTAATGTATTCTGCATATAAACTGTTTCACTATATACATCAACACTCCATTTGCCGTCGCTATCAACAATTGCTGAAGCTTCTATTCCAAGCGTTGAATCTATGATACGATATGTAACATCTGTAGTACTATTATATAGTTCAATACATATACTATCGCCTTCATTGTATACACTTTCTGTACCCTGCATTGATGTTCCAAGCGTATCACTCAATGTAAATTCATTTTTAAAATAGTAATTATCTCCTGTTGGAGTGCTTGTATCATCATCACCTGGCACTGCATCATAATATCCTCTACTGTGAGTGCTATCTTTTATTTGGAAATTACCTGGATCAATAGGAATCGTTTTATCGATAATAACATTTATTATTGTTCCGTCTTCTTTCACATTGCCTGCTATATCTGTTTGTGTCAAAACGAGACTGTACTCTCCATCGGCAAGCTCTTTACCGTCATCAATAGTTACGCTCCAACTGCCATCACTTGCAACAGTAGCTTCTCCCAATAGAGTTCCGTTTGGTTGATCTGGATCAACAACAACACCATCATAAAGACTTATCTTCGCCCCTGCTTCTCCACCGGTCCCGCTGAATATAAGCTCTTCTCCATTTGCATTTGTAACAATCGTATTATCAATAAGACTTACAGTACCACTACTTACACTCCACTCTTCTGTTGCGCTATCAAAACTCCAACTACCAGTATCATCATATGCGCCCCACATGGTTGAATTAAGCGCTGCTTGCATATCATAATCATCTGTTACCATAGTCACACTCGGTGCATCAGGCGCAGTGGTATCAAGAGTATTGGCTGCTCCTGAACCGCCACCGCCGCCGGCAGCACCTAAAGCAAGGAGAGGTAAACCGAGCCACCAAGGTGACATGCTATCGCCCTCGCTCCCAAGTGCTTGAAATGATGAGACACCATCGGCAAGATCAGTTACCATATAGTCATTGCCCATCTCTTCAGGTACAAAGTTATAGAAGTGCCCATCTTCTGCCAAACCTATGAGGTCTCCCTCGCCATTGGTATAGTAATCTTCTACAACAACTGTCGATGTTGCATCCCCATCTTTGATCTCAACTTTGAGATTGTTCCCCTCTCTTGTTGTTTTGATCTCATCAGGAGCTCTTTTAGTAGCGCCGCTGACAAACTCATAGGATTGTCCCTCTTTAGCAGAAACTGTGATCGATTTCCCCGAAGCAACTTGTGTCTGGGAAACAACTTTATCTTGAGAATCAATAATTTTTATAACATTTGTTGCCATGATCTATCTCCTTACTTTTTTATAAGTTGTGTTTTGTTGATAAGCTCTATTCTGACTCTTCTATCAGGCTTCAAGCACTCTATCATCTTCGCTCTTGGACTCACTTTTTCGCAACCTTTTGTGATAGGATATTTCTCACCCATTCCGACTGCAACCATAGGGATTTTTAGACCTTGTTTTTTAAAGAAATCAACAACAGCTTGTGCTCTTTTTTTAGAAAGATTATTGTTATAAGCTGTTCCCCCGATGATGTCTGTATGCCCTTCGATAACAAGTTTTTTGATATCGATTGCTTTTGTTTTTAAAGTAGTGACCAATTCACTCAAAAGAGCCTCTCCTTTTGGAGTAAGTTTCGCTTCACCAAAAGCAAAAAGAACATCCGAAGAGAGATCAATGTATCGTGTACAATTCGGTACATATCTATTGACCATATAACCGCCCTCTGATCTTCCGCTAGTAATCATATCATCAGAAGCAACGCTAACAGCCTTTGGTTCTGCGATTGCTTTGCTTGTATCGATATAGATGTATTTGCTTGCATTGTTATCTACGACAACAGAAGCACTCTTGTCATGCATAGCATTATCGGCGCCTCTTGTAGATACCTTTATAGTATGTTTCCCTATGCATACGGGCACACTAAGGTATTCTTTTGGTTTTAAGACACCAACGATTCTATCTTCTACTCTGATCGTTACAGGCTTCCCTGTTGTATCAGCATCTCTGTAAAAAAGAATCTTTGAATCGCTATCAGGGTATACGATTGAGCCGGATTTAGTCACCTCTTTGGATGTACAACCACCCATAAATATAGAGAGTAAAAGTAAGCTTGCCAAATAATAGGTAAATGATTTTTTCATTGTTCCCCCTTGCTTAATATAAAATAAATACACGATTATACTTAAAAAAGATTAAAAAAACGTTAATTAATTTAATCATTTTTTTATTTTGCATCTATTTTACTGTACAAATAATAATAATTATCCGTAAGAATAATGCTATAGCTTGATATTATTTAATAAATTAATTTGTTATTAAATATTAGATTTAGTTTGAATGAACTATCGGTTTTGCAAAATAAATGATTAATGGCACAATTTTAGAATATTAAAGGAAAAATAATTAGAAAAATATAACTTTTACAATCAATTCAGTCAAAATATATGATTTGTACGCAGGGGAAATCCTTTATAATTGCCGGCAAATATATATCCGACACTGGGTACCCACGAGGGGCACCCCTACATATTGATGAAAACAAAAATTGAAATGTGCGATTTATGTGTAGGGGCAATCCTTTATGGTTGCCCATAGATGAATATTCTAACACTGGATACCACGAGGGGTAACCCTACATATTGATAAACAACCCTCAAACAATAATAAAAAAATGATTTTGTAAATAAAGAAAGAATTCTCAATGTGGCAGCGACCTACATTCCCACACCCGT
>CAKZQQ010000005.1 GCA_937141405.1 uncultured Campylobacterota bacterium | reverse complement strand
ATATAGATGAATCTTATAATCCCGACGGCACAACGGTACCGATAAAAATGACTATCTATAAGTTGGGAGAAAATGATGCTCGTACACTTTTTTTAGAAAAAACATATCAGACAAAAGGAAGTAATGGTGGCGGATCCGGATTATTTAGAGAATTTGCATATTTATTTTTAGAGGAAGGAAAGTACCTCTTTATAGTAGAAAATCTCAAGGGCTTTCCGGAGCTACAAGACAGAGAAGTTGTATTTGAACTCTTGCCGGTATGGACAAGATAAGAAAGGATAAATGATGTACACACTTACAATTAAAATGGCGGCTATAGACACACCATATACGAATCCAAAAAATCCACATCTATCAGATGGTGGGCATATGTGGTATTCGATATCAGATAATAAGGATACATCATGCTAAAAATAGGAGTAATCACAATGGCACTACTAAGCTTTTTAAATGCAAACTGGTTTACGGATTTATTTGATGATACACCAACAATACCGATTGCTGTTCCAATCGACCTTACCAAACCAAGTAAGATAGAGACAAAAGTAAGGATAAAAGAAAAAGAATCTTTTTTTGCTACTTTGAGTTTTAGATATAAAGATTATCATGATGCAAAAAAAATACGAAAATTTATAGGTTATAACGTGTATGATCCTTATAGCGGCAAGTCTATTGCTAAGTATAAGTATCGTTTTGTGAAAAAAGATTTGGCAGGCGGTGGGGTGTATATAGATAAATCTTATAATCCCGACGGCACAACGGTACCGATAAAAATGACTATCTATAAGTTAGGAGAAAATGATACTCGTACACTTTTTCTAGAAAAAGTATATCAGACAAAAGGAAGTAATGGTGGCGGATCCGGAATATTTAGAGAATTTGCATATTTATTTTTAGAGGAAGGAAAATACCTCTTTATAGTAGAAAATCTCAAGGGCTTTCCTGAGCTACAAGGCAGGGAAGTTGTATTTATGATTCATCTGGTACATACAAAATAAAAAGGATAAGAAATGTACACATTAACAGTTAAAATTGCTTCCAAGGGAACTCCTTATGATGATCCAAAAAATTCACATCCGTCAGGTGGTGGGCATATGTGGTATTCAATATCAGATGATATAGCTACAAATTTTTATGGATTTGCACCTAAAGAGTCCGGAGTGCTGATTGTAGATTGTTTTATCATGCTCTACCACCTAAAAAGTGACTAAGCAGATTAATGTGACTTTGCATTTTTTTCCACAAAAATGGTGTTTTTTTGTGGAAAATATGGTAACCGACAGAGATACCGTTTGTTTGTATTTTTTTACATTAACAAAGCCATGCAAGCGCGTTATAAGGGGGTTTGGAGTATTTTTTGAAGTGGTAGCAAGAGGGGAACTCGAATCCCCGACCTCCGGCTTATGAGACCAGCGCTCTAACCAGCTGAGCTACCTTGCCACTATTCTTAAAGGTTTAAGAGACGAAATATTATCCAAAAGTAGCTTTGATTGTCAATAGACACCGATAAATTGACTAGGATATTTTTTTCTCTTCTTTTAAAGGTTTAGTCATATCGACTCATAATAGTTAAATAAATTTATGTATTATTACTTGACATTTTTTGTAAATGCTACTATAATCGCAACTATAAAAAATGTTAAAAAGGAGAGAAAAATGGCTTTTAAACCATTGGCAAACAGAGTACTTGTTTTTAGAGAAGAGGAGGCAAATACTACTGCTTCTGGTATTATCATTCCAGACAACGCTAAAGAGAAACCGCTTCAAGGTAAAGTTTTAGCAGTCGGCCCTGATTGTGAAGATATTAAAGTGGGGGATACAATCGTCTTTGCAAAATACACCGGTACGGAGATTGTTATAGACGATAAAGAGTGTCTTATATTGGCAAGCGAAGATGTGCTTGGAATCATCGAATAATAATCAAATAAATAAAGGATAGATAATGGCAAAAGATATATTTTTTTCAGACAAAGCAAGAAATGGACTTTATGAGGGTGTAAAAAAACTTTCAGATGCAGTCAAAGTTACTATGGGGCCACGAGGTAGAAATGTTCTCATACAAAAGAGTTACGGCGCACCACATATCACAAAAGACGGTGTGAGTGTTGCAAAAGAGATCGAGCTTGATGATACTTTGGAAAATATGGGTGCACAACTCGTCAAAGAGGTTGCAAGCAAAACGGCTGATGAGGCAGGAGACGGTACGACAACAGCTACTGTTTTGGCGCACTCTATATTTAAAGAGGGGTTGAGAAATATCACAGCCGGTGCAAATCCTATCGAAGTAAAAAGAGGGATGGACAAAGCAAGTACGGCGATCATCGAAGCACTTAAAAAGACTTCAAACGAGGTCAAAGACAAAAAAGAGATAGAGCAAGTTGCTACAATCTCTGCAAACTCTGACAGTGCAATCGGTAGCTTGATAGCTGAGGCTATGGAGAAGGTCGGTAAAGACGGTGTCATCACTGTAGAAGAGGCAAAAGGGATCAAAGATGATCTCGAAGTAGTTGAGGGTATGCAGTTTGATAGAGGGTATCTTTCTCCGTATTTTGTAACGGATTCAGAGAAGATGGTATGTGAACTTGAGCAACCGATGATACTCTTGACGGATTCTAAGATAACATCACTCAAAGACCTTATCCCGGTACTTGAGCAGATACAAAAAACAGGTAAGCCGTTGCTTATCATCTCTGATGATGTTGAGGGTGAAGCACTCGCAACATTGGTACTCAATAGACTCAAAGGTGTACTTAATATCGCTGCTGTTAAAGCACCCGGATTTGGTGATAGAAAAAAAGAGATGCTTAAAGATATAGCGATCCTTACAGGTGCGACTGTTATCACTGAAGAGCTTGGTCTCAGTCTTGATAAAACAACTGTTGCTGAGCTTGGACAAGCTTCAAGAGTTGTGATAGATAAAGATAACACAGTTATCGTGGATGGAAAAGGCGATCCAAAAGCAGTTGTTGCAAGAGTTGGTGAGATACGAGCGCAGATAGAAAAAACTTCTAGCGAATATGACAAAGAGAAACTTCAAGAGAGACTTGCAAAACTCGCAGGCGGCGTGGCTGTCATCAAAGTAGGGGCTGCGACTGAGACTGAAATGAAAGAGAAAAAAGATAGAGTTGATGATGCACTTAGTGCCACAAAAGCTGCTGTTGAAGAGGGTATCGTCATTGGTGGTGGCGTTGCACTTGTCAAAGCAGCAAGAGGTGTTACGCTCAAACTTGAAGGTGATGAGCAAGTGGGTGCTGATATCATCCTGAGAGCTATCACGGCACCTATGAAACAGATCGTGATTAATGCCGGTTATGATGCCGGTGTTGTTGTCGAGAAAGTTATGAGTGACAAAAATGCAAACTACGGTTTCAACGCTGCAACAGGTGAGTATGTTGATATGTTTGAAGCAGGGATTATCGATCCATTTAAAGTAGGAAGAATTGCACTTCAAAATGCAACTTCAGTTGCAAGCTTGTTACTTACTACAGAAGCAACCGTAAGTGATATCAAAGAGGAAAAACCTGCAGCTCCTGCAATGCCTGATATGGGCGGTATGGGTGGCATGGGCGGTATGTACTAATCGCTCCTCCTATCCGCACACTTGTGCGGATACTTGTTCTCTCTATCAAAATCCATTATAAATACGATTATACTTTTGCGCGTTCTTTTGCTTTTGCAATGATGGCTTCATCATTTGCCATATCGAGCCATCTAAATTTATAACCACTTTGCATAGTACCTTCCAAGATATCGCCACTATTTCTAAAGAGCAGATCAAGCCTTGCTATTTCAAAGCCGTTATCCGTCTTGGCAAATTTTTCTAATCTTTGATTGTTTTTGTCATTGGTATATAAAAAACAGGTTGCCTCTTGTCCATGTCTGCCGACTCTGCCTCTTAGCTGATGTAGGGTTGCTAAGCCAAGCCGCTCAGGTGCGACGATGATGATAGTCGTGAGTCTCGGCAAGGAGATACCGACCTCCACAACAGTCGTTGCTAGTAAGATATTACCGTGTTCTCTAAAATCGAGCAAAACATCTTGCTTCTCTTTGTCTTTTCCGTGTGTGACAAAGACTCGCTCATAGTTTTTCTCCCAAAAGCCTCTTGCTTCATCGATGGATTGATAGGGTATCTGTTCGCTCTCTTCGACAAGAGGGTAGACGATGAGCACTTGATTGTTTTTGGCTATCTCGGCATCGATATGTGAAAGTAGGGGCTTGAAGTCTTCTTTTGAGATTACCTTTGTCGTGATATTTTTCTTAAAAGGCGTATGGGTGATAAGACTGATATCGATAAGTGCTGAGTCCATCATCGCTTGCGTTCGAGGTATCGGGGTGGCTGAAAATTGGAGCATATGCGCTCTTTTTTTCCCAATTTGCGCCAATTTTTCAAGCTTGTTTCTCTGCATCACTCCAAAGCGGTGCTGCTCATCTATCATGATAAGCTCTACTTTTGGCAAGTCATCGAGATGCAAGAGTGCATGCGTGCCTATGATGAGGGTCGCATCCTTGTAGTCTCCCTCTTTTTTATTTTGTGTAACGAGTGCTATCTTGATATTTTTGAGGTATCTGGATGCCTCTTCAAAAAGTTGCATAGCAAGCAAGGAGGTGGGCGCCATAAGGATGCTCTTTTTTGGATATGCCATCATCGCAGTAGCCAAGATGACCATCGTCTTACCACTGCCTACATCGCCGACGATTACTCTTTTGGCAGCTTTTTTGCTATTTTGAAGATCGCTTTGTATCGTTGCGATTGTCTCAAGTTGGTCATCTGTGAGTGTAAAAGGGAGGCTTTTGATAAAATCATCTGGCGAGCCCTCAAGCAAGGATGCAGGAGGAAAATCGACCTTTTTCCCTTGAAGTTTTTTGAAATGCACATAGGCTTCAAGCTCTTTGAGCTGATGGATTATCGGTGCTTTTAGCATCTTATTTTGATCATATATCTCATTCAAGTTTTTTGGGAAGTGAAGCAGAAGTAGGGTCTTTATCTCCTCTTCGTGGAGTCCAAGATTTCTCAAAGAGGCACTCTTTATACAACTGCTTATAAGCTCCCTCATCTCGGATGCTTTAAGGGGTGTCTTATAGGTCGGTATGATTATGCCTGCTTGTGCTATCTTTTTGGGTTGTGATATCTGAAATGTCCCCATAAAATGTGTGATTTTGCCTTTGATAAAATGTGTAGAGTGGGGTGTAAATGTTTGGTAGTGATAGGGAGTGACATTGAAAAAGATAGCTTTAATCTCTTTTTTATATAGCGGAAGATAAAAGTTGATGAGAAGCTGTCTAGACTTTTTTTGTATGCTTCTCACTTGGGCTTCAGCAGTTATCGTGGCGCCATCCACGAGCGGTTTGCCCAACGTGGTATCCTCGTATCTTGTAGGCACTATAAGTGCTAGATCAAGCAGTGATCTGATCTTAAGTTTTTTAAAGAGAGACTCTTTGATCGTGGTGTCCATTTTTTCCCTTTTGATACACTAATCATATCAAAAAGAGAAAAGGGTCAGCAAAAATGTTTCATTTTGCAATTTATTTATTTTTTATTCCCTTTTGTTACGACTGAGAATGAGATCTTAGTTATCTCTTTGTGCGCTTTTATAAAGCTATTTATCTCTTCTAGACTAGCGTTCTCAATCTTTTTAAGTTGCTCTTTTTCAAACCCAAGCGGTCTACCTAGATAGTACTCTTCAAATGCTCTGTTTAACCTCTGCGAAAGTGTTTCGTTTCTTAACGCTTCACTCCCAAGTAAAAACTCTTTTGCCTCATCAAGCTCTTTTTGTGTGATACCCTCTTTGACAAAGTTATTGACTACTTTTTTAACAACCCCAATAGCTTTATCTTTGCTCTCAACTTTTGTTTGCAAGGAACCTATCATATAGCTACTTAGTTTTGATCTTACAAGTACCGCATAAGCACTATATGCAAGTCCTCTTTTGACTCGTACCTCTTCCATAATACGACTGCCAAATCCACTTGCTCCAAGGATATGACTAGCTATTTTTGCTTTGTATTGATCTTCGCTATCATATGAAAAATAGAAAGGTGCCCCAAAATAGATATAGGCTTGATGGATATCCTTTTTGCTCTCTTGTTTGACCTCTCTCTTATTTGAAGCTTTGATATTTTCTAGCTCAATTTTTTCGACTTTCTTGAGATTTTTCAATATATTGGCGACACTCTGTTTTGCCGCTTCTTTTGAGATATCACCACCGATAACTACGATCGCATTGTTATAACCAAGTCGTGTGTTGAGAAAACCTTCTATCTCTTTGAGCGTGGTTTTAAGTGTTGAGTCTTTTGTTCCTTTTGAATCTCTTGCGAGTGGTGTGCCTCGGAAGAGGATTTTTGAGAGAAGATTTCTCGAGATGTAGTCGTAATCACTCTCTTTTTGTGTTAGCCAGCCAATCTTCTGTCTCTTAACTCGATTAAGTGCTTTTTCTGAATAGTTTGGATCCTTAAGGAGTTCATTGAGCAGTTTTATCGCGCTACTATATTCACTTTTGAGGGTATTGAGTTCGATGATGAAGTTGCTTCTTGTTGCGTGTGCTGAGATCGAGATCGCTTTTTCATCCATCTTCTTTGCAAATTTGCTGCTTCCATCTTTTTTTGTTCCCTCATTGAGCAATCTTGCACTTAGGTTTGCCAAGCCATCAACAGGGGAGCTCAACTCTCCACTGCCTTCAAATACTATCTGTATCGAGACGATAGGAAGATAACTGTTTTGCTCAAAAATAATAGGCACTTTACTCCCATTTATATCGATATTTTCTACAGTACTTCCCATTAAAAAACCTCCTAATATACTCAAAAAGATGACTATTTTTTTCACGATATCCCCTCCCCAATCTTGTTAAAATCTCTCTAAGATGTTATAGGCTGTATCTCTTTTTGCAGGCTGTTCACCTACATCTTTGATAAGCCGTACCATCTCATCTTGGTGCATGGAGTTACTTGCCCCTGCAGCTGCTACAACATTCTCCTCCATCATGGTTGAACCTAAATCATTGGCTCCATAAAGGAGCGCCATCTGCCCGATATAACTTCCTTGTGTCACCCAAGAGCTCTGTATGTTTTTAACATTATCTAAAAATAGCCTAGCAACAGCTAAGAGTCTGAGGTATCTATTGGATGACTGCTTTTGGATACTTGGTATCTCTTTTTTGAGCTGTGTATTTTCACTTTGAAATGACCACATGATAAATGCTCTAAATCCACCTGTTTCGTCTTGAAGGGCTCGTATGTAATCCCAATGCTCAACGATCTCTCTTGTCGTCTCAACGCTTCCGAACATCATCGTTGCGGTTGACTTGATGTCAAGTTTGTGTGCTTCTCTATGCACCTCTAACCATCTATCTTTGTCAAGTTTTTTTGGAGCGATGATATCTCTGACGCGATCACTAAGTATCTCGGCCCCTGCGCCGGGAATGGAACTTAATCCTTTGGCTTGGAGCCTTTTGAGGACTTCGCTTACACTCAGTTTTGAGCGTTTTGCGATATAGTCGACCTCAATAGCAGAGAATCCATGGATCGTAATATTTGGGTATTTTGTGTGAATATGCGCAACGAGATCTTCATACCACTCTATCTCAAGCTTTGGATGTACACCCCCTTGAAAGAGTATCTGCGTGCCACCTATAGCTATGAGCTCATCAATCTTTTGATCTATCTCTTCAAATGAGAGCACATAACCATCAGTCTCTTTTTCGTGCCGATAAAAGGCGCAAAATTTGCAATCTACCCAGCATACATTGGTATAGTTAATGTTGCGATCAACGATAAAGGTAGTCACGCCTTTTGGGTGAAGCTCTTTTTTCTTTTGATACGCCATTGCCCCAAGTGTTTTAAGATCGCCGTTTTCTATCAAATCAACAGCTTCATCGATATTCATCCTCTTAGTCATCAACTATTTTCCTATAGAGTCAAGCACCCCATTTATGAAAGAGGGAGATTTTTCATCGGCAAGATCTTTTGCAAGTTCGACTGCTTCATTGATAATGATAGCTCTATCGATCTCGGCGATAAGTATCTCAAAAGCACCTAGACGCATGATTGCTTTTTCAACCTTGCCAATCGACATATAGTCCCATCCATCTAGATGCTTTACTATCTCAGCATCTAGCTTTTCAAGATTTTCGATAGTGCCTAAAAAGAGTTCTCTTGAGAAATCCCTCTGTTTATTTCTAATCTTTTGCTCTTCTAGCATCTCATCAAAAAAATCAGCTATCGTTTCATTGCCAAGATCATAAGCGTAGAGAAGTCCTACGACAGCATTTCTTGCTTGGTGTCTGGTTGCCATTATGCTATTTCATTGTAAAGATTTATCATCTCAATAAGACCCGCCATAGCTTCAGCACCCTTATTGCCGGCTTTTGTACCGGCCCGTTCAATCGCTTGCTCTATGGTATCAACGGTTAGCACACCAAAAGTGACCGGTTTTGCATGTTTGAGTGTTACGCTTGCAATCCCTTTTGTGGTTTCTGCTGAGACATAATCAAAATGCGGTGTTGCCCCTCGGATAACAGCACCTAAGCAGCATACGGCATCATATTTGCCGCTACTGAGTGCTTTATCAAGCGCAAAAGGTATCTCAAAAGCTCCGGGAACGATGATAAGATCAAGCTTATCTGCATCACCTCCATGTCTTGAGTAAGCATCTTTAGCACCATCTACTAGATGTTCTGTGATAAAGTTGTTAAAACGCGCACTGATTACGGCTACCTTTTTTGAGTTGTCAACTTGTAATTTTCCTTCTATTGTTTTCATATTTTTCTCCTTTTTTATTCTACAATTTCTCTAATGGCATCTATCTGCTCGATAAGCGTATCTAGTTTGCTCAGCTCAATCATATTTGGACCGTCACTCAGTGCCATTTTTGGATCAAAATGGGTCTCAAAGAAAAAGCCATCAACGCCAACAGCAGCTGCCCCACGACTCAGATAAGGTACAAATGAGCTATCACCGCCACTACTTGCGCTACCACTTGCCGGCATCTGCACAGAGTGGGTTGCATCAAAAACGACGGGTGCAAAATCTCGCATAATTTTTAACCCTCGCATATCGACAACGAGGTTGCCATAACCAAAAGTGCTCCCTCTCTCGGTCAGCCATACGCCGTATTTTTTGGCATCGTCGTAATTTGCCGTACCTTGAAAACCTCTTGTTTTTAACACTTTAGTTACTGAGTGTTCCATCGCTTGCGGGGCTAAAAATTGTCCTTTTTTTACATTGACAATGCATGCTGTTTTCGCAGCTGCGACAAGGAGGTCGGTTTGACGGCATAAAAAGGCGGGTATTTGTAAAACATCAACGACTTCAGCAGCAATTTCGGGCTGTGATGCATCATGCACATCGGTGAGTATCTTATAACCAAACTCTTTTTTGACATCTTGAAGTAGTCGCAACCCCTCATCAATCCCGGGACCTCTAAAGCTTTCGATACTTGTTCGATTTGCTTTGTCAAAACTTGCTTTAAAATAGAAATCTTTTGTGCAATCATCATTGTATTTTGAGAGTGCATCCGCTATTCTAAAGACAGTCTCTTTACTCTCCAAAACACAAGGTCCGGCTATGAGAATCATATATTTCCTTTTTCAGGTTTTTCTTTTTTGCTTACGAGTACCCCCGCTATTACTATGAGAATTATACCTAAAAATGTCCAAATATCAGGCATAAGGTCTCCTAGGAGTATCCCTACAATTGTAGCAAAAAATATAGCGCTATATGAAATAGCTCCCACAATACCTGCTTTTGTTAAAGAGTATGCCTTTGTCATCAAGAGTTGTGAGATGGTTGCAAAGATGCCTACGCCTACGATGTAGAGCCACTGTAAACCTTGAGGCATCACAAAAGGTGCCAAGAGAAAATCGAGCTCTTTTGGCGCATAAAAAGGCGCAATTACCATAAGAATGATAGGACCAAGAGAGCCTATCCCCATAAATGAGAGCACGATAGCCCTTGTGTCGTAGTATCGTTTCAGCTCTCGTATGGAAGTGTAAGCAAGTGCTGCGCCGATGCCTGAGAGAATCCCCAATATGTCATATTTGCTAAAACTAAAACCTTCCGGTTGAGCGACAAGCAAGATGCCGCCAAACCCCAAACCAACTGCGATGATAGCACTCTTTGGAAGCTTCTCATTTAAAAAGAGATAGGCAAAGAGTGCTACGAAGATAGGGGATGTTTTGTTGTATGTTGCCGCAACACCAAGAGGAATATATGCCATCACATAAAAATAGCATAGCAGTGAGATGAAGCCGATTGCACCTCTAAATATCAAGAGCCAAGGTTTCCCGCCAATCTGGTTTAAGGGCATCTTCCAAAGTGTAAAGAGTATGACGACGACACCAAAAATATTACGAAAAAAAGTGACTTCAAGCGAGGGAAGTGTTGCCACAAGAAGCTTGACAAAGCCTCCCATGATAGCAAAAAAAAATGACGCCAAGAGCATCAAAAGAACACCCCTGTCTATATTTTCTATCTTTTTTTTCAAACAGCCCTCCAAATTTTTAGAAGCTTATCATAAACTAACTCATTTATCAATGAGTTTTATTTGATACGCTCACCTCTAAGATCACCAAAAAGGATAAGGTCTTTGAGTACTGCTTTTTGTGCCATCCCCCCATCGTCAAGCGCTATAAGGAGTTCGCCTTGTTTGCTGGCAAATATCTTTTGATGGACAATAGCGCTGATATACCAATAATCGCCATCAAGGAGCATCTTTTTATATCTTGGCAACTCTTTTTTTGCAGGCACGATTACGGTTATTTGTCCCTTTTGTTTCTCTGCGCCTACGGTTTTAAATTGGTATTTTTTTGCAAGCGTTTTATCTTTGATGAGGTTTTCAAGATTAAAATAGAGACTCAAAAGATCATTTTCGGCATAAAAATCGAGTGTGCTCTTTTGATCTTCTGTAATTTTTCCGTTTTTCTTCTTTATGTACCGCTTGGTTACTTTTCTCTTTTTATGGTCTATGGTGTAAATCTTTTCGATATATCTGTTTCCAAAACTTTTGATAACATGGTAGCTTTCACTTATAAATCTACCGTTTTTTATATACCCTTTTGAGATATGTTTCTCTTCTCTGCCACTACTTAGAAGCTTTGCTAAACCTGTAGCTTTAGCTCCTATCTCTATGGTGTATCTATTGTTATCAGTTATGATTTTTGCATCAGCTATGCCAAGCTGACCCATGATGCCAAATGAGACTTTATATTGTGCTTCAATAGTTTTCGCATCTAAAAACCCAAAACCTATAAGTGTGTAAAATATAAAAAGTATAAAGCCTTTTCTCAACGTAATCTCCATTTTTGTTTAAATCTATTGTACTATAATTGAGTGAATTAAATGTGAACATAGCTTTAAACCAAGGAAAGAAGATGTCAAAATCTACAACTATTTTATCGGATGATAATGTCAGCATGGGTCTTGACCTTGTTGATAGTATAGATAAGAGCATTGATGCTTCTAAAATAAACTCATTATTGCACCCAATCTACGAGAAGATACCTTTTTTACAAACAAGTTTTCTAGGAACGACGGTGGGCAATCTCATATTGGCAGTCTTAGTTTTGTTATTTTTCTTTTTTCTTAGAAAAGTATTTGTCTTTACTATCGCAACATTTTTGCAAAGTTTAGCAAAACGAACAAAGAACTATTATGATGATAGGATTGTATCGGCTCTTAAAGGTCCGGTAGGCTTGGCATTCGTTTTGGTCGGATTGCATATCGCTTTGGCCCTTGTTACGCAAGATAATTTGATCGTTAAAAATATCTCAAATACACTTCTAATCTTCAATATTTTTTGGGCAATTATCGCTTTAAGTGAAGCACTCAAAGGAATCATGAGCACTACAATGAGCAAGTTTAATCACGATCTCTCTAAAGAGATAAGTAACTTTGTACTCACAATAATCAAGATACTTATAGGTGCTTTGGGGTTAGGTGCTATGCTACAAGTATGGGGTGTAAATGTTACCGCACTCGTTGCTTCGCTTGGACTTGGCGGTTTGGCATTTGCACTTGCTGCAAAAGATGCGGCATCCAATCTTTTCGGTTCATTTTCACTCCTTGCAGATAAATCGATACGTATCGGAGAGTGGATTAGTGTTGCCGGAAATGAGGGAATAGTAGAAGATATCGGTATGCGTACGACCAAAATTAGGGCATTTGACAAATCTTTAATCGTAGTGCCAAATCAGCTTGTGGCAAATAGCCCTGTATATAATTTTTCAAGAAGAGGCATCAGACGCATCAAAATCAACATAGGGCTTACTTATGATACAACAAAAGATCAAGTCATTACAATTGTAAATGAGATTAGAGCGATGTTAGAGGCGCATGAGGATATATCTCAAGATGATACGCTCTTGGTCAATTTTGAATCGTTTGGAGCAAGCTCGTTAAATATCTTTGTCTATACGTATACAGCCACTGCAAACTGGAAAAGGCATCTTGAGATTCGAGAAGATGTGCATATAAAGATTATGAAGATAGTAGAAGAGAATGGTGCTTCTTTTGCGTTTCCTTCAACGTCACTTTATGTGGAGAAAATGCCCAAAATTGAAGAGTAAATTACCTTTGATAGACTTCATTTTGGACTTTTATATTTTTAAACTATAATGGTATTCCAAAGGAGATTTTATGAAGATATTTTTATCATTTTTAGCAAGAGGGGTGGCTGTTTCTCTGTTTTTCTCCCCACTTTTTGCATTAGATTTTGTCTCGATCGGTACAGCTGCGGTTACAGGAACTTACTATCCTACCGGTGGAGCGATCTGCCGTATGGTGAATGCAAGGAAAGATAAGCTTGGTATCCAGTGTAATGTAGAGTCAACGGGTGGCTCGGTCTATAATGTCAATATGATAAATAATCATGAACTCGATCTTGGTATCGCACAAAGTGATACGGCATATCAAGCTTACAACGGAGAGGGTGTTTTTGAAGGTAAGCCGATAAAGTCTTTACGCTCGGTTATCGCTATCTATCCGGAGCTTTTGGCTCTTGTTGTCAAGAAAGATGCAAATATTAAAAGCATAGCCGATCTTAAAGATAAAAAGATCAATGTTGATGTTCCGGGTTCAGGCACAAGGATGTCTAGTGATCTTGTTTTGCAAGCGTATGGCATCAAATATGATGACCTTGCTCTTGTCAATGAGCTTAAATCATCAGAAGCCCCAACCACGCTTCAAGATAATAAGGTTGACGGCTATTTTTTTATGGTTGGTCACCCAACAGCAAATATCAAAGATGCAGCGAATTCTGTAGCTATCGATCTTGTAAATATCGAAGGTCCTGAAGTGGATGCGATTATTGCGGCACATCCCTATTATGCTCCCGGGATTATCTCAAAGGAGTTTTATAAAGGTGTGCAGCATGATACAAAAAGTATCGGTGTCAAAGCAGTGCTTGTTTCAAGTCAAGATATAGATGAGACAATTATCTACAATATAACAAAAACGATACTAGATAATTTTGAAGCATTTAAAGAGATACACCCTGCATATAAAAGCATCACAAAAGAATCACTCCTTGGGGGGCTCTCTATCCCTCAACATCCCGGAGCTCTGAGAGCATTTAAAGAAGCAGGCTTGATAGTAGACAAAAAGTAGATATAAGACCATGCAAGAAGAGAGAGAATCTAAAGCAAAAGAAGAGGCTTTAGTTGAGAAGCTAGAGGGGCAACGGAAACTTCCAAGAGATTCATGGGGCTATTTGTTTATTGTGGTCATTGCATTTTTATGGTCTTTGTATCAGCTCTATGTTGTCGTGGTTCCTACAAATAGTGTCTTTGTGAGATCAGCACACCTCTCTTTCGCATTGGCATTAGCTTTTATGATGTACCCTATGTTTCGCACTCCTTTGACGATGAGAACTATCCCTTGGTATAATTTTTTCATTGGTGCAGCTGCTGTTTCTACTGCACTCTATATCTATCTATTTTACAATCAGCTCAATGCTCGAAATGGTGCTTGGACTCAGATGGATGTTGTTGTAGGAATTTTAGGCATCATCTTTTTACTCAAAGCTGTTAGAAGAACTTTGGGGATTGCTCTGCCTATCATTGCTATACTCTTTTTACTCTATGATCATTTTGGGCAATCAATGCCTGATATCATCGCTCACAAGGGCGCTAGTATCAGCAAGATAGTCGGTCAAATGTTTTTGACAACAGAGGGAGTCTTTGGCGTGCCGCTTGGTGTGAGTGCGAGTTATGTCTTTCTATTCGTTCTCTTTGGATCTC
The DNA here is from genome assembly GCA_937141405.1 of uncultured Campylobacterota bacterium. Classification (GTDB taxonomy): domain Bacteria; phylum Campylobacterota; class Campylobacteria; order Campylobacterales; family Sulfurovaceae; genus BN30871. The sequence goes on along the minus strand of CAKZQQ010000005.1, from coordinate 775,110 downwards.
TTTTAGATAAGGCGGGTGCCGGGAAGTATTTTATCGATCTTGCTTATGCGCTTTTGGGTAAATATGACGGTGGACCTGCAAAAGCATCAGTTGCTGCATCGGGTATGATGGGGATCATCTCCGGAAGTTCGATTGCCAATACGGTTACAACAGGAACTTTTACTATCCCGCTTATGAAAAAACTTGGATTTCCTGCTTATAAAGCTGCTTCTGTAGAGGTAGCGGCCTCGACCAATGGACAGCTTATGCCCCCTATTATGGGAGCAGCAGCATTTATAATCGCTGAGTTTTTAGGGCTTGCTTACACAGAGGTCATCATGGCAGCGGCTATTCCTGCTTTTGCTAGCTATTTTGCTCTCTTTTATATCGTTCACCTTGAGGCAAAAAAGCTGGGCATCAAAGGTGAGGATGTCTCAAAAATGCAAAAGGCATTTACTATCTTTAAAGGTGGTATGCACTATATCATACCGATATTCTTTTTGATCTATACACTTATCGTCCTAAGACAGTCTCCTCAATCTGCTGCATTTAATGCGATAGCATTTATGATGCTTATCATGGTCACACAGCATCCTATAAAAGCTTGGATAAGAGAGAAAAAAGTAAGTAAAAATGACTTTTTGATTGGGTTTTATAATATAGGTGAGGGCATGGTTGCGGGCGCTAAAAATATGGTTCCCATCGCTATCGCTACTGCCGTTGCCGGCATTGTTGTTGGCTCAGTTACCCTTACGGGGATAGGGTTAACACTTGCTGATGTTATTCAGCAACTTTCAGGTGGGTATATCATCGCTATCCTTCTTCTAACTGCGGTCGTGTCACTTGTTTTGGGGATGGGGCTTCCTACAACAGCTAACTATATTGTTATGGCATCTTTAACCGCACCGATTATTATGACTTCAGCAGGCAGTTTAGGCTATATTATCCCGGCTATTGCAGCTCATATGTTTGTCTTCTATTTTGGGATACTCGCAGATGATACACCTCCTGTCGGTATGGCTGCCTATGCTGCAGCCGGTATAGCAAGGAGCGACCCTATAAAAACAGGTCTGCAAGGGTTTACCTATGATATCAGAACAGCGATTTTGCCGTTTGCATTTTTCTTTAACAATAAATTACTACTCATAAAGAGTGTTGATGCGGCAACGATAAAAGATCCCTCAACATGGCAGTGGGTTACAAATCCGTTGGAGATAGCGCTTATTTTTACTACTGCAGTTTTGGGAATGTTTGCCTTTTCTTCAGCTGTGCAAGGTTGGGTTAGAGTCCGAACAACAAGCATAGAAAGGGTCTTGCTTCTTATGGTCACTATTGCTATGTTGGTACCAAATATGGTCGCTCAGTGGCTCCATCTTGGAAGCGAATACATATCATATATTATAGGATTTATCCTCTATGCGTCTATCTATCTTTTGCAGATGAAAAATATGAAAAAAGCAGAGATGAGCCCGGCAAAATAGATGGATAGATTTGAGTCAAGATATGAAGTGATTATCTCTTTTATCTTATTTAAAAAATGATACGAAAGATTAGCATCAATATTTTTGTATAGATTTTCAAAATATGTGATAAATAGTAACTTTGCTCTTTCTGAAACGAGCAAATTATATTATATCATTGAATAATTTTTATGTTTTTAAGTATAATAGAATTTCAATAAAAAATCTAACTAGCAAAGAGGTGAGTATGGAGAGTGTTGATACAGTTTCGACTGATGTGTTGATAATTGGGGGAGGGCCTTCAGGTCTCTCGGCAGCAATACGTCTTGCTGATAAATTGAAAGAAAAAGGTGTAAGCAAAAATATAATGCTTATTGAAAAAGGTGAGGAGATTGGCTCTCATATCCTTTCAGGAGCAGTTATTAAAACAGATGTTTTTAAAGAGCTACTGACTCCTGATGAGTTTAATGAAGTGCCGTTTGATTGTGAAGTTAAGATCGATAAAACGGTTAAATTGAGTGAAAACGGCGAGACCACTCTGCCTTTTCATCCACCGTATATGAATAATATGGGAAACCAAATTGCATCTCTAGGTAAAATCTGTAAATTTCTTGCTACATGTGCAACCAATAGAGGTGTAGAAATTTATAGCGGTTTCGCAGTAGATGAGCTCCTCTATGAAAATGGGAAGGTAGTCGGTGCTAAAACAAAAGATACGGGCGTAGATCATGAGGGAAAACCGCAAAAGAATTTCCAAAAAGGCACATCGGTAAAAGCTGCTGTTACAATACTTGCAGAGGGTACGCGCGGAAGTTTAGCTAAACAGCTAATCTCAAAATTTGATTTGGATGCAACATCTAATCCTCAAATATATTCTCTAGGTGTCAAAGAGAGTTGGAGAGTACCTGAAGGGAGAATCGAGCCCGGAACTGTTTATCACACTATGGGCTATCCTTTGGTTGATGGTCAAGAGTTTGGGGGTGGATTTATCTATGGCATGGAAAATAATAGAGTCGGACTAGGTTTAGTCGTTGGACTTGATTATGAAGATCCAAGCTTCAACATCCACGCTGCTATGCAAGCTTGGAAACAGCATCCAAAAATCAGAGCTCTCCTAGAAGGGGGATCTGTGATTGAAGCAGGTGCTAAAACTTTACCTGAAGGCGGATGGAATTCAATCCCAAAACTCTATGATGATAATGTTATGATCGTTGGAGATAGTGCCGGATTTGTTGCTATGCCTGCACTTAAAGGTATTCATCTAGCAGCTACTTCAGGAATGTGTGCTGCAGATACCGCTGCACTTGCATTGGTAAAAGGTGATACATCTGCTTCGACCTTAGCTCGCTATAAAGAGTTAGTTGATGCAAGTAGAATTAAAAAAGAGTTATATCCGGTTAGAAATTTCAGAGCTGTTATGCAAAACGGGATGATACTTGGGGGACTTAAATTTGGTATCCAACTTCTCACTAGAGGTTTCTGCCTCCTGACACCTGATACACACAGCGATGCAAGTGAAACCAAAAAAGTGAAAGAGTTTGGAGGTATTCCTTTCAAAGAGAGATTTGCCGGAAAACTTGATTTTGATAAAAAATTAACTTTTGATAAAGTTACAACAGTTTTTCAATCACGCACAATGCACGATGAACATCAACCGATTCATTTAGTTATAAACAATCCTGAACAATTCCAATCATCCAATATAGAAGAGTATGGTCTAAGTGAAGAAGCTATGTGTCCGGCTGAGGTGTATGAGCTGCATATAGATAAGCAAGGCAACAAAACTTTACGATTGCATGCCGAAAATTGTCTTCATTGTAAAACGTGTGATATAAAATCGCCAAACGGTGGTATAACATGGACAACGCCTTACGGCGAAGATGGTCCAGAATATAGAGAAATGTAGGAGAGGGAAATATATGGCTTTAACAATAATTAGTTTAATGAAACAAGTGCCGTTGGCATCAGAGATGAGAATGGGTGAAGACGGTTTGATGGATAGAACAAAAGCAAAATCGATTATAAATGTCGATTGTAGTTTTGGGCTTGAGGCAGGGTTACAACTTAAGAAGCAAAATCCGGATGCCAAGTTGATCGTCTGTTCTATGGGGCCACCTTCATTTGAGGTTTCTTTGAAAAAAGCGATAGCTATGGGGTATGACGAGGCGTATCTTCTCTCAGATAGAAAACTAGGGGGGAGTGATACTTTTGCAACGGGTTTGGCGATAGCTACGATGTTGCGACATTTAGGTTTTGGAAAAGGGCTTAATGAGGATTTTGTTATCGTCGCGGGGAGACAGACAAGTGATGGAGATACGGCACATGTTCCTTCTCAGGTTGCTGAAAATTTGAAAATTCCTCAAGGTACATTTATTGAAACTGCTAGTTTAGTAGATGGTAAAGTTCATGCAAAAAGAATTATCGAAGGTGGCTATCAGATGATGAGCCTTCCGGTTCCATGTGCTATGAGTTTTACACCAACGGGAGTTGAGCCTCGAAGAAAATCTTTAGCCGGTGCCGTTAAAGCAAACAAAGCAGAAGTTACGGTGTTTAGCATCGAAGATATTAACCTAAGTGAAGAGTTTATCGGGTTGGGTACTCCCGGTGAAAACGGATCTCCGACAATCGTATCAAAAGTTGCAAATGTTGTAAGCGAAAGAGCTCCTATTAAAATGTCCTCAGGACATAATGAGAGTGAATTGGTATCAAGCTTTTTAGATAACTTTAAAGCCGGTAAAAATACTTTGGAAGTTAAAGAAGCAAAAGCGAAAGTAGAAAAAGCGAGAGATGAAAGTTTGGAAGTTATTGACTTTAGAAACGGTGCAAAAGGTATTATTACTTGGGCAGAAGTTGTTAAGGGTCAAATTTCTAGACCATCTTTAGAGCTTTTAACACCTGCAAGAGAGTTAGCAAATGATTTAGGCAATGATACAAAAGTAACAACACTCTTAATCGGTAAAGATGTCGGTGAACTTGCAAAAGAGCTCATAGCGTATGGGGCGGATGAGGTTATTGTTGTTGATGATGAGAGACTCGAAGAGTACAGAATTTTACCATTTTCTGAAATCTTTGCGCAGGTCATCAAAGAGAGAAATCCGGAAATTGCACTCTTTGCAGCAACGACGGCCGGCCGTGAATTGGCACCTAGAATTGGAGTCAAGACAGGGAGTGGGGTAACTGCCGATTGTACTTCACTTGAGATAGGCGAGCATAAACACAGAAATAAAGAGACAAAGGTACAAGTGATATATGCGCCTTTATTGGAATCAAGAAGACCGACTTACGGTGAGTCTAAGCTTGCTACGATTATCGGTTTTGTTTGTCCGCAAATTTCAACAGCACGCGCCGGAACATTTGCCGTACCTCCAAAAGACGAAAGCAAAAAAGGAACTATTTCTACTTTTACTCCAAAATTAGATGAAAGTGAATTTGTATCTGAAATTATTGAAACTGTGATTGGTGAAGCCGGTGGCCAAGCTCTATTTGATGCCGATATTATAGTTTCAGGCGGGCGCGGTACTGCAGGTGATGGTATGCAACTTGTAAAAGAGTTAGCGCAAGCGCTCAAAGATCAGGGGCTCAATGCAGAATGGGCAGCGTCAAGAGTCATGGTTGATGAGGGTGTTTCTGAGTATGCAAAACAAGTTGGACAAACAGGTAAAACGGTACGACCTAAAGTGTATGTTGCAGTTGGTATTAGTGGTGCTGTGCAACATGTCGCCGGCATGAAAGAAGCAGATACGATAGTTGCAATCAATCATAATGCTAAAGAGACGATTTTCAATAATGCTGATTTTGGAATAGTTGGCGAGTATGAGGATGTGCTTCCTGAGCTTATAGAAAAAGTAAAAGGTGGGTTTACATTCGGCATAGAATCCAGAGCATAAAAAAATATAAAGGAGAGGCATGGTAGGAAGAAAAGTAGGAATAGTCGGTGCCGGATTTGTTGGTGCGACGGCAGCATACAGTATGACGATATTGGGGATTTGTCATGAGGTGGTCTTGTATGACATAGTCCCCGAAGTTGCTATGGGGAAAGCGATAGACATAGGCCAGTCGACGAACTACTCTTCAAAAGGTACGATAGTTACAGCCGCAAAAACTCCTGCCGATATGAAAGATTGTGATATCGTAGTCATCACTGCGGGAGTTCCAAGAAGAAGTGAAATGAAGCGGATAGATCTTTTGATGATCAATGCAAAGATACTCAAAGAGGTGATAGAAAATATCAAGCTCTATTCACCGAACGCTATCATCCTCTGTGTCTCGAATCCTTTGGATGTTATGACCTATGTTACACATAAGCTTACCGGTTGGGAGCGACACAGAATCATCGGTATGGCAGGCGCGCTTGATGTCTCTAGAATGGCGTATCAGATTCACAAGAAGGTAGGTTTTGGTTCCGGTCAAATGCGAGCAATGGTCGTTGGAAATCATGGACAAGATATGATACCATGCCCTGAAATATCTGCTGTTGGGGGTGTGCCACTCGAGCAACTTATCGGGAGAAGCGATATGGATGAGATCATCGAAAAGACGAAAGAGGGTGGTGCCGAGATTGTAAAATATCTTAGTACTTCTGCATATTATGCCCCCGGAAGAGCTATCTCAGTCATGGTAGAGGCGATACTGCATGATTCTAGAATCGTTATGCCTTCTTCTGTGATGCTTGATGGTGAGTATGGTCACAAAGATGTAACTATCGGCGTCCCTATCGTACTTGGAGCAAAGGGTATAGAAAAAATCATAGAGCTTAAACTCCCGGATGACAAGAAAGCAAAATTTGATGATGCAGTCGCTGCAGTACAAGAGTCTATAGATATGCTCAAAGAAAATAACTTCTTTGACTAAGAGATATCGGCTTCTCTCTTTTGTAGATATTTACTGAGCGGTAAAAGATTATTTTTTGCGATAGGATTTGTATGCAATATCCCGGCAAGGGATTTGACTCCCATTGAGAGTAGGTATTGAAGATTGTCATCAAATGATGCCTCTTCAATTACATAGATATTATCTTTGTGTACTTCAAACATAAATCCACCATTTGGAATCGGTGACATCGAAAGTGTAACGGTATAGTGATCTTTGATGATGCTCTCTTTTTGAGAATACATAAGCCCGATATTAAAACTCTCATTTGCCCCAAAACCTGCAATCGCAACGACCAATACCTTTCTATCTCCGGCTTTCGATGAGTTAAATATACCAATCATCTCTTTAATTGTTTTAAAGCCGGGGATATTTTCTAGTAGTTTTTCAATCCATTTTGCAATACGAGTATCCATAAGATGACCGACAAAATAGAGGAGCACTAGAAAGAGGATAATAAATATAAATATCCAAAGATTTTGATATTTCTCAGGGTTGAAACCAATCAATGTAAAGAGTTTCTCTCCAATCAAGCTAGTGACAGTATTGTAAATCCACATAATCGCCATAGCTATTAAAGCTATGGGCAATATCCAAAATAGCCCCTTAAGAATAACCTCAAAGAGGTGCTTAGCGAATCTACTCTTTTTACTCATTTATGCACCCTTTGTTGTGCTATTTTTTAATCTCTCTTGCATACTAAGGTAGCTATTAAGTGCTCCGATATATGCTTTTGCACTTGCAAGCATAGTGTCAAGACTAAGGCCATGTCCTATCATCGCAGGTTCATTATCATTAAATGTCACCTTGACCGTAACATTTGCCAAGGCATCTTTGCCTTGGGAAACAGAGATAACCTTATAATCAATCAATCTTCCTCTAAAGCCGGTGACTCTATCGATAGTTTTAAAGACTGCATCGATTGTTCCTCCGCCAATGCTCGCATCCGTCTCCTCTTTGTCTTTGTGTCTTATCGTCACGGCAGCACTTGGAACACCACCTGTTGAGTCCATAAGCTGCATAGCAACAAGTTCATACACTTTTTCGATATGCGTCATTTCACTTGTGATTAATGCTCTGATATCATCATCATAAATACTTTTTTTCTTATCAGCAAGCTCTTTGAAGCGCTCAAAAGTTGCATTGAGCTCATCATCGCTTACATCGTCAAAGCCAAGTTTTTTAAGCTTATCTTTAAATGCCGCACGACCTGAATGTTTTCCAAGCACTAAGGTATCGCTAGAGTCTATGCCGATATCTTCCGGTCTGATAATCTCATAAGTCTCTTTATTTTTGAGCACACCGTCTTGGTGAATCCCACTCTCATGAGCAAATGCATTCTTGCCGACAATGGCTTTGTTTGGTTGCGGCTCAATCCCTGTAATATTGGCAATCAATCTACTCGTAGGGTATATCTCCTTGGTGTCAATATTGGTATCTAAACCTTCAAAGATATTTCTCCTTGTTTTCACCGCCATAACGATCTCTTCAAGGGCGGCGTTTCCTGCACGCTCACCTAAGCCGTTGATGGTACACTCTACTTGTCTTGCTCCATTTAAGATGCTCTCCAAAGAGTTTGCAACACCAAGTCCAAGATCATTGTGGTTGTGCACCGATATGATAGCTCTTCCTTTGGTGTATTCACTCATTGTTTTTATCATTGCTCCAATTTCACTTGGCATTCTAAAGCCCACCGTATCGGGTAAATTGATAGTCGTAGCACCCGCTTCTATAACAGCATCAGTGATCTCTTTTAAGAATCCTATATCACTTCTGCCTGCATCTTCACAGCTAAACTCTACATCATTCGTAAACTCTTTTGCATATGTAACAGAATTTACAGCTCTTTTGATAACCTCTTCGGGTGTCATCTTAAGCTTATGCTCCATATGGATAGAGCTCGTTGCAATAAATGTATGAATCCTTTTAAACTTTGCATTTGTAATCGCATCGCCTGCTGCTTTGATATCTTTATCTATCGCTCTTGCGAGCGAACATACTGTTGAGTGGGTAACTTTTTGTGCTATTTGCGATATCGCATCAAAATCTCCCGGACTTGCGGCTGCAAAGCCTGCCTCTATGATATCGACTCTTAATCTTTCTAATTGTGAAGCTATCCTTATTTTTTCTTCAGTATTCATCGAAGCACCCGGACTCTGCTCCCCGTCTCTTAATGTCGTATCAAATATCTTTATAATTTCATTATTCATAATAAATGCCTTTTAAATTAATGCATGACAATATCTCAAATATTGTCTAATTATATACCAAAAAGGTAAAAGCGTGTTTATGGTTGTTTAAGTGGTAGTTTTATAGAGAGAGCAGCAGCAGGAGAGATGTAGCTTTTTTATAAAATGTTATTTGTGTGTAATGTATTTTCATTATCTCTCCTTTTTTTGTTGGATTATACACTATTTTTTTCTTAAATGCAAGATGCTAAAAAAGAGAAAAAGTGACTATTTTTGCTTTGCGTCACTCTCTTCTTGTTCGCTCTTCTCCTCTTTTGTGGTGAGTTTGCTTTTCATTCCGTTTTTCTTTTCAAAGTCCCTGATAATTCTTCTTACTTTTATCCCTTCGATGACCTCAGTATCAAGCAGTACACTCGTTATCTCTTCGATAGCATCTCTATATTCATTGAGGAGTCCTTTTGAGTGCTCATATCTTTCGGCCAGTAGTTTTTTGACCGCATTGTCTATATCTTCAGCCATTTGGTCACTATAGTCTTTGATGGTTTGCCCTCCACCTAAAAACATATTACCTTGAGATTTTTCAAGCACCATGAGTCCTGCAACATCACTCATTCCATATGTCGATATCATCGCTTTGATGATATCAGTTGCTCTTTGTAGATCGTTTCCTGCGCCTGTTGAGACCTCGTTTAAAAATACATCTTCAGCAGCTCTACCACTAAGCAGCACATCAACTTCTGCCAAGAGTTCATGTTTTTGTTTTAGAAATCTATTCTCCTCTTCGGGGAGATGGAGTGTATAGCCAAGCGCACCAAGTCCTCTTGGAATAATAGAGACTTTTGTGACTCTTGATGCTCCCTCTGTGAGCTCGGCGACAAGTGCATGGCCACTCTCGTGATATGCAACAATTTTCTTCTCTAAATCATTTATCTTTCTATTTTTCTTCTCTAACCCGACAAAAGCTCGCTCAATAGCCTCCATAAGATCTTCTTGCTCTATCTCTTTTTTATTTTTTCTTCCTGCAAGCAAGGCGCCCTCATTGATGATGTTAGCAAGGTCCGCTCCGGCAAGTCCAGCTGTTGCTTTGGCAATTTGCGTGAGATCAACCTTTTTGTTGAGTTTGACGTCTTTAATGTGCACTTGTAAAATAGCAAGTCTTCCCTCGTAGTCAGGCTTATCTACGAGTACTTGTCTGTCAAACCTTCCTGCTCTTAAGAGCGCGGCATCAAGAACTTCAGGACGGTTTGTCGCTGCAAGAACGATAACAGGTGTACTTGCTCCAAAGCCATCCATTTCAGCGAGTAGTTGATTGAGCGTTTGTTCTCTCTCGTCATTACCGCCCATCGGACCACCTGAGGTACGACTTTTTCCTATAGCGTCAATCTCATCGATAAATATGATAGAGGGTGACTCTTTTTTTGCTTGTTCAAAAAGGTCTCTTACTCGGCTTGCCCCTACACCGACAAACATTTCAATAAAGCTTGATCCACTCACAGAAAAGAAAGGCACGCTAGCCTCTCCAGCTACTGCTTTTGCTAAAAGAGTTTTTCCGGTACCCGGAGGACCTACTAAGAGTACACCTTTTGGTATCTTGGCGCCAAGCTCTATATATCTTTCCGGATATTTTAGGAAATCAACAATCTCTTTGACCTCCTCTTTTGCCTCTTCTGCTCCTGCAACATTATCAAAAGTGGTTTCGGGTTTTTCGGAGTTTATGAGTTTACCGGCTTTGCCGACTCCAAGGATACCGCCACCCATCCCTTTGCTCATTCTTCTAGCTAAAAAGATCCAAATAGCAAGGATTATAAAAATCGGTAACATCGTACTTATAAGACTTGCGACCCATCCGTCTCCCATTACACCTTCATAACTAATATTTTTTTTCTCCAATAACGGCACAAGGTCTCTGTCGATTGTCGGGATATTTTGTGCGACAAGTCTCACATTTTTTCCATCCTCTGATGCTATTGCTTCGATTGATCTTGGTGTGATTTTGACACTCGTTACCTTGCCTTCTTGTATCACTTTTTTAACTTCGGAGTATTTTACTTGTTTTGTCTGCTGTACATTGTTGCCATTAATTACAGAACCTATATTGCCCCCATCACCGATCATTAACTTAAAGATTACGATAATAACTATCGCAAAGAGAGCAAACGCTAAAAGCGGATTGTTGTTAAAAAAATTATTTGGGTTATTGTTGTTCCCACTATTATTGCTATTGTTGTTCTCCGACATCTATTCCCTTTTCTAGAGTTTTATTGATTATTGTAATCATACTTATTTAATTTTAAAGTTCATTTCCATAAACCAAAGTTACCCACTCATCTTTGAGCGTACGCTCTTTGAGTGTGAGGTCTTTAAATTCATCTAAAACTTTAGACTCTTTTTTATCTAAAATACCTGAAAGAACTAATATTCCATTCTTTTTAATTGTTTTTTTTAAGTCTTTAGAGATCATCACAAGTACATCCGCAATGATATTGGCTATGACTAAATCATATGTTCTTTCAGTTTGATTTGCCGAGCCCTCCCAGATAGTGGCTATCGATTCACCATTTTTCTCAAAGTTCTCTTGTGCACTGTTGAGTGCTATGGGGTCTGTATCACACAGATCGACTGAAGATGCACCGAGCTTCTTTGCTCCAAGAGCGAGAATGCCGCTTCCACATCCTATATCTGCGACGCTATCATTTTTTTTAAGATATTTACTTATCATATCGAGACAAGTTGCCGTCGTAGCATGGTGACCTGAACCAAAAGCAAGAGCAGGATCTATGGAGATATTTATCTTGCCAATTTTTGGTTCATGCCAGCTTGGGTGTATATAAAAGTTACCACTTTCAACTGGCGTGATAGCCTCTTGATATTTTGATATCCAATCACAATTTTCTAGCTCTCTTAGATCATATTTGAGTGCTATATCAACATCAAGTTTTTTGAGTAAATTATTGATATCTTCTTGCAGGTTATCTAGATTTTGATCACTTCTGATAATGAGATTATCATCTCCTATCTCTATGGCATCATGCGTTAATGTGCTCACAAGATCAGCGATAAACTCTAAAAGCTCTGCAGGCGTAGATATCGTTAGTTCAAAATATTTATCGCTCATATCTGTTCTCCGGCAAGTGCAAATGCCTCTCCTAGATCAAGCGTTCCTTCATAAAATGCTTTGCCGACGATAGTTCCATCAATTCCGGCAGCTATCAGTCTTTTGATATCGTCGATATCTTTGAGTCCACCGCTTGCGATCGTCTCGATACCGCTCGCCTTTTTAATGTTTAGTGTGAAGTCAACATTGACTCCACTGAGCATCCCGTCTCTGCTTATATCTGTGCAGATGATAGCCTGAGCACCCGCATCTGCAAAATCTTTAGCCAAATCCGTTGCTTTGATCTCGCTCACATCCGCCCAACCTTGTGTAGCTACCATCCCATTCATCGCATCTATGCCTAAAACTATCGGGTATTTGGATGCCATCTCTTTTGTGAATTCCGGATTTTGAAGTGCTATAGAGCCAAGGATGATGCGATCAATACCAAGGTCAAGATACATTTTGATAGTTGCTTCGTCTCTAATGCCACCACCGAGTTCAAGCTTGAGATCGCAATTATCTCGTATCTTTTTTATCTGCTCAAGATTTTTCGGTTCCCCTGCAAATGCGCCGTTGAGATCAACAAGGTGAAGCCATCTGCTCCCTAGCTCTTCAAAACGCGCAGCAACTTGCCATGGCTCATCACTATAGATTTTTGCACTCTCCATCACCCCTTTGTTGAGTCTTACTGCTTTCCCGTCTTTTAAATCAATTGCCGGTAGTATGATCATTGTTGCCTCTTTATAGTGTTGTAAAATTTTTTAATATTTGAAGCCCGCTCTTATGGCTTTTTTCCGGATGCGGTTGTAATCCAAGGATGTTCTCTCTTTGAACGGCAGCACTAAATTCATATCCGTAGGTGCATTTTCCAATCGTGTATTGCTCTTCACATAGAGCATGGTATGAGTGTACAAAGTAGAGATAAAAATCTTTTGGTAATCCTTGAAAGAGTGGAGCGTCTTTTACAAACACCTCGTTCCAACCCATATGAGGCACTTTGAGCCGATGAGGGAATCTCTTCTCATCAAACTTGACGATCTTTCCGGGGATGAGTCCAAGGCCTTTATGTGCACCAAACTCTTCACTTTCATCAAAGAGAAGTTGCATCCCAAGACAGATACCGAGTATATTTTTTCCGCTTTTTGCAAAAGCATTTATCGCTTCATCCATCCCCATCTTTTTTAGATGTTCCATGGCATCCCCAAAGGCGCCAACACCAGGCAGTATAAGCTTATCGTATTGCGATATTTTTTCGGGATCACTTTGAACTTCAGCGTTGATTTCAAGCTTAGCCAACGCATTTGTTACTGAAGCAAGGTTCCCCATGTTGTAGTTGATGATTCCTATCACTTAGCCGCCTTTTTTATAGAGGTGTGATTATAGCATATTTTACTTTATGCAGTATATTTAGAGGCTTTTGGGTACAATTGTTGCTAACGAAAATGTATGGAAAAATATGCGAGAAAAAATAGAGTACCTTTTAGTAAAAATGTTACTTTTTTTAGCCAAAGTATTACCAAAAAGTTTTCTCTATGTTCTGACAAAAATGTTAGCATTCTCTTTTTACTTCCTCTTAAAACCTAGAAGAAAACTTACGATAAAAAACCTCCAAAATGCATTTCCGGATAGATCAGAAGCGGAGATTATAAAACTTTCAAAAGAGATTTATAGCGGGCTCTCAGAGACACTCTGTGAGATTCTCTTGATGTTTGCCGATAGGTTTGATATCGATGCAGCAATTATCAATAGAGATGAGGCTATAGGGCAGCTTGCACAGCTTGCAAAAAGTGATAAGGGGGTGATGGTCATTACTGCACACTACTCCAACTGGGAACTTGCGGCACATTTTCTAGCCAAGCACAATCTCCCTATGCTTGCTATTGGCAGAAGAGGCACAAATACACTTATAGATAAAAATCTTACAATCCCTTTTAGAAACCGATATGGCAATAGGGCAGTCTATAAAGATAAGGCGATGATTGCTATGGCAAAAGCGCTTAAAGCAAAAGAGAATGTCGGTATGCTTATTGATCAAAAGACCGGGGGGAGTCATAATGTGAGGGTAGATTTTTTTGGACATGGTGCTAGAACGACACTCTCTGCTGCGGCATTGAAACTCAAATTTGATCCCATCGTTGCCCCCATTAGTATCGTGCGCCAAAGTCGCGGCAAATATATGCTTTATGTGGATGCGCCCATAGAGTATAGGGCTGATGAGATTACTGATGAGAAAGAGAAACTCAAAGTAATCACGCAAAGATATAACCAAGCACTTGAAAAGATGATAAGGCGCGATATATCTCAATGGTTTTGGATGCATGACCGATGGAAATAAAAAAGAAGATACTCATCCTAAGCGATAGAAGAGCAGGGCATCTCAATCAGTCGATAGCCTTTTGCAAATATATGAAATTAGATTATGATATTGCAGAGGTAAGATTTAAAAACAGATTCTTAAGATTGGTATCGTATCTATTTGATAGAGTCGGTATCTACACGCTATCACTTTTTGATAAAAAAGAGGGATTCCGAAACAAGTTTGGAATGACAGAAGATAGCCACTCTGAACTTGCTTCGGGGTCTCTTTATTCTTTGGTTGTCGGTGCAGGTTCAAGCACATATTATGCTGTGAGAGTTATGGCTAAAAAACTAAATCTAAAATCAATCTCTATGATGCTTCCCCGAGGGTATAGATATAGTTTTGATTATATATTTGCCCAAAGCCATGATAATCCTCCAAAAAGAGAAAATATCATCCCTATCCCTGCAAATTTTGCCTATATAGAGCCTCAACATCTCTGCTCTCTCGGTAAAAAATCAGTCGGTATCGTCATAGGAGGAGACAATAGCATTTTGCATATGTCAAAAGAGCTTCTTAAAAAGCAGCTTGATGCCATATTTGATCTATATCATAGTTACGAGATAGCCGTTACAACATCACCGAGAACAGCCAAAAAGATTGAGGAGTTGCTTGAGGGTTATGATTTTGCTTACAAGGTGATTTATTCTAAAGAGCCTCTCAATCCTATCCCCGATTTTTTAGATCAATGCGAGGTTGTTTGCATCACGATGGATAGCACCTCTATGATTAGTGAAGCGATCTCATATGGGAATGCCACCGTGATTGTCTTGCCGCTTCTTGTAAAAAGAGAAAATAAATTTTCCTCACTTGTTACATCTTTAGAGAGCGAAGGGTATCTGCATATATTTGACGGTACAATAGAGCAAAAAAATAGAAAAATAGATTTTAAACAATATCTAAAAGGCATCTATCTATGAGGATAATCCAACTATTACCAAATTTAAATGAAGGTGGAGTAGAGAGAGGGGCTGTTGATAGTAACCGCGAGTATGCAAAAAGAGGTCATGAGAGCATAGTTATCAGTAATGGTGGGAGACTTTGTGAACAGATAGTAAAAGATGGTGGAGAGCATATAACATTTGATGTTGCAAGCAAAAACATTTTGACAGCTCCTTGGCGCGCTTATGGGTTAAAGCAACTCCTTAAAGAGTTAAAGCCGGATGTGATTCACGCTAGAAGTCGTGTGCCTGCTTGGCTTGTCTACCTTGCAAATAAAAAACTAAACATTCCTTTCGTGACGACCGTTCATGGTTTTAATAGTGTCAATGCATATAGCAAGGTTATGACCTATGGGGATAGAGTCATCTGTTCAAGCCGTTTTTTGATCGAGCATATAAAAGAGCACTATGGCGTTGCCGATGATATTATTAGATTGATTCCAAGAGGGATTGACCTGGAGTATTTTGATCCAAACAGGCTAGATATACTCTGGAGGGACTCTTTTGTGGAAAGATACAATCTCTCCGGCAAAAAGATCATAGTTCAGGTTGCAAGGATTACCGGCTGGAAAGATCAGCTCACGACTATCAAAGCATTTTTTGCGGCCAAAGAGAAGCACCCTTCTTTAGTGCTCCTACTTGTTGGAAGTGTTGATAAAAGCAGAGAATCATACTATGGTGAGCTTGCGTCAGTTATCGAGGGCTCTAAGTGGAGGGATGATGTTATTTTTACCGGAAATCAATCTAACATAAAAGAGATTTTTTCTTTGGCGACTCTTAATATATCATCATCAACCAAACCGGAAACATTTGGAAGAGCCAATGTGGAGGGTATGGTTATGGGCGTGCCTTTGCTTGCATCTTCTATCGGCGCAGCATTTGATTATGTGCAAGAGGGGAAAACGGGCTTTTTCTTTAATCCTGGCGATTATAAGGAGTTATCAAAACTTATAGAAAAATCTATCGAATATAAGTTTGACCATGCCTATATTCGCAATTTTGCACAAACGAATTTTTCTTTGAAGCAGATGATTGATAAAACTATAGAAGTGTACGAAGAGGTGGTGTGAAAGCATTTGATATGACTTCACATTTATGTGCTTCATTGTTCTGCGGAATTACCTCTTTTTTATCAGATACCTCAATCTATAATAGACACTATACAGATAAGACATAGCAGGAAAAGCAAATTTTTTTTTCAGAGCAAGCTCGTAAATCTCGTTTGTAAACTCATTGTTTCGAGCAAGCACTTTACCTAAAAACTTGTTTTTATTTTTCTTATATGTCTTTAGATCAAATGATTCTTTATATAATTCTAATATTCCTAACACATCCAGTGCTGTTAGTGTTCTTAGGCACTTTATGCAAGCTGAGCAGTTTTTCTTGCCCGCTCCTTCTGTTGTGCAGACATCCAAATTTTTATAACTCTCTTTTATATTTGAGACAATTTCTATCTTTTCAACTCTTTTATATTCTGAACCAATACTTAAAATTTCCATAGTATCACAGCTTGAGAGTAACCGAAAGATAAACGGCTCTGTTCGTGTAATTGGTTGCACATTACTATTTACTGCTATATGTTCATAGAAATGGCTTGATGAATGTAAAAATTTTCTAACACCTTTTTGTAATAGCAACGCAACAGATGCATTTCTCATTACCAATGTTTTTATAAATCGTAACTCTGATTCATTTTTATAGAATTCATCAAGATTCGAATCAATCTTCACGAAAGGCAAGCCAATCTTTGTTGCAGCAGGGAGCAGTTCGTTATATCCTTTTAAAAAGAGCTCATCTCCTTTTTTGCCACCCCAATGCGACCCTACATTATTAAATGTTAACATTGTTACTTTGGAAGATTTTGGACATAATGGATTGTAAAAATAATCCGCTAATGTACAAAAAGAATCAACCCCTCCGGAAAAACCTGTTGCACACTCATGCCCTTTTTGCATAGACTCATCACGAGTTATAATTTCTTTTGCATAAATATTGATTTGACTTAGAGACGGTATAAATATCTGTAAAAGCTTTTGAAGTCTAAAAGATATATTCCAATAGATGTTTTCCGAAACCTTCCCTTCGAGATGGATATCCTCTCCATAATACATCGCAGGCATCAATAGACCTACCAATGCAGCATCAGCATAATCAGAAACTATCTCTATATGCTCTTTATCAAGCTCGTAAAAGAGCTTCATTGTGTTTAAGTGTTCCGATGTAACACTCACCTCATACCTAACCAACTCACCATCTACTACTAATTTTGGACATGATATCTTCAAAGTGTATTTCCTCATTCAAGTTTTTATAAATTTTAAGTTATTATACAATTTAAGTTATTGCATTTTCTAAAGGTTTATGATTGAAAAATAGAAAAATACGTATTATATTTGCTCGATTGATAAGTAAGATGCCAACCAATGCATTGAGGTGCTTTTTATATCGAATGATTTTTAACTATAGTATAGATAAATCTAAGATTGGTCGTGGAACCATTATTGATGTCATCAAAGCAAATTTGATTGAGTGTAAAATCGGTCGCCATAATACATTGGTTGGCCCCATGAGTATTGAGATTCATAAAAAAGCTAGTATGGGTCCCGGAAATATGATTCAAGCCGATTCGGTCGAGCTAAATAATATACGTAGCTTTATAATGGCAGAAAATAGTCGTATAGGTCGAGACCACCACATTGATATTGCTGATTCATTTTTTCTTGGCAAAAACTCTTGTATTGCCGGAAAAAGTTCACAATTTTGGACTCATGGTGCGGGTATGCAAGAAGGTATATTTATCGGAGAAAACTGCTATATAGGAAGTGCTGTGAGGTTTAAGCCGGGAACATCTATAGGTGATAATAGCATTGTTGGTCTTGGGAGTGTTGTTACGAAAAAATTTAATTCTAAAAATGTTACTATAGCCGGACAACCGGCAAAGATACTAAAGGAAAATTATAACTAATCAAAGAATGTTTTTTTTATGACAATTATTCATATTTTCTAATTGGTGCAAAGACTCTTTTGACATATCGCAACATTTGTCGAAATGGTCTTGATAATTCTTTTTTAAATTTATTGTATATCGATTCTTTTTTCTCACAAAATGCATGATTATACTCTTTTGCTACTCGGTCTCTTTCTGTAGTAAGATTACTGCCATTATCTAATATTTTATTGACTCTAATTACGCGAGGAGAAATTCCATATAGATTTATATATTGATCATCACCGGTATAGTGATCTATAGGCATTTTTATAGTGGGTAACTCATCAATAAGCTTCTTTGCTCCTCGCAAATTAATCAAATATCCATATGCGCCAGGAGCAATTTCTGCCAATCTTACTAATTTGTGTTTGGTGGTGATATTTTTTTTACATCTCGGGTATGATTTTGCTTCTTTGTCTTTTCTTGATGATCCTCGGTGATATCCAAATAGTACAAGTTCCCAATCATTAGGAAATTTATTTATTGATTGCACAAGAGTGGGAAAATCTTTTTCTATTTGAATATCATCTTCAAAAATAAAGGCTTTTGGGATATCATTTTCTACTATGTGTTTGTAGATATTTATATGGCTAAGTGCGCAAGCTAGCTCACCTTTTGTCAGTTCACGACCAAATTTACGAATACTTTCCTCTTTGTTATATATCTTAGAGATAGTATCTTTATCCAAATTTTTTCCATAGATGGCATCTGTGAATTGATATTGAAGATTATACTGATTACATAGTTCTTCCATATGCTCTCTTCTCTCAATATCTTTTTTTAAATTTATGATAAAAACTGGAATATTTTCAGGCATAGGTAAAATCCTTTTGTAATTTATTTAAAACTTTAAATTGTTCAGCGCGTATGGCTTCCCATTGAAATCTCGTTGAAACATATTTAAAAGCTTTTTCTACTAGTGATTTTTGAAGTGACTTGTTGGATAATATTTTGGAAATCTTCTCTGTTACTTCGGTATGATCTCTTGGATTATTTACCAGTAGCTCAGTGCATCCAATTGCTTCGGGAATGCCACCCAAATTTGTTCCAATGCACAGTGTCTTACACGCTAAAGCTTCTACAAAAGTCATACCAAATGCCTCTGAGTCAACGGGCAGAGAGATAAACAGATCAAATAAATTATAGTATTTGTTCAATCCGTCGTTATGGATATAGCCCAAGTATTTGATGTTGCCGTTTTGGCTATTAATTTTTTTAATTTTTTTTGATACCAACCGTTGATATTTGTTTTCAACTCCGCCGGACTTACCGGAACCGATAAGATAAAATTCCAAATTTGGGATATTCTCTAACAGAACCGTATAAATATCTAATAAATTTAATATATTTTTATTTTTGTCAAATCTTCCTACATATCCTATGGTTGGATTTGGTTTGGAAGTTATCTCTTTTTGAGGAAAAAAATTCTTTGGATCATAACCATTGTGGACAACTTCGATAGATTGAGTAAACTCCGGATGGATAGATAAAAATTCATTTTTTAACGCCTTGCTTGGAAGAATCAATAAATCCACTTGATTGCTAAGAGTAGTTAAAGACTCTTTGGTGAGTTTATTGAGGTAATCATTGTGCATATGCAATATAATTTTTCCTGAAAACTTTAGATCTCTTATTTTAGAAACATATTCGATTGAATTGTGAATTTCTAGTATATCACTAGCGAGTATATTTTTTTTATAAATTTTTAAATATATTGAGGATATATATGGTTTTAGAATATTTCGAACAATAGGCAATCGGGTTAATATATTAAGTAGATGATTGTACTTTGAAACGACGGTAAGAGAATCAGTATTTTGAAAGTCATGCTCATCATTTAATATTCGACCTAAGATGTTAAATTGATAATCAGCTTTTTTGCAAGTATATACGTGCCATATCCATCTCGCTATCGCCCCGCCCCTGTAGCTATTTAAGTACTCTTGAAGTGGAATTAATATGCTTATATTTAACAATTATCTATCCCCTTATAACTTGAATATAATACTTTACTTTAATTATATTTTACATTTTAATCTTTAAATGATGCCATATGTTGAGAAGAAATATTTTATGCTACAATTTTAGAATTGAGAAAAAGTTCAGCTTGAGCAGATACTGTATTGAGTGAATTGGATACAATCACCATAAATAAAGGAGTTTCTTTAGTGAAAGTTTGTTTGATTGTAGGTGGTGCATTGTCAAGATTAGGCGGGTTGGAAAAACATTTTATAGAGCTTGCCAAAGGGTTAGTAGAGTATTGTGAAGTGAGTGTTATTGCTCATGGAGAGTATAGAAAATATTTTCAAGATACAGACATAGAATTTATAGAGCTCAATTTAGATACGAGTAGATTCAATATATTTTTATATCTAAAGCTTTTGGGCATATTGAAAAAAAATAAATTTGATGTTGTGCATGCGCAAGCAAACAAAGCTGCCTATATTGTTTCAAAACTAAAAAAATATTTATTAAATACAAGATTTGTGGCTACTATCCACAATAAGAAAAAAAATATTAATTATTTCAATACAATGGATCTTGTTATAGGCGTTTCTAATGCCGTGCTTGAAAAAATTAAAACAAGAAAAAAAGTTATCTATAACGGGCTAGATATGCAAAAGATAGACTCGACCAAGAGATATGATTTAAGAAAGGCATTTGATGTAGATAACACTCTCCCTATAGCTGTCTCTATTGGAAGACTTGTGGAAGCTAAAGGGTTTGATTTTTTGATAGAGGCACTGCAAGATATTAATATTAATCTATTGATAGTTGGAGATGGCAAAGAACAAGATAATCTTGAGGTGATGATAAAAAAATATGGCAAAGAGAAAAATATTCAGATGTTGGGTTTTAGGGATGATGCTCTTGAGATTATAAAAAGTGCAGATTTTGTAATCATACCATCAAGACGAGAAGGGTTTTCGTATGTTTTTGCCGAGACGCTGTGTCTGAAGAAACCACTCTTGAGTACAGATGTTGCCGATGTGAAATTTTTTATACCGGCAGAGCTGGTTATTAAGAGTCCAGATGTTGGTTTAATTCGAGAGAAAATCACATTCTTTTTACAAAATAAAGATAAAATTGATTTTTCAAAATATTACAACGAGGCAAGAGAAAATTTCTCTATGAAAAATATGATTCTTAAAACATACCAAACATATGAGGAGATAGTTGGTGACAGATAAAATCAAAAAAACCATCGAGTATCTCTTTTATCTTCTCGTATTGCTTTTTTATGTCGGTAAGGTATTCAAGGCTATTACTTTTTTAATTGATATTCTATTTATATTTATGCTTATAAAAGATACCGGTATAGCAAAAAATCTATTTTCAAAATATAAAGAATTAGTATATGGTTTTGGAATATTTATCGCATATATGCTTTTGCAGAGTATCTTTTTGGATTATCATTACTATACTTTTAAATCTTCATTTGAGACTATTTTGTATATTGTTTCATTTTTTGCAGCTCTTTATATTTTTGATGACAAGCAGAAGATCAAAAGACTTATTTTTGTCTCTTTGGCCGCTGTGTTTATTGTCTCTATTGATGCTATTTATCAATATTTCGTAGGAAAAGATATTTTTGGAAACCCTTTATTTGATGAGATAAGAATAACGGCATGGGGCGATAGACCGAGTTTGAGTTTGATGATGGGAGAATTTGGTGGGTTGTTGATTGCTTCGCTTATACTATTAGAAGAAAGGCAGAGAAAAATTGCATTTTTGGTCTTCGCACTTTTTATTTTTGTTATGGCTATGTCAGGCAATAGAAGTCCCATATTGGCACTTATGTCATCCCTATTCATTGTGGGTATATTTAGTAGATATAGGGCGTATGTCATTGGCACACTCATCGCTTTTTCTCTTTTATTTGCTCTTGCATTTTTAAATCCACAGTTAAAAGATAGATATGAGGCATTTTTTAATCCAACTACTACTAAAAACACATCCTATAGGCTGCCTATATACTTTACCGGATATGAGATCATCAAAGATCATCCGATATTTGGTATAGGCTCTCATAATTATAAACTCTATCACCCGCAATACTATGACACGATAGTTGCAAAAAAATATAAGCAGTATTATGTGCAGCATTTCTCAATATATACCCCAAACCATGTCCATAGTGTTTTTATTGATATGATACTAAGCTATGGAATCGTGGGTTGTTTGATATTTTTATATATTCTATGGCTCATATATAAACAATTTATACAAAGAAATGAGATAGGACTTTTGGCTTCGATTGGGTTCCTATATTGCATAACACCGCTTCAGTTTGCAAGAAGTTTTACCCTTGGTGATGCACAGTTTATCACTTATCTCGGGTTGATATTTTTAGCTCTGATGAGTATATATAGTAATATTATAGAGCAAGAGGTGGGAGAAAAAAATGCAAACATATAAGAATGTAATATGTATAAAGTGGGGTGCTGCCTATGATGCAGAGTATGTAAATAAGCTCTATTCTATGGTAAAAGAAAATAGTAAGTATGAGATACGATTTTTTTGTTTTACTGAAAATAGCGAAGGGTTGGACCCGGATATCAATGTAAGGGCTTTGCCTGTATTGCAAACTGAGCCGGAATATCAAACAAAATATGTTTATAGAAAAGAGGTGGGTTTATGTGATGATGAACTCGGAGGTCTCAAAGGTGAGCGAGTCTTCTTTTTTGATCTTGATATTGTTATTGTAGGTAACCTGGATGAGTTTTTTGAATATCCCAAAAATGATGGATTTTATATCATCAATGATTGGAACTCAAGAGGTGATAAAGTTGGACAAGCAAGTTGTTACTCTTGGGTTGTGGGGACATTAGGATTCGCAAAAGAGTATTATGAGCAGCATCCAAAAGAGGTAATTGATAGATTTTTTACAGCTTCACAAGCGTATCTTTCATCCAAAGTGATTGAAAAATATGGGAAGCTTAATTTTTGGCCCAAGGGTTGGTTTTGCTCTTTTCGATTTCATTGTATGTGCAAGATAGGTCCATTGAGACATTTTATCGCTCCGAAAATTCCAAAGATTAAAGGATTAAAAGCAGTTGTATTTCACGGGGAGCCAAATCCGAGAGAAGCAATTCTCGGTATTTGGAAGATAAAAAAAGGGCAAGGTTGGAAAAGACTGTATAAAGTCTGCAAGCCGACAAAATGGATAGAGGCTTATTGGTGTTTGTAATTTTAAGGGAAACGTGATGAATAGCAATCAAAAATTATCGTTAGTTTTTAATTGTACCATAGGAATTGGAATATTAAGTTGGAAATCTCATAAGACTCTAAAGAAAAGCTTACAAAGTTATGAAAAAATAGGTTTGAAAAATCTCTTTGATGAAAATAAAATTATTTTTCAGGAAATTTCTAAATATGACGAAGAGATTGCCGATAAATACGGCTATGATTATGTAGGTACTTCGACAAACAAGGGCATTCAAGCTGGACATAAATTGATTTATGAAAATATTATGACCGATTATATTTTAA
Source organism: uncultured Campylobacterota bacterium (assembly GCA_937141405.1). GTDB lineage: Bacteria > Campylobacterota > Campylobacteria > Campylobacterales > Sulfurovaceae > BN30871. The sequence continues at coordinate 751,734 of CAKZQQ010000005.1, read as the reverse complement.
TTCTGGAAAATGACAACCCAGTTATAGAGTCTATAGATATTTGTTATGAAAGATTATCTCAGGCTATGAAATATTTAGAAAATAAAGAGATTGATATAATGAGATTGCGCCATCGTTGGAATTTTGGTGAAGGATTTAGTTTAGAAAAATATTTAAAATATTACTCAATTTCAGAGTTACATGAAAAATATAATCATAAAAAAATAGACGATACTGTCTTTTCATCTATAATTAAATATATAAAAAGATTAATTCGCCCATTCAAAGCGATAAGAATTTCTGGCTATTCGTTATATTTTGAAAAAAATCCAGAAATTTTATTTCCTAAAAATATAAAAAAATTAGATGAAGACTTTTTTGCCGTAAGTTCTTATATCATGCCTTGGACGAATCAGGGTGTTTTGATAAAAAGAGAATTCTATGGTAAGTTATTGGAATACGCTCATAATAACCCCTCTTCAAAAACAGCAAATGGATTTCAGGATTTAGAGAAACCTTTAAATCGTAAATGGTGGAGAGATAAAAACTTTAAAATCGGTGTTTCTGAGGGTATTTTCACCCACAATAGATTTGATGATAGCTGGAGGAGAGAACATCGAGCATTCAATAAAGAGATGTCTAAGGGTAATCAATGACAAATATTATCTTATGTGGAGGAAGTGGAACGAGACTATGGCCCATAAGCCGTACACTTATGCCAAAACAGTTTGTCAAACTATTTGATGACAAATCACTTTTTCAGCTAACTATTGAGAGAAACTCAAAGGTTTGCGAAGGGCAATTTATCGTTTCAAATATAGAGCAGTATTTTTTAGCACTTGATCAGCTAGAAGAGCTCCATAAGACAAATAATAGATATTTGCTAGAACCACTCGGAAGAAACACAGCGCCTGCCATTGCCCTAGCTTGTTTTGGACTCCCAGAGGAAGAGATAGTTTTGGTGACACCTTCGGATCATCTAATAAAAGATGAAGTTGCATATAAAAAGGTACTCAAAGAAGCAGAAAAGTTAGCTGGAGAGGATTATCTTGTAACATTTGGCATTACGCCTTCGTTTGCCGAAACAGGCTTTGGGTATATTGAAGCTAATGGTGAGAATGTAAATGCTTTTCATGAAAAACCGGATTTGGATACTGCTACTGAGTATCTTGAGGCCGGGAATTACTATTGGAACAGCGGTATGTTCTGTTTTAAAGCAAGGATTTTCCTAGAAGAGTTAAAAAAGTATGCATCAAAAATTTATGAAGCTTCTCAAAAAGCTTTTGACAATGCCGAACAAGTAACCGATAATCAATTGCGAATCAAAGGCGATTTCATGTGTGCAATCCCTGAAGATAGCATCGATTATGCAGTTATGGAAAAAAGCGAAAAAGTGAAAGTTGTCGCATCTGACATTGGCTGGAGTGATGTAGGAAGCTTTGATAGTCTTTTTGAAGAGTTACCAAAAGATAAAAATAACAATACGCTCAATCCAAATCATATTTCGATAGATTCTCATAATAATTTGATCTATGGAAGCGAGCGAAAAATAGCCACTATAGATATTGAAGATATGATTATAGTTGATACGCCTGATGCACTGCTCATGAGCAAAAAAGGCTCAGGGCAAAAAGTTAAAGAGATTGTAAAAGAAGTGAAAAAAGATACACAACTACACAGTGCTCATCTCACAGGCTATAGACCATGGGGCTCATATACCATACTGGAAGACAAAGAGGGCTATAAGATTAAAAAGATAGAGGTTAAGCCGGGCAAAAGATTGAGTTTGCAAAGCCATAAATTTAGAAATGAACATTGGGTGGTAGTAAGCGGTAAAGCGACTATTACATTAAACAATGATATATTTATACTTAATGAAAACGAGTCTACATATATAAAAGCCGGTGCTAAACACAGACTTGCAAATGAGACCGATAAGATTTTAGTAATTATTGAATCTCAAGTCGGCAGCTATACCGGCGAGGATGATATCGTTAGATATGATGATGATTTTAAAAGAAGAGGCGAAGGGTGATGAAAGAAAAAAATTAGTGTTATTGCAGTAAAACAATACACATATACTGATTTTCTCTATAAAAATTTACAAATTCAAAATAATGTGATTTACAGAAGTTGTAAAATAGAGACAAATAACTACTCTTTTAACTTCACTTGCATCTTTTACTCAAAAGAGATTCTTGCGTTCTTTAAGCAAGCATCTAAAAGTCTTAATCAATGAGTTCTGAAGTAGAAGCAAGATAGTTTGTTGCTTCTACAAAGCCTTTGACGCTACCGCAGTCAAATCTCTTACCCCTAAATTTATAAGCGATAACTTTTCCTTTTTTTGCCTGTTCAAGCAGGGCATCCGTTATCTGTATCTCACCGTTTTTGCTCGGTTTCGTCTCTTTTAAAATCTCAAAAATATCAGGCGTGAGTATATATCTTCCGATGATTGCTAGATTACTTGGTGCAACATCAGGGTGTGGTTTTTCGACCATATTAAAGAGTTTGTAGATACCTTCTTCTATCATCTCTCCTTCAACGATGCCGTATTTTTCACTGTGCGCTTTGTCAATCTCCTCAATGGCAACGATAGAGCACTGATATTTCGCGTAGAGCTTGACCATCTGCTCCATAACACCCTCGCCGTCATTTTGACAGAGGTCATCTGCTAATATGACTCCAAAAGGCTGATTGCCGATGAGTGTTTCACCTGTGAGTATAGCATGTCCTAGACCTTTCATCTCACTCTGTCTTGTGTAGGAGAAAGTGCATTGCTCGATAATATCTCGAATCTCTGTAAGCAGCTTTTCTTTGGAGGTTCCTTTAATCTGATGTTCAAGCTCATAAGAGATATCAAAATGATCCTCAATTGCTCTTTTACCGCGCCCCGTGATAATTGCCATTGTTGTCATGCCGGCCTCAAGTGCTTCTTCTACACCGTATTGGATCAAAGGTTTTGTAAGGACAGGGAGCATCTCTTTTGGCATCGCTTTCGTTGCCGGAAGAAATCTTGTGCCGTATCCTGCTGCGGGGAAGAGACATTTAGTGATCATAGTTGTGCCTTTTTGATTTTATTTTGAAGTATTGTTTTTCCCTTTTCAACTCCTGGTTGATCATAGGTATCAACATCGATAAGAATCCCCACAAGAGAAGTAAGGAGTTCATAGTAGTAGATAAGCTTCCCCATGCTCTCTTCATCAATGCTTTGTATTGTGATTGCATCAAGAGGTATGTCTTCGTGTTGTTGTAGTGCTTCGAGTGTTGATTCGCATTGCATATTGATAAGTTTGTGGAATTTGAGTCCATTGATATCATCAAGTTTTTCTAAGTGCTTTAGTGAGATATCTGGGATAACAAGATCATCTTTAAAATCATCTATCTTGATAAATGTAGCTGATTTATCTCTCGTCCCCTCAATGAGCAGTTGCAAAAAGGAGTGTTGATCTTTTGGACCAATAAGCCCAACCGGTGTCAAACCGACATTGATAGCACTACTTTTCTGCTTTTTACCTAAGCTTTCGCCCCACAACTGCACATACCATTCGCAAAAATATTTCAAAGCTTCAGAGTATGCAAAGATGCAGTTGATATGATACGTAGTATAATTTTTGGCGTAAAAGAGTGCTTTGTCTATAAGATGATCTTTAATTAATTGCTCTTGAAAAAACCCATCTGCTATCTCTTTCGCACCTTTCAATAGAGCATCAACATTGATACCGGCACATAAAAGTGGAAGCAGTCCGACACTGCTTAACGCGGAAAATCTCCCTCCGACATTTTTTGGGATGTTGCAATATGAAGCATCTATCGATTTTGCAAAATCTTCCAGTGGAGAGTCTGGATCAGTGATAAAGGTATATTTTTTTGCATCATTATTGAGCGAGTAGAGATATTTAAAGATAGAGATAGTCTCGATAGTGGTTCCCGATTTACTAATGATTAGAAAATGTGATTTTTCAAACTCTATCTCTCTTATATGATTTGTAAGATTCAGAGGGTCGGTACTCTCCAAAAAGATGAGTTTTCTTTTGAGGTGATTGGCAGGTTTTAAAAATTCATATATCGCTTTCGTCCCTAAAGAGCTTCCGCCTATACCTACCACCACAACGGTATCAATAGAGGCATCTAGAGATTTTTCGAGTTTTTTGAGATTTTGTGTATCTTGAAAAGGGAGATCATAATAACCTATATATTCTCTCTCTTTTGTTACTCTATCAAAGAGCCTTTTTTTTGCCTCTAATTCATTTTTTGATATATCAAAATAGATGCTATTTTTCATAGTGCCTCTTTTGCTTTTAAGATCAACGCATTGATATCTTTTTCATAGCGTTGTGCAAGATCAAGAGTAGAGGCTTCAAATCGTGTTACAAGTACAGGTGTTGTATTGCTGGCTCTTACCAATGCCCAGCCATCTTCAAAATTGATTCTAAGCCCATCAACATCAATGATATCTCTGATTTGCGGGATATCTTCAGGTTGTGTTTTAAGCATCTCTTTGAGTTTTTCTATGATCTTGAACTTTTCTTCTTCGGTTGTTTTTATCTTGATCTCTTCACTCGAATAAAGCTTAGGAAGAAGTGCCAACTCCTTATCAAGATCATAGCCTTTATCAAGTAGCTCTAGTACTCTAAATGTTGCATAAAGCGCATCATCAAAACCAAAATATCGATCATTGAAAAATATATGCCCACTCACTTCAGCAGCCAAATCAGCCTGCTCCTCTTTTATCTTTACTTTTAGATTGGAGTGACCGGTTTTATACATGATAGCTTTTCCTATCTTGTCTATCTCATTATACATCACGCTAGAGCACTTTACCTCACCGATAACGGTTGGGTTTATCATATTTTTTGCAAAAAGAATAGCGAGCATATCTCCTTTGATATTTTGCTCTTTTGTAAGCACTGCAATTCTATCAGCATCTCCATCATAGGCAAAGCCAATGTCAAAATCACCCTCAAGCTCTTTTTTGATATCTTGTAGGTTCTCTTCTTCACTTGGATCGGGATGGTGATTTGGAAATGTTCCATCCGGATTGACAAAAAGGGCTTTGTAGCGCAGGTCAAGTCTATCAAATATCTCTGTTATAGCAACCCCCGCAACCCCATTGCCACAATCAATGACAATGTTTTTTCGCAACCCTTTGAGGTGTGAAAAGTTTTCGACCATATACTCTATATAAGCAGCTCTTGTGTCTATTAGGGTCGTATGAGGGTCATTTGGGATCTCCCTATCAGCATTTTCGATGATCTCATCACCAAGTGCGTAGATGTCCTCTCCAAAAAAAGGCTTTTTGTCTATCGTAATCTTAAAGCCATTATATTGGCTCGGATTGTGTGAGCCTGTTATCATAATGGAGGCATTGATATTTTTGTCTATCTCAGCAGGTTGATTGTAGTTTGCAAAATAGTTTATGGGCGTTGCAACCATACCCATATCAAGCACGCGACATCCACTATGATTGAGTCCGCTTGCAAGATAGTCTCTTAACGTTGGCGAATGCGTTCTTGCATCATAGCCTATAGCTACGATTCCTCCAAGTTGTGCTATCTTTTTGCCTAGAAAATACCCTATAAGCTTAACGCTCTGTTCATTAAGCTCTTCATCAAATATGCCTCTGATATCATATTCTCTAAATATAGATTTTTTTATCATTCCCATCCTCTAATCAGCAGGTCTATACTCTTTTTTCTTTTTTTCTTTTTGTGCTTTTTGCTTCTCTTCCATCATCACAGCATCATGGAGTTCCTCTTCGTTATCATATCTTGCACCGTCTAAAAACTTTGATTTATCATCAAATTGTCCTGTCTTCACACCCCAAAGTAGGGCAACGAGTCCTAATGCTCCGAGAAAAGTAGAAACACTCAGCATCAAGATCATGATAGAGCTACTCAATTTTTCTCCTTAAAGCGTAATCTTTTGATTCTAATAGAGTTTCCAACAACAACGAGTGAGCTTAAACTCATTGAGAGCGCAGCTACAAGAGGATAGACATAACCCATTATGGCCATCGGTACTGCTATTATATTATAAATAATTGAAAATGATATGTTCTCTTTGATAGCCCTATAGCTTCGTCTTGATATTCTAAAGGCATCTTCTATCTTTTTGACGCTCTCATCGATAAGCACTACATCGCTGACACCTATAGCAACATCAGCACCACCTCCCATAGCTATAGCAATATTTGATTTTGAAAGTGCTATGGAGTCATTGATGCCATCACCTACCATTGTGACAATCTCTCCTTTGCTCTTTAACCCATCAATAAAAGCAGCCTTGTCTTGCGGTAAAAGCTCAGCATGATACTCTGTGATTCCTGCTTCTTGTGCTATTGCTTGTGCACTTTGATCATGATCACCGGTGAGCATAACGATTTTTAGTCCAAGTTTCTTAAGATTGGCTATAGTCTCTTTTGCCCCCTCTTTTAGTTGGTCTTTGAGCTCAAAAGTTGCTAAGAGTTTTGAATCATCGGCTATAAAAAAGAGTGAATTGAGAGGTTTTTTTGTGATAGCTATGCCAAGTTCTTGCATATAGGCTTCATTGCCGCCATAAACTTTCTTATTGCCATGGATTCCACTGATGCCTCTGCCTTGAATATTTTTTGCGTCTTTGATTGTAACTGTTTGTATATCTTCGAATTGTGATTCAAGATAATTTTTTACACCGAGACTAATCGGATGTGTGGATGTTGATACGAGTGAATAGATAAGCTTAGGGTCAATATCTTTGGAGATATCTGCTGTGATTACAGAGGGTTTCCCTTCAGTAACTGTCCCTGTTTTATCGAGTGCAACAAGTGTACTTTTTGCCATAGTCTCTAAAAATGTAGCTTCTTTAAATAAAATACCTCTTCTCGCGGCAACGCCTATGCCGACAAGTGTTGCCATAGGCGTTGCAAGTCCAAGCGCACACGGACAAGCTATGACGATAACGGAGATACTCACAATGAGCGCTCTTTGCACATCTTGAGTGAAGTATAACCATCCAATAAATGTAACAATTGCTATCAAAAGGATGATGATAGAAAAATACCCGGAGATACTATTGGCTATCTGCTCTATCTTCGGTTTTTTGGTAATCGAGTCTTCCAAGAGCGTTACGATAGAAGCAAGCAGTGAGCTAGATGAATCTTTTGTTGCTTCATAGCGGATAAGGGCATCTGAGCATACGGAACCACTCAAGACTAAATCCCCCTCTTTTTTAAGGATAGGAATACTCTCACCACTCAGTGAGCTCTCATCAAAATAACCACTCCCTTCGACAATCTTACCGTCTATGACCACTTTTTCTCCGGCTTTTATCTCGAGTATATCACCTATGTTGATGTTTTCAACGGCGCAGATAACTTTTTCTCCGTTATTTTGCAGTTTTATCACCTCGGTAGGAATGGTACTTTTTAGCAGATCAAGTGTATCGACGGCTTGCTTTTTGCCGAGCACTTCAAGATATTTCCCCACTAAAACAAAAGTGATGATCATAACAACCGATTCAAAATAGACCTCTCCGTTTTTCGTAACCATGGCATAGATGGAGTAGAGATAGGTAAGAAGTGCGCCTGAGGCAACAAGAGTATCCATATTGACCATACGGTTTCTAAAGCCATAGTAAGCACCTCTAAAAAATACCCAGCCACTATAGAAGAGTACAGGTGTTGTCAATATAAACTCGGCAACACTCAATATATCTTTGAATTTTTGTTCAATCCCTGCAAAATATCCGGCATACTGCGCTACAGCAATCCACATAATATTCATCAATCCAAAGACTGCTACGAGGATGCGCATATAGTAATCTTTTCTCTTCTTTGTTGCATACTCTTCTTGGAGTTTTGGATCGTACGGGAAAGCGTTATAGCCTATAGAGCGTATAGTCTCTATGATCTTTGAGAGTTTAAGAGCAGAGTCATCCCAGACAACCTTTGCTTTATTTGTCGTATAGTTGATATCTGCTTCTATGACACCGTCTGTTTTTCTAAGTACTTTCTCGTTGAGCCAAACACATGCTGAACAGTGAATACCCTCAATGACAAGATTGATCTCTCTGAGTCCATCTTCACGCAACTTTGTGTATCTATTTTGAAAGCCCTCATAGTCATATTTTTCAAGTTCTTCTTTTTCACTCTCTTTGGGGGGTGTTAGGGTGTTTTCGCCAAGCTTTGCATAGAAGGTATCGAGCCCTTCATCTTTGAGAAGATGATAGACTCCTTGGCATCCATGGCAACAGAAATAGCATGTCTCATCTCCATCTTTCTCGACTATCATAACGCTTTCATCAAAAGTAAGATTGCAATGCGTGCACTTGATATCTGCCAATTTTTCTCCCCAAAAGTAATAAGTGAATTATTTTATCCAAATGTAGGTAAAATAGCCAAATGGAAGATGTTTGGGTATATATACTTTTTCTCATATTTTTTGAGCTTATTGAGATTGCATGGCAGTATTCGGACACGCTTTATCAAATATTAGAAAAAGCCTATAGATATTACAGCAAAAGTATCTTTGTATTTTTGTTGATGCATCCCTCTTTTTACTTTATCCTTTTTGTTGTTTTGGCAACCGGGAGACTCAATGTATCGATGATCATTATTTTTACACTTAAAATATTTGATATGTTTACGAAGATTGAGCTCGTTCGTAAGCTCTTCATAGAGCAAAAAATTTCTGTAGAGATGGAGTCTTTACTCCACAAGAGGATCTATAAAATATTTTTTCTCTCCGGTATTTTGATATATGTCCCTCTTTTGTATATCGCGCTTAATTGATATTTGCTTTTTAAGTCAAAAAAAAGTATAATTATTACGATTTTTAACTCAAATTTGTTCACCCCCAAAATTACTAATCAATCAAATTATCCAAGAGGAAACATGAGCGAAAATAACAACAAAAAGCCAAATAATAAAAAAAATAGAACCCACGTGCCTGTACAGGGCCATACAATAGAAGACCTTCAGCAAAAACCTTTGAGTGAACTTGTCGAAATTGCCGTAGAACTCCAAGTAGAAAACCCCAACGAATACCAAAGAAAAGACCTTATATTTGAAATCTTAAAATCCCAAGTAAGTCAGGGTGGATACATCCTCTTTACAGGTATATTAGAGATGATGAATGACGGATATGGATTTTTACGATCACTCGATGGTAACTTTGCAAATTCAACAAACGACACTTATGTGAGTGCTACGCAGATCAAACTCTTTGCGTTGAGAAGTGGCGATATCGTCACGGGGCAAGTCAGATCGCCAAAAGAGCAAGAGAAATATTATGCACTTCTTAAGATAGAAGCGATTAACTACCTTGCGCCTGAAAAATCAAAAAAGAGACCTCTTTTTGATAACCTCACGCCACTCTATGCGAACGATCAACTAAAACTCGAATACAATACCATGAAACTCACAGGACGGGTACTTGATCTCTTTACTCCTATCGGTAAAGGACAAAGAGCACTTATTGTCGCTCCTCCTAGAACGGGAAAGACAGAGCTTCTCAAAGAGCTTGCTCATGGAATTACGCACAATAATCCTGATGCTTCATTGATGGTATTGCTTGTCGATGAGCGACCTGAAGAGGTAACCGATATGCAGCGTTCAGTTAAGGGGGAAGTCTACAGCTCGACTTTTGATCTCCCCGCACAAAATCATGTGAGAACGGCTGAGATGGTTATAGAGCGGGCGAAAAGAAGAGTTGAGATGGGGCAAGATGTTGTGATATTGCTCGATTCTATCACGAGATTAGCTAGAGCCTACAACACAGTGACTCCAAGCTCGGGCAAGGTACTCTCCGGAGGTGTTGATGCTAATGCCCTTCATAAACCAAAGAGATTCTTCGGAGCAGCAAGAAATATAGAGGAGGGCGGAAGCCTTACTATCATCGCAACTGCACTTATAGAGACAGGTAGCAGAATGGATGAGGTTATCTTTGAGGAGTTCAAAGGTACGGGGAATTCCGAGGTGATATTAAGCAGAAACATCGCCGATAGAAGAGTCTATCCTGCTATCGATGTGACTAAATCCGGCACAAGAAAAGAGGAACTTCTCTTGGGTGCTGAGACACTTCAAAAAGTGTGGGCTATCAGAAATGCTATGCAAAATATGGAGGAGTTAGAAGGCTTGAAATTCCTCTTCTCTAAAATGCTAAAAACAAAAACCAATGAAGAGTTTTTATCCATAATGAATGAAGGTGCGTGATCTGAGGCGATAGCCGAAGCTTTAGTGAGATGAATTGGATGAGAAGCTTTGCTTTGAATCCAAGAAGAGAGGTTTTGAATGAAAGTAGGTCTTTTTGATTCGGGACTTGGCGGACTTACCGTCGTTAAAAGCATTTTAAAAGAGCTAAAAGGGATCGATCTTGTTTATGTCGCTGACACAAAAAATGCACCTTACGGTGATAAAAACAAAGATGAGATACTAGATTTTAGTATAGCAATTGTTGATTTTTTGATCAAAGAGTATGCTATCGATGCACTTGTTGTTGCTTGCAATACGGCAACGAGTGCCGCTATCGAAGATATACGCAAGCACTACGAGCATCTTGTTATTGTTGGATTGGAGCCGGGTATCAAGCCTGCTGTTGCATGGAGTGTGAGTAAAAAAGTAGGCATCTTAGCAACACCTGCAACACTTGGTGGTGAGAAGTACAAAAAATTAGCTGCTCAGTTATCCCAAGAGTGTGATGTCATAATCTACGAGCAAGCTTGTCCGGGCTTAGTCGAACAGATAGAAGCAGGTCAGGGTGATGCGCCAAAAACGATTGATATGCTAGAAGGTTGGCTAGCGCCTATGAGAGAGCTTGATGTGGATACTATAGTTTTGGGTTGTACACATTATCCACTTATTGCACAAAGTATCCAAAAGGTGATGGGTAGGGAAGTGAATCTCGTGGAGACATCCAAGCCGGTTGCAAAGAGACTTTTGCACCTTCTGGAGCAAAAAGGTCATCAAAATATCGGCTCAAATACTCTTGAAATATTGGCAACGGGGGAGATCAACAAAGATATGATTACACGTATCTTAGGAGAGGAATATCAGATCGAAAAGCTTGATCTCGCTAGAGCGTAGGTAGTTGCCATTTTTTGTGGTACGCTGTGATTCTCAGTGCGATACCAAAGATAAATATCATAATAATCGTTACATTATTTACCAGGCTCATTTTTTCTAAAAGAAAGAGGATAAGTCCGAGGAGCATCGCGATTGAGCCATAAAAGTCACTTTTGAGAAGTAGAGGAACTCTGTTGAGAAGCACATCTCGAAGTACACCGCCTCCGACTGCCGTTATAAGTGCTAAGAGCATTACACCTATAAAGTTAAATCCGGCTTCAATCCCCAAAATAGAAGCTGTAATCGAAAAAGATATCAGCCCGACAGTATCGCAGAGTATAAAGAGATAATGACTCTCTAGACTCTCTTTGTGATGTAGTTTAAATAGAAGCGTCAAGGTAATGACGCTAAGCACTAAAGTAACCGGTAGATATTCCGTAAAGCTAATAGGTGCTTTATCTATGATGATGTCGCGTGTGATACCGCCACCTAAGGCGGTAAGAAAGGAGGCGATAAAGAGCCCTAAAAAATCAAGCTTCTCTTTAATCGCAACAAAGATACCGCTCATAGCAAAGGCGATGATGCCTATGCTCTCAGCTATGAGAATTTCATTTGGCATTATCGAAGTCCAACAGCATCTTTTACAATTCTTAGTTTTTCTCTAGCAATTATTCTGACTTTTTCAGCTCCCTCTTGAAGTATCGCCTCTACCTCTTGTGGGTGTGCGAGGTAGTGTTCTCGCTTGGCTCTTGCCTCTTCAAATTCACTCCAGATAAGCTCTTTGAGATATTTTTTAAGGTGCCCATACCCCTCTTTACCGCTTTTATATCTAGCTTGCAACTCTTTTTTGCCTGCATTATCTAGAAAGAGTGATGAGATACCATAGAGATTGCAGCCTTCAAACTTTAAAGGTTCTCCAAGTGGTGTTGAGGAGGTTACTATCTTATTGCACTGTTTTTGTAAAGCTTTTTCATCCATAAAGATATCTATTGTATTGCCATAACTTTTACTCATCTTCTCCCCATTAAGTCCGGGAATCGTCGCTATAGCATCATCTACTTTATATTCCGGCAGGGTCAATATCTCGCCATGCTCATTATTGAACTTAATCGCGATATCTCTTGTGATCTCTATGTGTTGGATCTGATCTTTGCCAACAGGGACAAGCTCGGAGTCATAGAGGAGAATATCTGCCGCCATTAAGACAGGATACGAGAAGAGTGCATGGTTTGGTGTGATGCCTTTTGCAACTTTATCTTTGTAGCTATGAGCGCGTTCTAGTAGACCCATCGGGGTATATTTTGAAAGTATCCAGTAGAGCTCTAAGACTTCAGGCACATCACTTTGCACCCAAAACGTTGTTTTGTTTGGATCAATCCCAAGAGAGAGATAATCGATAGCCGCTTCTTGTGTGTATTGTTTAAGAAGTGCAGAGTCTTTAGAGCTAGTAAGTGAGTGATAGTTTGCTATAAATGTAAAGAGCTCATGACTCTCTTGCAACTCTATCATCTGTTTCATCGCTCCAAAATAGTTGCCTATATGCAATTTTCCACTTGCTTGGATACCCGTTAGTACTCTCATCTTTCTCTCTCCTCTCTATTCTTCATCTTCGACTCTCTCGCCTCTTTTTCTTGCTACGATATCCAAAGGAACGCCTTCAAAATCAAACTTTTCACGCAAAAAATTTGCGAGATATCTCATATAGCTAAAGTGAATAAACTCAGGTCTATTTGAGATAAGTGCAATCTTCGGAGGTTTGGTCTCATACTGGGTTGCAAACTTTATGCGTACAACAGCTCCATTGTGTGATGGGACATGGTGTCTTCTGATTGCTTCATTGATCACATCATTGAGCTTAGAGGTAGGTATGCGCATTTTATAACGACCGTATATCTTTATAATCTCATCGAGTATCTTATGGACTCGAAGACCTGTTTTGGCCGATATAGTAATGAGTGGCGCGTAGTGTAAAAATTTGAGCTCATCTCGTATGTCTTGGGTTGCCGCTTCATAGCTTTTATCACCCTTTATATCCCATTTATTGAGCACAATCAAGCAAGCAAGTTTATGTTTTTCTATGAGCCCCGCAACACGCTCATCAAGCTCACTTACACCTACACTGGCATCAATCATCAAAAGTACGATATCAGCCTTTTCTAGCATAGCTGTTGTTCGAGCCAGCGCATACTTTTCGATACCGAGTATCTTACTTCGTCGTCGTATGCCTGCTGTGTCTATAAAGGTAATCATATGCTCATTGTATTCTATAGTTTCATCTATAGGATCAATCGTTGTGCCGTCTACTTCACTTACGACACTTCGTTCCTCTTTAAGCAGGGCATTGAGTAGTGAACTTTTACCGGTATTGACTCTACCGATGATAGCGACTCTTATCTCATTGTCATCTTCTATCATCTCGCTCTTTGGCTCATCATAGAGTGGATCAAACTCTTCATTGATTGCAGTAGCCGAAAGTCCTTGCTTTTTTGGCGGGATATAACGCTCTAACCATTTATAAAAAGGATTGAGTTTTCTATTGTGGCTTACAGAGATAGCAAAGATATCTTTCGCACCAAAAGATGAAAATTCCCAAAATCTTGTCTGCTCTTCTTTGTCATTGTCTATCTTGTTGATAATAAGTGCGATCGGAATACCCAACGCTTGGAGTTTATAGAAGAGTTTTTTGTCTTCATCATCGGGAATCATTTTGCCATCTACTAAGTAGAGTATAACATCGGCACTCTGGGCAGCTCTGAGTGAAAGCTCTGCTACCTTTGAGAAGAGTGCACCGCTTGCTGCATCTATCCCCCCAGTGTCGATAACTTGAAATTCTCTATCCTCCGAGATCGTTACCACTCTTTTTTTGACATCACGCGTTGTCCCTGATACATCAGATGTGATGGCATCTCTTTGTTTTGCTAAACGGTTGAAGAGTGAACTTTTGCCCACATTCGGGCGGCCTAATATGGCTACTTTTTTCATAGATTTCCTCGATTTTCTTAGAGGGGATTATAGCATAAAAGGCTAGATATTATATTTATCTATTCCAATGATTTGTCATGTGAGTATCCTTGTAAAGTAAAAAGTTTATTTAGAATGATGAGTTGAGTTATTTATCAAGATTTTTTAGAGTTTAGATTTGTTTAGGATGATTAGAGATAGCATTTCAAAGGTAACTCTGAGTGGTTACCTTTGATTGTTAAAGATATTAATAGAGTCCAAATTTCCCATCAGCTCTTTTATACATAACCCGAAGGTTGCCTTCTGTGTCATTGAAAACGATAAATTGTCTTTTTTTCTCCTCTTTGAGCATATCCATCGCCTCATCAAAATCAATCGGCTTATGAAGTTCCAAATCCATAGGAACAATCTCGGGATCATCAGTAAGTCCGCCGATAAATTCACCGACCGCTTCTGCTTCGGCACCAAGGTCTTTAAAGCTTGCAATTTTATGGTTTTTTATCCTATCGGCATGGCGTCTTAGTGTCTTTTTAACTCTCTCGATAGCAAGATCAATCGCCGCATAGACATCTTTGTCTTTTTGGGAGATAACTACACTATTTTTATCTTTGAGGTTCACGACAAACTCTACGCCAAACCCTTTTTTCCCATTCTTCTCATTGGAAGAGACTAGTGTTGTGGCAGAGATGATATCAAGTCCATATTTATCTAAAGTATCTATCGCACTATTTGCATAATCTTTTATCGGTTCTGTGAGTTCAAAATGGCGTCCAACTATACTTCTGTTCATATTACATCCTTTAATTTAAATACCGATGGATAAACTTTATCCATATTAAATTGTAACTCTCTTCGCTTAATGAATGATAAATAGAGTCTACTTAAAGAGGAAAATCCTCTTTAAATTTTTTGGAGTGATCGTCGGTAGTAAGTGATATTTTCAGCAGGGTTAAGAGGATCAGTATAGCTCACAAAAACGTCAATGATAACATCGGGAGAATAAGGAACACCGACGGCAAGATTTTGAGCTATTGAGTTGGCATTTAATATATTGCCTGCAGTACATGGGAGATTATTGCCTATATAATATATTCTAACCCTTGCTGAATAACTAGCTCCTCCTAAAAGATTGCCGCTATTTATATTCTCAACACAACTACCTGTTGCAACTTTATCATGATTGAGTAAGCTCATGATAGCAAACTCAGTGTAGCTTTTTGCTAGGAGTGCTGCTTGCTCTTGACGGTACTGGAGTGTTGTGTTTTGTGTGATTTGTCCTGCTGTGTTGAGCACAAGCACAGAAATGGTTGCTAAGATTAAGATAACAAATATCGCCGTGACCATAGAAAATGCTTTTCTCATCGTACCACCGCCTTCTCTTTACAGATCGTTATTTGTTCTCTAGCTCCTGTTCCGATCTGTTGCACTACACAGAGTTTGAATCGAATTGTATTGCCAAGCTGTGTAAATTTAAAGGCTGAAACATTATTAATAAGAGTTGAACCTGTTCTTCCACCACCATTATAGGTTTCATTTTCCCATGGTTGATAGCCATAAAAAAGCATAAGATCATAAAGTCTTGTGCCGCTTGGTGTTGTTCGAACATAAACCGGCACCAAAGCGTAAGCACTCCAACTGAGCGCGTACTGCTCAGCGCGTATTTTTGGATTGGCATCATCAAAATTAATCACCGGAGGAGGACCGGCTACAAAAGTAGCAACACCGACAGCACAAGTTGTATCGCCGTCATTTGCGAAACCTATACATCTAGGGCTGTATCGAAGTGCACTGCTATAATAGTCTGTTTTAAAAAAAACTGCACTATCAGCAATGGTTGATGTTGTGGTTGCTGTAGGGCCGGAGAGATTTGGTATCACTGCAGTAGTAAACGCAGGATCACTCCCCTGGGTAGGACATTGCCCAGGGTTAGAAGAGTTAATATCACAATATCCACTCCATCCAGGGGGTGTAACAGCACTAAAGCTATCATTATCGATACCAACCCACTCAAGTACTGTGTGTGTGTTATTGGTAGGAGACTCTTTTAAAACAATAAGACCGGCATGATCTCCGGGTATTTTGGCAACAAATGTCCACGGGACAGAGTTAGCAAGACGATTAGCTATCTCTTGAGCGGCAAGCTCTGTTTTCACACTAGCATTGTAGGTTGCTTTTTGTATGACATAAGTTTCAAAAGCTTTAGCGATGATAGAGGCTCCGATGGAGCTTACAATACCAAGCACCACAATAACAAAAACAAGTTCAACCATGGAAAAAGCAAATCGCGATTGTTTCACTAGTTAATCTCCTGTAATGTTTGGTTTAGTGCTACCAATATTGCAACTAAATGCATATAAAACCACACTTTTGTTATCTACGGAGTCAATACCTGTTGGAGCAATTACATTATGCGAAAGCGTCATGGTTATCAACTTGATATTGGTTGTCGGTGCGCCACCACCAAAAGGGTCAACTCCATTTATGGTTTGTGCTGTGTTAAAACCATCATTACCATAATCTACAACAGTGGTCATAATGATATTCTCATCTGCATAATCACCATGTAGAGCTGTTGTTCCTTGAATGTCTATTAAACCAACAGCTATACCATTAAAATCATCGATATCATCACGATCACCGCCTTCAGCACCAAGAGCGTTGCTTGCCGCAACTACTTCGCCATTTGTGTTAAGAGTTGTTCTGCTAGCAGGATTGAGTCCTCCATAAGTATTAAAATTTCCGGATGTAGTAGTTAGGATAGAAGCTCCCAACGCAGGATCGGCATTTTGCTCATCCCAATGTTTTGAGAGGATAAGTTGTATCTGCGAAGCACCTGCGGCTACAGACTCTTGTAGCATCGCGCTTTCTCCACTTCTAACTGCTTCTTTATTAATCATTGGGATAGCTAAAAGTGCAATCCCCATGATAACGATAGCAATAATAAGCTCTATCATTGCTATCGCCTTTCTTTTTTTTACCATGATACTCTATCTCCGCTATCAGTAGTAGGTGCAACCGGAGTGCCGACTACATTTCCTGTATCTCCTTCTCCCACCCAACCGGGAGCAGTTAGGAAATTATATCTAAAGAAAGGCAAACCATCCCTTCCAGCATCTATATGGTATTTTAGCCATTCATCCGGAGTTACATCTATTTGGACTACTTGGGATCTAGCTCCTGCGTATCCAATTGTAATACCGTTAGTTGAGCCATTATTAACAAACTGTATATTGTTGCTTGGTGATATATTGGTTCCGGCTTGCAAGCTGGCAAGAGAGATGATAAGCCCCTCAGTTCCAGCATCATGAGTTGTCATATAATACCAATTAAGTTGCGGTGAGTTTTCCGGAGCATCATTGAGGACACTATTACAAGAAACAAGAGAATTGTTGTCGCAATAAGCAAGCACAGCAAGTGATGTCGTATCACTTGCACCTGTTACTTCGATAACTTTATCTTCATTTTTTGGATATACTCTTGCTTTTAGGAAAGTTCTGCTCGCATTATAAGTGCGATTACCATCAGGCGTTCTGTTGTTATCCATATGAGCACGCGCACTTGCATTGGGCGCTGAAGCTGTAAGCGAATTGAAAGTTGCTAAGATTGGATTTGTTACTTTATCATTTTCTCTATCATAATTGTAGCGCAAATCGATTGTAGCGGATCCATTATTGTCTTTTATAAAATTTGCACCTGGTATGGTTGCTTGTGTTCCATTGGAGTCAACAACCCCCATAAGAGTATTATTTAAACCAATGTTGGTTGTTGAACCGTCATTAAGGCTAAAGGCTTGTATGCTACCTGCAGTTGGGGTACTCGTAATGTTGAGATCAAGATCGACATTAGTTGCAGCACACCCAACTACAAAGTTACTTGTCGGGGTGTAGTTTGTCGGGTCGTCTCCATTCTTAGCAACAGCAGTGACATTACCATCAAATTTAACACCCATAGATGAATTCTCATCAAGATTATTTGTATAAAGCCAACTAGTATTACTGGCATTTGGGCTATTTTGCATATTTACACTATCAAGATTAAATCCATATGGGTTAAATTGTAAATTAATATTATTAAAGTTACTATTGTCACTGACTATAGACCTTGTGCTACACCCAACCATATTTGGTGGTGATGATGATGCACTTCCTTCTACACAATCGGATTTTACCGTTCCGCCAAATGTAGTTTTGTATGGATAGTCCTTCTGATCTACTTTAGTCCAGTCTGTATCATCTATCCAAAATTGATAGTTGCCGACATTATCAAATGCAAATAATTTATTTGTACCTTTGAGGCTTTCGATTGCTCCATTATGGAAAATATAACGATATGTTGTAGAATTTGTATCATTACAACTTGTGTTATTATCATTAAATTGAAGTACGATAGCATCTCTATCAGGAGCATTTTGCAAACTTTCTATTTTAAAGTTTTCATTATAGTATCCAAAAGCCAATGTTTCACCGCTTTGAGGAAAGGCCAAAGCTTGTAAGCCGAGTAGATAGTTATACCCGGATGCTAGTACTCCTTGATTATTCCCGCCATTTGAGATAATCTCTTCAGGGGTAGTTGATTCATTGCTCTCGTTATCATCATAGATTCGTACTTTAAATCCATCAGGACGAACAGAAAAATTATCTCTTGAGCATATAGGTTTAGCGTAATATTTTTTAAGACATGAATAGCATTGTCCATTTGGCGCATAGAGACACTCATCCTGACAAATATTATCACTCGAATTAGCATCAAAATAGTTATCTTCATAAACTGTTTTGAAACAAGCATCATCGCTTGGATCCGTACAAGAGTGATGTATTGGTTCGTCATTACTTGTTGTTAAAACCCATACTCTAAAAGCAGCATTTGCTAATGCAACATCACTTACAAAGTCATCAACATGAATTCTTGAATCTCCTGTGAATGTGCGAAATAGCCCATCTGTTACGGCATTGCTTGGTTCGCTACATGTAGAGTCATACCCTACAGTACTATTGTTTTCATAGCTTCCTGCATTAAACAGCTCAAGATCTACAGTTACATTATTTATTCCCACCTCTGTAGTATAGCTTGGTGCACCCGTGTAGCTAACTATATCTATATTAAAAGGCTTACCAACAACTTGGGTGTAAAGAGGATACTTATCATATGGCGCAGTATAAGTGTCACTACCTTGACGTTCAATATTAAAGTAGAGAGGAACAGGGTCGTAGACATAATTTCTCCCGCACATCTGAAGTGTTCCTTCTTTTGTGGAATAAGTATATGGAGTTAAATCAGTAGGATTATTAGGGTCAAGTTGCAAATAAGTGTTGAGTATTAGATCAAATTTCCCTTCAATTATGCTACTTGTTCCAAAATTAAATGCTGCTTTCGCATAGGTGTTTTCATTTGCACTAATTATTCCACCTGTTGGTGAATTATCTTCCCCAATGGAAAAGAATGTGCCGGATGCATCGCTTGCAATACCAATAGCAGGAAGATATCCATTGATACTATTTGGGGAAACTTCAGTTTTGGCTAGACTAAATGATAATTTTGAAGTAGGCAAGCTATTGTCATCAAGGTCTGATAACGCAACTTTAAGACTCGTATTAACAAGAGCAAAATCTGATTCTTCAGAGCGTATAAAGGCTTTTAGATAAAATGGATCCCCTGATGCCCATTCGGTTACGCTAAAAGTCCTATCATCGCCAACAGGAACTATTATATTATCTCCGACAAGTCCGGCAAAATCATAGCATATATCAGGTCTATAGAGTTCAGTTGCAAAAGCAGCTAAAATTGGGTAAAAGTAATCCCCGTTTGTTCCTATTTCAATCGTTGCCTTGTTTTGGTTGTTGCTAATTGCACCTATACCATTATTGGCACTCCCGATATTACTGGTTTGGATATCTATACCATTGTTGTTTAAGTATGTAGGATTTCTACTTGGAACACCCGTAACATATGAAGCAAAATAGTTAGTGTATCCGTCGCTATTTGGTGTCCCACTCACAGCATCAACTTTAAAAGTGTTATTGTCTTGATTGATTATACTAAGATAATCACCGGTAATATATCTATCACCTTCATTTGCAAAGATAGAGAGGGTAGAATCTACTTCACCGCTTGTTGGAGTTAAAAAACCTTCTAAAGGAATTTTCACATTTCTAACAACACCAAGAGATTCATATCCGTCAAATACGGTTACATTTCTTGTCTTTTCGCTCGGTGATTTATTTTCATAGACTATTACCAAGCTCCAAGCTCCTGAATTTCCAAGACCATCACGGGTACCGCTCTGTGTCCTTCCTTCCATTGAAGGCACATTCGCTACTGTATAAGTTGCCCTTGGGTCTTGATCTTGCAAAAGAGCTGTGACATCAGCAAAACAAGCATAATTGATTCCATCATAATTCCAAGTGTCCATATAAAGATTTGTTCCTAAAACTTGACCTCTTATATTAGAGGATGTTCCATTGACTGTAAAAATAACTGTATGATTGTTAATTACATTATTGATAGTTGTTTTATCTGTGAGTCCTGTATATTGGGTTGAATAGCTTACATCGGAGCCATCATAAGTGTGCAGATATCCAGACCAGTAAAGCCCTGCCCATTTTATCTTTGCTACACCATCACTTGTGATTGCATTATCGGTTAATGTGGCTGTCGAGGCATTAAATGTTCCCGCCGGAATATTATTAGTTATATATCTAAGATCAACCTCTGAGTTTGATTCTTGTTGTTGATTATGCCAGAACCAATTATCATCTTTTAGTACAGTGTTGCCGATAACCTTCATATTCCCCATAAGGTTTGCTTTGTATCGAAGACTAAAACTTGAAGCAGGTGCTTGATCGTCATTGATAATGGTTCCTGTTGCGGTACCATTGTCAATACTGGCATGGTAAGAATTATAAAGATTAAGTGTAAAGGTTTCATCGGTTTCCAGATCGGTATCGCCATTAATTATGACACTAACATTTTGCGTTGCACAAGTTTGCGTTCCGGAGACTGGTCGAATGGTGACCCAATTATTACGATAACTAAAATAACCGTATTTATATTCATAGTCATTATTCCCCGTTGTAGCTGTACCATCGTATGTTTTATAATACACTCGATATCTTGTTCTCCTATCGCATGGTGAGCTCGGCGTAGCATATAGTTCTATAGTGAAATTAAGATACGTCCTTCCTGCATCTCCCTCAGCTATAGAGGCATCGCTTACTTTGAAAATAGCACCAAAAGAACTTGTGACAAAAAACAAGCCGATAAAAATAAAAATTCTTAAAAATATTCTAGGCATTCTGCATCCTTTTTTGCTAGGAATTAGATTGGATTATCCCAACCTCTCATACTTAATCATACTAAAAAATATCTTAAAAATATATTATAATTAATATCTTAATGAAAAATAATCATTAAATATGGTTATTTTGCTTGTGCTATGAGGACACCCTCTAAGAGTTTGTCGATATCTCCATCTAGGATTGCATCAACATTGGAGTAGGCTTGATTGCTTCTAGAGTCTTTGACTTGTTGATAAGGTGCAAGTACATAAGAGCGTATCTGATGGCCCCAGCCGATATCACTTTTTTCTACACCGTCTATCTCAGCTTGTTTTTTTGCCATCTCATATTCATAGAGGCGAGACTTGAGCATCTTCAGGGCACTTGCCTTATTTTTATGTTGGCTTCTGTCGTTTTGACACTGCACAACGATATTGGTCGGGATATGCGTGATGCGGATAGCACTTTCTGTTTTATTGACATGTTGTCCGCCTGCACCGCTAGCTCTGTAGGTGTCGATGCGGATATCTTTGTCTTCTATCTCGATATCGATATCATCATCTATCTCGGGCGAGACCATCACGGAAGTAAAAGAGGTATGGCGTTTTGCATTGCTATCAAACGGACTGATGCGCACAAGCCTATGGATACCGTTTTCTACTTTGAGATAACCGTAAGCATTTTCACCTCTGATGATAAAAGAGACATCTTTTATGCCTGCCTCTTCACCCGCTTGATAGTCGAGCTCTTCGACTTTAAATCCTTTTCGCTCAGCCCATCGCAGATACATCCTATAGAGCATGCTTGCCCAATCTTGACTCTCAGTCCCGCCTGCACCCGGGTGGATAGTGATGATGGCATTGTTATCATCGTGTTCACCACGAAGCATCATCTCCACTTCGAGCACTTCGACGGTATCTTCCAGGCTTGAAGCGTCTTCAAGTAGAAGCGCCAGAGTATCTTCATCTTTTTCACTTTTTGAAAGCTCAAAATACTCATTGGCATCGCTGAGCATATCGTTTGCTTTATCAAACTTTGCCAATGTTCTCTGCGTTGTCGTTTTCTCTTGCGATATCTTACCCGCCATATCACTATCTTCCCAGAAGATCGGGTCTTGTTGCATGACTTCGATCTCTGTAAGTCTCTCTCTTAGTTCTTGCGGTTTGAGTATATTTGCAATATTCTCAATTTTTGTATTTAGCGTTTTGAGCAGCTCTCCATACTCATAACTATCCATGTATACCCTTTTATATCTGTTTCGTTTTTGAAAAGTTTTGGTATTATTTTATCGAAATATACTACAAAGAGAGGTTATAAGGTATGCTCATTATAAAAGATATAGATGAGTTAAAAAGAGCGAGAGCTTCTATGGAAGGAAGTGTTGGTTTTGTGCCGACCATGGGCGCGCTCCATCCCGGACATCTCTCTTTGATCCAGCGTGCAAAAAAAGAGAATGAGCGAGTTATCGTCTCTATCTTTGTTAATCCAACGCAGTTTTTAGAGGGTGAAGATCTAGAAAAATATCCAAAAAAAGAGGAAGCCGACCTTAAGATCTGTAAACATGCAGGCGTAGATGTGGTCTTTATGCCTGATGCTATGATGATGTATGCGAAAGATGAGATGAGCATCATTGCACCGCAAGTGCGTGGCTATCTGCTTGAGGGTGAAAAACGACCCGGGCATTTTGACGGTGTACTTCGAGTCGTGCTCAAACTTCTCAATCTCACCCGTCCTTGGAAGGCATATTTTGGCAAAAAAGATGCACAGCAACTCGCACTTATCCAGAGTATGGTACAAGACTATTTTTTAGATACCGTTATAGTGCCATGTGACATAGTCCGTGATAGTGATGGTTTAGCACTTAGTAGTAGAAATGTCTATCTCAGCGGTGAAGAGAAAACACAAGCGCTTTCTCTTTCGCGTTCATTGCGAATAGCAACAAAGATGATTTCAAGCGGTGAGCGCAATATCAAGACGATTAGAGATGCGATGATTGATGAACTTAGTCAGTATATCAAGATTGATTATGTTGCGATAGTCGATCGAAAATTTCAAAATATTGAGCAGATTATCATCGGTGATACTATCATTCTCGTAGCCGGATTTGTAGGGGCAACAAGACTTATCGATAATATCCAAGTTTAGATATTTTTAAAAAGATCTTGAGGGGAAAGCGGTTTATTCTCTTGCGGTTTAGGTTCTACTTTTTCTTGGAGTGGTTTCGGTGGAGTTATCTCATCTATGATACTGTCTTGATCTCTATTTTCCACATCTGTCTCTTCTACTTTTTCAGGGAAGAGGTAGCCTAGCTCTACTAAAGATTTTGCTATCTTTTTAAAAGTCGGTACTGCTGTTTGAGCAGCAAAATAGGTATATTTCTTTTTAGGTTTGATGACTAAAACGCCTACGGTATATTTGTTGCCTTGTTTGTCGTTGACAAAACCGAAAAAGCTACTTTGATACTCCTGCACATATTTTCCATCCCTTGCTATATGTGCCGTACCTGTTTTACCTCCTACCTCAAGCCCCGGGTATATCGCTTTTTTCCCTGTTCCTTCTTCGACGGTTTTTATAAGTATCTTCTTCATACTGTTTGCTACATCTGCACTCAATGGATGCAGCGTATATTTATCGCAAGGCAGGGTATAGTGTTTGCCGAAAACATCTTCTAAGTATGCTGCGATCCTAGGAGCGGGGATGACCCCTTCGTTATTAAATGCCGTATAGGCTTTGAGTAGTTGCATAAAACTTACCATAAGCCCATACCCATAAGATGTGTTTGAGCTGTCAAGCTTGTGATTAAGTGTCGTAGGTGATTTGATAGAGCCGGTGAGATCTCTTGGAAGATCGATGCCTGTAGGTTTTGAAAGCCCAAAGCTTTTGAGTCCGTCGTGGAACTCTTTCCCTTTGAGGAGCCAAACGATTTGCGTGATACCGATATTTGAAGAGTAAGCGATGATATCAGCCGCACTCAATTTTTCAAATTTATGATCATCGGTGATTGTATATTTGCCGATTTTAAATTTACCACCATAAAGGTCAAATTCGCTCTCAGGTTTGACTTTGCCAAGTTGCATCGCTATAGCTAGAGTAAGTGGTTTGATGACAGAACCCGGCTCATAGAGATACTCTGTAAAGTTTGGGGTAAGCACGGGGATGTCTTGTTGTTTTATGCCGCTAGGACTATATCTGTTTGAGCTTGCTAACGTGAGTACTTTACCGCTTTTTGACTCAATAATACCTGCTAATATCTCATCGGCTTGGAGCTCTTTTTTCATGTGATCTAAGATGATTTCAACCCTTCTTTGCAAAGAGAGAGGGATATTAAGATGGAGGTCAAGTCCGTCGATGCGCGGTACACTTTTACTCTCGTTGTTCTGTATCAAAGCGCCGACAACATCTCTTTTGCCTTGAAGGTAACCATTTTGTTTATAGGCGATATATTTATTGTAATACCGCTCAAGCCCTTGTTTGCCTATAGGTCTTATGTATCCGTCTTCTTCTCTTAGATCACCGACGAATCCAAGTACAGGTGCAGCGACATCAAAAAGAGGGAAGAGTCGGCTTTCTCCATTTTCGACGACATCAAGCCCATAGAGTATCTCGACACCGCTTGCAAGTTTGATAGATCGAAATACATTGAGCCGTCTAAGCTTGTATGCGAGTGATTTGAGTTGTGCGGCACCTCTTGCGTCGATGTCTCTAGAGAGGATGATTGTCCCTTTTGTAATCTCTGCGCCTTTAGTATTTTTAAATCTCTTTTTGATATTTGCCTCAGGGATATTGCTATAGAGGCTAAAGAGTTTTATAAAGAGCTCTTTTTTGTCAGGATCGATACTCTCCGCTCTAATGGAAGCCTCATAACTCTTTTTACTACTTGCCAAAGTGTACCCATCGCTCGAGATGATGTTGCCTCGCAAGGATCGATCATGCACGGTTGTCGTAGCAGTCGGAAGTCTTCTCTCTTTGTGAATAGTTCTAAAGACAGAATACAAAAAGGAGAAAAAGAGCATGATAAAGATTGTATAGAGTATAAGTAATTTTTTGCTTTTTTGCTCCGCGAGATTATTTGTTTGTGTCAATTTGATTCTTTCATTTTATAAATTCTTATAATTGTCTTCTAATTTTAATCAAAACTCACTTTGATTTGCCCTTTACGCTTTGAAAATATAACTCTCTTTAGATAGAATGATAAAAAAACAAAAGAGCCTTGACTTGATGATTGACAGACCCCTTTTTATAGCAGTTATGTTTTTGCTTGCAATCTCGCTTATGATGACCTATTCTCTCTCTGTCTATACGGTTGTTCATTTCGAATATAACTCTTGGCATTTCTTTGCAAGACAGCTTATGGCAGTAACACTTGGATTTTTATCAATCATTATTTTGAGTCGATTCGATCCCGATCGTTGGTTTATTCCACTTGGGATATCTATATTTATATTTTTCTTCATACTGATGTTTGCGATGCAATTTTTCCCAAGCTCTATCGTAAGATCAGTCGGAGGCGCAAAAAGATGGATACATGCCGGACCGCTCTCTATCGCTCCGGTTGAGTTTTTTAAGATTGGGTTTGTTTTCTTTTTGGCTTGGAGTTTCTCTCGGAAATTGCTCAATAGAGGAAAAATGGAATTTATCGAAGAGATAAGAGCATTTTCTCCCTATCTCGCCGTCTTCCTCATCGCAGTGATTTTGATCGCGATTTTGCAAAAAGATCTTGGGCAGGTCGTCGTCGTTGGTGCAACTTTGATGATTATGTTTATCTTTGCAGGTAGTAGTTTTCGTTTTTTTCTTACACTGATGCTAGGAGGTGCAGTAGCATTTGTAGGACTCATAGTTGCAGCACCTCATAGGATAGAGCGGGTCAAAGGTTGGTGGGCAGGTGTTCAAGACACTATTCTTGCTATTTTTCCTTTTGAAAATATGCAATCACTCAGAGTAGATGTAGTGACAAAAGAGCCTTATCAGGTATCAAATTCGCTCAATGCCATCAATAACGGAGGCTACTTTGGAGTAGGGCTTGGTAATGGGCAGTTTAAGTTGGGATATTTGAGTGATGTCCATACCGACTTCATCTTGTCGGGCATTGCTGAGGAGTTTGGTTTTTTTGGTCTGCTCATAGTGACATTTGCGATGCTTTTTATCATCTTTCGGCTCTTTAAAATAGCCGCAAAGTTAACAAACCCCGTCTATTATCTCTTTTGCATCGGTGTAGCGTTATTGATAGGATTTGCATTTGTTATGAATAGTTTTGGAATATCAGGCATCACGCCTGTAAAAGGAATCGCTGTGCCGTTTTTGAGTTATGGCGGCTCACAGATACTCTCCTTGTGCATCGCTATAGGGATGGTATTGATGGTTTCAAAAAAAAGATATCAAGGATAAGGAGCGAGGCATGGCAATAGTAATGACCGGAGGCGGTACGGGTGGACATCTTGTAATCATCAAGGCACTTAAAGAGTATCTCAAAGATGAGGAGCTTATCTATATAGGCTCAACGATGGGTCAAGATCAAGCTTGGTTTGAAAATGATAGTGATTTTAAAGAGCGATATTTTTTAAACACAAGAGGTGTTGTCAACCAAAAATTCTTTGGCAAAATCGTCTCACTCTGGCTTCTTTTGAAAGCTACTATCAGATCTTATATCATCTTAAAAAAACAAAAAGCACGCGTTGTTTTTTGTGTTGGTGGGTTTTCTGCTGCTCCAACTTCTATAGCCGCACTTTTAGCCGGAACGCCTCTTGTGATTCATGAGCAAAACGCTCTGAGCGGCGCACTCAATAGACGGCTCAAAAAATATGCACGATATTTTATCTCCTCGTATGATCCTCAAAGCCCTATCCAAAGCTATCCTATAAAAGAGGAGTTTTTTGAGTCTGCAAGAGCGCGAAGTGAGATCAAAAAGATTATCTTTTTGGGCGGTTCTCAAGGTGCAAAAGCTATCAATAAATTGGCAATCAAATTGGCGCCATGGCTCAAAGAGCAAGGTATATCTATCGTCCATCAAGCCGGAGAGAAAAATATAAAAAGTGTTCAAAAAGAGTATAAAAAACAAGGCATTGAAGCAGAAGTTTTCGGTTTTACAAAAGAGATAGCAAGATATATGAGCGAGTCTGATTTGGCGATTGCTAGAAGTGGTGCATCAACACTTTGGGAGTTGAGCGCGACAGGTCTACCGGCGATTTTTATCCCTTTTCCATATGCAGCAGGAGATCATCAATACTACAATGCAAAATTTTTAGCAAAAAAAGATCTTGCATGGGTTATTCGTGAGCGCGATTTGAAGGTCAAAAAAATCAAAGAAATCATCTTAAATGCCGACATAGAACAGAAAAGTAGAGGACTGCTAGAGATTATCAAAAAAGATGGCGCTCAAGAGATAGCCAAGATTATTAAGAGCGTGCAATGAAGACACTGTTTTATACTCTCTTTTTACTAGCTATCGTCGCTATAGCTCTTTTTTTAACGAAAGAGTATTGGTATAAGTATTACCAAAAATGTTTTGAGCCCACAAAGATTTCTAAGTTCAAGCCAAGGATTCTCATCCAAGAGCCCGAACTCGAGGTGATTAGCAGCGAGAGAAAACTCAAACACGCACTTGCCGATAGTGATTTTATCATCTATCCTAAAAAGATTACGCTTATAGCGATCAAAAATAGCGCCATGCTTGAAGTGTGGGGAGAAAAAAATGGCAAGATGGTCTACATCACCTCTTTCCCATTTAGTGCATGTTCCGGTAAACTCGGTCCAAAACTGCAGCAAGGAGATCATCAGATACCAGAAGGCATCTATGGTATAGAGTACCTCAATCCAAACAGCCAATTTCACCTCTCGATGAAGATAAGTTACCCCAATAGCTTTGATAAGAAAATAGCCAAGATGTATGGTATCGCCAATATGGGTGGAGACATCATGATCCATGGAGGATGCCAAACAAGTGGCTGCATCCCGCTTGGAGATTACAATGTAGAACAGCTCTACTTTTTAGTACAAAAAGTTGGCATCAAAAATATAAAAGTGATCATAGCTCCTGTAGATTTTAGAGATGGTGGAGTAGTAAGATATGATAGGCAAAAGTTCTTTTGGCTTGACGAGCTTTATAAGAAGTTAGCCCAAGAGCTTGAAACGTATAGAAAAAAAGGCTAATTTGAAATTTTTTTAGTTACAATATCGATATTTTAAACGGGGATTTTTATGGACATAAGGCAACTTTTTTTAGATTTTTTTAAGAGCAAGGAACACGCCATAGTGCCAAGTTCACCACTTGTACCTGATGATCCGACGCTTCTTTTTACCAATGCAGGCATGGTGCAATTTAAAGATATATTTACAGGCACTGTGCCTATCCCAAATCCTCCTCGAGCAACAAGCTCACAAATCTGTATCAGAGCAGGTGGGAAACACAATGATCTTGATAATGTCGGCTACACAGCAAGACACCATACCTTCTTTGAGATGCTTGGCAATTTCTCTTTTGGAGACTATTTTAAAGAGAAGGCAATCGCTTATGCTTGGGAGTTCATCACAAGTAGTAGTTATCTTGGATTGCCTGTTGAAAAACTTTGGGTTACGGTGCATGATAGTGATGATGAGGCCTTCGAGATATGGTCACAACATATCGATCCTAGCCGTATCATGCGATTTGGTGACAAAGATAACTTTTGGCAAATGGGAGATACGGGACCTTGCGGGCCGTGTAGTGAGATATTTTTTGATCAAGGTGAAGAAAATTTTAACTCTTCTGAAGATAAGATGGGAGGTGAGGGCGATAGATTTTTAGAGATATGGAATCTCGTCTTTATGCAATACGAGAGAGATGAGAGTGGGGATATGCATCCACTGCCGAGTCCGAGTATCGATACCGGTATGGGATTGGAGCGGGTTGTTGCTATCAAAGAGGGAAAACTCAACAACTACCACTCATCGCTTTTTATGCCCTATATTGAAGCGATCGAATCACTTGTAGGGTGCAAGTATGATTATAGTGATGCAAAAAGTGCAAGCTTTAGAGTCATCGCCGATCATTTACGCTCTTGTTCTTTTCTTTTAGCCCAAGGCGTAAACTTCGATAAAGAAGGCAGAGGCTATGTGCTCAGACGCATCATGAGAAGAGCTATCCGCCACGGTTATCTTTTGGGGCTAAGAGCCCCTTTTATGCATAAGCTTGTTGATGTGCTTGCTCAAAATATGGGTGGCCATTATGCATATCTTGAGACGCAAAAAGAGTCTATCAAAAGTGCGATGATGCTTGAAGAGGAGCGTTTTTTTGAGACGATAGATGCCGGGATCAATCTTTTTCAAAAAGAGCTTAAAAACACCAAAGATATCTTTAGCGGTGAAGTTGCCTTTCGGCTCTATGATACCTATGGTTTTCCACTTGACCTCACTCAAGATATGCTAAGAGAGCAAAACATTCGTTTAGATATAGAGATGTTTGATAAGCAGATGGATGAGCAAAGAAAAAAATCCAAAGCTTCATGGAAAGGAAGCGGCGATGCACTCAGTAGCGGTGATTTTAAAGAGTTACTCGAAGCGTTTGGCGCCAATCAATTTGTAGGCTATGAAGCCACACAGGCTCACTCAAAAGTTATAGCACTTTTAGATGAGGATTTTAAAAGCGTTCAGAGCGTACAAGGTTCGGGTTGGGTGATGCTTGAGAAGACACCGTTTTATGCCGAGTCAGGTGGGCAATGTGGTGATAGCGGTAGTATCAATGATACTATCAAAGTTACTGAGACACGAAAATTTCTAGAGCTCAATTTGAGTCACTTTGAAGGCAGTCTTAATGTGGGTGATGAGGTTGAAGCCATCGTTGATGATAGTCGTGCACAAATAGCCAAACACCACTCGGCAACACATCTTTTGCATGCCGCTCTTAGAGAGATACTAGGTGCACATATAGCACAAGCAGGATCACTGGTGGAAGCAAAGAGGTTGCGGTTTGATTTCTCACATCCAAAAGCAGTGAGCAAAAATGAGCTTGCAAGCATAGAGGCTTGGGTCAATGATAAGATTGATAGAGCTTTAAAAAGCGATACGGAAGTAACGGATGTTGAGACTGCGAAGCAAAAAGGTGCCATTGCACTTTTTGGCGAGAAGTATTCTGATGAGGTGAGAATGGTCGACTTTTCCGGTGTATCTACAGAGCTGTGCGGTGGAACGCATGTGACAAATACATCTGAGATAGGTATGTTTCTTATCACAAAAGAGAGTGGGGTGAGTGCCGGTGTACGGCGTATAGAGGCGATTTGTGCCAAGGAAGCTTTCGGGTTTGTAAAAGAGTTACGCAGTAATCTTGAGAGCATTAAAGATGAGGTGAAAAATCAAGATGTACTCTTGGGAGTTTCAAAACTCAAAGAGCAGATAAAAGAGTTAAAAGGCGAGCTTGCAAGTGCACAAAGTGCAACAAAGCAAGAGCTTAAAAGCGAAGTGATAGATGGGATTCATGTGATCATCGATACTGTTGAAAATGGCGATATCAAAACACTTATTGATGAAGCAAAAAACAAATACGACAAAGTTGCCGTGATGTTGATACAGCCCAAAAATGACAAAGTGCTCATTGCGTGCGGTACTCAAGGCATTGGCATTAAAGCCGGCGCTTGGATCAAAGAGATCGCCCCAATTCTTGGCGGTGGTGGCGGCGGTCGAGATGATTTCGCGCAAGCCGGTGGCAAGGATGCTTCCAAGGTAGAAGAGGCGCTAGCGGCATCTAGAGAGTACATAAAGAGCAATCTTTAGGGATTTGATCTGATTTTTGATATAATCCAAAACATCTATAGATATAGGATTATCAATGTATGATAATGAGTTAAAAGCACTCAAAAAATCAAACCGTTTTAGAGAGAGAATACTTTTAGATAGCGAACTGATAGATCTTGGCACCAACGATTATCTTGGACTTGCTTCAGATAAGAAACAGGTCAAGAAAGCGATCAAGCTTCTTTTGGCACAAGAGAGCTTTGCTCCAAAGGCGAGCATGCTTGTAGGCGGCTATCATATGGTGCATGCGCTTTTTGAAAATGAATTAGCTAAGCTCAATGGATTTGAATCGGCGATTATGCTTAGTAGTGGTTTTTTAGCAAACATCGCCCTTGTTGAATCTTTGGTCCGTAAAGGCGATTTTCTCCTTATGGATGAGGAGTTTCACGCCAGTGGTATATTGGCAACGAAATTGATAGAGGATAGGTACGCATTTTTTAAACACAATGATCCTGATGATCTTAGAGAAAAACTCCAAGGCATAAAAGCAAAAAGAGTCTTTATAGCTATCGAGGGTGTCTACTCTATGAGTGGGGATATCTGCAAAAAAGAGATATTTGATATTGCTGATGAGTTTGGCGCCTTTATGATAGTCGATGAAGCACATAGTAGTGGCGTGTTGGGCAAAAATCTCTTGGGAGTGTTTGATTATTTTGGCATCACGCCCAAGAAAAAACATATCAAGATGGGAACGCTTGGTAAGGCATATGGCTCGCAAGGCGCTTATATCTTGGCTTCAAAAGAGATCATCTCATTTTTAGAAAATCGAGCAAAGCCCATCATCTACTCAACGGCACCTTCGCTTTTTGATGCTGCTTTAGCGCTCGTAAATCTTCGCTATATAACGAAAAATAGAGAGAGATTTGTTCAAAAGATTCAAAAAAGACAAAGGTTAGCAAAGCAGATTTTTGGCAAAAAAATCTACTCACTTATCTTGAGCATTGAACAAAAAGATAATCAGAGTGTACAAAAGATACAAAAGGCACTCAAGGAGCAAGGGTTTTTTATAGGCGCTATCAGGCAGCCAACAGTTTCAAAGCCTATTCTTCGGATCATACCTCGAATCAATATCTCTTTGCCACAGACTAGAGAAGCATTTAAACTTATAAGAGATGCCAATGATTGCGTGTAAAAAAATATACATCAAACACAAGGAAGAGACTTTGGTCGATATCGGTTTTGATATCAAGAGTTCGACAGCGCTTGTCGGGCAAAGCGGGAGTGGAAAATCGCTGACACTTAAAGCACTTATGAATCTTTTGCCGACTTCACTCGAGTCACAACTTGATATACAAAGTGAGTTTGAGCTTGTCAGAGGTAAAAGCATAGGGTTTGTGCCTCAAAATGCTTTTACGGCACTTTCGCCCATGAGTCACATCAAAAAACAGTGGATCGGTGATCTAAAAAATGCGATAGAACTTTTTGAAATGACGGGGTTGGATGTCGCTTTATTGGATCGTTTTCCTTCAGAATTAAGCGGTGGACAGCTCCAAAGAGTTATAATATCAATGGCGTTAGCATCAAAACCAAAATTGCTCCTGCTTGATGAGCCTACAACGGCACTTGATCCTCAACTGAGAGACGAAATCATAAAAATTTTGATACAATTGCAAGAAAAAATAGGGTTTTTGATGCTTTTTGTAACGCATGATATGGGTATCGCTAAAAAATTGTGTGATGATATCGTCGTTTTAAAGCAAGGAAAATGTATAGAGAGTGGAGATGCAAAGAGCATCTTTGAGCGGCCAAAAGATTTGTACACTAAAGAGCTTATTGATGCCGGTTTTGAAAATAGGGAGTTTAGAAAATGATACACAAGATGATAAAGGGCTCGATACTGCTTGCGATAATGCTTACTATCGGTGTGGTGGGAGCTTTTGTCTACGCATATAAACAGGTAAATATTGATGCGCAAGAACTTATAGATTATAACCCAAAAGTTTCAACTGCTATCTATGATAGAGATGGGAAAAGAATCGCCTATCTTTTTGAAGGCAAGCATAGACTTTATGCAAGATATGATGAGATCCCGGGTAGAGTGATAGAGGCACTTGTTGCCATAGAGGATACACGATTTTTTGAACATGACGGCGTCAATCTTGATGCGATTATAAGAGCTATCCTTAAAGATATCAAAGCGAGAAAATTTGTCGAAGGCGGTAGTACACTCACGCAACAACTTGTTAAAAATAAGCTCCTTACTAATGAGAAGAAATTCGCTAGAAAACTTAAAGAGGCAATCGTATCACTTAAGATAGAGCAGACATTGACAAAAGAGGAGATACTTGAGCGTTATCTCAATGAGATATTTTTTGGTAACGGCTATCATGGTATCAAAACAGCAGCAAATGGCTTTTTTCACAAAGAGCTTAGCGAGCTTACACTTAAAGAGTGTGCCATTCTTGTGGGGCTCCCCAATGCTCCAAGCGCACTTAATCCAACAAGACACTATACAAGATCAATGCAAAGAGCAAATAATGTTCTTTTCAGGATGAAGAGTTTAGGCTGGATTAGTCAAAAAGAGTATCTTGAGGCGGTCGAAGAGAAACCAAAAGTTTACAATACTACTTTGACTGAAAATATAGCGCCCTATATCACTGATGAAGTCGTAAGAGAGCTTTCGGATAAATTTAAAGATATCAAAACAGGTGGCTACAGCATCTATACAACGATAGATATGAAACAACAAAAGATTGCAAGAGAGTCGCTCAAGGAGACACTTGATGATGCCTATAAACGCTATAGTGACGAAAGTAGTAAAAAGAATCTCAATGGCGCGATCATTGCAGTAGATAGTAAAACCGGTGATATCATGGCACTTGTCGGCGGTGTTGATTATAAAAAAAGTGCATTCAATAGAGTCACT
Source organism: uncultured Campylobacterota bacterium (assembly GCA_937141405.1). Classification (GTDB taxonomy): domain Bacteria; phylum Campylobacterota; class Campylobacteria; order Campylobacterales; family Sulfurovaceae; genus BN30871. The sequence continues at coordinate 717,854 of CAKZQQ010000005.1, read as the reverse complement.
CAAACCAAAAGACAACCGGGCTCATCTTTTAAACCCTTTATCTACCAAACGGCACTTGATATGGGGTATAATCCGGCTACAAAATTACCTGACTTAGCTACAACATTTGAGTACTATGAAAATGGAAAAAGAAAAATTTGGGCACCTAAAAATTATGAAGGAAGCTTCAAAGGATTTCTCACGCTTCGAGAAGCGCTCTATACATCTAGAAACCTAGCAACTGTCAATCTTGTTCATGATATAGGGGTCGATACCATATCAAAAAGACTCTCTTTTCTAGATATTCCAGATATTCCTCAAAATATGTCTATCTCGCTTGGCGCAATCAATATAAGTCCTCTTAAGATGGCGCAGATATTTTCAGTTTTTGCAAATTATGGGCATATGATTGAGCCGAGACTTGTGAGTAAGGTTGTCTCTAAAGACAATACGATTCTCTTTGAGACAAGACCGAAAGAGATAGCCAACTTTACAAAACCGGAGCAGGCATATCTGATGACAAGCATACTCAGGGATGTTGTGACAAGGGGAACGGGAAGAAGAGCCGGAGTGAGTGGGATTGAGCTTGCCGGTAAAACGGGGACAACCAATAGAAATGTAGATGCTTGGTTTTGTGGATATTCCCCCTCTTTAGAGGTTATCGTGTGGCTTGGAAGAGATGATAATCATCGTATCGGAGCAGGGGCAACCGGAGGCTCATACCCTGCGATGGCTTTTGCTCGATATTTCAAAAAACTTCTGCGTATCGATCCAAAAATCAAAAGAGTTTTTGATATCCCTAAAGGGGTCTTTAGAGGCAAAACAATGGATGGGAGCAAAGAGTACTACACGACAATATCCCCCCTTCCTACAAGGGAAAGCATAGATGACTCAACAGGCGTATCAACTGTTGATCAGACTGTGATTAATGAGAGTGATGGCGTAGATGAAACAACAGATGTATCGGATAATGAAGAGTACAATGAGGGACTACACCCGACAGCAAAACCTCCAAAACCTATGATTGAAGACGGCGGCGCACTCTTTTAGTGTGTTAGCTTAGCGAACAAAATCAAATTGATTAGATTGTTTATAAAGTAGTGTATTAGCAGATATTGAAACGAGGCGACAAAGCCCCGTTTAGATAACTAGCAAGAGTATGTTGACATATACTCAAATGCAGTTGGTCTTGCTTCATCTTCCCAAACTTGTGTTTCAAATTTATAATCTTTGAATGTTGTAAGGAAAAGATCACTCATAACAGGCTTCAAGAAGTCGTTATCTTTAATCATTGCTTCAAGTGCTTCTCTGAGTGTATGAGGCATTTGCGGTATGCCTTTTTCTCTAATCTCATCAAGACTCAACTCAAAAAGATCTTCATCCATCGGACCAACAGGCTCAAATTTGTTTTTGATACCGTCAAGTCCGGCAAGCAACATAGCTGTAAATGCAAGGTACGGGCAAGATGTAGAATCCGGGAATCTCATCTCAATTCTTGTTGCGGCTTCACCTGCACCGTATGGGATACGACAACTAGCACTTCTATTTTGGCTTGAGTAAGTCAAGATACTTGGCGCTTCAAAGCCCGGGATCAATCTTTTATAAGAGTTAGTTGATGGGTTAGTAAATGCTGCCACTGCTTGTGCATGACGCAAAACACCACCGATATAGTGTCTAGCTGTTTCACTGAGGTTAGCATATTCACCCTCTTTATAGAATGTGTTTTTGCCTTTTTTCCAGATAGATTGATGCACGTGCATACCATTTCCATTATCTCCATGGAGTGGTTTTGGCATAAATGTAGCAGTTTTACCGTTAAGATGTGCTACCATTTTTACAACATATTTATACTTTTGTACATTATCAGCTGCTTCAACAAGTGTGCCAAATTTTACACCTATCTCCCCTTGAGCTTGTGCAACTTCGTGGTGTCCAAGAGATACTTCAAGACCGACTTGCTCGAGCATAAAGATCATCTCGGCTCTAAGATCCATCATAGAATCGATTGGTTGAACCGGAAAGTAACCACCTTTTGTTCTTGGTCTGTGTGCCATGTTACCATGCTCATATTTTGTATCGCTATTCCATTCCCCTTCTTCAGAGTCAACTCTAAAGTATGAACTGTTGATATCATCTCTAAATCTCACATCATCAAAGATGAAAAATTCATTTTCAGGTCCAAAATAAGCGACATCGCCCACACCTGTTTCTTCTAGGTGTTTCAATGCTTTTTTCGCTATCGATCTTGGACATTTCTCATACATTTCACCTTTGTAGATATCATAGATATCGCAAAATACTACGATTGTAACATCAGCAGTAAAAGGATCCAAGAAAGCTGTCTCAACATCAGGTTTAAGTATCATATCTGATTTGTTGATTGGCTGCCAAGCTTCGATAGATGAACCATCAAACGGTACACCGGTTGTAAGGTTTTCTTTATTGATAGCACTCATTCTATAAGTAAGGTGATGCCATGCCCCCTTGATATCAGTAAATCTTAAATCTACAAACTCTACTTCATTATCTTTACAATATTTTAAAAAATCATCAACATCTTTGACGAATTTACCCATGCGTAACTCCTTAGTTTTGAAAAATTCACCATAGATTATAGCAACATCTTTACTAAGCTATGCTGTATGGATTGATTAAAAAATAGGCAATTTTTTCTAAAACAGAGATTAGAATATAACTATCTGTTGTTTTATTATACATGTAAGTATGATTTCTTTTTTAGGGGAGAAATCATATCGATTTTTACCTCTAGGAGTATAGAAGTAAAGTGCTACTACACTCCTCCATTTGCTTCGTAGTCAAATGCAACATCTTGTATAAGCATAGTCGTACCATCAACCAATGTTGCAGTCGAATCTCCATGCACGGTTACACCCTCAAGTGGATGAGTCATCTCTTGATTACTATGAAGATCTATAGAGGTGATACCAAGGTCTGCAAGACTGATGATCTCTCCATCTACTAAAGCTCCAAAGTTACCAAACTCTGTATCGTTACCATCAAAGATACCATCACTATTGGTATCAAAGAGAGCGGCCAATCCCTCTAGGTCTGTGAGCCCATTACTTCCAAATGCAAATTGTGAAGCATCATGGAACACACCATCACCATACTCATCCCAGACCAATATGCCATCTCCACCACTCACCCAAGCAGTGGTATCAAGTATATCATCAAAGTTGATATCCATAAACGCTGCTTCATAAGTGATAATGCCATCACCGTTGATATCAAGAGCGACAGGACCGACACTGCTACTATCAGTTTCGACAAATATTGTTCCATCACTATTGAACTTTTGTACAAAGACAGAGTAGTCTCCATCACTATCCCTTCCATAATATGTGACCACATACGCTCCATCCTCTCCAACTGCTGTGATTTGAGGAGTATAATCATTCCCATTTGTAACATCTGTACCTTCTAGTTTTACTTGGTCTCCTTGGATGGTTCCATCACTACTAAACTTTTGTACAAAGATAGAATAATCGTCTCCATCACTATCCTCTCCCTGATATGTGACTATATACGCTCCATCATTAAGTGCAGTGATTTGTGGATATTTATCATCGCCACCTGTACCTTCTAGTTTTACTTGCGCTCCTTGGATGGCTCCACTACTATCAAACTTTTGTACAAAGATAGAGTAGTCTCCATCACTATCTAGTCCATAATATGTGACCACATACGCTCCATCATTAAGCGCAGTGATTTGGGGATTATAATCAGTCCCATTCGTAATGCCTGGAGCTTCTAATTGTACTTGCGTTTCTTGGATGGTTCCATTACTACTGAACTTTTGTACAAAGATAGAAGTGCTATAACCATCATCACTATCCCTTCCATAATATGTGACCACATACGCTCCATCCTCTCCAACTGCTGTGATTTGAGGAGTATAATCATTCCCATTTGTAACATCTGTACCTTCTAGTTTTACTTGGTCTCCTTGGATGGTTCCATCACTACTAAACTTTTGTACAAAGATAGAATAATCGTCTCCATCACTATCCTCTCCCTGATATGTGACTATATACGCTCCATCATTAAGTGCAGTGATTTGTGGATATTTATCATCGCCACCTGTACCTTCTAGTTTTACTTGCGCTCCTTGGATGGCTCCACTACTATCAAACTTTTGTACAAAGATAGAGTAGTCTCCATCACTATCTAGTCCATAATATGTGACCACATACGCTCCATCATTAAGTGCAGTGATTTGAGGAGTATAATCATTCCCATTTGTAACATCTGTACCTTCTAGTTTTACTTGGTCTCCTTGGATGGTTCCATCACTACTAAACTTTTGTACAAAGATAGAATAATCGTCTCCATCACTATCCTCTCCCTGATATGTGACTACATACGCTCCATCATTAAGCGCAGTGATTTGGGGATTCTTATCGCCCTTATTAGTGACACCTGTAGCCTCTAATTGTACCATTGTGTTGAGTGCTACATCCAAACTTTCGGTGCCTGCAGTGGTGTTACCTGCTGCATCAACTGTCGCAACCGTATAGGTGTGTGTTGAAGTATCTGTTAATACTACATTATAAGTCCAATCACTTCCTGATACTATTGCTGTTCCAAGAAGAGTTCCATCTTCATAGACATTTACAACCTCTTCTGCTTGAATGTCAGTCACCTTTCCTTGGAGGGTGATGTAACTATCATCGGTAGTTGTCTCTGTTGAAGCATTGCTTGTGATAGGACCTATATTGTCGATATAACTATCAATGGTGGGAGTAGGTGGTGGCGTAGTATCAATAGTGATAAGCTGTGAGTCTTCCGTGCCTGCATTACCACCTGTATCTATGACGCGCATCATGATAGTATTTGTACTTGTTAGTGCATCATCTACATATGATACTGTTTTGCCACTTGCAGAGCTTGTGATATCTATCCATGTTGTACCACCGTCATTGCTATATTCCAATACTTCATTTCCATATAATGCTCCAGAGAGTGTTGCATTAATAGTAAGTCCATCATTATCACTTGTTATAAAGTCTGTAGCATCTACCCCTGTATCTTCTGAGATACTATTAATGGTGACGGTTGTTGGAGGAAAAACTTCGATACTTAGTGTTCCTGTATCTGTAAGATTTCCATCTGTAAGTGTATAATCAACCGTATCAGTTCCCGTAAATCCACTCGCAGGTGTATAGGTGTAAGAGCCGTCACTTGCAAGTATGAGAGTTCCACCCTCAGTGGTTGTAAAGGTGCCTGCTACAACACTGAGAGTATCTCCATCAACATCGGTATCATTACTATCAAGATCAACACTTGAGATAAATGTTGTATCTTGTGTAACTGCTATAGCATCGTCATGAGCTTTAGGGGCAGTATCACCTAAGCTACTAACATTAATGGTGAGTGTTCCTGTATCTGTAAGATTTCCATCTGTAACCGTATAATCAACTGTATCAGTTCCTGTAAATCCACTCGCAGGTGTATAACTATAAGAGCCATCACTTGCAAGTACTAGTGTTCCACCCTCAGTGGTTGTAAAGGTGCCTGCTACAACACTGAGAGTATCTCCATCAATATCGGCATCATTGTTATCAAGATCAACACTTGAAGTAAAGAGTGCATCTTGAGTAACTGTTATGGCATCGTCTACAGCTACAGGAGCAGTATTGGTATTTGGCTCAGGAGTAGAACTTCCGCCACCGCCACCGCCGATCGCAGCGCCTACTCCACCTAAAGCTAAAGCTCCTAAGCCTAGAGTTGTTGCTGAGATACCAGAAGAGAGTGTAAGTGGTGTTATAGCTTCTCCAAAGGGGAGGTTAAAAGGGGATACATATATATCCGGCATATAATTTACATAATCTTCTATCGTAACAAGAGGTATATCACTCCCTTCTTCATAGATAGTAAGATCTTTACCCTCTATTTTACTAGTAAGGTTTTTATTATTAGAATTTTTTATCTCTATGGACTGTTTTGATGATAAGACAATGTGATGATCGGCATTTATCGCCAACTCTTTACCGTTTTGGAGTATTCGTAACATCTATCTGTTCTCCTTTGATGCTATTTGGGGGCGAATAGAAATATAAGAATTTTATAAATATTAAGCTTAAATGTAGAGTAAAATACTTAAGTTTTTATTTCTTTTTGTAATAATTTAGATAAGAATTTGTTTTTTTTCTCTATTTTTAAAGTAAGTAGCGTGGCAGTAACCGATCTCTTTTGCTAGCTTTAGTGCATCATCGTATCCATATCCTATATGTTCTAGTGCATGTGCATCAGAGCTAAAGGTGATAGGGATATCAAGTGCAAATGCTTCTTGAAGGAGAGCTTTTGAGGGGTAGATTTCATTGATGGGTTTTCTTAAGCCCGAGGTGTTGATCTCTAGAGTCATACCGGATTGTTTTATAGCCTTGAGTGCCTCTTTTGCTAAAAGGCGTATATCTTTTTTAGGAAGAAACTTAAATACTTTTGGCAAATCCAAGTGCCCAACGATATCAAAAAGATTACTTTTTGCCATCGTCGCAATAGCTTCAAAGTAGTCCTCCCATATAGCATCGATCTCCCTCTCTTTATAGCCACCTATAAATTCAGGATTATCAAATCCCCATTTATTGATAAAATGAACAGAGCCGACGAGATAATCAACTTTTGCCTTTAATACTCGGTCATCCATAAATCCAGGAAGCCAATCCACCTCATACCCAAGGAGTATCTCTATCTCATCTTTATAATGTTCTTTAAGCTCTAAAACCTCTTGCTCATAACTTGCCATTTCTCCAAAAGAGAGTCTATAGTCTTGATCAAAATCCATGGGCGCATGCTCACTAAAACCATAGATGTTGATGCCAAGTTCGATAGCCTTTTTGATGTACTCTTCTACGCTTCCCTCGGCGTGGTTGCATCTAGTGGTATGGTTGTGTATATCTATGCGCATCAATTTACTTTTTGTCTGTATTATAGCCTAAATCGTTATTTGGTTTGTTATTTTTAAATAACTGAAACAGAACAGCGATTAGGGAGGCTATGGAAAGCAGAGCTAAAATGAATGCAATACTTTTGTGAAATAGGTCATTGTATCTTGGTTCCGTAATGGCTAAAGCCAATAAAAAAATCATAAATCCTAACTCAAAAATAGCAAGTACATATAAAATTTTTAGAGCTTTTTTGTGTGTTTCTGAGATAATAATAGGACCCCACAGCGGAAAGAGTGCGAGAATGATAAGCCCAAAGTGGACTTTTGTTGAGAACATTGCGTCATGTGCATTGATGAATTGGCTTTGGTCTGTTGCTAATTGAAATTGGGTAAACGCAAATGAGGCAAAAAATGCATACAATAAAGATGTAGTCATAATGATTGAGCGGTATGGTTCCATTTGTATTCTCTACTTGAAATTGATGTTATGATATCCTATTGAGTGTAAAAATGCAAATCGAAAATTTTGGTACAATTACGAAAAAACAAAAGAAGTCAAATGAGTCAAAAGGTAGAGCTTTTAAGTCCGGCGGGAAATCTAGAGAAACTCAAGATCGCATTCAACTATGGAGCAGATGCAGTCTATGGTGGCGTGAGTAGTTTTTCGCTTCGTATCCGCTCGGGAAAAGAGTTTGATAGGGAGAGTTTTCACAAAGGGATAGAGTATGCGCATGAACGGGGCAAAAAAGTTTATGTCACGATCAATAGCTTTCCATTTAATTCCCAGATAAATCTTTATAAAAAGCATATCGCCCAGATGAGCGAGTTGGCTCCCGATGCTTTTATCGTCGCAAGTCCGGGAGTATTGCAACTTTGCAAGGAGATCGCTCCAAATATCCCTATCCACCTCTCTACACAAGCCAATGTGATGAATGTGCTTGACGCAAAAGTCTATTATGATATGGGAGTGCAGAGGATCATCACGGCGCGTGAGATTAGCTTAAAAGATTGTGAAGCTATCAAGCGTGAACTCCCCGAGCTTGAGCTTGAGGTTTTTGTACACGGCTCCATGTGTTTTGCCTATAGTGGTAGATGTCTTGTCTCGGCACTTCAGATGGGAAGAGTGCCAAATCGCGGTAGTTGTGCCAATGACTGTAGATTCCCTTATGAGGTCTATGCGCACAACCCTGAAACGCAGACGACTTTTAGGTTGGATGAAGAAAAAGAGATCGGCACCTATATCATGAATGCAAAAGATATGAATATGGCATCACATATCGATGAGATTCTCTCAAGCGGTGTAATCGATAGTTTAAAAATAGAGGGAAGAACAAAATCGCCTTATTATGTCGGTGTAGTTACAAAAGCTTACAGGGCAGCGATTGATGATTTTTATGCAGGAAGCTTTGATGGCAAGCGATACCAAAAAGAGCTTCACACTATTCAAAATAGAGGCTTTAGTGATGCCTATCTTATCTCTCGTCCCTTTGAAAAAAACGATACCCAATCGCATGATTTTACTATCCAATACGGCACCCATCAAGTCGCAGCACTTGTAGGCGAAGACGGTCTTACATGGAGATGTAAAGACAAAACTTGCGTGGGTGATACGGTGGAGATCGTTTTACCGCATGGAGCATCACTGGATGCAGTGGATAACGAGTATGGGAAGATCGAGTTGATCGATGGTGCCTATTGGCTCACAATAAAAAAAATCATCTCAAAAGAGGGCAGAGAGTTTGCGTGTATTCATAGTGGAGATGAGCGAGATATACTCTTGCCGTGTATGTTGCCGAGTTATACGATCTTGCGAAGAGGCATCGATGAGGCTTTAGAAAAGAAAGGACTTGTAGAAGCGTGAAAAGTATTCTCGTATTTTTTTCATTGAGTGTGATGATTTTTGCCAGTGATATTCGCTTGTTGAGTGGTGAGCAAAAAGAGCAGATGCAAGGTGTGAGCTATCACAGAGGGTGCCCTGTAGGGCTTGATGAGTTGCGTGTTGTAAGTGTCAAATATCTCGGTTTTGACAGTAAAGATCATAGGGGTGAGCTTGTGGTGCATGAGAGTGTGGCACAAGAAGTTGCTCAGATTTTTCAAGCGCTGTATGTTGCAAATTATCCTATCAATAAGATGGAGCCTATCAGGGTGTATGGCGGAAGTGATTGGCACTCCATTGAGGCCGATAACAGCTCAGCATTTAACTGTCGCAATGCCACAGGAAGCAAACACTTTTCAAAGCACGCTTATGGGCTTGCTATCGATCTTAATCCCATAGAAAATCCTTATGTCTTTGCAAGCGGTAAGAGTTCGCACAAGGCATCTGCTCCCTATCTTGATCGATCAAAAATTCTCACGACACCACAAGGCAAAGCAGTATTGAAAAAGCGAAGCGAAGCGGTGCAAATATTTAAAAGGCACGGTTGGAAGTGGGGCGGAGATTTTGCAAGAGAGAAGGACTATCAACATTTTTACAAATAGGTTCCTTAAAACCTATGAGAGCTATTAATCAATCTTTTGGTAAAATCGTACAATATCAAAAATGAGGGTTGTTATGAAGTTTGTATCTATAATTATAGGAAGCAAAAGCGATTATGAGGTGATGAAAGAGTGTGGTGATACTTTGGAAAAATTTGGTGTTCCTTATGAGATCATTATATCTTCAGCGCATCGAAGTCCAAACAGAACTAAGAGCTATATCATCGAAGCAGAAGCAAAAGGTGCACAGGTATTTATAGCAGCAGCAGGGATGGCGGCACACTTAGCCGGCGCAGTTGCGGCAACGACGACAAAACCTGTCCTCGGTGTTCCTATGGCAAGTGGTGAGCTTCGAGGTGAAGATGCTCTGTTGAGTACTGTGATGATGCCCGCAGGTATGCCTGTAGGTACACTCGCCATCGGGAATGCCGGTGCCGTTAATGCTGCCTATCTTGCTGTGCAGATAATGGCATTGCAAAATGATGAGCTTAAGATTAAACTCCAAGAGGATCGCATAGCAAAAGCGAAAAAAGTTGAGCTTGATTCTAGCGAGATAGAGATCATCCTTTAGAGGTTACAATGAGCGAAGTAAAAAAGAGACAAAAATCGATTGTGATTTTTACATCCCCTTCGTGTGTATGGTGTACAAGAGCAAAGAGCTATTTCAAAAAAAGAGGGCTCAAATTTAGAGCTATCGATATCACAAAAGATAAAAGAGCAGCGAGTGACTGCTTGAAACATGGCTGTAAAGGTATCCCCGTTATACTGATAGGTACTCATTGGATATGTGGATTTGATGAGAAAAAAATCGAGAAGGCGTTAGGTTAATTATGAATAAAAATGCAATAACATTTAGTGAGTTGCTACTCAAACTTCAGGAGTTTTGGGCGAAGCAGGGCTGTACAATCTTACAACCGTATGATATCAGTGCAGGAGCAGGGACATTTCATCCGGCAACACTGTTGCGAAGTCTAGATAGCACGCCTTGGAGTTGTGCTTATGTAGCTCCAAGTCGCCGTCCAACCGATGGAAGATATGGTGAAAATCCAAATAGACTAGGCGCCTATTACCAATTTCAAGTGCTCATCAAACCAAGCCCTGATGACATCCAAGAGCTGTATCTCAAAAGCTTGGAGTATCTAGGGCTCAACTTAAAAGAGCATGATATTCGTTTTGTAGAGGACAATTGGGAGTCACCGACACTTGGAGCTTGGGGACTTGGCTGGGAGGTTTGGCTTGATGGTATGGAGGTGACACAGTTTACCTACTTCCAGCAAGTTGGAGGCTTGCCTTGTGATCCTGTCGCTGTCGAGATAACATACGGGACTGAACGTCTCGCGATGTACCTCCAAGATGTTCATAGCGTCTTTGATATCGTCTGGAATGAGACAAAAAACGGTATTACAACTTACGGCGATGTGCATAGAGAGAGCGAGTACGAATTTAGTAAATACCACTTTGAGGTTGCTGATGTTGGGACACTTTTTACTCATTTCGAAGATGCTGTTAAAGAGTGTCAGTCGTGCCTAAATGCGCAGTTGCCACTGCCTGCATATGATGAGTGTATGCGAGCATCACATGCATTTAATGTGCTTGATGCCAGAAAAGCTATCTCTCAAGCTGCAAGACAAGAGTATATCTTGCGTATTAGAGAGCTCTCAAAAGGGTGTGCGCAAGCTTATAAAGCTCAAGAGAGTGAGAGAAACGAGAGAGTAAAAAACAGATGAAACTCCAAGAGATATATGATTTTCTAGATGACCTAAGTCCTTTTGAGCTTCAAGAAGCATGGGATAATAGCGGGCTTAATGTCGGCTCATTTGATAAAGAGATTACTCAAATCTACTGCTCTCTTGATGTTGATGATGCTCTGCTTGAAACTATCGAGCCAAATAGCCTTATCATTACTCATCACCCCTTGATATTCGGTGGTATAGAGTCATTGGATCTTGATAGATATCCTGCAAATCTGATAGCCAAGATGATCAAAAAAGATATCGCACACATAGCGATGCATACTAACTTTGATAAAACACATCTTAACCGCTATGTTTTTGAGCAGATATTAGGATTTGATATTGATACAACTTTTGGCGAGGGGTATATACTTCAAGCAAAGGTTGATTTCTCAAAAGAGTCCCTTTTTGCTCTACTTGGCGATAAACTCCATCTCAAACAGATAAAAACAGTCAACCCAAAAGAGCATATAGACTCTATAGCTATGGTGACAGGCTCGGGTGCATCTATGATAGATGATATACAAGCAGATTGTTTTTTAACAGGAGACATCAAATACCACGATGCGATGAAGGCAATGAGCCAAAATCTTATGATGGTTGATATCGGTCATTTTGAGAGCGAGTCATTTTTTGCAGAAATTTTAGCAAGTGAGTTGAAAGTTTTACCTATTTTAGCTATAATCACAAACTCAAAAAATCCATTTGTAACATTTGGTTGCAAGTAGGTTATATAGGGCGTTAAGCCAAGAATTCCTAAATCCAAGAAGGATCAAAATTGAATAAAAATCTTAAAGAGCTTATAGAGCTTGCACAAATAGATAGAGAACTAGATAGTTTTACGCCACAAATAGATGAGATAGATGCAAAGATAGCAAAGTCTCAAGAAAAAGTTGATGCTATAGAAGAAGAGATGTCTCAAACAAAAAGTGAGATAGAAGAGAATAGTTCAAAAATTAAAGCATTTGAAGATCAGATAGAAGCACTTTCAGAACAGATCAAATCCCATGCAAAAAAATCAAAAGATATCACGACGGAAAAAGAGATGAAAGCGCTCTCTATGGAAGAGGATATAGCTAAAGAGAAGCTCTCTTTTGCTAACGAAGAGATCGATAGAATCAATGCTATCAATGAAAAGAAAACTGCAATGCTTCAAGAGCTTGAAAATCAACTTACTAGCGCAAAAGAGGACTTTGAAAAAACAAATGCCGATAATGTAGCAAAGAAAGATGAGATTGAGCAAAACAAAACAAAACTCTATACACAAAGAGATGAGAGTACAAGAAGTATAGAGCAAAAAATTCTAGCTTTTTATGAGAAGATAAGAACATGGGCCGGCAATAGCGCTGTTGTTCCTCTAAGAAAACAGGCATGTTACGGATGTTATATGAAAATTAGCGACAAAGCATACTCTGAGGTTATTAGATCAGAAGAGATTATCACCTGTCCTCATTGCGGTAGAATTCTCTTTGTCGAGAGTGAATTGACTCAGGCTTAATCCTTGAGTCTATTTTCATTTTTCTATATACCCTTGGCGATCCTCTTTTGGATTGTAGCAATTCCCTTTTTATTTATCCTCTCCTTTAAAAAGAAATATAGACGTTCTATCCCTGCACGATTTTTTCAAATCAAAAATCCACCCTTGCCAAAAGATGGTATCTGGGTGCATGTCTGCTCTTATGGAGAGGCAAGTGCAGCACATATCTTATTTGATAAGATAAAAGCAAAAGATTTACGCATAACTGCTACGACACAAACAGGTTATGAAGAGATATCAAAAAGAAGTGAAAATAGCAGATATCTTCCCTTTGAGCCTCTGCTTTTATGGTGGCTTAAACCGCAAAAAGTTTTAGTTGTTTTTGAGGCGGAGCTTTGGTATCTTCTCTTTTTACTCGCAAAAAAAAGAGGCGCTAAAACACTGCTTGTTAATGCTCGCATCAGTGATAAATCATACCCCAAATACCAAAGGTTTTTGTGGCTTTATAAAAGGATATTTGCCAACATCGATGAAGTATATGCACAGAGTGAAATCGATGCCGATAGACTCAAAGAGCTTGGAGCTGATAGTGTAAAAGTGATGGGCAATATCAAATTTGCTAACATAAAAAAAGCAACAAAAAAGTATGAAAAAAATACGGATATATTTGTTTGTGCGGCAAGTACTCATGAGAGAGAAGAATCTTTGATATTGGATGGTTTTCGAGAGCTCAAAAGAAAAAAACCAAGTGCAAAGATAGCTGTCGTTCCAAGACATCCTGAACGGTTTGATAAGGTGGATAGAATGATGCGCTCTTTGGCGAAGTTGCACGATTGGAGTTATCACAGATTCTCGGACAATAAAAACTTTGAGAGCGATCTTGTCCTTGTTGACGCACTTGGCGAACTTGTCAATATATATGCGATGAGTGATCTTGTTGTGCTTGGCGGTTCGTTTGAGCCTATCGGCGGACACAATGCAGCCGAAGCGGCACAGTTTGGATGTAAGATAATCTCCGGAGAGCATTACTTCAACCAAAAAGAGATATTTGACGGTATTGATGGTATCAAGATAGTCTCAAAAGAGGAATTGGTCGATGCTATGACATATCCAAATCTTTTAGAGCCAACCGTTGTCAATAAAAAGGCAAGCACGCGCTCTATTATGCGAAGTATCAATAATGTTCTATAAGATAGAAGAGAAGACGGTTACTATGTATATAAAGGCACAACCAAAAGCAAGCAAAAGTGAGTTTTGCGGTCTCTATGGAGAGCAGAGCATAAAGATACGTATAAAAGCAGCTGCAGTTGAGGGGGAGGCAAACAAGGAGCTTTGTAGATTTTTATCTAAAAGCTTTAAAATACCGAAGAGCAACATCATCCTAAAGAGCGGTGAAACTTCCAAGATAAAGACTGTCGCCTTTCCTTTGAGTGAAGAGTTTGAGGCATGGATCAAGAAGGGTAATTATGGAAAAAGCATATAAATTATTGGGACTCCAAGAGGATATCTCAAACAAAAAAGCAAAAGAGCTTATCGATAGAGGTATCGTCTATGTTGGCGATAAAAAGGTAAAAATAGCAAGAGCATTGATGGAGGAAGATGTTAGATTTCGCATTGAGATGCCACGCGATATCTCCATCATCTATCAAGATGAGTTTGTGGTCGCAGTCGATAAACCGGCTTTTATTGACAGCTATGACATAGAAGGTGCCATAGAAGATGCAGAGCTTCTGCATAGACTCGATAGAGAAACGAGTGGCGTATTGGTTTTATTTCGCGATAAAGAGTGGGGTAAAAAAGCGATAGAGGCTTTTAAAAGAAGAGAAGTTACAAAAAAATATATCGCTTGGGTAGAGGGTGTAGTTTATGAAGAAGAGGCGATAGACCTTCCTATATCTACCCATAAAAAAGGCGGTGCGGCTTTTTCAAAAGTGGATATAAAAAACGGAAAAAAAGCAGTTACAAAGATAAAACCTATAGAGATACAAGGCAAAAAAAGTAAGATTGAAGTTGAGATAGATACGGGACGTACACATCAGATTCGTGTCCATCTTTCGCATATAGGCCATCCGATAGTCGGCGATGAGCGTTACGATAGTAAAACAAAAGCCAAAAGAATCTTGCTTCATTCGGCTTACCTTAAGATATTTGACTATGAATTTATAGCAAAAGAGCCTGAGGATATATTACGCTATAAATAATATTATATGAAATAAAATATAATTTTTATTCTATTTTAATGATAGTTACTCAAAGTAACCTAATTTTTAGATGTAGTTTAAGGTTCATTTAAGCAAATAATCATTTTTTTTTCGTTAAAATATATTATTTAATACTAAATAATTATTAAGGTGAAGTAATGTTGCAACTTATTCACAACGGCAAAAGAGTTATGATTCGAAATGATAAAATAATTGGTCTTGATTCTTTAATCTCGATGGAAATAGGGCACTTCAAAGGCGACCGACTTATTTGTGATATTGCACAAAAAGGTCGAGAGCAACACTTTACCTCCTTTAATCATGATCTCGATTATGATGATGATAATGAACTACTTTCAGCTATTCAAGCAAAAGCAATCCATGGAAAAGTATCCATTGAGGATTGTGGATCACTTTTTTATCAACCGGGCACAGAACATCCGGGTAGTGATATGATAAGCTATACTGTTAGAAGCAATAAGGGATGTGTAGGCTCTTTGGCTATTATTATAAAGCCGGAATCTAATGAGGAAGCAACAGATCATCATATATATGATGATGGAGATGAATCTGAACATTTCGAGAGTATGCTCTCATCAATTGCTCTAAAAATTACTGCAAAAGATAAAAATGGTGTTGTTTTTGTCGATAGTTTTATGCTTGACATTAATGATATCGGTAAGGGGAGAGTCGCCTTTCACAATCAGCTTAGTTCAGGGTTTGAAGTCCATGATCAAGATGATCTCTATTTGTGGGAATTTGGAGAAGATGAACATCTCAAACTTATCATAGACGAATTTGAGAGTGAAGAGGATGATTTTGAGGACGAACAAGAGCTAAGCTTGGAAAATTTAAACGATATACCTTATAGGATATATTGCTAAATAATCAAGCCTTAATCTTTCTGGGTTCTTTTAAAGCTTTTCTCTATCGCTTTAATGAAAGCATCTCTTACTTTTCCATCTTCTAAAGCGCTATAACCTGCTGCCGTTGTTCCTGCCGGGCTCATAACTTTATCTTTGATAAGTGCGGGGTGTTCGCTCTGTATGAGTGGTCCAAAGCCTTTAAATAGTGATGCTACTAGTTGCATACTCATATCTCTTTTAAGTCCTTGTTTGACTCCTCCGTCCATCATCGCTTCAGCAACAAGTGAAAGAAAAGCCGGGCCACTTCCTCCAATAGCCGTTGCGATATCAAGCTCTTTCTCGCTATCAACCCAAAAAGCTTCACCGATAGTTTTAAATATCGCTAATGTCTCCTCTTTTTTCTCTTTTGAGCCGGTAATTGTTGTGGTTGAGTTTCCAAATTCAGCAGAGATATTGGGCATAGCTCTGATAGTATAGTCGCTGAGTATATTTCTCTCTAGAGTCTCTATATTGACGCCGGCCAAAATAGAGATAAGCATATTGGCTTCGCCTTGAAGATGTGTTGCAACTTCAAAAAATGCATTTGGCTTCACACAAAGAAGAATATTTTTCCCTGTTATGTCTACCCCTTTTAGCTCAAGAATCTCTACAGGCTTTTTTAAACCGGCTAGAGACTCTTTTGCTTTTTGTGTATCTCTTGCAACAATTTCTATCTCGTACTGTTTTTCTAGACCTAATGCTAAAGATTTTGCCATAGATCCGTTTCCTACGATTGTCAATAACATATCAATCCTTCTTAAATCTTGGTTTGTTACTATGATTGTAGCACAATCTAATAAACTTTTTACATATTTTGAGGTATGATAAAGGCTATAATATTTACAAGACACACAATAGAACTTTTGCTTGAGGAGCTTAATATGGTAAAAAGAATAATACGGGGTATGTTTATAGTTTCAATTTCAACATTTTTACTATTTTCTATATCCGGGTGCTCTTCAAAGTCCGAATCGAGTGAATATAACAAAAGTGCCGATTTTTGGTATCAACTGATTGCTGATAGTATCGCTAAAAATGATCTTGATAAAGCAGATAGTTATTTTGTTTCGCTTAGAAGTGAGCATTCAAGATCGAGCTATCTTCCTATCGCAAACTTGATGTTGGCACAAGCGCATATGAGTGACGAAGAGTATCTTTTGGCAGAGTATTTTTTTGATGAGTATCTTAAGCAGTTTGGAGATGCTTCAAGCATTGAGTATGTAGAATATATGAAGCTTAAAGCATCATTTTTGAGTATAAAAGAGTTTTATAAAGATCAGAAGCTTATCCTTGATACTATTAAGAATTCTCAAACATATCTTAGTAGATATCCGGATTCTGACTATGCGCCACTTGTTGAGACCATTTTGGTGAGACTCCATATGAGTCAGTATATGCTCCATGAAAATATCGCTGCGCTCTATGATCGTACGGATAAACCGGAAGCAGCAAAGATATATAGAGAAAAGAATAAATATTCGCCACTTCAGTTGAGCGATATAGAAGCGCCGGAGACAGGTATTATCGGCGGTATATTTAATTAGTATATTTTTTTTACAGCGTTTTTATAATTATCTGCTAAAGTAAAAAATATTTTTAAAGGAGACGTTGTTATGCAACTAAGCAATTATGATGCTTTTCCTACAACATTACCTATTGTTGTAGAGGATGAGCTTTTTCTATATCCATTTATGATAAGCCCTATATTTTTAAGTTCTCAGCTTGATATTGATGCGGCAACGTATGCAATGGAGAATAACTCTTTACTCTTTGTTTCGTGTACAAAACCGGGCAAAGAACAGAGTAGAGAAAAGGGTGATTTTTATGAGGTTGGTGTCATTGGTTCCGTGATGCGTAAAGTGCATATTCCTGACGGGAGAGTTAAGATACTCTTTCAAGGATTAGCCAGAGGTGAGATAGTCAAATTTGAAGATGGTGATTTTAATAAGGGTGAAATTACTATCATGGAGCCAAAAGAGTTCAATCAGGTTAGCGTTGATACACTCATGGAGATATTGAGAGATAAAGTAAAGCATCTCTCTACGGTAAACAATAATTTTCCTCAGGATTTAGTCAAAACGATAGAGGAGAACAGTGAGCCTTATAGAATCTGTGACCTTGTCTCTTCGCTTTTAAAATTAGAGAAAGATGAAGCGTATAAGCTTTTTATCGAAAGAGATATAGAAAAGAGAATTATCGGCCTTATAGACATACTCAATGAACAGATAGAATCAGCTAAAGTACAAAAAGAGATACGACATAAAGTTCACTCAAAGATTGAGCAGACAAACAAAGAGTATTTTCTTAAAGAGCAACTCAAGCAGATACAAAAAGAGCTAGGTGTTGACACGCAAAGAGACGAGGAGATTGCAGAGTTTAGGGAGAAGGTAGAGGCGATCAAGCCACATCTAAGTGAGGATGGTTATAAAGAGATCACCAAACAGCTAGATCGTTTAAGTAGGATGCATCCTGATAGTTCAGACGCTAATGTGTTGCAAAGCTATATAGAGTGGGTATTGGAAGTTCCATTTGGAAAGATGAGCAAAAAAAAGCTCAAGATAAGTAATGTTTCAAAAGAGCTTGACGAGGACCACTACTCACTTCGAGAGCCAAAAGATAGGATAGTCGAATATTTCTCAGTACGTGAATTGGCACAAAAAAGAGGCTACAAGGCAAAAGATACCGGAGGTGCCATACTCTGTTTTGCAGGACCTCCCGGTGTTGGTAAGACCTCGCTTGCGAACTCTATCGCTACGGCACTCAAAAGACCTTTAGTTAGGATTGCTCTAGGGGGTCTAGAGGATGTCAATGAGCTTAGAGGTCACAGAAGAACTTATGTCGGTGCTATGCCAGGTAGGATAGTTCAAGGGTTGATTGAGGCTAAAAAAATGAACCCTGTCGTCGTGCTTGATGAGATAGATAAAGTTGGAAGAAGTTTTAGAGGCGATCCAACGGCTGCACTCCTTGAGATATTGGATCCTGAGCAAAATATGAACTATAGAGACTATTATCTTAACTTTAGTATAGATTTGAGTAAGGCCATATTTATAGCAACAGCAAATGATATTAGCAAAATACCTGCGCCTCTTAGAGATAGAATGGAGTTTATCTACCTCAATAGTTATACCCCAAAAGAGAAGTTTGAGATTGCAAAGAGATACCTTATCCCGCAAGAGCTTAAAAAACATGCTCTTAAGGCAAAAGAGGTTGTTGTGTCTCCTGGTGCGCTCAAGCTCCTTATTGAGGAGTTTACACGTGAAGCAGGTGTTAGAAATCTTAGAAGAAAGATAGCCGGTATTATGAGAAAGGCGGCAAGGAAGCTTTTGGAGAATGATTTAGGAGATCATATCTCGATTACTACAAAAAATATAAAAGAGTTTGCCGATAAAAAAATATTTGAGATATCTGCAGTTGATAAAGAGCCTCAAATAGGAGTTGTTAATGGACTTGCTTGGACATCGGTTGGTGGAGATGTTTTAAAAGTAGAGGCGATAAAGATAAACGGCAAAGGAAACTTACAGCTCACAGGAAGTCTTGGTGATGTTATGAAAGAATCTGCAAGGATTGCCTATAGTGTCGTGAAGATATTAATAGATGAGGGAAAACTTGATGTTAAAAGTGAAGAGTCTGCAAGCGAACAGATATATAAAAGATATGATTTGCATCTTCATGTACCCGAGGGAGCGACACCAAAAGATGGCCCAAGTGCAGGTATAACAATGGTTACAGCCATATCATCTCTATTGAGTGAGAAAAAAGTTGATAATAAAATAGCAATGACCGGAGAGGTTACGCTTACGGGTAAAGTCTTGCCGATAGGTGGGCTCAAAGAGAAACTGATAGCTGCTTATAAAGCAGGTGTTACAAGAGCACTAATTCCTAAGAAAAACTACGAAAGAGACTTAGAAGAGATACCTGATGAGGTAAAAGAAAATATGAAGATAATTCCTGTAGAAAATGTTGAAGAGGTTTTAAAGTTTGCATTCATTAAGTAGAGTTGAGACTCTACTTAATCGGCAGTCCACATTTGTATCTTGACCTTGAGGTCTTCCTCTTTGATGGGTTTTCTCAAAAAGTCATTTGCTCCGTGATTAAGAGCCTCTGTTTTTCTGGTGTCATCCGTCGAAAGTATAATAACCGGGATATGGGTGTATTTCATATCTGCTCTAAATTTTTTAAGAAATTCCATTCCATCAACTATCGGCATGATAATATCAAGTAAAACCATATTAATTTGCGGGTTAGATGCGATTTTTTCTAGAGCATCTTCCCCGTTTTCTGCTTCTAGAATTTCTATAACTTCATCATGTTTTTTAAGTATGTTTTCTAGTAGTTTTCTGTTGATGAAATCATCATCAACAACTAAAACATTGAGGGCCATTTTTATCTCCTATGAGTATTTATAATTTTTTCAATCTCAGCTTTTGTGATAGCATTTGATATCTGTATGGTGTTATTTTTTTGCATTATATCCTCATCCCCAACCATTAAGATGTCTATTTCGGCACCCTGCAAGCCTTCGTTAAAGATATAAGAGTCGATAAAGGCTATATCAAACTCTCCTGAGGATATTTTTTCGTTAAAACATTTGATATCTTCACACGTGTCATATGCAAGCTTCATGTTTTGAATAATTTTTCCATAGATTTTATTTTCTAGCTTGGAAGATTTAAATATAAGTATCTTCCCTCCTTTTTTACCTGCAGGAACATTTTTTGCTTTTGCTTCTTTTGCTTCAGCTTTCGGAGCAGCACTTGGAGCTTCAGCTTTCTTTTCCTCTTTCTTTTCAGTTTTCTTGGACGTTTCTTTTGGTGTCTCTTTTTGTTTTTCTTTCACTTGTGGAGCAGGAGCATCCTCCTCCGGAGAGACCTCTATTGCTTTATCAGAAAGAAATTTATTAAGTATATAGAGTAGCTCAGTCGTCTCAATAGGTTTGGTGATATACTCATCCATCCCCTCGCTAAGGAATCTCTCTCTATCGCCCTTAAGTGCATTTGCAGTAAGTGCGACTATAGGGATATGCGGTACAGCATCATCTTCTTCAAGGTCTAGGATCTCATGAGTAGCTTCAACACCATCCATAACCGGCATTTGGATATCCATAAAGATGATATCGTACGATTTATTTCTGCGTTTTTCAAATGCCTCAAGACCATTATTGGCAACTTCAACATCGAGACCAAACTCAGTCAATATTTTTGTAATCAATTTTTGGTTAATAGCATTGTCTTCCGCAATAAGAGCTTTTGCACCAAATTTAGTTTTTTGCATTGGCTTTTTAGCGACAGTTTTAGTAGTAGTTGTTTCACTATTTAAGCTTCTCTCTAAAGTTTCTAAAGTTTTTGTAAAAGTAATAGGCTTATAGATAATATTTTGTGTATTTAATCCCATTTTTGCTATTTTATCTTTACTTCGCACACTTGCTAAAAGTGTGAGTTTTGATTGATCCATTTTCGGTAATGCTTCAATGATTTGAGGATCAGCTTTGTCTATATCAATCCAATAGTTTTTGCATACATCTTGATCAAAAAGTTCTCTCAGATCTTTTGCAGTTTCAAAGAGCTTGAGTCCAACTCCAAAGTGTTTAAAGTAATCTTTAAGGTTTTTATCAAGTGTCGTGCTTGCTCTATTGTTCTCATATTTTCCAATAACAAGATTTTCAAATTTACTTTTTGTTTCACTTGCCCCAAGATCAACCTCTTCAAGCGGAAGTCTGAGTATAAAGGCACTTCCTCTATCTTTCGAGCTCTCAACATCCAATTTTCCACCCATTTTTTGTGCAAATTGACTTGAAATTGTAAGTCCAAGACCTGTACCACCAAATTTTCTAGTAACAGATACATCGGCTTGTGAGAATGCATCAAAGATAGTTTTTTGTTGATCTTTAGTCATCCCGATACCGTTATCTTTTACTTTAAATACGATATTACTGTAACCATCTTTCATGTTTGCAGCACTTGTATCTTTAGTAATTTCCAAAGATATTTCACCGTCACTTGGAGTAAATTTGATCGCATTACTTAGGAGGTTGATGATAATCTCTTTGATTTTTGTTGAGTCACCTTTGAGTTTAGGGCTAATAGACGGATCGATATAGAAGTTAAGATCGATATTTTTATCAGCAGCACTTGCTCCATAAGTTTCAACCGTACTCTCGAACTCTTCAGCTGTATCAAATATGATATTTTCTATCTCTATCTTATTACTTTCGATTTTTGAAAGGTCAAGAATGTTGTTGATAATGTCTAGCAAGTTCTCCGAACTCTTATCGATAATTGAGATATACTCCTCTTGCTCCTGATTAAGATCAGTATTTTTAAGAAGCTCCGTAAAACCTACAATTCCGTTAAGCGGTGTTCTGATTTCATGCGACATATTTGCCAAAAAGAGCGATTTTGCTTCATTGGCTTGAAGTGCAGCTTGTTTATCGCTTTTTGCAGTCTCAACAAGTTTTTCTATAAATGAGTAGGAGTCCCTAATCCCTTCAAATGTGTGAAGGCTGAAATTTTTATCTTTAAATTCCCCATCTTCTCCGATCTCATCAAGACCTTTGCTGATAATTTTCTCAAGTTCTGAAGTATTTTTCGATACTTTTCTTGTTGTTAGATACCCTATAATGGCCAAAATAAGCCCCAATAGAAGTAAGCCGGCAGCGATAAGCATTGAGTTGAAACTTTTTGTCTCTAAAGCAGTAGCATTATTCCATATTTTATTGGAAAGTTCTAGCTGAATTTTTGAGAGAAGAGCTATCTTTTCTGATTGTGCCTTAAACCAACTTTGTCCATCGACTGAGTAACTACCGTTTCTATAACCACTATTGATTGCATTTTCCATAAGCATTATGTTTTGGAATGTTGCTTCTCCTTTTTTATCAAGAAGAATTGCATCAATCTTGTCTTTGAGTGCGCCATTTCCGATTTTCCCGGCACCTAAAGCATTGGCATGTACATTAAATGCATTCCAAGACCGAATCTCTGCTGATGACATAGGGCTTTTTGTGTTAAGAAAATAGCTGATATACCCTCGCTCAATAGCAGTATTATGTTTTGCAACATAAACATCTAGGAGTACTGAAGATGCTGCTGCGCTCTCTTCATCCAGGTTGAGTGGTTTGGATGTATCTAAGAGTGTATTTAGCAGTGGTAATATAAGTTGAGAAGTGTAGCCGTCAAAAAATACTTTCGTAAAACTTTGATTTTCTACATTCGCATCAGCCCTTACTTTGTCTAAGTTAGCAAGACTATTGATTGCTTTCATATAAGTAGTAGATTGCAAATCATCTATTCCGCCTAGAAGATTTAAAGCGATAGGAAGCAGAGGTTGTTCCATCTTTTTGATATCTTTTTTGAGTTTTACAATGGCAGCATTTGTCTCATTTTCTTGCTCTTTAAGCATCTTTTTTGAGCTATCTTGAGGCATAGTCCTAAAAAGAATATTTGCATCTCTCTCTTGCGATAGCTTATCTATCGTTTCGCTGATAAGTTTATTATTTTCTAAAGTACTTTTTGTAATCCTTGCTCTTTCATAATCTCTGTATGAATTTAAAAGAAGATATGTAGATATTGCAAGGAGTAAAAGTATAGGTACTAGTCCTATAAGTCTTAATCTATTATTTATACTCATGTGTTACTCCTTATTGTAGTGTGTCGGCCATTTGGCGTTTAAAAGATAAAAATTGAGCCCAATATTTTCTTACCAAAGGTTCAACATTTTCTAGTTTATCATTTGCTTGAAGTGTAGCAAGTGATTCAGCAAGAGGTGTTATTCTCAAATTGCTTGATGTTCCCTTTAACATATGGGCAATTTTTTGAATTCTTGCAAGATCACTTATCTCGTACGCTTTTATTAGGTTATTAGTTTCAGTATGCATTTGGTCTATAAAGTCTTTTATGAACTCCTTTACAAGTTCATTTGGAAGATTGAGCTCTTGTGCTGCTTCATCAACACTAAAGTCAAATCTTAAAGCAGTAACATCTGAAAGATCAATGCTTGCTCCGTCAATTAATTCAACTTTACTATCTTCAAGTTCTATCTTTTCGTCATTGTTTTCTTCTATGACATGAATTGGTGTATCTTTAGCGGCAGCCATTCCTCCGCTTTCTACCAATTCGAGGTTTTCAACAAGAGCATAAAACTCTTCAACCCCTCCTTTAACATCGCTACTTCTGGCTATAGTAGCACATGCCTCAATAAGTTCATCCGGTAGATGAAGATTTTGTGTCAGTTGTTTCGCAGTCTTAACTGCTTGATTTCTTTTGATGTCATCACTGCTAAGAAAATCGTCAATGAGACCTTTAAGAGCTTCTTTATACTCTGCTATAAACTCTTTATAGTCATCCTTGCTAACTCCGAGTAAAGAACTATTTTGATCAATATCAACAATATATTTTGGAAGCTCTTTTGGCGCTTCATCTGTTAAGTTGTAGAGTACATCGTCCATTTGTGGTTTTTCTGCATTCGCATCGCCATTTTCAAAATCACCCATGAGCTCTTCTATCGTAAGTTCGCGTTCCGGCTCTTTTGCAGGCTCTTGATAGATATCTTCTAGCTCTAAAATTTCTTCATTGGAGCTATCTTTTCCATACACGATATCATCATTGTTGATTGGTGCACCGCTTGAAGCACTTTCGTCCATACTGACAAGATGCAGTAAACCTGATGAAGTTACGATATCACTCTTTTTAATCGGTTTAGTGATTCGTTTTTTATCGTTTTTGATAATAAGTTCATTTCCGTTTATTTTTAATTCAATTTTTTCTTTGTCAATTTTTTTATAAAGTTCAATAAGAGATCTAACATTTAGATATGATAAAAAGTCATTGCTAGCTGCTACGATTTCTTCGTTTGAGTTTAATAGATAATACATATTTGTTGGCTCCTTTTTTTATGATTATTCTTGTTCTATCATAGTTTTGTATTTTGGTATAATCTCTGCGACTTCTGTTTCGAAAGCCGGCCTTCTTGCTGCGCTATAACCGACTATCTTTCCATCCTCTAAGATGGGTGAAACATGTGAATATACCCAATAATATTTTCCGTCTTTTCGAAGATTCTTTATGATGCCCGTCCACTCTTTGCCTGAGTGCATATGATCCCAAAGGTCACGAAAGGCAGCCTTTGGCATATCGGGATGTCTTACTATATTGTGATTTTTTCCGATAAGCTCATCTCTTGTATATCCGGCAATTTCACAAAATTTACGATTAGCATACGTAATTATACCCTTTAAATCGGTTGAGCTTACAATAAGACCCGAATCAAAAGTATACTCTTCGTCTATAGGTGTAATTGACATTTACGCATTCCCTCCCCAACATTTATGTAATATAATTTTTTGATATTATATCCTTAAATATAAGATTACACAAATTTTTATAAAACTATTATGAATTTGAGTTATTTTATTTAAAAAATTTATTTAACTGTAAATTAATACTACATTATTTTGTTGCAAGTATCATGCTTGCTATCTTCTCATTAGTGATTGCTTTTAGCTCTTCAAAGGATGCGTTGTGGAGAGCATCAAAAGAGCCAAAGTGTAAAAGTAGTTTTTTAAGTGTTGCTTTTCCTACCCCTTTTTTCTCCAAAAGATTACTTTGAGTCATAGCTCTTTTTTTTGTATTTCGATGGTATGTAATCGCAAGTCTGTGCGCTTCATCTCGTAGAAGTTGTAGAAGCTGTAATCTTTTATCACTTGGAAGCAAGTCAAATTTATCATCACTTGTGTAGATCTTATCTTTTGCTGCACCTTTAGCACGATGTGCTTTTGCGTCGAGCTTTTCCTTGGCAATTGAGATAACATCTATATCTACTTTTGCCTCTTTGAGTAGTTTTTTTGCAAGGTTTATCTGCGCAATACCTCCATCAATAAGCCAGAGGTTTGGAGGTGGTATCTCGCCAAAATTTGTGATACGTCTTAGGAGCATCTCTCTCATTTGGGAGTATTCATCTTTTGATTCCAGTTTATATCTTCGATAGTGCTCCTTTTGCCATACTCCCTCACTCCATACGATCATGCCTCCAACAGAGCTCTCTCCTTGATGGTGTGATGTATCAAAGACCTCTATAGTGTAAGGTGTCTCTAGCAAAGAGCAGAGCACTTGAAGCTGCTCTAAAATTTTCTCATAATTACTGTTTTTCTTGTTCTCTAAAAGCTCTTTTGCATTTATTTTGGCTACATTGATAATCTTAGTTTTGCTCCCTATTTTTGGATGTTTAATCGCTATTTTTTTGTCCGCTATTTTAGAGATAAGCGTTGTTATCTCGTCAATATTTTCAAAATCATCACCGACGAGGATATTTTTCGGTATCACGGGTGTTGTTGCTTTATAAGAAGAGAGGAGCACTTGTGAATAGACCTCATTTTTATCTACCTCTCCGCTATGCCTAAAATAGCTATGGTCACTTGCGATAAGTTTCCCCTCACGAATAAAGAGTTTGATGATGATGCCCCGTGATTGATCATAATCAATCGCAATCACATCATAGTCTTCTAATGCGGCAAGATCAAGTGTAGAGTTTACGGTAAGCTCTTTGATTGTTTTAGCCGCATCTCTCGTTTTAGCAGCCTCTTCATACCTCTCTTGTTCGGCTAAAGTTTTCATTCTTTTATCTAACATCTTTATAAGCGTGCTTCGTTTCTCTATCGCTTTCGTTGCTGTATCGACTATTTTTTTATAATCTTTCTTGTCTATCTTGCCTTCACATGGTGCTAAGCACCTATTTATCTGATAAAAGAGACATGCTTTTTTCCCTTGGATGCAGCTTTTCTTTTGAACAAGCGGATAGAGCTCATAAAGGCTATCAAGTAGCACCCTTGCTCCGCCTGGGAAGGGACCGTAATATCTAATATCTTTGCCTTTGATGATTTTTCGAGTAATCTCAAATCTAGGGAAATCTTCTGAATGATTTATAGAGATATAGGGGTATGTTTTATCATCTCGAAGTAGTATATTGTATTTTGGTTTGAGCTGTTTTATAAGCGAATTTTCTAAAATCAGCGCATCATCTTCGCTATCAACCAAGATATACTCGAGCGAAGTCACCTCTAAAAGCATCTTCTGTAATCTTTGAGAGAGGGTAGGGTTGGGAGTAAGTTTAGGAGTAAATCTCCAGTAACTCTTTACTCTATTTTTGAGACTCTTTGCTTTGCCGACATAGAGCAGTCTGCCGTTTTTATCAAAATATTGATAGATACCCGGTTTGTTGGGAAGTGATCTTATGATCGATTGCATTTTATAATCTCTTTTATCCTCTCAAGACTCTCTTTGATTTTCGGATTTGTCACATTGACATCAAACTCTCCTTGGGCAAGCTCAAAGTAGCAAGGTACACTATCGTGTATCTTTGGCATCTGGTGATATTTGCTATGGAATGCTGCTACTTTACTGACCGCTTCAAAGCAACACTCTTTATCGTATTTGCCTAGCGTAGTTAATAAGCTTTTTAATAAATCTTTATTATAATTAAGCTCCATTTTAAAGCCCGGATGTTTCAAGGCGATAAAAAGTGTCTCATTCTTGATATAAACAAATGCTATCGCTTTTTGCAAATGTTGTGGAAGAAGAGAGAGAAATTTAGCATAACACTTATGCGCACCAAGAGGTTTAAATTGAACACTGCTAGTAAGTTTATCAAGTACGGTTTTAGATGTTTTCATGTTGTTATTGTATCATCTGTTTGCTGTATGATTCTCTATGGGTGCGGGTACAAAAAGCCGCCTGTTTATCTCCCCTCAAATGATACACAAGTTACAACAGAGCATCAAGGAGAGTGATTGCAAAAATATGATGTGATTATAATCGGTGCAGGCGTAGCAGGTCTCTATGCCGCGATGAATATACCGACTTCAAAAAAGGTGCTTGTGCTCTGCAAAGATATCCCATGGGAGTGCAATACTTTCTATGCGCAAGGCGGCATCGTAACAGCACTTGATGCCGATGATGTCCCCGTGCATGTAGAAGATACGCTAGCAGCCGGAGCTTACCACAATCTAAAAAAAGCCGTTGAGATACTCTCAGAAACTTCATTGGAAACCACTAAGGATATCATCAAAAAAGGGATGGTTTTCGATACAGATAAAAAAGGAAAACTTCTCTATACTAAAGAGGCGGCTCACTCAGCAGCTCGGATAATCCATGCAGGTGGAGATGCTACAGGTCGATATCTGCACTATTTTATGATGACTCAAAATCCACACCATTTAGAACAAAATATGCTTGTTTATGATCTGCTTATTGATGATGGAAGATGCTATGGAATCAAAGCAACTGTCAACTATACGCCAAAGACAATCTATGCCGATAATGTTATCATCGCCTCTGGAGGTGTGGGATCCCTGTATGAGTACAACACAAACTCAAGAACCGTAAGTGCGGATATCCATGGTATCTGCGTTGAAAAAGGAATCGCACTTCAAGATATGGAGTTTATGCAGTTTCACCCGACTGTTTTTGTTGATACACCTTTGGCAAGAAAACTTCTTTTAACGGAAGCACTTCGAGGTGAGGGTGCGCATATAGTTGATGAAGATGGAAAAAGATTTCTCTTTGAATATGATGAACGAGCCGAGCTTGCAAGTCGCGATATCGTTTCGAGAGGTATTTTTGATTATAAGAGAAAAACGGGTAAAAAAGTCTATCTTGACTTTAGTATGTTTGAGCCCAAAAAATTTCATAAAAGATTCCCAAATATTACGAGTACTTTTGAAGCACAAGGGTATAGATTGCCTCAAGATAGGGTGCCTATCTCGCCCGCATTCCACTATGCAAACGGCGGTATTGCGTGCAACTCTTACGGTGTAGTGCCCGGAATGAAGGGGCTTTATGTGATAGGGGAAGCTGCAAGAACGGGAGTGCATGGAGCCAATAGACTTGCTTCAAATTCACTTTTAGAGGGGATGGTCTTTGCAAAAAGAGCAACAGAACATATGCTTTCGCAAGAAAATCACAACACAAAGATGCCTAAATTTGATAAAGATTACGGTAATATTCTGCACAAAGATAACGACAAAGAGTATAAGCGTCAACTTAGAAAGATTATGTGGGAGGAGATAGGTATTATTCGCACCACGAAAGGTCTTCACCACGCAAAAAATTTAATCTATGATCTTAAAAATCGCGAGATAGGCAGGCTTTTACAGCTTCGGCTCAACACAGCCTCTGCTATTGTTGATGCTGCACTTTTAAGAAAAGAGTCTTTGGGAACTCACTATATAGAGAACGAAGAACAAGATATATAATTTTACACAAGGGGAAAAGATGGACGCAGTTCCAATAGCCATACTTGATTTTGGCTCACAATACACACAACTTATTGCTAGAAAACTAAGAGAGAGCGGAGTCTACTGTGAAGTTTTCCCATTTTCTGAAAAGATAGAAGATATAAAAAAGAGATCACCTAAAGGGATTATACTCTCAGGTGGCCCGGCTTCGGTATATGCTCAAGATGCGTATAGACCTGATGAAGCGATTTGGGATCTTGGATTGCCGATTCTTGGTATCTGCTATGGCATGCAGCTTATCACGCATCACTTTGGTGGTGAAGTGATTCCGGCAAATCATCATGAATACGGCAAAGCAAAACTCTCTTTTGCATCCGATGCCGATATATTTAAAGATATTGAAAATGACTCAATTGTTTGGATGAGCCATGGAGATAAAGTTGAGTCTATGCCTGAAGGATTTGAAGCTATCGGTTTTAGTGAAAACTCCCCTTATGCTGCTATAGCGGATGTGAAACGACAGGTTTATGCTTTTCAATTTCACCCGGAAGTGCATCACTCTACGCAGGGCGTGAAGATGCTTAAGAACTTTGCAAAAAGTATCTGCGGATGTGAAAGCACTTGGAATATGGGGAGTTTTGCCAAAGAGAAGATCGCGCAGATTAAAGAGCAAGTAGGCGAAGGAGTTGTACTTTGCGGCGTTAGTGGCGGCGTTGATAGCTCTGTGGTTGCCGCACTGCTTTCTCAGGCGCTCCCGGCAGAACAACTTGTTTGTGTTTTTGTCGATCAAGGACTCCTTCGTAAAAATGAAGCCAAGCAAGTACAAGATATGTTCAAGATACTGGGTATCGATCTTGTGAGCATTAATGCAAGAGAACTCTTTTTAAACAAACTTAAAGGGGTGGTCGATCCTGAGCAAAAGAGAAAAATCATCGGCGAGACATTTATCGAGGTCTTTGATAAAGAGGCAAAAAAACACAAAGATACATCATTTTTAGCTCAAGGTACACTCTATACGGATGTCATCGAGTCAGTTTCTGTAAAGGGGCCTTCAAAGACTATCAAGTCACACCACAATGTTGGTGGGTTGCCTGATTGGATGACTTTTGATCTTATAGAGCCCCTCAAGGAGATATTTAAAGATGAGGTACGTAAGCTAGGACTTGAGCTTGGACTTCCTAAGGATATGATAGGCCGTCACCCATTTCCCGGGCCGGGACTTGCGATTCGTATCATGGGAGAGGTCAATGAAGCATCACTGGAATTGGTAAAAGAGAGTGATGCTATCATGCAAGAGGAGCTCAAAGCAAGTGGGTATTATGATAAAGTTTGGCAAGCATTTACCGTGCTTCTTAATGTCAGCTCGGTCGGTGTTATGGGAGATAATAGAACCTATGATAATACCGTCTGTGTGCGCATGGTCGAATCAGTCGATGGAATGACGGCAACATTTGCACATGTCCCGCATGATGTGCTCGAGAGCATCAGCCGACGGATTATCAATGAGGTGAATGGGATTAACAGAGTGGTGTATGATATAAGTTCGAAGCCACCGGCAACAATCGAGTGGGAGTGATTTGCTCTTCTTTATGGATATCTTTGAATGAGTTTGCTCAGTCATTTACTATCAAGTAAATTCTCTCGCAACAACATTCAAATCTAAATCAAAACAAGAGCAAATAAACTTTGCAAATATATCTTTTTTTGTATCATCTTTAAGAGAGTTGGCTCAGTCACTTACAGGTTAGTAAGTTCCTTCGCAACAACTCTTAAATCTAACACAAAAATAAAAAAAATCATAATTTTTTCTTGTTCTTTTAAAAAATAGTTTTCTCTCTCTTTGCAAAGACTTATCTAAAGCAAATAAATAGCAAGTTTTGATGTAGTTTTTATGACTGATATTCAAATCTAAATCAAAATAAGAGTAAATATATTAAGTAAATTTTTTCTTTTCCTCGCTTTTCTAAAAAATAGTTTTTTATTATTGTTGCATTGCTCTCTTTGCAATTGCAGGCACATAGGATTTAAATATAGATGAAAAAGTTTGTTAGCTTTTATCAATTTTTCTTTATAAAAGAGTAGTTTAGCATCTATAAACAATAAAAATATATGAAATTTTAATTAATATAATTTATTATTAATATATATTATGATAGCATTATCGATCAAATCAATACAATACTTTATTTTATGAATTGATATTTTTTATTTTAGTGTCCGGCAGTGGGGATGTTGTTGGTTAATTTAAATGTGAAATATTTAAATAAATATTTAACTAAGTTATATCAAGAGGGGGAAGTATATGGTACGGGTAAATGAGTTTTCAGAATCGATTAACTTTAATCGATTTAGTTTTTGCTTATTTGATGCATGCTTGATTGAGTGCTATAGAAGAGATGAGAGTGTTACATGAAAGAGCTGCTAGTTGTTAGGGGGTTTATCCCTTTTGTTTTTATGCTTTTTATCAATGCAGCCGTTGATGTAGGGCATAAAATCACTATTCAAAATGTATTGCTAAAAAGTTTTGAAGGCGATACACTTATCATATTAAGTGCGTTTATTAATGCTATGATTCTATTGCCTTTTGTTTTTCTCTTTTCCCCTTCAGGATATTTGAGTAATCACTTTTCAAAAATTACAATAGTTCGCTACTCTTCATTGGCTGCCATTGTATTAACGCTTCTTATTACTTTAAGCTATTATCTCGGGCTCTTTTATATTGCTTTTGGATTTACCTTTTTACTTGCGGC
Source organism: uncultured Campylobacterota bacterium (assembly GCA_937141405.1). Classification (GTDB taxonomy): domain Bacteria; phylum Campylobacterota; class Campylobacteria; order Campylobacterales; family Sulfurovaceae; genus BN30871. Next base: position 686,205 of record CAKZQQ010000005.1, on the reverse strand, counting down.
GCAAAGTGCCGTCTATTCGCCTTCAAAATTCGGTCTTATCAAAGAGCTTTTTGGCGTCGATAATCTTGGCTCTGCCAATGGTGTCGTGCAGGCCGTAACAATCACTGCTATACTCTTTAGCTCTATCTCATTTTCGGTTGTTTTTGAGAGTATATATGATGTGAGTGCGATGAGCCCGGATGCAATCTTGCGAAGTATTGCTCCGATAGGGTGGATTTTGGTTATCGTATCGATTATCGAATTTTTATTATCTTTCAAACTCCCGGCAATTAAACCTGCGAGCCCACAAGGACATTTTGAGTTTCACGATTATCTTAATTTTCGCTATTTTAAACAAAATATGAAAGATATCAAATCAGATCAAAATATCTGGTTGAGCATTATAGGACTTAGTATATTTTGGGCTATAGGGCAGGTTATTATAGCTGTATTCCCTGCACACTATAAGATGATGAGTGGGGATGAAAATGCTGTTATTATTCAAGCAATTTTGGCAGCGAGTGCTATCGGTATAGCTTTAGGTTCGATGGTTGCAGGGCGTGCTTCGAGACTCCATATCGAACTTGGTATTGTCCCGCTTGGAGCCATTGGACTTTTTGTTTCGCTCTTGATGTTCACTACGGCTACTAACCCTTATACCATGGGATTGTCTAGTATTTTATTTGGATTTTTTGGTGGTCTTTTTGCTGTACCGCTCAATGCATCAATACAGTATTTTGCACCAGCATCTAAACTAGGAACCATCCTTGCCGGAAAGAATTTTATCCAAAATGCGACCATGATACTCTTCTTAGCCGGTAGCATCTTATTGATAGTAGCAGGTTTTCATAGCGCAACAATTTTTATTCTCAGCGCAACACTTCTGCTTGTAGGAAGTCTTTATGCTATTAAGAGGTTACCGCATCTTTTTGCACGACTTCTACTGCTTCCTATTTTGAAAACAAGTTATCGATTACGAGTAGAAGGTTTACATCATCTCCCGCCAAGTGGAGGCGTGTTATTGCTTGGTAACCATATTAGCTGGATTGATTGGCTTGTGATTCAAGTCGCTTCTCCTCGTGCGGTGAAGTTTGTTATGGCGAAAAGTATCTATGATCAATGGTACATCCGATGGTTTGTTAATTTTTTTAATGTTATTCCTATCTCAAGAGGCTCAGGCAAAGATGCCATAAAGGAGATACGAGCTCGTCTGGATGAGGGTAAAGTTGTTGCGCTTTTCCCGGAAGGACGTATCAGTTACAACGGACAATTGAGTGAATTTAGAAAAGGCTATGAAGTTGCCATGAAGGATAGCACTCACCCAATCATTCCTTTTTATATCTGTGGATTATGGGGATCAACCTTTTCTAGGGCAAAAGATCGTTTTAAAAGGATGACGAAAACATGGAATGAGCATAATGTTGTGGTAAGCTTCGGTGAACCTTTGGCGTCGGATACAACGGCTGAGTATGTAAAACAGGCAGTCAAGGCACTCTCATATAAGACATGGGATGCACAACTTTCTAAGTGTCAACCACTACAGTATAGCTGGCTTCATCGTGCAAAAGGACAACTCTTAAAACGCTCTGTTGTTGATGCAACGGGCGTCAATCTCAACAATGCGAAGATGCTGAGTGCCGTGCTACTCTTTGCAAAAGAGTTTAGGAGGTTGCCGGATCAAAATATCGGCATAATATTGCCGGCATCTGCTATAGGAACCATCGTTAATATGGCGCTATTAGTTGTTGGAAAGTGTCCCATCAATCTTAACTATACACTCAGCAAAGAGGCGACAAACAGCGCTTTGTCTAAAGCGCACATTACAACGATAATAACTTCAGAGCAGTTTACAAAAAAACTGAGTCAAAAAGGCTTTAACTTCTCAGATATTTCAAATAAACAGACAGTAATGATAGAAGAGCTCAATAGAGGCTTTACAAAACTTCAAAAGTTAGCCCCATTGCTCAAAGCATACTTTATGCCTGCATGGATGATAGAGATGCTTTATTTTGAAAAAGTCTCTGTAGAGGATACAGCAACAATTCTCTTTAGCAGTGGTAGCGAGGGGAGTCCAAAAGGAGTTGTGTTGACACATAAAAATATTTTGGCAAATATCAAACAAACCTCAGCGTTGCTTAATTTTCAAAATGGTGATGTGATCTTAAATTCTTTGCCGATTTTTCACTCATTTGGACTGACAATCACTACTCTATTGCCTCTCTGTGAGGGGGTAACCATGGTGAGCGCTCCCGATCCAACAGATGCTTTTGCTATCGGTAAACTTGCAGCGCGTTTTCAAGCGACTATAATGTTTGGGACATCTACATTCTTTAGACTCTATGCAAAAAGTTCAAAGTTGCATCCTCTAATGTTTAAAAGTATCCGTATGGCTGTTGCAGGTGCTGAAAAATTGAAACCAGAGATTAAAAGATCTTTTATGGAGAAATTTGGAATCGATATTTATGAGGGCTATGGCGCTACAGAGACATCGCCTGTTATCTCAGTCAATATGCCTGATGCACTAGAGTTAGATTCTATGCAACTCATCGTTGGTAATAAGGTTGGCACGGTGGGGCAATCACTCCCGGGAACTATCGTTAAGATTGTTGATCCGCAAAGTTATGAAGAGCTTCCATTGGGTGAAGACGGACTTATCATTGTCGGTGGACCGCAAGTTATGAAGAGGTATTTAAGGGAGCCACAAAAGACGAATGAGGTAATTGTAAAAATAGACGGCACTCGGTATTATAAAACAGGCGACAAGGGGCATGTTGATAGTGATGGTTTTATCACCATAGCAGGCCGTTATAGCCGTTTTGCAAAAATAGGTGGCGAGATGATAAGCTTAAGCAGTGTTGAAGAACAGCTTGAAAAATTGTTTAGCGGAAGTGTTGATCTTATTGCTGTGAGTCTTGAAGATGAGAAAAAAGGTGAAAAGATAGTTTTACTCTATCAAAGTGATCTTCCAAGAGAGGATATCACTTCAGCTATCAAGGAGAGTAAAATGCTTCCGCTTATGCAACCAAGTAAGCTCTTTCAGGTTAAGGAATTACCTAGACTAGCAAGTGGTAAAAGCGACTTCAAAGAGGCAAAAAAAATGGCACAGGAGCTTCATGATGCAAACGGTTGATATGCATGTTCACCTACTCAGTAGTGAAGTGCGTTTCAACCGTTTTTATGATCGTGCTGCTCTTCGGGTGCTCGGTAAAAAAATGGGGATAGATACCAAAAGACTTTTTTTGGAACCTTATCAGGCTTATCTTGATGCACTCACGCATAATATCCGCTCTTCTATGCACCTCTCTCATAGTGTACTCTTTGGTGTTGATGCTCGTGTTGATGATAAGGGGAGGGTGCTCCACAAAGATCAAACTGTTTGTGCAACTAACGAGGATGTGTTAGGGGTCTATCAGGCACATCCGGATATCATCATTCCGTTTTTCTCTATCAACCCTATGCGACCCGATGCACTTGATATGATAGATAGATATCATGAGCTAGGGTTTAAAGGGGCAAAATTTTTACAAAACTATTGGGGTGTTGACACAAATGAAGAGCGCTATAGAGCCTATTTTGAGAAACTCAAAGCAAAAAATATCCCACTCATCATTCATATAGGTAGTGAAAGTAGTGTGCACTCTATCAAACATTGCGAATCTATCGATATGCTACAACAGCCTTTAGAGATAGGTGTCAATGTCATTGCCGCACATATGGCACTGAGCTATTCCCCGCTCAAAATTCACAAGGCGATTTTGTCACATCCAAAACATTACAATAGTGAGTACTTTAAATTGATTGAGATGCTTCAGCATTATGATAATCTCTATGCAGATATCTCTGCACTTCTTACTCCCGTGAGAGCTAAAGTGCTTCGCCATTTGAGCCATCAACATCAAATCCACGAGAAACTACTTTTTGCTACGGATTTTCCGGTGCCTTTTACTATGGTATTGAACTCTTATGATCTTCCTTATAAAAAGCGTTTTTCACTCTCGAAAATCAATAACCCTTTTGATCGTTATATCGGCGCAATATTAGAGTATTTCCCTAAAGATAATCCACTCTATAGTAACTACAAAAAGGTACTTAGCCTATAGAGCACCTTTGCTATTTTTGTGATACTTTGCTAAAATAAAAATAGAGCTTAGGTTATTGAAAGATATTGATATATTTATTTGTATATATACATTGGAGAAAGTATGAAAAAGAAGAGAATAGAAAAAACTAAAAATGATGCCAAGGTACATTTTGACTCAGGTTTTCACTGTGCCGAGAGCGTTTTGAGTGCAATAGCCTACAATCATGATATCGAATCAGAATTTATTCCCGGTATCGCAACAGGATTTTGCGGTGGTATGGGCCATACATGCGGTTCCTGTGGAGCATATATGGGGGCTATATTGGGGATCAATATGGCGCTAGGTCGTAAAGATGTAGATGAATCAATCGAAGATAACTACAGGGCTGTTCAAAAGCTTACAGAGGAGTTTCATGATAGATTCGGTTCTATAAATTGCACAGAGCTTTTAGGTCATGATCTTTGTAGCGAAGAGGGCAGGAGCCAATTTGTGGGGGACAATCTTCGCGAGATAAAATGTGCAAAATTTACTGAAGGTGCAGCTGAAATTGCAGCTAAAATTATCGAAGAGTATAAAGAGAGCAAAAATATACCTCTTTAAAGAGGTATAAAATTATTGCGCGAGGATGATTGAGCTTGCTTTGATAAGTGCGTAGAGCGTATCACCTTTTTTAATCTCAAGTTCTTTTGTGGCTTCTTCCGTGATGATAGCAGTGAGTATAGCGCTGCCCATAGAGAGTTTGAGTTCGCAATTGACCATCCCATCTATGATATCATCTACTTTGGTTTCAAGCACATTGCGTGTACTAATTTTGCCCGGCTTCTCTTTGGCAACCATAACAAATGAAGCTTTGATAATCGCATAGACTTCTTGCCCTATAGCGAGCCCCATATCATTTACTGATTCTCTTGTAATAACGGCTTTGAGAGTATTGCCTGCAACATCGATGACAACTTCATCACTTACCTTACCTTCAATAATTTTTTTGATTGTTCCTTTGAGTTGATTGCGTGCACTAGTTTTCATGGAGACTCCTTGAGATGATATTTGGATATATTATAGCATCAAAATTCCTATTTTCGAAATAAATTATATTTTAAAAATAAACATTTAGCGATATTGGCTCAATATTATTATTATTTTTCACTAAAGTTCTTGAAAAAAGAGTCGAGTTTGTGTATAATTAGCAAAAAATTTCAAGGAGCAAAAATGTCAAAATATCAATATCAAAGTGAGATAGGGCAACTCTTGCAATTGATGGCAAACTCTTTGTATTCCAATAAAGAGATATTTATAAGAGAGCTCATATCTAATGCAAGTGATGCAATCGATAAGTTTAACTACTTGCATCTTACAGATGATGCGTTTAAAAAAGAGAAGTGGAGTGGGGCGATAACCATCTCACTTGATAAAGAGGACAACTCTATCTCAATCATCGATAACGGTATCGGGATGAGCAAAGAGGATCTCATGGAAAATATAGGGACTATTGCTAAGTCAGGTACAAAGTCATTTATAGAGAATATGAGCGGTGATGCAAAAAAAGATAGCAATCTTATCGGTCAGTTCGGTGTAGGATTTTATTCGGTTTTTATGGTGGCAAAAAGTGTAGATGTTATTACTAAAAAATGTGGCGAGGAGAAAGCTTATAAATTTAGTAGTGATGGAAGCGGTGAGTATGAGATTAAAGATGTCACTAAGGAGTCGCACGGAACAGTGATTTATGTAAAACTCAAAGATGAAGAGAGCGAATTTGTAAGCCCATGGCGAATCAAAGAGATCATCAAAAAATACTCCAACCATATAGCCTATCCCATCACACTTAAGTATAAAGAAGAAGAGGCACAAGAAGAAGGCAAAGAGCCAAAAATTGTTGATAAAGAAGAGCAAGCAAACAGCGCAAAGGCGTTATGGAGCTTGCCGAAAAGTAGCTTGAAAAAGGCGGATTATGTAGAGTTTTATAAAAGTTTATCGCATGGTGATGATGAACCGCTAGCGTATCTGCACAATAAAGCCGAAGGGGCAAATGAGTACACGACACTTTTTTATATACCAAAAAAAGCACCGATGGATATGTATAGAGCCGACTGGCAAAGTGGTGTAAAGCTCTATGTGAAGCGAGTCTTTATTACTGATGAGAGCAAAGATCTACTCCCACCCTATTTACGCTTTATAAGAGGAGTCATCGACTCATCTGATCTTCCGCTTAATGTTAGTCGTGAGATACTCCAAGAAAATCGCATCTTAGCCAATATCAAACAAGGCGCGACCAAAAAGATACTTCAAGCGATAAAAAAACTCAAAAATGATGATATGGATATCTTTGTGCGCGAATATAACAAGGTCATCAAAGAGGGTATCTATATCGACCATACGAACAAAGAGCTCTTGCTTGATGTCGTTAGGTACAAAAGCTCAAATGAAGAGGGCATGGTAAGTTTGGAAGATTATATCTCACGAGGTAATAGTGAGAAAAAAGAGATCTATTATCTTATCGCAGATGATGAGAAGATTGCTCGCCGCTCGCCGCTCCTTGAAGCCTATAAGAGTGCCGGCATTGAGGTGCTTATCATGGATGACGGTGAGATCGATGAGATCGTCACTCCGATGATAGGGCAGTATAAAGAGTGGAGCTTGAAAGATATATCAGCTATCGAGCCGCCGGCAACAAAAGATAAAGAGGAGCAAGCAAAGATAGAAGAGGATATGAAGCCACTTCTTGAGAAAATGAAGGGAGTTCTGGGCGATGCCGTCAAAGAGGTGAAGGTCTCTTCTAGACTTACTGATAGTCCTGCGTGCGTGCTTAAAGATAGCTCAAATCCTATGGCAAGTATGGCCCATATGTTCAAGCAGATGGGGCAAGAAGTTCCTGATGTTCCACTTATTTTTGAGGTGAATCCGGAGCATCAGATGCTTAAAAAACTTGTGGGCATAAAAGACGATACGCTCTTTGAAGATATAGCGTGGGTACTTTTTGATAGTGCAAAAATTGCTGAAGGTTTAGAGATAGACGAGAAGTCTCTTTTTGCAAAAAGAGTGGCCAATATCACTTCAAAAGCGCTTTAATTTCTCTAATACTCCCTGAGAAATCAGAGGAGTATATTCTTTAGATAATATAGATAAGCACCATAAGATAGTGGGTGATACTTCCTCCTAAAACAAAGAGATGCCAAATGGCATGGTTGAAAGGCAGAGATTTCCAAAGATAGAAAATAACACCCACACTATAAGAGAGCCCGCCGGCAAGCAGAAGCCACAAACCACCGTTTTCTATATTGTCTATCAAAGGATTTATGGCTATGACAATCATCCATCCCATCAGAAGATAGAGTGCTATGGCAATCTTTTTAAAGCGACCCGGAAAAGCAAGTTCTAGCGTGATGCCTAGAAGTGCACATCCCCAAATGATAGAAAATATCGTCCATCCCCATACCCCTCCAAGCGCAACAAGCGTGATAGGTGTGTAGGTACCGGCAATCAAAAGGTAGATGGAGGCATGATCAAATTGCTGAAAGATATTTTTGATTTTTTCATGTGTAACAGCATGGTAGAGCGTTGATGCCCCATAGAGTATGATGAGTGTTGCACCAAAGATGGCACTGCAAGTGATGGCAAGTGCAGAGTTATGCACAGCAGCAAATCCGATAAGTATCGCAAGTCCGGCAATACTTAAAAGCAGACCAACTCCATGTGTAATGGCATGCGATATCTCTTCAGCTAATGAATATTTTTTCATGTGATGACTCATTTAGTTCCTCCCCAATCTATCGTACTAGCTCTTATTATACTACTATTTGGTTTTTAAAAAATTTATAAAAGTATTTGGAGTGTTATATATTTTTTGTTATGCTATAATCCTCCAAAATAAAAACCCAGGGCGTGATATGAAAAAATTTATATTCTCAGTCATCATCTTTCTTATAGCAATACAGTTTATAAAAGTAGATATACAAGAGCAGGTAGAGACTCCAAAGGAGTTAGAGATACAAGCGCCAAAAGAGATAGCTACTATCTTGCAAAAATCCTGCTATGACTGCCATTCAAATAGTGTTTCCCTGCCATGGTATGGATATGTAGCGCCTACATCTTGGTATGTGCGAGATCATATAAAAAGCGGAAGAAAGATACTCAATTTTTCTGAGTTCAATGCCTACGACGAAGCAACACAACAAAAGAAATATGAGAAGATTATCGATGCGACGGTAATCCGCATGCCACTACCTTCATACACGCTTGTTCACAGAAGTACACAATTGAGCTATGATGAAAAACAGCTCATTAAAGCGTGGGCAGAGAGCAAGATGCAAGAGTAATATATTACTCAAACCAATTTTTAACTCTATCAAAGCACGCTTCAAATATACTTTTTTGCGGTGTGCTCTCAACTCCAAAACTCTCTTGAAGTTTTCCTAAAAGTTCTTTTTGTTCGTCGTTTAACTTTGTCGGTAATACCATCTTGACTTGTGCAATAAGTCTGCCTTTGCGTCCACTATGGACATCAGCGATACCCTCATTTTTAAAAACAAATTGCTCTTTATCCTTGGTGCCTTTTTTAAGCTCAAGCGTAAGCTCACCACTTAAAGAGGGAATTGTGATACTCTCACCTAAAATTGCTTGCGTAAAAAATACGGGAACCTCTATATAGACATCATTACCTTGTCTGATAAAGTGCTCATCCTCTTTGACTAAAAAAGTGATATAGAGGTCACCCCTTTGCCCATCTTTTGCTTGATTGCCGTGCTCTTTGATTCGGAGGCGATTACCGCTATCAACACCGGCAGGAATATCTATAGTAACTTGCTCCTCTTTCATCTCGAAGCCTTGCCCTTTACACTTCTCACACTTCTCTTTGATGATCTGTCCCTTGCCGTGACAGTGTGGACATGTTTGGCTGAAAGTCATAAAGCCTTGTCGCATAATGACCTGTCCTTGCCCTTTACAGGTGCTACAAGTCTCCATAGCGCCACCTTTTGCACCGGTTCCTTTACAGCTGTCGCACGGTATCTTATAGGCAATGTCTATCTCTTTAGTGCATCCAAAGATGGCTTCGTGGAATTCGAGGTGGAGCTCTATCTCGAAATCAAGTGCATATTTTTGGTTTGGATCATTTCTCTTTTTGAAACCACCTCCGAAGCCGCCACCAAACATTGAGTTGAAGATATCCATGATGTCATCCATGTTTGCGCTATTAAAACCGCCCATGCCTCGACCCTCTAAACCACTCTTGCCATATCTATCATAAATCGATCTTTTTTCATCATCACTGAGCACCTGATAGGCTTCATTGACTAGCTTAAATCGATCTTCTGCCTCTTTATCGTCCGGATTTCTATCAGGATGATACTTGAGTGCCAACTTTCTGTAAGATTTTTTTATCTCAGCACCGTTGGAATCTCTACTTACTTCAAGTATCTCATAATAGTCTATCTCTTGCATAACAACTCCGTCAATTTTTACTTTTAAAGGATTATATTCTCGCGAATTCTAACATAATTTTGCTATAATGGCAACAAAAAACAGCAAGAACAAAAGAAGTAGCGGTGATAGTTCATATAGTATTTTTAAAATTAAAAGATGAAAATAGAGATGCAAATCTCCTAAAGATAAAAAGTATGCTCGAGGGGCTACCTTCTAAGATAAAAGAGATAGAGTTTTTAGAAGTCGGTGCTAATTTCTCCAACGAAGAGCGTGCGATGGATATGAGTTTGATAACTCACTTTAAGAGCAAAGAGGATCTTGCTTTGTATGCAAATCATCCGGATCATTTAGAGGTTGTGAGCATCATCAAGCAAGCAGCAGAGTTTACTAAGGTAGTGGATTATGAAAAACTCTAAGCTTGAGATATTTGAAAATTTAGTCTCAGCTTTTGAAGCATTTCCTTCTATAGGTAAAAAATCAGCCATAAGAATGGCATACCATGCAGCTATGGTTGATAATTTTGGTGCTATGAAGTTAGCGCATGCGCTTGAGGCAACCGTAGGCTCGATACGAAGATGCAAGAAGTGTCACAATATGAGTGAAAATGAGCTTTGCAATATATGTTCAGACCCTGCTCGAGATGAATCAATGCTTTGTGTTGTGCAGAGTCCAAAAGATATACTAAGCATTGAAGATAGTGGGGAGTATAATGGCGTCTATTATGTTATCTCACAGATTGAGGATCTTGATGAGGAGCATCTATTCAACGCCATAAACGGTGTTGAGGAGTTGATTTTTGCATTTCCTCCAAGTATTGCAACTGATACAATGATTCTTTATGTGGAAGATAAGCTAAAAGGTTTCGATGTCAATTTTACCAAGATTGCTCAAGGAGTTCCAATGGGAGTTGATCTTGAAAATATAGATATGCTCTCGCTTTCTCAAGCATTTAAAGCAAGAGTCAAGATTTAGTTTTTTGATTGATGTGTTCTTGGACGAACTTTTTGACATCACTATAGACAAATGAGTCTTTGAAGTTTTCTATTTTTCCACCGCTTGCATTTGGGTGACCGCCACCATTTCCTATCTTTTGTGCGACCTCGGAGAGATCAAGTGTTCCATTGCCTCTTAGCGAGAAGTGCCCTCTAAAATTGATATCCATATAGAAGTTATAATCACTGTTTTCTACTAAAAATTTATTGCCGATGATTGAGGAGTTGCCGATGTTGTATCCTAGAACTCCTTTATAGTTTTTGTAGTGGATAGTGAAACGCTCTTTTTGGTTCCCTAAAAGCGAAGTTATATATTTTGCAACAAGGTTATCTTTGGTGTCATTTTGATCTCTAAGAAAAAAATCTTTTTTGAGCTTATAAGCATTATCATCGAGCTTGATATGACTATCTTCTTGATCTATATATCTATAAGATGTCTCGATGAGATAGCGCTTTAGCTCTGAATCTTCTTGAGAGAAGATGATTCTGCCTATCTCTTTCGAGCCTGCGATCATACTCATCATTACTTTCCCAAATTCAAAAAACTCATGATCGCTATGCCACATATCTACCGCATTGATACTCTCTACTAGTTTTTGAAACCTGTTTTGTTTATCAAAACTAAACTCTTTTTTAAGCCATTCATAGGTCAACTTTGTTGCACAATAGTTAGTATCGAGGTTGTACCATTCATGCTCCTCGGCACTTTTCTTACCCGTAATGTGATGATCTAAAAGGAGCAACTTCGCATCAACTTTTTTTGCTTCTTTTTCTATCCATCTTGCCTCTTTTGGCGTCAGATTAAGATCACTAACAAGGATGAGGTTGTCCGTAATATCTGAGCTCTTTATAAGCGTAACGATTTCACTGAGTCTTGCTTGCACTTCCGGTCCGTAGTTTGCATTAAAAAGTGAAATATCATTAAAATTTTTCGAGGTAAGGTATTGACATCCATACCCATCGAGATCGATATGGGAGAGATGGTAGAGTTTACTCACTCAGTATATCCTCTAGGCTCAAAGAGTGCAAAAGTGCATCAATCTTTTTTTGGAAGTTTACTAAAAATGGTGATATGGTGCAGTTTTTTGGACCATTGTTTGGACAGGTATCGGTATATTGCGTGCAATCAAATACCATTGCAGGTCGCCCTTCAACAGCTGCAACTATATCAAAAAGTGTTACATCCTTGATCTCTTTTTGTAAGACGAAACCACCTTTTGCGCCTTTTTTAGAGATTAAAATCTCTTTCTTTGCCAGGTTTTGCAGTATCTTTGCTAGAAAGCTTTTAGGGATATTGAGTGCATCAGAGAGCTGCTCGGCACCTATAGGGTATTCACTTTTTCTTATATAATCGAGGGACAAGAGGGCATACTCGGTTGCACGGGTAATTAGCATTGGATACCTTTTAAAAATTTAAGACAATTTTACTCTAATTACCTTGGATAAATCTTAATTTATTATGCTAGAGTTAAGCTCTGTTGGGTATAATTCACTTCTCAAAATCAATTTTTGAAATTTTTATACCTATCAGGAGGTCAATTATGGCTTTGGATTCGGCGGAAAAAAAAGAGATTATCTCTAAATTTGCAAGAGGCGAGCAAGATACAGGCTCAACAGAAGTTCAAGTAGCATTAATCACAAAAAGAATCGAAACTTTGACAGAACATCTTCAAACAAATAAAAAAGATCACTCATCTAGACTTGGTCTTTTGAAATTGGTTGGACAAAGAAGAAGATTGATGAGATATCTGAAAAATACAGATATTTCTAGATGGCACGCTCTCAAAGATGAACTAAAAATAAGAAACTAATCATTTAGGTATCGCTTTTGCGATACCACCTCTCCCTAATTTATCCCAAAATTTTTCAATATTTTTTACATTTTTCCCTAAGGTTAGCTCTATTTTTAACCTTTAGTGATATAGACTAAAGTTTTTTATATAGAGATATTCATATTAGACTTGACAAAGATAGACTCACTGTTGTATAATTTGTTTGAAGCATAAACTTATATACTTTTTGTATATGGATTGCGCAGATTTTAGATAAGGAGGTTTGGGTGTCTAAAGATGAAGAATTAAACAATCAAGAAGCATCTGATGAGAGTAAGTCTAACGAAGAAGAGACGAACTTAGAGTGTGAATCTACCGATGAAGTAGAAGCATTAAAGAGCAAGGTTTCCGAGTGGCAAGATAAATATATGAGAGCCTATGCAGATTTTGAGAATGCAAAAAAGAGGTTAGATAAAGAGAAGCAAAATGCTATTGCCTACTCAAATGAGGGATTTGCAAAAGATATGATCAGCGTGATGGACTCGTTTGACGGCGCTATCGTATCGATAGAATCTCTATCTAAAGAGGAGTTGCCGGACACTCTCTCTTTAATGGAAGAGGGTATCAGAAAAACACACGAACAGCTCAAGAAGATGCTTGAGAAAAACGGTGTGAAAGAGATCGATTGTAGCGGAGATTTTGACCCAAATCTTCATCAAGCTATTATGCAAGTTGATAGTGATGAACAACCAAGCGGTACGATCGCTCAAGTACTCCAAAAGGGATACACGATAAAAGATCAGATACTCAGACCTGCAATGGTAAGTACCGTTAAATAGATAAGAGCGAGTCTCTTATCTCTCGATGCAGAATCTTAGAGTTGGTCAAACGAAGTGAGCCACAGAGGCAAAAAATATATAGTTAAACTTAAAAAAGGAGAACAAAATGGGAAAAGTATTAGGAATTGATTTAGGAACAACAAACTCAGCTATGGCAATCTATGAGCATGGCGAAGCAAAAATCATATCAAATAAAGAGGGAAAAAATACAACTCCATCCGTTGTTGCTTTTACCGATAAAGGTGAAGTGCTTGTGGGTGAGAGTGCAAAAAGACAAGCAGTAACTAATCCGGAGAAGACCATCTATTCTATAAAGAGAATTATGGGACTTATGTGTGATGAGCCCACCGCTAAAGAGGCAAAAGATAGACTGCCGTATCATATCATAGATAGAAACGGTGCTTGTGCAGTGGAAGTGAGCGGAAAGACTTACACACCTCAAGAGATATCGGCAAAAGTATTGATGAAACTCAAAGAAGATACAGAGGCATATCTTGGAGAGAAGATAACGGATGCGGTCATCACTGTACCGGCATATTTTAATGATGCGCAAAGAAAAGCAACAAAAGAGGCCGGAACAATTGCCGGGCTTAATGTGCTTAGAATCATCAATGAGCCAACATCTGCAGCTCTATCTTATGGGCTTGATAAAAAAGAGTCTGAGACTATCGTTGTTTATGACCTCGGGGGTGGAACATTTGATGTAACGACTCTTGAGACAGGCGATAATGTTGTTGAGGTTATGGCGACAGGTGGTGATGCATTCTTGGGTGGAGATGATTTTGATAATCGTCTTATCGATTATATCGCTGAAGAGTTCAAAAAAGAAAATAGTGTTGATCTCAAAGCAGATGTTATGGCACTACAAAGACTTAAAGATGCAGCAGAGAGCGCTAAGAAAGAGCTTTCAAGTTCAACTGAAACCGAGATCAATCTTCCATTTATCACGGCGGATGCATCAGGTCCAAAACACTTGGTCAAAAAGATAACAAGAGCCAAGTTTGAGTCACTCATTTCTGATCTTATAGCAAGCACGATCAAAACGATAGCCGGAGTTATCAAAGATGCGGGCGTGAAAAAAGAGGATATTAGTGAAATCGTTATGGTCGGTGGTTCAACAAGAGTGCCACTCGTACAAGAAGAGGTTAAAAAATTCTTCGGTAAAGATCTCAATAAATCAGTAAACCCTGATGAAGTCGTAGCACTTGGTGCCGCTATTCAAGGGGGAGTATTGGCAGGAGATGTTAAAGATGTCCTCCTTCTTGATGTGACACCACTAAGTTTAGGTATCGAAACTTTAGGTGGCGTGACTACAAAAGTTATCGAAAAAGGAACAACGGTACCTGCGAAAAAATCGCAAGTATTCTCAACAGCAGAAGATAATCAACCTGCTGTAAGTATCCATGTTCTTCAAGGTGAAAGAGAGTTCTCAAAAGACAATAAATCACTTGGTATGTTTGAGCTCCGAGATATCCCTGCAGCTCCAAGAGGTGTTCCACAAATCGAGGTTACCTTTGACATCGATGCAAACGGTATTCTTACCGTAAGTGCACAAGATAAAGGAACGGGTAAAACCCAAGAGATTAAAATCACCGGTTCGTCAGGATTGAGTGATGAAGAGATCAACAAGATGGTGCAAGATGCCGAAGCACATAAAAGTGAAGATGAGGCGAGAAAAGCTGTAGTCGAAACTAGAAACCAAGCAGATGCTCTTGTGCACCAAACAAAAAAATCACTTAGTGAAATCGGTGAGAACTTTGATGAGGGCGAGAAAAAAGCGATTGAAGCAGCAATCGAAGATCTAGAGGCTACGCTCAAAGATGATGCTGCGACAAAAGAGCAGATCGATGAGAAGATAAAAGTACTCAGCGAAAAAAGCCACAAGCTTGCTGAAGCACTTTATGCTAAAGAGCAGGGTGGAGCCAAAGGCGAAGCAGCGGGTGAAGCAAAACCGGATGATGATGATATCATCGATGCAGAAGTAGAATAAACTCCTTTAAATGCCTCCACTTGGAGGCATTGATACTCACTCACCTTTTTAATCGATTACATCACAAACTTAAACTCTTTATTATGCCAAAAAGCAACAATATCAATATGTGGTATAATGCATCAAAACATTTTTAAAGGGGGTTTGTATGAGAAAGTGTAATACGCTTGAAGAGGCACGAGAAGAGATAGATAAACTTGATACTGAAATAGTCGAACTTATCGCAAATAGGAACGAGTATATAAAACAGATAGCCCATTTTAAAAATACAGTCGATGAAATCAAAGAGCAAGAGCGGATAGATGCCGTGATATCAAAAGTGAGAGAGCAGGCGATCTCTCTTGGACTCTCCCCAAATCTCATCACAGACCTCTATATAAGAATGATAAATGCAATGGTCGAGAGCGAGATTAGCGAATTCAATAATGCAAAAAGCCTATGATGTCTTAATCTAAAGCGACTAGTCGGCGAGCCCACTGCTGAAGTGGACTATTAAAGTATTTTAATCTATCTCGTCCATCAGTGTCTCTATAACATCAGTCATTGTAAGTATCCCTTTGAGCTCATTATTTTCTAACACAAGCAATCTCTTGATACTACTTTTTACCATCATTTTTGCAGCATAGCTGACATTCATCTTTGTTGGAACACACATTGCAGGTATATTTGCGATATCAAAAACATTTAAAAGATCGATGTCCCCGTCTTCAGCAACAATGCTTTGTAAAATATTTTTAAAGGTCAGCAGTCCATAAGCACCATCAGGCGAGTTTTTCTCAACAATGATCGATTTTATCTTCTTCTCTCTCATCAACTCAAGTGCTTTTCTTACTGATGTCATAGGATCAATCGTAACCGCTTTCTCTTTTGGTGTCATAATATCTTCAACTAACATTTCATCCTCCTTATAGCATGGTTTTTATGTTGTCTTCAAAGTTTTGCAACTCTTTAAAATCAAGTCCAGCGACATGACTCAAAGGAATTGAAAAAATGAGACCTCTATTTTCTATATTATCAAGATCAAGTGAACTCCTCAGACTCCTCATGACTTTCCTCGAGAGTCGAATAGGGAGTATAAAGATTAAGATTGATACATTCTCTTCAAGTGTGAGTCCAAAAAATATCTTTTTCTCTTCAAGCCCGATAGTTTTACCTGATATGATGGTCACGCTTCCTGCACCTTCCTCCTTGGCAACTTTAATCGCCTCTTCTTCCTCTTCGCTTTTAATGAAAGCTACTAAAGCTGTAAATTTCATATCTCATCTCCTTTTGATTTACTTTTTTTATACTCCGAGTATATCCCATAACCCATCACGGTGAGCATAGGAAAGAGCGAAGCAAATGCGATAAGTCCAAATCCATCGATAAGGGGATTTCTTCCTTCGATATTGGATGCTAAGCCTAAGCCAAGTGCCGCTACAAGAGGTACGGTTACCGTAGAGGTAGTGACACCTCCACTATCATATGCTATAGGAATTATATACCTTGGTGCAAAATATGTCAAAGTAATCGCTATGATATAGCCTACGATGATATAGTAGTGGATAGGATCACCCTGGACTATCCTAAATGCACCAAGGGCGATGCCTAAAGCAACACCGAGTGCCACGATGATTCTAAGAGCCATCTGTTTGATACCTCCATTACTAACTTCTTGCGCTTTGATGCCAATAGCTAGTAGAGCAGGTTCTGCCATAGTCGTTGAAAAACCTATCAAAAAAGCAAAGAGATAGATGAGCGTTAAATTATTGAGCTTGGTGAGTTGCAAAGCTATCTCTTCACCGATAGGGAAGAGCCCCATCTCAAGACCAACGATAAAAGCGTAGAGACCAAGAACTACCAAGATGATACCTGCAGCTATATTTTTTGGTTTCGTTATAGATTTTTTAATGACAAAAAATTGAAAGAAAAATATCACTGCAAGTATAGGAAGGATGTCTCTGATGACTCCAAAAAGATCTAAAATAATTTCTCTCAAAGAGAAGGCATATTCGATTGTGCTTTTTTCATCTTGTGAGACTAATGCAAGTGCTTGGGTTGGCATATCCATAATGTTGTAAACTGCTATTCCATATATCTGAACAAATATCATGGGCGTGAGCGAAGCAAATGCGATAAGCCCAAATCCATCAATGAGCGGGTTTCTCCCCTTAATACTTGAAGCAAGCCCGATACCAAGTGCTGCCACGAGGGGAACGGTGACAGTAGAAGTTGTAACCCCGCCGCTATCATAAGCAAGCCCGATAATCTCTTTGGGCGCAAAAAAGGTGACAATCACAACGATGATGTATCCGCCGATAACATAGTAGTGCATGGGGTGTCCCAAAAGAATCCTAAGAACACCTAGAGTAATAGCAAAACCAACAGAGAGCGCAACGGTAATGCGAAGCCAAAAGGCATCAATGAGTCCACTGCTAATGATCGCGGCTTTGTTTGCTATGGCTATGAGTGCCGGCTCAGCAACCGTAGTTGAAAATCCTATAGTAAACGCGAAGAGCAACAACCAAAAAAGAGAGCCTTTTTGAGAAAACTCAACAGCTAAGTTTTCACCCATCGGAAATATGCCGAGCTCTAATCCGCGTATAAAAAGTGCAAGACCAACAGCAACGATAGAGAGTCCAAGGATGATTGATGTGAGGTTTTTTGGAACTTCGCCAATGATGAATGTTTGAAAAAATGCTACGACCAAAACTATAGGTAAGAGGTCTTGAAGCGAGCCCCGCATATCGGCAAAAAAAATCTTTAGACTCTCTTTAAGCATATAAAATTATAGGGAAATAAGCTTTAATGTGAGGATTGCTAGATACCGCTTGGGTATCTAGTCTTTTTGGCAACCTGTGTTGATGCCAAGAAGTTTGTAGAGCAGACAAAATTTGATAACGCCTGTCACAAGCACTACAAGCCCAACAATACCTAAGAGTATGTTTTGTAGTTGAAATGCTAAAAGAAGCAATGCAACGCCGATGACCAATCTTATAATTCTATCGATTTTCCCGATATTGCAATCCATAAATCCTCCTTAAGTTTGATTTATGATTATATTATATCCCTTTTTTGTCTATTTGTTGAATTATTTTTTGAAAATTATCTTCATTTGCAAAGCATGATTTATGATCACAGAGTGTCCACCTTGCATCATCGTTTGCTAGAGCTATCGTAAAGGGTAAAAGCTTGATAGCTTCTCTATTTTTTTCGATATTTTCCCTTGTCGATTTGATTGTTACAAGACCTAAAAGATTTGCAATCGCTGCTTGTGTTAAAAGAGGAGAAGAGATAGGCTGTCTCATAAGGTCGTAGGAGTTAAAACGCAAGGTAAAGTCTATGATACTGCTATAATCATAAGAGCTTAGCAGATCAAGTTTGAGCAATACATACACCATAAGAGCGCTTGCAGATGGATAAGAGGTATCGTATCTTTCATCTTTTGTTTTAAACTCCGTATTTGAGAAGTGCCACTGCTTTTCTATATAAAACTCTTTAATCGCTTGATTAGCAAGCTTGATAGCTATATGCAGATAATCCTCTTGAGATGTTGTCTCATAAGCTTTAATCAGAGCAGAGCAAAGATATGCATAATCCTCTAAAAATGCCTCAACATATGGTCTCTTTTTATCCATAGCCGTATGATAAAGTTTTCCTTCAATGTAGAGTTTTTTAAGGAGAGCATCAAGTGATTTTTTTGCACTTTCCTGATAGGCTGCATCGATTGATGTGGCTATAAAGAGGGACTCTATCATCATGGCATTCCACGAGGTGATAATCTTTGTATCGATAAACGGGTACTCCCTTTGCTCTCTTAGGGCACGAAGAATTTGCAACGCTTTTTGAAGTCTATTTTCATCAAGCTCTTCTTTAAGATTGACAATCGATCTACCCTCAAAGTTCCCCTCTTTGGTAATATCAAGTGCTTGCAGAGTCTCTTTGGCTTCTTTGGCGCTAAACCCGTTTTTACTAAAAGCTTCAAGGCACTCTTTGTATTCATAAGTAAAATATCTTCCTTCCCCCTCTTTACTATCAGCATCGCTAGCACTAAAAAAGAGATGATCGTGACTCATAAATTGCATCATAAAGTCGATACTCTGCTGTGCTATCTCTTTGAGATGGGCATCTTTGGTAACCATAAAGACTTCACTGTAGAGTTGTATCAAAAGTGCATTGTCGTAAGTCATTTTTTCAAAATGAGGGATGAGCCAGTTTTGTGTTGTCGAATATCTACAAAATCCACCATCGATGAGATCATAGAGTCCGCCTTGAGACATAGCCTTCAAAGAGTGCGTTATCATATCGAGTATCTTCTCCTCTTTTGTGAGTTTATATATCTCTAAGAGTGTCATATAGGTTGAGGTTTGTGGAAACTTTGGTTCACTGCCAAATCCACCATACTCGGTATCAAAGAGGCTTTTTGCTTGATCGACAAATCTATCTATCAAACTTTTATCGATATTGGTTGCTTGGATGTTCTCTTTTTTTGGATTGAGAAAATCGAGCACCTCAGCGCCTTTTTCTTCAAGTAGTTTTGGTTGTTTTTGGTATTTTTGTATGATAGTATTCAGGAGTTCATCAAATGCCATCATCCCATATTTTGCAGTATTGGGTATATATGTCGCAGAGTAAAATGGTTTGAGAGAGGGGGTTAAAAATATAGAGGTTGGCCACCCACCACCACGACCATTCATCAGTGTATAGATATCTTGAAAATATTTATCTATGTCGGGTCGCTCTTCTTTGTCGACCTTGATGGCTATAAAATTTTCATTGAGCAACGCTGCAATTTTCGCATCTTCAAATGATTCATGTGCCATGACATGGCACCAGTGACAGCTACTATAGCCGATCGAAACAAAGATAGGTTTCTGCGCCTCTTTCGCTTTTTTTAGTGCTTCATCCCCCCATGGATACCAATCGATAGGATTATCTGCATGTTGTTGTAAGTATGCCGATGATTCTTGTGCGAGTCTGTTTCCCATTTTTATTCCTATTAATAATTGATTAGTCAATATCGGCTACAATACCAGCAGATTTTTATTATAACTATTATTTTATACTATTTAAAACCTTAAAAAATTTATAGGGAGTTTTATGGCGCTTAGAGTTCTTGCATCGATACTTATCTTCTGCTCGACTCTTTTTGGTGCCGGCTTTGGAAGTGTAGAGAAGCAAAAATTCCTCTCCCCGGCAGAAGCATTTAAAGTCACGGCTACTCAAAAAGAAGATGGGATTTTGATAGATGTCAAACTCGGTAAAGATATCTATATCTATGCTGATACACTTAAACTCTTGTTTCAAGACTCTATAACATCCGTGAAACTTGAGCCCACACTGCCAAAAACAGATCTTTATATGGATGAAGATGTCTATAGGGAGAGCTTTACACTCAATATTCCAAAGAGTGAACTTAAAGAGGAAGATTTTACTCTAGCGCTCTCCTTTGAGGGATGCTCATCCGGTGGGATATGTTATGAGCCTCAAGAGTACACATTTCCTTTTAATGCTGATGCATCACTCTTTGGGAAGATTAGGGCATTGAGTGATGAGGTCAATGTATCAAAAATCGAAAATGTACTTCAGGGTGAGAGTGGAGTGTTTATCGTCTTTTTGTTTTTTATCTTTGGGCTTTTGCTTTCATTGACACCTTGTATTTTCCCGATGATTCCAATCCTCTCTTCTATCCTTGTATCGCAAGCCAAAGAGGGAGGACGGACATCAAAAGCACGAGCATTTTTTATCTCACTTGTTTATGTGATCTCTATGGCGTTTACTTATACGGTTGTTGGGGTTGTTGCCGGACTGTTGGGCGCTGATATACAAGCAGCGATGCAAAATCCGTTTGTAATCGTTCTATTTGCCGGAATTTTTGTCGCTCTCGCCTTTTCTCTTTTTGGTTATTATGAGATAGCTTTGCCTGTAAAATGGCAATCAAAAATCTCAAATGTTAACAATAAGGCATACTCTAAAGGAGTGTTAGGTGTTGTGATTATGGGTGTGCTCTCAGCACTTATAGTAGGTCCTTGTGTTGCTCCGCCACTTGGAGGCGCCGTACTCTTTATATCTCATAGCGGCGACGCTCTTTTGGGAGGCGTTGCTCTTTTTGTGATGAGTATGGGGATGGGTGTACCGCTTTTACTTGTAGGTTTGGGTGCAGGAAAGCTTATGCCAAAACCGGGCGCTTGGATGACAAGGATTACTCGGATATTTGGCGTTATCATGCTCGCTCTTGCTATCTGGATGCTTGCACGCGTGCTTCCAGCGAGTATAACACTTATCTTGTGGGCACTCTTGTTTGTGGGGAGTGCATACTTTATGGGACTTTTTGACAATACTCGCAAAGGCGCTTGGATACTTGTGCGCTTATTTGCATTTATCTTAGCGCTCTATGGAGCCTCTCTTTTTGTGGGTGCACTTAGTGGAGCTAAGTCAATGTTGCATCCGTTTGAAGGATTTACTTCTACTTCAAGTGCATCTCAGGCAGATGCCCATGGTGATGCATACTATAATCTTGAAACACTTTTAGGTGAAATTAAGACGAGTGATAAACCTGTGATTGTCTATTTTACGAAAGATGCATGTGCTGCTTGTGCGGAGCTTAAAGAGTTTACTTTTAGCGATAAAGAGGTTCTAAAAGCTTTAGAGCGTTATCGATTTATCACGGTAGATGTCACGCGAAATTTAGAAAGTGATAAGGAGATGTTCCGACACTTCGATATCTTTGGAACACCCAATATGCTTTTCTTTGATAAAGAGGGCAATAATATAAAACAAAAAAGCATCACTGGCTTTATAAAAGCGAAAAAGTTTTTACAATATTTAGATGATTGAAAAAGCTACTCGGTAATAATTTGTAGCTTTTTTGTTTGAGTACCATCTTATGAAATAGATATCCCTCTCCTACATGCTTGATATGTATCTGCAAAATATATAAAAAAAATCTAAGGATTTCAAAGGTGTTAAGTATTATAATTGTACAGATTGGGTTGGGGATTGCAAGTACGATATAGAGCATAGAGGGGGCGAGCTCAAAGTTATTTATTAGCAAAAGGAGCAATGGAATGCAAATATCCCTCTCTCTATCCGGCGGCGCAGCAAGAGGTGCGTATCATTTAGGCGTGTTACACGGTCTTGATGAGATGCATATTGAGATAAAAGCCCTCTGTGGAGTCTCTATCGGGGCTATTATTGCTGCAAGTTATGCATCGGGAGTCAAGCCAAAGAGGCAGCTTGAGATATTTAAATCACAAGAGTTTAAGGATGTTTTCTCTTTCAATTGGTTTCGTGGTTCACTCTTCGATGTCGATTATCATGCTGATGTTTTTAAAAAGCTTATCCCGAAAAAAAAGATTGAAGAGCTTCCAATCCCTCTATGGATATCTGTTTTTGATATAACGCACGCAAAAAGCTTCATTTTCGACAAGGGTGATTTAAAAGAGATTTGTCTAGCTTCGGGTGCACTTACCCCTGTATTTAAGCCGGTTTTACACGACGATGTTTTTTTTGCCGATGGTGGGTTTGCCAATAATCTTGTTGTTGAACCGCTTACAAATCTTCCTTTTAAAATCGTAGGGGTTAATCTCCATCCTATTGAGCGAGACTATCATCAAAGCGGGTTTTTATCGATTGCTAAACGCATCGCTTTCTTGAGCGCATTTTCGGCAGTCACTCAAAGCGAAAATATGTGTGATATTGTTATTGCATCTCCAAAATTAAGGGATTATTCGCTCTTTTCTCTCTCAGAAGCAGATGCACTCTTTGCGCTTGGCTATGAAGATGTAAAAAGAGTTTTTGCATCGCAAGATTTATAAAAATGTGATACAATTTTTGATACTTTTTAGATAAGGATATCTATGTCTCCGCAGAAAAGAGCCACGATTGTTGCAAGTGGCATAGCTCTCGTTTTGGTCGTTGCAAAGTTGGTTGTTGGAATCGTTAGCGGTTCGGTTGCCGTACTTGCTTCAGCAATCGATTCAATACTCGATTTTGCTATATCGATATTTAACTTTTTTGCGATTAAAAAATCCGAAGAGGATCCAACAAAGACTTTTCAGTACGGCAAAGGAAAGATACAAGCTATAGCTGCCGTTATCGAGGGGACTATCATCGCTCTTTCAGGTGTATTTATCATCTATAAAGCGTTTGAAAAAGCACTCACTTCGGGAGAGACACATCTGCTTTTGCCATCAATCTATGTCATGATATTTTCTATTATAGTGACTTTCTTGCTTGTGCGCTATCTTCTTTCTGTGGCTAAAAAAACAGATAATCTAGTCATAAAATCTGATGCATTGCATTATCAGACAGACCTTTGGAGCAATGGAGTGATACTTCTTTCCCTATTGCTTGTTTGGTTGAGCGGCTATGATATCATCGATGCTATCTTTGGTTTCGCTATCGGTATCTATATCATCTATTCAGCCGTGGGTATTATCATAGAGGGGATTAAGATACTTCTTGATCATGCACTCCCCCAAGAGCAGATTGATACGATATCAAAGATTATCTCATCACATCCGAGAGTTAATAGTTTTCATTGGCTTAAGACAAGAACTGACGGGAGTTCGAACTTTATTGAGTTTCATATAGTTTTAGAGCCCGATATGCTTCTATTGGATGCGCACAGAATAGCTGAACAGATAGAAGAGGAGATATCGAAGATTGATTCAAATAAGCGATGGATTATTACGCCACATTTTGATCCTTATGATGATGAGGATATCAATGATGAAGTTTATAATGTAGGTGATCACAATTGATATATCTACTCTCTCAAACAAAAAAAGAGGGGATTGCCTCACTGCCTATAATAAAAAGCGTAAAGGTTGCAAAGAGTGTAGATTTTGGCATATGCGACACACTTCTTTTTACTTCTAAAAATTGTGTCGATATGGTTCATTCTTTAGATAAGCGTTGGAGAGAGTATCCGGTCATATCCATAGGCGAGGCGACAACACAGAAGATTAAAGAGCTTGGCGGAAGTGTACTTTTTAGCTCCAAAGGGTATGGAGAGTCTTTAGTGCAAGATATTACTCAAAACTTCTCGCATCTTAAAATACTCTTCTTAAGACCAAAGGTAGTAGCAACGGATATACGATCACAATTGCAAACTCTTGGTGTCACAATCAATGAGCAGATCATATATGAGACGCAGTGTGTTCATTATGATACAAAAAAGAAACCTCCCAAAGGAAGTGTTATCATCTTTACCTCTCCCTCAACAGTCAAGTGCTTTTTTGATAATTTTGAGTGGGATGATAGCTATAGAGCAGTAGCTATAGGCAGAGTAACCGCGAACGCGCTTCCAAAGAGTGTCCATTGTGTGATATCACAAAAGCCCCTTATAGATGTATGCATAAAAGAGGCGCAAA
This sequence comes from uncultured Campylobacterota bacterium, assembly GCA_937141405.1. GTDB lineage: Bacteria > Campylobacterota > Campylobacteria > Campylobacterales > Sulfurovaceae > BN30871. The sequence continues at coordinate 661,777 of CAKZQQ010000005.1, read as the reverse complement.
ATTTAGAAAAAAATAGCTAGATATAATTGCTAATAAGTTATAATAGATTAGTTGTTTTAGACAACTTTATGTAACCTGAGCGATTCGATAACTGTTTTTTATAGGGTCCAACATTGATATCTGGCGGGACTAGTAGAGGTTGGTGTGTAGTTTTTTTGATTGAAGCGTAAGCTTAGAATTAACTCCTAAAGATTCTCTCTCTCCTGCATCGTTGGCTTTTTTTGGGCTGACTTCTTTACAGAACGGTCGCTTGGGGCAAATAGCTTTAGAAGTACAGATTTTTTGTGTAGTTTTAAAGTTAATTTCAAGAGGATAAAGAAAATATGAATGTATTGATAATTGGAAGCGGCGGGCGAGAATACTCCATAGGTTTAGCGCTCAAAAGAGATGTAAAAGTCTCAAAGATATATTTTGCCCCGGGAAACGGTGCGACTGATGATATCGGAGAAAATGTCCCATTAGTAGAGCATAATGAGCTTGCAATTTGGGCGAAAGAGCATGATATTGCGCTTACTATCGTTGGTCCTGAGGCACCTCTTGTTACAGGCATTGTCGATATATTTAAAGCAGAGGGGCTCAATATATTTGGCCCAAGCGCAGAGGCTGCGCAGTTAGAGGGATCAAAAGTCTTTATGAAAAATTTTCTTGCACGTCATAATATCCCGACGGCAAGATATATAGAGACTACCTCGCTTGATGTAGCAAGTGAATTTATCGAAACACTTAGTGCGCCTATTGTTGTCAAAGCAGATGGACTGTGTGGCGGTAAGGGTGTCATCATAGCAGCAAATGTAGATGAGGCAAAAGAGGCGACAAAAGAGATGCTCAGCGGAAACTCTTTTGGTGATGCAGGTAAAAAAGTTATCATCGAAGAATTTTTAGATGGTTATGAGCTTTCGGTTTTTGCTATTTGTGACGGCAAAGATTATGTTTTACTTCCTGCTGCTCAAGATCACAAAAGATTATTGGACAATGATGAGGGACCAAATACGGGAGGTATGGGAGCATATGTGCCAACCCCTCTTGTAAATGAGAGTATCTATAAAAAACTTAAAGAGAGAGTTGTGGAACCAACGCTTCAAGGGATGATAGAAGAGGGTATGCCCTTCAATGGCGTCCTTTTTATGGGAGTGATGGTTGTTGACGGCGAGCCTTTGATCTTAGAGTACAATGTCCGTTTTGGTGATCCGGAGTGCGAAGAGATCATGCCGTTGCTTAAAAACCCTTTTGATCTTTTTTATAAAGCAGCAACAGGTGATCTTGGATCACTTAAGATTGAGATAGAAGATAAGTTTGCAGTCGGTGTTGTCATGGCAAGTAAAGATTACCCTTATAAAAGTTCACCAAAAAGTGAGATAATCATCGATGACATCGTCCATAATGATATCAAATCCAATGCACATATATCATTTGCAGGTGTTGCAAAAGAGGATGGAAAGCTCTATGCTACAGGCGGAAGAGTTTTGGTTTGTGTCGGTATAGGAGAGAGCATCAAAGAGGCACGAGATCGTGCCTATATGCTTTGCGGTCAAGTACACTTTGCCGGGAAGCAGTGCAGAAGCGATATCGCCTATCAGGCACTAGGAGAGTAGATGCAAAATATTGCCTCAACACAAAAGAGAATGGGGGCTTTTGTGATTGATGATATTGTTATCTCTTTTTTGATTTTTGCAATCTTTTATGAGCAGATAATGACACTGACTACTCCTGAGGCGATTATGCTATTTATGCAACAAGTGTTTATCCCGATAACACTTCTTAAGATAGCATATCATGCTTTTCTAGTGTGGAATAACGGTATGACAGTTGGCAAATATATCATGAAGATAAGAGTTGTTAGTGAGGAGGATGGGACAAATTTGAATTTTGTTCGATCACTACTACGAGCTGTTGTTAGAATCTTTAGTGAAGTCATTTTCTATATCGGCTTTATTTTGGCATTTTTTAGTCCAAAAGTGCAGACGCTCCACGATAAAATTGCAGGAGCGATAGTCATCGATGCGTAAAATCATACTCTCAGCTCTCTTATCCTCTCTCTTGCTTCATGCTCAAGATGAGAAGATGCAACTTCTTAGTACGGATGTCAATGCGACGCAGAATGTTGTAGAGGCAGGGAATGGAGTCATGGTTCATTATGAGGATGCACTTTTGGGATCAGATAAGGCAATCTTCAATAGAGCGACCAATATACTTAACCTTTATGGCAATATCGAATCGGTTGGCTACGAGGGAACGAAAGAGTGCTCCGAGCAGGTTACGATCGATACCAATAGTGACAACACGCAGTTTGATAAGCTTTTTTTAACAACACAAAGTGATATTTGGCTTTATGCAGATGATGCAAATAAAACAAAAGATATTTACAAGATAGGCAATTCTATACTTTCGAGCTGTGCACTGAGATCTCCTCTGTGGAGAATAAGTTTTGATAGTTCCAATTTTGATAGCAAAGAAGAGTATATGAAACTCTATGGCGCAAAGTTCTATATGTGGGATGTGCCTGTTTTTTATTTTCCATACCTTGCGTTTTCAACAAATAATGAGCGAAGAAGCGGAGCTCTCTTTCCCTATTTTGGTTACAGTAGTGATGAAGGGTTTTTTTATGAGCAACCAATATTTTGGGCTATTGCTCCAAATATGGATATAGAGTTTAACCCGCAAATCAGAACAACAAGAGGTTTTGGCGGGTATAGTACTTTTAGATTTGTTGACTCAAAGTACTCGAGTGGACAGATAAGGACGAGCTATTTTAAAGATTCCCGGTCATTTCAAGAGGATCAGAGTTTAGAAAACAGAGATCACTACTCTTTCGAGTTTCTTTATGAATCAAGCAACTTTGTAAAGCAGTGGCTCAATCTTGACTACACAGAAGGACTCTATGCCAATGTGACCTATCTCAATGATATTGATGCGCTCAATCTTCAAAAAAATACATTGACACACTTTGGACTTACGCCGCTCCAAGAGAGTAGACTTAACTATTTTTTACACGATGATGACTACTATGCAGGATTGAATGCAAAATATTTCATCGACACAAGAGAGACAAGCAATAGCTCTACATTGCAGATATTGCCCTCTTTTCAGCTTCATAAATATCTCAAGCCGATTATCTTTAATAACCTTACCTATAGTGCCGACTTTCAATTTACAAATCTTTACAGAAAAGAGGGTATTTGGACCAAAAGAAATGAGATTGCGATTCCTTTTGAATACTCTTTTGCACTTTTTGATGATTTTTTAAAGGTATCACTCAGCGAAGACCTCTATTACACAAAACTTTTTTTCAAAGAGTATGATGATGGAAAGAGTAATTTTGAATATTTTAGCACGGTACACAATATAAAAATCTTTAGTGACCTTGTCAAGGAGTATGATAGTTTTGTGCATGTAGTCCATCCATCCATCTCTTATATATTGCCGGGAAGTGAAATAGAAGATCCTATCGACTTTAATGAGCTCACAGAAGAGAAGAGAAAGCTCTTCTCTGTTGGACTTCCCGAGGAGAGTATAAAGTTTGATTTTGCTCAATATTTTTATAATAAGGAGATGAAGCTTAAATTTTTTGATCGTTTTTCGCAAAATTTTTATGTTGATAGAGCAAATTCCAAAGGTGATATAAGTAATGAAATGGGATATTACGGAGATGGTTGGAGTATTTATCAAGATATTGCCTATGATTATGATGTGGGTAAAATAAAATCTATGGCACATAGAGCAAGCTGGATTGGGGATAACTACCTTTTAAGCCTTTCTCACACCTATAAAAAAGAGTTCTTTGAAGATGATATTGAAGTTGCAATTGCAAATAGCATCAATACAAATTTAAGATATGATTTTTCTCCAAGATGGAGTGGCTATGCAGGCGTGAGCTACAATTTTGATGAGGGGCAATCAACGCAATGGAGATTTGGCGCAAGATATCAAAAAGATTGTTTTGGCTTTAGTGCAGGATTGGCACAAAACACAACACCTGTGCTCAAAAGTAGTGGAGCCTCTTATATCGATAGCACAACATTCTATTTTCAATTGAACTTCAAACCGTTTGCAACAGTGGGAACAGGTGATCTTTTTCGATGAAACAGTTAAAAAAGAAGCTTGAGATAGCACTTGAGAGACTCTCGCTTCCAAAGCTTATAACAAGAGAAGATATTAAAAAACGATATAGGCATTTAGCAAGAGAATTACATCCCGATAAGGGTGGTGATGAGCAGCAGATGGCACAGATCAATGAGGCTTATGAAGTACTTATGGAGTATATCGACTCATTTCGATACACATTTGATGATAAAGAGATAGATATTCACGCTCCTAGCGACACACACACGGAGAAATTTAGACCTTGAAAAGCGTTTCTTGCACTCCTTTTAGGTACAATTATAAAAGAAAATAAAAAGGAGCCATTTTGGCAAAAATAGAGAGTATTGATATATTTGAAAACAATTTGGAAGAGAGTTACACATTTAATAAAATTGCAAAACAAGCGAGTGGGAGCGTATGGTATAAACAGAAAAAAGCGGTATTGTTAGCCGTTGTTGCCGTAGATGAAAAAGCTGTTGAAGAGGATTTTTTACCTCTTACGGTACAGTATATAGAGAAAGCATATGCAGGTTCTAAGATACCCGGCGGGTTCATAAAAAGAGAGGCAAAACCAAGTGATTTTGAGACATTGACATCGCGCATCATAGATAGATCTTTAAGACCGCTATTTCCAAAAGGTTTTTCCTATCCTATTACGATAACTATCATGGTTGTCAGTGCTGATAGTGAAGTTGATATGCAAATCGCTGCCCTGCATGCGGCAAGCGCTGCACTCAAAACCTCTAATCTTCCTATTGATGGTTTGGTTTCCGGAGTGAGACTTGCAAACATAGATGATGAACTTATCATAAATCCATCGTATGACCTTTTTGAAAAAAAATCAACACTAGACCTTTTAGTTGTAGGAAGCAAAGAAGACGTGATGATGATTGAGATGCGCTCTATCGCCTCTATGGATATTCCGGTGATTAGTGAGATGAGCGTTGTTGATCCCGGGGTTTCAACCAAAGCTCTTATGAGAAACTGTAGTAATGTCGTCTCTGAGGATATGTTGATATCCTATATAGAAAAGGCAAGTGAAGCGATCAAAAATTCTTCACATGCTTATGAGACTCTCTTTATCAAATTTAAAAAACCTCTTTTAAATCTTTCTCTTGATACCCATGATATAGATAAAGAGCTCTATGAGCATATAGATAAAAACTATCATGATGAGCTTAAAAATGCCATTGCTCATATGTCAAAGAGTGAGCGAAGTATGGCACTCAAGGAGCTCAGAAATACAATACTTGAAGATCTCTCAAGTAGTGATAAAGCAGTAGAGAAAGAGGTACTTTCTCGTGCTCTTTATTCACTCAAAAGGGATCTCTCTCGTTCTATCGTTTTAGATGACAAGATAAGGGCTGACGGGAGAGCTTATGATGAGGTGCGAGTTATCGACATAGAGACCAATATTCTTCCAAGTGTGCATGGCTCATGTCTCTTCACGCGCGGTGAGACGCAAGCACTTGCGACTGTTACATTGGGAGACAAAAAAGATGCACAGATGTATGAATATATCACTGATAAATCTCCAAGACAAGAGCAGTTTATGGTGCACTATAACTTTCCGGCATTTAGCGTTGGTGAAGCTAAACCCATAGGTCCCGTAGGCAGGAGAGAGTTGGGGCATGGCAATTTAGCAAAAAGGGCACTAGAGCCTATGTTAGGTTATGAGATTGATGGCACCATTAGACTTGTCTCTGAGATACTAGAGAGCAATGGTTCATCTTCTATGGCAACGGTTTGTGGCGGTTCATTAGCGCTTAAGGCAGCCGATATTCAAAGCGAATCGTTGGTTGCAGGCATTGCGATGGGGTTAGTGTATGAGAGTGAAGATAGATATGCCATACTTACAGATATCATGGGGCTTGAAGATCATGATGGGGATATGGATTTTAAAATCGCAGGTTCACATGAAGGTATTAGTGCTTTGCAGATGGATATCAAGATTCCGGGCGCTTCACTCAAGATACTCAAAGAGACACTCAACCAAGCCAAGATAGGCAAAGAGCATATACTCTCTATCATGGAGCAGGCAAGTATGGCTATCCAACCAAGCGGTGCGCTCCCTTCGGTAGAGTTTTTTAGTGTACACCCGAGTAAAATTGTTGATATCATTGGCAAAGCAGGTGCGACTATCAGAGATATCATAGAGCGATTTGAAGTAAGTATAGATATTGATAGAGATAAAGGTGATGTTAAACTTGTCGGTGATGATAAGAAAAAGATACAAGAGGCAAAAGAGCATATACAAAATATTGCAAATAAAGAGACCAAGGAGCCCCTCATATATGAGATAGGCGGTCATTATCATGGGAAGATTAAAAAGATAGTTGATTTTGGAGTTTTTGTAGAGATGCCTGATGGCTTTGATGCGCTTTTGCATATCTCAAAGATATCAAAAGAGAGAGTAGATAATCTCAGATCACTCTACACCGAGGGTGACCCTATAGAGGTTGTTGTGTTAGAGCAAAAAGGTAAAAAAGTAGAATTAGCAACCGTAGAGTTTGTTTCATAAAATATCTTTAAACCATTTTTGGGTATAATTTCGCACTTTTAAAAGATGATAAGTAGGGATACGCAAGCCGAACGGATCTTTAAGGGTAGTCATAAGACTTAAAACTCAAAAAAAGGATTAACGATGAAAAAACTTTTCTTAGCTTTCTTAGCCTTAGGTGCTCTTGCATTTGGTGAAGAAGAAGTTGCAAAAATAACAACAATAGCTGTTGATGCAGATGCTAATGGTACGATGATTGCCGCATACTCTATACTTGCAGCTGTTATAGGTGTTGGTATTGCTGCACTTGGTGGTGCTATAGGTATGGGTAATACTGCTGCTGCAACGATTGCAGGAACTGCAAGAAATCCGGGACTTGGTAGTAAATTGATGACAACAATGTTTATCGCTATTGCGATGATCGAAGCACAAGTTATCTATACACTCGTATTGGCATTTATTGCACTTTTTGCCAATCCATTTATCACAGTCGGTTAATCCTTTCTTGGGTTAATGCTATTAGCAGGAGCTTTCTCCTGCTAAATTTATAATCTTATGCGTACGTGGTGGAACGGTAGACACGCTACCTTGAGGGGGTAGTGCCAATAGGTGTGGAGGTTCAAATCCTCTCGTACGCACCATCTTCAATTTTTTTAAATCCAACATATCAATTATTTTTCATACAGTTCATAAGTTGTTAAAATGCTTTTAGAGGGTTTGCTTGTATCCTTTTCTTGACTGTATAGTACTTACCATTAAAAACGATGAGGTTGTTTTGAGTGCGTCTAAAACTTTATTTGCATCACTCGGGATACCTTTTGTTGCACAGCTATTCTTTATATCCGCACCTAAATGAAACAAATCTAATTTTTGTATATATGACTGACATCTACAAGAAATTCATTCTCTTTTTTTGTTGATTTCCAATCTCTATAATGTACGCTTTTTGGAGCCAGTCCTTTTAATCGTATTTTGAAATTTTGGAAATGGTTTACAATATATGTAATTTTACTCCTCAAGAGTGGATTCTGTAAAACTTTATCCCTTAGTTTGGTAATTTAATTTTTGAGTATTTTTTTCATTTTTATATTTCAACATCTCTTGCTCTAGCATCTCTTGTATAATGGCATCTAAACTTTTTTGATTTTCCCATCCTAGAACCTCTTTTATCTTTTTTGGATTCCCACACAACGGATTATGTTCACTTGTTCTAAAAAATTTTGAATCTATTTCAATATAATTTTTATAATCTAACCCCAGAGAGGAGAAGGCAATATCTAAGAATTCTCTTACGGTATGTAACCTCCCGGTTGCAATTACAAAATCATCAGCCTTATTTGCTTGAAGTATCATATGCATTGCCCTAACATAATCAGGCGCATACCCCCAATCGCGTTTTGCATCAAGGTTTCCTAGATATATTTTTTCTTGTAATCCCAGTTTTATTTTTACTACAGAGGATATGATCTTTTTTGTGACAAATTGATTTCTTCTTCGAGGGCTCTCATGGTTATACATAATGCCTGTTGCAGCAAAAATCCCTTCCTTCTCTCTGTAGTTTTTGAGTAAATAATAACTTGAGACTTTTGAAATTCCATAAATACTTTTTGGATTAAATAGAGTATTTTCATCTTGAGGAGTAATCTCGGGTTCACCAAACATTTCACTGCTACCGGCAAAATAGAATTTACACTCTTTTTTAATCTCTAAAATAGTAGAGAGCAAGTAATAAGTTGCATTAAAATTGTTTGTCGTTGTTTCAAACTCGTTACTAAAAGAGTAGTTGACAAAGCTTGATGCAGAGAGGTGATAACACTCGTCGGGCAATACTTTTGAGAAAATTTTATAAATCCCAAGATGATCTCCTAAACTTCCTTCGTGTAAGATAAGATTATCTTTGATAGTCTCTATATTTTTAAGCTTTTCCTCATCTTCAAGAGATTCTCTTCGCACGATTCCGTGTACTTCATACCCTTTGTTTAAGAGAAGTTCAGCAAGATAGCTTCCGTCTTGGCCGGTAATTCCGGTTATAAGTGCTACTTTTTTTTGTCTCATGCGTGGTGCCCTTGATGGTTTATATATCAATCATATTATATTGTTATAAACTTTTTTGTTCATTTTAAAATCTCATAATGACTATATTTTACCTTATTTATTTTTACATTTTCTCGTATGTAACTATCCGGTACTCTCTTTACCTCTTGTGATATCTTTGTGCAATGAAAGTTGAGAAAGATAGTTTATTTTTTATAAAAACAGTAATTTATATTAAAATATTAAGAAAAAACGATGTAGAGGGCGCTTTTTTATCGTTTTTTAAGATTTGTTTGTGATATAATAGCCGAATCTTAACAAAAAGGAAGCAAGATGACAAAAGCACAGTTCGTCGAATTAGTACAAAAAAATGGTGGCTTTGAAAGTAAAGCAGCAGCAGAAAGAGCAGTAAAAGCATTTACAGATTCTGTAAAAGATGCGCTCGTTAAAAAAGAAGATGTATCTTTGGTTGGGTTTGGTTCATTCTCAACTGCAAAAGTAGCTGCAAAATCAGGACTCGTACCGGGTACTAACAAGACTTACAATAAGCCGGCGCACACTGCACCGAAATTTAAATTTGGTAAGACTATAAAAGACGCTGTTTCTGGTCTTTAATCTCCAAACATCAACCACCCCTACGGGGGAGTTTGATTTCTACTCTAATTTGCTTTAAATCTATCACTACTTTTACAATAAACTTTTAATGCACATTCATCACACTTTGGGTTGATAGCTTTGCAGTGATATCTACCAAAGAGCACCATGCCTTGATGGAGTTTATGAAGATCACTTTTAAATTTTTTTACCAAATCCTCTTCCGTCTTTTTGACATTTTTGGCATCACTGAGTCCTAATCGATGTGCAACTCTATAGACATGTGTATCAACAGCCATAAGATTGGCTCCCGTAAACTCAAGCATAACGACATTTGCTGTTTTTTGTCCAACGCCGGCAAGTGTGACAAGCTCTTTTTGAGAAAGCGGTATCTCGCCCCCAAACTGCTCTATGACCTGGTTTGCCATTTTGATGAGATTTTTTGCTTTATTGTTAAAAAATGAACATGTTTGTATGAGTGAACGAAGTGTATTGATATCAGCCTTAGCGAGCTTTTTTATATCCGGAAATTTTTCAAAAAGTTGAGGAGTTATGATGTTAACCCGCTTATCGGTACACTGTGCCGAGAGCATAACCGACACAAGAAGCTCATAGATATTACTATAGCAAAGCTCAGTAGTAGAGTCCGGATAGAGCTTTAAGAGTGTCTCTTTTATCGCTTCTATCTCTTTTTTTGTTGCCTTTTTGATAAGAACCCCTAAAATATGGTTTTTGTTAATTGATAATTTACCATAAAAGTGTATGATTATAATTAATGATTTATGAAATGAGGTTTATTATGCGCTATTTTTTTCGACTACTCTTTCTCTTCGCTTTTATCGGTATTGCCGCACAGGGTGATGATGTTTTGCTGCAAGTCAATGATGAGAAAGTTACACTCCAAGATGCTAGAGATTTTACCTCTAAGTTGTTGCCAAATACCAGTTTCGATAATCTCACGCTAGAACAAAAAAGAATGGTGACAAATAGGCTGATTGAGCGTGAACTTTTCTTGCAGACAGCAAAAAAAACAAAAATTGAGGAGAGCAAGCGCTATAAAGCGAAGCTGCAAAAGATTAAAGAAGAGCTGTTGGTGCAAACTTGGATAGAGTCACAACTTGATACTATCATTATCAGTGATAGTGAGGCAAGAGAGTTTTATAAGAACAATGAAGATAAGTTTGTAACAAAGCCTGAACTCAATCTTCGCCATATTCTTTTTAAAAGCGAGAAAGAGGCAAAAGAGGCGATTGATTATCTCTCGAGTGTAGAGAAGGATAAACTCAAAGAGAGCTTTATCGATCTCTACAATGAAAAATCTCTAGATAAAAAAGAGGATACGGCTAAGGATATCAGTAGTGCAGATGCAGTTGCCAATATAGGTAAAGAGGCAAGCGAATCGCTTACAACGCTTAAAAGTGGGGAGATTACAAAAGAGCCCATCAAGTCTGATTTCGGTTACATCATCTTCTATCTTGAAAATAAAAGTTCAACACAAGCAATCCCTTATGAGCTTGTGAAGAAAAAAATATTGGGAATCTTAAGACAAAAACAGTTTCAAATCCAACTCATAGAGATCGCAAAAGAGCTAAGAGCGAGAGCAAAAATAGAGGACAATTTTGATAAACTCATAAAAAAATAGTGAATCATCGTTAATATTGAATTTACTTTATTTGAGTATAATTCTTGGCAGTTTTAATCACCAATTAAAGGAAAAAAATGAAGAAAATTTTAACAACAATCTCTTTAGTTTCATTTCTATTTGTTTATGCAAGTGCGGCAGATACTATAGTCGGAACGATAGATGGAATGCCTGTAACTAAAGTTGAGGCAGAAAAAACACTTAAAGCACTCAGTAAAGGAAAAATGACTTATGATAAATTGCCTCCAAATGGCAAGAAACAACTTCTAGAAGTGATTGCTCCATCTAAGATTGCAGCAAAAAGAGCAGCAAAAGAGTTAACTCAAGAGGAGAAAGATGCAGCGCTTTCTAATCTATGGATACAAAAAAAGATTAGCAAAACAACCGTAAGCGATAAAGAGGTAAAAGATTTTTACGATAAAGTAAAAAAGGCAAGTAAAGAACCTACCAAGCTTCCCGCTCTTGATCAGGTGAAAGATAGAATAAAAGCACAACTAAGACAAGAAAAAGCTATTCAAAACATAATCAAAAGTGCAAAAATAGTCGTCAAATAGATTAAAGGAGTTTGCATGGGAGTAGTAAGTAAAGTAGGAGTGGGTGTCCTTAGCGGTAATGCACTGACTCAACTTTTTGAGACGGCCAAAAGTGAAGGCTATGCTATTCCGGCTGTTAATGTCGTTGGAAATGATTCTGTTAATGCGGCATTAGAGGCAGCAAGAAAAGCGAACTCTCCCATTATTATCCAGTTTTCAAACGGTGGTGGCGCTTTTTGGGCAGGAAAGTCACTACCAAGTGATAAAGCAGCCATCCTAGGTTCAATTGCCGGAGCACAGCATGTACACACTTTAGCAGAAGCATACGGCGTCCCTGTTGTTTTGCATACAGATCATGCAGCTAGAAAGCTACTTCCGTGGATAGATACACTTCTAGAAGCAAGCCAAGCGCATTTTAAAGTGCATGGTAAACCACTTTTTTCATCGCATATGCTTGATCTTAGCGAAGAGCCACTCGAGGAGAATATCGCGATATGCAAAGAGTATCTCAAAAAGATGGATGCGCTTGGCATGACGCTTGAGATTGAGCTTGGAGTTACCGGCGGCGAAGAAGACGGCGTTGATAATACAAATATCGATAATGCACTGCTCTATACACAGCCCGAAGAGGTTGCTTATGCCTACAAAGAGCTCAAAGAGGTAAGCGATAGATTTACTATAGCTGCCTCTTTTGGTAATGTGCATGGAGTCTATAAACCAGGGAACGTTGTATTGACGCCTACTATTCTTGATAATTCACAAAAATATATCGAACAAACATATAATACTCCTTCAAAGCCTGTAAATTTTGTATTTCACGGGGGGTCAGGTTCTGAGCTTAAGGATATACGAGATGCCATTAATTATGGTGTGGTGAAGATGAATATCGATACCGATACCCAGTGGGCATTTTGGGATGGTGTTCGAGGATATGAAGCACAATATAGAGCCTATCTTCAAGCACAAATCGGCAATCCGGAAGGCGAAGATAAGCCAAATAAAAGTTACTACGATCCAAGAAAATGGCTTAGAGCAGGCGAAGAGTCCATGGTAGCACGTCTGCTTCAAGCCTATGAGGATCTTAATTGTATTGGAAGAAATTAACCTCCCCACGCCGATAGAGCCTATAGTCTTTAGAGGCCACAACTTTTATCTCAAAAGAGATGATCTTATCAGTCATGATTTCTCCGGCAATAAAGCCAGGAAACTCCACTACTATCTCGTAAATGATTTCCCACACATCAAGAAGCTTGTTTCGTATGGCTCAAACCAATCCAATGCAATGTATAGTATGTCGGTACTTGCTAAGTTGAGAGGTTGGAAATTTACCTATTATACGGATCATCTCTCTGAGTATTTAAAGATAAATCCTCATGGTAATTATGCAAAAGCCTTAGAAAACGGGATGAAGATATCTTGTCATTCTGAATTTATTTCAGAATCTAAAAATAAAGAGATACTAAAACAAGTTCAGTATGATGATGGCACATTGTTTATAAACGAGGGCGGTAGAGACAAAGAGGCAGACTTTGGCTTGGAGATAATGGCAAAAGAGATAATCGATTGGCAAGTTGCAAGCAGTATCCAAAGATTAAATATTTTTTTACCCTCAGGTACGGGAACAACAGCGCTTTTCTTGCAAAAATATCTTAAGGAACACGGCATAAAAGTTTATACGACACCATGTGTTGGAGACGCGGCATATCTTGTGCAACAATTTAGTTTACTAGAAGAGGATACAAGTTTGTATCCTACTATTGTAAATCCTCCAAAAAAGTGGCATTTTGGAAAGCTTTATAAAGAACACTATAAAATTTGGTTAGAATTACAAAAAAGCACTGAGATTACATTTGATCTTCTCTATGATCCTATAGGCTGGCAGGTTTTGATGGCAAATCTAGAGAAGCTTGATGGCGCTATACTCTATGTGCATCAAGGCGGACTTTTGGGAAACGAGAGTATGTTACCACGCTATGAAAGAAGATTTAAGGATGGCAATGAAGATAATTAAGACAAGCTCAAATGGTTTTACGCAAGAGTTTGATGCACTCTTGCAAAGAGGAGCGATGGATATAGAGGGTGTCTCCAAGATAGTCGGAGAGATACTTCAAGAGATAAAAACAGAGGGTGATAGTGCGCTTATCAAGCAGATTGCACGATTTGACAGATGGAACCCAAAAGAGCCACAAGAACTTTTGGTAACTCAAGAGGCGATGCAAAAAGCCTATGAATCTATCGATGATAATCTTCGAGCCGCCCTTAAACTCTCCTATGATCGCATAGAGGCATATCACAAAAAGCTTATGCCGCGTACTTGGATCGATGAGGAGGCAAATGGGAGTCTGCTTGGGCAGAAAGTAACAGCGGTTGATCGAGCAGGGCTTTATATCCCCGGAGGTAAAGCAGCCTATCCAAGCTCACTACTTATGAACTATATTCCTGCTAAAGTTGCCGGCGTTGAAGAGATCATCGTCTGCACACCGACACCAGAAGATGAGATCAATGAACTGTTGCTTGCTGCATGCCATTTTTGCGGCGTAGAGAAGGTTTTTAAGGTCGGTGGTGCTTCTGCTATTGGTGCTCTTGCCTATGGGACGCAGAGCATCCCTAAAGTTGATGTGATTACGGGTCCCGGCAATATATTTGTCGCGACGGCAAAAAAACTTGTTTACGGTGAAGTAAATATCGATATGATTGCAGGCCCGAGTGAGATAGGTATTTTAGCCGATGCAGATGCACATGTTGATTATATCGCTATGGACCTGCTCTCACAAGCTGAGCATGATGAGATGGCAAGCTCTATCCTTATCACACCGAGTTTAGAGCTTGCAGAGGCAGTGAGTGTGCGAGTAGAGAGTTATCTCGAAACACTTAGCAGAAGAGAGATTGCCAAAAAATCGATCGATACTCGAGGTGCTATCATCGTGACAAGTGATATGGGTGAAGCGGTTGATTTGATGAATAGAATTGCTCCGGAGCACCTTGAGGTGATGGTTGCTGAACCGATGGAGTTGCTTGATGCTATCAAGCATGCAGGCGCCATATTTCTAGGAGAAAATACACCTGAGCCTATCGGCGATTATGTCGCAGGACCAAACCATACTCTCCCGACAGGCGGTACGGCAAGATTTTATTCACCACTGAGTGTAGAACATTTTTTGAAAAAATCATCTATCATCTCTATGAGTAAACGGGGCATTAAAGAGTTAGGTGAAGCATGTGCTATCATAGCACACACAGAAGGGCTTACGGCTCATGAGCAGAGCGTAAGACTGAGAATCGAAGAGTAGATTTAATCAATTAAAAATGATATCTTTGCTGTGATTCTGTATTTGACGATTTTGTTGTCTTCTACTTTTGCACTTTGATCTTGGATGTAGATTGATTTGATATTTCTAACAGATTTTGAAGCCTCTTTGATGGCTCTTTGTGCCGCATCTTCCCAGCTTTTCTCTGATTGGGCGAGCACTTCTATCACTTTTACTACTTTTTTTGACATGGGTAATCCTTTTTTAAGTTGTACAATCATTATAACAAAATAGATTTGAGGATTTGATTTTAAGAAGAAGTGGCGCGGCGGACGAGGCTCGAACTCGCGACCCCCTGCGTGACAGGCAGGTATTCTAACCAACTGAACTACCACCGCGCATAAAATAGTGTCAAGCATCTAAAAATATAGACCCTGAAATAAATCCAGGGTGACGATGTGTCATTCTGAACTTGTTTCAGAATCTAATACATTAGATTCAACAATTATGGTGGTCGCTATAAGACTCGAACTTATGACATCTACCTTGTAAGGGTAGCGCTCTACCAACTGAGCTAAGCGACCTATTATTATTGGCGACCCTTAGAGGATTTGAACCTCTGTGTCTGCGTTGAAAACGCAACATCCTTGGCCACTAGATGAAAGGGTCATCTAGATCCTAACAGTCATATAGACAAACTTTGTTTGTATTTTTTCTGCTAAAAACAGTATTTATAAATGGTGTCCCGTCTAGGATTCGAACCTAGGGCCACCTCATTAAAAGTGAGATGCTCTACCAACTGAGCTAACGAGACAGAAAATGGCGCGGTGGACGAGGCTCGAACTCGCGACCCCCTGCGTGACAGGCAGGTATTCTAACCAACTGAACTACCACCGCGCATAAAAACAGTGTCAAGCATCTAAAAATATAGACCCTGAAATAAATCCAGGGTGACGATGTGTCATTCTGAACTTGTTTCAGAATCTAATACATTAGATTCAACAATTATGGTGGTCGCTATAAGACTCGAACTTATGACATCTACCTTGTAAGGGTAGCGCTCTACCAACTGAGCTAAGCGACCAAAATGAGTTGAGATTATATCTCATACTTGCTTTAAAAAAAGCTAACAATGGTGTCCCGTCTAGGATTCGAACCTAGGGCCACCTCATTAAAAGTGAGATGCTCTACCAACTGAGCTAACGAGACTTCAAAACAAGTGGACGGAATTATAGCTTATATACTATGATATGTCAAGATAAATAGCCCTCAAATCAGGCTTATATTTAGCTCTTTTTTGAGTAGTTCAAGTGCAAAATCTACAGAGCCCTCTTGGATGTCTCCTCTTGTGCCTTTAAATAGGCAGTGGTTGATGTCAAGTGTATCATCTAAAAGGATACCTATATAAACAGTGCCGACAGGTTTTTCTGCACTTCCACCTCCGGGACCTGCTATGCCTGAGATTGCTATGGCTATATCGCTTGCTGCTTCCTTTTGGATGCCTTTTAGCATCTGTTCGACACACTGGTGGCTCACTGCGCCAAATCTTTCTAGCACGGCATCATCAACACCGAGCCATTTGTGTTTGATAGCATTGGAGTAGGTGACCATAGAGCCTTTGAGTACATCACTGACACCCGCGATGCGTGTGAACTCACTTGCGAGCAGTCCACCCGTGCAACTCTCCGCAAAGGAGATAGTTTTATTTTGCGCTCTAAGCTCGTCGATGATTTTGGTTATGAGTTCTTCTCTTTGCATAGAGATATTTTAGCATAGAAATTTCTTTTTAGTAAAGAAAAGTATTTACCAAGCGATAGGCGTTTTCCCTTGCTCTTTAAGAAGCGCATTAGTTTTACTAAAATGCTTACATCCAAAAAATCCTCTATACGCAGAGAGGGGGCTTGGATGCGGGGCAGTGAGGATATGATGCCTGTGAGTATCGATGAGGCTCTTTTTGGCAATTGCAGGTGAGCCCCAAAGCAGAAAAACGATGCCGTTAAAATTATCGGAGATATAACGGATGATGTTATCTGTAAATATCTCCCAACCAAGCCCAAAATGTGATTTTGGTTTGCTTGCTTCTACACTAAGCGTCGCATTAAGTAAGAGCACGCCTTGGCGCGCCCAAGGAGTGAGATCGCCGTTTTTGACCGTGCATGCGCCTATGTCACTCGTGATCTCTTTGAGGATATTTTGCATCGAGGGTGGGTTTGGGATGGAAGCAGGCGTAGAGAAACAGAGCCCTTGCGCTTGTCCTGCTCCATGGTAGGGGTCTTGCCCTAGGATGACGACTTTGAGACTCTCATAATCACATTTTGCAAAGGCATTAAATATCTTTGCTTTAGGAGGATAAACGGTGCTGTTTTCATAGCGCTCATCTATAGTGCTTTTTAGTTTTTTAAAATACTCTTTATTGCGCTCAATCTCAATCACTTCATTCCAATTCATGGAGTAATTGTAGCATAGAGTTGATTGTGTTTACTATATTTTGACGATATGTCATCTTGGATAGAAGTGCGCAGTTTATCTTTTAGTAAAACTGCACTTTTTAGTCTCTTAAGCTTGCAATCAATTGTGCTGCCGTACCTGTCTTTTTGTTATGAGGCTGATAGAGATAGTTGTGCACTTTTTGCGGAATGTTTCGAGGTATGTTGAGTATCTCATACTCCTCTATCGCTGCTTGTTTTGCCTTGAAGAGTGCCATCTGTACACGTGAGTAGAAATTTGCGGCACCTTCGCCGGAAGTCTCTATAGATAAAAAATTTGCTGAAGGGTAATGGCTAGTAACAAGAGACTGTACTCCATCACTTACGGCAGAACTTGGCATGCAACCAAAAGGTTTGATTGAGATGGTAAGATGCGATAGATTGTCTTTTACGGATTCGATGAGATGTGCTACCTCAAGATGCCCCTCTCCCCCTTCGCAATCAAGCGTGTAATATTGCTCTCCTAATGTGGCCAATTTCTTCATATTCGGGATTTCATAGTTATAAAGACCAATCGCCTTTGCATAGATACCAAAGTGTATTTTTACTGCTATTTTGGCCATTTTGATGAGCAGGCGACTTTTAACATTACTAAAGTCTATCTTCTTGCCGTTTTCTACTGCCAAAGTTTCTATTTTTTTGAGTTTGTATTCTGCCTCCCAAAAGGTCAACATCAGGCGGTTGATGATAGGTTGAGGCGTACATTCTGCTCCTTCAGCTTCTAAAAATCTATGAAGATTATAGTTGCCGTCCCCCTCTGTCATAGCAGCCCAAAACTCACCCATGACCAATATCTTTGCTTTAGGTTGTAGGCGATTGAGTTTTACTTTTTTAAGCACTTTACGACAATCCCAAAGCGCTTTAGGCAAGTTTGTTTTTTGCTCAAAAGCTTTTGAGACTATAACTCGGCATGCCTCCATCGCTTTATCGACACTGCCTGCTTCTATCTCGTAGGGACGCATTTTATATCCTAGCAGGTTGATAATGTCACCAATGATAATAGCTTTGAGTAAAATGATAAAAAATTTCGGGGAGAGGTCAAGTATATCCTCTTCCTTATCAGACTCTTGAAAGATACCTTTGTTTTGAGCGATAGAGGTGATGCGAAAACCATCAAAGCCGGCATCGCGTAAAGCTTTTTTGTATTCAGTAATGTACATGCCAAAACGACAAGGACCACACCCGCCTACAGTAACAAGGGCATATTTTTTTACTATCTCTTCTGTAGTGAGTCCTTGCTTGTCTCGCAACTCTTGGAGATATTTTACAAGATTTCCTACCGTAAAATAGGTAGGGTTGCACTGCCCTCTGTTTCCAAAAGCTTTTCCTTTTTGAAATGATTCTAGATTTGGATTGGGAAGGGCGATAAAGTTTGGACTTAACGAGCATAGAGCCGTCTCTATAAGTTTATCTTGTAGGTTAGTGAGTCCCCCTAAAAGGATCATCGTCTCTTCTTTGGGAGCATAGAGTATCTTTTTTGTAGGCGTCTCTCTCCATTGTGTTATCTTGTTTTCTGGAGCATTGCATTGAGTAGCATCTTTCTCAATCATGCTCATTGCGCTACATTTACTATTCATGCCGTAACTCCTTTTTTGTAGCTATTGTATTGTTTTTTGGCCCCTTTAGGTGTTAAGCTCTGTTTGTATTGCTCCAAAGTATAAGCAAAAGTTTTTACGCGTATTTTGATAGACCCGCCGGGTTTGTTTGCATCGATATCGTGCAAGGTGAGGTGTGGCGTATGTGAAGCGCTCAATATTTTGTCGATGATTGCATATGTAGGCGCATCATGCCCACATTTGAAAGAGCTCAAATCAAGCACTGCAACATTGGGGTGTCGTGCTGCAAATTTTGCCGCCCATACTTTTTGTGAAGAGTTGGTCGAATAGTTTTCTGCCCATACATCACGAATATCATAGACTGATTTTATATATCCCTCCTTGATCTCTTCGCCAAAATAATCCGAAAGATATGCTTCATCTTTGGGGATTGCACGCATAGAAAGAGTCTTGTAGCCCAAGGATTGAAATTCGTCAAGCACTTCATGGTTCAACCCCGGATCAGAGTGGTAGGGACGACTCAAAAGTAAGATAACTATCTCATCATTTGCAACAGCCTCATCTAAAATGGTGCGTCCCTCTTTCATGATCTTTTCATCATTTTTATCTAGTGCTTTCCAAGCTTGCTCTACAGCCCAGTTGCTCTCATCTTCAGTGATGCGTAGCCTCTCTTTCCATTGAGTAAAAAGTTGTTTTTTGAGTAGTTTTTTGTTGTCAAAATTGAGCGCATCATCAACATACTCGATATTTTTTTGTGCAAAAAGATTTTTCTCTTTAGTAAATGCAGACCAAATCACTTTTGGCGTACCTGAGATAACAGGACAAGAGGTTTGCCCTGTGACATACTCTACGTAACCCGGTAGCTCAGTTACTGAGGGAAACCAGAGATACTCAAAATTCATCCGAGCAAATTTTTTCTCATAGAGCAGTGCATAGACATGAGATTGTGCTACTTTTGCAGGATAACAAGAGTCGACAGAGCCATATTTTGCACCCTCTAAAAACATATCTTCATTTGAAAAATCCGAGAAAATAATATTTTTACTATCCACTTCAAGTGCCTCGAGATAGGTACGCAAAAAAGGTGCTAGCGAGTAGATATTGAGTACCTTTGGGATGGCTATTTTGACATTATGTCTGTAGACTTTATCTTGCGCACTTGAGAGATGAAAAGGACGGCTTACCTCTTTGCGCAGGGTAGGTCCCCAGCCCCCTAGGGTTACTTTAACTTTTTGCTCATGAATACGCATCGAGGCATCAGGTCTGTCTGTTATCTTATGGTGAGATTCAAAGAGGTCGATAGACTCTTTTTTTACAAGGTTAGGTATGCTTTTTTGCAATGCCTTTCTTGAGCTTTTCAATGCTTTGAGTGCTTCACGTGACTCCACAGTTCCCTCTTCGCAAGAGAAGCCGGCGATATAGCGCACAGATTCAGATGAGGGCGTTTGTGTATCGATAAAAGTACGCGAGCATTTGATGTTGCAAAAGTGACAGCGTGTACTCTCATCCGTCTTGGAAGTGTAAGTCATCTGCAATGCCTCTTTCATGCCGCAAAATGTCGCATA
This sequence comes from uncultured Campylobacterota bacterium, assembly GCA_937141405.1. Taxonomy (GTDB): domain Bacteria; phylum Campylobacterota; class Campylobacteria; order Campylobacterales; family Sulfurovaceae; genus BN30871. Next base: position 641,539 of record CAKZQQ010000005.1, on the reverse strand, counting down.
GCCCCTTTGCATCACTATCTCTTTGGCTTCAAGTGCAGCGCCATACGCTCCGGCTTCACCAGGATGTGGGTGGATATCTATCTTGGCATCAGGCACTTTCTCTTTGATGTAGTCTACTTGTGCTTTAAGCGCTGCTTGGTTGTATTGCGTGCCCCCTTGAAGTACAAAATGTTTTCCAAATGCCCCAAGGTTAGGTGCTTGCACAACGTACTGCCATACATTTTTCGGTAGTACTTTAGATATCCCTGCAAAAAGCTCTTCTTTGCTGTAGCCCTCTTTTTGGAAGTTGACTCTATCGGTATCTAAAAATACGGCACACCCATAGTTAAACATAGGTGCTTTTTTGGCGGCAAAAGCTACATCGGCAAACCCTTCCATAGGCACGCCAAACTGTTTTGCCATAGATTGCAGTAGAGTACCATTGCCCGCAGAGCATTGATTGGAGAGACGGAAGTTTTTCATCATACCGTTTTCCATAAATAACACTTTGATGTCTTGTCCGCCAATGTCGCAAATAACATTGATGCTCTCTCCAAAAGTTTTTTGTGCAGATTTCATATGGGCGATAGTCTCGATGATATTTGCATCAGCCCTAAGCGCACCCTCAAGCACATCTGCAGCGTATCCCGTGACACCTAAACCTTGTATATCGTAAAAACCATGCGAATTTTGCGCTTCGATTTTCTCTAAAAGCTCCAAGGTATCGACGATAGGATTACCTTTGGAGAGCTGATAGACTTTAAGAAGCAATTTTCCCTCTTCATCGCAAAGCACAGCTTTGGAGGAGGTAGAGCCCCCGTCTATCCCCAAAAAGCAAGTTGTTTTTTTGGTAAGTGTAGGGGTTTTGAAAGGTTTGATCGCATAGGTATCTTTAAAAGCCAGTAGCTCTTCAGAGCTCTTAACAAGAGGCGTATCGCAATTGTCGTCTTCGTCGATATCGCCTGATTCGACGAGGGTTTTGAGCTGTGTGAGCCCTGCAAAATCTTTGCCGTTGTTTGCTTCACCTTCACCAAAGATGACTGCGCCTAAGGCTGCGTAGTATTGCGCATTTTCGGGCACATTGATGAGTTGATTGATGTTGTGTTTATCGTAGGCTATGTCGCGCTCATCCCAAATCTCAGCTATACGCATACGCCAACACTCTTGTAAAAACGGTAGATACGCATTGGGTCCACCAAGGAGGAGTACATTTGGCATCAGTGTGTTCCCGCGAGTAAGGACTGTGAGATTTTGCATGACGATAGCATCAGCGAGTGAGTTCATGATCTCTTCACGAGGCACAGAGGTTTTGACAAGGTTGACGATGTCTGTTTCCGCAAAAACCCCACACTTAGCAGCCACATGATGGAGCGTATCGGTTTGAAATATAAGTTTTTGGATCTCTTCACTCTCCATACCGACTTTCATGGTACATTTCTCGATCGTCGCACCCGTTCCCGAAGCACACTTATCATTCATAGAGGTGATTACGGATTTTTTGCCATTTTCATCTTGTTTAAAATGCATGATTTTGGCATCTTGTCCTCCGAGCTCTATGACGGCACGTACATCCGGATGGTTATGCTCTACTGCTAAAACGACGGCATTAACCTCTTGTACGAAACGCGCGTTAATCGTTGGGGCGATACGGGTAGCGCCTGAGCCTGTTATGTAAACTTTTTCTATATTGCTATACAGTTCACCGTATGTTTGCGAGAGTTCTTCGAGAAGTCTTAGCAGTGTTGATGCTTGTTTGGTATCGTGTGGAGTGTAGGCCTTAGCTACGATACTAAAGTTTTCATCACAGACAACATATTTTACTGTTGTGGAACCGATATCAATACCTAATGTGTATTTTTTTGGCATTATTTTCTTTGTACGCTTCTTTGCATTTTGAAGAGCTAAATTTTTCGGTATTATAGCGAGAGAGTGTGTAAATTGCAATATTTTTTACAAAAATGAGTGAGAAATATTGATAATTTTTAAGCTAAATAATTATTTGATATTTATGATAAGGCACTGTTTTACGGCGTTCTGTTTTGATTGCTTTATTTTAATTTAGAGTAGGGTGACACCCGCAGTAAAAAGTTATATGCTAGATGGCTCTATGGTAAATGGAGAAAAACCTACAAAAAAAGATTTAAAGGGGTAGCCAAAATAGGGGCATTGAGATGATAATAGATGCTAATCGTCTCATAAAATGAGGTGATTATTTTGACAAGTCGTCTCATAATATGATATGATTAAGACAATTAATCGTCTCATGGAGATAAATATGGATAAAAATATACAAAAATGGATATGGCAGCACGAGGTATATCCTCATTTTAGATTTGATAGTTCAAAATTAACTGATAGACTTATAAAAATCGAACATCATAGAGGAATCTTAGAGGGGATATCAAAGTTGATAGCACAAGATGACAGTGCACTGATAAATATTGATACTTTTTTAGAAGAGGCTATCAACACATCCGCGATAGAGGGGGAGATATTTCAAAGACAGAGCGTAAGGGATTCGCTTTTGAAAAAACTTGATGCAAATTTTGATTCTTCAAAAGATAGCTCTACACATCAAAGTGATAATTTGGTGGAAATCCTTGTAGATTGCGCTACCAATAGATCACCGCTCACAGAAGATAGACTTCATGGATGGCATAATTGTCTTTTTGAAAATAGATTTAATGCACTTGAGAAGATTCGAGTTGCTTCGTTTAGAGAGAGTGATGATATGGAGGTGGTTTCCGGTGCCATAGGTCATGAGAAAGTTCACTATAAAGCCCCACCTTCATCGTTGATAGCTGATGATATCGCAAGACTTTTGAGATATTGTAATGAAAGTGATACCAATGCATATATAAAAAGTGCCATCGCGTATCTATGGTTTGTGATTATCCACCCCTATGAAGATGGCAACGGCAGGATTGCAAGAGCTATTGCGGATTATATCATCTCGTTGCATATTCCAAAGGGAACGCCAAAACTCTATTCTCTCTCTTCGGCAATCAACAAAAAGAAAAAAGAGTACTACAAGATACTAGATCGCACTACGAATCTATTTTATAATAGAGATTATGACATCACTCCTTGGCTCGAGTGGCACTTGGATATGTTTGATGAGGCGATGCTATTGTCTCAAAACAATATCACATACATCATCCAAAAGACAAAATTTTGGGATAGATGCAGAGATAAAGAACTCAATGAAAGACAAATAAAAGTACTCAACAAGATACTCAATATAGGAGTTGATGGTTTTGATGGAGGACTTAGTACAAAGAAATATTTGTCTATCACAAAGACGAGTAAAGCGACAGCTGCAAGAGACATCAAAGAGCTTGTCGATAAAGGATGCATCAAGCAGGTTGCAGGCACAAGCGGGAGAAGTACGCGTTATGAGGTTGTGTTGTAAGATAGAGTTGTGATAAGCATACCTCAATATGGCAAAATGACATATTTATAATATATTCGTTGGATATTGCATTATAATATATTCAAAAAGCAAGGACTACAAAAATGGCGATAAGATGGGCAGATTTGAATAAATATTCATTACTTTGGGTGGAATTTGGAAATAAAAAAGAAGATTTAGATTGTGAAGACACTAGAACATACACTCATGGTTTAAATATGGGTCATGAATTTTGTTATAGACATATGGCAATAGTAGTTTCAAACGATGTAAAAGCAGATATTATCGCCGTAGTTCCTTTAACAACCTATAGAGAGGGCGATGAAAATTATAGAACAAATGTAGTGATAGATATTGATAGATATGGGCATATCGTTGAGAACAAAACAACTATAAAAGTTAGTCATATTAGAAATATCGACAAGAAAAGAAGAGTAAAAGATGTTATAAAACCATTTATATCAAAAACATTACAGATGAAAATAAATGAAGCTATTAAAAAAAGTTTTGAGTGAAGTAGTTGCCCCCAAGGGGCGAGCAAAGGTTTGCACCCAGCCCATATATGTACATTTGAATTATATCCAATAATATAGATAAAGTCAAATGTCATTTGAAATCACACTCACTATTTTAGTTTATAATGATAAAATTGGATTATTATGATGGTGTGGTACCTGAGATAACGGCGAATTTCAGTAATGTTACCCGTTCATTACTGGGTTTTGTTATCTGTTTTTTTAAGTGTAATATCTGATGATATTATGTTTCAATTCTTCAAAATCAATTGCATAACTAAAGTCTTGCTCTAAACCAATATTAATTACATCAATAAAATTTTCTTTAGTATAGTACCCATTACCATTTCTATAATCAATTTCAATAGAATCTAATTTTGAAATTAAACAAATTGCTTGATATGATTTATCTAAAACACTCGTTTTATTATTTGGATGTGCTCTATAAAAATGTTGATTTGGAGTTATAGCAATAATATTTTCAGGAATATCAGCTAATTCTGGAAATTGTGACGCCAAAAAAATATGATGTGCTTGTGTCGCTGGATATGCGTCGAACCTATGAATTTCACTAAAGGAATGAATAGTTTTAACAAGTCTTTTGGCTTTTTCGATTTGATATTTATAAAATTTTTCATTCTTAATTTCTTTTTCGAAGAATTGTACATTAAATTCTTCTCTGGTAACAGATTTATCTTTTTTAACATCTCTCCAATTTGGTCTATTATAAAGTAAATCATTATAGTTAACAATAGACACTTCACCTGATTTACTACCAAATTTTTTATACTTAAAACTTAAAATATTGAGCATAGGATTAAATATTCGTATTGGCTCAAGTTCTTTTGTAATTGCAGTATTTTCAATAATAAAAGCTACATACTTATCTCTTAATTCATACAATGAATTTTTATCTTGTTTATTAAAAAAATTATCAAAATATTTCCATATATCACTATCTTTTAAAACTTTTTCAAGATACATTGATAAAAAATAAAAAGCATTTCTATCTCTTAAAGAAATATACTCAATAAAGTCTTTTTTTATGATTTTATACACATTTGAACGACCATTTTTTTCTTCACTTACTAAACCACTATAAGCTAACATTTTCAAGGGTTGAGAAAAAAACTTATCATATTCATTTTCTGCTTTTTTTATATCGGGCTTATTAAATATTTCAGTTACTAATTCATTTGAATAATCACAATATCTGACATCATTTACACTAAATGAGTCATCTTCATTAATGCAGTTTAATATACATTCACAAACAGCACTTAAAACATCTGGTTGCACTTTTTGGTCAAAAAACCTAGCATTGTTTGTTTTTCTAATATCTAAATCAATAGTTTGTAAGTAAGCTTCTATAGTGTTTATCATAAGTTAATATCCTTACATTATTAAAGTGTTAATCCATAATTGAAATCATTAATAAAACTAGCTGGTACTGTACTTCTTATATTTTCAATATTTTGGCTACTACTCATTACAAAATTATGATTTATTACAATATTCTCAACAAACTCATTGCAATTAGTATGATGTTCTACACCTGGTCTACCAGCTGTTAATTTAAAATATCCAGGTATAGGAGGAGTGTTAATTAAAAAATGTATTCTACCTTCACTTCCCCAAGCACCTTGATCCTCGTTATTTTCCCAATGTATAGATGAAGTATTGTCTGATTTTGCTAGATAACCAAGTGCTCTGTAGTATTCACGCTCAGTCGTAAACTTTACTTGTCTATTTTGACCGTAACTATTTTTATGCATTTGCAATTCCTGTGTATTAAGATATGTTTTCTTTCAATAACCCAAAAAATTTAACAGAATTATTATCAATATTTAATGATCTAGTCCCTCTATTTCTGGCTATTTTATAATATTCTGTAAATTCTTCACTACTATAATATTCTAAATGTTCAGATGTAACTTTGATATTTTCTTTAGGTTTTAACAGTGCAACTGACCCATCAGTAATTGTATTTTTGGGCAAAAATGTCGCTCTTGGATAATAAGTAAGATTTGGTACTAAGACTATATCATTTTGATTCAAAAATTTTGAAACTACAAAGCTATCAACATCATTTATAAAACAATCATAATCTTTTATATCTTTGATATCATTATTATCAATATTTCTTGATTTTAGAACTCTAATTTTACCCTTACTTAGAGTATGTTTCTTTGTGATTTGCCTATCTCTAAAACTTTCAAAAATATCTAATTCCATTTTATCTACAATAGCATCAAAAAAACTATTTCTATATATTAACCAATAAGGAAACTCTTTAGAAAATATATAAGATTTATCTTGATATTCAATACTATTTGTTATATAGCTTTCAATTTTTATTTTTTCAAATTTATCTTGTTTATAAGTATCTAATAAAAAGCTAATAGTTTCTATTTTGACACCTTTAAAAGCTTTTTCTCCGTAATCAGTGATTGAGTGCAGATTTGTATTTTCTAATAAATCTCTTGTTTGATTAAACTCTGGTGCGTTAATTAAGCTTTTTGGAACTATTAGTGATACATACTTTGATAATCTTGTTGCTTTTTCTATGAAAAATGAAAACAAGTTATTTGTATCTTTATTTTTACAATTTAATTTATATTTATCTAGTAGAGTTTTGTTATTTGCAACTTTCCCATAAGGTGGATTTCCAATAATTAAATCGTAAGCTGTACTATTTTCCCACAGTAAAAAATCTGTATGAATAAAGTTAATCGTGAAATTTTTAGGTATGTTTGTTTTAGACAATAGTATTTTTAATATATCCAATGAGTTTTTATCAATATCAATAACATCCAAAATAACATCTTGAATATCTTTATACTTTTTAAACAATAAAGGTAAAAAGTTTCCAATCCCTACTGATGGCTCTAATATTTTTAAGCTCTTTTTGGCTTTAAAACTAGGTAATTTATTTATAACATTAAACACTATATCTTCTCTTGTAAAATATGCTTTAGTTTCAGTCCTTTTTATATTTGAAAGTTCTGCAATATTATAAAGAGTATTTATATCGTATTTGTGTTCATTATTTGATATAAATGCTCTTAATGTATTCATATCTTCAAGGTTATATTTTTGTATTATCCTAGTTATCTCATTGATAGATAGCACTTTGTTTTTTAAAGCTTTTTTTATATTGGAGGCAATTTGCTCAAAAATTTTAGTCGGAACTGCTTCACCTATGCAGTGCCTTATATTTAACTCTTCTTGTTTTAGGTGTTTTTTCTTTTCTTCTATCGGTAAATTATTAAGTGTGTCAGAATCTATATTTGACCATTTAAAGTCATTTGGTACTGTCATCATTTGCATTAACTCTCTAATGCTAAATACTCTATTGTCAGATGGATGAATTGTACTTTGACTAGCTAAAATGTCATTTCTTGTGTGTATACAAGGAGCAACTTTATTCCAATACCATCTTGAATATTTATCACCATTTTTATTTTTATTGTATATTATTTTCCCATGAATAATTCGATGAGGTCTTTTTAATGGATCTTTATTATCAAAAGCAGATTCTCCTTCTCTTAAGTCCTTTATCCAGGGTAGCATTTTAGTATCAAAACTTCGATATGAATGATAAATATCGTCATCATATATTTCTCCCATCATCTTTAATGACGGTAAATCGCCAATGAGTGCCTTTAAAGTTTTTGCTTTTTGTTCTTTTGGGAAAAGCTGATAAGGACTAATGTTAACTAAGTCTTTTCTAGCTCCCATTATTAAAGTTCTTGTTCTGCTTGATTGAGAACCATACTCTTTAAAATTGACTACTTTAGATAGTATATTATAATCACCTGCTAAGTTTAATTCAATAGAGTCACCAATAGGCTTATCGGTATTGTCAACATCCGTACAAATAGTAGTTAAAAATGCTCTTACATTTTCAAAAATGAAAAACTTAGGCTTAATTTTATTGACAATTTTAATAGATTCAACAACAAGTGAATTTCTTTTTGTTTCATTGTTTTTTTTATGATTTGCTACTGACATGCCTTGACAAGGAGGAGTTGCAACTAATACGTCTAAGTCATTTACATTATTATTTTCTAATTCTTTATAGATTTTATCTTGTATTTCTTTTGTTGCTAAGTCACCTTGTATATAACCACTAGCAAATTCACATTTATCATTATATTGCTGTATTTTTATTCTTTTCTCTAAATACTCATTTGTTGCGATACATTTAAAACCTTGTTGTTTAAATCCATAACAACCAATTCCAGCACTACTAAAAAGCGAAATATAAGTTAAAGTTTTTATATCTATTCCTTGTGTATTGTTAATATAATCAAATAAACTAGGTGTTTGCATGATACTTCCTCATTATATTTTGAAAAAGAATAGCAATTTATTTTTAGTTTATTTAAAAATATGTCATTTTGCAACGATACCTATTATGATTATAATTTTCTAACTTCATTTTATCTAAATTTTAATTTAAATTTTATTATCTCTAAAGTTTGAAAGTGTATTGCTTAGATAACGTTGGACTTGAAAAATGAAGATCAAGAGATCAAGCGTTAAATCTCCACTTTTTGAAGATTTAAAACAAGCTCGCAATGGCGATAGTCTTTAGCAGACATCACTACATAAACATCTTTATATCTTTTTAATCTCTTTGTATTACAATGACTTCAAAAAGGAGTTACCTATGAATAGAAGAGAAGCTTTGAGTGCAGGAGCGCTGCTAATCGCGAGCGTGAGTATGCTAAGCGCTTATGATGAGAAACTTATAGTCAATACTAAAGATATGGAGTTGCAAGACCCCAAAAATCCAAATGATTTTGAGTATAAACATATGCCACAGATCGAATTCAAAGGAAAAGACGAGAAAGGCTATACGCTCGTTGAGATTACCGTTGGACAAGAGGGCATCATCCACCCAAGTGATGCAAATCACTGGATCTATGCGATAGAACTTTATGCTGATAATAAACTCGTAGCACATGCAGACCTTGAGCCGGTTATCTCAAGAGGATTTTTAAGTGCACGCGTGCAACTAGAGGGCGTTAAGGAGCTTAAAAGTATCACAAAATGCAACCTTCACGGCAACTACAGTGCATCGATCGCTATCGAAAAAGAGGCATAGAGCCTTCTTTTGTTGAAGTGCCAAAGTGAAATGAGGAGAAGCTCCTTTATAAAAATAGTACGCTATAATATACCAAATAAAGTATGTAAAAAGGTACTAAAATGAGAAGCATCTATGCAGAGAAGAGTGTGAGTATCAGTGAGTTGAAAAAATCACCAAGCAGTGTCATCAAAAAAGCGGGCAAAGAAGCTATCGCCGTGCTCAATCACAATGTCCCCAATGCCTATATCGTCCCAAGTGAAACCTATGAGAAGTTGATGCGATTGTTAAATGATTGTATATTGGGTAAAAATGGCGAGAAGAGAGTGGGTAAACATCTTATCTCTATACAAGATTTGCTCGGCGAACTCTAATCAACCAAAACTTAATTCACATTTTGCTATAATCGCCACAACTTAAGAATCAACTTCAAAGAGAATCTATGGACTACAAAGATACGCTATTATTACCAAAGACGGATTTCCCTATGCGAGGAAACTTGCCGGAAAATGAACCAAAAAGATACAAGCAGTGGAGAGAACAAAATGTTTATACTCAGATGATTCGTAACCGCGAAGGTGCTGAGTCATTTACATTTCATGACGGGCCTCCGTATGCAAACGGCGCCATCCATATAGGGCATGCACTCAATAAGATACTCAAAGATATCGTTGTCAAATATAACTATTTTCAAGGCAAGTCGGTGCGCTTTACTCCGGGCTGGGATTGTCACGGATTGCCTATAGAGCAAAAGGTCGAAGAGAAGATCGGTAAAGCGGCAAAAGAGGCGATGAATGTGAGCGAGTTTCGAGAGCTTTGTAGAGCCCATGCCAGAGAGTTTGTGCAGATACAAAAAGAGGGCTTCGAGTCACTTGGTGTTATCGCTGATTGGGATCATCCTTATGTGACGATGGACTATAAATTTGAGGCAAATATCTATAGAACACTCTGTGAGGTGGCAAAAAAAGGCTTGCTTGTCGAGCGTAACAAACCCGTCTTTTGGTCATGGGCAGCTAGAAGTGCCCTTGCTGATGCTGAAGTAGAGTATCAGGATAAAGAGGACTACTCTATCTATGTTGCATTTGAGTTGAGTGAGAAATCCAAACAAGAGCTTGAGATCCATGGAAAAGCTGCGATTGTCATTTGGACAACTACACCTTGGACACTCCCTTCAAATACAGGTATCTCACTCAATCCCGAAGAGATGTATCTACTCAGTGATGATGGCTACATAGTGGCGCAAAGTCGCTATGAGGCGCTTGCTGAGCTTGGCATCATCAGTGCACATTCAAGTCGCAAGATAGCAGCGAGTGAGTTAGAGCTCAAGATAGCGATCAACCCGCTCAATGATAGAAGCTCGACAGTCGTACTTGGTGAGCATGTCATGCTAGATGGCGGAACGGGGGCAGTCCATACGGCTCCGGGACACGGAGAGGATGACTATAGGGTAGGACTCAAATACAACCTTGAAGTGTTAATGCCTGTTGATGAGAAAGGACTTTTTGATGAGAGCATCCTAGGGCACCACCTCTTACCAAAAGAGTTTGTGGGTATGCATATCTTTAAAGCCAATGAACCTATCTTGGAGATGTTGGGTGATGCACTGCTCCACAAGAGTAAATTTGTGCACTCTTACCCACACTGTTGGAGAACAAAAAAACCACTCATCTACAGAGCAACAAAACAGTGGTTTATCTCAATTGACGGTGCATTTGGTGACGATCAAAAAAGTCTTAGAACAGTAGCATTAGGCGAGATAGATAAGACAAAGTTTTATCCACATTGGGGAAGAGGGCGATTGCAAGGGATGGTAGAACAGCGTCCTGATTGGTGTATCTCAAGACAGCGAAGTTGGGGTGTACCTATAGCGTTCTTTAGAAAAAAAGCGACCAAAGAGCCTATCTTTGATGCAAAAGTGCTCAATTTTATCGCGATGATTTTTGATCAACACGGCTGTGATGCATGGTATGATATGAGTATTGAAGAGCTCCTCTATCCGGGAAGCGGTTATGAGGCGAGTGAGTTAGAGAAGGTCAATGATATCTTGGATGTTTGGTTTGATAGTGGCTCGACTTGGAACGCCGTACTCAAAAGCGGCGAGTATGATGCGGGTGCGTATCCTGCTGATGTCTATCTAGAAGGTAGCGATCAGCATAGAGGCTGGTTTCAAAGTTCACTTCTACTCTCAAGTGCTGTGCATGGACACGCGCCTTATAAGACACTCATCACACATGGATTTACTATGGATGAGAAGGGCGAGAAGATGAGCAAATCCAAGGGGAATGTCGTTGCTCCGGATAAGGTCATCAAGCAATATGGGAGTGAGATACTTCGTCTTTGGGTGGCTTTGAGTGATTATCAAAATGATCAAAAGATATCTGATAATATCTTAAAACAAGCCGCAGAGCAGTATAGAAAGATACGTAATACCTTTAGATTTTTGCTTGCCAATATCGATGATCTTGATGCACTTGAACCTGTGGAAAATTTTGGAGAGCTCGATAGATGGATCGTGAGTTATGCGAAGCAAGTTTTCGATGATGTAAAAAGTGCATTTGATACCTATGATTTCTTACGAGGTTTTGCCGTGCTCAATCGATTTTTAACCAATGAGTTGAGTGCCGTTTATATGGATATCTGCAAAGACAGACTCTACTGTAATGCCAAAGATGACAAAGCAAGAAGAAGTGCACAAAGCGCTATGGCGATGATCGCTAAAAGTATGCTTGGGCTCATAGCACCTGTGCTTACATTTACTGCCGATGAGATACTCGAATTTGCTTCACCGCTTATAAAAGGCGAAGCAAAAAATATCTTCGATTTTGGTTTCTATGAACTTCCAAGCGTAGATTTTGATCTTGATTTGAGCGATTTGAGTGAAGTTAAAGAGCTTTTTAGTGAAGAGATTGATAGACTCAAAAAAGAGAAACTTATCAAAGCAACGCTAGAGCTTGATTTGGTGGCTAGCGGATTTGATTGGAAGTTGAGTTCACTTAGAGATGTTGAGGATTGGTTTGTGGTTTCAGGCATCAAAGAGGAGAGTGCGAGTGAACAACTCGGTTCCTTTGAGTTTAAGGGTATCAGCTTTGCAATCAAAAGAGCTACAAGTGCAAAATGTCCAAGATGTTGGCAGTTTAAATCCAAAGATGAGTCAAGCCTCTGTGAGAGATGTAGCGAGGTTGTGGATGTTTGATCTTTCAAAGCCCGTTAGTTTGGAGGTTATCATCGGCTCGATTGTGGTGATAGCTATCATCATAGGCATAGGACTTGGATTGGTCCATTATTATAAACATAAGGAGTCAAAGTGATAACGCTAAAAGAGGCATTGACAAAGAGCAAAGAGGAGCTAGCAGAGATCAGAGTTGATCTTGAAAAGAGAGCCAAAGCGAGTGACCTTAATGCCTATATCGATTTTGGAAGTAGCGGGGAGGGTGTGCCGATACTCATCAAAGACAATATCCAAGTCGATGGCTGGAGCGTAACAAGCGCATCAAAGATACTCCAAGGCTATGTTGCCCCTTATGATGCGACCGTTATCACAAAACTAAAAAATGCAGGGATGATGGCTTTTGGTAGATCAAATATGGATGAGTTTGCTATGGGAAGTACGACAGAGAGTAGCTTTTATGGCATCACAAAAAACCCACACAATACGGCGCATGTCCCAGGGGGTAGTTCGGGCGGTTCTGCAGCTGCTGTTGCCGGCGGCATCGCTATCGCTGCACTCGGGAGTGATACGGGCGGCTCTATCCGTCAGCCTGCTGCGTATTGTGGTTGTGTGGGGCTTAAACCGACCTATGGAAGAGTGAGCCGTTATGGACTTGGTGCTTATGCATCAAGTTTGGATCAGATAGGGCCAATCACACAAAATGTAGAAGATGCGATGATCCTCTATGATATCCTCAAAGGGCATGATCCAAAAGATTCTACAAGTGCCGATATCAATGAGGGCAAGAGCGTTGTCGATGAGAATAGAAAGCTAACTATTGCGGCGATCGATAACTATATATCTGAAGCGAACTCTGAGATACAAGAGGCGTATGCCGAGACACTCAAAGCTTTTGAAGATGCAGGCCATACGGTTATCCATAAAAATATGACCAATACCAAGTATGATATCTCAACTTACTATATCGTTGCAACTGCCGAAGCAGCAACAAACCTCGCTCGATATGACGGTGTAAGATACGGCAATAGAGCATCATCAAATAGTGTCGAAGAGCTCTTCTATAAGACCAGAAGTGAAGGGTTTGGTGAAGAGGTCAAAAGAAGAATACTCCTTGGAAACTTCGTGCTCTCTAGCGGGTATTATGATGCCTACTATCTCAAAGCACAAAAAGTGCGCCATCTGATACGCGATGAGTTCAATAAGATATTTGATGAAGCTGATCTTATCCTCTCTCCTGTTGCGCCAAGCACTGCTCCAAAGATTGGTTCTATGCAAGACCCGCTTGAGATGTACAAGAGTGATATGTACACGATTGCTATCAACCTTGCAGGATTGCCTGCGCTCTCTTTACCTGTCAAAAAAGATAGCAACGGTTTGCCGATAGGATTTCAGCTTATCGCCAAAGCCTTTAATGAGCAAGCGATCTTTGATGGTGCGAGTAGCTTAGAGCGTGCCATGGGGTATGTCGGATAACTATTTAATTTTTATTTTTTATTTTGTGCTATAATTTATCAAAATGCAAAAGGAGAAGTAATGCTTTTGATAAATGTAGACAGAGGCGTAGCCGTATTGATGCCTAATGGTCCGTTGAGTGAAGATGATTTTAAAACAGCTTCACATATGATAGATCTTTACCTTGAAACGCACGATAAGCTTAAAGGTGCTGTTATCTATACAAAATCATTCCCGGGTTGGGACTCTTTTGGAGCAATGCTCACTCACTTTAGATTTGTAAAAGATCATCAAAAGTTGCTCAGTAGAGTTGCTATTTGTACCGATTCTGCAATAGGCGAATTTGCAGATCATGTTGTGGATCACTTTGTAAGTGCCGAAGTGAAACAATTTGATTATGATGACTTCGAAGAGGCTAAAAAATGGGCAGGCGACGGAGATATTGCAGAGGTGAGTAGACATGGTATCTCTATCGGGATGTTTCGAGCAGGTGATGAGTATTTTATGAGTATGAAAGTAGTTGGAACATTAACTCATGCTGATTATGAAAAGATCAATCCTATACTAGATGCCGCAACCGTAGGGATGAGAGAGCCGAAGATAAAAATACTTGTGGATATGAGCGAGTTTGACGGATGGGAAGCAAGAGCGGCTTGGGATGATTTTAGTCTTGGATTAAAGCATGGAAATCACTTTGAAAAGCTTGCAATTTACGGGCATAAAAATTGGCAAGATATTGCCGCAAAGATAGGCTCATGGTTTATAGGTGGAGAGATGAAAGCCTTTAAAGATAGAGCAGAGGCGCTTGAGTGGCTTAAAAGTGATGAAAAAGCATAGTTAATTTTTTTTAAATAAGAGGTTTTCACGCTGTTTCTTGTTCGAGCTTGAAAGAAGTTTTTGGGTATTATTGCACAATATATCAACAGCCTAATACTCTCATATTTTTAGCAAAAAGGAGCCAAAATGAATCTCAAGCTTAGAGCTTTAACCTTCGAAGATGTGCTTTTAGTCCCCCAATACTCAAATGTGCTTCCTAAAGAGGTCGATATCACCTCAAATCTTACAAAAAGAGTCACTCTCAATATCCCAATCGTTTCAGCTGCGATGGACACAGTTACGGAATATAAAGCGGCTATTGCTATGGCAAGACTTGGAGGCATCGGTGTTATCCATAAAAATATGGACATAGAAGCGCAAGCAAAAGAGGTTAAGCGAGTTAAAAAATCTGAGAGTGGTGTTATCATCGATCCTATTTTTATAAATCCCGAGGCAAAAGTAGGTGAGGCCGAAGAGATGATGGCAGAGTATCATATCTCAGGGGTTCCCGTTATAGATAAAGACCATAAGCTCATAGGGATACTTACCAATAGAGATATGCGATTTATCAATGATATGAGCTTGAAAGTAAAAGATGTGATGACAAAAGCGCCACTTATTACGGCAAAAGAGGGAACAACGCTTGATGATGCACAAAAGATACTCAAAGAGCATAAGATAGAGAAGCTTCCTATCGTTGATAGTCACGGCGTATTAAAAGGGCTTATCACCATAAAAGATATAGAAAAGAGAGAACAGTTTCCAAATGCAAATAAAGATTCATACGGAAGATTACGAGTGGCTGCTGCGATTGGCGTAGGGCAACTTGATCGTGCAACGGCTCTTGTCGAGGCAGGTGCTGATGTGTTAGTGCTTGACTCTGCACATGGTCACTCAGAGGGGATACTTCAAACCGTTAAAGAGATAAAATCAAAACTCGATATCGATATAATTGCCGGCAATATCGCTACGGCTGCTGCAGCAAAAGATCTTATAGAAGCAGGTGCAGATGGGCTTAAAGTCGGTATCGGTCCCGGCTCTATCTGTACTACACGAATCGTTGCCGGTGTCGGTGTTCCGCAAATATCGGCTGTTGATGAGGTAGCACGATATGCTCGAGGTTTTGGTGTGCCTGTCATTGCTGATGGAGGCATCAGATATTCGGGTGACCTTGCTAAGGCTTTGGCTGTTGGAGCAAGTAGTATCATGCTAGGCTCAGTGCTTGCAGGAACCTATGAGGCACCGGGTGAGATGATCATCTTTAATGGAAGACAATTTAAAGAGTATCGAGGTATGGGAAGTATCGGTGCGATGAGCAGGGGCAGTACCGATAGATATTTCCAAGAAGGAACAGCTGCAGATAAACTCGTACCTGAAGGAATCGAGGGGCGTGTTCCATATCGCGGTAAGATCGCTGATGTCATCCACCAGATGGTAGGGGGCTTGCGATCATCTATGGGGTATTGCGGCTCAAAAGATATCCCTACATTTTGGGAACAAGCTGAGTTTGTTGAGATCACCTCAGCAGGACTGAAAGAGTCACATGTGCATGATGTAACGATCACTAAAGAGAGTCCAAATTATCATATGTAAGGCGTGAAACGGCATATTCTCAAATAGCTTGTTATGCGAAAATGAGTTAAAGTAACTTTTTATTGTTTTGCTAAAAAGGAAACAAGAAATCTCTATAACTTTTCTTTTTAGTAAAGAAAAGTAAGAAAAGAAAATCGTCGTTTCACAATTGTGCGGGCGTTGTTCAACGCTCGTGCTTCGCAGTGCTCGCATTCACAACTGCACAAGAAGTGTGAAAGCGACAGAAAGAGCAGCTTATTTTTAATTTGCTTGACAATTTTACTTGAGGGATTGCAAACGAAGTGTGAAGGTGAGCATCACAACTATAAATAAACCTTTTTTGCTATCATTCATTAATTATAAATCAAAGGGATAATTATGAAAATATACGGCATCAAAACATGTGGTAGTGTGAGAAAAGCACTCAAATTTATGAATGATAACGGCATCAAATATGAATTTATAGATTTTAAAAAAGAGCCTGTGGATGCAGCTAAGATTCAAGAATGGTTAGGACATACAAGCTTAGATATACTGCTCAATACAAAAGGGACAAAATATAAAACATTGAAACTCAAAGAGTTGAACTTAACCGATACACAAAAGATCGAGTGGATGGCAAAGGAGAATCTCATCATCAAAAGACCTGTTATCGAATATAAAAATAGTGTGATTGTCGGGTTTGATGAAACACGCTTCAAAGAGCTGTTTTAACCGCAATTATATTTATCAAAAGCTATAATCTTAACTACAAAAAAAGTATTATAGGGTAGGATATGGGATTTTTTAAAAATATCGTTATAGGTATAGCTCTTTTGAGCGCGCAAGCGTTTTCATGTGCCGGAGGTTGGGGCGAGACATATGTCAAAGATGAATACTACAATTTTCTAGACCCCTCATTTGTCGATATCGATCCCAAAAATCCTCTCTATGATCTCTCTGAGGGTTATGGGGCACATGGTGATCGATGGTATCATTTTAAGAATGATGTTGAACCTGCACATAATATAGAGGCATGGAGCGGGTATTTTGGCTCCAAGATGACAAAAGAAGAGATCAATGAGCTCTTTTATGATTCTGCTCCGATTCAAGAGATATATAAGAAGTATAAAGCAAAGATCAATGATGCGAATTTTGATACATATATCAATTTTTTGTCACTCCAGATGCCTTTTGCTATAAAAAACGAAGGTGAAAAACTCCCCCCGAATTATAATGCCATTATAACAGAGGGCATAAAGCTCATCGGTGATACGCAAGATAGATTTTTAAAGCAGAGATATCTCTTTTTGGTCATGCGACTCTACCACTACTATGGAGAGTTTTCGCAAGAGCTAAAGCTTTATGAAGAGTATAAATCCATTATCATAAAAGGCTCAATCGTCGATGAGTGGATAACAGCATTGAGAGCCGGAGCTTTTGAGCGAATGCATAAAATGGTTGAGGCTAATATGCTCTATGCGAAGATATTTGCAACACATAAAGTCAATCCTTACCTAGGGTACTATGATTTTAAAGTTACAAGTAATGCCGATTGGCATGCTATGCTCGATCGCGCTACTAACGAGGATGAAAAGGCGCTTTTGTATTTTTTGCGGGCTATGCATTGGCAAAATAGCGGCATAAAAGATTTAAAGAGTATAGCTAAGATAGCACCACAATCTATCTGGTTCGATAGACTGAGCTATATGGTCATGCAGGATTTACAAAATCAAAGATATACCATTATGCAAGAAGAGTATTATAAGATAAAAACCGATGAGATAAAAAAGAGTTATGCAGAGCAGATAGCTGCATATAAAGATATCTTAAAAGCACAAAAAGACCCCTCTTTTTTTACGCTTTATGCAAATCTCTATCTTGATATGATTGATTATAAACCGCTTGATAACAAGCGATTTAAACAGCTTCGCGCGAAGGCTTCTAAAAAAGAGCAGGTCTATGTCGCTCTTATCGGTTATCTTGATATGCTCAATAGAACAAAAAATCTTAAAAATCAAGCTAAATTGGCTACTGCAATTAAACCGATTTTATCTCAGCTGCCTGAAGCACAACAGCAATCACTATTGCGCTATAGTGTTTTACAGATCGCAACACTCTATCCGCAAGGGCATGCAAAAAGAGATATACTCAAGCTTTACACTGCCAATGGATCGTCTTATTATATGCCTTACTACTATGGATTGTGGTCGCTTGTCAATGCGAATGCAGATGAGTTTGAGCGCTATATCAAAGAGAAAAATCGCTCATTTTTTGAGAAAAAAGTTTATGAGCACAATGTGAAAAATTTGCAGAGCGGAGATATATATAAAATAGCCGCGCTTCTTTTTATGCAAGATAATAATTTCAAAAAAGCAAATAAGTATCTGGCAAAATTGCCCAAAGATAGTGAAGCCTCACCCTATAATCCATTTAATACATTTTTGAGCGGCAATAATAGAAGTGGAAAAAAGAGACCCTATACACAGAAAAAATTTGCAAAAGTTATGCTTGAGTTACAACAAAAGATAAAAGCCGGCTCGAAAGATCCGATGGATCACTATCTTTATGCAACGGGACTTTACAATAAGAGTTGGTTCGGAAGTTTTCCTATGAGTGCCACACTCCGCAGAAGCGTCTATCTTTCCTTCTCGCCATATGAACCATCGCTAAAAAGCACAGACCTCTCTTTGGCGCAAAAAGAGTATAAGATAGCGCTCAGATATGCGCGCAAAAAAGAGTTTAAGGCCAAGATTGCGTACCAACTTCTAAAAATCGATCTTGCAAATGCTTGCATCGCTTATGCCAAAAAAGAGGGTTGGGGTCCTTCATTTAACTATTTGGAAAATATGAAAGAGGCACTTCAAAAAGATAAGAATTTTAATAAAAATATCAAAAAGTATAAAAGAGAGTACAGCAATACACAATACGGAAAAGAGGTTATAAAAAGCTGCGCTTCATTTAGGTTTTTTTGATGCGAAGATATCTTCGCATTATAGCTATAGTATCGCTTCTTATCGGAGCCTATTTTGTCTATAATGCATTCTTCAAACAACACCCGAGTATTGACTTTTATCATTGGAAACAGAGCTATAACATACCCAAAGATACTTTGCTTAAACCGCACTATATCAAATGTATCGATATCGGCTATAACGGCAAAAATGTAGAGTATAGAGATACGATTTTTAAAACTGCTTCAAACTCAAAGATAGTCCCGGTTATCTATATAGACAATAGAGTTTTATCATATGTCGATGCTAGGCAATTGGCGCAAAATATATACCAAAATATAGAGAAGTTATCACAAAGTGCCAACTTTACATATGAGAAGATAGAGGTAGATTGTGATTGGACGCCAAGCAGCAAGGAGAAATACTTTGCAATGCTCAAAGAGCTAAAAGCGGCATCAAAGAAAAAAATAGAAGTAACTATTCGATTGCATCAGATAAAATATGCTTCCAAGACGGGTGTACCGCCTGCTGATAGCGGTATGCTTATGTATTATAATATGAGTGATTTTACCTCAATTGATACAAAAAATTACATCTTAGATATTGATGTTGCAAAGAGGTATCACTACAATTTTGACACCTATCCTTTAGCGTTAGATTTGGCGTTGCCACTTTATACACAAGCGACGATTATTCGTTTCTCTAAAGTTGTTGGGGCGATAGAGGGCGTCAGCAAAGATGAGATCATCGGGAAAAATTTTAAACATCTCTCAGATAATTTATATCAAGTCACCAAAGAGCATTATCTTAAAGGCAAACTACTCTACGAGGGTGATAGGGTGCGATTTGATAGTGTCTCAATCCCGATGCTTCAAGAGGCGATTGATAATTTGAAGCCAATTATGAAGAGACCAAAAAAGGTAGTTTTCTTTAGATGGGGCAACTTTGAGAGTGGCGAGAAAAAAGCATTGGAAGATTTAGCAAAAAGCTTTTGACATAATATACTTAAGTAATTTACTATTGATTTATAATCCCCTTAAAATAGTAATATTTAATAAATATAATAGAAATACTTGACATTAACATTTTATTTTACTATAGTTTGGGTAATGAAATTAAAAAAAGGATGAGATATGGAAAAAGAGACGATAGCTTTGCATGCCGGATATGACACAAAGCAAGGCTTTGGAACAATGAGTGTTCCTATCTACCAGAGCACGGCCTATGCTTTTCGAGATGCCGAACATGCAGCAGATCTTTTTGCACTTAAAGAGCTTGGACCCATCTATAGTAGGCTTACAAATCCAACCAATGATATACTTGAAGCAAGATTTGCCGAGCTTGAAGGCGGTGCGGCAGCAATCGCTGTCGCCTCGGGCGCAGCTGCGGTATTTTATGCGATTGCCAATGTAGCAGAAGCGGGAGATAATATCATCATCTCTGATAAACTCTATGGAGGTACAGCTACACTTGCAACCTATACGCTCAAAAGATTTGGTATTGAGGCGAGGGTATTTAAAAGCAGTGATGCAAGTGATCTTGAGGGGTTGATAGACGAGAAGACAAAAGCGATATTTTTTGAATCGCTCTCAAATCCTCAGATAGCTATCACGGATATTGATGCAGTTGTCAGTATCGCTAAAAAACATGGTGTTTTGACAATCTGTGATAATACGGTTGCGACAGCAATTTTATGTAACCCGATCGCATTTGGCGTTGATGTGGTTGTCCATTCAACTTCAAAGTATACAAATGGTCAAGGAACGGCACTTGGAGGTATCATTGTTGAGAGAGAAGGACTCAATGAATTTTTTAAAGATTCAAAACGCTATTATCATTTTAATACACCGGATGTGAGTTATCATGGACTTGTCTATACTGATGTGCCGCTTCCAAACTTTACATTACGCATCCGACTCTCTCTTCTAAGAGACATAGGAGCAGCCCAGAGTGCATTTAATGGTTGGCTCTTTATCCAAGGACTAGAGACACTCGCTTTAAGGATAGAAAAACATTCTGATAATGCGCTTGAAATTGCAAAATTTTTAGAATCACACCCGAAAGTAAAAGCGGTCAATTACCCGGGATTAGAAAGTCATAGTGATTATAAAAAAGCACAGAAGTATTTTAAAGGGGGTAAAGCAAGCGGGCTTATCTCCTTTGAAGTCGGCTCCTTTGAGGAGGCAAAGCGTATCATTGATAGCGTTGAGCTTTTGAGTATCGTGGTGAATATAGGCGATAGCAAATCACTTATCGTTCATCCTGCAAGCACGACACACTCACAGATGAGCGAAGATGAGCTTAAAGTTGCCGGAATCAATCCAACGACGATAAGACTGAGTATCGGGCTTGAGCATACCTCTGACCTCATAAAAGATCTTCAGCGGGCACTAGGATAATAGTATGGCTTTGATCACTTCGGCGGGGAGGTATGGTTTACGTGCCATGTTTGAGCTTGCAAATCATGATGGGACTACTCCGATGGATGCTACTACGATAGCAAAAAATGCCAATATCCCAAAAAACTATCTTAATCAATTGATGATAAAACTCAAAAAAGCAGATTTGATACGAAGCATTCGAGGTAAAAATGGTGGCTTTGTACTTGGGAAAAATCCAAAAGAGATTAGCGTCAAAGATATCCTCTTGGCACTAGAGGGCGATATATTTGTAAGTAATAAAAGTTGCAATGAGAATCTTTTAGAACTCTTTTTTCTTGATATCAATGAGAAGATTAAAAAATTTCTAGATATCTCTTTGGAAGATCTGAAAAAATATCAAGATATCTATACAGAATCTTTTAACTATAGTATATAAGGAGTTTATATGAAATATGCAAAAAATGTAATAGACCTTGTAGGTAACACGCCACTTGTGGAGTTGCAAAAGGCTTCAAGCCAAGGTACGCTTGTACTTGGAAAATGTGAGTTTATGAATCCAACACACTCCGTCAAAGATAGAATCGGGAGCGCGATGATTGATGATGCACTCGAGAAGGGGCTCATAAACAGTGACACTATCATTATCGAACCCACAAGCGGCAATACAGGTATAGCGCTTGCTGCAACATGTGCTGCAAAAGGGTTTAAGCTTATCTTGACTATGCCAAGTTCGATGAGTATAGAGCGACAAAAATTGCTCAAAGCACTTGGAGCCGAGATCGTCCTTACTGAGCCTATCAAGGGGATGAAAGGTGCCGTTGAAAAAGCTGTTGAACTTATGAGTGATAATAAAGATGCAATCATCTTACAGCAGTTTGCAAATGGAGCAAACCCCCAGATACATAGGCTCACAACCGCCAAAGAGATATGGGAAGATACTAAGGGGAGGGTAGATGTATTTGTAGCGGCAATCGGAACGGGAGGAACGATCACGGGTGTTGGCGAGAAGCTCAAAGAGCATAATCCAAATATCAAAATAATCGCTGTGGAACCTGAGGATTCTCCTGTGCTTAGCGGCGGTGCTCCCGGAGCTCACAAGATACAAGGGATAGGTGCCGGGTTTATCCCTGATGTACTCAATGTTGACATCTATGATGAGGTTATTAAGGTCTCAAACGAAGATGCCTATGCAACATCGCGTGAGCTTGCAAAAAATGAGGGATTGCTTGTGGGTATCTCTGCAGGCGCAAATGTTTATGCTGCTGCTCAGGTTGCCGGCCGAGAAGAGAATAGGGGTAAGGTAATCGTCACGATCCTTTGTGATACCGGCGAGCGGTATCTTAGCACCACACTTTATGATGAAGAGCGTTAAGCAAAGACAAACTGCTTTGTCTTTGTAGCTCTGAAACCAAAGGCGATGTGCACTTTGCACAGCCGAAGGCAAGCGTTAAGCAAAGACAAACTGCTTTGTCTTTGTAGCTCCATATCATCAAATAATTGTCATGCGAGCATCCTTGTAAAGCAGGCATATCCGCGGCGGTACAGATAGCAAGCAGGGATATGCCGCCCGCGACTTTGTGAGCATGACGCTTTTACTCCACTTTTCTAAAAAGTGGAAAGAAGAAAAAGAAATCTCTATAACTTTTCTTTTTAGTAAAGAAAAGTAAGAAAACTAGCGAATAGCGATTTTGCAAAGCAAAAAGTTTCTTTAGAAAAGAAAATCGTCGTTTCACAATTGTGCGGGCGTTGTTCGCTCCTCTCTTCCCAGTGCTCGCATTCACAACTGCACAAGAAGTGTGAAAGCGACAGAAAGAGCGTTGTCATTGCGAGAAGCTTTAGCTTTGTGGCAATCTATTGGTAAAATCTATGGATTGCTTCGTCGTAAACTTCTCGCAATGACAGTCATTTTGTCATGCTGAACTTGTTTCAGCATCTCTTTTATATTTTTAGACCCTGAAACGAGTTCAGGGTGACGAAGAGAGCGCGCTTAATCATAAAACAACCCTTATCGCGTATCAGTGTGCGGGAAGCGTATAAGAGCAGATATCGCTTTAATACCGAGCCACAAAAAGAAGATTGGCAACAAAACGGTATGGAGCAAAAAGATAACAATCATCGATATGATATCTGAAGATGTCTGCTCAAATTTTTTATTGATTGATTCAAAAAAACTGAGCTCTTTTTGCGGTAATACCTCTTTAAATTTTTTAAAATCATCCGTTGTTGTATCTAGCGAGAGAGAGGCCTTCTGGTAAATATCTTTACTATAGAGGTTATATATGAGTATATTTGTTCCCTCTGTGAGAGGCATAAGGAGCCTTAAGATCAAAAGAATACCAAAGAGTTGCAATGCATAAGTCGATATCTTAGAGCTGCTCTTTTTCCAGAGCAAGAAGGATGTAAATATCCCAAAAAACACTATAAAGATTTTTAAACCCATCGCCCCACTAAAGTCAATAAGCAATTTTTCTATACCTAATGCTACGGCACTTGCGAGCATGATCCATGAAAAGCGCTCCACAAGGTCATTGAGCGGATCGAGTATCTCGCCGACACTAAAAGTCGCACTTGCAAAAACAAGCGAGCCTTCTATCTCGGTTCCTTGTAAAAAAGAGATGCTTGCGTTGAGCGTCTTGGCAATGGCAAATGTGGCAATAGCTTTTTTAAATGCCGCGTCATGATAGCTGTAACTAAATCTTTCAAGTGGCATTGATGCGACAAGTAAAGCGATGATGAGTATCGCAAGTGCTAGCCATTTTTTATTTCTCACAATCATCCTTTTTGTTATAATAGCACAATCTATTTTAGGGAAAGTGGTTATCTATTTTTTAAAAGGTAACAAGCATTAAAGTCCAAATAAGATAAAATATACAAAAAATACAAAAGTAGTGTATGCGTATAGAGACAAACATAGCCAATTTTAGCAATCCACTATATCTTGAGAGCGGTAGGATACTTGAGCCGTATCAGATAGCTTATGAGACATACGGTGAGATGAACGAAGAGAAAAATAATGTAGTACTCGTATGCCATGCACTGAGTGGTTCGCATCATGCAGCAGGGCTTTATGAGGGCGATAAAAAGCCTGGTTGGTGGGATGGCTTAATCGGCGATGGAAAAGCGATTGACACAACAAAATATTTTGTCATCTGCTCTAACGTTATAGGGAGTTGTTACGGTTCCACGGGCCCTATGAGTCCAAACTATCCAAGTGAAAATGCCTACAGACTCGGCTTTCCCGTTGTAACAATCAAAGATATGATACGCGCGCAGATGCATCTGCTCTCACAGCTTGGTATCTATAAGCTCAAAGCGATTGTTGGTGGTTCTATGGGCGGTATGCAGGCGCTTCAATTTGGAGTTGATTACCCAAATTTAGCAGAGCATATCATCTCGCTTGCAACAACATATGCGACAAGACCTTGGACGGTAGCGTTCAATAAGGTTGCTGTTGAGGCGATTCGTAATGATCCTAGATTTGAAAACGGCAATTACAAAAAAGACGCCTTTGAGGAAGAGGGATTAAGTGGGCTTGCTATCGGAAGAATTGCAGGGCATATATCTTATCTTGCGCCACGTTCGATGGATAAGAAATTTGGTAGAAATTATGTCAGTACTGATGGTTTATTTGAGCTTTTCGGGCGTTATGAGGTAGAGCGTTATATGGAGTACAACACTGCAAACTTTAGTAAAAAATTTGACCCGCTCAGTTATCTCTATCTTGTTAAAGCTATCAATACTTTTAGTCTCTCGCGTGGATATGATTCGCTCTATGATGCTGTGAGTCGCATCAAGGCAAAGACACATCTTTTTAGCTTTAGTTCTGACTTTCTCTTTTTGCCCGAAGAGATGGAGCATATCTACAATATGATGAAAAGAGACAAGAAAGAGTGTACTTATAAAGAGATTCAGAGTGATTATGGGCATGATGCTTTTTTGGTTGAGCTGCCTCTTTTTGAAGAGTATATACGAGATATTTTAGAATAGGAGGTCTTTATGGAGAAGAAAACTTTTGAGCAGAAATTGCAATATTCAAAAGAGATTTTAGAGAAGCTTATGGATCCCGAGATGACGCTTGAAGCAAGTGTTAAGCTTTATGAAGAGGGACTCCAATCTATAGAAGAGGCTAGAGTGATGCTTGAAGAGGCAAAGCTCAAGATAAAGACCATAGAACAAGATAAAACGAAAAAAGATGACTAAAGAGCTTATCGTAGCAGCCTTACAGCTCCCGACTCTTGGCATCAACGCAACAAGGTTGGAGTTTTATTTTAAGAATGCAGCCAAAAGAGGCGCGAGAGTAGTGCTTTTTGGCGAGTATGTGCTCAATCACTTCTTTAAGGAGATTAAAAGTATTCCGCTTAGTATGCTTAAAGAACAAAGCTCAAGACATCTGAATATTCTCAAAGACTATGCAAAGAGATACGATATGGTCATCATCGCACCAATCATTAGAATCAAAGGTGAAAAGCTTTACAAGTCTGTAGCAAAGATTAGTGCGAAAAAGATAAACTATTATGACCAACAGATATTGATATCTTATAGCCATTGGAATGAAGAGGAGTTTTTTGCTAACCCTAAAGAGCCAATCAGTCCTCCTATGACATTTAATATTGATGGCTTTAGAGTCATGGTTATGGCAGGTTTTGAGCTACATTTTCCTGAGATTTGGAGTTATGTAAAAGAAAAGAGTATCGACCTTGTGCTTATCCCCACATCTTCAACTTTCGGCTCACACGATAGGTGGCGAGAGATTATCAAGACGCAGGCATTTATCTATGGGTGTTATGTGTTACGTGCCAATAGACTTGGAGAGTATAGCGACGCGAAGACAAAATGGCGATTTTATGGCGATAGTATGCTTGTAAATCCTGAAGGTGAAGTGGAGATGATGCTTGAAGATAAAGAGTCAATGCTCATCGAAGAGATAGATAAAGAGGCACTAAGTGAGCATAGAAAAAGCTGGAAGTTTACAAAATCAATCAAAGAGAGAGAGTCTAAATAGATGGTGGAAAAAGCAGAGTATTTTAAAAGACAGATTGAGCTTTGGGGAGCACAAAAACAAGAAGCCTTGCAAGATAAAAGCATAGCGATTATCGGCGCAGGAGGACTTGGTTCATCACTTGCTCTTGCGCTTAGTGGTAGTGGGATTGGCGATATCGATGTGGTTGATTTTGATAGAGTCTCGCTGCATAATATCCACAGGCAGATTGCTTTTAGACTCGAGGATGAAGAGAAGTATAAAGCAAAGGTGGTAAGTGATCTTATCAGGGCACGCAACCCTTTTATAAAAAGTAGAAGTTTTGAGATGCATTTTGAAGATTTTATAAAACTTGAAAAGCGATATGATCTCCTTCTTGATGCTACCGATAATTTTAGCGCACGAGAGCAGATAGACACATATAGCAAACAGAGCGGTATTCCTTGGATATACGCAAGTGTTGAAGAGTTTATGGGGCAGGTCTGTTTCTTTGAGCATGCCGGTTTTGAAACATTCAATACAAAAGCACATAATCCGGGAGGTATCGCTGCACCTATCGTGATGCAAGTTGCTTCTTTTGAGGCAAATCTTGCGCTTCGCTATCTTATCGGCGCAGAGGTTGCAAGAGATACACTCTACTATATGCAGTACAATAGTGAGGGAAAATTTGATTTTAAAAGTTTCACTCTTTGAGTGAATCATTTGCAAAACTGTGTTACAATCCCATGATATTATCATAAAGGATATGGTTTGAAAAAAAGTATATTTTATATAATTTTTGTAATGTTTTTTATGGCAGGTTGTACGCAAGAGACACAAAACTCTTTTAGCAGATCGATCCAAAATTGGACGGGAACAAACGGAGTTTTGGAGATATATGCCGGTGATAAATTGGTGCATAGATTTATAGAGATCGACAAGATATCAACAGCTGCATCAACAACAGAGGGTGATTCAAGACCTTATAGATACGGGTATGGATATCATGATGTCAATTTAGACGGTAATATCCCTGCAGATGCAAAGAAGGTATATTTTGAATTTTCAGATTATTCGACAAGCTATATCTTTTATGAAGATAATTCAATGATGAAAAAAAAGAGGTAAATATGCAAAATATCAACACAAAAAATGCCCCTCAAGCTATAGGGCCATATTCTCAAGCCATGGCAGTAGACGGAGTTGTTTATACCTCGGGTCAGATTGCGATTACTCCTGAGGGCGTGATGCTTCAAGGGAGTGTAGAGGAGCAGACGCATCAGGTGCTTAAAAATCTCTCTGCCGTTTTAGGCGAAGCGGGAAGTTCGCTTCAAGATGTTATCAAGACGACTATCTTTCTTGATGATATGAGTGATTTTGATAGGGTTAATGAGGTCTATATGATCTATTTTAAAGAGCATAAACCTGCACGGAGTACGGTTGCCGTTAAAAGCTTGCCGAAAAATGCACTTGTGGAGATAGAATGCATTGCTCGATGTAAGGCTTAGCTAAAATTTTTCTCCAAAATTTTTCCAAGTCTTTGAAGCTCTTGCCCTAGATCAAGATCGCCTTTGAAGACATTATGGATAGAGTAGGTTTCGAGCTGTTGTGCTCCGCAAAATTGAAATGTTTTATGCACGGAAATATTTGCTTGGTCTACACTAAGCCCCTCAAAAAATCCCTCTTTGTTATCAAACTCACTAAGCGGACAATTGTATGTAAGTGAGAGCATGTAGTGTTTTCCTTGCATCAGTCCACCGCTTCCATATTTTTTTGAAGGATCTTTGCGACTTCTGCCATCATCTACATAAGTGACCTTATCTTTCCCATAGCTAAAAATCTCGTCAATATATTTTTTAGTAATCCACGGAACTCCCATCCAATAGACAGGATATTGCAAGATAATCGCATCGGCCCAGGCAAATTTTTCAAGCTCATCTTTGATGATGTATTGTTTGTCTATTTGCGTTGATTTTACCTCAAAGCCTCTTTCTTTACAAAAATCTTCTAAAAAGTTGATGATGTTTTGTGTGAGTTTTCCCTCTGCTGCAACGGGGTAGTATTGATGTCCATTGATGATGAGTATATTTTTCATTTGTTTGCCTTTACGATAAGCTCATTATAGCAAAAATATTTAGTTCTCTTTTTGACACTCCGGACAGAGACCTTTTATGGTTATACTCTCAATTTTATAGCCGTCAAGTGCATAGATAATATCTTCTTTGAGGCATTCGATGGAGTTGCAATTTGTGCAGATAAAATGAGGATGGAGGTTTTGCTCAATGAAGTAATATCTTTTTTTATCATTTGACTCAAAACTGCTAATAATCTCTGCTGCTTCAAAAAGAGCCGTATTTCTATAGAATGTTGCTTTATCCATCGAGAGGGAATTTTTAATATTATCATAACTCAACGGTGTGCTTGCATGAAGCAATAGATTGATAAGCTCTTCCCTTGCTTGTGTATATGAGAGACCTTTTTCTTTAATCATTTTTTTGATATCCATAGATTGATTGTAGCATAATAGAATAAAATTAAATGCAACTAAGTCGCATTTAATAAAAAAAGATTACTATATCAAAAATGCAACTAAGTCGCAAAAGGATTCGTATGAGATCATTTATCGGTATGGTAATATTGAGTACCCTTATTCAAGCAGAAGGGAGTATGCTCTATAAAAGACTTTTTGTTGATTTTGATAATGCATATACAAAAGATAGCGGATTTGCAAATATCTATATGCTTGAGCATCAACTTGGAGACTTCAAGCTTTTTGGTTCGATTTCGGATCAAAAGGTTAAGAGATTGCATCCCGCTTTACGAACACCCATCGAGACGCTTGATGTGCAAAAGTATGCTTTTGGGGTTGATTATGATGTTGATAACAATTGGGTAGTAAAGACGCGCTATATTCGGATTGATGATAATGTAGCACCTACCGACGAGGGAGAGGTTTACGGCCTTGGGGTTATGCGAAATGTAGGGAACGGATACATCGTAGATAGTGCTATATATCGAGGACTTTATGATGGTTTCGATTGTAATCAATATGAAGTTGCACTCACAAAGAAGCTACCTCTTGGCGGGCTTAAGCTCAAAACGGGAATACGCGCTAGATATATAGATGTAGATAGTGGCTTGTATGGTGTCTATACGCTTAAGCAGAAGCATTATAACTCTTTGAGTTTCCATGTAGGAGGCGCATATGAAAACTATTTCTTCGGGCTTCATGCAACATACGGTAAAAGGCTTTTTGGTGTGTTGAATGATGGAAAGAGTGTTGAACATCACGCAATGATGATGCGAGATACCTATAGTCTCAATATTGGCAAAAAGATTGATAGATTTGATATAATCTTGGGATATCTCTACAGAGATGCCAAAGAGTTGCCAAGCAATAGAGACAATGTGAAGACAAACGCATGGAGCGTTGCTTTAAAATATAATTATTAGGAGTATTGTGATGAAAAAAATTATAGTTTTGTTCTCTTTTGTTTGTTCGCTTGTGAGTGCCGATGTTGCTGTTGCTGTGAGCATCATCCCGCAAAAGAGTTTTGTTGAGGCAATAGGCGGAGATAAAGTCAAAGTTTCAGTAATGGTACAACCCGGTGATTCACCCCATACCTATGAGCCAAAGCCCTCACAGATGGTAGCAATTACCGAGGCCGATGCCTATTTTACTATCGGGGTCGAGTTTGAAAAGAGTTGGATGGAGAGAATCAAAGCGCAAAATAGCTCTATGAAGCTCTTTGATCTCTCAAATGGAATCATAAAGATACCCATAGCAGAGCATCATCATGAGGGAGAAGGCGAGCATCATCATGAAGATGAAGAGAGTCTTGATCCACATATATGGGTAAGTCCTGCCAATGTGAGAATTATCGCAAAAAATATCTATGAGGCACTTATCGTTCTTGATGCACAAAATGGTGATTATTATAAGCAGAGACATGAGCATTTTTTACAAAGTATCGATGCAACGGATAAAGAGATAAGAGAGATACTTGCAAAAACTCCAAAAGGGGCTAAATTTATGGTTTTTCATCCTTCGTGGGGATATTTTGCAAGAGATTATAATCTTGAACAATTAGCCATCGAGGCAGAAGGGAAAAATCCGAAACCTCAACAGATTGCTTATCTGATAGATGAGGCAAAAGAGGAGCAAGTACACGCTGTTTTTACATCGCCGGAGTTTAGTGATATTGCCGCAAAGCAGATTGCAAAAGAGGTTGGTATTCCGGTATTGAAGATCAGTCCGCTTGCTTCTAATTGGAGTGAGAATCTCATCACATTAGCACAAGCAATAGCAAGGAGTAGCGAGTAGTGGACGCTATTAATATAAAAAATCTTACCTGTTTTTATGATGAACAAAAAGTGCTTGAAGATATCAATCTGGATGTAAAAGAGCGAGATTTTTTAGCGATTATCGGACCAAACGGCGGAGGAAAATCGACACTACTTAAGAGTATTTTAGGCATCATCACTCCAAAAAAAGGGAGCATTAAGATATTTGGTAAGGAAAATCTCAAGTCACTCGAGATGATTGGATATGTACCGCAAAATACAAATATCAACATCGATTTTCCAATCCGTGTGATTGATGTCGTGATGATGGGGCATGTTGATACCTGTGCGCATGAAGGAGCGGTATCAAAAAATAGGTTTTTTAACATTTTTTCAAAACCCCATGAGATACAATGCGCACTTGGTTCACTCAAAGAAGTTGGAATGGAAGCGTATGCCTATAAGAAGATAGCAACACTTTCAGGAGGGCAGCGACAAAGGGTAATGATAGCAAGAGCACTCTGTTCCAATCCAAAGATACTCCTTCTTGATGAACCAACTTCCAATATAGATGCAGAAGGTCAAAGAAGCATTTATGAACTTTTAAAAAAATTGAATGAGCATATCACCATTGTGGTTATCTCTCATGACATCTCTGTTATTTTGGAGTACGCAAACAAGGTTGTGCATATCAATAAAAGACTTGTTTTTCATGATATGCAAAAAAATATCAATAAAGTTACAAAGCATGAGGGGCATTTTTGTGAGGTCGAGTTGATGCAGATGCTTGGGGGTCAGAAATGATAGTTGAAGCTTTGGGGTATGGTTTTTTTCAAAATGCATTGATTGCCGGTATGCTAGTCAGTATCGCAAGCGGTATCATAGGATCACTTATCGTTGTCAATCGTATGGTTTTTTTAGCAGGGGGCATTGCTCATACATCTTATGGTGGTATAGGACTTGCAATATATTTTGGTATTCCCGTATTTTTTGGAGCGACACTTTTTAGTTTGGCTGCGTCTATACTTATGGCATATATCACGATTAATAACCGTGAAAAGCTAGATATCTATATAGGGCTTGTTTGGTCGGTTGGAATGGCGATAGGTATCCTTTTTATCGATATGACTCCCGGATATAATGTGGATCTTATGAGCTATCTTTTTGGCTCTATCTTAGCAGTAAGTCAAGAAGATATCTATTATATGAGTGCGCTTTTGGCGATTATAGTTCTTTGCGTGATCTTTTTCTATAAAGATCTCTTGGCGGTTTCATATGATAGTGAGTATGCTGCTTTAAGAGGGGTGAATGTTAAGTTTTTTTATACTTTTATACTTATGCTCTCGGCTTTAAGTATCGTTATGGCGATCAAGCTTGTTGGTCTCATACTTGTGATTGCACTGCTTACAATACCGATATATCTTGCTATTAAGCTTTCAAGTTCGCTTGCAATGATGATGTTTTTATCATCGCTTTTTTCTATACTATTTACTTTTGTCGGATTGTTTTTTTCATACAAGTTCGATCTTACTGCAGGCGCTACCATCATCATGGTAGGCGCTTGCGTGCTTATAATGTTTTTAATATATGAAAAGATAAGTACGCACTATCTTAACCGATAGTTGCGTCGCTACTTCGTTTTTTAAAGTACTCTTTACTTACCCCACATAATGGACATTGCGCCGGTGGTTTTTTCCCTTTATGGACATGTCCACAGACTTCACAGACATACGCTTCTTCTTCGTCGGAATTAAAAAACCCATCCTCTTCGAGTGCTTTTTTTAGTGCTAGGTATTCTGCTTCATGCTCGACTTCTACTTTGGCAATGGCATTAAACATTCTAGCGATTTCTTTAAGTCCCTCCTCTTTAGCAATAGCAGCAAAGTTCGGGTACATACTCTCATGCTCATAATGCTCGCCATCAGCTGCATATTGAAGATTTTTCTGTGTGGTATCAAGCTCTACATCGTTAAGCAATTTATTGTAGGCTTTAAACTCAGCATGTGCATGATACTTCTCATTGTCGGCAGCCTCTTGAAAAAATCTAGCGATTCTATGATATCCTTCTTCTTTGGCAATATAGGAGAAAAACTCATATTTGTTTCTCGCCATAGACTCACCCGCAAATGCTTTCATAAGATTGACGGCTGTGAGATTTTCAGTGGTGCACTCCATCTCTTTTCCACAGCAGACGAGCTTCCCTCCGCCCACATGGCTTACTTCAACTTCGTTGCCGCAAATACTACACTTGTATGATTCATATTGTCTCATTGTATCTCCTTTTGGTTTTTATAAATTGTATAATATTTAACTTAAATAATAATTTTTTTCCATTAGAATATTTATTTTTTGCCACTATATTTTTGATATGATAAAATTTTAAAACCGGAGAGAAGCAATAAACACAATAGATGCTTTAGCGCAGAGGGTATGGTGGATATTTTAGGAAAAATGCTTAAGTAATCTTCTCGCTTCTTTCAATAAAAAACGCTAAAATCTTACACATCTATTGTGAGGATTTATATGCGTTTTTTGCTTTTTCTACTTTTTACTACACTGCTTTATCCCAAAGATTTTAGCATCGCAAATTACAATGTAGAAAATCTCTTTGATAATATCAAGCAGGGGAGCGAATATGATGACTATATCCCCAATAACCAACACGGCTGGAATCATGAGATGTTTGAGGCAAAGCTCAATCATACAGCAGAGGTCATCTGTGATCTTGATGCTGACATTATAGCGCTTGAGGAGATAGAAAACAGCTATGTACTTAATCGGCTCAAAGAGCGTCTTACAAAAGTCGGTTGTGCCTACCCATTTAGCGCGATTACCTCAAAAAAAAGCGCACCCATACAAGTAGCATTGCTCTCTAAATTTCAAATCAAAAGCAAAAATGAGATCATTGTAAATCGAAGTCCACGCGTAAGAAATATCCTGGAGGTTGTCATATCTATTGATGGGTTCCCTTTGAGGATATTTGCTAATCACTGGAAGTCTCGAGCAAATAATGGACAAGAGAGTAAAAGGCTTTCGTATGCGTACGCACTCAAAGATCGCATCAAGCATTTAAAAAAAGGCGATGAGTATATCATCATCGGTGATCTTAATAGTGATTATGATGTGCACAGAACACTTGAAAAAAGATTCAATGACACAGGAGGGAAAACAGCACTTGGTGATGTTATGGCAACGATAAAAGATGATCTGCTCATCAACGAAGAGATGCTTCGCAAGAGTAATGATTTTTTACACTATAACCTTTGGAGTGAGTTGCAACTCAAAGAGCGATGGAATCATCAATTTCAAAGAGAAAGATCTACGATCGATCATATCTTGATACCAAAGAGTATGATTGATGGGAGTAATATTGATTATATCAACGACTCATTCTTTGTATTTAAACCCAATTATCTTTTTGATAAATACGGCACTATCTACAGGTCAAGTTATCAAGGCGGTAAACATTACCCCTATGGTTATTCTGATCACCTTCCTATTGTTGCTAAATTCTCGACGCACCCCTATGTTTATAAACAGCAGGCACAAGAGATACCAAAAAAGAGCTCTATAGAGTCCCTCTATGATATTGACAAGTTAGAGAGGAGTGTTAAGCTTAAAAATGTAAGTGTCATCTACAAAAGAGGCTTCCATGCGCTTATCAAAGAGACTCCCGATTCAAGAGGAATATTTCTTTTTAATTGTGCGGGCAATCTCAAAGAGGGGAAGCGTTATGATATTACCGTTCATGATATAAAGAGCTATAAGGGACTCAAAGAGGCAACCCATGTCGCTGCCGTGCTCAAAGGAGACGTGCAGGGGCTAGAGAGATATTACCAAAGGCTTGATTCGTGCCAATTTTACAAGAGACAAAATGAGATATTTAAAGATATAAATGGCATTTATAGGAGTGGTAAATTGGTTACAAAATGCGGGACATTTCCAATATTTTTTAAAAATAAGATCATACCACCGGAAAATGGAGATAAAATAAAGCTATTTTACGCGCATTTGGGGTATCATAAAAAACTAGAGTTGGTCGTTTATGATCGAAGTGATTTTATCTATTTGGAGAAGTGATGGCGTATTATAATTGGATATTAACCTTTCATGTTTTGAGTTTCTTAAGTTGGATGGCGATGCTTTTTTATCTCCCTAGACTTTTTGTTTATCACAGAGAACATGCAGATAAAGAGGAGTTTGTAAGTGTCGTGAAGATTCAAGAGTATAAACTCTATAAATATATAGGTTCACCTGCCATGTGGGCAACGATACTAAGCGGTGCAGCGATGTTAGCTATCAGACCGGATTGGTTCAATATGGGTTGGATCTATCTTAAGATATTTCTTGCGGCCTTGCTTATCGCATATCACTATTCGCTTGAATATTATAGAAGAGCACTCGCAGATAATCCAAATATAATGAGCGGGAAATTTTTTCGATTTTACAATGAGATGCCGACACTTTTAGCAATAGGTATTGTCATTATGGTTGTTATAAAGCCATTTTAGTATAGATACTTTTATGTTATAATGATTAAAAATCAAAAGGAGATATCATGTCCGGAATCAGCTTAGGTTTTTTGGAAAATATTGAAGCGATACCCCATCTGCTTCATCCGCCGATTGTTCATTTTGTTGTAGCAATACCGGTAATCGTACTGCTTATAGAGATCATCAATATCATCTTCAATAGAAGAGCACTGAGCGGATTTGCATTTACATTTTTATTTATCTTGTGTTTTATCGTTCTTGCGGCCTATGCAGCCGGTTCTGTTGACGGTAAGGCGGCATTTGATGCACTCTCGGCTGCCGGACAAGAAGAGCTTAAAGCGCACAAGGCACTTGGCTCTTTGATTGTTATCGGTGCTTTTGTTGTGTTGATTTTCAAATTTATAACAGTTCTCTCTTCGCATCCTTTGGTTCGCACTGTTTATATCTTGGTGCTTGCTCTTTTTGTGGGTGCAACATTGAAGCAGGGTAAAGATGGCGGTGAACTCGTATATGAGCATGGAGCTAATGTTTCGCAGGTAAAAGCGCTTGATGATAAGCTGTTTGATCTTGAGATGCAACTTGACGAGCTTAAAAGCAATGATGAAAAATCAAATGTGCAAACCTCAGGAGCGGCACCGCAAGAGCCGACAGCTGCTCCCAAAGAAGAGAAGGGCGAAGATGTAAATGCCTCTTTGGATGTAGAGCAAAAAAAGAGTGATGCCAATGCAAGTGCGACAGAGGACACTCCCAAGAAAGAGAGTGAATCAAATGCCACTCAAAAGCCTGACACTATAGAAAAAATAAAAAAAGAAGTTGTTGAAATTAAAAATAAAGTTGATGCAAAGATAGAAAAAGTCAAAGAGAGTGTCGAAGAGAGCACTAAAAAATAAGATATCTAGACGCTTTTTAGCGTCTAGATTAGCTAAGATTTGATGCTACAAAATCCCAATTAATCAGTGACCAAAACCCTTCTAGATATTGAGCTCTGGCATTTCTATGATCAATATAATAGGCATGTTCCCATACATCACAAACAAGAAGTGGTTTTTTATGATCAATGATTGGTGTATAAGCATTTGAACCATTGATGATAGCAAGCTCATTCCCATCTTGTATAAGCCAAGTCCAACCCGATCCAAAGAGTGTCGTAGCAGATGTTATAAATGCCTCTTTAAATTGCTCCATGGAGCCGAATGAATGCTCTATCATCGTTTGGAGTTTTGCACTCGGTGCAGTTTTCTTCGGAGACATACAGCGCCAATAAAATGAGTGATTAAAGGTCTGGGCGGAGTTATTGAAGAGTCCACCTTTTGCGTTGAGGATAATGTATTCCAATTCTTTGCCTTCAAATTCTGTGTCTTTGCTAAGATTGTTTGTATTGTTGACATACCCAGCATGGTGTTTGTCATGATGAAACTCTAAAGTCTCTTTGGATATATGAGGCTCAAGCGCATCATACGCATAGGGTAGTGCATCTAATGTAATGGCCATCTTTTCCTCCTTTTGAGTAAAATGTATCTCTATTTTACTCTATTTGGGAGAGAGATTCAAGTTGTTGAATTGATTACGAATGTAATCAGAGAGGTCTTCGAGTATCATATAGAGCGATGGGATAAATATTAGTGTTATTAAGGTCGCAAAAAGTATCCCGAACCCTAGTGATATCGCCATTGGTATCATAAATTTTGCTTGAATAGATTGCTCAAATATCATAGGTGCAAGCCCACCGAAAGTGGTAATGGTTGTAAGCATAATCGGCCTAAATCTCCGTACTCCTGCAAGTACGATTGATTTGTGTGCATCATTGTTTTGTGCCCTTAGTTTGTTTGAATAATCGAGTAAAACTAAAGTATCATTGATGAC
The DNA here is from genome assembly GCA_937141405.1 of uncultured Campylobacterota bacterium. Taxonomy (GTDB): domain Bacteria; phylum Campylobacterota; class Campylobacteria; order Campylobacterales; family Sulfurovaceae; genus BN30871. Next base: position 604,621 of record CAKZQQ010000005.1, on the reverse strand, counting down.
AACTCCGGCGAGCGCAACGATACCCATGACACTAATGACACTCAGACTATAACCCATGAGAAGATGCCCTATAAAAGCCCCAACAACACCAAAGGGGATAGCGATCATAACAATAATAGGCTGAAAATAGCTACCAAAAGGGAGTGCCAACATGACATAGACAATAATGAGCATGAGTATAAAGCCCTGTGTAAGTGATGCCATACTCTCTTGGGTATCGGCTTGTCTGCCTTGAAAACTAACTTTGAGGCCGGGAAACTCTTTTTTGAGTTCGGGGAAAATCTCGCTGTTGAGTTTGCTAATTACCTGGGGAAGATTTTTTTCAGGCACTACATTGGCATTGACTCCAAATGCTCTTGCTCCATCCCTTCTATTGATGACCGAATAGGATGTGCCACTTTTGAATTTTGTCAAAAGACTCAAAGGGATTTGTGAACCGTTTGGCGCAGTAATTTTGAGCTTGTAAAGATCTTTGAGGTTATCTCTTTGGTCTTTTGGGAGCATAACTCTTACTTTTACTTCATGCTCTCCTCTTTGTTGCCTGATGGCTTCACTTCCAAAATAGGATGATCTTAGTTGGGTGGCTATCGAGACAGCGCTAATACCAAGTGTTTCAGCATAAGGCAATAGAGTGATAGTAAACTCCTCCTTTCCCTCCTTGTAGCCTTCTTGAACATCTGTGACAAATTCGGTATCTTTGAGAGTATTTGCAAGTTTTGTACTCGCGCTTTCTAATATGTCATTGTCGCTATGTGAGAGCTCAAGACCCAAAGATGTAGCTCCACCGCCAGGACCTCCGATATCGGATTTAAATAAGATAGAATCTACACCAAGAAGCGTGCCTAATTTACTCCTCCATCTGTTATTGAAATCTTGTACGGAAAAATCAAGTCCAAGCGTATCATCAAAGAAATAATCTACTCGAACGCTATTTTCATTGATCATTGCTAGGTAGCCTATGAGAAGTCTATCGTCTATATTTTCATTGATCTTTTTGCCCGCACTTATCAGTTTATCTCTGATCTCAATCGCCTTATTCATTGGTGCTCCGACAGGTAGAGTTGCCATCGCGACCGCTCTATTGCTCTCAACCCTTGGCATCATACTAAAGCCAAGTCTTCCACTTTCGGCATATGATAAAACGATAAGAAGGGTGATGAATCCTACGGCAATTGTGATATATCTGTGTTTTATAGTGTATTCTAAAAAAGGTTTATAGCGGGTCTCAACGAAGGTGTCAAAACTTTTTGCAAAACGCTTCTGCTTATCGTGCATTTTTTTGATAAAAGGGATGGAATCTTTTTTACTTGTCGTCGCAAGATGTCTCGGAAGTATATAGACAGCTTCTATCCAGGATATTATAAATACAGAAGTTACAACTGCCGGTATAACAGAGAAGAGACTACCAAGACCGCCCGGTATAAAAAAGAGTGGAGAAAATGCTACGATATTGGTTAAGATAGCAAAGGTTAAAGGCATTACCATATCTTTAACACCTTCAATAGAGGCTTCAAGCGTATCCATACCCCTAAGCCTGTATTCATGAATATTTTCTCCGACAATAATAGCATCGTCAACAACAATCCCGAGCGAGATGATAAAAGCAAACATGGAGATCATATTGACAGAGACATCAAACATGGGCAAAAATATAAAGGCACCCAAAAATGAGATAGGTATCCCCATAGCAACCCACATAGCAAGTTTGAAATCCAAGAAGAGACCTAACATGATAATGACAAGTATCAAACCCATAAAACCGTTCTTTAAGAGGAGCTCAAGTCTTTGTTGGTAGACATCTGTCATATCTCTAGTAATCACTGCTTGAAGTTTTGGTCCATTCTCTTTGTTAAATGCAGCTAATGTTGCTTTCGCAGCTTCTGAGACCTCTGAGGGTGTTTGATTCCCGCTTCTAAAGATATTGAAAGATATCGCTAATTTATCGTTATAGGTTGTGAGTATTTTATCATCAGAAAAACCATCCGTTATCGTTGCAATCTCTGAGAGTTTTATAACATTTCCACTCGTTGTTGTGATGATGGGGATATCTGCAAACTGATTTGCATAGAGTCTCCTCTCATTGAGTCGTACCAATATATCACCGGAATCAGACCTAATGATACCGCTTGAGAGTTCTACGGATTCACTTGCGATTTTATCGGAAATATCTTTTAAAGTAATGCCGTACTTCTCTAAAATTTCTCTTTTTACCTCTATTTTTACCTCATAATTTCTATCGCCCTCAACCATAGCTTGTGTGATATTTTTTTGAGCTGTAAGGCGATTTTTTAGCTCATAAGCTTTTTGTTTGAGAGTCCATTCGTCTTCATCTCCATAAAGAATAGCCGTAATAACATTTCTTGTGTTGGTTGCCATGGAGACAATGGGGCGTTCGGCTTCGCTTGGAAATGTAGTAATGGCATCAACGGCTTGCTGTATATCCTGATAGACTTGTTGTTTATCTGCGCCATTGATAAGCTCGACAGAGACAACACCTGAACCTTCTCTTGATGCTGATATAACCTCTTCGATACCGTCAATTCCGTCAATCGCTTGTTCAACTGCTAAAACAACACTCTGTTCTATCTCAGAAGGCGTTGTTCCGGGATAGGCAACTCTTATCGTTATGGTATCGACTTCAAAATCCGGGAAAACCTCCTTTTTTATACTATAAGAGAAGAAGAGTCCCCCAATCAAAAATACCATCATGAGTAAGTTGGCTGCGACTTTATGGCGCGCCATCCACGAGATGGAACCTCTGTTATTTGTCTCCATCTGTAACCTTTTGTAGTTTTAATCCATCTTTTGCGCCACCGATAGATGTTGTGATAATCTCATCTTTGGGGCTAAGTCCACTTATGATAATCTCAGAAGAATTTCTGTGAATGATATTGATATCTTGTATTTTTAAAACACCCTCTTTGTAGAGCCAAACCTCTTTAGAGTTTTTTAGTAAATTCCAAGGAAGCTTATAGGCATCGTGTATCACTTCGCCTTCTATAGTGACGGAGGCTATATCGCCATCAAATATTGTTTGTGTTTGATGGTCCTCGAGTGTAAATTCAACCAAAACGATAGGTCTTCTTGAGGAGGCATCGGTTTTTGGGAGGAGAGACTTGACGACACCTTTATATTTCAGTCCATCTTTATCTGAGAGCGCAGTTATAGTTGCTTTTGAGCCCTCATTATCTTTATTGCTAAATTTGAGATACTTTAGAAGATGTGTATCTATTTCCGCAAGAACCCAAAAGTTACTATTATCAACAAGACTTACAAGAGTTGTTCCTGATGTTGCCGTGGTTCCAAGTGAAACCGGAGTATCTGAGACAACAGAATCATAAGGTGCTTTGATGATGGTTCGCTCCAAATCTTTTTTTGCTTTTTGGAGCGCTGCTTCTGCTTTTGTTACATTTGCTTGTGCCGTTTGCAATTGAGGCTCTCTTAAGGTCAAGCTCTTTTGTGTTGGTGTTAGCTTTCTTCCTGAGAGTTTGAGTTCATTCTTTGATACCTCTTGCGAGCCAAGCTCTATGGCAAGATTGGCTTGTGCACTTTGTAGTGAAGCTTCAGCCTCTTTAAGTGCTGCTTGGTAATTGGCATCATCGATTTTAAAGAGGATTTCATCTTTTTTTATGATGGCACCGGGCTTGAGTGTCGGATTGACATAGACGACCGTACCACTGACTTCAGCCGTTATTGTACTCTCTTGTGCTGTTTGTGTCGTGCCTGTCGTTTCGATAATAGCATTGATATTTTGAGGTTTAAGTGTGACAGTTTCGATACGAACTCTATTTTCTTCGTGTGATCTTTTTTGAGCTGTAGGTGCTGTTAGCATGATAATTCCGGCTATGATTATACCAATGATAACAATGACAAAAGCGGTGGTAAGACTTCTTTTTGTTGCTATTTTCATTTTTTCTCCTGTTGTTCGCTTAACCAATTTGATCCGAGTGCAAAATAGAGATCTATTTGTGCATTGAGATAATTCTTTTTATAGTCGATATACTCTTGACGAAGAGCCTGCCATGTTTGAATAATCCCAATATAATCAATGTAATCGAGTGTTCCGTTATCATACTGATCTTGAACTCTCTTGACTCTCGATTCTATAAGAGCCACTTGTCTTTTTTTGTTTTTTAAAAGTTCTCTTTGCTCTTTTTCCCTTAAGCTTGCCTCTTCTATGTTACTCAGCGCATTCATAAAAGTATCGGCATATGTATAGGCTGCTTCTTGGGCGAGCGATCTATTTTTTGTTATCTTGGATTGTATAGCACCCCCTTGAAAAATAGGTGCGACTACGCTTCCAAGTGCAGTTGCAAGCCAATCCTCAAAGAGATTTCCTGATTTTGTAGCAGTGCTTGTTACATTGAAGTTGAGATTGATATTTGGAAATCTCTCCAGAAGTGCCGCTGCCGCACTTTCATCAGCACTCAAAAGTGCAAAATATGCAGAGCGAACATCGGCTCTTTTGATAAGAATTTGAGAGCTAAACTCAGTAGCAGGGAGAGTGCCTGCTTTTGGAAGTGTAGGGTTGAGGTTTAAGCCTTCGACGGGTGATCTCCCAAGAAGTAGAGCAAGTGCCTTTTGATTGGATATGATATTTGTTTTATTGGAGATGATTGTTGCTTCTAGTATCTGTACTTGCCGCTTTTGCTCGAGTATATTGGCATAATCTGTTTTCCCGTAATTAAATCGTATATTAAGTGCACTCAAGATATTTTTTGCGATTCTAAGCTGTTCTCGCAGGAGTTTTGTTTTTTCTACATGGGCTGCGAGTGCCATATATTGCTTTGATATCTCTTTTGCAAGAGAGAGTGCGGAGTATCTATAGGACTCCTCGGTCATGAGATAGCTGTAGTAGCTTGATCTGCTCTCATGTCTAAGTTTCCCCCAAAGGTCGATAGCGAGATCAAGCTCTACTGTGGCGCTATAATTTTTGCTCCACTCGTCATTTTGTGTGATATCTCTATCTCGTTGATTTTTTGCTATTGCATTGACGGAGGGATAGAGACTAGATCTTGAAGCACCTAGAGCAGCATACGCTTGTGTTATCTGCTCTTTAGTTGCCAGAAGAGATAGGTTTTGATGGAGCGATTTTTCTATGAGGGTATTGAGATTTTTATCGTTAAAATTTTCCCACCATTGATCGATGTTCTCTTGCGTCGCTTTTGTATATTGAGTGAGTTTCTCATTTTTTTCTATATTTTTCGGCAAAGTATAGTTGTTTTCCATACAGCCAATAAAATTTAAAGCTAAACATATCGCGATAAACGATCTTGCTTTTATCTTCATACTCTGCTTCACCTTCAAACTCTTTTTTGCATTATAGCAACTATTTTATATCCTTTGATTAACGAAGTTTAATGGTCATCTTAGTAAAAAACCTTGCTAAGATAGAGCCCATTTGCACAAGCCGGTTTAGAGCTTATCGAATGTGAGGTTGTAAGCTTATCTTTTATGGCTGAGAGTTCTATCTTTTTTTGTGCATATGCTAAGGCATCCGCGCAGAGCATTCTTACTTGAGATCTTAAAAAGCCGTTTGCTTCTATCGTAATAATAGAATACCCTTTATATCTGTAAGTAATTGCTTTGTATATCTCTCTTGTAGTGCTTTTTGGTTGAGATCCACTCTTTGAGTAGTTGTGAAAATCATGCTCTCCTACAAAGCAAGAGAGTGCTTCTTGAAGCAATTTTACATCCACATTTTCATAAAAGCTTACATAGCGTTCATGAAATACATCGGGTTTTTTTGTTTGGAACAGATACCTGTACCGTCGTTTTTTTGCGCTGTATCTTGCGTGAAAATCATCACTGGCGATTTCTGCTTTCTTGATGCGTATCCCTATTAATTTTCGATTGATCTCATGTTGTAGTTTTCCAATATCGCTCCAAAAATTAGGTATATCAAAGTGAACGACTTGATTGGAGGCGTGCACATTGGCATCTGTTCTTCCGCTTGCTATGATTTTATCTTTTATTTCAAGTGACGAGAGGGCATTTTGGAGGTGCTGTGCTACAGTATTTTTTGTATTTTTTTGACTCTGGAATCCCTTAAAGAGTGAGCCGTCATACTCCAAAGTAGCTTTGATGCGCATCAAAAAAACCTTGCAACTTTTCTCTCAAAAACTATCCTACCAACTATCGCCAAGAGGAGGCTCAGCACCAAAGTGAAAATAATCGAATTACTCTCTTTGATGACAGAGGCTATAGTGTAGTAAAAAAGTGTTATGACAAAGATAACTAGGAAAGATATATTTGCTTCATATCTTGAGTGAATCATCGTAAAAGCCGCGATAAGATAGAGTGAAGAGAATGGTATCAGGCTTACAAAGAGAAAAAAGATAGCATCTTCTAGGATGCCCTTAAATTTTTGTGCTTTTTTCCAATATTCGATGATACTATCGAGCGTATAATTTCCGATTTTAGTATTGTCAAAGACGCTTAAACTTTTATAGTTGACTTGCATGAGTTTATCTTTATTGTATGTATAGCCATATCCATTGTTGAGCACTAAAGAGTAGGGTTTTTGGTCTTGTTTTACCTCTCCACTTTTTGCAGCGAATATCTGCTCTTTGCCTTCGCCTTTTTTGCTATAGATAACGACTTCATTGAGCTTGGTATTGTTTTTGTCTTCAACAAATATATAGTAATCACCGAACCTTTGCCCGAGCGAGCCGGAGTTGATATTGAGTTTTGCTTCAGCCCTTTTTTCTGCTAAGAATGTTTTATACTCTTGCTTGGAGGCAGGAATTGCAAAGAAAGAGAGTGCAAATAGAAGGCTTGAAAAAAGCACGGAAAGCACCAAGAAATATCGCATGATATTTGAAGATCGTATACCCAGAGAGTAAAGAGCCGGCAGTTCATTATCTTGAGATTGACGAGTTAAGGTAATTGCCAAAGAAGCAACAAATGAAAATGGGATCGTATAGAAAAGAATCGAAGGTGTAAAGTAGAGATACAGCGTAACAAGCTCCAAAAAGCTCATCTGAATCTTTGATGTCATGATTGATATTCTTACAAAATAGACTAAAGAGACGATGATAAAAAAAGGCGTGATGATCGTAAAGAAACTCTTTGAAAAATTTGCAGAGAGATAACTTGTTATCTTAGACATGGAGTATCTCCTCTAATAGATGTGAGAAATATCCATCAAAGATATAAACAATGAGCGTTGCAAGTGCTAAAAATGGCACAAAAGGCACACCTTTTTCTCTATAGATCAAAGATGGGATCATTGCTAAAAGCGCGGAGAGAAAAAGTGCAACAAAAAAGAGTGGGAATCCTAAGAGCGCTCCCATGGTTCCAGCTACAATGATGTCGGCACTGCCAAGCGCCTCTTTTTTGGCTATCTTTGAGGCGATAAAACCGATCACAAAAAGTCCAAAAGCCGCAATTGCTGCATATTTGAGCGAATTTAAAAAATCAGGATTAATAAGCGCAAAGGCAAGGGCAGCAAAATTGACGCTATCGGGTACTGCCATATAATCAAAGTCTATCATACTTAGAGCTAAAAGTGCCGCAAAACTTGCATAGATAAAAAGAAGCTCCCAGTGCAGACCGACTTTAAGGTAGAGACCCACAAAAAGCAGACCGCTTATAAGCTCAACCATCGGATATCTTGCCGAGATAGGCTCTTTGCAGAAGTGACATTTTGCTCCAAGAAGTAGATAGGATAGCAGAGGAATATTGTGCCACCAATAGAGCTTCTCTTTGCATTTCGGGCAATGTGAAGCGGGAAAAGCAATATTTTCCTCAAGAGGAATCCTGTGAATAACTACATTTAAAAAAGAGCCTATAACGATACCCAAGATGAGAACAGCAGCTATTTCAATCATCATAAACCACCAAAATTTCGTTTTCTATTTTTAAAATCATCAATAATATTTTGAAGTTCATCAACATCAAAGTCAGGCCAAGGCGTATCGCTAAAGTGCAGTTCACTATAGCTAAGCTGCCACAACAAAAAGTTACTTAGCCTTCTCTCTCCACCTGTTCTAATGAGCAGGTCAAGTTCACCATAGGGGGTATCGAGTGCTTGTGCTATATTTGCTTCATTTATCTCGCTGGTAGTAGCATTGAGTTTTTGCACAGCCCTTATTATCTCGTCTCTTGCACCGTAATTAAGTGCGAGCACTTGAGTAAGCCCATCATACTCTTTTGTTTGATCTTTGATTTCTTGGATTAGTTTTTGTAGTTTGGCTGAGAACTTTGATATATCACCGATTGCATGAAATCGTATCTTGTGTTCATGATAGGTTCGTAGCTCTTTTTTGAGATATCGCTCTAAAAGTTTCATCAAAAAATCAACTTCGCTTTTTGGTCTCTTCCAATTTTCTGTACTAAATGCATAGAGTGTGAGTGTCTTAATATCCGTATGATCTACACAAAATCGAGTGATACTCTCTATCGTCTTAGCGCCTGCTTCATGCCCTTTTGATCTAGGAAGTCCTTTTGCTTTAGCCCATCTACCGTTGCCATCCATGATGATGGCTAGATGTTTTATGTTGTTTTTAGTCTCCAAGTTTTTGTGCCTCTTGGAGGATATCGAAAGCAAGGAGGAGCTTCTCTTTTTTCCCAAAATCAATCTCACTCTCTTTTGTGATAAAGGTTATAGCGTTTTCGTCACTTCCAAAGCTATTACTATCTTCAAGAAGGTTATAGCATATCGCATCAAGACCTTTTGCTTTAAGCGCCTCTTTTGCATTTTTGAGTCCACTTTTAGCATCCATCTCAGCTTTGAACCCAATTGTCTTTATCCCTTGTTTGTCGAGTGAGCTTAATATATCATCATTGAGCTCAAATTCTATGGCAAGCTCTTTTGTTGTAGTGTCTTTTTTCATCTTGCCTGTTTGCGGATATTTTGCTCTATAATCAGCTACGGCAGCGACCATAAAGAGATAAGGCTCTTTTTGAATTATCCCAATAGAGTCAGGATGGTTGATGCTCGGTTTGCTCATCACCCCTTTTTTAGCAACTCTGATTGCATCGGTAAGATAGCCTTGCATCTCTTTTGCATCTTCTACATCGATTGTGTATATCTCACCCGGGATATCTTTGGTCTCTTTTGTAGTTATCAAGCAGACATCAGCCCCTAAAAGATAGAGTGCGGTGGCAATGGCATGACCCATTTTGCCACTTGAAAAGTTTGAGATAAATCGGACATCATCTATCTTTTCTATGGTTCCCCCGCTTGTAACGACCACGCGTCTATCACTCCAAAAATCATCCTTGAGTAGTACTTTGAGTGTTTGGTAGTAGATCTCTTTTGGTTCAGCCAGTGCACCATTGCCCTCATCACCGCAAGCAAGTAGTTTATTTTGTGATTTTATGATAGTCATATCACTCACTTCAAGCATCTTGATGGAGTTTTTTGTTTGATGGTTTTCTAACATTTTTGTATTTGCAGCAGGTGCTATGAGGATTGGTTTATCAAACGCAAGGGCACACTGCAAGAGGAGATTGTCGGCAATCCCTTTGCTGAGTTTATTGATAGTATTGGCACTTGCAGGGGCTATCACAAAAACATCTGCCCATTTTGTAATATCAATATGATTGAGTTCATTTGCCCAACTCTCGGTCCCCTCATGGAGCACACCCTCTCTTGTGAGTGCTTCAAAGGTAAGTGGACTCACAAAGCGTTTAGATGCTTCACTCATCACTATCTTCACGCTTGCTCCGGCCTTGATGAATTCTCTTGCCACATCGCATGCTTTATATGCCGCTATGCTTCCGGTTACGCCTAAAAGTATCTTTTTGCCTTTGAGTATCACTTCTTGCTCCCAAAAAATTTATAGAAAAAATCAGCGATAATCTTTTGAGGTGCTCTTGTCATGGCAAGTGAGCCTTTTTTAACATTTTTCGTGATAGTTGAGCCTGCTGCTATGAAGACATCATCTTCGATTTTCAGAGGAGCGATAAGTTGTGAATCGCTCCCTACAAATACATTTTTTCCTATGGTGGTTTGATATTTTGCTTTCCCGTCATAGTTACAAGTGATGACCCCTGCGCCGATATTGGAGCCTTCATCTATCTCGCTATCACCGAGGTAACTCAAGTGTCCTGCTTTTACGCCTGTGAGCGTAGATTTTTTAACCTCAACAAAGTTACCGATATGACTTCTTTTGATGTCGCTTTGTGGGCGTATTCTCGCCATGGGGCCGATGGAGCTCTCGTTGATAAGCGCATCTTCTATGATGGAGTTTGTTTTGATGTGAGCGTTTATGATTTGAGTTTTTCCAAGGAGCGTCACACCGTTTTCAATGATGCACTCTCCTTCTAACTCTACGGAGCTCTCGATGTAGATACTTTCAGGAAGTCGCATAGTGACACCTTGCGCCATCCACGCCTCTTTGATCCTTCTTTGATGGATGACTTCAGCATCGGCGAGATCAATCTTGCTATTGACTCCTTTAAATAACTCTTCTTTTCCATAAACAGCCGTGATATCTAGACCATCGTGTACACCCATTTCGATGATATCAGTGAGATAATACTCTTTTTGTGCATTATCATTACTCAGTTTTGGGATAGAGTTTTTTAAGATTTCGCTTTTTATGGCATAGATGCCTGCGTTGACACTTTTTATGTTAAGTTCATGAGACGTGCAATCTTTCTCTTCTATGATTTTTTGGACTTTACCGTTTTCTATGCTCACTCTGCCGTAGCCACTTGGGTCTTCAAGTTCTATAACACTCATGGCGATATCGGCATCTGTATCAAGAAGTGTATCAAGTGCTTCTTTAGTAAGGAGCGGCATATCGCCGTTGAGGATGAGTGTTTTTTTATCGGCAAGCTCTACTCCTCTTAAAGCGCCACCGGTTCCCGGGAAATTGGCTACATCTTGGATATGAAATTTGATGCCATCATAGACCTCTGTGACACGCTCTTTGATAAGTTCAGCTTGGTGATTGAGGATAATCGTTATATCATCACTTATTGATTTGGCAACATCTATGGAGTGAAATAGCATAGGCTTACCGGATATAGTGTGGAGCACTTTAGGCGTGTTTGATTTCATCCTCGTGCCTTTACCCGCTGCTAAAATCACTATGCCTATTGCCATTGTTTTAAACCTTTGTTCGTTAAAATATACTCTTTTTATTACCGTGATTATAACGAAGATGAGATTAATTGACGCCAAAGGGTACAAATGGAGTGTAAACATTTCGGAATATGTGGTTCTTGTAATTTTTATAATGAGAATTATGAAGAGCAGCTAAAGATAAAAGAGCATAAGCTTAAAAGTGAGTTGGCGCCTTTTTATCAGGGAAGTATAGAGGTATATGATTCACCTGCTTCCAACTTTAGATCCCGTGCAGAGTTTAGGATATGGCACGAGGACGGCAAAGCTTTTTATGCGATGACCAATCTTGATAAAAACGGTATCGTTAAACTCGAAGAGTGTCCAAAGGTTGCACCTCCTATCGAGGAGAAGATGTGGGAGATGTTGTCTCTTATCAATAGCTCAAAGCTCCTCTCTTTTAAGCTTTTTAGCATTGAGTTTCTTGCATCAAATTTAGGCGAGGTTTTAGTTACACTTATTTACCATAAAAAGCTTGATGAGGATTGGCAAAAAGAGGCAAGAGGCTTAGAGGCAAAACTCGATATTTTAATCATCGGTCGAAGTAAAGCGCAGAAGCTTGTGCTTACGAAAGAGTCTGTGATACAGATGCTTGAGATTGAAGATCAGAGCTATTGGTACACCTATATGGATGGTGGTTTTATACAACCAAATGCAAGCGTGAATGCCAAGATGATTACTTGGGCATGCAAACAAGCGAGCACGATTCAGGGCAGGGATATGTTTGAGAGTTATTGTGGGCTCGGCAATTTCACGATACCGCTTTCACGCTATTTTAGTAAAATTTTAGCTGCTGAAGTATCTAAAAAGTCGATCCAAAATGCTAAAGAGAATTGTAAGGCAAACAAGATTGATAATATCTCTTTTGTACGATTATCTTCAGAAGAGATGAGTGAAGCCTTGGCTCGCAAAAGGGTATTTCATCGTCTTGAAGGGGTTGATCTTGATAGCTATGATTTTAATCTAGCTCTTGTTGATCCCCCGCGAGCAGGGTTGGATAGCGATACGCTTCAACTTATCGCCGGCATGGAGCATATCATCTACATCTCTTGTAATGTTGCAACGCTCGCAAGAGATTTAGAGGAGCTGTGCCGGACACATGAGGTTGTGAGTGCAGCAATGTTTGATCAGTTTGCTTACTCAACACATATGGAGAGCGGAGTCTTTTTAAAAATCAAGCCATAATCATTTGGTGTTCTATTTTGGTACATCTGTTTTGTACGACATGCATTCCTGCTGCCTCAGCCATCTTGGCAGCTTCATTATTGACAAGCCCGAGTTGTGTCCAGATCGTATCGATATCACCTCTTTTAATCGCCTCTTCAATGACGCTTTTTATCACTAGAGGTTTTCTAAAAATATCGACCATATCGACTTTAAAAGGGATATCGCTTAAGCTTCTATAGACTTTCTCTCCAAGTATCTCCTCTTCTTTCGGATAGACGGGTACGATTTGAAATCCTGCATTTTTAAGATATTTTGCGACCATATTGCTGGCTTTACTCTCATCCGGTGAGCAGCCGATAATCGCTATAGTTTTTGTATCTTCAAATATCTTTTCTATCTCTTCGCTTGTTGCATTTTCGGTTGGAAATTCACACTCCATAGTTGTCTCTCTCTTTGTTAATTGTTTATTGGAATGATAGCCAAAACAATATAAAGTTTATTTTGTTAATACTCTATTATTGAGCTATTAATTCTACTCATATATAATTTTTCTCTATAAAAAGGGAACTTATGGGAAATATAACATCGAGTAGAGTGATTTTTTATGTGGCGATCTTTTCCACACTTTTTTATAATTACTCATTTTTTAAAAATGTCATGGGTGTGTATGGATTTACAGGCTATAGTCCTGTTTATATCGTATCAATTACGTTGGTTTTGATCTCTTTTCTCACCTTTTTCTTTACGCTATTGAGTGCTAGATTTATCTTTAAACCCATCTTGATTATCACGCTTATTATCTCATCATTCACTGCTTATTTTATGGATACTTATAGCGTGGTCATTGATAGCGAGATGATTAGAAATGCGATGCAGACAAACCTGAATGAATCATTGGATCTATTTAGTTGGAAGCTTGTTGTTTATGTTCTACTGTTGGGAGCTGTTCCTTCATTGATCATCTATAAAATAAAAATAGAGAAAAGAACTTTCAAGCAAGAGTTGATTGGCAAGATAAAAGCACTTGGATTCTCTTTATTGGTTATCGTTGTTCTCCTGCTCTCTTTTAGTAAATTTTATACCTCTTTTTTTAGAGAGCATAAACCTTTACGCTATCATGTAAACCCTATCTATTGGATATATAGTATCGGAAAATATACAAATGCAACATTTAATAGCGGTCCGATTATCGTCAAACCTTTGGGTGAAGATGCCAAAGTCGTTCACGAGGGAGGTCTAGGAAAAGCAGAGGGGCCGGAGCTTGTAATCATGGTCGTAGGAGAGGCGGCAAGGGCAGATCGATTTTCTCTTAATGGCTATGAGAGAGAGACCAATCCACTTCTAAAAAAAGAGGATATCATCAATTTTCCCGATGTGCATTCTTGCGGAACGGCAACGGCACAATCGGTACCATGTATGTTTTCCGTATTTGATCGCGCAGATTATGACCATGAAAAGGGAATAACGACGGAAAATGTCATAGATGTTTTAAAGCATACGGGTTTTGTCAATATCTTATGGCGTGATAATAACTCCGACTCAAAAGGTGTTGCTTTAAGGGTTGATTTTGAAGACTATAGGACACCAAAGACAAATACAATATGCGACGGTGGTGAGTGTAGAGACGAGGGTATGCTTGTTGGGCTAGATACATATATCAAAAAACATAAAGGCGAAGATATACTGATTGTTTTACATCAAATGGGCAATCACGGTCCCGCATACTATAAACGCTATCCAAAAGAGTTTGAGAAATTTACCCCTGTCTGCAAAACAAATCAGCTCGAAGAGTGCACCCAAGAAGAGGTGAGTAATGCCTATGACAATGCGATTCTTTATACGGATTATTTTCTCTCAAAAGTTATCAATTTTTTAAAACCGTACTCAAAAGATCATGAAACGGCCATGATCTATATGAGCGATCATGGCGAGAGTTTGGGTGAGAATGGACTCTATCTTCACGGTATGCCGTATCTCATCGCACCTGAGACACAAAAGCATATAGCCTCTGTCATGTGGTTTGGTGGAGAGATGAAAAAGGATATTGATACCAAAAAACTTAATGCCTATAAAGATAAAGAGTTTTCTCAAGATAACCTTTTCCATACACTTTTGGGTATTTTTGAAGTCGGAAGCAAAGTGTACGATAAAAATAAAGACATTTTATACAATGCCAAAAAACATTAATATACAGATATTTATTACGCTTATTTTACTGATAGCGACGATTGTATTTTTTCAGTGGAGTAATGTTGATATTTTTGTTCAAAACCGGTTTTATGATTTTGCGACACAAAGCTGGCTTATAGATAAGCAAGAGCCTATTATGCGATTTTTTCTCTATAGAGGGTTAAAAATTGTATTGGTTTTGTTTGCGGTTTCTATACTCTTTTCATTGTGGTTTTTTAGAAAAAAAAGCTTTGTAAGAGAGTATAAAAGAGGGTTACTTGTTGTTTTGCTCTCTATGATGTTAGTGCCTGCAACTGTAGGGACACTAAAAACTACAACCAAAGTCCCATGTCCTCATGACATTGTCCACTATGGCGGTAGCTATCCTGATGTCAAGGTGCTTGATGTATACCCTAAAGATTCTTTTCATAAGTCAAATGTGAGATGCTGGCCTGCCGGTCATGCAAGTGGAGGCTTCGCTTTGATGAGCCTCTATTTTTTATTTAAAAATCCAAAGAACAAAAAACGAGCTTTGATTGTTACGATTATCATCGGTTGGATTATGGGGCTTTATAAGATGCTTTTAGGCGATCATTTTTTGAGCCATACAATAGTCACAATGCTACTCAGTTGGCTCCTCATTCTTATCGTTGTTAAGATAGTTTGTTATAAAGATAAATCACCAGAAAAAGTTGCTTGATATATCTCGTTATGGCTTGAAAATAGGATGCGTTTATAAATTAATTTAGCTATAATTTTCATAATTAAAAGTTAGGAAAATAAAATGATAACAGTTGCAGATGTGCAAAAAGCGGCGCAAAATGTAAATAAAGTTGCAAGTCAAACTCCTTTTGCTCATGCTCCGATATTGAGTAATTTAAGTGGATTTGATGTCTATCTTAAAAAAGAGAATTTACAACGAACAGGCTCATTTAAGCTTCGAGGTGCGTTCAGTAAGATATCAAATCTTGTTGCTTCAGGCAATATCAAAGAGGTTGTTGCTTCAAGTGCAGGTAATCATGCGCAAGGCGTGGCGTTTAGTGCTTCACATTATGGGCTTAAAGCAACGATTGTTATGCCTGAATCAACGCCGCTTATTAAAGTGCAAGGTGTAAAAAGATTTGGCGGTGATGTCATACTTCATGGTGCAAATTATAATGAAGCATATGCTTTTGCGGTTACCTATGCCAAAGAGAAAGGGGCAAGTTTCTTGCATCCGTTTGCTGATGATGAGGTGATAGCAGGGCAGGGAACTGTCGCGCTCGAGATGCTTAACGAGGTCAAAGAGCTTGATTATATCATCGCTCCGGTTGGTGGCGGCGGACTCATATCCGGTATCGCCGTTGCTGCTAAGGGGATCAATCCAAATATAAAAGTTATCGGTGTAGCTGCTGAGGGTGCACCTGCGATGAAGCAGTCTTTTGATGCAAAAAAGGCGATAGACACTATAAGTGTGCGTACAATCGCTGATGGAATTGCCGTGCGTGATACATCAGAAGTAACATTGAAGTACCTGCTTGAGTATGTTGATGATTTGTTGTTGGTGAGTGAAGAAGAGATAGCAAGTGCTATACTTTTTTTGCTTGAAAATCAAAAGATACTTGTTGAGGGTGCCGGCTCTGTTGGAGTAGCGGCACTCATACATCATAAGTTTGATTTTCCAAAAGATTCTAAAGTTGGGATTGTTGTGAGTGGTGGCAATATCGATGTAACGATGCTCTCACTCATCATAGAAAAAGGACTTGTAAAATCGGCTAGAAAAATGAAGCTTATAGTGACACTTGTTGATAAACCGGGAGCTTTGATGCGTTTTACAGAGACGCTCAAAAGTGTGGGCGCAAATATCGTTCATATCGGCTATGATAGAACTTCTATCGATTTAGAGTTTGGTGATGCGCATGTTTCAGTTGCACTTGAGACTAAAGGCGAAGAGCATCAAGAAGAGGTTAGGACAAAGCTCAAAGAGGCAGGATTTAAATTTAGCGAAAGTTTATGATAGCGATTGATCTCGGTTCCAATACGATTCGCCTTATACATTTTGAGTGCAGTACACAAACGATACTTTTTGAAGAGAGCATTATCGTTAAAAGTGCGGACGGTATAGCAATCAATGGCAATATTTCATCTTCTGCACTCACTAGAGTCATAGAGGCAATCAAGCTTTTTCAATCTAAGATTGATTTTCACAAAGAGAGCGTTGTAGCTGTTACAACGCAAGCGTTACGAGAGGCAAAAAATTCCAAAGATGTATTGGTTGCCATAAAGAGAGCAACAGGAGTAGCGTTTCAAGTTATCAGTGGAGATGAAGAGGCAAGGCTTACATTAAAAGCCGTTGATTTTAGGCTTAATCAACTCGGGTTTAGAAAAGGTTTTATGCTTGTTGATATCGGCGGAGGGTCAACGGAAATCATCTTGAGTGACGGTAATGATTTTTTAGCAAAGAGTTTTCCTGTCGGTATCGTGACCCTCTCTCAAAAATATACAAGTCAAGAAGCGATGGAAACCTATCTTGATGATTATAAAAATAACTTCATAGATTTTATACATAGTGCAAAAGAGAAGCTTGGATGTATAGAGTTCTTTGTAGCAACCGCAGGGACACCGACGACTCTAGCAAATATGAAGCTTGGTAGAAGCGCAGCAGAGTACAATGCCCAAGATGTAAACGGTGTGAGCATTACTTTAGATGAAGCATTGTTGCAGCTTGAAAAATTGTTGCGTATGGATCAGGCACAAAAGATTCGAGCAGTAGGTGTGGGCAGAGAAGATATTATCACCGCAGGTGTGCTAATCTTAAAGCAACTCTATGAGGCAGGTGGCTTTAGTGAGTGTATCGTGATCGATGATGGTCTTCGCGAAGGTGTAGCACTTGAAGCATGCGAGGAAAAGTTATAGTTTTTGATCATCAAGAAGTTGTTTTGTCGGTTTTGGTACAATTATAAATTTAGATTTGAAAGAGCAGTACATGAAATACATAATATTAATTATAAGTATATTTTTGATTCCTTTAACATCTCAAGCAGCAAATAGTGAGGCATTAAAATTTATCGACCTCATGGCCTATTCTCAAAAACCGGAGAGTGGTATGATGTATCAAACCGATTCGATTATTCCTATCGGGTGGTCACGCTCAGGCTATTTTGCATATATTAAAGAGGCACCGGTAGAGGGCAGAGGCGGAGTGATATATACATATGTTATTTTTGATTCTATAAACGACAAGATAGTCTGGTCTACAGAGCATGATATCATCGATGGTGCTGAGGATTCATTTGAAAAATCATATAAGCAATTTAAACCCACCTTTCTAAAAGCGCTTCAAAAATTTAAGATAGAGCAGGGAGAGGGGACGAAATTTGAAAAATTTCCTTATAAATCTCTTGAGGGTTCTTCTTACACGATAGAGCTAAAGACCCAAAAAAGATTATCCAAAAATCCTCAGGATTTTTTCTTAGGTGATATAAAAAGTTTAAAGGTAAATGTACTTAAAGATAGAACTATAAAGAAAAAAGTATATAGCAAGGAGAATCTCGGAGCATTTTCATATTGGAGTGCCGGATACTTTAAGAGTCCTTTTGAAGAGAGGATTTTGATTGTAGTTGGAGAGGAAAAATATGGATTTGAGGGAACAGAGGGAAAATTTATATTTATCGGCTGTGATTTAAAGAGAGGATTTTAAGTGTGATGAAGAGCAGTTTTAAGACTTTAGTATCTATTTTGCTTCTGTTTTTCTCTACTGTACATACCCAAGCAGATGAGAGTAAGAGACTCTCTCTTGTTTATGATTTCGCAAAAGATAAAAGTTCACAGAATGTAGATATCTATAGTTATGCATATTCAAAAGAGGATATATGGGCCTTTTTTTACCGTACTCCTTTAGGTGAGGATATGTTTTGTAATTTTATTGTTGTAGATACTAAAAATAGTACTCTCGTGACTCAAATTAGTGATAAAAATATATGCGGCGAGGACTCCTATGAGGACTCTTTCTCATATCTCAACGGAACATTTTTTAAGGATTTTATCGATAAGTACCGGACAAATATCGATGAAATAGTTGCTCAAAATGACTTGTCACTTATGTTAGATCATGAGAAGGTTTATATCGATGAAAAATTGGCTACAGATAGATCTGATTATGTCATTACTATCAAAACTCCTACAAAGAGATCAATAGACATTTTTTATAAAGACGAGCATTTCTTTTTTTCGAGGAGCAAGAGTCAAGATAGCTGATTGCAACAACCGATCATTATCTCTATAGATTTATCCTAATTTTTGATAAATAATGCAAAGCAGGTGCCCAACTTACATGATTAGTTCATAATTAAAAGGAATGATAATCTCTATCTCTTTAAGCGGTGCGATAAACTCTTTTGACGCTTTCTTTAAGATATTGATACTGTTTTGATTGAGTATGCTTGAGGAGGATTTTTTTACAAATCCTATATCCTTTACGCCACCTTTTGGAGTGATGATGCATTTGAGTACGACCTTGCCTTCTATCTCTTTGTTTTTTGCCGAGTGGGGGTAGTTTTTATGTCTCTTGATAGCGGCAATAATATTTTCCAGATTCGTTCTCATATACTGTTCTTGATAGCTTTCTCCACTCTTTATACGCTTGATATTGTTTTTATCATTCGGTTTTATTTTCGGCTGAATCTTTTTTATTTTCGCTATTTTTTTTTGTATCTTTTTCTTTTTTAGTTGGGAGGGTTTTTTTACAATCTTTTTTTCAACTTTTTTCTCCACCTTCTCCTCTTTGCTCTCTTCTTGCTTTTTTTCTTCCTTGGTATCGTCTACCTCTTTTGGTGTATCTATCTTTTTGATCTGCGTAATATTTTCAACCATATTCATGCTAAGAACGATTAATTTTTTCTTCTCCTCCTTTTTGGGCTCATAGAGGACAAGTGCTCCAAAAACTCCTAGATGTAGGCTTAAGGAGATAAAAAAAGCTTTTGTAGTGCTGTTCATTTCTTCAACTCCGTAACTATAGATATCTTTTCCATCTTAAGCTCTTTGAAGATGTTGATTACCGCTACAAATGTTTTAAAGGGAGTATTTTCATCAGCTTTTATGGAGACATTTGTTGTTTTTGGCATACTCGCAAGTTCTGTTTTGAGCTCTTGGAGTTCAACCGTCTTATCTTCAAGTGTAATGACTCCCGATCTATCGATGATAAGTTCTTTTAATTTGAGATCAACCTCTTCTGTTGTTGAGGATTTTGGCAGTTGAAGATCAAGCCTGCCTTGTGCGATAAATGTTGAAAAGGTCAATACGATCGTTAAAAGTACGAGCATGATATCTATAAAGGGAATCACATTCATGGAGTCAAACTTCTTAATCTTCATGTAAATCTTCCCATTGCGTGATCAGTACCTCAGCTTTTCTAGCTAGAGCATTATGAAAGACGGTTGCAAAGATCGCTACGAGTATTCCGGCAGCTGTTGCCTTCAGGGCAAGAGCAAGCCCTAACATAACACTGTTTGTATCGATATTTGCATCTTGGGATATCTTATAAAAAGTTATCATGATGCCGCAAACTGTTCCAAAGAGTCCTATATAGGGGGCATTGGATGCGATTGTTGAGATAGTTGTCAAATTTGCGGTGAGTCTGTTTTCAATCTCACCCTTTTTCTTAAATTTTGTTATATCAACTCTATTGAGAAAGAATATTCGCTCCAATCCAAACCAAAGTGTTAAAAAACTCATCAAGCCCAAAACACCCATTATCGAATATTCAATATATATTTTTATCAATTCCACCATTATCTACTCCTTAAAATTTTACTGCATAACTGATGCCAAATACGGAACCTACATTTTCCCAGCCAATCTTTGTCATGTATTTTTGATTCGTTATATTTCTTCCATAGATTGATGCAACCGCATCGTAATCTTTTAATTTATGGTTATAATCCAAGCCTGCATCTATGGTCACAAAATCACCTACATCATGATATTTCCCATCGGTAGTAAAAAAATTGGATTGGAACTTACTTATGTAGTGCGCCGTAATATTTGTATTTATATTTCCTTGTGTATAGCCAAGTTGGAGCGTAGCTAGGTGGTTTGGTATCTCATTGTCTTTCTCATCTGCTTTAACATAAGCATAATTGAGTAAATAGTCAAAAGAGTCAATCTTGCCTCCAAGGGATAGCTCTCCGCCATATCTTTTTTGATCATACTGACCAAAGACTATTTCAGGATCAGCCGCAGTTCCTATATAATAGGGAGATTTGAGGTTGTTGATATCGTAGTAAAAGATATTTGCTGCTATCGTAAAGTTTTTAGGAGCAAACTCATAACCGATCTCATATTTATACTGCTCCTCCTTTTCTAAATCATATCCCGTAGCCGTGCTGATTTCACTTGCGGGCGCATTAGAAGTATAAGCGAGTTTCAAAGTAAAGGCATTGCTTTCATCGAGTTTATAGAGCGCACCGGCTGCTACATTAAAAGCGGCTTTAGTCCATTTATCTTCTATGGTTGAGAGCTTTGTATTGTTGACCATGCCGCCATAGGTGGTTGTAACATTCGGGCTATATCTTTCTAGAAGCGTATCGATATGTTTTTTGTCTACTCGTATAGCGCCATCTATCGCAAATTGATCGTTAATGTAGTGTTGCACTTGGATAAAGGCTCCGTAGATCTGTTCTTTTCTTGCATAGTCTTCATAAAAGAGCTCTCCATTTGGAGCATCATACCAAATGGCTTGTCCACCGATTTTTACAATAGTATCAGACAATTTCATTGTATGTTTTATGTCGAGAGAATCATTTTTTTGCACCCCTGAAAAATAGTTATCGGTAGCCCCGGTTGTGTCTTGATTATGCTTCCAGCTTGCTTTTGCATGAGAGAGAGTGATGTTCGTTATCTGATTGGCAGACCAATTTTTACTCATTGAGAGAGTGATGAGCCTGTTTTCAAAAGGTTTGTATTTCCAATAAGCATTGTAAAATTTACTCATAGGCAGATTTGCTTTTTGTATCTCTTGAAAGTATCGAGAGTAATATCCGCTCAACTCTATATTGAAGTCATTTTTATTCATTCCTATTTTAAAAAAACTGCTTCCGCCTTCATTGGCATTATTAAAATCATTCTTCCCCTCGGTGTCCAATCCATTTGCTGAGATTAGATAATATAGATCATTGTTGACACCACCATAATAGGCGTTTGCTTTTTTTGTATCGAAAGATTCATACGCTATTTTTATACCGCCTTCATTTGTGTTTGGTCGTTTTGTTTTGATGACGATATAACCTTGTAGTGTTGAGCCGTTTGGATTACCAAAAGCTTGCATCGGTGCAAGAGTTAATGCTCCTGAATCTCTGACAATCTCTAGGGATTCGATTATCTCCGGTGGGAGTGTCTCAAGGATTCTTCTTCCGGAGTTATCACTGAGCAAAGCTCCATCCAAAATGATACCAAACGAGCTGCTTCCTACACCGATAGGACTCCCCCTAAAAGAGATTGTGTAGGCTTGTTTTCTTCCCATGAATAAAACATTCACACTCTGCGCTTTACTTAAAATATCAAAGACCGATGCCGGTTTCAAATTTTCTATATCCTTTTTTGTAAACGTTTCGGTTGAAAGAGATGAGCTTACCGTTGCTGCTAGCGGATTATTGATCTGTTCGTTTTGAATATCTTGCATTGTTTTTATTTTTGTATTGCTTGTGACATCTATCTGTTCTATTTGAATCTCTTGTGTCCCATAAAGTGAACTGCCTAAAAGCAGTCCTGCAGCTAAGCTTTTATATTTTTTACTCATTGTTTTCCTTTATTAGTTGTGGTTGATTTTGATCTTTTTTAGTGCTTAGTATCTCTTGTAGCTGTTGGGCTGTTAACTCTTTTCCCATAAATCTTCTATAGAAATCTTGAGTCTCTTTTTGCATATCTATATCTTTAAATTCTTCCGGATACATCTTTTTTGCTGCCCATAATATGCAAAGAGCTTGCTCAGGTGTATAGTTTGTCCAAAAAAATGCCCCAAGCGGTACGGCGTAAACATTATGATTTTTGACAGCTTTGAGGTCTTTAAATTTTGGGTCGTTATAGGCAAGTCTCAAGTCTCCTTTGCCCCAAACA
This sequence comes from uncultured Campylobacterota bacterium, assembly GCA_937141405.1. GTDB lineage: Bacteria > Campylobacterota > Campylobacteria > Campylobacterales > Sulfurovaceae > BN30871. The sequence continues at coordinate 582,117 of CAKZQQ010000005.1, read as the reverse complement.
AAGAGATAATCAGGGTCAAATACAAAGAGTTGTTCCATGTTGATGAGGGCATGCTCTTTCTTGATATGCTCAGATGCGCTAATCCCTCCGGCTTTTTTAAAGATATCATTTGATGTTGAGACCATGGGTATCATTAGGTTGTTGAGTCTCAAAAAGAGTGCACTTTTTCTATCTTTGATATCTTCTGTTCTATTTTTTGCCGTTTTGAGAATATTGTGATAGTAATCGATATACTCTTTTGCGTGATCTTGCATATTGAAAAGTTCGCCCATGAAAGTCATACTTCTTTCTATGATGTTTTCGCCTTGCCAATTCATTACAACAACCCTGTAACCCCTTTTTTGTAACATTTGAGCCGAGAGACTATCGTTAACAAAGGCAAGATCAAATTTTGTTTGTGCCATTTTTTCAAAATCAGGCGTCCAAGAAGGAGGATTTGTGGAGACTTGCGGCAACTCAAAGATTTTTGGCATAAACCACTGTTGGTGTTTCCAAAACGGCATCTTTTTGAGATGCTCATTTTGTACACCGTTTTTGATGATATCTGCTTTACCAAAAGCAAACAAAAAGGCATTGATAGCCGGAGTGCCGCCTACGCTGAGTACCCCTTCGATCTTATCGGGCACGATAACTTTTTGTCCTGTCATATCAATAACCGTATGCTCTGAATCGGCAAAAAGGCTACATGAGAGTAAGATGAGTGCTAAAAATAGGTAGAGTTTTTTCATAATCAATACCTATATACAAAGTTTGCAACTGCCGCAAACGGTGCACCTACATAATATGATGTAGAACCTGTTCTTGTATCATCTAAGCTGTTTGAGACAACACCTACATATTTTTTATCAAATACATTTTGCAAAGCAAGTGAAAGTTCAATTTTGTCTTTTTTAAATGCGTATTTTAAATTGAGATCAAAGACAAGATACGGATCAACCTTTTCTGTATTTTCCGCATCTCCGTAACGAGCACCGACATATCTGGCGATAGGTGTTAGCGTACAATCGCCGAAAGTCAAGTTGATGCCGGCTTTCGCGCCTATTTTTGCTATATCCGGTATCTGATTGCCTTTTGCGTGCAGATAGCTATCTGTCGCAAGCAATATATCGTCATCAAACTCAAATCTATTATAGTAAGCAGAAGCAAATACGCTTGCATAATCAGCGATCTTATAAGTAGCTTCTAGCTCTGCTCCCATCGAAGTTGCCTCTGCATTACTTTTATAATAGCTTAGATTGATATTTGGATCATATACGGTTATCTGTTTATTTTTATATTTGCCATAAAAGAGTGTATTTTTTATGGAAAAATTGTCTTGAGTGTATTGAGTAGAGAACTCTATATTATCACTTGTTTCAAGCTTTAATTCATCCCACAAGTCTTGGAGCGTTATACCTGCGTCTTGAAATTTTTGCGTTTTTGAATTGTATATAGACCATAGAGGACCTTGCCAAGGATTTGCATAGTTTCTAGCATAACCTCCGCCTATCTTCCAACTGTCATTAAAAGTATATTCGAGTACCAAACTCGGTAGAAGCACTTTTTCACTGCTTGCGTCAACCTCCATACCGGTTTTAACACCGGAACTTGCAGCAAGGGCATCTTCAAAAGAGAGATCGGCGAGTCCTGTCGTATTGTATCCGGTGACGGCAGGGAAATCAAACATCATGTAGCGCAATCCTGCATTGATATAAAATTTCCCTATTTCTTTTTCATACCCTATATAGGGCGAGTTTGAAACTCTTTTTTCTACATCGACAAGCATAGCCGTAGAAGCATATGTTAAGCTACCATCACTATTTATCTTATAGGTTTTCATAATGTTAGGCGGGGGAGTGCTTTCCATCTTTTGATACCACCACCCACCATAGAGTTTACCGCCTGCTAAAGGGTGTTCAAAATCCGCATTTACTCCGTATGCTTCTTGTTCGATATTCATTTTTTTAACGATGCCCTTGCTTGGATCACCTTGATACCTCATCCCTTCACTACCAAATGTGTAGGGTTTTATCGTAATCTTTGTATCACCCATTTTATAATTTGCAGCCGCATAATAGAAATACTCATCAAAATCTTGTTTGTAGTAGTCATAATAAAGAGCATCTGTAAATTTATTGCCCGTTATCTCTGTATTGTAATCGAGTTTATAGTTTGAGCCTAAAGATTGTGTTTGTTCATAAGTCAGCGGCATATACTCATATCTCTCGAAATGATTGTATGAGCCAAAAAGTTCGATATCAAGGTTATCGGTTAGATCTATCGTGACCATACCCTCAACATTTTTCCTTTTTATATCCCCTTCACCTTTCCACTTTGCATTTTCCATAGCTGAGGTAGAGATAAAGAAGCTAAAAGTGTCATTTATCTTTCCGCTATCTGCGCGCACAAAGATTTTTCTATAATTATCTGTTCCTCCTCCAAGCGAGAGTGTAGCTTTTGCTTCATCCTTTGGTTTTGCAATCTTTAGATTGAGTGAGCCGGCTGTTGTTCCCATGCCGAACCCTTCATTGGCTGCGATAAGTCCCGTGGAGAACTCAACACCTTCGATATTTTCTTTGTCAATAAGGTATCCCGTTCCTGATTTCCCGACATTTGATCCATAGGGAACACCTTCGATTGTTGCGCTTAATCTGCTAAAAGTATCTCCTAATTGCCCCCTTACTCTTAGCATATTCTGATCAACGGTTAAGTTGTATGGATCATGCGTTTCCACATTAACGGATGGTAAGAGCTCAAGTGCTTTAAAATAATTGGTTGAGCTCACTCCTTCTAGGGCTTCGAGTGCCTCTTTACTGATGAGATGCTTTTGTCTCGCGCCGTTAATATCATAAAATTCAGCATTTTTTGAATCGCTGATATCGATAGTTCCGATGTCTACACTCTCTTGTGTCGATGCTATTGTGCAGACCAAACTTAGTGTTATTAGATGTAAATAGTTTTTCATACCCCTTCTTCCTTTCGTTATTTAAAAAAATATATAACGCATTATAAATTTTTTATATTGCTACGCAGATTTTTCTATTGTTTATAGAAGTCACTTCAGATTTTAATTGATAAACTTTTTCTATATTCTCTTTTCTGATGATTACATTTGGGTCTCCTTTATCCAAAATTTCCCCTTTATTTAAAAAAATAGCTTTATTTGAGACGAAAAAAACATGGTCAGGATAGTGACTCGTTTTTATAAAAGTCAAATTATTTTTTGAAAGCTCTTTTATTTTATTGAGCAGCTTATACTGATTGCCAAAATCTAAACCGTTGACGGGTTCATCCATGATAAAAATGTCGGCTTGCTGAGCAAGCGCTCTTGCTATAAGTACTAATTGTCTTTGTCCACCGCTGAGTGTCGTATATATCTCATCTCTTAAGTGTTCAATCCCTAGTGTCTCGAGAGCTTGCATCGCGATTTTTTTATCTGCCTCATTGAAGTTTGAAAAGATTGATTTATAGGGCATCCTCCCCATAAGAACAACATCTTTCACAAGATATCCGAATGCTCCCTCATGTATCTGCGGGGTGTAGGCTACTCTTTGAAAAAAACTTTTTGTTTTTATAGTGCTAATAGCTTTACCTTCAAAGTAAATCTCTCCGCTTGAAAGTTTTAAAAATCCCAATAAAAGCTTAAGAAGAGTCGTTTTGCCGCAACCGTTTGGTCCTAAGATTGAGATTACATCCGAGGCATCTATCTCAAAGTTTACCCCTTTTAAAATGTCTTTTTTCCCGTAAGAAAATTTCAAATCTTCAACTCTAAACATTATCCCCATCCTTTTTTTGTATTTTTGAGTGCATAAGCAAAAAACGGAATGCCGATCAACGAAGTAAGAATGCCGATAGGTATCTCGATGTTAAACATTGTACGAGAGAGATCATCGATAATCAGAAGATATATTCCGCCTATGAGAGCAGCGATAGGTACGATGATGATGTTGTTCGAGCCAAATAATAGTCGTGCAATATGCGGGATGACGAGACCAACCCAGCCGATCATTCCGGCCAATACTACAGTTAAAGCACTGATAAGTGTTGCTATCAATATAATGATAGAGCGCATCAATTTTACATTGACTCCTAAGCTTCTAGCCTCCTCGTCCCCTAGACTCAAGATATTGAGGTATTTTGAGAGGAAGATAATCGAAGCTATTCCAAGTAAAATAGGAATGGAGATGACATAGATAGTATGTTTGTCTATGAGAGTCAAGCTTCCCATGAGCCAATAAACGATAGCAGGCAGTTCATCATATGGGTCAGCCATATATTTAGTAATGGAAAGTAGGGAGCTAAAAAATGCAGAGCTTATCACGCCGCCAAGTATAAGAAATATCAGTTGATTTTGTTTATTGAACATAGAGATAAAAAGTGCTATAAATACCGCCAAAATTCCAAAACTCAAAGATGCAGCTTGGATAAAAATAAACTCTTTAAATAAGATCATCCCAAGTGCAGCGCCGAATGATGCTCCCGAGAGTACACCCAGTATGCCCGGAGAGACTAAGGGATTTTTAAACATGGATTGAAAAGCTACACCCGAAACAGCCAATGAAGCTCCTATGAGAATAGAGCCTGCGATACGTGGGAATCTAATCTCCACGATGATATTTTGCATAAGCAGAGCATTATCTACAGTGCCTATATTCATCTTGTATAAAAAGAAGTCGATGATTTGTGATATACTCAACTCATATTGCCCCAACGAGAGCGAAAACAGAGCAACAAGTATCAAGATGATGATAAGTCCTACAATATATCTCATAAGTTCACCATGACTTCTTTGGCAAAAAGCTCTAAAGATTTTTTGTTTTTATCTATATCGTTTGCGATTGGTTTTAATGCAAGGTTTGTGATGCCTAGTGCTTGTAGTTCTTTGATTTTTTGCAGACAAGTATCTTTATCTCCGATAACTCCATTATCGATCCAGTAATTTTCATCATAAAAGATAGGACTACTGATGCCTTGAGCTTCCATCTGTTCTCTAAATCTCTTAAGAGAAGGTAACGCTTCATTGATTGCTTCATTGTTTGTTTTTGCCATATAAAAGCCTCTTGAACACATCATTTGTGGAGCCAAATTTTGAGAGTGAGCTTTTTTGTATTGGTTTATCATCTCTTGGATAATCTCATTTGACCAGAGGTGTGCTGCCATCAGTCCGATACCTCTTTGTGCGGCAAACTGTATAGATTTTTCATGTTTAGAAGCTATAAACGTTGGGATGTTGCTAAGAGGTTTTGGGACAACATTACTCTCTTTTTTGAGATGGTTATTAATCTGATCAAGGTGTTGAAGCATCTTTTCTCGTGAGTTTTCAAAATCAAACATTGCACACTGTTTTTCAAAAGGACCGCCTCTTGCTACACCAAAATTAAATCTACCGTTACTTAGAATGCTCAGCGTTGCGACAGCCTCAGCCACGATGATTGGATCATAGATCGGTGTTAGTATCGAAGCCGTACCAACGCGCATAGTTTTTGTGATTGCCGCGATATATCCCATGAGGGCAATAATGGATGAACTGAGACTAAACTTGTTAAAGTGGTGTTCTGTGATCCATACCTCTTCGAGTCCCAATTGTTCGCCAAGTAAGATCATCTCATGCTGATTATCAAAAGCTTTTTTATAGTCATTACCCCAATTTTCATAGAGTAGCATTAGTCCTATTTTCATAATTGTTATTCCCCTAAGTTTTCGTTATATATTTTATGATATAACGATTAAGATGTCAACAAGAAATACAAAAAAAACTGTATAAAAAATATGCAATTAGAAAAATGACCGACACTTTTTATAGAAATATCTTTTCCTTATCTTCTGTATCATTACCACCTTCTAAAAAAATTTTGCTATAATCAAGCGAAAATAGTAATTGGGAGAAAATCATGAAAATGAGTGGAGCACAAATGGTGTGCGAAGCACTCATCGCCGAGGGAGTTGAGACCGTTTTTGGTTACCCCGGTGGTGCGATAATGAATGTATATGATGAGATATACAAACAAAATAGCTTTGAACATATTTTGACTCGTCATGAGCAAGCTGCGGTACATGCTGCAGATGGATATGCGAGAGCAACAGGTAAGGTGGGGGTCGCTATGGTAACAAGTGGTCCTGGATTTACCAATGCAGTCACTGGATTGGCAACGGCTTATACGGACTCTATACCGCTTGTCGTTATCTCAGGGCAGGTTTCATCATCTCTTATAGGAACAGACGGTTTCCAAGAGATTGATGCCGTGGGTATCTCAAGACCATGCACGAAGCATAACTATCTTGTTGATGATATCGCCAAACTTCCAAAGGTTTTAAAAGAGGCGTTTTATATCGCAAGTTCGGGAAGATCCGGTCCTGTTTTGGTGGATATACCAAAAGACATAACAGCAGAGATCGCAGATTTTAAATACCCAAAAGATGTTTTTGTGGAGACATATAAACCCAACTATAAGGGCAATGATCGCCAGATTAAAAAAGCAGCAGAAGCGATACTAAAAGCTAGAAAGCCACTTTTATATGTTGGTGGCGGTACGGTTTTGAGCAATGCAAGTGATCTTGTAAGAAAATTTGCAAAGATGACGCAGATACCTACCGTTGAGACATTGATGGCGCGTGGAGTAATGGGTGATAGCAATCCACTCCTTATCGGTATGCTCGGAATGCACGGTAGCTATGCTTCAAATATGGCGATGAGTGAAACCGATCTCATCATCTCTTTAGGTGCAAGGTTTGATGATAGGGTTACAGGTAAATTGAGTGAATTTGCACGTTATGCCGATATCATTCATGTTGACATCGATCCTGCAAATATCGGCAAACTTGTTGATGTTGATTATCCTATCGTTGGTGATGTATCTATCGTTGTTAAAAAACTTATGGATTTGATCAAAGAGGATATCAATACAGATAGATACCAGGCATGGAGAGAGATACTCGCGCGCTATGAAGAGCTACATCCATTGACCTACAATGATAGTGATGAAGTTTTGAAACCACAATGGGTTATCGAGCAAATCGGTAAACTTTTAGGTAAAGATGCCATTATCACCTCAGATGTTGGACAGCATCAGATGTGGGCAGCACAGTTTTATCCGTTTGATAGACCAAGACAGTGGATCAACTCCGGAGGTCTTGGTACGATGGGGTTTGGATTTCCTGCAGCACTTGGCGCAAAAAGAGGGGCACCTGAAAAAACAGTTATTAACATCACGGGTGATGGTTCGATACTCATGAATATGCAAGAGTTGGTTACGGCATCAGAGTATAAGATACCGGTTATCAATGTCATACTTAACAACCACTTTTTGGGTATGGTTCGACAGTGGCAGACGTTTTTTTACGATAAACGCTATTCCGAGACCGATTTGAGCTATCAGCCTAATTTCGTTGCACTTGCGGAAGCTTGTGGCGGTATCGGCTATGATGTTACGACAAAAGAGGAGTTTGACAAAGCACTCAAAGATGCTATAAAGCAAGATAAGGTCTGCTTTATGAATGTTATTGTTAGTAGATTTGAGAATGTTCTCCCGATGGTTCCTACGGGTGGAGCGTTATATAATATGTTATTAGAGCACAAGGATCAGTAATGGAAGATGTAAGAAGAGTAATATCTGTAATCGTCATGAATGAGAGCTCAGTCTTAGCAAGGGTATCCGGGCTTTTTGCTGGAAGAGGTTATAACATCGAATCTCTTACTGTAGCGCCTATTCCAAACAGCGACCTTTCTCGCGTCACGATAGTCACAAACGGCAATAAGAGAGTGATAGAGCAGATAACAAAGCAGCTTCATAAACTCGTACCGACACTGAAAGTTATCGAGCATGAAGAGATGGTTGAAAAAGAGATGGTGCTTGTGAAGTTTTCATCCGATCAAAATATCGCCGATATCCAAGTGCTTTGTGAAGCATATAACGGCGGCATTGTAAATGCAGGAGAAGATATAATCATCATAATGGCGGCCGATGAGTCAAAAAGGATTGAATATTTCCTAGAAGCCGCGCAGAGATATAGTCCGATAGAGATAGTAAGAGGTGGCATTGTAGCCATAGAGAGATAAGGAAAAATATGCTTTTAAGTGAAATTGCAAAAGAGATTGGCGTCTCTTTTGAGGGTGAAGATGTAGAGATAACGGGGATTCATACACTCAGTGAAGCGGACAAAACGCAGATCAGCTTTCTTGATAATGTGCGCTATAAAGATCAGCTCTCAAAGACAAATGCTGCAGCTGTTTTGTGTGATGAAAAGTATATTTCTCTTTTGCCAAAAGGTGTTACTGCTCTTGTAACGAATGAGCCTTATCTCAAACTTGCATTTGCCTCAAAGATTTTTGCGCATAAAATATCCACCAAGACATCTACTCCGAGCTTAGGAAAAAATTGTGATATAGACAAAAGCGTGGTTTTTGGAAGTAATGTTGTCATCGAAGATGATGTTGTAGTGCTTGCAAATTGTTATATAGGCGATAATGTCACTATAAAATCCGGGACACTACTGCACGCAAATGTGTCTGTCTATCATCATTGTGAGATTGGACAAGATTGTATTATTCACTCCGGTGCTGTTATCGGCTCTGATGGTTTTGGGTTCGCACACACCAAAGAGGGGACACACGTCAAGATTTACCAAAATGGCAATGTTATTATAGGCGATGATGTTGAGATAGGTGCAAACTGTGCGATTGATAGAGCCGTTTTTGGAACTACTTATATACGAGATGGCGTTAAGCTAGATAATCTCATTCAGATAGGCCATAACTGCGATATAGGTGCATATTCATTAATTGTAGCACAATCCGGAATTGCCGGTTCGACAAAAGTAGGAAGAAATGTGGTCTTTGGCGGGCAAAGTGCGACCTCAGGACATCTTGTCATAGGTGATTTTGTACAAATTGCAGGCAAGTCAGGTGTGACCAAATCTTTAGAGGGGGGCAAAACATACGCCGGCTTCCCTGCTATAGAGCATAAAGAGTGGCTAAGAAATCAGGCAAAATTATCGTCATTGCTAAAAAAGTCCAAATCTTGATATAATCCTTGATAAAAGGAGTCTATCATGAAAATGTTCAAAGAGTTTGACCTTGTTGGTACAAGTAGCGGTAAGATTGGTGTAGGTTTGATTGAAGAGCCTTATGGCCCCGGGAGTAATAATGTGGCAACAGTCGGCATCTCTTTAGCGGGAAAAATGGATGAGCCTGATTGGAAAATACATATTCCAAAAGAAAATATCGATAGTGTGATAGAGGCACTTCAAGAAGTAAAAAGCGAGTTGTAATTTTATTAAATGCTAAGACAGAATCAGTTCTGTCTTAGTTATAAGAGATATTATTTCCCAAGTTCTCCATAGAGAATCTCATCAGTATAGTATCCCTCTTTAGGGTTTTCTTGAGACTTAAGTTGTTTATAGAGTGCTAAAGCTTTATCCATACCCTCTTTATCCGGAATCTTTCTTCCGGCGATATAACCGATAATGTTACCATTATCATCAAATTTCGGTTTAACCCACACGATGACAAGATAGTATTGACCATCTTTGCGCATATTTTTAACATACCCTTCCCAATACTCACCACTCTTTATGGTGTCCCACATGCCTTGAAAACCTGCCTTTGGCATATCAGGGTGGCGATTAATATTATGAGGTGATCCTATAAGTTCTTCTTTGGTGTATCCTGTCATCTCTCTAAATTTGCGATTTGCATATGTGATGATACCCGCTTTATCAGTCTCAGTAATCATCACGCCACCATCAAACGGCACACCACTATCCACAGGGTCAGGCTTTTTTATCTTCTTTCCGGTAATAATGTTTTTAACGATTTGTCCCATTAGAGTCCCTTATATCAGAGTTGTCACAATTATAACATAAATATTTTGTGTTAATATAAAAAAATAGTTTAAAATATTCAAATTTGTTTAACAAAACTCTATTTAGTCATATTTATTCTTCACTTTGCTATAATAACACCATTAATAAAAAGGACTTTTTTGAGCACCAAAGATACTCTCTTCTCACTTCTTAAAAAACGTTTTCTCATTATAGATGGAGCGATGGGAACGCAGATACAAGATCTAAAGATTCCAAAAGAAGCTTGGCTTGATGAGCAGGGTATTTCACAAGAGGGGTGTAACGAGATACTCAATCTCACAGCGCCCGAGCTTATAGAGGAGATATATACGCGTTATGTAAAAGTGGGCGCAAATTTGATTTCCACAAATACTTTTGGAGTTATGCCTTGGGTGCTTGATGAATATGGGCTTGCTGCACAATCTTATGAGATTGCCAAAGCGGGAGCAAAATCTGCAAGAGCGGTGTGTGATCAATTTCAAAGTGATGATGAGCCAAGATTTGTGCTTGGTTCTTTGGGGCCGGGAACAAAACTTCCAAGTCTTGGGCATATCGATTATGATGAGATGTTTGCGGGCTATAAAGAGAGCGCGCTTGGCTTGATTGATGGCGGTTGCGATATATTTTTGCTTGAGACTTGTCAGGATCCGCTTCAGATTAAAGCAGCGCTCCATGGTTGTGAAGCCGCCAGCGAAGAGCGGAAAGTGAAACTGCCCATTATGGTGAGTGCGACTATTGAACTAAGTGGTACGATGCTTATAGGAACGGACGTGGCAACTTTGGCGACTATTTTGGAGCCTTTTGATCTCCTCTCACTTGGGCTGAATTGCGGTACGGGTCCGGATCAGGTCAAAAAGCATCTTAAGAAGCTTAGTGAACTCTCATCTTTTCCTCTTTCGATCCATGCCAATGCGGGATTACCTCAAAATAGAGGCGGGTACACCTACTATCCCATGGGACCTGATGAGTTTGCTTCGAAGCAGTTGGAGTTTGCCGAGTTTAATGGTGTCTCATTTTTAGGGGGGTGTTGTGGGACGACACCACAGCACATTCTAGCACTTTCTCGTGCACTTAAGGGTAAAAAACCAAAAGCTCCAACCGGGAGCATAAAACCCTCTATCGCTTCACTCTTTAATAGCATAGAGCTTATCCAAAAACCCGCCCCCCTGCTTATCGGCGAGCGAAGCAATGCGACAGGATCAAAAGCTTTTAGAGAACTCATCCTTGCAAGTGATTATGAGGGGACACTCAGTGTCGCACAGGCACAAGTAAGAGATGGTGCTCATGTACTTGATCTCAATGTAGAGTTTGCAGGGAGAGATGGTGCAAATGATATGCGTCTAGTTACACAGCTTTATAATCAAAAGATTGCACTTCCGCTTATGCCCGATGCAACAAGGGTCGGCACTATCGAAGCCGCGCTTAAATGTATAGGCGGCAAGCCTATCATTAACTCTGTCAATCTTGAAGACGGTGAAGCAAAGCTTGATGCCATATGTCATTTAGCAAAAAAGTTTGGAACATCTCTTGTCTGTTTGGTCATTGATGAAAAAGGTATGGCAAAGCGGGCGGAAGATAAGATGCGAATCGCCTCGAGGATCTATGATCTTTGCGTTAATCGTCATGGGATAAGTCCACATGATCTCATCTTTGATATGCTTACATTTACAGTTGGAAGTGGGGATGTGGAGTATAGAGATGCTGCCGTGCAAACGATAGAAGCAGTGAAGCAATTGCATGCAAAATATCCCGAGGTAGGATCAACACTTGGACTTTCCAATATCTCATTTGGATTGAGTGTGAATGCGAGAAAATATCTCAATAGCATCTTTTTGCATCACTGCATCAAAGCCGGACTTACAAGCGTTATCATCAACGTGAAACATATCGTCCCACTTGCTAAAATGACACAAGAAGACATTGATATCTGCGAAGAGTTACTTTTCCGAGCTGATGATACTACGCTTTTTAGATTTATAGAACATTTTGAAGATAAAAGTGTCGATGAGAGTAGTGTCGATGAGGATTTTGAAACATTAAGTGATGAACAGAAGATTCATAAGCTTTTGCTTGACGGCGATAAGGAGCGTATACTTCCGCTGGTACTCAAAGCCAAAGATACTCTTGGTGCGGAGAGAATCGTCAATGAGATACTCATAGAGGCGATGAAAGAGGTGGGAGAACTTTTTGGAAGCGGTAAGATGCAGCTTCCTTTTGTGTTGCAAAGTGCCGAGACGATGAAAGCAACGGTTGATTCACTTGAGCCATATCTTCCAAAGATAGAAAAAGAGAGCGATACGACTCTACTTATCGGAACGGTAAAAGGTGATGTGCATGATGTGGGTAAAAATTTAGTTGACATCATCCTCTCAAATAATGGCTATAAAGTCATCAATATCGGCATCAAAACAGAGCTTGAAGAGTATCTTGAGGTACTAAAAAAAGAAGAGGTGCATGCACTTGGCATGAGTGGGTTGCTTGTAAAATCCACGGCAGTTATGAGTGAAAATTTAGAGCAGTTAGCAAAGCTTGGCATCAAAGTGCCTGTTCTTTTGGGTGGGGCAGCATTGACGAAAAGCTTTGTAGATGAGTTTTGTCGTCCCCTTTATGAGGGACCTATCTTTTATTGTCGTGATGCTTTTGACGGTGTGATCGCTATGAGTCGGATAGAGAAACATCTCACCGATCCAAGCACGTCTCTTGATGTCAGGCTTGCAGGTGATCTTAGAGAAGTGAGTGAACCTAAAAAGGAGCAAGCAGAAGTTGTACTGCCGGCTTTGGATGCGATTAAAATGCCAAGTGAAGTTGCTATCCCTACACCGCCGTTTTGGGGGAGAAGGGTTATGAGTCAAGCTCTTTTGGATTTTGATATGGTTGAATCATGGATCAATAAACGCAATCTTTTCAAAGTGCACTGGGGATATAAAAGAGCCGGTATGGAGCAGAGCAAATATGAGAAGATACTAGAGTCTAAAGTCTATCCTGCCTATGAGCGTATCAAGAAAATGATCATAGAGAAAGGGCTTTTTGATCCTGTTGTTCTTTATGGTTATTATCCTTGTAGAAGTGATGATAAGCAACTCTATCTTTTTGATGAGAGCAGAGGATGGCACAATCAAACAGATATCAACGACAAAGCACTCCAAAAAAGTGATATTCGATATACTTTTGAGTTTCCAAGACAGCGCAAAGAGCCCCATAGAGCTCTGAGTGATTATTTTGCTTCCAAAAGAGATGATGTCGTGGCATTTACTTGCGTGAGTGTTGGCGCAAAATTTAGCGAGTATGAAAAAGAGCTCTATGATGCCGGTGAATATCTAGAATACAATATGCTTCACGGCTTTGGAGCAGAGCTTGCCGAGGCTTTGGCGGAGATAGTCCACAAGCAGATACGCCTTGATTTTGGTATTTTACGAGATGATGAAGGCGCAAGCCTAAGAGATGTGCGTATGAAGCGCTATGAGGGTGCGCGATACTCTTTTGGCTATCCTGCTTGCCCTGATCTTGAACCAAGCAAGATCATCTTTGAGCTTTTGCGTCCCGAGGAGTTTGGCATCACTCTGAGCGAGACCTATCAGATAGTACCGGAGCTCAGTACCACGGCACTTGTTGTGCATCATACAGAGGCAAATTATTATGCAATATAAAAGAAATATAGAATCAGCTATATTATTATTGATTATCATTTTAGCTATTATTGCACTTATGATGGTTTATGTTCATCAACTAGGATATAACGATTCTACAATTACTACCCTTGGTAAAACTAATGCTATAACTGCAGAAAAGGGACAGTTTGGTGATAGTTTTGGAGGTTTAACAGCTGCTTTAAGTGCATTAACATTAATAATAGTTATCTTTACTGGCTATACACAGTTTAAATCTATGCAAGACCAAAGTAAAAGTTTACAACAACAGAATTTTGAAAATACTTTTTTTAAAATGGTTGATTTACATAATCAAATGACGGATGAGATATATAAAATATTCACAAAAAATATTAGTAAATTACGTACTATAGTACATTTTAATGGAAAAGAAAATACAAAAAAAAGCTTAGATCAATACCACTTATTTTATGAAAAAAACGAAAAACAGATTGGGCATTATTTTAGGAACCTCTATCAGGTTTTAAAATTTTTAAGCAATGCAGAAATTAATAATAAGCAATTTTATGCAGATATATTTAGAGCGCAATTCTCAAGTACAGAACTTGTGTTTTTATTTTTTCATGCAATTAGTAAATACGGAGAAGGAAAATTAAAAGAAAGAATCGAAGAGTTTGCATTTTTTGAACCGCTATTTTTAGATGAAAGTTATTTGCTCGATGATATCAAACAGTACGATAAAAAAGTATTTGGAGACAATATTGCAAGCAAAGATGTAATTGAACAATTAGAAAAAAAATCTATAAAGGATAGTTAAAATGTTTCCAAAGATAATGTTGGCGATTTACCTCGCAGTTTTTACCTACTTTGCATTTGATCCTTTTGAGAGAGAAGTGTGGTTTGCAGAAAATCTTCCTGTATGGATCGTAGTTATCTCACTCATCCTTATCTATATCTATTATCATAAGTTTTCCAATACCGCTATCGCTTTGATGTCGATCTTTATCATCATGCACACGATTGGAGGACACTACACATTTGCTAGAGTGCCGTTTGATTGGTTTACTGATTTCTTTGGGTTTGAACGTAACCATTATGACCGTATCGCACATTTTAGTGTGGGGCTCTATGCTTTTGGACTTGCAGAGATGTTTCGAGCCAAGAGAGCAGTTTTCAATACATTTGTGCTTCTGAGTTATCCCATATTTGCTATTTTGGCGATAGCAGCACTCTATGAGATATTTGAGTGGCAGTTTGCACTCCTTGCAGATCCAAATGCCGGCGCTGAGGTTTTAGGCTCCCAAGGTGATGTTTGGGATGCTCAAAAAGATATGCTTTGTGACGGATTGGGTGCACTTTTTGCGACAGGTATCTTTTATCTACTCCATAGGGGCGCACTCTTGCTGAGCGAGGATAAACGATGAGTTCATTTCAAGAGCGTTGTTTAAAGCTCGTTGCTTTGATTCCGGAAGGCAGAGTGAGTACATATAAGGCAATCGCGAAAGCTCTAGACACAAAAGCCTATAGAGCCGTAGGCAGTGCAATCGGTAAAAATCAAAATCCTATAACAGTGCCGTGTCATAGAGTTGTCAAGAGTGACGGTAGAGTCGGCGGGTATGCTTTTGGAGTAGAAAAAAAGATACAACTCCTTCAAAAAGAAGGAGTACAAGTAGAAAATGATAAAATCGTAGATTTTGAAAAACTGTTTTTTGATCCTAGCTAAACTATTTTCCTATCATGGTTGAGGTGATTCCTTTTTCATCTTTATTTTCTGCGATGATGACACCTACTATATGAATGAGTGCATATATCCAGATTCCGTTAAAAAGAAATTCATGTGTCTCTTTTATCGTATGTTCAAGACTTTCACCTAGGCCAAGCGAATCTTCAAATATAAGGATAAGTCCACTTATACTCATGATAAAGATGATGCCGTAAAAAACGAGATAGACCGTACTTACCGCTTTTTGATGGAGATCTTTGGTGTCAAAATCGATATAGTTTTGACTGCCGCTTTGTGTGAAGAAGAGTATAATCCTAGAGACAACAAGTGCAACAAGAACATACCCCAATATGATATGCCAATCCCACATAGGTGCTCGTATTGCTTTTGCGATAGATACTGCTTGATCATGTGTTATGGTTACTCCATAAGATGATAATTTTGTTACGATAAGATCACTATTGGTTCTCCAACTTAAAAATGTTTTGCGGAGTAGTACCGTCCCTAAAAGCCCAAATATTGCAATCGCTGTCAACCAATGCCATATTCTAAAACATAAAGACCACTGCTTCATTTTCGCCTCCAAGTTAATCTATTAATGTAATAGTATATCATAGTTCTATGCCAAACTCATCACCAAAGTTTTCTACTGCAAAATCTATATCTTTATCGCCTCTTCCTGAGAGATTGACAAGTATTGAGCTGCCAGGTTTTTCTTTTGCAAGTTTGATGGCGTAAGCAAGCGCATGTGCTGATTCGATAGCAGGAATGATTCCTTCAACGCGTGAGAGTTCAAAAAATGCACTCATCGCTTCTGTGTCATCTATATATCTATAATCAACTCTTTTTATATCTTTAAGATAACTATGTTGTGGTCCAACAGAGGGATAGTCAAGTCCGCTAGCAACAGAATATACTTTGCTAGGTTCTCCATCTTTATCGCTTAGCATATATGATTTAAATCCATGCATTACCCCCGGTTTCCCTTTTGTGATAGTAGCAGCATGTTCGCCTTCTCTTTCAACCCCTTTTCCTGCAGGCTCAACACCATAGAGTGCTACTGTTTCATCATCTAGAAATGCCGTAAAAATCCCTATAGAATTGGAGCCACCTCCAACACATGCGACGATATTTTCAGGAAGCTTACCCGTCATAGCTTGAAACTGTTCCCGTGCTTCTTGTCCGACGATGGATTGGAAGTCTCTGACCATCATAGGAAATGGATGAGGACCAACGACTGAGCCGATAGCATAAAATTGTGTAACAGGGTCTTTGAGATAGCCATCAAATGCTGCATCAACAGCCTCTTTGAGAGTCTTCAAGCCATGTGTTGCAGGGATGACATTAGCGCCCAGTATCTTCATGCGTACAACATTGGGATACTCTTTTGCGATGTCCACTTCACCCATATAGATATCACACTCAAGCCCCACAAGTGCAGCTGCAGTTGCAAGCGCAACACCATGTTGCCCGGCACCTGTTTCAGCGATAAGTTTTTTCTTTCCCATCTTTTTTGCCAAAAGCGCTTCACCTAAACAGTGATTGATTTTATGAGCTCCTGTGTGATTGAGATCTTCTCTTTTGAAAAAAATCTCTGCCCCATATTTTTTTGAGAGATTTTTTGCATGAAATATAGGGCTTGGTCTCCCTACATAATGCGTATAAAGATCATGAAGTTCTGCTAAAAAACTCTCATCTTCTTTTATCTTGAGATATGCTTCTGTAATCTCATCCATAATCTCTTGGAGTTGTGGCGGGATAAAACTCCCCCCATATTCACCAAAATACCCCTCTTTATTTGGTATTGCATATTGAAAATTGTATTTTTCCATCTCTTTTTCCTTGAATGTTACTTCTGAGTATTGTATCAAAAGATATTTTATCTATGTTATAATCAACACCAAAAAAGGCTTGAAGATGTCTAGAATAATAGAGCATTTTATAACACTCACTCAAATTCCTCACTGCTCAAAAGATACGCAAGCCATGAGAGATTTTTTGGTTGATTTTGCAAATCGTTACGGCTATAGTGCTGATCTTGACAAGAGTGATAATATTCTCATAAGCAAAGAACACCCCATTTTGGCATTGCAAGCACATTATGATATGGTCTGTATGGGAGATGCACCCAAGATAGAAGTATATACGCAAGATGATTGTTTAAGAGCAAAAGATGCTTCGCTAGGTGCAGATAATGGTATGGCTATCGCTATGATGATGGTGCTTATGGAAGACGGGTATGATCTTGAATTTCTTTTAACTGCCGATGAAGAGGTGGGCCTCATAGGAGCAAACAGTGTAGATTTTGAGCTCAAAAGTCGCTATATGCTCAATCTCGATAGCGAAGAGGAAGGTGAGCTTTGTATCGGATGTGCAGGTGGGATTGATATAAAGGCTCACAAAAAGATAGAATGGGTTGAAAATAGTGATGAGAATTTCTATGAAGCAAGTATTCAGGGTTTACCCGGAGGGCATTCAGGTGTCGATATCGACAAGGGTGTTCCCAATGCCATCAAGGAGCTTGCCTCTTTTGTAGAAAAGAGTGATGCTTCTATCATTACGATTGAGGGTGGAGAGCGAACAAACTCTATCCCATCGAATGTTAGGGCGCATATATCTTCCAAAGTGAAGTTGGAAAACGAAGGTGACATCATACTCAAAGATATCTATAGAAAACTTCTCAAGCCAAAATGTGATATCGTAAAGATTATAGAGAGTATTCCTCATGGTGTCATTCGTGCCAATGAGACTTTCGACATCCCGGATGTTAGTCAAAATTTAGCAATCATACATGGTGATGAGAAGTCACTCGAGATCATATTAAGCATACGAGCAATGGATATGGCTGATCTTGAGATGCAGGCAAAAAAGATGATTTCTGTCTTTGAGTATCACGGATTTAGTGTAGAAAAAAGAGATAAATATCCGGCATGGACACCGGAGCGTAATGATTTTACCAATATAGTGGAAGAATCTTTAAAGAGTGTATTTAAAGAGGCCAAAACCAAGGCGATTCATGCCGGTCTAGAGTGTGGAGTACTAAAAGAGAAATACCCCGATATACTCTTTGCATCAATCGGACCAACCATTAGATACCCCCATTCTATAAGAGAAGAGGTAGATATAGCATCGGTTGAAAAGACATTTGAGGTCGTAAAGTCTATAATAACAGAGGTAAGCAGATGAAAAAGATCATAAAAGAGTTGAAGCAGGTAGAAGATCTTGTTGATGATGACAAGGTGGAAGCTATACTTAAGGATGTCAAAGAGAAGCTTAAACTTCTTGAGACAAAAAGCGGTCTTAAAAAGTTTATAAATAAAAAGAGACTCTCTAAGATACTCAAAGAGAGACGCTATGAAAAAGAGCTTGCTAAGTTGCAATTGGAGATATTGAAGTTGCAAGGATGGGTGTATGAAAACAACAAAAGAGTTATGGTGATCTTTGAAGGGAGAGATACTGCAGGAAAAAGTAGTGCAATCAAGCGATTTATAGAGCATCTGAATCCTAGAAAATATAGAGTCGTTGCTCTGCCAAAACCAAGCGAAGTGGAGCAGGGGCAGTTCTTTTTTCAGAGATATTTTGCTCACCTTCCAAATGAAGGAGAGATAACATTTTTTGATAGAAGCTGGTACAACAGAGCTATCATAGAGCCGTTACTTGGTTTTTGCACACAAGATCAGTATGGGCGATTTATGAAAAATGTTTCCAAAGTTGAAAATGCGCTGATTGATGATGGAATCATACTCATAAAGTTTTGGTTTGATATAGAAAGAGAGACACAGCTAAAGCGTTTTGAGGAGCGCATGAGTAATCCTTATAAATACTGGAAGTTAAGTCCTATCGATGAGAAGATAAAAAACCTATGGGATGAGGTAACAGTCTATAAAGATGCGATGTTTACGACAACACATAGCGAGAAATCTCCATGGGTTATCATCGATAGTAACAACAAAAAAGTAGCACGCCTTGAAGCGATGAAATACCTACTTTCAAAGATAGAGTACGCAAAAGGACAAAGCAATGATATCGATCTTAATTTTGATAGTGAAATCATAAGGCTCTATAAATAACACAATGCATTTAAAATTTAAATATTATTAAAGTTATTTTAGATATAATCTCGAACTTTAAAAAGAACAATCTAGAAATCAAAAAGGGTTTGCAATGTATGCGATCATAAAAGCAAGCGGTCAACAATTTAAGGTCAAAGAGGGCGATATCGTATGCTTTGACAATATGAGTTTAGAGCCAAAGAGTGCAGTAGAGTTCAAAGAAGTTCTCGCACTTGATGACGGAAAATTGACTGTAGGAACACCATTTGTAAAAGGTGCTGTAGTTACAGGTGAGGTTATAAATGAAGGAAGAGACAAAAAAGTCATCATTTATAAAAAAAGAAGAAGAAAAGATTCTAAACTTAAAAGAGGTTTTAGAAGAGATTTCACTAGAGTTAGAATTACTAAGATAGCATAAGGAGATACGATGGCACACAAGAAAGGTCAAGGTTCAACCCAAAATAATCGCGATTCAGCAGGTCGTAGACTAGGCGTTAAGAAATTTGGTGGAGAGAGTGTAATCCCCGGTAATATCATCATTAGACAAAGAGGGACAAAAGTTCATCCGGGTCTTAATGTAGGTATGGGTAAAGATCATACTCTATTTGCACTTGTAGAAGGTGTTGTTAAGTTTGAGAATAGAACTTCAAAACAGAAAAAAGTTTCTGTAATCCCTGCATAAATTCATAGATAGAGTCTCTCTATCTATCCCTCTTATTAATTCATTTTCATTTTGGTTATAATTAGATTAGCAAAAGCCTTATAAGGGCAATTAAAGGTATATATATGTTCATAGATAGTGTTGCAGTTACTATCAGTTCGGGGAAAGGCGGTGCAGGTGCTGTCTCATTTTGGACGGAAAAATTCGTTGCGCAAGGTGGCCCTGACGGAGGCGATGGCGGAAGGGGCGGTAGTGTCTATTTTAAAGTAGACAATAACACAGACACACTCTCCTCTTTTCGCGGAAGACAACATCTCAAAGCTAAAAATGGGCGACCGGGAGAAGGTAGAAAGAAGTACGGTAAAAGTGGTGAAGATCTTATCATCGTTGTGCCTCCAGGAACACAGGTTATCGATATAGAAAATGATGAGGTACTGCTTGATCTAACAGAGTGTAGCGATGAGAAAATCAAATTTTTGAGTGGCGGCAAGGGCGGACTCGGGAATATGCACTTTAAGAGCTCAAGTAATCAACGACCTACCTATGCACAAAGTGGTGAGGCAGGAGCGACGAAACAAGTAAGGTTTGAGCTTAAGATGATAGCAGATGTTGGGCTTGTTGGCTATCCAAATGTCGGGAAATCGACACTCATATCAGTCATCTCAAATGCGAGACCACAAGTGGCGGACTATGAGTTTACGACGCTTACCCCAAAACTTGGCGTTGTGGATGTGGGTGATTATGACTCTTTCATCATGGCAGATATCCCGGGTATCATCGAGGGAGCAAGCGAAGGGAAAGGGCTTGGGCTTGAGTTCTTGAAGCATATTGAGCGTACCAATTTCTTTTTGATAATGATAGATATCAGCAATTATAGAGAGATGAGTTATCAGTATGACTCACTGCTGGGTGAGCTTGGCAAATACTTTACTTCGGTCAAAAGATACGGTATCGCAGTGACAAAGGTGGACTCCACGGAAGTCGATCAAGCCAATGTGATGATAGAGCAGTTTTTATCTCATATAGGGATAAAACAAAACAAACAATTGGAGCGATTTGGTGTTGATGCGAACTATTACTCTTATGGAGCAGAAGGTGAGGGTATGCCGAGATTTGTATTGCCGATATCATCAGTATCGCATATCAATAGTGAAGCGTTAAAATTTGTATTGCAAACAGTGATAAAAGAGAGCAAGGAAGTAAAATGAAAAGAGTAGTGATAAAAGTTGGATCACATGTTTTAAACGAAGCAGGAGAAGTATCAAAAGAGCGAATGCTCGCACTTGTTGAGCTCGTGGCTCAAGTACAAAAGAGTGGCAAGGATGTTATCGTTGTCAGTTCCGGTGCAGTCTCGAGTGGATACTCAAAGCTCAAGCTCGATAAATCACTCATTCGAAATAAACAAGCACTGGCTGCTATCGGGCAACCACTCTTGCTTAAGATGTATCAAGATAAGTTTGAGAGATTTGGTATGCTCTGTTCACAAGTGCTTTTAAGTGCTTCTGATTTTGATTCGAGAAAGAGAACGAAACATGCTAAAGCTGCTATAGAGGTTTTGCTTGCCAATAAGGTCGTGCCTATCATCAATGAAAACGATGTCACGGCAACAGAAGAGCTCGTCTTTGGTGACAATGATCGACTCTCTGCGCATACGACTTACCATTTTGATGCTGATATGCTTGTGATCCTCTCTGATATCGATGCCTATTACGATAAAGACCCAAGAGAGCATAGCGATGCAAGAGCATTTAAGAGACACTCTTTTATCGACCAAGAGCTCTTGGAGCAAACATGCAAGCCAAGTAGCGAATTTGCTACAGGCGGGATCGTCACCAAATTGCAATCCGCACAATTTCTTCTCAAAAGAGATAAGAGTATGTTTTTAGCAAGTGGATTTGATCTTACCGATGTGAAGAGTTTTCTGCTTGAGGGTGTACAAAAAGGTGGCACACTTTTTAGTGTGTAGCCACTTCTCTTTATTTTTTCTTTTATTCCTGCAGTTTAATGCGGGAACAAAGAAGTATGGAGCGTAGCGATAACTATAGATTCAATTTATAATATTTTCTACAACTATAATCATCTTCTAAATCACAAGCTTTTTGATAATATTTTTTAGCAAGCTCGACATCATACTTGGTATTTTTTGTATCACTATATATATCTGCTAGATTACTACAACCCAAGGGTTCCTCATCTCCGCAAGCTTTTTCATATAACGCAATAGCTTTGGCTTCATCCTTTTTTATGCCCTCACCGTTATAATACATAACTCCTAGATTATTGCATCCTAGAGGCTCACCACCTTCACAAGCTACTTTATATAAATCGATAGCTTTAGATTTGTCTTGCTCTACTCCTGTGCCATCATCATACAATATCCCTAGATTATAACAACCAAGAGCATAATCGCCATCACAAGCTATTTTATAGAGCTGAGCCGATTTAGAGGCATCTTTTTCTACACCTTCACCATCCTCATAAAGTATTCCAAGATTATTACATCCTAGCAAATCTCCACCGTCACACCCTTTTTGATAGAATTGAGCAGCTTTGTTCATATCTTGCGCAACGCCATCCCCATAATCATAATCAATGGCTAAATCAGTGCACGCCTCATAGTCGTTATCGTTGCATTTCTCTTCCAACTCTTTTATAAAAGTTGGTGTCTCTTCCGTACTTTTCGATAAATTCGTATCTTTTTTTGAATCTTCAGAGCATCCCATCATGCCAAAACATAACATTCCTATAGTTACAAAACTCCATATCCTCATCGGCTTACTTCCTTTTTTTGTTTTATTATATCATTTTGAAATAAATGTATCTCTCTGATTGGAGCAGTATCATATATACACCACAATTGAACTTTTACATTAATATTTATTATAAATATGCTATTATAAATGAAAAAGGCAAGGAGAGTGATTATGGGTTATGTTGTATTGGGTATCATAGTTGTAGTAGCGTTATATGTTGTTGCTATCTATAATGGATTGGTTGCAAAGAAAAATCAGATAGATAACGGTTTTGCACAGATAGAGGTGCAGCTCAAACGCCGTTATGATCTCATCCCAAATCTTATAGAGGTTGCAAAGAAATATATGGCGCATGAGAAAGAGACACTCGAAGCAGTCATCGCAGCGCGTAATGAAGCGTCAAGTTCTTTGGCACAAATGAAAGGGCATTCGGATGATGCTAAGGCTGTAAGCGAATTTAACCAAGCAGAGCAGGGACTAGCGGGTGCTATGAGCAAGATGAGCTTTGTGATGGAAGCCTATCCGGAACTCAAAGCCAATGAAAATATGATGCAGTTGAGTGAAGAGCTCTCAACAACAGAGAATCGCATCAGTTATGCGCGTCAAGCCTATAATGATTTTGTGCTCGCATTTAACACTTATCGTCAATCATTTCCTCAAAACTTATTTACGGGATTGTTTGGATTTACAAGTGATGCTAAGATGTTGGAGTTTGAAGATTCGCAAGCTATACAAGCCGCGCCTAAAGTTAGTTTTTAGTCACTCTTAGATGAATTTTTTTGAGCAACAGAAAAAAGCACGGCAACATACTTTTTACCTTGTCGTTCTTTTTGTTTTGGCTGTCTTAGCACTTATAGCAATAGTACTGCTTTTTTTGATGGGATTGTATGCTAGTGCTATACATATTCCCTTGGTGGTTTTCTTTAGTGATCCTTTGAGATATATGGAAAATAAAACGATTGTAGAGATCGCATTGGGTGTTGTTGCTTTTGTGGCTATAGGTTCATTGTATAAATATCTAACCCTCTCTTCAGGCGGTAAAAATGTAGCCCTTGGACTTGGTGGCAATCAGCTCAATTATAATAGTGCAACCGCGCAAGAGCGTGTACTTTTAAATGTTGTTGAGGAGATATCGATTGCTGCGGGTATCTCGGTGCCTGCTGTTTATCTTTTGGATGAAGATTCTATCAATGCTTTTGCAGCAGGATTGAGCTTTGATGATGCAGTAATAGGTGTCACAAGAGGTGCAGTAGAGAAGCTTGACCGTAATGAGCTTCAAGGGGTTATCGCCCATGAGTTTAGCCATATCTTCAATGGAGATATGCGTCTTAACTTGCAGCTCACTGCACTTTTGCATGGGATATTGCTCATCGGGCTTACAGGTTGGACTATCTTACGTTCTATGTCGAGAGTGAGGAT
Source organism: uncultured Campylobacterota bacterium (assembly GCA_937141405.1). GTDB lineage: Bacteria > Campylobacterota > Campylobacteria > Campylobacterales > Sulfurovaceae > BN30871. The sequence continues at coordinate 558,082 of CAKZQQ010000005.1, read as the reverse complement.
ATCAAGCAGTAAAAAAGGAGGCGGTGGAGCCTATATCATTCTTTTTGCTGTCGGACTTCTTGTCATCGGTTATGTCGGTACTTTTTTTGGTTCACTCATCAAAGCCAATGTGAGTCGAAAGCGCGAATATCTTGCAGATGCAACAGCAGTGCAATATACACGATATCCACAAGGTATTGCAAATGCACTTAAAAAGATCATGCATTATAATTCCAAACTTCAAGCTCCGGCTGCTGCAACCTATAGTCATCTCTATTTTGCCGAAGGGGTGAGTTCGTTCTTTGGTTCACTTATGGCGACGCATCCCCCTTTATTTGATCGCATCAAAAAGATAGAGCCGTATTGGGACGGAGAGATCCCGCACTATCCGGAAAAGAAAAGCAGTGTTCAAAAGAAAAGAGAAAAAGAGCTCAAAAAAGAAGTAGAGAAAGAGAAAAAAGAGCGCATTATCCAGGGTGCAATGGCTACTACCATGATGCATGTCGGGCAAGTGAAAGAAGAAGAGGTAGAGCAGGTACATAAAGAGATAGAAGCTTTAGATACTAAGATATTGGATCGTCTCAATGACCCTTTGGGTGCCCAGGCGGTCATTTTATCTCTATTTTATGATGCTGCTTACAAAAAAGAGCTTTTTGATATTCTCCAAAAAGAGAATCGTTATCTTTTGCTTGAGTTTGCAAGTTTTCTAAGCGAATCACATACAGAATTGAAAAAAGAGAGTGCTTTGGTTGTTTCACTTGGATTAAATGCGCTTAAGAGTCTCTCCATCCAGCAGTATCAACACTTTAAAACGATCATGGAGGCTTTTATAGGAATTGATAATGAAGTCTCATTGTTTGAGTGGAGCCTGCAGTATATCATAGAGCGTCCACTTGAGATACATCTTGGCATTCGCAAAGTAAGTAAAAGTTCACATTCACATCTTGGTGCTCTAAAACAAGAGGTTGAGGTACTTATCTCTATGCTTATTCAAGCGCAATATGATGACGAGATAAAAGCCCAAGAGGCTTTTGCTAAGGTCAAAAAAGCGATGTATGCCGGTGCACTTCAATACCGTCCGCGAGAGCAGATTACGCATGATCTTTTTATCAAATCCATACAGGCAATAGAGAAGGCAAAACCGGGTGTGGCTGAGCGGATATTTGAAGGAGTTCTCTATAGTGTAAAGATAGACGGTGAGATATCTATTGTGGAAAATACATTTGTACACGCTGTTGCGCAGTTGATGCAAGTCCCTTTACCTTATGAGTTTAAGTTAGAAAAGAGCGCATAGTGCGTCGATATTATTTTTTACCTATCTTTTTTATTCCGAGTTTTTTGTTTGCTTATGTGACCGCCGAGGGTGCTGTCTATTTTCTTGGCGCTTTAGGCACCGTTTTTTTGCTTGTTCCATATCTTAAATATCTTGTGATGAATTATTTTTTCAAGATTCACTCCAAAAAGCTCTACTATTTTTATCTTATTGGTTTTTTAGAGGTGGTATGTATGATGCTTATTTTTGGTACATTTGATGGTGGTGTTATGATTTTGATTTATACTTTGAGTACTTTTGCAATCAACCTGCTTTATTTTTCTTTGCATGAGTATCGTCTCAATCTCTATTTTCTACTCAAGGTATCTCTTTTGAGCCTATTAACTCCGCTTGTTTTCTTTATAATTTTTATGAGTTTGATGCCACTCTTTGTCAATTTTGCTCAATAATCGTTTTAAGAGCTTCGGCATCTTCAACAAACGCAACCTTTTCTACCGTTTTATTGTTGAGTGTGACGATGGTAATACCATCAACCTTAGATCCTTTTTTAAAAGCATCTGCGATTGTTTGATCGAGGATGAGGTTGACACTATAGGGTTGTGTTTTGAGATCAGGCAATGCGAAAGTGTTGCGAATGACTACGGGCATAGGGCTAATATCGGCGACAAATGTCGCTTTATGAAGTGCAAGATAATCAGCACTTTGAGAGCCTAAATACTCTTTGACGGTATGGCCCGTACCTTTAGCAAAGACGAGGATAAGTGTTTTTGTAGAATCATCAAGTGTATGCGATTTGCCAAACTGATCAAAAAGCATATAGTCAATCTTGGAGCCGATATTAACGCCATCGCTAAGCGTAGCAGTAGAGGTGTTGTTTGCATACGTATCTTTGCCGTTAAGAAAGAAAAGTGCTCCCGCACCAACAGCGAGAAGGATCAGTAAGCCAAGTAGTATCTTTTTCATACAACCATCCTTGTGTAGTGAATTTATTTATCCGATATAGTGATAGCATTGTATCGCAAAGGCATTAAGTAATAATAAAATATTTATCAAACAAAGCAATTTAAGGTTATGATACTGCCTATAAGATTACAAAGGCGGTTATAATGAGAGGCTTAGCTTATGTTTAGCTCTTTTTTGCAAGGATTTTTGCTTGGCGCCGGCGCTGCTGTTCCGCTAGGCCCCATCAATATACTTATCATGAACAGAGCACTCAAAAGTTATGCTCTAGCTGTTGCAACGGGTCTTGGAGCACTCAGCGCTGATCTGTGTTATATCTTACTTTTGACTTTGGGGCTCGGATCATTTTTGCAAGAAAGCATTCTTTTAAAAATACTTGGATTTTTTGGAAGCGCTTTTTTGATATATCTCGCCTATAGTTTATTTGCAAAAAGAGATGAGTCTATTTATGAGCTAAAGAGGGATGTATTAAAAGGGAGGATGCTCAGAACATATATAAGTGGTTATCTGCTTACACTCCTTAATCCCTACACCATAGCTTTTTGGACAAGTGTTTCTGTATTTGTGGTTTCAAAAGACGAGTATAGATTTTTGATTATTTTTGGAATGATTACAGCTATCCTTTCTTGGATAACGATTATGCCTTATATTATACATAGGACAAAACATAGATTGTCGCAGAGTTTTTATAGTAAGGTATCTTTGATTGCTGCTTTTATTCTTTTTGGATTTGGTGTCTATCTGCTGTATGTCACTATTGCAATGATTTTAGAGTAGATATAAAAAAGAGAAGAGCGATAACCTAGGTTATGACCTAGGTTATCTTTAGTAGTTAGTTAGGCATACCCATTAATTCCGGATTTCCTTGAGGAAGCATAGCGACAAATGCAGAACCGAAGAGCATCATAAGTACAGTTAATGCAACCATGAAGATTAAAAGAGCTTTTGCCCAATTAGCTTTGCATACATTTACATTTGGCTTAAAAGCCCATACGAGTATCATGATAAAACCTACAAGCGGTATCATGGTTATAAGGAGTGTTAAGAGCCAGTCTCCAAGCGTCATTGGGGCGTATTGTGTTTCTTCTTGCATAGAATTTCCTTGTTTTTGGTATCGGTAATTATAGCAAATATATAAAATTATTTTGCTTATTTATTGAATTAATTTATAAATAATTTGAAGTAAAAACATTATATGCAACACTTAAATCTACTTTATGTTACTATGTTATTTTTAAAATGGAGGCGATATGAAAAGAGTAGTATATATGGGAACACCGCACTATGCAAAAGTGATACTCGAATATATTATCAAAGATCAAACATTTGAACTCCCTCTTATCATTACGCAGCCAGATCGACCGGTAGGACGAAAGCAAGAGCTATCTCCGAGTGCGGTTAAAACTCTTGCTCTTGAGTACGGTTTGCCTACTTTACAACCACAAAATCTCAAAGAAGCAGGCATAAAAGAGGCGATAGAGAATGCAAAGCCTGACTTTATCGTTGTGGCTGCGTTTGGACAGATGCTCCCTCGCGTGATACTCGATATCGCTCCATGCATAAATCTTCATGCCTCACTCTTACCTCTCTATAGAGGTGCAAGTCCTATCCAGCAAACTCTGCTCAATCAAGATAGGTTTACGGGCATCACTGCTATGCTTATGGAGGAGGGGTTAGATAGTGGTCCCGTGCTTGGATTGAGATATTTTGAGATTCCTCATGATATGGTTGTGGGTGATTTAACGGGAAGATTGAGCATCTGTGCCGCAAAGCTTACACTTGAGGTATTGAGCACATTTGAACAGATCAATCCTCTTGAGCAAGTAGATGCTACCTCTACGCACTGTAAAAAAGTCAAAAAAACAGATGGTGTGGTCGACTTTGATAATGCTTCTGATGTGTATGCAAAGTTTAGAGCATTTTTTGGATGGCCGGGTGTTTTTCTAGAGAATGGTTTAAAGCTACTTGAGATAGATGTTGCCAATGGTTATAGCAATACTGTTAAAGGCGAGATATTATCAATAGATGAGACAAGTATCATAGTCGGTTGCAAGGAGGGGGCGCTAGAGCTTAAAGCGCTACAGCCGCCATCAAAAAAAGCGATGAGCGCCAAAGCATACTGTGTTGGAAGGGGGTTAAAAGTTGGAGATACTCTCATTTGATAGCTTAGATTCTACACAGACTTATCTTGTGGATGCACTTGCAAAAGGGAAGCTGCAAGCCCCCATTGCCGTGATAGCTAAAGAGCAAAACAGCGGTGTGGGCAGTAGAGATAACGAATGGATAGGAAGTAGTGGCAATCTTTTTTTCTCTTTTGCGCTTCCCTTTAAAATGCTTCCAAAAGATCTTAAAATCGAATCAGCTTCGATATATTTTGCATATATTATGAAAGAGCTTTTGAGTAAGTATTCATCCGAACTATATATGAAATGGCCCAATGATCTCTATAGAAATGACAAGAAGATAGGTGGAGTTATCACAAAAAAAATAGAAAATAATATTATATGCGGCATAGGTGTTAATATCATTAAAGCCCCTCACTCCACCTATGGGTGCTTAGGAGTTGCGGTTGACCCCCTAGATATATTACAAGAGTATATAAAAGAGCTAAAAAAAATGTACTCATGGAAGCAAATATTTATAAAATATCAGATAGAATTTGAGAAGTACAAAAATAGTTATGTTCATATCAATAACTATGAAGAGAGCTTGTCTGGTGCGCAATTGTGCGAGGATGGATCAATAATCATAAATAACGAGAGGGTGTATAGTCTAAGATGAGTGAAATCATATGTATTGCCAATCAAAAAGGTGGCGTGGGAAAAACAACAACAGCTGTCAATCTATCGGCATCACTTGCCGGTAATAACAAAAAAGTTCTTCTCATAGATATCGATCCGCAATCAAATGCGACGACAAGTTTAGGCTTTAGTAGAAGTGATTATGAGTTCAATATCTACCATACGCTTATAGGCTCAAAGAAGATATCAGAAGTCATTCTCAAAAGCTCTATAAAAAATCTTGATTTGGCGCCCTCAAATATAGGTTTAGTGGGTATAGAAAAAGAGTATTATAATGCCGGCAAAAAAGATAGAGAGCTGATCTTAAAAGATAAGATCAAGGATATTGTTGGTGAGTATGATTATATCATCATAGATTCACCACCGGCATTGGGACCGATTACTATCAATGCTTTAAGTGCATCTGATTCTGTTATTATCCCTATTCAGTGTGAATTTTTTGCACTTGAGGGGTTAGCACAACTATTGAATACGGTAAGTCTTCTTAAGAAGACGATTAATCCTACGCTTAAAATTAAAGGCTTTTTGCCGACTATGTTCTCAACACAAAATAATCTCTCCAAGCAGGTACTTAGTGATCTTACTCACCATTTTAAAGATCAACTCTTTAGGCTTAAAAAAAGCAAAGAGTGCATCGTAGTACCTAGAAATGTAAGGATAGCAGAGAGTCCGAGTTTTGGTAAGCCGGTTACCGAATACGCAAGTGGGTCAAAAGGCTCGATAGCATATGAAGATTTAGCAAAAGCTATCATAGTAGGAGCTTGATATATGGCATTAGGCAGAAATCTAGGAGCAATACTTGAAGAGGTAGAAGAGGCATACTCTAGAGACCAATCTTTTGTTGAAAATCTTAGTATAGATAAGACACAAGATACTATAGAAGATATTGATATATCACTTATTGCTCCAAATCCGTATCAACCAAGAAAACATTTTGATGAAGAGGCACTTCATGATTTGGCAGGCTCAATCAAAGAGCATGGACTCCTGCAACCTATCGTCGTTATATCAAAGATAGATGGCTATATCTTAGTGGCCGGTGAGCGACGACTTAGAGCGCATAAGATTGCAGGTATCGATAAGATAAAAGCAATCATTGCTAGCGTAGATATAGATGATATTAGGCTGAGAGAATTAGCGCTTATCGAAAATATTCAAAGAGAAAATCTCAACGCTATAGAGCTTGCTAAGTCCTATTCTGAGCTTATAGAAGTGCACAATATAACACATGATGAACTCTCCAATATCGTTCATAAAAGTAGATCGCAGATTACCAATACATTGAGATTGCTCAATCTCATAGATGACGTCCAAGAGGCCATTGTCTCTGAAAAACTCTCCCAAGGACATGCTAAAGTGCTCGTCTCTCTGGATAATGATATGCAAAAACTTGCGCTTAACACAATCATCGGTCAAAAACTGAGCGTAAGACAAGCTGAACTTATGGTGCAAAAACTCAAAGAGAGCGGTAAGAAAAAGAGCACCCCTGCTAAAAGTGACAAGTTTGAGATAGAGAAATTATCAAAAGAACTTATGGTTTTGTCAGAGTTTGATTATAGAATCAAAAAAAATAAATTAGAAATTGTTTTTAAAAGCGAAAAAGAGTTTCAAAATTTTATCCAAATGTTAAAAAAATAAAATAATTAACCTAGTTATCAACCCTTAAGTGGTAGAATATCTCCGAAAATTATAATAGGAGTAGACATGCTTGATATTCACCAGCCCTTGATGTTGTTTGTCTTGGTTGTCTTTTTGCTTCTTATCTATCTTTTAAATAAAATCGCATATAAACCACTTGTAGAATTTATGGATAGAAGAGATAGCTCCATAGCTAAAGATCTTGAGGCATCAAAAAATCTCTCTTCAAACAGTGATGAACTTTATATGAAATCAAATGAAATCATCAATGAAGCGAAGAGTGAAGCTGCCACGATAAGACAAAAAGCTATAGACGAGGCAAAAAACATTGCCCAAAGCAAATTAGAAGCAAAACAAAACGAGTTAGAGTCATCTTACAATAAGTTTTTAGACGAATTAGGTAAAGAGCAACGAGAGTTAAAGAACTCAATTCTTTCCCAACTTCCTCTATTTAAAGAATCCCTAAAAGCTAAATTTAGCAAGCTGTAGGAGGTAGGATGAATAAAAGATATATATTTATAGCCGTCTCTTTCTTGTTGCCGATGATTCTTTTGGCATCAGGTACAGAGGGTGGTCATAGTAAATACTATGCGATGACGGGATATGAGAGTGATTTTTGGCCAAGAGTTTTCAACTTTACTGTCTTTGCGGTGTTGCTTGTTTATCTTACGAAAAATCTTATCATTAATTTTTTCAAAGATAGAAAAGCAGGCATCTCTAAACAGCTTACTGAGATAGAGGCGAGACTTCAAGCTGCCAAAGAGGCAAAAAAAGAGGCTGAAGCCAAATTTAAAGAGAGTCAAAAAAAGGCAAAAGAGATTGTGGCGGATGCAAAAAAAGAGGCTATGCTGCTCTCTGATAATATCATGAGCCAAAATCTTTCTGATCTTGAGTATCTTGAGAAGCAATATGCTGAAAAACAATCTTTAGAGTCTCGTAAAAAATCAAAAGAGACTATTGGTGAGATATTAAGTGAAAACATAACATCCGGTGATATCCAAATAGATGAAAAGAAAGTTATAGATATCCTTAAAGGGAAGGTGGCATAATGGAAGAGTTAATAGCAAACAGATATACAAAAGCTCTTCTTGGAACAAAAAATGCAAGTCCATCGGATTATCAAAAAGTTTTATCTACACTTTCTGATGCGATATGTAACAACAGTGAGCTTCTTGCTACGCTCAAATCACCAATGATTGAGAGCAAAAAGAAAGCACAAGTTATCATAGATGCAATGGGGAAATCTTTAGATAGCAATCTTGTCAATCTTATCAATATTCTCGGTGAGAAAAATAGATTGATGTTGATACCGTATATAACGAAATTGCTTGGTGCGCATCTCCAAAAAGAGGCAAATGCCTATAGTGGAGTTGTGTTTAGCAAAAAGAAAATTGATAAAAAAGAGCTAACTGAACTTGAAGATACCATCGGAAATTATACACAATCAAAAGTCTCCTTATCTTATCAAAAGGGTGAGAATGAGGGGGTCAAAGTTGTAGTTGATGATCTTGGTGTTGAGGTAAACTTCTCAAAAGAGAGAGTTAAAGAGCAGTTGATTGAATTTATCAGTAAAGCATTATAAAAAGGAGTATAGTAGTGGCAACGAAATTAAAAGCAGATGAGATAAGCTCGATAATCAAAGAGAGAATCGAGAATTTTGAGATCAATATCGATATCAATGAAGTCGGTAAAGTAGTAAGCCTTGCAGATGGAATTGCAAATGTTTATGGTCTAAACAATGTAATGGCGGGTGAAATAGTTGAGTTTGAAAACTCTAAACAAGGAATTGTTCTTAACCTTGAAGAATCAAGTGTAGGTGTAGTTGTTCTCGGTGCAACTACAGGCATCCAAGAGGGTATGAGCGTAAAAAGAACAGGAAGCCTTCTAGAAACTCCAGTTGGAGATGGACTTAAAGGGAGAGTTGTAAGCCCACTTGGTGAGCCACTTGACGGTAAAGGTGTTGTAGAGAGCAGTGAATCGAGATTTATCGAAGAGAAAGCTCCGGGGATTATGGCAAGAAAATCAGTTCATGAACCACTCCAAACCGGTATTAAAGCTATCGATGCACTTGTACCGGTTGGTCGTGGACAAAGAGAGCTTATCATCGGTGATAGACAAACAGGAAAGACAACGCTAGCGATCGATACAATCATCAACCAAAAAGGTCAAGATGTTGTTTGTATTTATGTTGCAATCGGTCAAAAACAGTCAACTGTTGCTGCAATCGTGAAAAAACTAGAAGAGCATGGTGCGATGGATTATACAATTATTGTTAATGCAGGCGCTTCAGAATCAGCAGCACTGCAATTCCTTGCACCGTATGCAGGTGTCACTATGGCAGAATATTTTAGAGATAACGGCAAACATGCAGTTATATTCTATGATGATCTTTCCAAACATGCGGTAGCTTATAGAGAGATGTCACTTATCCTAAGACGTCCTCCGGGTCGTGAAGCGTATCCCGGAGATGTTTTCTATCTTCACTCAAGACTTCTCGAGCGTGCAGCAAAACTCAATGATGAGCTAGGAGCAGGTTCAATCACGGCTTTCCCTATCATTGAAACACAAGCGGGCGATGTTTCTGCATATATTCCAACTAATGTTATCTCGATTACTGATGGTCAGATATTCCTTGAAACTGACCTCTTCAACTCAGGTATCAGACCTGCTATTAATGTCGGTCTTTCAGTTTCTCGTGTTGGTGGTGCTGCTCAAATCAAAGCAACAAAACAAGTTTCAGGAACACTCAGACTTGACCTTGCTTCATTTAGAGAATTGCAAGCATTTGCACAGTTTGCAAGTGACCTTGATGAGCATAGTCGTGCACAGCTTGAGCGTGGGCAAAGAATGGTTGAAGTGTTAAAACAAGGGCCATACTCTCCGATCCCAATCGAGAAGCAAGTTGCAATGATATTTGCAGGTACAAAAGGATATCTTGATGATATTCCTGTATCTTCTATCACAAAATTTGAGAGCGAACTCTATGTGTTTATGGATTCAAAATACGCTTCAGTATTGGATGATATCAGAACGGCACAAAAAATAACAGACGAAAGCGAAGAAGCACTTAAAAAAGCTATAGCAGATTTTAAAGAATCTTTTTCGGCTTAAAGGTAAAAAAATATGGCAAGTTTAAAAGATATTCAGCGCAAGATTAAGAGTGTTAAGAACACGCAAAAAACAACGCGTGCGATGAAACTCGTATCTTCTGCAAAGCTACGAAGAACTGAAGAGCTAGCTAAGAAATCTAAAGTATATGCCGCTAAACTCAATGAGCTTATAAACGAGATTGCACAAAAGATGTGTGAAAGTGAATCAAGCTTATCAGATACTCCATATTTTAAAAATATAGAGAATCCAAAGGTTGTTGATGTCGTTTTTGTCACAGCTGACAAAGGTTTATGCGGTGGCTTTAACTCTCAAACGATAAAGAGAGTCAATAGATTGATTGCTAAGTATAAAGAAGAGGGCGCAGAGGTTAGACTTAGAGCGATTGGAAGAAAAGGAATCGACTATTATAGATTTAATGCAATCGATATGCTTGATCAAATCGCAGGACTGAGCTCATCACCTGAGTTTGAAAAATCTTCAGAGTTTATACATGAGGTAGCTTCGGATTTTATAGCAGGGAAAACGCAGAGAGTTGTTTTGGTCAATAACGGTTATGTAAATATGATTACGCAAGCGATCAGAGAAAATCAACTGCTTCCTATCGACCCAAGTCAACTTGGTATCGGCGAATCGTGTTCTCCATCAGATCTTGAGTTGGAGCCCGATGACAATGATACACTACTCGAAGATTTGGTAAAAAGATATATAGAGTTTTCCATCTATTATGCACTTATAGATTCACTTGCTGCAGAGCATAGTGCTAGAATGCAGGCGATGGATGCAGCGACAAACAATGCGAAAGATATGGTTAATAGACTCACTATATCTTATAATAAAGCAAGACAAGAAGCCATTACTACTGAGCTCATAGAGATCATCAGTGGTGTGGAATCAATGAAATAATTTTTTAGGAGAGGAATAGAAATGATAGGAAAAATAATTCAAGTTTTAGGTCCGGTAGTTGATGTTGATTTCAGCGATTATCTTCCGGAGATAAATGAAGCATTAGAGACGACCATTAAAGTTGATGGTCAAGATGTGAGGTTGGTACTTGAAGTTGCCGCTCAACTTGGTGATAACCGTGTAAGAACTATCGCTATGGATATGACTGAGGGCCTCTCAAGAGGACAAGAAGTCAAAGCAACTGGTGATTCTATACAAGTGCCGGTTGGCGAAGAGATTCTTGGTCGTATATTTAATGTTATCGGTGAAACAATCGATGGCGGCAAAGAGTTGAAAGCTAAAAATATGTGGTCAATTCACAGAGAGCCTCCTACGTTTGAAGAGCAAAGCACAAAAACTGAAGTTTTTGAGACAGGTATCAAAGTTGTTGATTTGCTTGCTCCATACTCAAAAGGTGGTAAGGTTGGACTCTTTGGTGGGGCCGGTGTCGGTAAAACCGTTATCATCCAAGAGCTTATCCACAATATCGCACATGCACATGATGGACTCTCTGTCTTTGCCGGTGTTGGCGAGAGAACAAGAGAGGGGAATGACCTCTATTATGAATTTAAAGAGTCAAATGTACTTGATAAAGTTGCTCTGTGCTACGGACAGATGAGTGAACCTCCGGGAGCTAGAAATAGAATCGCGCTTACAGGTCTTACGATGGCTGAGTATTTCCGTGATGAGATGGGACTTGATGTTTTGATGTTTATTGACAATATCTTCCGTTTTGCTCAATCAGGTTCAGAGATGTCAGCTTTGCTTGGTCGTATCCCTTCAGCGGTTGGTTATCAGCCGACATTGGCGCGTGAAATGGGTGCACTTCAAGAGAGAATTACATCAACTAAAAAAGGTTCAATCACATCTGTTCAAGCTGTTTATGTACCGGCAGATGACTTGACTGACCCTGCACCGGCTTCTGTTTTTGCTCACCTTGATGCAACAACGGTTCTTAACAGATCTATCGCTGAAAAAGGGATCTATCCTGCGGTTGATCCACTCGATTCTAGTTCACGTTTGCTTGATCCAAATATTTTGGGTGAAGAGCACTATAATGTTGCTAGAGGCGTGCAGCAAATATTGCAAAAATATAAAGATCTTCAAGATATCATCGCTATCCTTGGTATGGATGAGTTGAGTGAAGAGGATAAAATGACTGTTGAGAGAGCAAGAAAGATAGAAAAATATCTTTCACAACCATTCCACGTTGCTGAAATATTTACGGGAAGCCCGGGTGTATATGTTACGCTTGAAGATACAATCAATGGCTTCAAAGGACTCTTAGAGGGTAAATATGATGATCTGCCTGAAGCCGCATTCTATATGGTAGGAAATATAGATGAAGTATTGGCTAGAAACGAAAAAATGAAAGCAAAAGCTTCTTAAGGGTAATGAATGGAATTTTTCAAGCTTGAAATTGTCACACCCGGTGGTGTTATTTTTGATAATAATGTCAAGCAAGTAACCCTCCCGGGGAGTGAAGGTGAGTTTGGTGTATTAGCAGGGCATGCTACTTTGGTATCGCTTCTTGATACCGGTGTTATAGTCATCGATACTGTCGAGAGCAAAGAGATAGCCGTAGCGATTAACTCCGGTTATGTTAAAGTTGATGAAGAGAAGACGCTTTGTATCGTGGATGGTGCTGTTGCTATTTCCGGCGATGATAATGAGATAGCTGCTGCTATCGAAGAGGCTAAAGAACTTCTCAAAAGTGCTGAAACTACCAATGCAACGATAGCTACAGCAGTAAGTAAAATAGAAAAGATAAAAGGCTAAAGTCATTGGGATTTTTTGAAACTTTTTTTCATTATCTATCTCAGAGCAGTGCAATCACCATTTTTGTATTGCTCGTCCTCTCCACTTATTTCATTGTAACATTTTGGGCCTTTTTTGATAGATTTGTAGTGCTTTCAAAAAGGCTCGAGATCGAGAAGAACTCTCTAAAAGATCTCTATATGGCACGCTCTCTTAATGTTAGTAAAAAATCATTGCTTTATAGCTATATAGCCAAAGTCAGTAAACCAAATATAGATATACTCGAAGCTGCATCCTCTGATATGGTGCGCCAATCAACGAAATATCTTACACTCCTTTCAATCATGGCATCAACCTCTCCGTTTATCGGTCTTTTTGGAACAGTTGTAGGGATACTTGAAACTTTTAGTACACTCGGATCACAAAGCAGTGCTTCGCTTGGTGTTGTTGCTCCTGCGATCTCGGAAGCACTTATAGCAACAGCTGCAGGGATACTTGTAGCAATTTTTGCCTATAGTTTCCACCTTATTCTCAAAAGAAAAGCGTACGAGTTGAGCTCATTACTCTCATCTCAATCAAAAATGGTGTTATCGAACCTCAATCAGGAGAGCTAAAATGTTTAGTTGGGATGATGATCCGGATCTAAATATTACGCCACTTGTTGATGTGATGTTAGTGCTTATGGCGATACTTATGATAACTGCACCTACGATTACATTTCAAGAGACAATAACACTGCCTGATGGCTCAAAAAGTGTTGCAGCTAAAAAGCTTAAAAGCATTGATGTCGTCCTAAGTAGCGATAAAAGTATCAGTATCGATAAAAAATCAGAGTATAAACTTGATACATTTGCCGATGATTTTACTCTCTTTTCAAAAGATATAGATAAACAATCAGAGATATATATCTACGCAGATGAGCAGTTACCCTATAAAGATGTTATGCGCATGCTTGGAGTTATAAAGCAAGCCGGTTTTGCAAATGTATCGTTGATGACAAAATGACAGAGCATAGATCTTGGGTAAGTGCAGTAGCTGCTATTTGCATATACCTCCTCACACTTTTTTCACTTATATACTATTTTAACCATCATGAGAGTGATGAGGCAAAAAATTATGTTAAAAAAGATCAAAAAAAGATATCGGTTTCCCTCAACTCTCCTCAGCCTAAGGTTGAGCCAAAACCAAAAGAGCAACCTAAACCTAAAAAAGAAGAGCCAAAACCAAAAAAAGAGACCCCAAAAGTAGTAAAAAAAGAGATACAAAAACCGATAGCAAAACCAAAAGAGATAAAAAAAGTTGTGCCTAAAAAAGAAGAACCAAAACCTAAAAAAGAAGAGCCAAAGCCAAAAAAAGAGACCCTGAAAGTAGTCGATACAAATGATCTTTTTAAAGATGTTAAAACAGAAAAAAAGCCTGAAAATAAAGAGGTTAAAAAGCCAAATATCATAGAGGTAAGTGAACCAAAAGAGGTCAAACAAGAGCCAAAAAAAAGTGCTATGGATAGACTCAAAGAGGCTCAAGAGATCGAAGAAGATGCCCAAAGTGGCATAGAGGATGCATATATTGCAAAAGTAAAAGAGCGCCTCTCGCAGTGGGGTGAACAGGGTGAATTTAAGGGAGAGACGGCAAATGTGGAGTTCGTTATCAAGCCTACAGGTGATTTTACATTTAGACTCAAAGGGGGCTCAAATAATCAAGCTTTCAATGAAGGACTGATACAATATCTCAAGAGTCTTCAAAAGGTTGGATTGGGTGCACATAGTGCTCCTCGGTCTTTAGTAATTGATGTCAAATTTATCGCAAAGGAATAGTTTTGAAAAAATTTTTAATATTTTTGTTTGTAAGTTCTTTTATTTTCAGTGCAGATGCTAAGTTTAGCATAGAAAAAGGTGGTGATGCGAGAAAAAGTATCGCTATCATAGAGGCGAATGATTCGCTTGGAGGCTCAAAGGGAGATACATTTTACTCTATACTTCTTGCGGACATGAAGGTGAGTGGCCACTTTCTTCCAAGTAAAGAAAAAATTCAAGGTGATTTTCACTCTACGGTTATTCCGGCTAATCTAAAATCCTATCAATATATCCTCAAATATAAACTCACCACTGAAGCAGGACTCAGTCTCTATGTTGCTCTTTATAATGCTTCTAACGGGAGTGCTATATTTCAAAAAAGTTACAATATGAATAGCCAATCTAAATATCCGTTTTTAGCGCATAAAGCGATCAGTGATATCAATGATGCTCTTAAACTTGAGAGTATCGAGTGGATCAATAGATATGTTATCTTCTCAAGATATACAGAGCCTAGAAAAAGCGAGATAGTCTTAGCTGATTATACTTTCAATTATCAAAAGACAATCATAAAAGGCGGATTGAACCTCTTTCCAAAATGGGGCGATAAAGATCAAAAAAGTTTCTACTATACCTCTTTTTCAGGAAAGTTACCAACGCTCTATAGACTCAACATCTACAATGGTAAAAAAGATGCTATAGCTACATCAGCAGGAATGTTAGTCTGCTCAGATGTGAGTAAAAACGGCGAAAAGATATTGGCAACTATGGCGCCTGAGGGTCAACCGGATATCTATGAGATTGATGTTATGAGTGGCGCAAAAAAACGCATTACAAACTTTGGCGGTATCGATGTCGGCGGAAGATATGTTGATGATGAGAGTAGGATAGTTTTTGTCTCTAACAGACTAGGATATGCAAATATTTTCAAACAATCAATCAACGGTTCTTCGGTTGTTCCTGTTGTGAATCGCGGGAAAAACAACAACCAATGTGATGCTTTTGGGGGCAAGATAGTCTATGCTTCAAGAGAGACATCAAGTGCGTCTAGTGGCAATACTTTCAATCTTTATCTTGCAAACTCTAACGGCGGCAATATCTATCCTTTGACTGCCTCAGGTGAAAATCAATATCCAAGATTTTCAACGAACGGCAAGGTTGTGTTGTTTGTAAAAAATTCAAGAAATGGGAGTCAGATAGGCTATATCAATCTTGAAACAAAACAGAGTGAGCTCTTTTCTTTAGGTGGAAAAAAAGTCCAATCAATTGATTGGTAAATAATATTACTAATGCTATAATATCTCAAAATATCAAAAAGGAACACAATGAAAAAAAATCTAATCTTATCTATAACTATTTTAGTTCTACTCGGAGGTTGTGCACAAAAGGCTCCAAATCTTTCTGGCAATGTGAGTGATGCAACCGGCTTTAATGGTGAGAGTGTAAGCACGGCAGATGGTAGCGGTATTTCTTCTCCAAACGGTGCTATGATAGATGGAAGATACAACAGTAGTAGCGACGGTTTTCAAAGTATCTACTTTTCATTTGGAGCCTATAATGTCGAGAGTGATATGTATAGTTATATCGCCAAAAATGCAGAAAATATCGAAAACATAGGCGGCTCTCAGATAAAAATTGAAGGTAATTGTGATGAGTTTGGAACAGATGAGTATAACTACGCACTTGGTCTTAAAAGAGCGAAAGCTGTTAAAGAGGCACTAGTATCTAAAGGGATAAGTGAAGATAAATTTGTTCTTGTTAGTCTCGGCGAGAGTAGCCCGGTATGTAATGAACCGACAGAGATATGCTATTCTAGAAACAGAAGAGTGGATCTTAGAGTTTCAAGATAGGGGGTATCGCATGCGATATTTAAACCTTTTACTCTTTGTGCCGTTGTTCCTCTCGGCGAGTTCTTTGGACGATAATGTGCAAAGAAACGAGACAAGAATCTACGAGCTTGAGCAAAAAATTATTGAACAAAATAATAGACTCGATGGATTAACTACTGTGCTTGAAGGGATTAATGCAAAGCTATCAGAACTCTCTTCCGTGGAACAAAACGGCTCATCAGCAGATCAAAGTAAGCTTCTAAAAGAGTTGGCTGCAATGATTGATGAGATTAATCAAAACTATGTCAAAAAAGATGAATTCTACAAAGCATTAGGTAAAAAAAATACAAATCCCGTCGTGACATCACCGGCTAAGAAAGAGACACCAAAAGAGTCCTCTGCGAGCAATAAAGAGCTTTTTGGAAAGGCAGTAACTTCTTATAGAAATATGAAGTATAAAGATGCAAAAGAGCTCTTTAGTAGAGTAGATAAGAATGGATATAAGAGTGCAGAATCAAACTATTATCTCGGCGAGATATCCTACTATACCAAAGAGTATAAAGATGCTATATTTTATTATAAAAAAAGCGTTGGCATGGATGATGATGCAAGCTATATGGATACGCTTCTACTGCATACCGGGATATCATTAGAGAATACTAATGATAAATCTCAAGCTAAGCTTTTTTATGATGCAGTCGTTGCCAAATACCCCAATAAACATAGTGCAAATATTGCAAAAAAGAGATTAAACTCGCTTTAACAAGAGAAAATATAAAGATCACAAAAAGTAATTTACTACACTATTTGGATAAGCCCTGCTAAAGCTTGCTTGGCTAAAATGACATCTATACTAAATAATCGGGAGAATACAATATGAAGATAGAAGAGAAAAACTGCGTAGTCGGTATCGAATACGAGCTAACAGAAGCCGGCGGAAGTGAAGTAATCGACTCAAATAAAGGCGGCACTCCTTTGGAATTTATCACAGGAAAAGGACATATAATTCCTGGTCTTGAGAGCCAAATTATCGGCATGAAAAAAGGCGAGAGCAGTTCTATAACAGTAAAAGCAGGTGAAGCTTACGGAGAGTTAAATCCTGATGCTGTCCAAGTTTTACCAAAAGAACAATTTGCCGGGATTGATCTCAAAGAGGGCATGGTCCTTCATGGTCAAGGTGAAAATGGACAAACAGTTCAAGTAGCTGTAAAATCTTTTGATGATGAGACTGTTACGGTTGATTTTAATCATCCTTTAGCCGGAAAAGATCTCTTGTTTGCAATAACTATAGCTGATGTGAGAGCAGCGACAGATGATGAAGCTCTTTCTGGTCAAGTTGCTTGTTGTGATGATCATAGCGAAGGTAGCTGTTGTGGCGGAGGTAGCTGTCACTAATCAAGGGCTTTCGCCCGCTACCCCCACTTTTTAAAATCCCCTTTTTACCCTTTGCATGCTACAATATCAAGATAATTTTTAATAACAAAAGGATAGTTATATGTCTCTAAAATGTGCATTTGTATTTCCGGGGCAAGGTTCACAAGCCCTGAACATGGGAAAAGATTTTTTTGAAAATTCAAGTGAAGCAAAAGAGATGTTTGCCGTTGCAAAAGAGAGAACGGGGATTGATTTTGAAACTCTTCTATTTACTGAAAATGAAAATTTGGCGCAAACAGAATTTACACAACCCGCAATTCTTTTGATCAGTGCTATTGCAAATAGACTTTTTACGCAAAAAACAGGTATTGTTCCTGCGCTTACTATGGGGCATTCATTGGGTGAGTTTAGTGCTCTTGTGGCAAGTGGAGCTATCGACGCGATTGATGCGGTTGAGCTTGTTAATCTTCGTGGCAAGTTGATGAGTGATGCTTGTTCAAAACAAGAGGTTGGTATGTTGGTTTCGCTTGGACTTGAAGATGATGTTGTGGAAGATGTTTGTAAAAAGGCAAGAGAAGGGGGCAAGCAAGTTTGGGCAGTCAATTATAATAGTGATGGTCAGATTGTTATCGCCGGTATCAAAAAAGACCTTGAAGAGCTAGTAGATGTGCTTAAGGGTGCCGGAGCAAAAAGAGCGATGTTACTCAATATGTCTGTTGCTTCGCATTGCCCGCTTTTAGATAGTGCCACAGAGCCTCTTGAGGCAAAACTTTCTCAAATGCTCAAAGATAGTTTTGTGGCTCCGGTTGTCTCAAATGTTACGGCAAAACCTTACAGTACAAAAACTGAGGCGCTTGAGCTTTTACCAAAACAACTTGTAATGCCTGTGCTTTACAAACAATCTGTAAAAAATATTGACGATATGGTCGATTGTTATATAGAGTTTGGACATGGAAATGTTCTTAAAGGTTTAAATAAAAATTCAACAACAAAACCCCATTTTAATGTAAGCGATATGGCATCTCTTGAAGCAACCATAGACGCACTCAAAGAGCTTTGATGAAAATAGCAATTTTAGGAGCGATGCAAGAGGAGATAGAACCACTTCTCTCTTATATGGAAGAAGCAAAGGCGGTAAGCTATGCTAATAATGTCTATTATGAGTGTAAGTATAGAGGTAAAGATGTAGTTATTGCATACTCGAAGATCGGCAAAGTCTTTTCAGCACTTACTGCCACGCTTCTTATAGAGAAGTTCGGTTGTGAAGCATTGCTTTTTTCAGGTGTTGCAGGGGCGATTCATGAAGATTTGAAAGTCGGCGATCTTATCATCGCTGATGGTTTGTGTCAACATGATCTTGATATCACCGCTTTTGGACATCCGTACGGTTTTGTTCCTGAGGGTGATGTCTGCATCGTGAGTGATGTGAAACTACGCGATATAGCAAAAGAGGTCGCTAAAGAAAAGGGTATTGTGCTCAAAGAGGGTGTTATCGCCACAGGAGATCAATTTGTAGCATGCAGTGATAGAAAAAATTGGGTTAAAGATACATTTAATGCCCATGCTCTTGAGATGGAAGGTGCAAGTGTGGCAGTCGTTTGTAATGCACTTAATGTACCGTTTTTTATCCTTCGTGCTATAAGCGATAGTGCTGATGATGATGCTGGATTTGATTTTGATGCTTTTTTAGAGAGTAGCGCAAAGATAAGTGCTGATTTTATCATGCATATGGTGGAAAAGATTTGAAAAGAGTTTTTTTAGGGTTTCTTTTTGGGATCATCTCTATAAGTGCCGATGATATCCAAGCTTATGGCAAGCTCGGAAATTTAGGTATTCATATCTTGCTATCAGACTATGGTGACACATGCAGTATGCGTTATTATTATGATTCACAATTAATGGATATAGCAATGGGTGAATGTGATGTAAGCGAAAATAGATATAAAATCGATTTAGATCACCGAGAAGGCAAAGAAGAGGAGCATTTTATACTTACCAAGATTGGAGACAAGCTTACTGGAGGTTGGCATCAAAACAGCAAAAATTCACTACAAGTTTCACTCAAAATCGCACCGCATTGCTATACAAAATATAGAGAAAATCATCTTGCATTTAAGCAATCAAAGATTGAAAAAAGCATAGATAAAAAGCAGATTATATGGATGGAGGAGACGCATAGCGACATTGAGTATCCAAGAGTAAAATCTGATACTAATAAATATCAAAAACTTAATCAAAGGCTTGAAGAAGAGCAAAAAATGCTTGCTATAAATTATTTAACATGCGCTAGTCCATATACTTATGGGAGCGGTATGGAAAATTCCTCGAACACAGTAGAGTTTTTAAGTGATAATTTTATATCTATTAGTAGTTTTCAGAGTTATTATTGCGGTGGCGCGCATCCCGATTTTGGATCACACGGTAATTTGATTGCACTTAAAAGCGGTAAAAGGTATGAGATAGATGAGATTTTAGCTTTTGATGTTACGCCACCCAAATACACACGAGGAGATGGTGATGAAGCATTTAGTGCTCATGCGAAATACAGAAACGAGCATTTCGCCCCAATGATAAAAAAATTAGTTTTTCAGTCTCAAGGATGGGATCTAAATGAGAAGTTTGATGCGGATGATTGTGATTATGCAGATGAGGAGGTGTGGGATTTTCCTTCATGGCATGCAACTAAGGAGGGTTTAGCTATTACACCTATTTTTGCTAGAGCTATGCGATGCTGTGAAGAGCCATTCGTTATTCCTTATAATTTGCTAGAAAAATATAAAAATCCAAATTTTCCTTATAGGCTAGAAAACATTGCAAGATAAAAAAATCAATATCAGTAAAAAACTTCTGCGCACGGCAGGCAAAACAAATGCAACCTATAAGCTCATACAGGAGGGTGATAAAGTTTTAGTCGGCTTTAGTGGCGGTAAAGATTCGCTTACTTTGATTCATCTTCTTAAGCATATAGAGCGCCATGCACCTTTTAAATTTGCATTTGAAGCGTGTACAGTGAGCTATGGAATGCCGGGTGAGAATTATGATCTTTTGCATCAGCACTGCCTAGAGCATGAGATAACACATCATGTCTATGAGACAAATATTTTTGAGATATCAAACGATACCATTAGAGAAAATAGTTCGTTTTGTAGCTATTTTTCACGGATGCGAAGAGGTGCACTCTATACCTATGCTGAACAAAACGGTTTTAACAAGATAGCGCTTGGCCACCATTTTGATGATGCTGTGGAGAGTTTCTTTATGAATATGTTCTATAACGGCTCTATAAGAAGCTTAGCACCCATATATAAAACAAAAAGAGGCGTTCATCTCATCCGTCCACTTATCCTTGCAAGAGAGTCACAGCTTCGTGCATTTGCCGATGACAATAATCTTCAAACAATCGGGGATGAAGCATGCCCTGCGATGATGAAAAATGTTAAAATGCCTCATGCAAGAGAGGCGACGAAAGAGTGGCTTAAAGAGATGGAGAGCAAACAAAAAAATATCTTTAAAATGATACAAGCATCTTTTGAGCATATCCATGATGACACTCTTTTAGATCCATCACGATGGCAGAGGGATGATGTATGAGTGTAGAGTCATTTTATCCTTCACAGAGCGGTCGTCTAGATAAGGTGCTCTCAGCACATATGGATGTGAGTCGCAATCAGGTTGAAAAGCTCATAGAAAAAGAGCTTGTAAAGGTTAATGGCAAAATTATCACTAAAACAAGTCAAAAAGTATCTCAAAGTGATGCTATAGAGTATAAAATCGTTGAGCCTGAAGAGCGAAAAGATGTTAGCGTAGATTTTGATGTTGCTATCATCTACGAAGATGAACATCTGCTTGTCATCAATAAGCCAAGCGGACTTGTCGTGCATCCTGCTCCAAGTGTAAAAGAGCCTACGCTGGTTGATTGGTTGATTCATAAAGGCATCTCGCTCTCAACGATTAGCGGAGAAGAGCGTCATGGGATAGTGCATAGGATTGACAAAGAGACTACAGGAGCTTTGGTTGTGGCTAAGACAAATGAGGCACACGAGGCTTTGAGTTTGCAGCTTGAAGATAAAAGTATGGGAAGATACTATATCGCTATCATCGATTATCCGCTCAAAGAGTCAACGATACTCTCAGCACCCATTGGCAGAAGTCCTTCAAATAGACTCAAAATGGGTGTCGTAGAGGATGGCAAGAGCGCAAAGAGCTCTTTTGTAAAGATTAGGCAGAGCAGTAATCAACAAGAGCTGATAGCAGCAAAACTATTTACAGGAAGAACACATCAGATTAGGGTACATCTTGCCCATCTTGGCAGGCACATTTTAGGTGATACGCTCTATGGATATAGAGGTGCAGATATGCCAAGAGTTTTTTTGCATGCTAGAGCGCTCTATTTTAGGCATCCCGCAAGTGGAGAGATGATGGAGTTTGAAGCACCGCTTTTTGAGGATATGCAGAGATACATCCAAAAAGAGTTTGGTGAGGATGCGTTTAAGATGATTGAAAAAGAGGCGATAAAAGAGGTTTTCAATGCCACATATTAGAGTAGAAGATATAGGTATTGATGCAGTAAAAAAAAGAGCAGAAAAGGGTGGTAAGATCATAAAATTTGTCGCAACTTCTCTAGAGAGGGATGAGGCACTTTTGGCAATCGAGCATAAGGATGAGCATTTTTTTCTCCTCTATAAAAAAGTGAAAAACGGGGCGCTATTAAAATACGATAAAACAACAAGACCACTCAATCTCACAACACTCAAAGAGTCCATAGAGCTTTGCGCCAAGGCTTTAGAGCTAGATGTTGTTGAATCAAACATTGAAAATAAAAAAGAGAAACGCTCACCGCTTTTTGCCTCAGCGTACTATAAAAAAATCGAGGATTTTATCGATTTTGAGACATCTTTTAGTGAGGTGGCAGTTGAAGTTGGCTTTGGAAGTGGGCGGCATATCCTCTATCAAGCAAAAAACAATCCTCAAAAACTTTTTATAGGGTTGGAGATACATACTCCCTCTGCAAGTCAGCTTCTAAAGCAGATAGAGATACAAGGGCTAAAAAATATCTTTGTTGTTAACTATGATGCTCGACTTTTTTTGGAGATACTCCCTTCGAATATTTGTGCAAATATTTATGTACATTTTCCGGTACCTTGGGATAAGAAGCCACATAGAAGAGTGATTGGTGAGGATTTTATAAACGAGAGCTTGCGTGTGCTCAAAAAAGAGGGTGCCTTAGAGCTCAGAACAGATAGTCAGAAATATTATGAGTATGCTTTTGAGGTTTTTAGTATGCCAAGCCGATGTAGATTTGAAGTTAAAAAAAATCATACTTTGCCAATCGTGAGTAAATATGAAGCGAGATGGCTTCTTCAAGAGAAAAATATTTATGATCTTACACTTTTCTGTGATGAAGATTCAGAGGAAAAAAAGAGCGTATACAGTTTTTCTTTTTGTGATTTAAGATATAATAAAAATATGATGCAAAATCTACCAAAAAAGCCCCAAGTTAGAGATGGTTATTTTTTTCATTTTGAGCGATATTATACGATAGCAGAAGATACATTTTTAGTAAGATGTGCTTTTGGAGATTTTGCCAAACCGGAACAAAAGTATATTTTGATATCGGAAAAAGAGAGCACTTATTATCCTTATGAACCCATAGGCTCAAGTGCAAATATGTCAGCCCATAATGCTATGAAGGAGTTTTTAAATGGCGAATGTCATTCATGCTGAGAATTTAAGTCTCTCCTATGATGAAGGAAAAAAGAAGATAATCCAAAATGCAAAATTTTCCGTCAAAAGAGGAGAGTTTGTATTTATCACTGGAAGAAGCGGTAGCGGTAAGTCAACACTTCTAAAATCTTTCTACGGCAATCTCCAACCAACAGACGGGAGTTTGATGGTAGGTGGATTGGAGATGAAAGCAATTCCTAGAAAAAAACTCCAAGAGCTTAGGACGCATATAGGCATTATTTTTCAAGATTATAAGCTCATCAATGAGTGGAATGTGGCAAAAAATGTTGTTTTACCGCTTATGATAGCAGGCTTCTCTCTTGATGTACAAAAGACACAAGCACAAAGATTACTGAAGCATGTGAAGCTCTCAGAGCATGCCAACAGGTTTCCTCTGGAGTTAAGTGG
Organism: uncultured Campylobacterota bacterium; assembly: GCA_937141405.1. Classification (GTDB taxonomy): domain Bacteria; phylum Campylobacterota; class Campylobacteria; order Campylobacterales; family Sulfurovaceae; genus BN30871. Next base: position 534,492 of record CAKZQQ010000005.1, on the reverse strand, counting down.
TGGGGAGCAACAGCGTGTCGGTGTTGCTAGAGCCTTGGCTAAAACTCCGCTTATAATTTTAGCAGATGAGCCGACAGGAAACTTGGATGACTACTCATCGGGTGTTATATGGGACCTTTTGGAAAATGCATGCTCGCAACTCGAGACGACAGTACTTGTAGTGACCCATAAGATACCAACAGTTTTTTCACTACCATATAGACATTTTACGATAGAAGACGGAGGTGTGTATGAAATACATTAAAGAGCACCTTATGTTTATATTGCCAATGATGGCGATACTTCTCGGGATTGATTTTTATCTGGTATTTGATCGTATGACAAGCAATTATGAAGCTGCATTGAGAGATGGATATTCGATGCTCGCGATTACAAAAAAAGAGATGAATACCCAAGAGTTTAAAAAACTCAATGCAGAGATATCTGAAAGTAGCAGGATAGATAAAAGTGAGATAATCAAACAGATATCTTCAAACCAAAGCAAAAAAGATGTAGAAGATATCCTCAAAGCACTTCCCTATTTTTACACGCTTAAACTTGAAAAATATGTAGATATGGATTCGATAGAGAAGATAAAAAAATCTCTTTTAAAAAGTACTGATATTAAAAGGGTTGAAACTTTTGGAGATAGTTATTATTCCAAATACAGGCTCTTTAGTTTTATCAAATTTACACTCAAAGTTTTTATATTTTTTATGGTACTTGTGAGTCTCTTTTTGGTGATAAAACAGATGGAGATATGGGGCTATAAGCATCGGCAGAGGATACAGGTGATGGAGATATTCGGTGCCCCTTTGATGCTAAGAAGCGGTGTGCTTTTTAGAGTAGCTTTGAGTGATGCCTTTATCGCAACATTATTAATCGTGATATTTTTCTCCTATTTGCGATTTATATGGGCAGGTTCAAGCGGGGTCAATATCATGATCGAGCAAAAAGAGATGCTTTTTCAGCTCAAAGACATCGCCATTCTTTTGGCAAGCTCTGTTTTTATTGTTATTATCTCTGTTTTTAGTGTTGTCCTAGGGATTAAGGAGAATGAGGAGTGAAAGTTGTAATTTTTGGTCTTTTTTTCTCTTGCGTACTTCTTTTTAGTGCTTCCACTACTCAAAAGATTGAGCAGTCAAAAAAAGAGTTGCAAAAAAGCTCACTTAAAAACGAAAGATTAAATGATCGTTTAGAAGACATTGCTAAGGATATTGCTAAGGCCGAAAAAGAGATTGATTTGCTAGATCAAGATATCTCAAAGCTCTCTCGAGAATATAAAAAAACAGCACAAGAGTCTGCAAGACTTAAAAGCGAGATCGAGCAGAGTAAAATAAAAATGGCAGAGACTCAAAAGAGTATCGAGAAGAAGCGTGCTGATTTTATCGCACTCTTGGCTGAGCAGTTTTCTATCTCATTTGCTATTGAGAGGATCGGTGAATCAAGTGTGGATTCGGTGATGCTTACAGAGATATACAAGGGATACAAAATACACAATCAAAAGGTTTTAGCCGAGCTTAACTCTGATATACGCCGCTTAGAAGCACAAAAGAAAAATCAGCTTAAAAACTTAGAACGCAACAAAGAGTCATTGGCAAAGATATTGAAGATGAAAGAGACTCTTGTGGCAAAAAAAGATAAGAAAAATAACGCTTTAGCACTACTAGAGAGGGATGAGCGTGCATATAAGAAACAGCTAGAAGATGCCCAAAAAGAGCAAAATTCACTTCGCGCAACACTCTCAAAACTTAACATCATACGCAACAAAGAGGTAGCAGAGGCAAAACGCCGAGAAGAGATGCGATTGGCAGCTATCAGATCAGAAGAAGAGAGAAAAAAGAGACTCAGGGAACAGCTAAGCAGTGCGAGAGAAAAAGGAGGGAATGTTGATCTTAGCTCTATAGAAGATTCACAACCGAGCAAAAAAGTAAGACAAGTCAACTCTTCTTATAAGCCCCATAAAATATATAAATATAGTGGTTCCAAAACAATCTCACCTATTGATAATGCAAGGATTGTCAAAAAATTTGGCACATATGTTGATCCTATCTATAAGATAAAAGTTTTTAACGAATCAATCACACTCAAAGCACCCTCAAGAGATGTTAATGTCAAAAATGTACTGCACGGTAAAGTAGTCTTTGCAGGTGAGAGTAGTATGTTAGGCAATGTCGTTGTTATCGCACATGATAATAATATGCACACGATTTATGCAGGACTTTCAAAGATTGCGCCAACTATTAAAACAGGGGTTCGCATCAAACGGGGTTATGTTGTTGGCAAGGTTGCAAGTAAGCTCATTTTTGAGGCAACAAAAGATTCTTTTCATATTGATCCGGCAAAATTGATCCGAGTTTAAACATTTTCAACACTCACTAAATGATATTTGGGTATAATCGCGATAAATATCAATGAGGTTGTGTCGTGATAAAAAGAGTATTAGTCAAATTTTCCGGTGAAGCATTAGCCGGCGAGAATGGTTTCGGTATTGATACCAAAATTTTAAATTTCATTGCAAACGAGATCAAAGGTTTGGTTGATCATGGTATAGAGGTCGGTATCGTTGTCGGTGGCGGTAATATTATTAGAGGAGTCAGTGCAGCGGCTGATGGTATCATCAAAAGAACAAGTGGTGATTATATGGGGATGTTAGCGACTGTTATTAACGGTGTTGCTATTCAAGAGGCGCTTGAGCATATAGGCTTAGAGGCAAGACTCCAATCGGCAATTGATATGCATGAGATCGGAGAATCCTTTATCGTTAGACGCGCACGAAGACACTTGGAGAAAAAAAGAGTTGTCGTATTTGCCGGCGGAACGGGAAATCCATATTTTACTACCGATACAGCTGCAACATTGAGAGCAAGCGAGATAGAAGCTGAGATACTTATCAAGGCGACAAAGGTGGATGGTGTTTATGATAAAGATCCAAACAAATATGAAGATGCAAAAAAATTGAAATCACTCACATATGATCAAGCGCTCGATGATCACATAAAAGTGATGGATGATACTGCTATAGCGCTTGCTAAGGAGAATGGTTTGCCTATCGTGGTTTGTGATATGTTTCATGAGGGAAATCTTCTGAAAATTATAAAAGGCGATAGAGACGTATGCTCTGTAGTCGAGTAAAAAATAAAAAGGAATACAATGCAAGCAAGAATTGAACAAATAACAGCAAAAGCTTTAGAGAGAACCGCTCAAGATAGATATCTTTTGGCAAGCGCAGTAGGGAAAAGGGCAGAAGAGTTAGCTAACGGCGCGAAGCCACTTTTGGATATCGATATAAGTAAATTAAAATATGCCGATATAGCACTTCGTGAGATAGCTGAAGGAAAGATAGAGATCGAATACGAAGGGTAAAACCCTTGAAGGATTTTCTAGATAAAGTCAAAGATATAACGACTATCGAGGAGGCGGATAATTTTTTATTATCTTGCCTCCCCTCAATGTCTGATGCAACAAAGAAGGCATTGGAGCTCGCTAAAGAGTCTCACACAGGACAAACGAGAGCAAGTGGTCTACCTTATGTTATCCACCCAATCTTAGCAGCCTCTATAACAGCACATATAAGTAGTGACGAGATTATGGTTCAAGCAGCACTTTTGCATGATGTTGTAGAAGATACTCTTTGTGAACTTAAAGACATAGAAGAGACTTTCGGCAAAGATATAGCAAGACTTGTTGAAGGGCTTACGAAAATTGTAGAGATAAGAGGCGAGGAGCTTGCTCCCTCAAATTCTGACGAGAGGTTGATAAAATCTGCACTCTCATTTAGAAAGATGCTTATCGCTTCGATTAGCGATGTAAGAGTCCTTGTTATCAAACTTTGTGATAGACTCCACAATATGCTCACGCTTGATGCCTTGCCCGCCCAGAAGCAAAAAAGGATAGCCGAGGAGACACTCGTCGTTTATGCTCCTATCGCTCATAGGTTGGGTATTTCAAGGGTTAAAAATGTACTTGAAGATCTGAGTTTTTTCTATATCTATCCCGATGACTATAAAGAGATAGATAGATACATTGAAACAAATAGACAAGGCCTACAGCTCAAACTCAATAGCATCATCTCAAAGATTAAAACCGTGCTTGCAAAAGATGGCATTAAAGCAGAAAGATATGAGATATTGGGTCGCGTAAAACATTACTATTCTATCTATCAAAAGATGCAAAGAAAAGGGATTAGCATAGATGAAGTTTTGGATCTATTGGCTGTAAGAATTATCTTGAAGAAGCCGCTTGATTGCTATAAGGCACTCGGCTCCATCCACCTCAATTTTACTCCGCTTATATCAAGATTTAAAGACTATATAGCTCTGCCAAAAGAGAATGGATACCAGACTATCCATACGATGCTTTTTGACGAAGAGGGTATCGTCGAGGTTCAGATACGAACAGAAAAGATGCATCAATTTGCTGAGTATGGCGTGGCAGCACACTGGAAATATAAAGGAGATATCAATCTTGTAAAGCTTGAATGGCTTGAGTCGCTAAAATATCAAAGTGAATCAGTTGAAGAGTTTTATGAGCTTGCAAAGGGCGATCTCTTTAGTGAAGATATCTCTGTCTTTTCTCCCAAGGGCGATTACTATACTTTACCAAAAGATTCAGTTGCGTTAGACTTTGCGTATAAGGTGCACTCTCATCTTGGTGCAACAGCAACAGATGCACTTATCAATAAAGAGAAATCCTCACTTTTAACGCCGTTGAAAAACGGCGATATTATCAACATCATTAGGGGTCAAGAGGTAAGTCTGCACTGCTCGTGGATTAATGCCGTGAAGACTTCTCGCGCTAAAGAGGGGATAAAAAGCATTTGTAAAGCAAGGATAAAAGAGAGTGATCAAGCATCCGCATATCTCATCTTGGCAACTATCTTTGATGTATCGCTCAAAGATATCATTGAGATCGTCTCCTTGTTGGGATACAACGATACTGTCTACAGGGTAGCAACACAGCTTGATTCCCTCAAAGAGATATTGCCAAAGATTGCTTCACATATAGGTGCGCGCGAGGTAAGTTTTTGGGAGATATTAAAAAAAGGGTATAAAAAACCTACGATAAAGAAGATAGATAACTTCAGTTTTTTTACGAACAAAAGCGTCAGTAGTGTTGAGTTTGACTACTGCTGTCATCCAAAAGTAAATGATCAAGTAGTCGCATTTATTGAAAAAGATACTGCAACTATCCATCATAAACTTTGCAAGAAAGCGTATGAGAAGATGCATAACGGCGATGCTATGCTCTTTGTTACATGGAAGGCGCGTAAGTATTATCACTATAGACTTATCATAGGATTGCAAAATCAAAAAGGAGCCCTCGCAAGACTCCTTACGAAGCTTTCTAAGATGGAGCTCAATATAAATAGTATAGAGCTAAGCGTTTATCAAATCGATGAGGCAGAGTATTGTCAGATAGAAGTAGAGAGTAAAGAGTCTAAAAAGAAAAATTTAGAAACAAAAATAAAAAAAGTGTTTAATTTGATTGAGATTATAAGCCTAGATGATGCTTATAATGGATAATATAAAATTACAAAAAGGAGATATGGTTTGATTGAAAATGCAATAAAGGAGATCCAAAGAGGAGCAGCAGAGATCATCGATCTTGAATATATAAAAAAGCTTCTTAAGGGGTATTATGAAGAGGGGAAGCCATATACGGTAAAAGTAGGATTTGATCCTACGGGTGCCGATTTGCATCTTGGCCATACCGTCTTATTACAAAAGCTCAAAACATTTCAAAATCACGGCGCAATAGTGCAGCTTATCATAGGGGATTTTACTGCAACTATCGGCGATCCGACAGGTAAGAGCGAAACAAGAAAAGTGATGAGCTCCGATGCCATCGCTGCAAATGCAAAAACATACCAAGAGCAGGCATTTTTGATTTTGGATCGGTCAAAAACGGAGATATACTACAACTCAAAATGGTTTGACAAGCTTGGTGCGACAGGTATAGTGGGACTTAGTACGCTCTTTAGTGTTGCAAGAATGCTCGAGCGTGATGATTTTGAAAAGCGTTATAAAAGCAATCAAAGCATATCCATATCCGAATTTTTATATCCACTTTTACAGGGCTATGATAGTGTTGAGCTTAAGAGTGATATAGAGCTTGGCGGAACAGATCAAAAATTTAATCTCCTCATGGGAAGACATCTCCAGAGAACTTATGAGCTAGGTAAAGAGCAAGCGGTGATAACAATGCCTATCTTAGAAGGGCTAGACGGAGTTGCTAAGATGAGTAAATCTTTAAATAACTATATCGGCATCACCGAAGATGCTAACACTATTTACGCCAAAGTGCTCTCTATCTCCGATGAACTTATGTGGCGTTATTATGAGCTTTTGAGCACAAAGAGTTTAGCCGAGATTGCTTCTATGCAAAAAGAGGTTGCTGATGGAAGCTTACATCCCAAAAGTGCAAAAGAGACACTTGCCCTTGAGCTGACGCAGAGATTTTACGATGAAGCAGTAGCACTTAAAGCCAAAGAGGAGTTTGATAATGTCTTCAAATCAAATCAAATCCCGAGTGATATAGAGGAATTTGAGATGGATGGACCTGTTTGGATATGTAAAGCGCTTGTAGATGCAAAGCTCGAATCATCTACTTCTCAAGCAAGACGAGATATAATCCAAGGAGCCATTAAGCTGAACCAAAACAAGGTTGATGATGTTCAGCTTCAGCTAGAAGTTGGTGAATATGTCATCCAAGTTGGAAAAAGAAAATTTGCAAAGATAGAGGTAAAATAGTGACATTCGCACCATTGAAAATAGGAAAATATATAATTGATATACCCATTATCCAAGGAGGAATGGGTGTCGGAATCAGTTGGGATAGATTAGCAGGAGCAGTCTCAAAAGAGGGCGCACTCGGAGTTATCAGCACAGTTGGAACAGGCATATATAAGGATAGAAAATATGCCAAAGATTTAGCAGCAGATAAAAGACCGGTTGATGCGATTAATTTCTACTCTGCAAAGGCGCTTGAGGCGATCTTTAAAAATGCTAGAAAAATATGTGGCGAGAAGCCTTTGGCTGTGAATGTATTGTATGCTATCAATGATTATAAAAGAGTTGTTATCGATTCATGTAAAGCAGGAGCAAATATCGTTATAACAGGAGCAGGGCTTCCTTTGAGTTTGCCTGAGTGTGTGAAAGATTTTCCCGATGTTGCGATCGTGCCTATCGTCTCAACAGCTAAAGCCTTGAAGATATTGTGTAAAAGATGGCAAAAAAATCATAACAGACTCCCCGATGCCGTTATCGTGGAGGGGCCACTCAGTGGCGGGCATCAAGGCTTTAAATATGAAGAGTGCCTGCTTGAAGAGAACCAGCTTGAAAATCTTATCCAACCTATAGTAGAAGAGGCAAAAGAGTGGGGTGATTTCCCGGTGATTGCTGCCGGAGGTATCTGGGATCATGAAGATATCAAAAGAATGTTTGATCTCGGTGCAAGCGGTGTGCAGATGGGGACAAGATTTATAGGAACACATGAGTGTGATGCAAGTGATAATTTTAAGCAGACGATTCTTGATGCGAAAGAAGAAGATATACAACTTTTCAAATCACCGGTCGGTTATCCTGCAAGAGGTGTTAAGACGAATTTACACAAAACAATCCAAGAGGGAACAGCACCAAAGGTAGCCTGTATCTCAAATTGTGTTGCTCCTTGCCATAGAGGAGAGGAGGCAAAGATTGTTGGATATTGTATCGCCGATAGACTTTGTGATGCCTACGATGGGGATCTTCAAAAAGGACTCTTCTTTTCAGGCACAAATGGATACAAACTCAAAGAGATTATTAGCGTGAAAGAACTGCTTAAAAAACTCATTTTTGGAGAAAAGAGATAAGTGAAATACCTCGTAAAGATATTTTTTATATTTGTTCTCGTTTTCTCTTTCGGATATGCTAAAAATATACTCAACGATATCAGAGTAGATAGAGATGCCGTTATATTGGACTTTAGAGATAAAGTAAGCAGCAAAGATATCAAATCTTTTGCGCTTACAAGCCCTGTGCGCTCTGTCTATGATATAAAAAATACTATGCTTAGAGATAGTAAATCGGGTGCTTCTTTAAAAAATAATTCCAAAATAAGATTTGCCCAGTTTAGAAAAGATGTTGTAAGGGTCGTACTTTCTAATCCGAAGTCCGAGAGGATAGTGGGGTATATCTCGCCACTCTCTCCTAGACAGTACATCATCCCGATTCCAAAAGCACTTGGAACATTTAATGGCAGCGTAGCCCCTGTTAAAAATAAGCCTGCTCCAAAAGCAACGATATCCGATATGATAAGAGGCGAAGTAATCGTTATCGATCCGGGTCACGGCGGAAAAGACCCCGGTGCCATGAGTCAAGGTAAAAGAGAGAAAGATGTTGTTTTGGCTATCGCAAAAAGACTTAAAGCAAAGCTCAAAAAGGTCGGCTATACTGTCTATTTGACGCGAGAAAATGATCGATTTTTGACCCTTGGACAAAGAACAAAACTTGCCGATAAGAAGAATGCAAAGATATTCATCTCTATTCACGCCAATGCCGCTCCTAAAAAGAGTGTCAATGTCTTGCATGGCATAGAGACTTTCTTTTTGCAAAATACCCGTGATTCTAGAAGTCAAGGTGTTGCCGCTAGGGAGAATGCTTCCGTATTGCAAGGCACAAATAAAACAAGCAAAGATGTGATACTCAGTAGCGTGCTCTCAGGTCCAAAAATACTACTTTCAAATAAACTTGCTATCGATGTGCAAAGCCATATGCTCGGAGCGCTCTCCCCTCATTACAAGGTATATGACGGCGGTGTAAGACATGCGCCTTTTTGGGTACTTGTAGGTGCTAGTCGTCCTTCTATATTGGTCGAAGTGGGGTATATCACACATCCTACGGATCGCATCCGACTCTTTAATGCACAATACCAAGATAAGGTCGCGCAAGGGATTGCTGATGGCGTGACGCAGTATCTTATAAATAGAACAAAAGAGATTGACGACCTCTAGTAATCATCTCTAAATATATAGAAAAAAGTTTATAAGAGCTGCGATAATATCCCCGAACGAGAGTTCAGGATAGGGAATTATTTGTAGTTTTTGATCGCTTTTTCTACGATTTTTGCAGCAGAGGCTTTATCTTCAAAACCTGCTACTTTCACCCATTTGTTTGGCTCTAGCATCTTGTATGTTTCAAAAAAGTTTTTGATTCTACTGAGTTTGTGCGGTGCGATATCATCTATATCGTTGATATTGGCATAGCTTGGGTCAATCTTATTTGTAGGGACAGCAAGTAATTTTTCATCGCCACCACTCTCATCTTCTGTGAGCAATACACCGACAAGTCTACATTTGATAACTGAGCCCGCTTGAAGTGTATAATCACACAATACAAGCACATCGGCAGGGTCGCCGTCATCAGAGAGTGTATTTGGGATAAACCCGTAGTTTGCAGGGTAGTGCATAGCAGAGTAGAGAACTCTATCAACTTCAACTGCACCTGAATCTTTATCTATCTCATATTTTATATTTGAGTTTAATGGTACTTCTATAACGACCTTTATCTCATCCGGAGATGTTCCATGGTCAATCTTTTCTATATTCATATTAGAAGGCTCCTCTATTAAATTTGCGCAATATTAGCATAAAATAGATAAAGAGTTGTTGTATCCTTTATGCTTCTTCATCGCGAAGAGAATAGATAATATTCTTTTTATCGAGATGCATAATAAACTTATCAAATGTATCTTTAGCGCTCTGCTCATTTTCCGATGACACAGAGAGTACGGCACGTGGTCCGTCACTATAGATTTTTGGCAGGGAAGAGCATTCAACATCACTTGGCACCTGCTTCATAATCTCTATAAATTCACTCTCTTTGCAGAGTGCTGTGAGTGAGTATCTAAAAGTTTTTTTCGGCTCCTTGATAAGCGAAGCAATTATCTTTTTGCTCATAGGATGACTCATCTCCGGAAAGCCGGGCATAAAGAAGAAACGGTTATCTAAAGAGAATGCCGGCATCCCGTTAAATGGATTGTCTATGATGTCACTCTTTTTAGGAAGATGTGCCATATTGATTGCATGCGGATAGGCTTTTTCGCCCAATTTACCTTCTATGATCTCTTTTGCTTTTTCATGTTCATAGAGATTGCCGTCTCGAAGTGCGATTGCCGCGCACTCCCTCGTAAGATCATCGGGAGTTGATCCGATACCGCCAAAAGAGAGCAATACGGCATCTTTCATGGATGCAACAAGGTTTATAGTGTTGATGATAAGTTCACTCTTGTCAGCGATAAAAAAGACACCCTCTAAGCTATAACCGTAGTTTGCTAGCTCTTTTTTGAGAAAGGGGAGATGTTTGTCCTCCCTCCTGTCATTGAGTATCTCTGTGCCGATTATAAGAGCAAAGAAGCGCATACTACTCTTCTATGTAGTTTTTGAGTTTTCTTCCGACTTTTGGATGCTTAAGTTTTTTGATAGCAGAAGACTCTATTTGTCTGACTCTCTCACGTGTTACATTTAGCTCTTTGCCTATCTCTTCAAGTGTTCTATCACTTTCGTCATCGAGTAAGCCAAAACGCATTCTTATGACGGCTTTTTCTCTTTCGTTGAGTTGATCAAGAACATCGTCTATCTGATTGTTGAGATCATCTCTTAGGACAGATTCTGTAGGGCTTATAGTATTTTTATCTTCGATAAAGTCACCAAATCTTCCATCGTCTTCATCGCCGACAGGAGTCTCGAGACTCACAGGCTCTTTTGTTATCTTGATAACATTTTTGACCTTATCAACAGAGAGTCCGACTTCTTGCGCTATGGTGTCAAGATCAGGCTCGCTTCCCGTCTCTTGAAGGTGCTTTCTGATGATTTTGTTGATTCTATTGATCGTCTCTATCATATGGATAGGGATTCTGATAGTTCTAGCTTGATCGGCGATAGCTCTACTGATTGCTTGTCTGATCCACCAAGTAGCATAGGTTGAAAACTTATACCCTTTTTCATATTCAAACTTATCAACAGCTTTCATAAGCCCGATGTTTCCCTCTTGGATAAGATCAAGGAAAGGCAAGCCTCTATTGGTATATCTTTTGGCTATAGAGACAACAAGTCTAAGGTTACTTTTTGCCATTCTCGTTTTGGCGCGTTCGCTCTTCTCTTTCCCTTGTCTTATCTGATTGAGTATCTCGGAGAGCTTCTCAGGCGTAAGATCAAAACCGCCCTTACTCGCTTCTCTTGTTTCGAAGAGTTTTTTGATTTCCATATAGGTACTCACCATTGTCGTTTCTGGAACGGCAGAGGCGATGCCGTCTTTATCCATATTGATGATATTTTTGAGTATCTTTTGGTGATTTTTGATCAAAGTATCATTGAAAAGTGGAAGTTTATACTCCAATCTGCTCAACTCTTTTTCAAAACTATCATCGCTTGTAAGTGCTGTTTCCATCGCTTTTACAAGTTCGTTGATGAGTTTACTTGTCGGCCCAAGTTCTATGAGAGCTTTTTTAAGTGTCTCTTTTTTTTGTGCTACTTTGAGACGCTCATAAAAGAGTTTATCGGAATTTTCATCCTCGATATCACAAATTTTGAGAAGCTCATTTCTTCCCCTTTCCCAATCTTTTTTTGCTTTTTCAAGATTGTTAAAGCTTGTGACGACCTGCAATACTCTTTTGTCATCTTTTACTTCAGCAGCGGTATTATCTTCTTCATCATCATTTTCATTGTCGCTATCATCATCATTTTCATTATCACTCTCTTCGTCGCCGGCATCTTCAAAGTTTTTAAAGAGCTCTTTTACGCGTCTTTCTCTGTTGAGAAGCGGTTCTTTGTAGTTGAGAATGTATTGAATAAGGTACGGCACAGAGCAGATGGCATCCAAGATGATATCTTCGCCTTCTTCTATCTGGATACTAAGGTCAACCTCTTCATCTTTTGTAAGGAGTGGAATTTTGCCCATCTCTCTAAGATACATCCTAACAGGACTATCACTTCGACTCCACTCTAAAAGCTCTTTCTCTTTTGCGAGATCAAATTCATCTTCGTTATTATCATCTATAAGTTTTTTTCTATCACTCTCTCTTTTTGCTCTTCGTTTATCCGTGATATATTGTGCATACTCTGAGGCACTTATAATCTGCTTTTTATTCTCAGCAGCAAGTTTTTTTATCTTTTTTGCTTGTGCTTGCGTGACAGGTTTTATAAACTCTTTTGCAATATTTTCGAATGTAAGTACATCACCTTTTTTCTTAGATTTGATCAGACCTTCTATTTGGGTCATACTGTCTTTTTGAGGCATATGAGTGATTTCCTTGGTTAAGATTTTGCAGCGTTTTTATAAAGAGGGTATTATACCGAAATTTTCTGATCAAAACAATTAAAAAAGAGGCTTTTTTGGTAAAATTGGGTATAATCGCCGAAAATTAGTCAAAAGGAATAAGTGTGCAAGGAAAGGTTTGGAAATTTGGAGATAATGTGGATACAGATCTCATTATAGCTGCAAGATATCTCAACTCAAGTGATCCTGAACATCTCGCAAAATATGTCATGGAAGATGCAGATCCTGATTTTGTAAAAAAGATGAAGAGAGGCGATATCATCGTTGCCGGTGAAAATTTTGGATGCGGTTCAAGTAGAGAACATGCACCCATCGCACTCAAAGCAGCCGGCATTAGTGCTGTTGTAGCACCGACCTTTGCACGAATATTTTATAGAAATGCTTTCAATATGGGCTTACCGATATTTGAGCTTGCGGAAGCAAATGAAATAAATGAGGGTGATACAATCAAGATAGATATGAGTAGTGGAGAGATCATCAATCTCACCCAAGATAAAGCCTATAAGTTTAACCCTATTCCTGAATTTATGCAAAGTCTTGTTGATGCTGGCGGGCTTATCAAATTTGCTAAAAAAGAGTTAGGGGCAAAGGCGTGAGTAAAAATTATAATATCGGTGTTATAAAAGGGGATGGTATCGGTCCTGAGATAGTTGATGAAGCGATAAAAGTACTCGATAAAGTCGGGCAAGTTTTTGATATCAATTTTGAATACAAAAGAATGCTTTTAGGTGGAGAGGCTATCGATGCAACGGGTGTTCCGCTTCCTGTAGAGACAAAAGAGAGTGCAATGCTCTGTGATGCCGTTCTTTTTGGAGCAATCGGCGGTCCTAAATGGGATGCGTTAGAGCGACACCTAAGACCTGAGAGCGGACTTTTGGGGCTCAGAGCGCATATGGGTACATTTGCTAACTTGCGTCCCGCTATGGTTTATGATGAGCTTGTTGATGCCTCGACATTGAAGTCAGAGGTTCTTAAGGGCGTAGATATCATGGTTGTTAGAGAGCTTACGGGCGGTATCTATTTTGGACAGCCAAGAGAGCAGCTTGAAGATAAAGCATACAACACGATGATCTATACAAAAGAAGAGGTTGAGCGGATTGCTCATGTCGCTTTTGAGATCGCTATGAAGCGAGACAAGAGAGTCTGCTCTGTTGATAAGGCAAATGTCTTAGAGGTGAGTCAATTTTGGCGTGATATCGTCATCGATATCGCAAAAGAGTACCCCGAAGTTGAACTCTCTCATATGTATGTTGATAATGCGGCTATGCAGCTTATCCGCAATCCAAAACAGTTTGATGTGATACTCACAGGCAATATATTTGGTGATATTCTCTCAGATGCTGCGAGTATGCTCAGTGGTTCTATCGGGCTTCTTCCAAGTGCTAGTACCGGAGCGAAAGTGGGACTTTTCGAGCCGATTCATGGTTCGGCTCCTGATATCGCAGGTCAAAATGTCGCCAATCCGCTTGCAACTATCTCAAGTGTTTCTATGATGTTACGCTATTCATTAGGCGAGAGTAAAGCGGCCGATATGATTGATGCAGCTATCAAAACGAGTCTCAAAGATGGGTATCGTACAGGAGACATCAGTGCTTATGGTGCAAAAGAGGTCTGTTCATGTTCACGAATGGGAGATGTCATCGCATCTTATATAAAGGATTGATATATGAGTGAAAGCAAGCATGCAAGAGTTTTGATCGATTGTCCCGATGAGAAGGGTTTGGTCTATAAGATATCAAAAGTCTTTTTTGATAACCTTTTAAACATCGAGAGCAATAGAGAGTTCGTTGACCCTGATAACAAAAGATTTTTTATGCGTAGTGTTGTAGCAGGGGATTTTGATACCAAAGAACTTCAAGAGAAGATAAGTGCTATTTTGCCACTCAATTCAAATATAAAAGTGATAGAGCCTGCCGCAAAAAAGATTGTTATCTTTGCTACAAAAGAGTCGCATGCACTTGGTGATATCCTCATCAAAGAAGCCGATGGCGAGCTTGACGCGCAGATCGTTGCCGTTATCTCAAATCATGATAATCTCGAGCGATTAGTTCGAAGATTTGATGTGCCTTATTATTGTGTGAGTGCTGAGGGGCTTGAGCGTGAAGAGCATGAAACGATGGTGCACAATGTGCTCAGTGATCTTGAGTTTGATTACATCGTTTTAGCCAAATATATGCGTATCCTCACTGCTTCATTTGTCAACAACTATAGAGGAAAAATCATCAACATCCACCACTCCTTCTTGCCTGCTTTTGTTGGTGCAAATCCTTACAAGCAAGCTTATGAACGAGGGGTGAAGATCATAGGGGCAACTGCACATTTTGTAACCGATGATCTCGATGAAGGACCGATCATTGCTCAAGATGTTATTCCTGTAAATCATCGATTTAATTGGCGTGATATGCAACGTGCCGGAAAAGATGTGGAGAAGATTGTTCTTTCTCGTGCACTTGCAATCGTACTCAACGATAGAGTGTTCATCAACGGCAACAAAACGATAGTTTTTTAATGTTCAATATCGTTTTAGTCAATCCGCAGATTCCACCCAACACGGGAACCATCGGAAGGCTCTGTGTCAATATCGGAGCAACACTGCATCTCATCGAGCCTTTAGGGTTTTCTATTGAGGATAAAGAGGTAAAAAGAGCAGGGCTAGACTATTGGCATAAGCTTGATCTAAAACTCTATAAGAGTCTTGATGATTTTTTTGAGGTATATAAGGGCAGAGACAATTTTCACTTTGCAACGACAAAGAGCGAACAGCTCTATTTTGATGCCTCTTTTGCGCCCGGAGATTTTCTCTTTTTTGGCTCCGAAGTGAGTGGCATCGATGAGAGTCTGCTTGATGCCTACAAGCAAAAGTGCATCACGATTCCGATGGGCAAAGAGGGACGCAGTCTCAACCTAGCGCTCAGTGTTGGGATCGTCACTTATGAGGCAATCAGACAAAATTTTGAAAGTTTTAAGGGGTAGTAGTATGTTGGATATTTTATACATAATCGCGGCATTTTTGTTTGCTTTTATCACATTTGTTATCGTGAGAAATTACTATAGCAATAAGTTTGATGAAAAAGGACGGCGCAAAGATATGCTTGATAGCTACGAGGATAAAGACTAAACGCGCCGTTAGTAAAGATTTGATAAAATCTTTTCATCTTTCTTTAGGGATCTAAATTTATGAAAAAACCGCTACTTATAGAAATTGGAGTTGAAGAACTTCCGGCAATTCCACTGCTTAAAAATCTAAAAGAGATCGAGCAATCTTGGAAAAATATACTTCAAAAATACTCTTTAGAGTCTGATTTTCACTTCTACTATACTCCTAGACGGTTAGTTTTGATCCATAATGCCATGCCACTCAAACAAGCAGATGCAGAGATTGAGCTTTTTGGTCCTCCCATAACGATAGCCGTAAAAGAGGGTGTCCCAACTAAAGCAGGAGCCGGTTTTGCTGCTAAATGCGGCGTTGATTTTGATCAGCTTTCCACAATTGTCGATAGAGGCAAAGAGGTGCTTTACTACAAGAGTAAAAAAGAGGGAGTTGATACTGTTTTATTGTTAGAAGATATGATACAAGAGTGGATAGGCTCTATGGCATTTGGGAAAATGATGCGATGGAGCAACAGAAGCGATGAGTTTATAAGACCGATACGATGGCTTCAAGTGAGACTTGATGATGTAGTTGTGGATGCTGAACTCTTTGGAGTAAAAAGTAGTGATTTTACCTATGTGCACAGAATGCAAAGTTTTGAAAAACAAGAGGTTCTAAAGATAGGTGATTTTGAGAATATCCTTAAAAATGGAGATGTATTACTTAACCCAAAGAGCAGAAGAGAGCTTATCCTCAAGGAGTTTGATGCTCTTCAAAAAGAGAACGGTATTACTATAGAGATAGATGAAGATTTACTTGAAGAGGTTGTAGCAATCACTGAAAATCCAAAAGCGCTTTTGGGTAGTTTCGATCTCTCTTTTCTTGAGCTTCCGCCGGAGGTTATCATAACTTCGATGAAAGAAAATCAAAGATATTTTCCCGTATTTCAAGAGGGAAAACTTTCAAATAAATTTGTAGTAGTAAGCAATGCTTTAACGGATGATTATAGCAAGGTTATCTCTGGTAATGAGAGGGTTTTAAAGCCTCGTCTTAGTGATGCTATGTTCTTCTATAAAAATGACCTAAAAAGAGGACTTAAAACAGACGGGCTTGAGCTTGTGCAGTTTATGGATGGGCTAGGTACTGTTGCTGACAAGATAGAGCGGGAAGAGAAAATCGCACTCAATTTGGCAAACAAATTCGGTGTTGACGGTAAAAAGATAAGCCAAGCCATCAGACTCGCCAAAGCGGACCTTACAAGTGAGATGGTCTATGAATTTACAGAACTTCAAGGGCTTATGGGGTACTACTATGCAAAAGCATTAAATCTTGATAGCGATGTATGTTTGGCAATCAAAGAGCAGTATATGCCAGTAGGCGAGGGGGGCGATCTTCCAAGCACGCTTTTTAGTGCTATCGTTGCTCTGTCTATAAAACTTGATACGCTCATCGGTCTCTTTAGTGTCGGTAAGATTCCAACCGGCTCCAAGGATCCTTTTGCACTAAGACGAGCCGTGAACGGGATCGTGCGTGTCGTTTTAGAATTTGACCTGCCTTTTGATATAGATGCGATGATACAAGAGCTCTCAGCAGGATATCAAGAGTTTGATTTAGAGAATTTGAAAGCTTTTATGATGGAGAGAATCTTGAAAAGCTTGGATATGAATCCCTCTATCTTCAATGCGGTATTGGGTTCAGGCGAAAGCGATATAGTCAAGATATTTAAAAAATGCGAAGCATTAGATAGCATCGTTAGCGGAGCTGACTTTAAAGATATATCTATCACATTTAAGAGGGTGGCAAATATATCAAAAGATGTTGAGAGTCTTAATGTTGATGAGGGGAGATTTGAACTTGATGAAGAGAAGAGCTTATATGGAGAGTTCAAAGAGATAACCTCAAAGAGTTATGGGAGTTATGAAGAGAACCTCAAGGCTCTTTTTTCACTCAAAAACTCTCTAGATAACTACTTCGATAAGGTTATGGTCAATAGTGATAATCTCTCTTTAAAAGTCAATCGCCAAGCGACTATCGGACAAATCTACAATAGCTTCAAAGAGATCGCGGATATCAAAGAGATTACTATATAGATGAAACACCACTATGATACCATCGTTATCGGTGCAGGTATCGCAGGGTGTAGCACAGCCTATTTTTTAAAGCAACTCGGACAAGATGTATTGCTTGTCGATAAAAAAGGTATTGCCGGTGGTGGAAGCGGGGCAGCGGGTGCTTTTTTCTCTCCAAAAGTGGGCATCGATCTGCCCATAAAACAACTCAGCGATGAAGCCTTTCTCTTTGCTTATGAACTTTATAGCAAACATTTTAGTGAGCATTTTTTACAAAGTGGTATCTTGCGCATCCCAAAAGATGCCACAGATGCTCAAAAGTTTGAGACATACAGACGATATATCACGCTAGAGCATGAGATATATACGCCTCAAAAGCTCAAAGAGCTTGGCATTCAAAGCGATTTTGAAGCGATTTTATTTCCCCAAGCAGGCATTTGTGATCCAAGTATCTGTGAGCAGATGGCACAAGGTATTGAGTATGAGCTTAGTGATATAAAAGAGCTTAATCAAGAGAATGATCTTTGGATATGCGGTAAGTATAGTGCTCAAAATATCGTTCTTGCTACAGGATATGAGACGGATCTGCTTGATATAAGATATATGAGCATCAAGGGTATCTGGGGCAATCGCGGTGATTTTAAAACGCAATTCAAACTTGATCTCTCTATGCACAAAAACATCTCAATATCTGCAAATTTTGATGGAGTCATCAAGATAGGGGCAACACATGAGCTCGATGTCAAAGAGGTGATACCTTGTGATGAGAAGTCGGTTGCGGGACTTTTAGAGAAAGCCTCCTCCCTGATCGATAGTAGCGATTTTGAGCTTACGGGGATGCATTGCGGTATGCGAGCATCAAATCGTGACTATACGCCAACAGTCGGCAAGATCATCGATGTAGAGTATATGCTCCAAAACTCACCAAATATCTTAGATGGCAGAAGGTATCCTTTGAGATATATCCCAAATATTTATCTGCACAATGCATTGGGTGCAAGAGGATTTGTCTTTGCTCCTTATTGCGCAAGCGAACTTGCACAGCACATCGTTACGGGTAAAGCTATCGATGCAAGACTTGATCCCGATAGACTCTTTTATAATTGGGTTAGAAAGTTAAAATAACAGTAGAATAATTTATAAAAATTATTCATTAAGATAAAAATTTAAGTTATAGATGATAATATCTTACTATTAGATATGATATCAATAAGGGAAATAGCATGAAAATTTACCATGTGATTATAGCGTTTATCGTTGGGTTGGTGTTGAGTGCATGCAGTGGTAGCGGTGGTGCTGCACCCGCAGCGGTCACAGATACATATACGGGCCTCTATGCAGCAACAGGAGGAGAGGTGGGAGTTGCTTCTGTAAATGAAGATGAAGAATATACTTATTTTTTTAATGGTGTACCCGTAGATGTAACTCTTAGTGGAACGCTGCCGATAGGTGGATTTGTCGATACAACAGGTGGCGGTATTGCTCGACATATTGGCGGTACTACTTATAGTTATTCTAGATTTGGTGTTGTTGCCTCATTTGATGGTTTTACTCCAGGAGATACATATACCGACGGAGAAGTCTTTTATGTTGGGCAAAAGACAAGTTCTATGCCTACAACAGGTACAGCAACATACGGCGGGTATCTTACTACTTTGCAAGATGGAGAATTTAACGATGCTACCGTTACATTTACTGTAGATTATGCTGGTAAAACAATCAGTGGAGATGCTACTCTTGACGGAACAATTATGACATTTGATGAGGATAGTATTATTGGAAGTGATTTTAGTGGCACTATGTTGTCCGGGGCTGCAATAGCAGGCGAGTATCATGGAAGTTTTTTTGGTCCCAATGCTGAAGAGCTAGGAGGAGCTGGAACCTTTAATGATGGAGGTGGAACTTTTGGATTTTCTTTTGGCGCAAAAAAACCCTAAAGGGCTATTATCTATAGATTCTTTTACAATTTTTTAAGAAAAGAATTATAAATAAAAATTTATATAATATTAACAATATCTTAAGATGTGTGTGATATTATATAGTTGATAAAAAATATAAATAGGGGGGGGGATAATCATGAAAATTTTGAATATTATGCTTATAGCTATGGTTATGATGATGTTGAGTGCATGTGGTGGCGGTGGCGGTAGTGCAACACCTGCGGCGGTCACACAGACATATACGGGGCTTGAAGTAGAAGGAGGAGGAGAGGCGGGAGTTGCTTCAGTGGTTGGTACCGGTGATGATGCAGTATATACTTATAACTATCAAGGCACACCCGTAGATGTAACTCTTGATGGAGCGACGCCGATAGGTGGATTTGTTCATATAACAGAAGGTGCCATTGCTAAACATATTGGTGGCACTACTTATAGCTATTCTAGATTTGGTGTTGTTGCTACATATTACTCTTATAGTGGTAGCTCTATTACTCCTGCAGCAGAAGCTCCACGATATGTTGATGGGGAAGTCTTTTATGTTGGGCAAAAGACAAGCTCTATGCCTACAGTAGGCACAGCATCATACTCCGGGCATCTTACTACTTTATCAATTAGTGGGCAGTTTCAAGATGCTTCTATTGGATTTGACGTGAATTATGGCGATAAAAAAATCAAGGGAGGTTTTCAAGACGCAGGTCCCGCATTATTTGGTGAAAGTTTATTCTTTGACGGCGATATTGATGGAAGTGATTTTAGTGGTACTGCAACAGCATCTTCTTGGAATAATGGCGGCACTTTCTCCGGAAGTTTTTTTGGTCCCGATGCTGAAGAATTAGGTGGTACAGGAGTGCTTAGTGACAGTGAAGATGGAGCTCTCGGATTTTCTTTTGGTGCACAAAAAAATGATTAATAAAGGGTTGTTAACTATAGATTCTTTTATGATATTTTGAATTGAGGTTTTTTGTATAGAAAGTATATAGCTCTACTCTTTTTATTGCCAACGATAGTGGTTTTTGCGAGACAAGAGGTGTTGATCCCTGATTTTACTCAAACACCAAATGAGCAAACGGTTTTCTATCAGAAGAAGCAAGATGCTCTTTCTGCTGTGCATAAAAAGCAAAAGATAGCTTTAAACGATGAGGATCTGCTTGCAAATCCTCTGCTGTTTTCCAAAATATTGGATCAATCGGTTCAAAAAGGGCAGTGGAGCATCGTGGAGCATCTGATACCACTATATGAATCACTTGCCATCAAAGATGACAATTTGCTCCTCTATGCGAAGAGTCGTTTGGCTTTTGTAAAGGGCCGATACAAAGATGCGATTAGCGGATATAGGCAACTTCTTGAAAAGGATGGAACGCTTGGTCCCGTGAGGCTCTACCTCGTGCAAGCTCTTTTCCGAAATAAGGAGTATGAAGCAGCCTCCTTTCAGCTCGATAAACTAAGAGCAACTCCCTATCTTCCTCGGCAGATACTAAGCACTATCAACCAATACACTCTCGCTATCCAGAAGAAAAATGATTTTCAATGGAGTGTCTCTTTGAACTATATCGACGATGACAATATCAATGAAACCTCCAGTGATAAATATATGAAGTTAGGTAATTGGATTTTTGAGAGAAGTGAAGAGAGTTTACCCAAACATGACAGAGGGGTAGGGTACGCTTTGTGGATGCAGAAAAATATCAACCTCAAAGACAATCATGTGCTTGTAAGCTCTTTGAGTATGTATGGAAAAACTTATAAAGAGTATGATGAGTATAATGATTTTGTCGCTAGGGCCTCTTTTGGCTATAGATGGGAAGATGCTACAAAGAGTTTTACACTGATGCCTTTTTTCCAAAAGCGTCTCTTTGGCAACAATCCTTATAGCCAATCGTGGGGTGCAAGAACTTCACTCTCTTATCTATGGAGTCGTAAATTTCAAAATTCTTTTGCTGTTGAGCTTGGGAAAAACAGTTATGATGAACGCACTTTTTTAGATGGATGGTATAGTTTTGGTTCATTTGGTGCATCGTACTCTTTTTCGCCGAGTTTTATGCTTTTTGGCGGTATTGATCAGTATGATAACCATGCAAAAGAGCGAAGTGAGTCATTCACGAGAAGTGCTATAAGGATAGGTTTTGCAAAAGATATACCCTTCGCATTTTCTACTAAGATAAGTGCGAATTATGCCAATAAAGTCTATGATGATGCTCCAAATATTTATGGCATACAAAGGCATGATAAAGAGTATAGTTATGATCTATCATTATGGAAGCGTGATTGGTATTTTTGGGGTGTGATGCCAAAGATAAATTTTGAATATACGCATGTAAAAAGCAATATCAACATCTTTGCATTCGATAAAAATAGAGTCTATTTTAGTTTTGATCGGAGATTTTAGCCTCTCGCCACTCCGGTTTATTTTCTAGCGGCGGGAAGTTATCGAGTATCTCTTGTGGATTGTAGTTTGTTTTGTATGCAAATGACTTGCACCCCTCAACCCAATACCCGAGATATATCCAACGCAAGTGCATTTGACGAGCCAACTCTACTTGATAGAGTAGTGAAAATGTGCCAAGAGAGTAACGGCTATACTCAGGGTCATAATAGCAGTATATAGAGCTGATTCCGTCATCTATGATATCTATAAGATCAACACCGATGAGTTTATCGTCTCTATAGTAGAGCACTTCTCTTCCAAAATCACCTGCGCCATCAACAAAGTTTTCATAGTATTCTCTAAAGCTTATCGCCTTATATCGCCATCCGTTGCTGCCTTGCTTGTATTGGTGGTAGCGATTGTAAAGCTCGATATGATGTTTGGTCATGCTTGGTTTTTGTATGACTATTTGCGTATCTTTGTTTCTATTTTGTGATTTCTTTTGACTCTTAGTTGGGGTAAAGTTATCTGCATCAATGCGGAGACTCTTGCACTCATAGCAACCTTCGCAAACAGGATGAAAGTAGAATTTTCCAAATCTTCTCCAACCTCTTTTGATAACAGCAGAGAGAAATGTTTTATTTGGTTGAAAAACATATCTATAGTGCATTCTAACAATTTTACCGGGTAAGTAAGAACACTCATAGTCCAACATAGAAAATTCTGTCGATGGCGGTGTCAATCTAGAGTCTTGTTTTGGATTCATAAACGCGATTATACTAATTTTGTTGTAAAATTCAATAAAAAAGGTGCTTTTTTGATAGTTTATCAGTCTGATTGTGGTTATTCTTTCAATAGTGATTCCATTTTCTTGATACATTTTATCTCAAAATTTCAACCAAAAGGCGAGATGCTTGATGTGGGCTGTGGAGTCGGAGTGGTCGGCTTGGTGCTCTCAAGAGAATTTGACATCAAAGCACATATTGTTGATAAGCAGAGTTCTATGATCGACTTTGCAGAGATAAATTATAGCATCAACACATTGGATGTCGAGGCACTGCATCAAGATTTTTTTGATCTTAAAGAGGATAGAAAGTTTGACATAGTCGTCTCAAACCCTCCTTTTTATGCCACAGGTACTACAAAAAGTTTTGATGAAAATATCGAGATATCAAGGCACGCATCGCATATGCCACTAGAAGATTTTATCGCCAAAGTGCATAAAGTACTCAAGCCAAAGGGGAGATTCTTTTTTTGTTATGATGCTAAACAGATACCTCCTTTGTTGAGTCTGCTTGAAAAGTATCATCTCAGAGCTGAGCATATACGATTTGTGCATTCAAAGAAAGATAGAGATTCAAAATTGGTCTTTTTGGCTTGTCGGCACAATTCAAAATCAGCCACTAAAGTTGAGTCGCCTTTTATCGTTTTTGGTGAAGATAACAATTATCTTCAAGAGGCAAAAGAGGCTTTTGGATATGCTAAGATACATAGTATAAAAGCAAAAAAGGAGTATTGTGATCATTAGTGAAGAGGGGTATGATTTTTGCTTTGACGCCTCAAAGTGTGATAGCTGTGGAGGCTATTGCTGTAGAGGAGAGAGCGGATATATCTGGGTAAAGTATCAAGAGATGGAAAATATAGCAAAAAAATTATCTATCAGTTTGGAGGATTTTGCTATAATATATCTTAAAAAGGTCGGCCATAGGTATTCGTTATTGGAAAAACAATTGAGTGAAGATGACTATGCATGTATATTTTTTGATGAGTCAATCAATCGTTGCAGTATCTACGATGTAAGACCCAATCAGTGCAGAACATTTCCTTTTTGGCAACAATTTAAAAATGATAAAGACGAGGTAAGAAATCAGTGTCCGGGAATCATATGAAACAACTATTTTTATTGTCTATTTTTACGCTTTCACTCCTTTTTGGCGGTGAAAATAGCAAGATTGCAAATGAAGATGAACTTATCATGCGGGCTCTTTGGCATGCTCAAAGAAATGAACCAAATGAGAGTTATGCTATCTTTGATAAGCTCTACAAAGAGACAGGCTCAAAACAGTTTCTGTTTAAAAAGATATCTCTCTCACTTATGGCCTCTAAAGATATCGAGGAAAATTTAAATGAACTAGAGCGGTGGATTAAGAAAAATCCAAATGATATCGAATCACACAGGCTGATACTCTCATTGTATCTAACGCAAGGTATGTATGCGAGGGCTGAAAAAGAGATTGGGATATTGTTGTCAAAATCAGATAATGTATTGGATTTGGAAATAGCATCCAATGCATGGCTCTATCTTAAAAAACCAATCAGAGCTCTTGAGCTTTTAGAGGATGTGTATAAAAAGAGTAAAAATGATGAAATCATAGCACGTATTGCATCGCTCTATAATGACCCTCTCATGCAGAGACAAAAAGCGATAAATCTACTTAAAGAGCATGAGAAACATTATGGTTTTAGTGAGGTTGTTAGCTTGGAGCTTCTTGATCTCTATGCTAAAGATATGAATGTGGATGCCATCATAGCAACGACTAAAAATCTCTATAAAAATCTTAATACAGAGCACTATCTTCAAAAAGTTTTGCAAGCCTATTTTATACGAAAAGATATAAAAGGTGCCATAAGATTTTTGGAGAAAAATGAGATTGGCGAAACCTATCTTTTTGATCTCTATAAACAAGATGAGCAATATGATAAGGCTATTGCTCTTTTAGATAAGTTTTATGCGAAAGATCATAACCCGCAGTGGATCGCACAAAAAGCAATTATGATTTATGAGGGTGCAAAAGATAAAAAAGATAAAGCGATGATTGAGAGTGTGATAGGCAACTTTGAAAAAGCATTTGACCTTGGTGTGAGTGATGCTATCTACCTGAACTATTATGGCTATACCCTTATCGATAATGATATCGAGATTAAAAAAGGTTTGAGTGCTGTCAAACGGGCTGTCTTTAAAGATATCACCAACTACTACTACCTTGACTCTTTAGCTTGGGGTTTTTATAAATTGCATGATTGCGATAAGGCATATAGAGTTATGAAACATGTTGTTGATATCGCAGGCACGAATGAACCTGAAGTCGAATCACACTGGGCTATCATACAAAAATGCCATAAAGCAGCAAATAGCGAGCCCAAAAAGAGCCAATAAGTAACCCTTGGTATAATTTTACGCAAAATAGAAGGAGTGGGAATCTATGCCCCCAAAGATACTGCAAGAGATAATCAAAAAAACAAAAGATGACCTCGAAAAGAGAAAAAAAGAGTTCTCAGAAGATTGGTTAGGAAGGTCACTCGCTTTCAATCCGTTTATGCCAAAGGATGTCATAACGGCACTCAAATCTACACCTGAAAATCCCTATAGAATCATAGCTGAGGTTAAAAAAGCAAGCCCTAGCAAAGGAATCATCAGGGAAGATTTTGATCCACTACACATTGCAAAAGCGTACGAAGATGGAGGTGCTGATGCCATTTCCGTCCTCACTGAGCCACACTATTTTAAAGGCAATCTCGAGTATCTAGCTCATATAAGAAGATATGTGAAGCCACCTTTGCTTAGAAAAGATTTTATCATCGATAGGTATCAGTTATTGGAAGCTTTAGTTTATGGGGCAGATTTTGTTCTTTTGATAGCAGCGGCATTGAGTCGCAAAGAGCTTAAAGAGCTCTACAATTATGCGCTTCATCTTGGCTTGGAGGTTTTGGTCGAAGTTCACGATAAGAGCGATTTGACAAAAGCGATGTTTGCGGGTGCCAATATCATAGGTATCAATCATAGAAATCTTGAGACATTTGAGATGGATATGAGTTTGAGTGAACAGCTTATACCACTTATCCCAAATGGAAAAATTATCGTTGCTGAGAGTGGAATCCATGATCATGAAACGGTAGTAGAACTCTCTAAAATCGGTGCAGATGCATTCTTGGTAGGGGAGCATTTTATGAGGCAAAAAGATATAACCGCAGCACTTAAATCGCTTAAATATAATATAAATATATAATATATATAACCAATTTGTTTATTAATTGATATAGATTAATATTATTTTAAGTTTCATTATATTAAAATTGATTAATATTAATTCCATTTTTGGGTTAATGCTGTAGTGTAATATATAGATAAACTTAATACAAAAAAGTGTTAAAAGAGAAATAGAGTGTGTTTTGTAATTCTGAAAGGGGTGACCTTGTGAAAAAACAGATAAAAAGACAAAGCGGCGAAAATAGCTCTCCAAAAATTTTTGATGCGAAAGAGTCTTTAGTCTATGTAGCATCTATTGCGCTTATTGCAACATTGATGTTTCTTCTCATGAAGCATAACGACAAATAATCCAATTTTTACTTAATAATCAAATAGAGCGAGATAGGGAGTTATGTTAAAGCTTCCCCTTGGTATGTCAAGCCACTTTTTATGAAGTTGATAAAATTACAATATACCTTTAGCTCAATAACTCTTTTACTATTTTGTTTATGGTGCTCCCATCAGCACTGTTACCAAAGAACTCTTTTGCCTTAGCCATTATTTTACCCATATCTTTCATGGATGTTGCACCGAGTTCAGCGACAATCTCTTTGAGTTTTATTTTGAGCTCTTCCTCGCTTAATTGCTTCGGAAGATACTCGCTCAGTATATCAAGTTCAAGTTGCTCCTTTTGCACAAGATCATCTCTGGAGGCTGCCTCAAATTGTGCCATCGCTTCTTGTCTCTGTTTTGCATATTTTATGATAAGTTTTGTCGCTTCGTTATCGTCAATTTCACGCCGTTCATCTACTTCAATTTGCTTTATCATAGTTTGTATATTTCTAAGTGTATCTCTTGTGGCAATATCTTTACTTCTCATTGCTTCTTTGATCTTCTCTTTTAATTCATCTTTAATGCTCATAAAGCCCTCCGACTATCTCTGATTTTATTTGATTATACTATAATTTGACTATGATTTTAGAGCTTGAAGATTATAAGATAGAGAGTGGTGATATAACAAGGCTCTATCCGGCTGCTATTGTTTTTACAGGTGTAGCTCAAGAGACGACACAGGTGAGCCTAGAGTGGTTTGATAAACTCTCAAAAGATAAGGTGGAGCTTGTTGCTTTTGCCATTTTTCTTCATTTTAAAAATGGTGAAGTCAAAGAGTTTCGATATGCAAGTAGAGATTTGCTTGAAGAGGCGATTACAACATTGGCCTCACAGATGTAAATATTTCTATAATTAAGTAAAAATATTCTATGATAAACTATAACTCTAGGGAGACATGATGGGCATTTCACAAATAGCACTTTTTCTAATCGCAGTTACTATTTTTTATATATTTTTCAAAAAGCTTTTTAGTGGAGATTATCCAAAAAGAGGCATCGACTATGAGGCAAAATTACCCGATGAACAGATAGGCGGAATCAGCCGTCCTGATAAGATTTTTACTGAGCCAAAAGTGGAAAAAAGTAGACTTGATGAGCTCTTGGAGATGGCAGATGATTCTCTAGCTAAAGAAAATTTTGAAGATGCAAAAAAGGCAATTTTAAGTGCATTAATTCTCGATGAGAATAATGTTGAAGTGCTCCAAAGAGCAGGGTTTGTATCGATTCAAGAAGAGGATTTTAATCAAGCCGTTGTCTATTATGAGAAGATTATTGCACTTGAGCCTAAAAATGATCTTGCATTTGGTTCACTTGCAAATACATATCACAAATTGGGCGAAGATGATAAGGCAATAGAAACTCATAAACAGGCAATCTCTTTAGATGCTCACTATGCACCTCATTTTTTCAATTATGCAAATACACTTTATGATCTTGGAAAGCTTGATGAAGCAAGGCAGAACTACCAAAAAGCACTTGAGCTTGACGACGGACTTCAAGAGGCGCAAGCGATGATAGATAAGATTGACTCAAAGGAAGCGTAATGGGTGGTGAAAATTGTTTTGTGGAGCAAAAGGCTACAAAAGAGATACTACTTCGAGTCACCAATGTTTGCGGGCAGTGCTATGAGAGTCTTTGTGAAGGTGATGATGTCTATTATGATATGAGCACATACCGTTATCTTTGCAAAAGATGCAAGGATGAGTTGAGCGAGAGAATGAATGATGAGTGTGAGATAGAAGAAGAAGGCGAAGGGTTGTTTTAAGTAGCCTCTTATCCTAAAATTTTTTACGTCATCGCAATGTATTGAATCGCATTTATATAACTTTTTGTATTGAGCTCCCTCTCTTTTTTGTAAGCAATATCAAAAGCAGTACCGTGATCAACCGATGTGCGTAAAAATGGAAGATTGAGAGAGACATTGATGCTCTCTTCAAAATAGAGTGCTTTTAGCGGTGCTAAGCCTTGATCATGATACATAGCAACTAGATGGCTGTAACGCTCTCTGATATGGGGAGTAAAAGCGATATCAGGCACGAGGATATCTTCATCATAGAAGATTTTTCCGATGATTTCATTTGCCTCTTTAATGGCTTGACGGATACTATTTTCTTCCTCTCCTAAAACGCCATTATCTCCTGCGTGTGGATTGAGTCCAAGTACACCGACTTTGCTTTTTGGATGTATGCTTTTAGCAAGATTGTTTAAAAAGGTCACAAGACGCTCTTTTGTTATTTTTGAAGCTACATTTTGAAGTGGTATATGTTCTGTAAAAAGAGCAACATACAGCTTCGTACAGCCAAGCATCATTATGGCATCTTGTTTGGTAAAATCCCTGAGTGCATCGGTGTGTCCTTTATATCTAACGCCCGCAAGCTCCCAAGCTTTTTTGTTGATCGGTAGGGTGCAGATAGCATCCACCTCGCCGTTTTGCGCCAATGTAACCGCTTTTTTAAATGAAGAAAAGCTGTAGGCGCCACTCTCTTTTGCTATGCTCCCGGCTTTTATATCAAAAGACTCTCCTACATTTTGGGTTGCATTAAAATCATCCGGTATATCTAGCCCAAGGAGATTGGCCGCTTGGGTGAGCATGGCTTGATCTATGCAGTAGATTGGCTCGATGAGTTCTTTGATGCTATCGTGTGCTTTCAGTGCTATCTCTATGCCGATACCGTTTAAATCACCAAGACTAATAGCAACTTTTTTCATCGTTTTATCGCCTCTTGCATCTCTTTGATTGCCGTCTCAAGTCCTACCCAGATGGAGCGCGCTATGATGCTCTGCCCTATATTGAGCTCTTCTATCTCATCAATTTTGGCTATATCTTTGACATTTTGATAGTTTAATCCATGACCCGCGGCAACTTTTAGACCTATTGATGAAGCAATTTTTGCTACGGTTTTGATATTTTTAAGCTCATCTGCTAACATGATTTCAAGTTCGTTTTTTGGTAAATTAAGCTCTTTGATACAGTGATCGGAATTTGCCAAACCGCCATAAAGCATAGCGTAGATATTTGCATATTTTCCCGTGTGAAATTCCACCCATTGTGCTCCAAGGTCTTTGGCTAATTGCACACTGCTACTATCGGGATCTATAAAAAGAGAAACTTCAATATCGTTTTTTTGCAACTTTAAAATAGCCTCTTGCATCGCACTAAAATTCCCTTCAAGTGCCAGCCCGCCCTCTGTTGTAACCTCTTCTCTTTTTTCAGGAACTATGGTTGCGCGGTGAGGCTTGAGTGAGCAAGCGATCTCGATAATTTCCGGTGCTATGGCACACTCTAGGTTGATAGGGAGTTTTGATGCCTTGAGAATCTTGGCAACATCACTATCTTGTATATGACGACGATCTTCTCGAAGATGGATGGTAATCTGGTCTGCATCTGTTTTTTCGCATATAGCAATAGCCTGCAGCGGATCAGGATCATTGATACGTCTTGCTTCTCTTAGAACAGCGATATGGTCTATGTTGACTCCGAGTTTCATAAGACTCCGTTTTTAGATTTTCAATATTATATCTTAAAAGCAATTAGGCTAAATTTTGAGCACCCTTTTAATCAACACTATGCTAAAATATCTCAATTAATTTACGATAAAAAGGTGTCATATATGGCAAAAAAAGATATTAAAAAAGCAGTATTAGCTTATAGTGGCGGGCTCGATACGAGTATTATTCTTAAATGGCTGCAAGATGAGTATGGATGTGAGGTTGTTACATTCACAGCCGATCTTGGACAGGGCGAAGAGGTGGAGCCGGCTAGAGAGAAAGCATTAAAGTTTGGCATAAAACCTGAGAATATATTTATACTTGATCTCAAGGAAGAATTTGTCAAAGATTTTGTATTTCCTATGTTTAGAGCTAACGCTATCTATGAGGGTGAATATCTCCTTGGAACCTCGATAGCAAGACCGCTTATCGCAAAGAAACAGATCGAGATAGCCAAACAAACAGGTGCTGATGCAGTAAGTCATGGAGCTACCGGAAAGGGGAATGATCAAGTACGATTTGAACTTGGCTATCTAGCACTCAATCCTGATATCGCCGTGATTGCTCCATGGAGAGAGTGGGATCTTAATTCAAGAGAAAAATTGATAGCGTATGCAAAGAAAAACGGCATAGAGATATCTCAAAAACATCTTGATGAAAATGGCAATCCAAAGATAAGTCCATACTCTATGGATGCAAATCTACTCCATATCTCTTACGAGGGCTTGCATCTTGAAAATCCTGCAAATGAACCTGAAAAAAGTATGTGGTTGTGGACGAGTTCGCCTGAAGATGCGCCCGATGAAGCCGAATACATCACCCTAAGCTATAAAAATGGTGATCCTATTGCCATAAACGGCGAGGCGATGTCGCCCGCAACACTGCTTAAAACGCTTAATGATTACGGCAACAAGCATGGGATAGGCCGAATTGATATCGTTGAAAATAGATATGTTGGGATGAAAGCAAGAGGGTGTTATGAGACACCGGGTGGTACGATTATGCTTAAAGCACATAGAGCCATCGAATCTATCACACTCGATCGCGAAGAGGCACATCTCAAAGATGAGCTTATGCCACGCTATGCAAAACTGATCTATAATGGCTATTGGTGGTCACCGGAGCGTAAAATGCTTCAAGCTGCTATCGATAAGACACAGGAGAATGTTGAGGGTGAAGTCAAACTCAAACTCTATAAAGGCAATGTGATTGTGATAGGGCGAAGTTCAGATATTTCACTCTATAGTGAAGCGCACTCTACATTTGAAGAGGATGAAGTGTACGATCAATCCGATGCGGAAGGCTTTATAAAGCTTAACGCACTTCGCCTCATCATTGAAGGGAAAAATCAACCAAATAGAAAGTGATAAGAGAAGCTCTCTTATCTTCTTCTATTCTTCTCATAGATTGGCATTACTTTCGGCATCAATGCTTTAAGTCTTGCTATACGATTTGTAGGATTAGGGTGTGTTGAGAAGTATTCAGGTGACCTTTTTGAGTTACTTTTCATAAATTTCTTCCAAAAGGTGAGTGCGCCGTTTGGATTGTATCCCGCTCTTGCTGCCAAAACCAATCCTATATGATCTGCCTCATACTCTTGTGTTCTAGAATAAGGCAATATAACACCAAGTTGACTTGCAATGCCAAAAGCTTGCATAACCGCATTTGTGTTGCCGGCACTCACACCCTTAGCCCCAAGACCAATTTGGAGCATTTGCCCACCCAAAGAGGCAAGCTGTTGTGTGCTTATCCGTTCAGCAGCATGTCGTGCAAGAGCATGGCCGACTTCGTGTGCCATAACGGCTGCGATCTCATCGTCATTGGACATATATTTTAAGATGCCTGTATAGAAAAATACTTGACCGCCCGGAAGAACAAAAGCATTTGCTGTTTTAGGATCATCGATAACATAAAATTTCCATTTATAATTTGTCTGTCCTGAGGCAGCCGCGATTTTTTTACCGACCCTGTTGACTCTATTGATATAGTTTCTATTTTTACTTAATTTTGATTTTTTGAGTACCTGTTTGGCACTTTGCATTCCAAGAGCAAGTTCTTGCTGTGGAGAGATCATAATCATTTGACTTCTGCCTGTAATTGGCGCTTTTGCATTACACCCTATAAAGATCAAAGCAGTAATTAAAGAGAGAATTCCATACCGTATATATCGCATCATCGTAAACCTTTGTCTTGTATTTATTGAGTTATTTTATCAAAAAATCGTTCATTTTTTCTTGTACCCTTTTGGGTGAAAAGGAGAGCATCGAATCTTTATAAATAAGCGCAGGTAGATACTCTATGAGTATATACATGGCACCCAACAGGGGATAAAATGCATAAAATTCTATCTCAAAACTCTTTTTGGTGTATCTGCTTTGGAACCACTCTTTGGATGTTTTGATATCGTGATCAAAAAGAAGCAGCTGCATCGTAAAGATAAGCCCCCAGAAAGCATAGATGGTAACTCCCATCAAGAGGACGGCTTCTATGCCAAAAAGGAGCATCACTGCAACTAAAAAAATCGTTAAAAAGAGTGCAAATGAGCTAAAGCCAAGAATTACGGCAACAGCAAGCATGCTAAAAACAAAGAGAAGACCGCCAAGAAGCATAAAGAGCTCTAAAAAACTTTTTTGTTGGCTAAAAGTAGGACTGTAGAGCGCCCCTAAAAAGATAAAGATAAAGATTGCAAAAATTATCAGCGCAATCGGCAGATACTCTTTCATCAACTATCCTTTGTAAGTCCATATAGTTTTGCCAAGCTGTCCACATCGGGATCTTTACCTAGCCACTCCCTATAGAGATGACGCATCTCTTTGAGTGATCCTTTTGCGAGGATATGCTCTTTGTATCCTTTCGCTTTAAGAGTATTGAAGAGACCATCTTCGTCCAAACACTCTATGAATGCATCTGCACTGAGGACCTCTGCCCATTTATAACTGTAGTATCCTGCCGCATAGCCACCTGCAAAGATGTGCGCAAAGGAGTTTTGAAACTTATTGTAGCCTGGTACCTTTATAAGTGAAGTCTCTTTGCGTATAGCATCAAGTAGATGCTGCGTCTGTTCGATGTTGTGGTATTTGAGATGCAGTTTGATATCAAAAAGTGAAAACTCTATTTGCCTCAATAATCCTGAGGCTGCTTGAAAATTCTTTGTCTGCTCTATCTTCTCAATCAGCCAATCGGGGATACTCTCTCCGCTTTTATAGTGCGTGCCAATGCTTTTTAATACATCTTTTTGGTAGGCAAAATTTTCTAAAAATTGTGAAGGAAATTCAACAACATCCCAGGCGACCCCATTGATGCCTGAGAGTGATCTTTGTGTATTTTTGCTTAGTAGATGATGGAGCGCATGTCCCATTTCATGAAAAAGAGTTACCACATCATCGTGCCTTAGGAGTGATGGCGTCTCTTTTGTGGCAGCAGAGAAATTACAAACGATAAAAGCTGAGGCTAGC
Source organism: uncultured Campylobacterota bacterium (assembly GCA_937141405.1). Taxonomy (GTDB): domain Bacteria; phylum Campylobacterota; class Campylobacteria; order Campylobacterales; family Sulfurovaceae; genus BN30871. Next base: position 501,431 of record CAKZQQ010000005.1, on the reverse strand, counting down.
TTTCTCTCTTCTTTTGCATCAAAAAAGTGTGTCTCAAAATCGTGCATCCACGCACCGCCCCTTTTTGAACTTCTTGCTTCAAGGTCAAGATATATGCGCGCACTTAACTTTCCATCTTCATAGATATCATATGCCTTAACACAAGGATGCCATAGTTTGAGTCCAAGCTCTTTAAATTCTATATCAAAGAGTTTTGAGACAGTCTCAAGTAGTCCCTTTAAGAGACTACTTTGTTCAAAATACTCTTGTACTATCCTCTCATCAAAGTCAAACTTTTCTTGTTGTAGCTTTTGTGCATAATATGCCACATCATAACTCTCAAGTTGTGTTAATGCATCAATACTCTTTGCATAAGCGCTTAGCTCTTCAAACTCTTTTTTGGCAAATGGTTGTGCGATTGCTATCAGTTTTTCTAAAAAATCTATCACTTCATCGCTTGAGCTTGCATCTCTTTTGCTGAGTGCATATTGGGCATAATTGGTAAAACCCAATAGCTTTGCTTCTTCTTCTCTGAGTTGAAGTATGGCATCGATGATTTGAGCGTTTTGAGGCGCTCTAGAGGTGTAAGCTTTGTAGAGCTTTTCTCTCAAGGTTCTATTTGGACCGTAGGTCATATAGGCAATATAATTTGGCATTTGCAGATTGAACTCATAGACAATCTTGCCATCCCTCTCTTTTTTGAGCGGTTCAAGTGCTGAATCGGGGATGCCTTCTATATCTTTTTCATTCTCGATAGTGAGTGTGTATTCGTTTGTAGCATTGAGTAAGTTTTGAGAAAATTCATTTGAGAGACTACTGAGATTCATATCTATCTCTTCAAGTCGTCTCTTTTTTGTCATTTCGAGATCTACACCGGCGAGTTCAAAATCTTTGATCGCTTCATCAATCACTCTTTGCTCATCAGCTTTTGTTGTTGTAATGCTTTTTATCTTTTCATAGAGCTTCTTATTGTGTGAGAGTTTTGTGTGGAAATTTGAAATAATCGGGAGCGCTTCTTCGTATATTTTTTGTGTTTGACTTGAATTTGATACACTGTTGAGATGTGAAAGAGGAGTAAAGCAGAGCGAGAGCTCTTCGTCAAGCTCTTCTAGGATTTTAAGTGTATCGGCGTAGCTCTTTGAGTCATTTTTTACTATCTCATCTACTGTGTTGTTGTATCTTGCTATGATATCTTTCAATTCTGAGATAAATGTAGTGTAATTTGGCTCTTTGAACTCTATAAACATTTGTTACCTTTTTTAGTTTACTATCGCTTATTTTTCCTTAAAAGTAGTTTTTAATCACTACTCATATAAAATTCGCTAAAATAGAACAATTGTTTTAAAGGATTTTTTTTATGAAAGTATTGTTAGTTAAAGATGTAAAGTCACTTGGCAAAAGCGGAGAGATTAAAGAGGTTAAAGATGGATACGGACAAAATTTTTTGATAGCAAAAGGTTTTGCGAAGTTGGCAACTCCAGAGGTAGTCGAAACTTGGAATAGTGAAAAAGAGAGAATGCTCAAAGAGGAGCAAGAGGAGATTGCAAGATTGGAAGCTGAAAAGAAATTGCTAGAATCAAGCATCATAAAGATAGAAAAACCATCTGCACCTATCGGCATACAAGGCTCTGTCGGCAATGCTGACATCTCTAATATGATCAAATCACAGTGCGATATAGAATTAGATAAAAAGAATATACATCTTGATAAAGCAATCAAATCAACCGGCGTGCATGAGGTTGATGTTAAATTGGGCCATGGAATTCATGCGAGCATAAAAGTAGAGGTTGTAGGAGTATAACGATGTTTGAAGCAACAACCATCTTGGCCTATAGAGCCAACGGCAAAGCAATCATAGGCGGCGATGGGCAAGTGACATTTGGAAACACGGTGCTTAAAAGTAATGCAACTAAAGTAAGAAGTCTCCATGAGGGAAAAATATTGGCAGGATTTGCCGGAAGTACTGCAGACGCATTTAATCTTTTTGATATGTTTGAGAATATTCTAACAGAGAAAAAAGGTGATCTCTTTAAGTCTGTCATTGCATTTTCAAAGATGTGGAGAAAAGACAAACAACTTAGACAGCTCGAAGCGATGATGTTGGTACTCGATAGAGATAATCTTTATATCCTTAGCGGTACAGGCGATGTTGTCGAACCTGAAGATGGAACTATAGCAGCGATAGGAAGTGGTGGAAGCTATGCACTCAGTGCGGCTAGAGCTCTACATAAACATGCAACCCTGAAGCCAAGAGAGCTTGTGGAGGAGTCACTTAAAATTGCAGGTGAGCTTTGCATCTATACAAATACCAATATATCTATATTGGAACTCGAATAAGGAGCGTGTATTGGATAATTTAACTCCAAAAGAGATCGTGGCATATCTTGATAGATATGTTATAGGGCAAAAAGATGCTAAAAAAACCATCGCTGTTGCACTCAGAAATAGATATAGAAGATTAAAGCTTCCGCCGGAAATTCAAGACGAGATCATACCTAAGAATATCCTCATGATAGGAAATACAGGTGTAGGGAAGACGGAGATTGCTAGAAGACTTGCACAGATGATGCAAATGCCTTTTATCAAAGTTGAGGCAAGTAAATATACAGAGGTTGGTTTTGTCGGGAGAGATGTAGAGTCTATGATTCGAGATCTTGCAGCTATTTCCCTGCGAATCACAAGAGAGATTGAGAATGAAAAAAATAGAGATAAGATTGAGGCATATGTCGAAAATAAAATTTTAGAAAAGCTCATCCCGCCATTGCCTATGGGCGCAAGCGAACAAAAGAAAACTGAATATGAAATATCATTTGCAAAGATGCAGACAAGATTGGAGCAGGGAGAGCTTGATACTATGCGCGTCAAGATTAAAGTGCCGCCACAACAAATCAACAATGATATGGATGATATGTTTCCTTCGCAAATGGTGAATCTGCAAGAGTCCATCGCCAAAGTCATGGGAGGCTTAAATAAAGGTAATAATGAAAAAGAGGTAAGCATCAAAGAAGCAAAAAGGATACTCAAAGAGGAGGCGAGTGACCAGCTTCTTGATATGGAGGCGATTAAAGAGCTTGCAAAAGAGCGCGTTGAAAAGAGTGGTATCGTCTTTATCGACGAGATAGACAAGATCGCAGTCTCCTCTGCAAATACGAGCAGACAAGACCCAAGCAAAGAGGGGGTTCAGCGAGATCTGTTGCCTATAGTTGAGGGTTCAAGCGTCAACACAAAACTTGGAGTCATCAAAACGGATCATATCCTTTTTATAGCTGCAGGCGCATTTCATTTAGCCAAACCGAGTGATCTTATCCCCGAACTTCAAGGTCGTTTTCCGCTTAAAGTTACGCTCAATAGCCTTGATGAAGAAGCGCTCTATAGGATACTTACTGAGCCTAAAAATTCACTCATCAAGCAATATGAAGCACTTTTAAGCTCTGAAGATGTACGCTTGGTATTTGCCGAGGCAGCACTCAAAAAGATAGCTTTCTATGCGATGAGTGCCAATGAGAAGACAGAGGATATCGGCGCAAGAAGACTTTATGCTGTCGTAGAAAAAGTTTTAGAAGATATAAATTTTGAGGCTGATATGCATAGCGGCAATGAGATAAAAGTGGATGAGTCGTTAGTAGATGAGAAGGTGAGTACTATAATAGAAGATGAAGATAGTACACGATATATATTATAATGGATACAGTTTTGGATAAACAAGAAGACAATAAAGAGGCAACTAAATGTGGTTTTGTGGCAGTTGTTGGTCGACCAAATGCGGGTAAAAGTTCTCTTTTAAACTACCTGGTCGGCGAGAAACTTGCAATGGTATCAAAAAAAGCACAGGCAACAAGAAAAAGAATGCATATCATTGTCACGCACGATATGGCACAGATTGTTTTTGTAGATACGCCCGGTATTCATAAAAAAGAGAAACTCTTAAATCAATTTATGCTGGGTGAAGCACTTAAAGCGATGGGGGACTGCGATCTCATCATTTTTTTAGCACCGGCAAATGATAGTTTAGAAGAGTATGAGAAGTTTTTAGAGCTTCAAGAATCAAAAAGAGCAAAACATATCGTGCTTTTGACAAAAGTTGATTGGCTCAGCAATGAAGAACTCTTAAAGCAGTTATCAATGTATCAGAAATATCAAGATAAATTTGAGGCGATTATTCCATTTTCCATTAAGAAAAATATAGGAAAAACCCAATTATTGGATGAAATAGTCAAGTATTTAGAGCCTTCACCATGGCTTTATGATGATGATATGCTTACTACGGAGTATATGCGATCCATTTATAAAGAGTTTATTCGAGAATCTATTTTTGAAAATATCAGTGATGAGATTCCCTATGAAAGTGATGTCATAATAGATAAAATTGATGAGCAAAAAGATATCGATAGGATTCGTGCCACAATAATCGTAGAAAAAGATATACAAAAGCGGATGATTATCGGTGCAGGCGGCATCTCTATAAAAAGAATAGGGAAGAGTGCAAGGGAATCTATCGAGAAGTTATCGGGCAAAAAATGCTTTTTAGAGCTGTTTGTAACAGTAAAAAAAGGGTGGAGTAAGAACAGGGGTGACTTAGAAAATTTTGGATATATAATTGATTAATTATAATAAAAAAAATTAATTTATTTAAAATTTTATATTTTTCTAAGAAAGTTTTAATATTAAAGTATATATAATTTTTTTATAAACTAGAGGGAAGGTGAAGGATGTTTACAAAAAAAGATTCATCGAGAAAGTCTATCTCAAGGATCGTAACTGTTAATCCTTATACGAAAAACAGTTATCTTCTAAAGTCTAATAAGCTTAGCCTGCAGAACAAGCCAACATTCAATACTTCAAACTTTTTGGCATCTTATCTATCTAATAGAGATTATATCTCTGCAAAGATAGGTATAAGCAGATCAGTTTATGATGTAGATATTGATAGTGCTATTGAGAACAAGGCGTATGAAGAGTTAGGATTAGATCAAGCGAGTGAATATGTGATTGACCATTTTGAGTCTCCAAGTGAAGGCGAAGAGAGACTTTTTGATGTTTTTGCCGCTAAACCGGAGAGACTGCGCGAGTTATATGGTGAGATAGTAAGTGATGCTAAATATGTTGACCTTATATTTCCGGCACCTCTTTTATATAAAATTCTTTATGAAAAAGATATATTGCAACAAGGCAGAACAGACCTTTTTATATATTTCATGGAAGAAGATGCCTTTATTAGTGTCTATAAAGATGGTAATTATCTTTACGCAAAAAGTTTAGAATTTTCGCTCGATAAAATACATGCTATGTATTGTGAGGCAAAGGGTGAGAATGTTGATAAAAAAGAGTTTATCAACGCACTTACAAAAGAGGGAATATACTTCAAAGATCAAGACTCACAACAGATACTTATGAAGATATTTAGCGAAGTTTTTGTTGCTCTTAATGATGTTGTTATCTATTCCAAAAGAGCCTTTTCCCTTGATGCTATTGATAATATTTTTATCGGCTCTATCATAGGTAACATCGCAGGATTATCACAATATAGTGAAAATTATCTTGGTATGGCTTCAAAAGATTTAATTTTTGAATATGACCTAGCTAGTAATGAGTGGTATACGGATCAACTTGAATATCTTCTAGCACTTCGGGCACTAGAGTTTTTGAAAGATGACTCTTCTTATGCCAATCTTACCATTTTCCCAAGACCACCTTCGTTTGCAAATCGTCCAAGTGGTCAATTTACAATTGCAATGGGAATTGGTTTAGGAGTCGCTCTTTTATATCCCGGATATTATTTTCTCTCGGCAATGATTGCAAAAACACAAACTGCATTTATGCAAAGTCAAGATAATGACTTGAAGGTTGAGGTTGATAAATATACAAAAATTTTGGCTGAGAAAAAAAGTGAAATCGAACTCTTGACAAAAGAGGAAAACAGACTAAGGGGTGTCTATAATGATAAAGCAAGCACACTCAATGCTATTTATGATAAAAAGGTAAATTATAAGATGCGCTCAGAAGTTTTTTATAATTTTTCGAAGTATCTCAAGCAGTTTGATGTCTCAGTAAACTCATTAGAGAATAATGAAAGCCAATTCTATATCTCAGTTGTTGGTAAGGATGATAAGAAAATTACCGAGCTTATTGATTATATTGCTAAAAACAGATTTAATGATATAAAAGATATCAATATAGAGTCTATTGCAAAAGATGGAAATAGTAGCTACTATAATGGCGTGTTAAAGGTGGAGTTAAAATGAAACTACTTGAAGATAATTTAGAAAAACTTGATCTCTATTTTGGAGAAAAAGGTGAGCGCGAAAAATGGATGATGATTATTGGTATTGCTGCTTTTGTCGCCCTTTTTGGGTATTATGGTTTTGGTCCAAGTGCTGAACAGATGGATAAAAATGCTGAAAGCCAAAAGAGTAGAGTTGAAAAAAGTTTGAATGATCATCGGAGTTATCTAAATTCAATTAGCATGAATGGTGATCGAGATTTTTATGTAAAGAAATATAATAAAGATATTACCCAGAAAAATAAGAGCATAGAAGATTATAAAAATAGGATTAAGCATATCAATGATGGTACTAAAAAGTTATCTGATATGATTTTTGATAAAAAGAGTTGGTCTAGATTTTTAGATTCAATTACGGAAAAGGCTGAGTCAAACGGTATTGATATCTCCAATATTACTAATACATTCGTCGACTCAAATAATAGTTTTGGGCATGTCCTAGAGATCCAAGTTGCATGTCAAGGCGACTATAGAGATATATTGAAGTTTATGAATGATATCGAGCAAAATAGACTTGTAACTGATATCTACGGAAGTAAAATTTATAAAGATGTTAATTCATCTTTTATTAATGCGGATATTAATATCTCAGTATGGGGGGTAAATCACTAATGAAAAAGTATATACTTATCTGTTTTCTTCTCTTATTGTTTGTGAATGCGCAAGATGTTGAGATAAAAAATATTGATGATAAAATTTCCAAAATTGACTCTCCGAGAGAGGGGATAACTATTAAAGCTTTAAACAATACAAAAAATCCTTTTTATGCAGAGGGTATCGAAGCTGATGAATCTGCAGTACAGCCAGTTGAGAAAATCTCTTTAAAAGGAATCATGAATTCCAAGGCATATATTAATAATGCGTGGGTTGGACTAAACGATGAAGTAGAAGGCTACAAGGTTGTTAGCATAACTTCAAAGAGTGTACTTCTTAAAAGAGAAGATCGAACTAAAGAGCTATTTTTAAAAAATAAAAAAGATAGTTTTATCAAAATAGAAGCGAGGTAAGCAGATGATAAAAAGTAAAAAAGAAAGTATTTTAGTAACACTATTGTTGTTTTTTGGGTTAACACTTTTTGCGAATGCAGGCGAGTGTAATGGAAAGCTTTTTAGTGCCACACTTGATAGTAAGCTCACGATAGGTGATGTGGTTGAAAATATTGCGGATACATGTAATTTAAGTGTGATTATTAAAGATGAAGCTGCTAAGAAAAAGATGAATCAAAATCTCTATTATGTCAATTTAAAAAATGCAACATTGCGAGGTTTTTTAAATACTGTTTTAGAAGATAATGATCTGCATTATACGCTTGATGGTAAAAAATTAGATATATCCTATCTGATTACAAGAACTTTTCGTATCCATTATATCTCTGGACAACGAGTTGGCAAAAGTAATGCTCGTGTAACGATAGCTAATTCAAATAATGCATTAGCAACAGGAGGAGGTTCTTCTTCGGATAGTCAAGATAGTAGTAGTGCTTCTAAAACCGGCACATCAATAGAGAGCAATGATGAATTTCAATTTTGGAAAACAGTTGAGAAAGAGCTACAAAGAATTTTAATAGGTGCATCTGATGGAAGCACGCACTACACGAAAACATCTGATGATAGTTGGGTTGGTCCTGATGGGCAAATATGGGAGTATAATCCGGTTGCCCCGATCGTTAACCCAGAAGCAGGCATGGTTACTGTAACAGGGACTGCTGATCAGATAGAAAGAATATCGAAGTATATCAAGACGCTTAGAAATCAAATTAAACAACAGGTAATGATTGATGTAAGAATTTTAGGAGTAAGCTTTGATAATAGTCGCACAACTGGTATTGATTGGTCACAAATTTATAGTTTGCAAAATTTAACTGTAAATACTCTTCTTGACTTTAGAAGAAATATGGATGGCATAAAGATTGACAGAGAAAAGGGCGGTATAACAGAGTGGTCTCCTGTTGCCGCAGGTACTAGCCCATTTTTCAAGGATAATTCACAAGCTTTGATTGCAACAGGGGAAGTCGGGGTTTCTGATATTGTAAAATTTTTAGGAACTCAAGGCGATGTGAAGTCAATTTCTAGCCCAAGGGTGATGACGCTTAATAACCAACCGGCACTCATTAGTGTTGGTAAAGAACTCTTTTATAAATTAAAATCAAGTACAACATTAAGCGGTAATGGTGGTGCTGGTGCAGATGCATCATCGCAGGGCGAGCTTGTCGATTCTGTATTTGCCGGTATTTTGCTTGATATAACGCCGGAAATTGATCCAAATGGCATGGTTACACTTAAAATTAATCCATCTGTTTCTGATACGGTAGAAACAGTTACTAGCGGAGGTAATGATGGAAGAACAATGCCGCCCGACCTTGTTAGAAGACAGATAGCTTCTGTTATCAAAGTAAAAGATGGTGAGCATGCTATTTTGGGCGGACTTATTACAAGTAAAAATGGAACAAAATCTAATAAAGTACCTTTGCTTGGAGATATACCTGGATTGAAATACTTTTTTAGTAGAGATGAGAAAATTGAAACTGTTGAGGAGCTTGTTATCGTTATCACACCTCATATAGTAAAAAATGCAAAAGATCTTGACATGAAAGATTTAGGGTATACAAAATTGAATGAAAAGTAGATATGAGGATGCTAAAAATGTCTTTATCGATAGTGTCGATGTAGATGATTATGTAGAATTAGGGTCATCAATCGTCGCCTATGATAAGCTTAAAAAGTCTTTGGATAAGCCCCTGAAGATGATTTTAATTTTTGGCAAGCCGGGCACCGGGAAGAGCATACTTCTTAATAGGCTCTATAATGAGCTTAAATATGAAAAAGAGATTCACTATCTTGAGATTCCTGCTGCTGATGAAAACTACTTTCTAAGATGTTTGGTAGCACCACTAACAAGCGAGAGTGTATCGCTTGATGCAAAGATAAATTTTTTTGGTTTGGTGAATTACTGCAAAAGTATACGGGGCAAAAGAGAGGTTGTTTTTTTGATCGATGAAGCACAGATGTATAATGCAGATGTTCTTGAAAAAATTAGATTACTTTCAGATACGAGAGCAGTTAAATTTGTTATCTCTTTACACAAAAATGAAGATGAAGATTTGGTTGCAAAAAAACATTTTCAGACAAGAATCTGGGAGATAGTTGAGCTTAAAAATGCCTCTAGAGATGAACTTGGTGACTATATGAGAAGAAAGTTACTCAACAAAGACCTTTATGAAATAGCCAATATCATCAAAGACAAAGAGGTACGCTTGATACATAAGATTACAAAAGGTAATTTCAGAGATTGCAATAAACTTCTCTATTCTATATTTGAAATTAGTGAGTATTATGATAAGCATGAGCCGCTCAAGGTAAATTATCAAGCCATGGATCCAAAAATTATTGAGATGGCAGCTCTGAAGTTAGGATATATAAATGTATGAGATAAAACAATTAGAGGAGCGATGGCAAAGATACAAAATCAAACAGTATGCACCGGCCGGAGTGCTTAGTATCGCATTTATATTTGTTGTTATTAGCGGTATATTTTTAAGTAGCGACCATGCTAAGGCACATATTGGCTTACCATCAAATGTTAAAATGCACAATGTAAAACTTGAGAGCAACCCTATGATAGCTAAGCTAGAGATAGGTGGTAGTTTTAATGCTAAAAGTAGTCAACCGGCTATTGAGCATAATGCCGAAGATGCTCTTTTCCTTGACCCTAATGATGCGGCTTTTCCTGTTGCACCGGTTAGTACTGCACCAAAGGTAAAACAGAAAGTAGTCGTTGAGATAAAAAAAGTACCGGTTGATAAGAGTGTTTTGGAAAACGTAATAGAGAGATTTAAAAAAGAGAAAGACCCCTACGACTCTCTCTTTTTGGCTTCAACATACTATTCAAACGGGGAGTATGCTAAGGCTCATGATTGGGCAGTTGAGACAAATAAAATTGCCAATATCAATGAGAGTTGGATGGTGCTTGCAAAAGCAAAATATAAACTTGGCAAAAAAGAAGAAGCGCTAGAGCTTTTAAAGTCTTTTTTAAAGACTCAAGATTCAAAAGAAGCTGAAGTGTTAATGGAAAAAATTCAAAAAGATATTATTTAAACAATCAAAGGGAGAAGAGCATGCTAAAAATAATTGAGATGATGTTGCGAGATAAACTCATCACAAAAGATAACCTATCTACGCTTGTTAAATGCAGACCTCCCAAAAAGGTTTCTGTTGCTAATCTTATAGGTGAGAATATGCTTGATGCAGATAAAGCAAATGAATATTTAGCAAAAAAGATAAGACAAGGCGAGATAACTCTAAGTGATGTTGAGCAAATAGATGGAATAGACTCTAAAAATATCATAAAAATGGCCGCAAAAGAGCTTAAAGTTAAATTTATTGATCTTGATGAGATTGAGCTTGATATGCGACTTTTTTCAGAAGTCCCTTATAAACAACTCATGAAATATAGTGTTATTCCTTTTGAAGAGACTGATTTGCATGTTGGCGTTGTTTTTTCTGATCCTCTTGATATGTCTGCTTATGATGCAATCTCAAGAATATTTCCAAAAAAGCCAATCTCAGTTGCAATTGCAAGCCCAAAGCAGATACTGCAATACCTTAGAAGGCTTGAAGCGAATGAGAGTATAAAAAGTTTAGTTGTTGACATTCGTAAAGATTTAGCCCAAGAAGGCAAAGAGACTATGGATGGTGAATCTTCTGCCATATTGAAACTTATTGATTTGATACTAAAATCAGCTATTTATGCAGGGGCAAGTGATATTCATATTGAAGCACTTGAGAAAAGTTGTTCAGTAAGAGAGAGAGTTGATGGGATGCTCAGGCAAACTTTTTCATTTGATAAAGATATTTTTGCACCGCTCTCATCTCGGATGAAGCTTTTATCAAATCTTGATATCGCCGAGAAGAGAAAACCCCAAGATGGCCGCTTTAGCGCCACAATAAATGGAAAAGATTTTGACTTTAGGGTTTCAAGTTTGCCGACACTTTTTGGAGAGTCGATCGTGCTTAGGATACTCGATAAAACAAAAGCGATGATCCGTCTTGAGGATTCCGGGATGAGCAAGGTGTGTTATGAAAAATTCTCAAATGCAATTCAGGTTCCTTATGGAATTGTTCTAGTTACTGGACCAACAGGAAGTGGGAAAACAACAACCCTTTATGGAGCGCTTAATAGCATCAGAGATGTTAAGGATAAGATAATTACCGTTGAAGATCCTGTGGAGTATCAGATGAGTGGGATTCAGCAGGTTCAAGTTAATGCACATGTTGGCCTTAGTTTTTCGGATGCTTTGCGCTCAATCTTAAGGCAAGACCCTGATAAGATAATGATAGGGGAGATTAGAGATACTGAAACACTCCGTATAGCTATCCAAGCTGCACTTACTGGGCACCTTGTGCTCTCAACATTGCATACAAATGATTCTGTAAGCGCAATTAATAGAATGGTCGATATGGGTGTTGAGAATTATTTGGTGAGTGGTGCTCTTGTTGGTATTCAAGCGCAAAGGCTTGTTAGAAAGATATGTGAGCATTGTAAAACTCCCATTACGCTTCCCCCTAATGTCATAGAGGACATAGAAGAGTATATTGGAGAGGGAGAGTATCAGTTCTATAAGGGTGAGGGCTGTAAAGAGTGTAGACATAGTGGTTATGCCGGAAGAGAGATGGTTTCAGAGATGTTGCCGATAAGTGAAAAGCTATCCCATATGATTGCTTCAGGTGCCTCTAAAGAGGATTTGGAAAAACAGGCAATAGAAGAGGGGTTTGTATCAATGTTTGCTGATGGCATAGGTAAGGCACTACAAGGTAAAACTACCTTAGATGAAGTCTATAGAGTTGCGAGGTTATAATGGATTATTTTAATGTTTCGATAATGTATAAAGGGAAGAAGAGACTCGAGCTCATAGAAGCCGAGAATCAAAAATCGGCAATTGTAAAGGCAAAAAACAAATTTCCCTCAGGAATTGTTTTGAAGGCAATACCCACTTCGCCTCCTGTTGAAGTGGTCATTAGTAATTTAACTGCTAAACTAAAAAAGTCATTTAAAAAGAGTGTCAATATCAATGATAAAATTGCTACCATAAGACAGATTGCCGTTATGACTGATGCGGGTATACCAATTAACGACACTCTCCAGGATGTGGCAATGAATACCCATAATGTGCAACTTAAGGATATTTATTATGATGTTAGCAGTGATATTAATGCGGGGAAAAGTTTATCAGATTCTATGGAGAAGTATGGAAATGAGTTTGGGCATGTAAGCATAGCTATGACAAAGCTTGGTGAGAGAACAGGGAATATATCCGGCTCTTATCATAAGCTGGCTGATATACTAGAGAGCATTAGAAACAATGTCGCGCGTTTCAAAAAAGCTATCCGCTATCCACTTATAACACTCACGGCAATGGCAATAGCATTTGTTGTTTTAATTATGGTTGTTGTGCCAAAATTTAAAGAGATTTTTGATAAATTCAAAACAGACTTACCTATTCCAACTAAAATACTTTTAAGCATTGAATATGTTTTTAGTAATTACGGTGTTGTTGTTCTTGTCGTGCTTATAACATCAATATATGCGCTTATTTATTTTTATAAGAATAATAAAGAGTTTAAATATAAAATAGATAAAATTTTAATTCACAAGAGATTTTATCTTATCAATAGAGTAATCTTTCTATCGACTATGCATAAGTACACACTTGTTTTTGGTGAGCTTGTGCGTTCAGGTATACCTGTTTCTGAGGCACTTCAAACGGCAGTTGGAATGGTTGATAATAGTGTCATAAAAGAGCAACTTGAGAGAGTAAATGCAAATATTGAAAGAGGGATGAACCTCACTGAAGCCTTTGAGCAGACAGGTCTTTTTGAAAACATGTTGCTTCAAATGATAAAGGCAGGAGAGGCGAGTGGTCAGCTTGATGCAATGCTTGGAAAAGTAACAACCTATTATGATATGCAGTTCCAAGATATTATTGATAATCTTAGTACCTATATTGAGCCTATTATGATGTTCTTTATAGCAGGGTTGGTACTTTTAATGGCGCTTGGTATATTCATGCCTATGTGGGACCTTGGAAAAGCAGTTAAAGGATAGGGAAATTTAGAGCCTATGAATTTTTAAGGCTCTTTCTAAATCTTCAGGAGTGTCTATCCCGAAACTATCGGTTTTTACTTTTTTCATAGCAATTTTGTAGCCGCTATAAAGCGCTCTCAATTGTTCTAATTTCTCTATATCTTCAAGTATAGTATTTGGTAAATCTGCAAAGAGATGAAGTGAATGCATTGTAAAGCCGTATATCCCGATATGCGCTTTATACTGATCCAAAAAATGATCTCTTGAATAGGGAATCTTTGATCTTGAGAAATAGAGTGCCATCTCATCTTTGTCGGTTACTACTTTCACAATATTTGGATCATCGGCCACCAAAGAGCTGATCTCTTTATAGCATGAATTGATAAGCACATCTCTATTTTTTATGTTGCTTTTTGTGAGCGTATATATAGTTTTTATAACCTCTTGCTCAATAAAAGGTTCATCAGCTTGTACATTTATGATTATATCTTCACCATGCAACTGTAGTTTTTGTGCAGCTTCATATATGCGATCAGTTCCACTGTTATGCTTATCTGATGTGATAATCGCATTGATATCAAATGATTTACATATGTCAATAACCTCCCCGGAGTCGGTTGCTACACATACGCTATCAATATTTTGTGCACTCAATGCGGTTCTTACAACCATTGGGATACCGTCAATATCAGCTAGTATCTTATTTGGAAATCTGCTTGAGCCTATGCGAGCAGGAATTATAATCATTGCTGTCCCCTTTTGATTTATGATATTGTATCATACTAAAAGAGAGTTTAGGGAGAGGTTTGAACCCCTAAAGAATAAGGGGTTCATGAGTTTTATAGAGCGTCTGCGTCTGTTTCGCCCGTTCTGATTCTAATAACATTAGAGATATCAGTAACAAATATTTTACCATCACCGATTTTTCCGGTTTTGGCTGCGTTTGTAATTGCGTCAATAGCAACTTTCGCATATTCTTCAGTACTTACAACAATCTCTATTTTTATCTTAGGAATAAACTCAACCACATATTCAGCTCCTCTATAGAGCTCAGAGTGACCTTGTTGTCTACCGTAACCTTTTACTTCGCTTACTGTAAGACCGGTTATTCCAGCTTCCACAAGTGCTTCTTTGACCTCTTCAAGTTTGAAAGGTTTTATTATAGCTTCTATTTTTTTCATCTTATTTCCTTTATATTAGAGATTGATTGCTTTTTCGCCATGTACGTTTTCGTCAAGACCTGCATCCTCAGTCTCTTCGCTAACTCTACCGCCACCTGTAATTATACTTGATATAAAGTAAACAACGGCTGTCATAACACCACTATATACGATTGTCAATAGTACCGCTTTAATTTGCGCTATGAGTTGGCTTCCAAGTGCAAAATCTTCAGGCATAAGATACGGAGCTACAAATATTGCTGTTGCGATAGAACCCCAAATACCTACGAGACCATGCACCCAAAATGCATCAAGTGAATCATCTACTTTGAATAGTTTTTTCAATTTAGAAACACCCACAAAACCAACGATACCACCCACAAGACCAATGATAATTGCACCTATTGTATCTGCAGAACCAGAGGCAGGAGTAATCGCTACTAGACCGGCTACTGCACCTGATGCTCCACCGATAAGTGTCGGTTTTTTATAGATAATCCATTCGCAAAATATCCATCCGATCACACCAAGAGATGCTGCTACATTGGTTATAAGGAATGCATTTGCCGCAACGCCGTCAGCTGCTACTTCACTACCGGCATTGAATCCAAACCATCCAAACCAAAGTAATACAGCACCAAGAACTGCAAGTATCGGTGAAAATGGTTTAAGTGCAACTTTCCCATAATCTTTTCTTGGTCCCATTATCATGGCTACAACAAGCCCTGCTACACCGGCATTGATATGAACAACCGTACCACCTGCAAAGTCCATCTCGCCAAAGTTTAGTGTCGTACCGCCACCCCAAGCCCAGTGTGTGATAGGAGCATAAACTATGACAACCCAGAGAGCTACAAAGATAGTGTAAGTAGAAAACTTAATTCTCTCTATCATTGAACCGGATGCGATAGCAATTGTAATTGCCGCAAAAGTACCCTGGAATGCAACAAAAAGAAGCTCAGGAATACTCCCGCTTAAGCTCTCATCCGTAATGCCTGCTAAAAACAGCTTACCTGTTCCTATATAGTCACCCTCGCCAAAGGCTATACTGTATCCAAACAAAACCCAAACAAGTGTCCCAACAGCAAAAGCAATTAAGCTCATCCCCATAGTATTGAGAACATTTTTACTTCTTGTTAAACCACCATAAAAGAGTGCCAATCCGGCAGGAGTCATAATCATAACAAATGCAGTTGCTACTATCATCCATGCCGTATCGCCGCTATTTAAAGCGCTTTCATCTGCAAAAAGTCCTATTGGCAACATTATTAGTGCCAATAAAGCGAAAAATCTATTTTTCATCTCTAATCCTTTGTGTTAATTTTCACAATTTAATAGTAGCATTTAAACTAAATATCAATATAGTAAATTTTGATTAAAAAATAGGCAATTATATTTTTTCTATTGCGCAATAAATGGAATTTCAAGGGAGATAGAGTTTTCATTGAGTGAAATAGTGATAAAACTATTTTCCGATAGGGATTCTAGCTGGTTATCAAAGGCAACATCTCTACTCTCAGACTTTATTTCAAGTGAAAGTATTTGATGTTTCTCTTTTTTGATTATGATATATTCTCCTATGATTAACTTGAGAGAAATATCAACACTATTACAATCTTTAAAGTTTTTTAGTGATTTATTGAGTAATTTAGAGAAGCGGTTTTGATCTATCTTTATCTCAGGAAGCCCCTGATCTGTTAAAAGAGTTATCTCGGCGCTGCTCTCTATCTGGAAAAGTGCAATATTGGCCTCAATAAGCGTATTGATATCAGTTTGCGTTGTATTACAGTTAAGGGGCTCTTTATTTGATCCAAGTCTTGGTTTATGATAGAGTCTTAGATAGATGTACTCATCATTATCATATCCAACTGTGATACCATAGAAAAGAAACAGATTATATTTAAGATCCATGGTTGTTGTTTTGTGTCCATAGGTCTGTGGGGCATACTGCATGGCTATCTCAAAGAGCTCGTTAGAAGATGTGTATCCTAAAAGTACTTCTGCAGTAGAATTGAGGTGGATTATATGGCCATCAGGAGAGAAGATAATTACCGGGTTAATATCTGCTTCAATTAAAAAGTTAAAATCAATCGATTCCAAGCTCATAAATCTTCTTTCTTAGTGTGTTTCTATTTATTTTGAGTATCGAGGCTAACTTTAGCTGTGATCTATATTTTTTTAGACCCGCTTCAATAAGCGGCTTTTCAAAAACCTCAATCAACTCTCTGTACCCGCTCTCTTCATCAAGCACATCATAAAGATAACTATACAGTATAGATTTTATCTCATTTTTATCCAAAGAACTTGAAAAAACTTTTTTATAGATACACTTTTTTAGAGATTTTATGTTTTGTGATATGTCAAGATTCTCCATATTGACACCGATGTTAGTCCCTATAATCTCTTTTGCCTCATTGAGAAATATCTTAGTTAATATTTTTACATCCTCAGGTCTATCTTTGAGCGAAGGCAGGAGATACACAAAAGAGAAGAGTGACTCTTTCTTTTTTGCAATCGTAGGATCATCACATATTGCAACAACCCTTTTGGAGTAAAAGTCACTTTCATTATATGGAAGAGACTTATCAAAATTGGTTAAGACGACTTCCTGGTGAAGCTCTAGAGCTCTTTTAACTTCTTTTATATCTCTGGCGTCAATCCAAAAAGCATCAGGAAAGATATTTTTTATAAGCGTTTTTTTGCCTGTATGTTTCTCGCCGGCAACAAGAGAAGAGACTAGAAGGGTTTTTGTAAGTCTCAATCCCTTTTGGATCTTGATAATCTCCGGTGATGATGTGTTAAAGTTTTCCATTTTATGCTCAAAAGATAAATTTTAAAAGTTTTATAGCTGAAAATTAAAAATATTGTAACAAAAGTATGTTAATATACTCCAATAATATAAAAATAGGATGAACATAAAAGAGTTATTTAGGGATTTTTTTAATACGCATAAGTATTTGGATTTTGAACAGGCTATAGAATATTTTTCTATTTTTGGCGGTATTGAAGAGCCTTTAGAGTTTGACTATTTTGCCGATCTCTTTGAATCTATTAAAAATTTAGTTGAAAATGATTTTTTAAAACTAGAATCCTGCATTACTCCCCAGTATATTTTAGAGCCCCCTTATAGAGAGATACTTATTGCTTCAGCAAGAGGTGATGGAAGGCTCTATGCCATACTAAAAAAAGCGAGGATAGCAGAGACACTTGGGGAGAAGATCATCCAAGAGCTTGAATCATTAGGTATTATCTATCAGGAGCACTCAAGAGAATACACGCATGATGTAAAAAGAGGCTATAGAATCCAATCAAAAGTTAGATTTAGCAAGCCGTTTTATCGATTTTGGTTTGGATTTGTAGAGCCTTACAGAGCATCAATCATCGCAAAAGAGACCAATCGATTTATGGATTATTTTGAAAAAGGGTATGAACGACTGCGAAGTCTTGTATTTGAGCAGCTATCAAACGAGATACTAAAAGAGCATTTTTCCAAGATAGATCCTATCATTTCACTTGGTAGTTATTGGGACAAAGATAATGAATTTGATATCATCTCCATTACAAAGAGTGGAAAAGTAATTTTTGGAGAGTGCAAATATAAAAACAGAAAAGTCTGCAAAAATGAGTTGAGCAAACTCGTCTCTAAGAGCCAAACGCTTCATATGAAACCCGATTTATTTGTGCTTTTTTCAAAACAGGGGTTTTCAAATGAGCTAGCAAATAATCCGCCAAAAGATGTTATGCTTTTTGATCTTGAAGATATGAGACAAAAGATTATCTAAGGTCTCTTTTTCTTTTTTGAATTGATCGAAGGTGTTGGTTGTAGGTCTTTGAAAATTGGTGTTTTCCATTGCTTTGTCTCATAAAATAGAGATATTTTGTATGGCTAGGCTTAATGGCTGCAAGTATAGCATCGGTCGAGACGGCACAGATAGGATCGTGAGGCAACCCTTTGTATTTGTATGTATTGTAGCTACTTGTATCGTTTTTGATTCTTTCGGGAGTTACTTTTATATTGGAGTATTTCCCATAATTAAGCGTGCCATCCATCTGCAGAGCCATACCTCTTGAGAGCCTATTGTAGATTACAGAAGAGACAAGTGGCATCTCTTCATTGTTTGCTGCTTCTTTTTGGATGATAGAGGCGATGATGAGTATCTTCTTCCAGCGATTTTTATCATAAACGCCATATATTTTATTTGAAAGATTTGCATATCTCTCTTCGGACTCTTTAATGAGAAATCTTATAAGTGCAGACTCACTAATGCCGTAGGGAACATGATAGGTATCAGCAGCAATACCTCCCTCTTTGTAAGGTGAGAGCTCATTGTAGTAGTTTGCTAGCTTTATCGTATCAAGCACGAGCTCTTTGTTTAACTTTTCAAAGAAAATCACAAGCGTTTCGCCGGGTATGAGTTGTACCTCCATAAGCTTCGTCTCTCCATTGACAATTTTATAAAAGAAGTCAATACGGTTTATCTCATTTTTTCCCATATTTATCCATCCGCTTTGAGGTGTTCCAAGCATCCAAAGTATATATTTATCTATTTTTGAAACAGCATATCCATTTTTACCCAAGTGTGATATAATATGCGTTATTGAGCCCTGTGGCACAAGCACAGTCGAAGTTGTTTTGATGGGGATTGTTATATAGAACATAAAGGAAATCATCATAAAAAGAGTAGCGCGTCCTATCAAGTTTATCATTGGTAATCTTTTTTTATATCTTTCAATCATACTTATCACTCTTTTTATTATTTTGAAGATAGGAATATCTTTAGATAATTTTTATGGCGGAATATTTAACGCTAAAGGATTATACTTAAAACTTGATAAAAAGTTGACTTTTAAAGCCGAAGAGCTTACATGGAACTATTCATTAAGCGGGCAGAGTAGTGCGCTTGAAGATATCGATAC
Source organism: uncultured Campylobacterota bacterium (assembly GCA_937141405.1). Classification (GTDB taxonomy): domain Bacteria; phylum Campylobacterota; class Campylobacteria; order Campylobacterales; family Sulfurovaceae; genus BN30871. Next base: position 482,015 of record CAKZQQ010000005.1, on the reverse strand, counting down.
TCTTTTTAATCGTATCAATTTTACCTTGAAACTATTTGACTATTTTGAGATTAAGCAACTACATATCGGAGATAAAAAACTTACATTTATCATCACTGAGGGTAAAAAGTTTTATTTTTTAAGCGATGATTATGAGATTAACGCAAACTTGCAAAAAGAGGATGGAAAGCTCAATGTTGATATCCCTTTTGCAAAACTAAAAAAGAGTGATCTTGTCGTTGCCTCCAAAGGCGTTTATAACTATCTTGATGAGACGGCGGATTTTAACGGTAGCATAAAGAGCGCAACTCTTGATGGGGCTTTTGCTATCACAAAGAGTAGTGATGACATATCTATTGATATCAAAACAGATACATTTCATGACATCAAACCTCTTGCTGATATCTTTCCACTCAAAGAGAAAATCAAAGCTTGGATTACAACAAAAGTTTTAGCAAAAAGTTATAAGCTTGATTGGTTTAATTCAAAATTGACCTATCATAATGGTCGTTTTGATATAGATTTAGATGGTATGAGGGGTGTGGCTACATTAAAAGATGTAGATGTTCATTTTAAAGAAGGTCTTCCTGCCGCACATGCAACCGATATGAAAGTTGAATATACCCACTCGGATCTTCATTTGTATCCTAAAAATGTAACCTATGAGGGGGAGAGTATAACGAGTAATGTGGTTATCAGCGATATTCCCTATAAAGATAAGGCAAGAATCAAAGTCTCTTTAGGATCAAAAGATACCACTTTAAGTCAAAATGTTTTAGATATACTCAGTGCATATAAGATCAATCTCCCCGTGAGACAAAATAGCGGCAAAGCAAGTGCTGATGTCGAGCTCAATATTAAATTTTTCCCTAAAAAAATATATGCAAATGTAGATGTTGATATATTAGCTCAAAGCGAGATTAATCTTGGCGGTATACCACTCATTGCACAAAGTGGCAAGGTAACTTTGAGAAAAAATATATTGACTCTAAAGGATATAGCGCTCAAAGATAAAGACTATGATCTCAAAGTGGATGGTAAGCTTGATGTGAAGAAAAAGAAAGGCGAGCTGTTGCTTGACACAAAAAGTTTAGCAATTAATGGGGCTACAAAAAATATTATTAACATCAAAGATAAAAAGATAAAGCTGGATGTTGATTATGACAATAAACTCCTCTTTAAATTGCCCGAATATGATCTGGAGATACAAAAAGAAGATGGTAATGTCACTATATCGCTAGGAGATATAAAAAAGGTAGCTCCATTTATGAAAAATCATCCAATCTCTAAAAAGGGCGGAACGCTTAAAATCGTAACAAGTGATTTTAAGAATTATGCATTTGAGGGAACCCTCTTCTGGGATGAGTGTTTTTTGTTTGAGAAAGATGATGTTTGTGAGAGCAAAATCCCATTTAGTGGGACGGTTAACAACGGCAATATGCGACTTAATGCTTTTGGGAAAAAGTTAACTTATGATTCTAAAAAATCACTCATCTGGCTTGATACAATGAATGTTGATCTCAAGCAGCTTCTTGCATCAAAAGAAAATTATAGTAACTCTGCAAAGAGTCTTCTTGGTAAGATCAGTATATCTGCAGACAATGGCAAGATACGGTATGGTAAATATTCACTTCTAACAGATCATTACGATGCTGATATCGATTCAAAACAGAATGTTAAAGTGGTTGGCAGTATGGATGACGATATTATAGAGTTTAGTAAGAAAAATCGTCATTTAGAGTTTCAAGCTTATAGAACAAAAGATAAATTGCTTGCAAAACTTATCAATTTTAACGGATTGAAAAATGGGAGATATAGTTTTAAATTTAGTGGAGATATTGATAAAGAGATGAGAGGAGATATATTGATTGAGGGTGGAATTATGAATGATTTTATGCTCTACAATAATCTTTTAGCATTTCTTAATACAATTCCCTCGCTAGCTTCACTGAACTCTCCGGGCTTTTCATCCAAAGGGTTTGAGATAAAAGATGGCATCATAGACTATACACTTAAAGATGATATCATCGATTTTCATTCGATATACATACGAGGAAAAACGGCAAATATAGCGGGTAGGGGAACCGTGAATTTAAAAACCAAGGTTGTCGAGATTGATCTTGCTGTTCAGAGTGTAAAAGAGGCCGGAAGTTTTCTTAGCAAGATACCCGTTCTTGGTTATATCTTACTCGGCAAAGATGAAAGTGTAACGATAGGTACGCGAATTACGGGGAGCTATGAAGACCCAAAAATTGAGACAAATGTAGCACAAGATGTGCTTTTGCTTCCTGTTGTCTTTTTGGAGCGAATGGTAACTTTTTACAAGCAATTTGAAAAAGAGTAGGTTATTACTCATTTCTCAAGATATTGAGTGGATTGAGTTTTGCTGCTTTTTGTGCCGGATAGAGCGAAGTTATGATGACAATAATGGCCGCACCGATAACAACTAAACTAAAATCACTGAATACTATATCGATTGGCAACTTGCTGACACCGTAAACATCTTCAGGAACTGATATGATGTCAAATGTATCGATAATCCACTTTCCAAGGAATGCCAAGAGTATGCCCAACACGATGCCAAGTGTCCCTATCGCAGCACCGAGTCTAAAAAAGATAGCTTTAATCTCTCTTTTAGTGACCCCAAGAGTGCTCATAAGCGCTATTTCAGCGCGTCTGCTCATAATTGTCATTACAAGAGAGGAGATGATATTGAGTGATGCTATGAGAATGATAAGAAGCAAGACTAAAAAAAGAGATTTTTTCTCCAACTCCATAGCAGCAAAAAAGTTTCCATTTTGCTCCCACCATCCCTCTATAAAGACATTTTCAGGCAGTACTTTTTTTATCGCGTCTATGATCTTCATCGGCTCTTTAGCATAGATATGAACCCCGTCATAGAAGCCTTGCTTTTTCCCTAAAAGTTTCCAAAAGGCTTCTAGAGTCGTATAGGCTATCACTTTGTCATAATTTTTGAGCCCACTTTTATAGATGCCCGTAATTGTAAATCTTTTTTGAAGCGGCATGGTGCCAAAGCCTATGGCTTGCTGTTCAGAGAAATAGAGTGTGATCTTATCGCCACTAAAGACATTTATCTCACTTGATAACCCCTCGCCTATCGTGATGCTATATGGCTCTATTTGGGTACTATCGGTTTGTGATTTTTTATATATAGGGTTGAGTGCACTCTCCTTTTTGCTATCTACTCCATACAAGATCGTTCCTTGAACCATACCTTGGTGTTTGCTGATTACTTGTGTTGTATAGAAGGGGCTAAATCTAAGTTCTGGAAATTTTTGATGGAGTTTTTCAAGCATATTATCATTGATCGCATCTTTTTGAAAAGTGACCATTGTAAGAGGGTAGTTCATAACAAAGAGTTTTTTTTCAAACTCTTTTTGCATTCCGTTCATGATGCCCATTGCCAAGATAAGCACCATGACTCCAACGGCGACACTGAGAAGTGCTAGCATCATGGAGACAAATATAAAAGGATTATCTTTGTCATACCTAAAATAGTGTTTTATGATAGTCTTTACAAAACGATTCTCAAAGCTTTTTTTTTGATCAAGATGTTTATCGCTCAAGAGAGGAGTCCTTCTTTCGGTCCGCTTTTGCCATGACAGTTTTTATATTTTTTCCCACTACCACAAGGGCATGGATCGTTTCTTTTCGGTTTTTTTACGCCACTTATCGGTTGTGTTACATCATCATTTTGAGGCTCATTGGCTTCAACTTCAAGCTCATCCCTTATCTTTTCTATCGCCTCTTTCTCTTCTTCGGCTGATTTAAAATCAAATTGCACGAGTTGAAGCAGTTTGATAGCTTCATTTTTAATCCGTACAATGAGATCACTAAAGAGTCTATAACTATCTTGTTTATACTCCGTAAGGGGATCTTTTTGGTTGTAACCACGAAGTCCAATACCCGTTTTAAGCACATCCATCTCATAAAGATGTTCTCTCCATTCAGGATCGAGTACTTGCAGATAGAGTACACGTTCTATCTCATCCCTTTGTTCACTAGCAAGTGGCTGCATTTTTTCTTCATAATTCTTTTCAAGTTCATTTATGATGTATTCGTAGAGTTCATCTCTATTTTTAGATTGTAGATTATGGAGATTGAACTCGATATTGACATCTTCTTTGAGCATAAGTGCAATCTTGCTTGGATCAATATCTTCATCGAGAGTTCCATCAAAGATATCGCATGCATCAAGGATATAATTTACATACTCACTTCTGTTTTCTTTGATTTTAGAAGCTATATCAAAATTTGGATCAAGGAGTTGATTTCTAAATGTATAGATAGCTTTTCTTTGATGATTGGCTACATCATCATATTCTAAGATATGTTTTCTAGACTCGTAGTGCATATTTTCTACTTTCTTTTGAGCCTTTTCTACACTCTTTGTAACAATCCTGGAATCTATGTATTCTCCCTCTTGCACACCTATTTTATTCATAATGTTTCTTATTTTTTCACCACCAAATATTCTTAGAAGATTATCATCAAGGCTCAGATAGAACTGGCTCTCTCCCGGATCTCCTTGTCTTCCGCTTCTTCCTCGGAGCTGATTGTCTATCCTTCTACTTTCATGGCGTTCAGTACCTAGTATATAGAGGCCACCAAGTTCTCGCACTTCATCTAAAATCTTGATATCAACACCACGCCCTGCCATATTGGTTGCTACTGTTACGGCACTTTTTTCACCGGCATTTTTGATAATCTCAGCCTCTTTTTCGTGATTTTTAGCATTGAGTATAGTGTGTGGAATCTTCTCTTTTGCAAGTCTCTCATGAATCATCTCACTCTTTTCAATTGATGCAGTTCCTATGAGTACTGGCTGCCCTTTTTTATGGAGCTCTTTTACTTTCATGGTAACGGCATCCAGTTTCTCTTTTTCTGTATTGTAGATAAGGTCATTTTTATCGATTCTCATCACAGGAACATTGGTAGGGATAGAGATAACATCGAGCGAGTATATCTGAGAAAACTCTGTCGCTTCGGTTTGTGCCGTACCTGTCATACCTGCTAGTTTATTGTAGAGCCTAAAGTAGTTTTGGTAAGTTATCTCTGCAAGTGTTTGGCTCTCTTCTTGGATTATTACTCCCTCTTTTGCTTCAAGTGCTTGGTGAAGTCCTTCGCTATATCTTCTACCCTCGCTTAATCTTCCGGTAAATTCATCAACGATGACTATCTCATTATCTCTTACAACATAATCAACATCTTTTTCAAAAAGATAGTGTGCTTTGAGTGCTTGGTCTAAATGGTGAGAGAGTACGGCGTTCTCCAAGCTATAGAGATTCTCTACTTCAAAAAGTACCTGCGCTTTTTCCAATCCATCTTCTGTCATGATGATGACTTTGTTTTTTTCATCGACTATAAAGTCACCGGTCGTCACTTCAGGCTCTCCCGGTTTTGTATCTTTTTTCTCGCCTTTAATCATCTTTTTCGCGATTGCATCCGCTCTTCCATAATAACTTTGATCTCTTTTAGTAGGGCCGGAAATTATAAGCGGTGTTCTAGCCTCATCAATAAGGATTGAGTCAACTTCATCAACTATGACATAGTTATGGGTGCTTTGCACTTTATCTTCGGCTCTTATCTTCATATTATCTCGCAGGTAATCAAAGCCGAACTCATTGTTTGTGCCGTAAGTTATATCTTGATTGTATTGTGATTTTCTTGATTGCTCATCATGTATATCAGCAGTGATACACCCAACACTAAAGCCTAAAAATTCATAGAGTTTTCCCATCTCGTCTGAGTCTCTTTTTGCAAGGTAGTCATTGACAGTAACGACATGTACACCTTTGCCTTCCATGGCATTTAAGATGACTGCAAGTGTTGCAACGAGGGTTTTCCCTTCACCTGTTTTCATCTCAGCGATATTGCCCTCATGCAAAACCATACCACCAACAAGTTGCACATCAAAATGGCGCATATTAAGCACTCGCATGCTTGCCTCTCTTGTGATAGCAAAAGAGTCATTGAGTGCCTCATCAAGACTTTTCTGACCACTACTCACTTCTGCTTTTAGCGCCTCGAAACTCTCTTTGAGTTCCGCATCACTCATTCCTTTGTAGATAATCTCGAGCTCATTGATTTTTGCCGCTCTTTTGAGAAGCTTCTTCACTATTCTGTCATTTCTGTTTGAAAAAATTTTGCCTACTATGCTCATAATATTAGTTTGCCTTATTTGCTTATTATTTTACCTATTAAGTTTGATTATTCTATCGAAATATACTAAAAATTATGTTTAGCATTCTATTCTAACCCTATTTACATCACGATTTTCTGCCATAATTACAAAACGGTATCAAAGTCATCTTTTGATATAGTAAATTTTTAATTTAGGAGCCTTATGAAGAAGATATTTATACTATTATTTATGCCATTTTTCCTTCTTGCAAGCGATATTGTATTGCCCAAATCTTTTCGTGCAAATTTTACACAAGAGATAACAAACCCACAAAAAGAGAAGATCAAATATACAGGCAAAATACTTTACTCTTCGCCTTCAAACATAAAGTGGAGCTATCTCTCGCCTACCAAAAAAGATGTTTGCTCTAATATGGAAGAGATACTTATAGTCGATCATAACTTGGAGCAAGTGAGTGCTTATCTGCTTGATGATGGTCTTGATCTTATCGGGCTTATCAAAGAGGCAAAGCCTATCCGTCCAACTGTCTATAATGCAACTTATAAAGAGCATATTTACACACTGCAAGTCAATCAAAAGGGTGAGCTGAGTAGGGTGGCCTATAAAGATGGACTTGATAACTCTGTGCTTATTATTTTTAGCGATATGCGCTCAAGCAATAAAGTTATCAAGCAACAAGATATGTTCTGCTCCTATCCAAGTAGTTACGATATCATAGAGGAGTAGTGTTGTATGGCTGAGCTTATTGCAAACCTCTCTACCGGTACATGGTTGTTTCTCATTATGATTATCATTTTGAGTAGTTTTTTGATGATGATTATCATAGCCAATGGATTTTCTATCAAGCTCAAAACGATAAAACAACAAAATGAGAAGTTTGCATTGACAGACCAAGAGCAAAAAAAGAAGCTTGGAGAACTCATAAAGAAATACGAAACACTCAAAGTAGAGCTTGAAAAAGATAAAGCATATATCGAAGAGTTAGAACGCACCAAGGTTGCTTATGAATCCAAGCAAGAAGAGTTTTTTAAGACGGAACATAAGCTTCGAGAGGCGCAAGAACAGCTTGAGTTGCTGAGTAGTGAGTTGAGGGTTTTAAAAGATGAACACCTTTCGATACAAAAAGATTATAAGCGGATACTCAAACGCAATGAAGAGCTTATCTCTAAACATAAAAGTTAAAATAAACGCTGACTTTTAATACAATATGCTAAAATTGCATTTAAACTCACAAATGATAAATTACAATACAGAAGGACTATTTTGTTATCAACGATCAACCTAACACAAAGATACGGCAAACGAGTACTATTTGACAAGATCAATATCTCTTTAGATGCAGGGAAAAGATATGGGCTTATAGGTGCAAATGGAGCCGGAAAATCAACACTTATCAAGATACTCTCAGGCGAGATAGAGCAAAGTGAAGGTGAAGTGCAGCTGCAATCAGGGGTAAAGCTTGGAGTGCTTGGACAAAATCAATATGCTTTTGAAGATTATACACTTAGTGATGCAGTACTCTATGGCAATAAAAGACTCTTTGATGCCCAAAAAGAGAAAGAGAAGCTCTATATGGAGGGAGATTTTGAGAGTGAATCCGTCAATAACCGTTTAGCAGAGCTTGAGATGATTTGTGCAGAGGAAGATCCAACCTATGAAAGTGATGTGAAGATAGAAAAACTTCTTGGAGCACTTGGGTTTTCTAAAACAGCCCAGGGTGAGCTTATGAGCTCATTGCCAAGTAGTGATAAATTTAAGATATTGCTTGCACAGGTACTCTTTTTGAAGCCTGATGTATTGCTTCTTGATGAGCCTACAAATAACCTTGATATTGAAGCGATTAGTTGGCTCGAGGAGGAGCTTAAGCGTCATGAGGGTGTCCTCGTCGTAATCTCACATGATAGACACTTTCTAAACGGCGTCGTAACACATATTTTAGACCTTGATTTTCAAACCATTAGAGAGTTTACAGGGAATTATGATGAGTGGTATATTGCGGCAAATTTGTTAGCAAAACAGGCACAAACTGAGCGTTCGAAAGCGCTTAAAGAGAAAGAGGATTTGGAGAAATTTATCGCGCGCTTTAGTGCCAATGCTTCAAAAGCAAAGCAGGCAACAAGTCGTCAAAAACAGCTCGATAAACTTGATATAAGCGAGATAAAGCTCTCAAGCAGAAGAGACCCTTCTATCGTTTTTAAACCACATAGAGATATAGGCAATGAAGTACTCTTGGTGAATAAACTTTCAAAAAGCTATGGTGATAAAGAGGTATTAAAAGAGCTCTCATTTAAGCTTAATAAAAATGATAAAGTGGCAATCATCGGTGGTAATGGTGTCGGCAAGAGTACACTTATCGAGATACTCATGGGCAAGATACAATCTGATAGTGGAGATTTTAATTGGGGGCAGACAATCACCACTACCTATTTTCCCCAAAATACAACTGATATCATACAAGGTGATGATGTTTTGCCACAATGGATACAAAACTTTGATCCCAAATGGCATATCGATGAGATACGCAAATGTCTTGGTCGTATGCTCTTCACAGGAGAAGAGCAGGGTAAAAAAGTAAGTGCGTGCAGTGGTGGCGAGAAGCATAGGTTGATGCTAAGTAAGATGATGATGGATAGTGCCAATTACTTAGTGCTTGATGAGCCCAATAACCATCTAGACCTTGAGGCGATCGTTTCACTCGGTGAAGCATTGCACGAATATCAAGGTGGTGTTGTCTGTGTAACACATGACCGTGAACTTATCGATGCTTTTGCAAATCGTATCATCAAGATACAAGACGATGGAACTATCATCGACTTTGAAGGGGACTATGAAGCTTTTGTCGAGGTGTATGGGCATTAATTTTTGGTCAATAAAGGTATGAATTGAAAATTATAAACAGATGTATCGTATCTCTATTTTTTATCTCTATAGCCGCTCAGAGTAATGAGCTGAAACTATTTACAACTGATGGTTGCAGCTCATTTCCCGATGGCACATTCAATCAAAGATCGGAGTGGCTAAATTGTTGCATAGGCCACGATCTTGCTTATTGGAAAGGCGGTACAAAAGAAGAGCGTCTGCAAGCAGATGAAGCTTTAAAAACATGTGTCACAAATGCTGGAGAACCGGAAATTGCTAAGATTATGTTAGCAGGTGTACGCGTAGGGGGTACTCCCTATTTGCCGACATCTTTTCGATGGGGATACGGATGGTCGGAATCTAGAGGCTATAAAGCCTTGAGTGTTGAGGAGAAAAGAGAGGTTAAGAAGAAGCTTGAACTGCTTAAATCTGCAATCAATACCTATTTAAAAAATCAAAAGGAAAAATAATGCTATATGATTTTACAAACCTAAACCCAGATGAGCGCTATAAGCTAATCGCTCAAAGTGTAATTCCGCGTCCGATTGCTTGGGTAGTGACAGAAAATGAGAACATCATCAATATCGCTCCATTCTCTTTTTTCAATGCACTCAGTGCAACCCCGCCAGTGCTTGTAGTCTCCATAGGTCATAAGGAGAGTGGTGAGCCAAAAGATACATTAAAAAATCTAAGAGCAACAAAAAAATGCGTGCTTTGCTTAGCAAATGTGACTCACAAAGAGCAGCTTGTATGTACAAGTGAGGCATTGGATAGTAAACAGAGCGAAGCCGAATTTTGCAAGATAGAAACTAAGATTATTGATGAGGCTTATCCGCCGATGATAGCAGATGCTCAAGTGGCGTATTTTTGTGAATTAAGGCAGGAGCTTGATCTTGATGGCAAAACGGTACCTCTGCTTTTAGATGTAAAAAAAGCTTTTTTTGATGATGCGATTATCACTGATAAAGAGAGGCTAAGAGTCCATTTTGATGCTCTTGGGAGAGTAGGGGCAAGCTTCGCAAAATTAGAAGAGATTTAATTTATTATTTTTCTATTTCTCTTGTAAAAATATGCTCGGAGTGTTTATCTTTGATGATGAGCTTATGACCATCCACGAGATCGATCCCACACTCTTCCCAGAAGAGCTCTGCACCTTTATTGTGGATCATTTCACAGCTCCAATGTGTTAGGTTTGTCTGTTTTATCGACCGTATATAAGCATAGGTGTTCATCCATTTGACATTGAAATTTCCTTCATTATCTTTAATTGTCATGATCTTACCGCTGCCGCCACCCACTCTTATCCACTCACCATCTAAGATCGCATCAGCATTTGCAAATACAAATCCAAAGCACAAAATAGACGCTAAAAGTATTTTTTTCATTTTTACATCTTTATGCTAAATTGGTATAAACTACTTGTATATCCTCATCATCTTCAAGTTTCTCTATGAGCGATTCTACATCATCAAGTTGCTCTTCAGCTAACTCTATAGGGGTATTTGGGATAAACTCAAGCGTTGCTTTGGTGACCTCTATCTTGCGATCTTCTAGTGCTTTGCTAAGCTCACCAAATGACTTGTATTCACCATAAATTCGGATGATATCTTTATCCTCCCCATTCTCTTGTGCTTCTTTATCTTCTTCTATCTCTTCAAGTCCATAGTCTATAAGATCAAGCTCAAGCTCTTCAAGATTGATATCATCGCTTTTATCAAAGAGAAAAACAGCTTTTCTTGTGAACATAAAATCAAGCGCCCCCGATGTAAGAAGCTCTGCTTTATTGCGCACGAGAATCGCCTTTACATTGGCAACTGTGCGAGTACCGTTATCTGTCGCACACTCTATGATGAGTTGCAAACCATAAGGTCCTTTTGCTTCATATCGCACCTCTTTGATGTCAGCAGTATCTTTGCCGCTTGCTCGCTTGATAGCATTTTCGATGACATCTTTAGGTACATTTTCGGCTTTTGCATTTTGGATGACGGTTCTTAGTTTGGCATTTTGATCAGGATCAGGAACACCATCTTTGGCTGCCATAGTGATGAGTTTGCTATATTTTGGAAATACTTTTGACATATTTCCCCATCGCTTCATCTTGGCGGCTTTTCTGTATTCAAACGCTCTTCCCATTATCTTTCCTTTGCTAATCCTAAATATTTTCAAAATTATACACTTTTGCCATTTAGGGGAGGCTGTAACTCATCTGAAAGAGTTTTTTAGATACTATCTTTCATTATAATATCATTTCCAAGGAAGCTTATGAGTCCTGAAGATATCGAAGCATTAGTACATAACAATACAGCCGTAGCACTCTACTTTAGCGGGGAGGATTGCGGCGTTTGTAATGCACTCAAGCCAAAGATAGAAGAGCTTTTGGAGCAAAAATTTCCATTTATTAAAAGAGCTTTTTTAGATACTAAAGAGCATCTTGAAGTTGCTGCCTGGCTTGGAGTTTTTGGTGTACCCACGCTTATCATTTTTATAGAAGGTAAAGAGTACATCAGAGAGGGAAGAGCCATGAGCATTCATACGCTTGAGGAGAAACTTACACGAATATATGAGATATTGGAGCGTTAAGTAGAGTTGTATTTTTAGGAGGAGAGTTGCAATGAATATTTTTGTATTAAATACCGGTCGGTGTGGTTCAACAACATTTAACCGTGCTTGCAGTCATATCACAAATTACTCTTGTGCGCATGAATCGAGAAGTGGAATGTTAGGAGAGGATCGTTTAGATTATCCTAAGAATCATATCGAAGCAGATAATCGGCTTTCTTGGTTTTTAGGTCGTCTCGATAAGAAATATGGTGATGATGCTTTTTATGTTCATTTAAAAAGAAACAAAAATGATACCTCTCGTAGTTATGCAAAGCGATATTGGTATGGAATTATGAAAGCATATAGAAATGGGGTTTTGATGAAGTTGCCTAAAAAAACTGATTCTATGTCTGTTGCGTTGGATTATTATGAAACGGTAAATTCCAATATCGATCTGTTTTTAAAAGATAAATCTAAAAAAATAACAATTACTCTTGAGAATATTGATGAAGGATTTTTAGAATTTTGGAATTTAATTAATGCCCAAGGAGACCTCAGTGCTGCACTTGCAGAATTTAATATGAGATATAATGCCACAAAAGAGTCTAAAGCGAATAAAAAGAAAATATTTTTTAGAATAATAGCTAAGCTAAAAAGAGTACTTATCGGGTTTCCAAAATATATAAAAAATGTTTAAATTGTTATATTGTATAAAATGCTAACAGTAGCTTAATCTCTTTTTGTGAGTATCGATATCTTTTCAAAATTTTTGGCTTTGAGTATATCAATAATCGCAACAAATGATTCAAAAGAACTTGCTTTATCGGTCGTGACCGTTATATTGTCTTTGGTTGGATCAAGTGATGTGATATTTTCCCTAAGCTCATCAAGCGTGAGAGGTTTATCGTCATAAAAATAACTCCCCTTCGCGTCTATAACGATCGCTATATTTTTAGGATCGACCTTGCTTTTTGATGATGCAGTAGGCAGATCGATATCAATGCCTGTTTTTTCTATAAAACTTGCCGTTGCAAGAACGATAACGAGCAATACAAGAACGATATCAATGAACGGAACTATATTTATCTTATCAAATTTTTCTCTTCTCATCGGCTCTCTTGTGCTATATCCCATGTTGCTAAGATTCTATCGACCTTTGTTAGTAGTGCATTATAGATTGCCGTAGCAGGGATGGCGACTAAAAGTCCTGCTGCAGTCGCTTTGAGTGCGAGAGCCAAGTTTTTCATGATCTCGCCTGCATTGATGTTATCACCTTGTTCGCCTATGATGTAAAATGTGATGATGATAGCCAGAACTGTTCCAAGGAGCCCAATGTATGGCGCGTTTGTGCCAATGGAAGCTATCGTTGAGAGGTGACTACTTAGATCAAGTTCCAATTTTGTTTTACTGGTATAGTGTTCTAGCTTGAGAGATCGAAAAAATAAAACTCTCTCTATCGCAAAAGCAACAACGATAAAACTTAAAAATACAAGTAACCCGATAACTCCGTAATCAACAATGTTTTTCAGCTGCTCTATTGGCACAAAAATTCCTTTATATATTTTAAAATTGACGAAGAATTATATAATATTTATGTTAATTCTATATTAAAAGTTTTTCTAGCGGATTCGATAAGCTTTTAAGGCTCTCTTGGCTATAATAATCTAATTTTTTATGACCCAAAGGAGTCTTATGGCGCATTTGTTTGAAGAAAAATCTGAAGAGGTTTTGATAGAAGAAAGTATCAAGTCTAGTTACTTGGATTATTCGATGAGTGTTATTATCGGGCGTGCTCTACCTGATGCAAGAGATGGGCTAAAACCTGTTCATCGTCGTATCCTCTTTGCTATGAATGAGTTGAGCCTCTCTCATAGAAGTTCTTATAAAAAATCAGCTCGTATCGTCGGGGATGTTATCGGTAAATACCATCCGCATGGTGATACTGCTGTTTATGATGCGCTTGTTCGTATGGCACAAGATTTTTCAATGCAAGCTCCGATCGTTGATGGTCAGGGGAACTTTGGTTCTGTTGATGGTGATAATGCAGCCGCGATGCGTTATACGGAAGCTCGGATGACAAAGATAGCAGAAGAGCTATTGACTGATATCGACAAAGATACCGTTGATTTTGTGCCAAACTATGATGATAGTATGAAAGAGCCGGATGTATTGCCAAGTCGTATACCAAACTTACTACTTAATGGAAGTTCGGGGATTGCTGTCGGTATGGCAACAAACATACCGCCACATCGTCTAGAAGAGCTTATCGATGCACTTATGTATAGAGTGGATAATCCAAAGAGCGGTATAGAAGATATCAGAGAGATTGTTAAAGGTCCTGATTTTCCAACCGGTGGGATTATCTTTGGACGCAAAGGAATCACTGATGCATACGAGACGGGAAGAGGGCGTATAAAAGTAAGAGCCAAGACACATATAGAGCAAAAGGGGAGCAAAGAGACTATTGTTATCGACGAGTTACCATATCAAGTCAACAAATCAAAACTCATAGAAAATATAGCACAACTTGTAAGAGATAAAAATATCGAAGGTATATCAGAACTTAGAGATGAGAGTGATAGAGAAGGGATAAGAGTCGTCATTGAGCTTAAACGTGATGCCATGAGTGATATCGTACTCAATAACCTTTTCAAATCGACACAGATGCAAGTAACCTTTGGGATTATCATGCTTGCGATTGTTAACAAAGAGCCTAAAGTATTTACACTTATAGAGCTTCTTGACCTTTTCTTGAAACACAGAAAAACAGTCATTATTAGAAGAACCATTTTTGATCTTGAAAAAGCAAGAGCAAGAGCCCATATACTCGAAGGACTCAAGATAGCAGTCGATAACATCGACGAGGTTATCAAAATCATTCGAGCAAGTAGTGATGATGAAGATGCGAGAGCAAACCTTATAAGTAAGTTTGATCTCAGCGAGATACAAGCCAAAGCAATTCTTGAGATGCGCCTTAGACGCCTCACAGGACTTGAGATTGAGAAGATTGAAAATGAATTGGCTGAGCTGAGAAAAACGATTGCACATCTTGAAGGACTCCTCAAAAGCGAGAAGAAGATCAATGGTATTATCAAGAGTGAACTTAAAGAGATAGGCGAGGCTTATAACCTACCAAGAAGAACGGAGATTGTTGATGATTATGATGATATTGACATCGAAGATCTTATCCCAAATGAGCCTATGGTTGTCACCATTACTCATAGAGGCTATATCAAAAGAGTACCACTTAAACAGTATGATAAGCAAAATAGAGGCGGCAAAGGGAAAACAGCACTTACTACCTATGAAGATGACTTTATAGAGCGTTTCTTTGTCTCCAACACACATGATACGCTCATGTTTGTTACAGATAGAGGACAGCTCTATTGGCTTAAAGTTTATCGTATACCGGAAGGCAGTAGAGCAGCCAAAGGAAAAGCGGTCGTAAATCTCATCAACTTACAGCCTGATGAGAAGATAATGTCTATTATCCCGACATCTGATTTTGAAAACGATAAAGGCTTAGTCTTCTTTACAAATAAAGGTATAGCGAAAAGAACAAACTTGAGTGAGTATTCAAATATCAGAAGTAACGGTGTAAGAGCTATCAATCTTGATGAAGATGATTCACTTGTAGAAGTCAAGATAGTTACGCCTGATACCAAATGGATATTTGTTGCGACTAAAAAAGGTATGTGTATCAGATTTAAGATCGATGATTTAAGAGAGATCGGTAGAGTTGCAAGAGGCGTTACCGCGATTAAATTTAAAGTTAAAGATGACTATGTTTGCGGTGCAACAACCATAGAAGATGAATCCAATGAGATACTCATCGTAAGTGAAAAAGGATTTGGTAAACAGACAACGGCGAGTGAGTATAGAGAACAAACGAGAGCCGGTAAAGGTGTTATCTCTATGAAGATTGCAGATAAAACCGGTGATGTTGTCGGTGTTGTTTTTGTTGAGGACGATAAAGACCTTATGTGTTTAACGAGTATCGGCAAGATGATAAGAGTCGATATGGCAAGCATAAGAAAAACAGGTCGTGCGGCTTCAGGCGTGACGATAGTTAAGGTTGCAAATAAAGATGAGGTTGTAAGTATCGCTAAATGTCCAAAAGATGATGAAGAGGTTGAGCCTGATAATATAGATGAGATAGAAGAGTAAGGATTTAAATTTTATGAAAAAATATAATGTTGCAGTCGTGGGTGCAAGCGGCGCAGTGGGTGAGGAGCTCTTTCGTGTTTTAGAAGAGCAAAATTTTCCAATAGGTGAGCTTTTACCTTTGGCAAGTGCTAGAAGTGCAGGTGAAGAGATAGAGTTTGCCGGTAAAAAATATAAGATAGAAGAGCTCACTGATGATGTCTTTAAAGGGAGAGATATCGATATCGCTTTCTTTAGTGCAGGTGGATCTATATCGGCAAAATTTGCGCACTGTGCAGTTGAATCAGGCGCTGTGGTTATAGACAACACAAGTCACTTCAGGATGGATCCTGATGTTCCGCTCGTTGTGCCTGAAGTGAACCCGGAAGATATAGAATTTTGGGAAGAGAGTGGCATCATCGCCAATCCAAACTGCTCAACTATACAGATGGTACAGCTTCTCAAACCACTCGACGATCTTTATGACATCAAAAGAGTCGATGTCAGTACATATCAGGCGGTAAGTGGAGCCGGCAAAAAGGGGATGGAAGAGCTCGTGTTGCAGATGCGTGATTTTTTTAACTTTAAACTTGAGACAAGTGAAGTGAAAGCCTTTGCACACCAAATAGCACTCAATGTCATACCGCAAATCGATGTTCCTCAGCCAAATGGTTATACAAAAGAGGAGATGAAAATGGTCAATGAGACCAACAAAATCATGCATAGCGATTTTGCCGTAAGTGCTACTTGTGTGCGGGTACCTGTTTTACGAAGTCATAGTGAATCGATTACGATTACTTTCAAAGAGGGTGTTGATGTGAGTGAGCAAGAAGCAAGAAGTGCACTTGCAAATTTTGAAAATGTTGAAGTGATTGATGATTTAGAGAATGCAAAATATCCTATGCCTATCATCGCAACGGATACGGATAAGACTTATGTGGGTAGGATTAGAAAAGATATTTATGCTCCAAATATCCTTCACATATGGGGCGTTGCAGATCAGGTGCGAGTAGGGGCTGCGACTAATGCCGTAAGAATTGCACAGAAATGGATAGCGTTACAAGAAGAGGTGAGCTTATGATTGAAAGACTATTTGAAGGTGCCATTTGGCGAAGTAGATTTGTTATTATTTTAGCGGTTGTTTTCGGACTTATCGGGGCGATTATCCTCTTTATCGTAGCATCGATAGATATATGGGATGCTGCAGTTAAAAGTTTTAATACGATTTTCTCAGGAGAACACCCGGAGCATTTTCATGAAGATATCGTTGCTGCTATTATTGGCGCAGTCGATCTTTATCTTATCGCTGTTGTTCTTTTCATATTTTCTTTTGGTATCTATGAACTTTTCATCTCAGAAATTGATGAGGCGGCAGAGAGTGAGAACTCCAATAAACTACTTGCTATTCATTCACTTGACCAACTGAAAGATAAAATTGCAAAAGTCATTGTCATGGTTCTTGTCGTTAATTTTTTCCAAAGAGTTCTGCATACCAACTTTGCAACACCCCTTGAAATGCTCTATTTTGCACTCTCCATTACAGCTTTGGCGGTCGGGCTTTATTTCTTGAGTAAAGTGGGGCATCATGAGTAAAATTTTTGTAGATGCATGCTTCGACAAGCCTACACCATACACCCCTGTTTGGATGATGCGTCAAGCGGGGAGATACCTTCCTGAGTATATGAAAGTGAGAGCAAAAGCAGGTAATTTTTTAAATCTTTGTCACAATCCAACTCTTGCGGCCGAAGTCACCCTGCAACCGGTTGATATCGTTGGTGTTGATGCGGCGATTTTATTTAGTGATATATTGGTTATTCCCAATGAGATGGGTATGAATCTTGATTTTATCAAAGGTGAAGGTCCGGTATTTGAAAAGCCAATCGCAACAAGCGAAGATATAGATAGTTTGCTCGGTGGTGAAGCAGCAGCGGATAGATTAACGTATGTGTATGAGACTATAAAGATTGTAAGAGAGCAGTTATCATCTGATAAAGCACTGATTGGTTTTACGGGCGCACCTTGGACTTTGGCAACCTATATGATAGAAGGTCAAGGGACAAAAACATATAATATTTGTAAAAAAATGATGTACTCAAATCCGGAGTTGCTTCACAAGATTCTTGCAAAAGTCACTGAAGTCGTGAAGTACTACTTGGAGAAGCAGATAGCATCAGGTGTTGATGTCGTGCAGATATTTGATAGCTGGGCAGCGGCAATCGAACCATCGAAGTATGATGAATTTTCTTGGAAATATATGGTTGAGATAAGTGACTTCATCAAAGCAAAATATCCTCATATTCCTATCATTATGTTCCCAAAAGGCGTTCCTGCTTTCTTAGATAAAGTATATGGTAATTTTGATGTATTTGGAGTTGATTGGGCTACTCCTATGGCTTTGGCTAAAGAGAAATTGGGAGATAAGTATGTACTCCAGGGCAATATGGAGCCTTGCAGGCTCTATAGCCAAGAAGCCACAAAAGCATGTGTAGAATCACTGGCAGATACTATGAAAGAGGGCAGACATATATTTAATCTAGGACACGGCATACTTCCGGATGTACCTGTAGAAAATGCAAAATATTTTGTAAAACTGTGTCAAGAGGTGAGTAAACGATAAAAATATTTATAGGATTGATAAAAAAATATGCCCAATAATCTAAATACCCAAGATCAAGCACTCAGCTCTAAGATTATTTTTGGTCCCGTTAATTCTCGTCGTTTTGGAAAGTCACTCGGTATTGATCTGAGCCCATCAAAAAAACAGTGCAATTTTGATTGTCTCTACTGTGAGCTCAAGCCCGCAAAAACAGTTGATAGTTACAGTGATGTATTGAGTGTAGAAAACATCATCACTGCACTTAAAAACGCATTTGCGAAACATCAAGATATCGATGTTATTACGCTTACGGCAAACGGTGAGCCAACACTCTACCCATATCTTGATGAACTTATAGATGAAATCGATAGACTTAAAGGCGATGCGAAAACACTTATTCTCAGTAATGGCGCGACTATCGATAAAGCAGAGGTGCAAAAAGCACTCCTCAAGCTTGATACCGTTAAGCTCTCGCTTGATTGTGCCAATGCACAATGTCTTAAAAAACTTGATCGTGCTTCAAAGAGTATTGATATTGAAAATATCAAGCGGGGCATGTTGGCGTTTAAAGAGATCTACAAGGGAGCGCTTATCGTAGAGGTACTTTTCGTTAAAAATATCAACGATGATGCGCAAAATATCTCGGGGCTCAATGAGTATCTATTAAAACTACAACCAAGCAGGATTGATATAGGTAGCATCGATAGACCCCCTGCATATGATGTGAAGGGGTTAAATTATGATGCGCTTTTGAAGCTCTCAAAACAGTTTGATACGCGTCTGCCTATCTATATCGTAAGTAGAAAAATAACCAAGATAAAAGCGGAGAATTATAGTGATGATGAGATACTCGCCACTCTCGCAAATAGACCGCTAGCAGATGAGGATATTGCAATATTATTTGATAAAGAGAGTCAAAAAAGAGTCAAAGAATTGCTCAATAGAGGGAAATTAAAAAAAATAGAGAATGAAGGCATATTTTTTTACGCTACACCCTAAATATCCTTGACATCAAAGCGTTTTTTTACTATAATCTCATCCACTTTAGAGAAGCGTTCGCTTCTTTTTTATTCCGGATTAGCTCAGCGGTAGAGTAGGTGACTGTTAATCACTTGGTCGCTGGTTCGAATCCAGCATCCGGAGCCACTTCTTAAACATAATCCATTTCAAATTTTATTATTAGACAACTTTGTTATACGAGTATTTTTCTAGTATTTTGTCATTAGTGGTTAGTAGTGATTGTCATTGCGATGAGCAACGCGAAGAAGCATGTAGTGAAACGAAATCTCGCAGGACTTTAGTCCGAGGACAATCCATAAAATAATTAATATAAAATGTTTTGAGATTGCCGCGAAGTCTAATGACTTCTCGCAATGACTATTTACATTTGTAACAATTAAAAATCATCCAAATCGATACTTGATTTAGCATAGTTTGAAACATTGCTTTCAAAGAAATTACTCTTAACTTCATTCATCTCCAAATGTTTTGTCACAAGTTTTTGAAGATAGGTCGTATCTGATTGTTTAAAGATAGGATCAAGTCCTATTGTTGTGAGTCTGTTGTTAGCGTAGTTATGAACTGTCTGCTCCATGATCTCATGCGTTGTTCCCATGATAGGAAATTGATCGAGAAGATAGTGCCCATATTCTAGCTCTATATTTACGGCATCATTGATCATCTCATAAACGCTATCAATAGTACTTGTTTGAATCTTGTTCTCATTGCGAATAGTTTTAAAGATATTGGCAAAGAGTGGCAAGTGGGTATTGAGCTCATCTCTGGCTATAAATTTGATCATATCTCGCGCACCCGGCACTTTATCACCAAGGAGATAGATATAGCTAAATCCAAGCAAGAAGTATATCCCCTCTAAGTTGACGCTTGCCATAGCACTTAAGAGCATCTTATCGACAGAACCACCATCGATGTAGCTTGCAAATTGTTCAGCGATCTTTTGATTTTTTTGATTGAGTGCACTGTTGTGTTTGTAGAGATTAAAAACCTCTTCAGAATTTCCGCAAGCATCAAGCAAAACAGCATAACTTTTTGAGTGATTGACCTCTTGCATTGTTTGGAGTGTGATAACCGACTTTACCAATCGATTATTGACCAAGCGTCTAAAATCACTTAGATACTCCTCTTGGGCTGAATCATTAAAGCTAAGTTGCGCAAAAGTGAGTTTATATATGGATTGTTCATCAGGCGAGAGCTGTTCAAAGTTTTTTTTCTCTGTACTGGTATTGACCTCTGATGGGAACCAAGTATTGGCGTTCATAAGGTTGTAGATATTGCTATCCCATTTATATTTTGAGCGATTAAAATCAACAAATCCGCTCGGTGATCCACCAAATATTTTTTCGTCAAGTATCTCTTCCCCGTTCGGGTTATAAAAATTTTTTGGGTCCATGTATTTTCTACTTTTATGATAGATTCTGTTTTTTTATTGTAACCATAGATTGTTAAAAAAGAAGTAAATATTCTTGTTTTTTGTAGAGGATTTGTTGAAATTTTTTTTGCCAATCGTTTAAGGCTTTAAAAGTAGGTTGAGAATGGTAATTTTCTATTTTTGCTATCGCTGTTTTTGGCGTTTTTTGTCACTCTGAACTTGTTTTTGAGTCTCATGCATTATGCTAATAAGTTCTCCATACATTCCCGAGAATATCGCGAGAACGAGAAAGAAAAGCAAAATTGGTAATAAAGTTGTAATAATCTTCGATTATGATTTCTCTATGCGATATCTTAATAGGGGGAGATAATATCAAGATAGTTTTAGTGACCGACACACTTTTTGATACTAATGGCGTCTCTCGTTTTATCCACGATATGGTACATTTTGCTCCAAAAAATAATGCTACGCTTACAGCTATCACAGCTGCAGACATTGATGTACCGATATCTTCACCAAATATCATCTGCATTCAGCCTTTTTTGGCTATGCGTATGCCTTTTTACAAAGAACAATCTTTGCAGATTATCCCCCCACTATTGAGCTTATGGAAGAAAATAAGGGCACTCAAGCCCGATATTATCCATATATCAACTCCGGGACCCCTCGGGTGGTCGGCACTTTTTATGGCAAAGATACTCAAAATTCCGGTTGCGGGAACATACCATACTGATTTCCCCGCTTTTTTAGAGGAGAACACAGGCTCAAAGAAGATTAGAAAAATAACTGTTTGGTTTATGCGCCGCTTTTACAAACAGATGCGTTTTACATTTTCAAGATCAAAACCCTATATAAAAACTATAGAAGAGGAGATAGGTATATCTCGACAGAAAATCATCTACCTAAGCTCCGGAACTGATACACAAAAATTTCACCCCTCTTTCAAAGAAGAGGGTTTTTGGACTCGTTACGGTATCGCAAAAGATGCACTCATCCTCTTATATGTCGGCAGGCTTAATGTGGAGAAAAATCTTCTTTTTTTGATCGATCGCTTTCGAGAGTTCAAAAAAGAGACAAAGCAGAAAGTTGTTTTGGTATTAGTAGGCGAGGGGGAGTATGCAAAACATGCCGATGAGTGGATACAAGAAGATATCTTCTATCTTGGTGTAAAGAGAGGAGAAGAGCTCTCATCTATCTATGCAAATAGCGATATATTTATGAGTGCGTCAACAACCGAGACTTTAGGCCAGACTATAATGGAGGCACAAGCAAGCAGCGTGTGTGCTATAGTTGCCGATCAAGGCGGTGTTATAGAGAATGTTCAAGATGGCATCAGTGGTTATACGCTGAGTATCGAATGTGCACATCTTTGGGTGGAAAAACTCAAAGAGCTTACTCTCAATCACCAAAAAAGAGTGGCGATGGGTGTAGCCGGATTTCAGCAGATACAAGAACGCTCCATAGAGGCAAGTTGCCAAGCCTTTATCGCTCAACATCGTATTGCTTTAGTATAAATCACCCTATTTCATTTATTACGAGTCAATGTTTAGGGACTACTCAGTGTTATTTCAATAAAATTTACTAACTTATATCATAGGATGTTATATGCAAGCAACAACAGAGATGCTCACTCTACAGAACATCATCATATTTATATATTTGATAGCGGTGCTTATCATAGGCGTCTGGGCGGGGCGCGGTGTTAACAATATGAAAGATTATGCCGTAGCTAGTAGATCATTTGGGACTATGGCTATCTTTGCTACTTTGAGCGCTTCATTTATCGGTGGAGGCTTTTCTATGGGTAATGCTGAAAAGGTCTTTTTGGTCGGCATCTCAAATATAGTGGCATTGTGGGGTTTTAGTCTTAAGGAGATTTTAGTGGCGAGATATATAGCGCCAAATATCATCCACTATCCGCATGCTATCTCCGTGGGTGATATCATGGAGCCTGCTTACGGCAAAGAGGCTAGAATTTTTGCGGGGATTTTTGGAGTGATATTGTGCGCAGGTATACTTGGCGCTCAGATAGGAGCTATCGGGTATATATTTAACCTTTTTCTTGGCATAAGCCATACGGTAGGGATCATTTTTGGTTTGGGCATAGTAATCATATATGCGACTATTGGCGGCATGAAAGCCGTTGTTTGGACAGATATTATGCAGTTTGGAGTTTTGGTTGTCGGCATACCCTTGACACTCTATTATGGTATTGAGTATGTTGGTGGTTGGAGTGAGGTTGTTGCAAAAGTTCCCGCTAATCATTTGAGTATCTCCACCGACCCTAAAGCCTTGATAGCTCTTGGTTCACTCTTTCTGACATTTCTTTTAGGCGAGACCTTAGTGCCTCCCTATGTTCAGAGACTTCTTATAGGCAAAGAGAATCATCACATCAGAAAAGGGACACTTATGAGTGGACTTTTCTCCATCCCGTTTTTTGCAGCTACCGGTCTTATCGGATTGGTTGCATTGGCTATGAATCCGTCGATGGATGCAAATTTGGCGATGCCTTATGTGATCCAAGAAGCGCTCTCGCCTCTACCGCAGGGGATAGTTATCGCCGCTATTATCTCTATCATCATGTCATCGGCCGACTCTTTTTTAAATGCTGCTGCGATTGCATTTAGCAATGACATCATCAAGCCGATTCGAAAAAAACCTTTGAGTCCGGAATTGGAGCTTAAGATGGCACGAACAATTACTTTGGCAGTTGGCATCTTGGCTGTAATGTTTGCGCTTTCAATCGATAGTATTTTAGATATATTGATCTATGCATATAATTTTTGGGCGCCGACTATTTTGGTACCATTGGCAGCTGCACTTCTTGGGGCACCTCTGAGTAAGTATCGCTTCATAGCAGGTGCAACTGCCGGTATCATCACGACGATTGTATGGAGTAATCTGCTTGGTACCCCATTTGGCATAGATGGATTAGTTGTGGGAACTTTGGCTAATTGCATAGCATTTTTTGTCACAGATAGAGCTCATGCAAAAAGAAGAGTTATTTGATATTGATAATTTTTAGATTGATGTTTGTTTGAGGAAGAGTTGCAATAAGCGGAAGACCGCTTATTTGATTATAGAGGTGTAACGTTCTCTGCTTGAGGACCTTTTTCACCTTGTCCAACTTGGAAAGTAACTTTTTGTCCCTCTTCAAGTGAAACACGACCATATCCAGGGTTGTTTATTTGACGAAAGTGTACAAATACATCTTTACCGCCATTTTCTTGTTCTATAAATCCGAAACCTTTGTCACTGTTAAACCATTTAACCGTTCCATTTACTAATTCTGCCATTTTTACGCCTTTGTGTTTTTTGCATCATTGCTGATGTTTTTTGAAAATCTAATTATGAAACTATCTTTTGGTTTGGTTTGTGTTGTCTAACGAAGGTTATCAATATAAAACATTCCAAAGATGTATTCGAACCATCTTTCATGTGGGCATTATAGCCGAATTATATACCAATAACAAGGGCAGGCATCATTTTTGTGATAATATCCATATTTTCCATAGAAAAATACTTTAAATTATAATATAATTTTAAAATCAAAAAGGCAGCTTGTGGACAACAAACATAGATCACTCATACACAAACCGGACTTTATACGCACCCTAGAATCCTACATTGTAAGTCACTTCTCTTGGCATCCAAATGTGATATCAGGCATTAAACTTTTTGTTTTAACCCCGATATTTGGCTATATACTTTTCCATAGTGATGAATTTGCGCATATAAAAACCATACTTATCTCTCTTTTTTTACTCTTCTGTTTTTTTGATTACCTCGATGGTATCATGGCAAGAGAGCATAATCTCGAGACGAAATTTGGCAGAATCTTTGACCGATTTACGGACTATCCTTTTTTGTTTTTGATCTCATGGTATGCTATAGGAGAGATCCCTCTCTTTCTCATCTTGGCTAAACTCACCATAGACCTTATACTTTTTGTCCAATACATCTTCACGCAAGGCACCACGGAAAATCGTATACGCACGACTATCTCTTATGTGGTGCTCCTTGGTATGTTAGCGGCGAGTCAGCAGTGGGGCGAGGTATGGTTGAAGGTCGAGTATGTAGAGTGGCTACTCTATCTCAATATCGCTTTTTCTTTTATCGTGATCCTTCACAATGCCAAGGTATTGCAAAAACGATTTATCGCTGATGCGATCTCGGGAGTCAATCTACTTTGTGGTTTAGGGAGCATCTATTTTGCCTATCACGACAAGCTAGAGATGAGTCTTTTGCTACTCATCTTGGGTGGTCTTTTTGATGGATTTGATGGGGCGGCTGCGAGAAGATGGGGTGGGACACGCTGGGGTGTCTACTCTGATGATGTTGCCGATGGTGTTAACTATGGTATAGCACCGGGTTTTGCACTCTACTTTGCACTTGGATCGGATGTGATCTCTATGAGTGTAGGACTTTTTTATACTATTTTTACGCTCTCTCGCCTTGTCTACTTCACGCTCAATAAAGACAATGCCGATCCCGCATACTTCTCAGGTGTGCCAAGTACAGCCGGTGGTCTCATCGTGTTGTGTGCACTGATACTGTTTGCTCAATACCCGGTGCTTGTCGGTCTTTTTGTGGGTATCGCTACGATGCAGATGGTCTCTTTTGATACACACTACAAACATTTGGGTCGTGCATTCTCAGAAGGCAAAAAACGCTACAAATTTGGCTTGCCACTCTACTCTTTAGCACTCATCATAGGAGCATTCTTTTGGGGCGTGCCTGCCTCTGTAGCTTTGTTGTTGGTGCTTATCTTGCTCTATGGATTTACGCCTTTGTATTTGCATTTTAAGAGTGTTGTTAAAATTTAAATCCTATTTCACCAATAGGAGAGGATAATCACTTTCTCGTTATTTTGATAAGGATGAGAAAAATAATAAAATTGATTATATTTAATAAAAATTATATATGTTTTGGGTAAAATATTTCATTCTAAGAAAATCATCATAAAGGTTGATTCATGCCGAGTATTATCGTTAAAGAAGCCGCAAAAGTAGTTATGAATGCAAATGATAAAAAAAATTCTAAGCTCAAAGAGACTAAAGAAGAAAAGAGTGAAGAGCCAAAAGAAGCTAAGGAGACACAAGAGGTCAAGCATGAAGTGAGTCAGCATGCAGAAGAAGCAAGCACGGCTACAGGAGATGTTACCGTTAATACAGGAGCTGCCGCAGGAGGAGTTTCCGGTTGGTCCATAGGTCTTGGAGCATTGGTTTTGGGTGGACTCGCAGCTGCTGCCGGTGGTGGCGGTGGCGGAAGCAGTGATGGTGGCGTAACTACAAGTTGGTCGAGTGAATCAGGTTGGGGTGAGATAGATGTGCTTGCAGCCTTATCATCATTAACAGGCGAGGAGTATGAAGATACAGCAGATGCCACTGATGTTTCGTGGGGTATTAACAGATCAGATGCTAACGATGTAAATGCTTTAGGGCATGCGGGTGAGGGCGTAACGATAGCTATCATTGATAGCGGTATAGATATGGACAATACTGATTTTGCTCCTATAAGTGCAGATTCTTGGGATTTTGTTGAAGGTGATAATACTCCCGATGATGATTATGTTTATCATGATGAGATTAATGATATTTATTATTATGGGCATGGAACAGTGGGCGCTTCTATTATCGGTGCACTTGATAATGGTGAAGGATTAACGGGTGCTGCTTATGATGCGGAACTGATGATCTTAAAAGTATTTGATGCTGATGGTAATGTAAACTATGATGCAACTTATGGAAGCGATATCATAGAGGCTATATATTATGCAGTAGATCATGATGCTGATATCATCAATATGTCATTGGGTGGTTATACTAATGAACTAGATTCTCTCTATAGAGATGCTTTACAGTATGCGGATGATCATGGTGTACTTGTGGTTATATCTTCCGGGAATTGTGGAGATGGTGCTTGTGATATATTTGGAGAGGTTATTAGCGATGAACCTTTGTCTCCTGCAATTGCAGCACAAGAGATAGATGGCGTCTTAGCAGTCGGTGCTATAGATATCAATGGTCATACAGCAGATTGGAGTAATCCTTCTGGTAGTTCTACAGCGTATGGATATGTTGTTGCTGCAGGTGTTCAGGTGGAAGGATATGATGCCCACGGAAACGAAGTGTATGAGGATGGTACATCATTTTCGGCTCCTTTGGTTGCTGCTGAAGCAGCCATACTCTTATCGACAGGACTTATAGCTGATAATGCTTCAACTGATGAGGCGTTAGTCAATCTCATAACTTCATCAGCCAATGCGGTTTTAGTGTAATCGTAAATATATGCGATTTATTATTTCATTTTTAGTGGGAGTTATGCTTATGGGATGTTCTTATGCAGATGATAAAAAAGTGAGTGAATGCAAGGCTGAAGAATATCAATATCTCATAGGTGAGAGCATTGAAAATGTAAATAGTATGGATTTTGAAAACAAAGTAAGGATCATAAAGCCAAATATGATGGTAGATATGCGTTTTATATCAACAAGGCTTAATATTAGAGTAGATGATGATGGAAAGATAGTGAAAATATTTTGCGGGTAAATGATTAATATTTGAACAACTTCTTATCTAAAATTTATACATGCATCTTCTTATTTGTATAATTTTTAAGCAATAATCAATTTGAGAATCCAAGACAAAACTATAAAATAAAGGTTTATTTTAAACAAAGGTTTATTTTATGGATAATGCTTATATTATAGATACTCTCTTTGCCCTTTTTGCAATGACACTTATCATTTTTATGGTTCCGGGTTTTGCAATGCTTGAGGCGGGTTTAGTACGAACAAAAAATGTCACAAGCGTGCTGACTGTGAATGTGATGATTTATGTGATTGCCTCAACCGCTTTTATCACTATCGGCTACAATCTTGCATTCGGCGATAGCAACTTTACATCCTTTAGCCCTTGGGCATTTATGATGTTTCAGATGGCATTTGTAGGGAAAGCAATCAATATCATGAGTGGCGGTGTCGGCGAGCGTGCAAAGCTACTCCCCCTGACTCTTTTTACCCTTATAATGGGTGCATTTATATACCCGAGTGTTGTCAATGTAAATTGGGGAAGTGATTGGATCAAAGATACGATGTTTGATCTCCATATGGTTGATTTAGCAGGCTCAACAGTTATTCATTCAACCGGTGGTTGGGCACTTTTAGCTGCGATTTTGATTCTAGGTCCTCGTAAAGGACGCTACAATAAAGAGCATATCAATGTAATTCCCGCTTCCAATATACCGCTCGTCGTTTTGGGTGCAATGTTGCTCTGGATAGGATGGTTTGGTTTTAACGGT
Organism: uncultured Campylobacterota bacterium; assembly: GCA_937141405.1. Classification (GTDB taxonomy): domain Bacteria; phylum Campylobacterota; class Campylobacteria; order Campylobacterales; family Sulfurovaceae; genus BN30871. The sequence goes on along the minus strand of CAKZQQ010000005.1, from coordinate 454,040 downwards.
GGATCAGTCGGTACTATCGCGACAAAAGAAGCTGCAGATAGTGTTGCAAAAACAATCTTTAATACAAACACGGCAGGACTCCTTGGCGCACTAGCAGCAGGCATCGCGATCTATATCCGTTATCGACTTTTTGATATCACGATGATTTTAAATGGAGCGCTTGGAGGACTCGTGGCAGTCACTGCCGGACCACATCTCTATAGTACCGCTGGGGCTATGATTGTAGGTGCGGTAGGTGGTGTTCTTGTGGTCTTAGCTGTACCTATGTTTGATAAGATAAAGATAGATGATCCCGTGGGCGCACTTTCAGTGCATTTGATTAATGGTATATGGGGGACATTGGCTGTCGGTATTTTTGCTTCAAATCCGGCAGAGGGAATTACACTCTTTGAGCAGATTAAGGGTATCGTAATAGTCGGTGTATTTGTTTTTACTATCTCATTTATCGCTATCTATATAATAAACTTATTTATCAAGTTTCGTGCAACCGATGATGAGCAGCTTCAAGGACTCGATATCAACGAATGCGGGGTGGAATCATATCCGGAATTTAGGACCAATATATAGTAGTTTTATAAAACTATAAAGAAATTATGGTTAGAATATGGATGTTATTTAATAATTTTATTGTGAATTTGTTCTAAGTTTTTTAATTTAATTTTTTTTAAATTTGTTTGTATTTAAGATAGTTGCCAAAACAATTAATTTATGATGCATTCTTTTGGGAGATCAAGAAGTGGATGATAGATTTATCATAACTTTAGGGGATAAAAGAGGGCTAAAGCAGTATAGTTTACCTCTCTTTATGAAGAAGATTCCTTTTATTGTCGCGTCGATACTTATCGTTGTATCACTATCACTCTACTATTACATGCATTCACTCCAGCAAAAAACCTCTACTCTTGCCCAAGAAAATGAAAAGCTACAAGCTAAGAGCTCTCTTTTAGAAGATATAAAGAAGCAAAAAGAAGAGCTTGATAAAAATATGGATGCCAAGATAGACATGAAAGTCCAAAGCATTAAAGCAGAGTATGATTCCACCATCAAAGAGAAAGAAGCAGCTATAAAGTCTTTGAAAACTGAGTCAAAACAAAAAGAGAACAAAAACAAAAAAGAGATAGATACGCTCAAAAATAAAATCAAAAAACTAGAAAAAGCAATCGCATTAAGAGAGAGCAAATTTAAAAAGATTAAAAATATTGCCTTTAGCCAGCTAGGTAAAAGATATGTGTGGGGGGCGGTAGGTCCTTCAAAATTTGATTGTTCCGGGTTTACAAGTTATGTGTGTAAAAGATCCGGCATCAGCATCCCTAGAACTTCATTTTATCAATCAAAATACGGCAAAGCAGTTAGCAGGAACAATCTTAAAAAAGGTGACCTGATATTTTTTGATACAAGCAGAGAGAGAAAAGGTAAAGTAAATCATGTTGGGATATATATTGGCAGCAATAAGTTTATCCATGCAAGTTCATCAAAGAAAAAGGTTGTGATTAGCCATTTGAGTGGTACCTTTTACGGCAAACGATTTGTAACAGCAAGACGAGTCTTAAAATAGAATAAAATAAAAAAGGAATAAAATGGGATTTTTTGATAGTAAAAGTAGTGCGGAGGTAACATCAAATACGCAAAATAGTAAGTCGGGTACTATGGCATTTATCTCAAAGTGTATGCGTGTGCAAGGGGGCATCTCCGGATGTGGAACACTGCATATCGATGGGCATATCCAGGGGAATGTAGAGAATTTTGATACACTCATTATAGGTGAGAGTGGCTCGGTCAACGGCAATATAAAGGCATCCCAAGCAATCATTAGCGGTAAAGTTGAGGGTAATATCGAGTGTAATTATCTAGAGGTGCTTAAAAGCGGTAATCTCTCAAGTCATATCACAACCAATAGTGCTAAAATTGATGGAACGCTTAAAGCAGATATATTGGCCGAAAAAAACATCACGATAGAAAAAAACGGGAACATCGATGCTACCATGCTTCAAAGTGCACAAATCTCTGTGCTTGGTTCGCTCAAAGGCAAGATCGTAGCGAGTGAGCTTCTAAGTATCAGTAGTACCGGAAAAGTCGATGGAGAGATTATTGCTAAAAAGATCAAAGTAGAAGAGGGCGGTTGTATGCTCGGTTCTATGTCTACTTATGAGAGTGAAAAACCAAAAAAAGTTGAAGAACCAAAAGAGACAAAGACGGAACTTAAGGTAGCTAAATAGCTATCTTCTCACAAAACTTTTTAGAACAAAGAAGATTACTATTATCTGCACTGCTAAAAGCGGGTAGTGGATATTGTAAACTTGCTCGATATTGGTAAGTTTATCGTAGTGTTTGTAGAAGAGATAGGAGGCTACCATGCCAAAAATTGAGCCTATCTGCTTAAAGCTATCGATATCGCTTAGTGTTTTTGTTTGATTGAGAAAAATCGTCTCGGCACGAACAAGGTAGCTTCCAAAAAGAAAAGTGAGCTGATAGCCTATGTAGATCAAAAGTGCTGTCTCATAAGAGATGTTAGAGCTCAAAAAATAGAGCACCATAGCTAGTAAGACGAGCTCAACAAAAAGTGTTATCCTATAAAACCATTCGATTGTAAAGAGCCTATCATACATCCTCGCAACGACAAGCATACCAAGTGCAAGCGCAACCCCTCCTAAAGAGTAGATAGAGGGATGAAGAGGTGTGTAGATGCTTATTATCGTTCCGATCGAAAGACCTGTAAAGAGTGCATTTGCAAATTTATAGGCTATAAAGTATTCTTTTATGATTTGCATGTTTTTCCTAAAATGAATATTTTATTGTAGCATAGATGCTCATGCCTTCCATGTTATAGCCATAAATAGATTGATACTCTTTGTCAAATAGGTTTTTAATATGCAATCCCATATCAAAATGATCACTGTATTTTTTGGTTAAATTCAGATTCCAAACAGTATAGTTTCCGCTTGGCATATCACCATACGATACCCTCTCTCCAACATAATGTATATTGAGACTTGCAATGGTATTTGCATCATAGAAATACTCCAGCCACCCATTGAGTTCATCTTGTGCTCTATTATAAAGTGGTGTCCCGCTTTCATCGTTCATATCAAGCAGGTGCGTATAGTTTGCTCTCATTATAAATCTATCCAAAAGAGTTGGAGTGCTTGCTGATATCTCAATACCTCTTATATTTTCATCAGCCGTATTGTTTTTATATCCCCAAAGAGTATTGTCGTAGACTATATCATCTTGTATGCTATTATCAAAATAGGTTAAAGAGAGATAATCTTTATAAGAAAAAGAGGCATCATACCCTTTTACAAAACTTGGCTTGAGCGTTTCGCCGGAGAGTATATTTGCAAGCTGATACACAGAGGGTGCATTGAGCGAGGTGTAGTAGTTTGCTTTAAATGTAAAATCATCAGATAGTTTATATTTTGCACCTAGTTTATAGGTTGCTTTCCCGTCAAACTTATCAAAATCATCATATCTTAGATTTGCCTCGATAAGCAGCGTATCAGTTGGGTGTATGCTGTTGGATAAAAATATACCTTTGTTCGTGAAACTTCCATCCGTCGGTGCGTATGTATTGTACTGGTTAAAACCATCAATCTCTTTATACTCAAATCCTAAAACGCTTTTTCCAAACTTATGAGCATACGAATTGATAAGGGAATATTCATCTGTTGTGGCTTCGTATCTATTGTCTCCATCGCCCCACAAAGATGTTGTAAAATACTCTCTTTTATATTTTCCGTGTGTTGCGTTGAAGACAGAGTCTATTGCACCTATTTTTGTTGAAAGAGACCCACTTATATTTGTACTATCGGTTATAAAATGACTATAATCATCATTTGCGCCATTACTGTTATACTCATCATCGTAATCACCTTTGGTTTTTGTTTTGATTATGGCAATCGAAGCTTTGGTGGTATCAGTAAAATCATACCCTATGCCTGCGGTTAGATTTTTATTGGTATATCCATCTTTTTCGGAGTTTTGCGGAGCTAAGGCCGATATACCGTTCGTATCCAAATAAGAACCAAGTAATTTTGCATTTAATTTACCGTTTTTATAAAACAGAGAGAGATCACTCCCCTTTGTTCCATGGCTTCCGCCTTCTACTCCTATGCTTCCGCTTACCCCATCTTTGAGGGCTTTTTTTGTTATGATGTTTATAACACCTGCGCTTGCATTTGCTCCCCATACACTTGAGCTTCCACCTCTTACGATCTCTATCTGTTCAACATTGGATATAGGCAGAAATTCAATCAAGGATGTGTTATTTGTAGTTGAGGGGTCATTGAGTCTCATTCCATCAACAAGAGCCAAGATTTTTCCACTATCCATCCCTCTTAGAAAAAACGAACTCTTTTGTCCTATCCCCCCATTTTGAGAGATATTAATACCCGTTGCCTTTGATAGTGCATCAACGATGGATATGTATCCATTTTGTCTGATATCTTCACTTGTGATAACATCAATATCTGCAGTTGTCTTTGTTGCTTTTTGTTTTGTCTTATTGGTCGAGATTATCTCTATATTTCCAAGTGTGATATCCTGAGCCGGTAGCATTGCTGTTAGAAGTAGCAATATGATTGATATGTTGCGTGGCTTGTTGCCCATTTTTTCCCTTTTTGATTTGAATTTTGTATGAGTTAATAGATCAAAAAGGGAGGGGAGGTTTTATTTTCTTGGAGTTTAAAGGCCAATCTATGATACTGATAATTGCTATCTAGACGACACAGTTTATAGAGCGTAGAGTAGAGCGCTATAATCGCCAATGAGAAGTATCGTCTTCTAAAGCCTTTGAGGTATTTCATGGGAAGATTATATCCTTTGTTTACTTTGGATTTTAAATAAATCAAAGTATAATAACCTAATTACCAACCCGATATATAGTTTGAAGTTTTGAGAGAGCAAGAAAAGGTGGAATGTGAGTAAAGAAATCTACAGTACTCCCCGTAGGGAATTCAAAGATTTTTTTGTTTGCAGATTGCCTTTTATTGTTCTCCCCGTCGGGTACAGCACCTTTGCTCATAAGGCTGTGTTAGATTTTTTTGAATTAGCTAAGGCTAGTCCTGCAAAAATCCGCCTTGCCTATGAACAAAATCACTGTATCAAAAACTCAAACTATATATCGGGTTGGTAATAAAAATTAACAAGGATAAACATATGCTCTCACCTATAAATTCAACTGATGAGTTTAAAACTTTTGTAGAGGATATCAGATCAAAAAAGGGGCATAGAGATCCTATCGGTTTTGGTATCGCGAGGGTTGATAGAGGTCAAAAAAATAGAGATAAAATACTCCAAGCCTCTTTCCCCCTTATAAATTGGAATGAAAATCTAGGCTCAGCTGCCGTGTTTATGGAAGCTTTGGCTCATAGTAGAGTAGAAGTTGATTGTAGTAGTAGCGAATTTGTAGCAACACTCAGCGATGATTTTGTTCAAAATGCGATGAATGCCTTTGCGCCTTATATCGATGAAGCAACAGGTGATGCTCATAAAAATGTGCAGATCATCAAAGCACTCTCTACTAAGGGCAAGATAGGTGCAGACTATAGAATCGTCTTTCTCTTTGAAGATGATGCCCCGCAAAGTGTAGAGGCTGTTTATCTGAAACTCTATGCACTCTCTACGGGGAAAGCACCGCTTAGAAGTCTCAATCTGGGTGGCGCTTTTGGAGTGCTGAGCAATGTAGCTTGGGTAGGCAACAAGCCTTATGAGCTTGATTATCTAAGAGATAATGAGATAGCTCTCAAACTTGATGGCACATACCCTCTTGTAGATAGTGTCGATAAATTTCCAAGATATTTGCAACATATCATCCCTGCTGATAATACAAGAGTATTAGAAGCAAGCAGAGTAAGAATGGGTGCACATCTTGCAGCAGGGACAACCGTGATGCCCGGAGCTAGTTATATCAACTTCAATGCCGGAACGCTTGGTCCCGTTATGGTTGAGGGGAGAATCTCAAGCTCAGCTGTTGTTGGTTCGGGTAGCGATGTAGGCGGAGGAGCGAGTATCTTAGGTGTGCTCAGCGGAACAGACGGGAACCCTGTGAGTATAGGTGAAAATACACTTCTTGGTGCTAACTCCGTTACAGGCATTCCTCTAGGTGATGGGTGTATCGTCGATGCGGGGATTACGATACTTGCAGGTACAAAAGTTGCTATATCTGCAAAAGAGTTAGCGAAGATCCAAGAGGCAAATCCACAGTGTGAACTTGGACAAAAAGAGATATTCAAAGGGAGCGAGCTACAAGGATTGCATGGTATCCATTTTCGTCAAAACTCCACTACAGGTGCGATGGAAGCCTATAGAAGCACAAGAGAAGTCAAGCTCAATAGTGAGTTGCACTAATGAGTGACGCAGCACTTTTAGAGCAAGTAGTGCTTTTGGCGATCTTGAAAAAAGAGCCAAATGAGAGTATCGATGATGTTCTAAAAATGCTTGAAGAGTCTCGAGCGGTGAGCTTGGCTGAGGGCAGAGAGATCGTGACGCGACTAGAGCAGGAAGAGGCTATCGTTGACGGTAAGCTTACTTTTTTGGGTATCTCTATGGCAAATGAAGCCCTCAAAGCTTTTACTTTGGAGGATTGATGTTAGAAGAGCTTAAGATAGAGGCAAATAGAGCATTTAATGAGGATCGCTATGATGATTCACTGAAGCTTTACGAGCAGTTAGCAAAAGAGTTTCGAAGCGCTGATGGATATTTTATGCTTGGAAAGCATCACAATGAGGGGCTTGGCGTCTCTAAGGATGTCCAAAAAGCGATGAGTTACTGGAAAAGTGCACTCAAACTTGGAAGTGTCGATGCAAAATACGCTTTGCTTGAGATTTCTCAAAATACTACAGATTGTTGCAAGGCTTGATATGCGCATAGATAAGTGGCTCAGTAGTACCAATGTCGTAAAACGAAGAACAGTTGCGACTGATATGCTCCATAGTGGTGTTGTTTATGTCAATGGACTTCAAGCCAAGGCTTCGAAAAATGTAGCTATAGGCGATAAGGTAAGTTTGAAGTTTCTGAGCAGGGAAGAGCAGTATGAGGTTTTGGATATCCCTACTACAAAATCTACACCAAAATCCGACAAAGAGCGATATGTAAAACATATCCAAACCATAGAGATAAAAGGCGAGTAATGGATGGATCTAAAGAGATTTTCGAGAGACTTTTTAGTGGAACTTTAAGCGAAGAGGAGGGAAGAGATTTCCTTATCTCTTTGTATGAAAAGGGCGAAACTCCCGCAGAGATTGCTGCGGCTGCTCAGACTATGCGAGAGCATAGCATCAAGCTTGATATCAGTGATGAGCTGCGAGAGAGAGCGATCGATATCGTAGGAACAGGCGGTGATAAGAGTGGTACTTTTAACATCTCAACGACTGTTTCCTTGCTCCTTGCTTCTCTTGGGTGTATCGTCGCGAAGCATGGCAATAGAAGCATTACAAGTAGTTCCGGCTCTGCTGATGTTCTTGAAGTGCTCGGAGTCAATCTGAAGCTCACGCCTGAACAAAATGCTACTATGTTGGAGAAGTGTGGATTTTGTTTTATGTTTGCTCCCGAGTATCATCCTGCTATGAAATATGTTATGCCGATTCGTCGCTCTATCCCTCATAGAACTATATTTAATATCTTAGGCCCTCTTACCAATCCCGCCGGTGTTAAAAAATACCTTTTAGGTGTTTTTGATGAGAGCTTCATCGATCCTATCGCAGAAGCGATGTTAGAACTCGATATCACAAGAGCCTATGTGGTAAGTTCTCGAGATAAGACGGATGAGATATCGCTTTGTGATGATACGGATTTTGCTTATATAGAAGCAGGCAAGATTAGCCGTGGAGTGATTGATCCAACTACATTTGGATTTAAAAAAGTTGCAAAAGAGGAGATACTAGGCGGTGATGCACAGCATAATGCTGCGATTATTCGTGATATATTTAACCGAGAAGAGGTTGGTGCCAAGCGAGATATTGTGTTGCTCAATGCTGCTTTTGCACTCTTTGTAGAGGGTAAAGCAAAAGATATAAAGCACGGCATAGAACTTGCTAAAAGTGCCATCGAGGATGGTAGAGCAACAGCCCACCTCGCGCGCATAATCGCACTCTCAAATAGCCTATGACAAAGACGATTGAGGCAACACTCCCGGAGGTTGACAGTGTCGCCTCTTGCCTCTTGGGTTTATTGCCAAAAGATGCTATCATCTTTTTAGATGGTGATCTTGCAGCCGGCAAAACTACACTGATGCGTCATATTGCACAAAAGATAGATCCGAACTTTGAGGTGACTTCACCTACATTTTCACTTCAAAATTGTTATAGCGAACATCTTTTTCATTATGATCTTTATCGCGTAGAATTTGCGGATATCGCTGCTCTTGGGCTTTTGGAAGAGTTTGAGAAGAGTGGTTGGCATTTTGTCGAGTGGGGAGATGATAGGCTTAAAGAATTTTTAGAAGGCTTGGGGTATAATATTTGGATTATAAATATTAAACCACTAGGCGATACTAAAAGATTATATACAATAGAGGAAATATGCACAAATTAGCAGCGAAGCATCTTTTTAAATCTATCAAGACGACAAAGATAGTCCATGATATCTCTTTGGATGTCCGCAGTAAAGAAGTCGTGGGGCTCTTGGGACCAAACGGCGCAGGGAAAACCACGACATTTTATATGATATGTGGATTGACTGAAGCCAATGAGGGCGAGGTGATACTTGATGGCGAAGACATCACAAAACTTCCTTTGAGTGCACGAGCAAGGCTTGGCATCGGGTATCTTCCTCAAGAATCGAGCATTTTTAAAGACCTGAGTGTTGAGGAAAATCTTCTCATAGCAGCCGAAGCGTTGAAGCTTGATGAGGAGACGACGCATAAACGGATAGAAAATCTTTTGGAGATATTTAATATCGAGCCGATACGCAATAGAAAAGGCATCAAGCTCAGTGGTGGCGAGAGAAGAAGAGCAGAGATTGCAAGAGCACTTATGGGTGAGCCGAAATTTTTACTGCTTGATGAGCCTTTTGCGGGTGTTGATCCTATCGCTGTGCTTGATATCCAAAATATCATCAAACAGCTCGTGGAGCTTGATATGGGCGTGCTTATCACCGATCATAGTGTCCGCGAAACACTCGGCGTTTGTGATAGAGCTTATGTTATGCGAAGTGGTGAGATGCTCGCAAGCGGCAGTAGTGATGAGATCGCCAATGATGAAAATGTGCGCAAATACTACCTTGGGGAGCATTTTTCTTTCTAATTTCTTCTCTTGACATTATAGTTTTTCTGCAATATAATACTTTTAAAAGTACTATTAAGGATACTATTGTGAAAGTAAATGCAAATGAAGTCAAACTTAAAGGGGTTTCTCTTTTTGAAAGTCTTTTAAAAAAATTTGATGAGCTTATTATAAATGTGCGCGGAAAAGAGAAATATGTTGTGCTTGATATAGAGCGATATAGAGAGTTTAGAATGAATGAACTCGATATTGCTTATATGAAAACAATGCAAGATATAGAAGATAAAAAATATAAAGTTCAAAGTGCAAAAGAGCATACGCAAGAGCTTTTAAATGAACTATAAGATAGTTATAACGGAATACTATTTTAAAAAGCTGAAAAAATTTATCAAAAAACATCCGGAGGTTTTAGATAGATATATTAAGATGATTGAGATACTCGAGATTGACCCTTTCCATCCTTCGCTTAGGATTCACAAGCTTAAAGGTAGACTCAAGGAGTATCACAGTATTTCTATCAATATGCAATATAGAGTAGTTATAGATTTTATCATAGACGATGGTATGATTATACCAATCGATATAGGCACTCATGATGATGTCTATTGAGATTGGTAAAAATATGTCAAAATGAAATATTTTTTCTTTTCAATTTTTTTCTATGCTATAGTGATAAAAACATTGTAAAGGGCATATATGATAGTAGCTATTGAAGGGAAGATTGAACATAAAGAGCCGATGCTTGTGCATATCAATGTTGCGGGTATCACCTATGAGGTATTTGTCTCGATCAATACATCTTCACAGATACAAAATGAGCAAGTGAGGCTACTTACGACGAGGATTATCAGAGAAGAGAGCGATGCACTTTATGGGTTTATAAACAAAGACGAGAAGAAGATGTTTGATACACTTCTCAAGATCAATGGTGTAGGACCAAAGGTTGCACTCGCTGTCTGCTCCACCTTTGCGCCTGATACTTTTGCAAAAGTGGTTGCAAGCAAGGATGTGGGTATGCTCAAAAGAGTACCTGGTATCGGACCAAAAGCAGCAAGTAGGATACTTGTCGAGCTTGCTGACTTTATAGTCGATGGTAATGCGAGCACAGAGAGCCTATCCGGTTCGCATTTTGATGCCTCGTTGGCACTTGAATCGCTTGGGTTTAAAAAAGATGAAGTGAGAAAAGCGTTGCATGGACTTAGTGGGGATACTTCATCTTTAGTTAAAGAGGCGTTGAGGAAATTACAGAGGCTTTAGCGTGAGTAGTGCATTTGATGAAATCCCGTTCATGGTGAGCTTGTCGAAATTCCGTTCGTGGTGAGCTTGTCGAACCATCGAAGGGTGATGGATATAGGGAATTTTCATGGTTCGACAAGGTTGAACTTCGCGACAATCCATATTATCAAATAACTGTCATGCGAGCATCCTTGTAAAGCAGGCATATCCGCGGCGGTACAGATAGCAAGCATGGATATGCCGCCCGCGACTTTGTGAGCATGACGCTTTTTGTGCTACTTTTTCTAAAAAAGTAGTAAAAAGAAAATAAGAAATCTCTATAACTTTTCTTTTTAGTAAAGAAAAGTAAGAAAAGAAAATCGTCGTTTCACAATTGTGCGGGCGTTGTTCAACGCTCGTGCTTCGCAGTGCTCGCATTCACAACTGCACAAGAAGTGTGAAAGCGACAAAATAAATATGTTACAATATTACAAATATACGTTCCGCCCCGAGAGAGGTGGAATGAGAGTGGATAGCTAATGGGAATGATACTGATGCCTTTATACATACTACTATATATGTTTGCTGTGGCTTTAGTTGTTATTTTAGTGCGAAGATTTGCAACAAAAAGTAAGAGTGTGACAGTTATTCTCATAGCTATAGGTGTGCTACTTCCTACCTATGACATCATCATCACCAATGCTCTTGGAGCTTATTATTGCAAAACTGATCCAAATTCAAAGACATTCATTAAAAAGAAAGTGGAGTATCCGGAGAGTATCTATTGGGAAGATAATATTTTTGGAGGATTTGATAAAGAAGATAGAAAATTAATGATAATGAACTATCTCGACGGAGTACATCTAAAAACAATGGCACTTAATGGAGAGGATGGAAAAATTTACCTATATGAAGCGGACTCTTCTATATGGGAAAAACTAAAACCTTTAGAGAAAGAGAGAAGTCAATCCTACTATGATATGGTTGACACCATAGCACAAAACATTATGCAAACTTCTGAAAAATCATATACAAAACAGAGAATGCCGAAGATAAACTATACTGTTACTTTTGATGAAGTGAAACTTAACTTTTTTGCAAAAAAGTTTCTATACTCAGATGAGACTAAAATCATAGATAATTCTACCAATGAAACCGTAGCCTACAACAGGCGTTATATGAGGCTTTTTTATAATATGGCACCTGATTTATCGCTGGGAAATTTATATTATAATCCGCGGGATGGGCAAATATCTGGAAGTGAAGATACTCAGTATTTTTTTAGACATATTTTTGATGAAATATATATAAATTATTCTGGTGCTATTGCAGAAAGCTTTAATAGTAAACTTTATAGAAAATATAAAAAGGTGAGTAAAAAATGACCTGGAATAATGAAACAATTACAGAAATGAGACCGATCAAAACACCCTTGTAGCTTTTACAAAAGTTTTTGCATACGAGCCGCTATCAAGTCGAGAGATGATAATCCCTTGCGCTTTTGAAGCAGCATGGATAAACTGATTATCGCCCATATAGATGCCTACATGTGTCACGGGGATTTTTCTGCTCTTATCCGTGAGGAAAAAGACCAAATCACCCTTTTTAAGTTGATCTTTTGGGATCTCTATACCAACCTTTGATTGCTCCCATGCCGTTCTAGGCATATTGACATTCTGTTTTTTATAGAGATACTGCACATATCCCGAGCAGTCAAACCCCTCAGGCGTTGTCCCACCCCATACATATTTACCGCCTTTAAAATATTTTGCATACTCTAAGAGTATCTCTTTGTCGGTCTTTGTCGGCACATAGACGGTCTTATTTTCTTTGGCTATTTGCTCTTTTTTATGTACCTCTTCTGCTTTTCTTTTGGCAACCATGGCATTGATCGCCTTTACTTTTTCTATCTGTAGCTCTCTATAGAAGGCTTGGAGGGAGTACTCTTTTTCATCTTGATTGAGACATTCATTTTCTTGGTGCGCGATATCTTTCTTCTTAAGCGTGCCATTTTCATCTTGGACGGTGATGAAGTTGGCTACTAGCAATGAAGAGAGTAAGACGATAGCCACATACACTTTGCGCATTATTTAACTCTTTTTTCTGTCATTGTAACATAACGAAGATTTTATGAGTATAATTTCAGTATGCAAAAATATTATCCTACCATTATCTTAGGTGCAGGTGCTAGCGGGCTTATGTGCGCCGCTTTTTTACCAAAAAAAAGCGCTCTGCTTATAGATATAAACAAGAGTATCGGTGCAAAGATGGCTATATCGGGTGGCGGGAAGTGTAATGTCACAAATGAGCGTCTCTCAAGTGATAATTATCTTGGAAACCGCTATTTTATAGAGGATGTTTTTAGAGAATTTTCCAATGAGGATATGCTCGCTTGGCTTGATGCAAAAGGTTTACGCTTGAGACTCAAAAAAGAGAGACAATATTTCTGTGAGCAAAGTGCGCAAGAGTTGCTTGATGTTTTTAAAAAAGAGATAAGCAAACAAGGGCTCTCTTTAGAGACGAAGATTTTAGATATTACGTTAGAGGAGGGTCGTTTTAAGGTTACCAGCAACAAAGGTTGCTTTGAGTGCGATCATTTAGTCCTAGCACTCGGAGGGCTCAGCTACAAAAAGATAGGCGCGAGTGATATGGGCTACAAGATAGCATCAAAGTTCGGACATACTATCAATGCGACTTTGCCGGCACTTATCGGGTTTACTCTGCAAAAAGAGCAGTTTTTTATGAAAGAGCTCAGTGGAACAAGTATCGAGAAGGTTCGCATCAGTGTAGATAAAAAAAGATTTGAAGGTGCACTCCTTTTTGCACATAAAGGTATCAGTGGTCCGGCTGTACTTAATGCTTCACTCTATTGGAATAGGGGTGAGGTGAGCATAGATTTTTTATGTGATTTTAGCTTTGAAGCGCAAAGTGAGAAGTTGATCAGCTCTCTTTTACCTTTTGCAAAAAGAGTTGCCAAAGCATTCTTGGAACATTTAGGCGTAGAAGATAAGCCCTATAAGCAGCTTTCCAAAGCAGAGAAGCTACAGTTAGAATCTTTACGATCCTATAGATTTGCGCCGGCCGGCAATTTTGGCTATGAGCGAGCGGAGGTCACAAAAGGCGGTGTTGATATACGAGATATCGATGCTAAGAGTATGATGAGTAAAAAACAGAGCAACCTCTATATTATCGGTGAGCTTTTGGATGTCACGGGAGAGCTTGGTGGTTATAATTTTCAGTGGGCATTTTCAAGCGGGTATGTGTGTGCTAAGTCCTTATGTGATAAAATAGCTTCAAACTACACCATATAGGGTAAATACCCAACAATTTAAAAGAACGAGAAGAGTGTAAATGGCGATAAAAAAGATACGATATAAAGAGGTAAATTTCAAGCTCTCTTATGAGATGCTCAATGGAAAAGCGACAGACGCCATACTCATCTTGCATGGTTGGGGCAGCAACAAAGAGATCATGAAGCAGGCATTTGGGCAGTGTTTTAAAGATCATAAACATATCTATCTTGATATGCCCGGATTTGGTGCAAGCTCCAATGGCGATATGATCTTAAAAACTGAGGATTATAAAGAGATGGTAAAGCTTTTTTTAAAATCTATCAAGCTTGAGCCCGAGATCATAGCAGGACACTCTTTTGGCGGCAAAGTCGCAACTCTTTTAAACCCTCAATGTTTGGTGCTTCTCTCATCATCGGGTATATTGGTGCCTAAGCCGCTCAATATCAAGATAAAGATAGCGATTTTTAAACTCTTAAAACCTCTTGGATTGAGTAAGCTACGATCTTTTTTTGTCAGTAGTGATGCAAGAGGGATGAGCAGAAGTATGTATGAGACATTTAAAAATGTAGTTGATGAGGATTTTGAGCACAATTTTCAAAACTTCACAGGTAAAGCCCTTCTTTTTTGGGGAGAGAGTGACACCGCGACACCTCTTTGGACAGGCAAGAAGATCAATGAGCTTATAAAGGAGAGCAGATTGTACCCGATGCGCGGTGATCACTACTTTTTTTTAGGGCATGCAAAAGAGATAGAAAAAGAGATATTAGATAATTGCGGAGGTGGGGATGTATAGCTTGGATATGGTGGTTTTTATACTTTTTACTTTGGCTTTAGGTTACTATCTCATCACGAATCTCCAGTGGTATAGCTATAAGATAGAACGCGTGCTCTTTTTTCATACGAAACCATGGTGGAATATCACCTATTTTATCTTGCCTCTTTTGCTCTACTGGAGTGCGCAATATTTTGAGTCTATCGCGCTGTATGCATCGATTGCTATACTTATCGTCTATTGCTTAGTGCTTTTTTTATGGGTTAGAGGTCTTGATAAACCACTTGTTTTTACGGCACGCATCAAGCGATTTTTTGCCATACTTTTTGTGATATCTTTGCTTTTTGCCCTGTTGGATTTTAAAGTGATACTCCTCTCGCTTGTACTTGCCTTTTTGCTTTCAGTCGGTTTAGAGAAGATCCTTTTTCTGGGTTATAAAAAAAGAGCACAAGCGAAACTCGAGAGCATGGATGGGCTTATCGTAATTGGTGTCACGGCAAGTTATGGAAAGACAAGTATCAAAAATATGATAGCCCATATTATCGGCAACAAATATAGAGCTTATGCAACACCAAGATCGGTCAATACGCTTGGCGGTGTGATCAAAGATATCAACGAAGACCTTCCGAGCGATACACAAGTTTATATCGTCGAGATGGGCGCGCGAGGCAAGGGTGACATCGTCGAGATATCTCTTTTTGTAAAACCGCAATATGCGGTGGTAGGCAAGATAGGTCCTGCGCATATAGACTATTTTAAAACTTTAGAAAATATCCGAGATACGAAGATGGAGATTACGCAGAGTCCTGAGCTAAAAAAAGCTTTTGTTCATACAAGTGCACATATAGCCGAGCAAGATAACATCACCCCCTTTGGCGATGATATAACAGAGATAAATGCTAGCCTTGCCGGTGTAAGCTTCAAGCTTGATAGTAAGGAGTATAGCACACATATTTTAGGAGCTTTTAATGCACTCAATATCGCTGCGGCTATTAGGATTGCCCAAAGCTTAGGAGTGGATGAGGGCGAGATATCTAGAAGAGTTGCCACGCTTGAGCCAACACCGCATAGACTTCAAAAGATAGAGAGTGGCGGTAAAATCATCATTGATGATAGTTTTAACGGTAATATCGACGGGATGCTAAGTTCTTTTGAGCTTGTTGCAACCTATGGTGGCAGAAAAGTCATCATCACTCCCGGGCTTGTCGAAGTGGATGACGCACTCAATATCCAAGTGGCCCAAAAAGCCAATGAGATATTTGATCTTGTGATTGCAACGGGTGAGCTTAATTATGCGATATTTAAAGAACATGTTGCGCCTCAAAAACTTTTAAAGTTAGAATCGAAATCTCAGATGCAAACACTGCTAGCAAGAGAGACAAGAGCGGGTGATTTGATTCTTTTTGCAAATGATGCGCCGAGTTTTGTATGATTCGTATAGTTTTCATCTTTGTCGCCTTTTTCTCTATTTCTTTTGCCAACGAGATAACACTCACAAAGGCACAAGAGGAGTATATCGCTCAAAAAGTATGGCAAAATGAGGGTGCCGGGCTTGATAAATATCTTATCCATTGGAATGATGGGGAGGATTTTATCTCGCTTGGTATCGGTCATTTTATCTGGTTTTCAAAAGATCATACCGAGCGCTTCCGTGAAGTTTTTCCACTTGTTTTAGAGTATATGCAAAAGCGTGGGGTTGTATTGCCTGATTGGTTAGATGTACAGAGTGATTGCCCATGGAGTGATAAAGCCTCCTTTATACGATCAAAAACAACACAAGATGTGACATATACGCGACTTTTTGATTTTATCGACAGCACAAGAGCATACCAAGCCGGATATATGGCCGATAGGCTCCAAAGAGCACTTCCTGCGATGTTAGAGACGATTGATGATGGCGATAAAAGAGCACTCATTGAAGATCGATTTAATGCTATTTTGTTAAATATGGACGGAAGCATCAATGAACATGGACTTTATGTGCTTCTTGATTATGTCAACTTCAAAGGCGAGGGTACATTGAAAAGTGAACGATATAACGGTGAGGGCTGGGGGCTTTTGCAAGTCTTAGAGCATATGGATGCAAACAGTAGCGATCGTTTCAAGGCATTTAGTGATAGTGCAAAAGCGATGCTTGATAGGCGCATCAAAAACTCTCCAAAAGAGAGAGGAGAGAGTCGCTGGAGGGCAGGGTGGTTTAAAAGACTCGATACATATATCTTGGATAAACAATGAAAAGCTATATGAGATTTGCCGATAGATTATCCTTGGCTTCAGGAGCTATAGCTTCGCTTGCTTTGTTGTTACTCTGCGGTGTCGTTGTTTATGATATCATCATGCGATTTCTTTTTAATTCAACTTCTGCTCTTTTCTATGAAATCTCTTGGCATCTTTTTGATGTGCTTTTTTTACTAGGGCTCTCCTATGCACTCTATCACGAGAGTCATGTGCGTGTTGATATCTTCTATTCGAAATATTCACCAAGAACAAAAAATATCGTTGATTTTTTTTCTATGACTCTCTTGGCAATCCCTTTTACGCTTTTTGTCATATATAATTCATGGGAGATGGTTCATCAGAGCTTTTTGCAGATGGATGGCTCAAGTGATCCGGGAGGTTTGCCTTATAGATATATCATCAAATCCTTTGTTGTTATCGGATTTGTTTTACTACTCTTGCAAGTGGCATCTAAAGCTATGCACGCATTTTTGAGCATAGAATCAACAAGATTAAAAAGTACTATGCTTGCATCATCGGTTGCTCTGTTTCTCTCGATCTATCTAGCTTATATGAGTGATCTTGTTTTTATGCTCAATCCTATAATATTGATCGCAATTTTGGCATTTACGATGCTGATGATTGGTTTTGAGATTGGTTTTATTTTTGGAGCTATCGCACTTCTGTTTTCAACAATTACTTATGAGCTTGGATTGGAGTCTTTAGAGCTTCTCTCATTTAGAACGTATGGTATCATGACCAATTTTACTCTTCTGGCGGTCCCTCTTTTTATCTTTATGGGGCTTGTTTTGCAAAAAGCAAAGATAGCAGAAGATCTTTTAGTATCGATGGGCAGACTTTTTGGTGTCATACGAGGGGGGCTTGCCGTATCGGTTATTTTGGTTGGCGCGATTTTAGGTGCAAGTACAGGCATAGTCGGCGCAAGTGTTGTTATGATGGCGCTTATTGCTTTGCCTCTTATGCTTAGAGAGAAATATTCGCCAGCCCTCGCTTCAGGTTCTATCGCAGCAGGCGGAACATTGGGGCAGATCGTTCCACCCTCTGTTGCGCTTATCATACTTGGTGATCAGATGCATCTAGATATGAAAGAGCTTTTT
The DNA here is from genome assembly GCA_937141405.1 of uncultured Campylobacterota bacterium. GTDB lineage: Bacteria > Campylobacterota > Campylobacteria > Campylobacterales > Sulfurovaceae > BN30871. Next base: position 436,207 of record CAKZQQ010000005.1, on the reverse strand, counting down.
GGAGGTGCGATAGTGCCGAGTATTTTACTTGTTTCACTCTACATCATCTATATCTTGGCAGTATCATTTTTGAAAAAAGATGTTGCTCCTGCTATGGAGATTAGTGCGCCCTATAAGGATGTTGTATCGAGTGCACTCAAAGCAATGTTTGCACCAACATTACTTATCTTTATAGTCTTAGGCTCCATCCTTGTAGGTATCGCTTCGCCAACGGAATCAGCCGCAGTAGGTGTATTTTTTGCCATACTTTTAGCGTACAGAAAGAGACTCCTCACAATTGATATTATAAAATATGCACTCACGGAGAGCGTGAAGCTTACATCTATGATAATGCTCATACTTATCGGTGCAACAGCATTTTCTCTTGTCTTTAATGAGCTAGGCGGCAGTGATGTCGTTCGTGGCTTTTTTGAGAACAATATAGAAAGTGAACTCGGCTTTATCATTTTAGCGATGGCGGTTGTATTTGTCTTAGGTTTTTTTATCGATTTTATAGAGATTATTTTTATCGTTATTCCTATCATTTTGCCTTTGGTCTATTTTTACGATATCGACCCCATATGGTTTGGTGTGTTAATCGCGATGAATATACAAGCATCATTTCTTACACCCCCTTTTGGCTTCTCGCTCTTTTTCCTCAAGGGTGCCGCCGGAGATACGCTTGCAACTTCAACCATATATAGAGGAGTCATTCCGTTTATTCTCTTACAACTTGTAGCAATAGCTATCATGATTTACTATCCAAATCTTATCTATATCTTTAGAGGTTAAGATGAAATTTCTTAAAGAGATACTTCTATTTATACTCATCTTCTTTGTGCTCTCGTTTGTGATTAACGAGTTTAGAAAGAGCGAGCAGACACCAAAAGTGCTTAGTGATTTTAAGTATCAAACGCTTAATGCGGGCGTTTATGATATCAAAGAGTATAACGGCAAACCGACTATTATCCAATTTTGGGCAACATGGTGTAGGGTATGTAAAGTGGAGATATCCAACATGGATGCACTCTCTAAAGATTATAATGTCATAACGATTGCAGTAGATTCGGGAAGTGATTTTGATATAATGTCATTTTTAAAACAAAAAGATTTGCACTTCAAGGTTATCAATGACAGTGAAGGTAAATTGGCAAAAAAGTTTGGCGTTCATGTCTATCCGACCACATTTATCTATGATGCAAAAAATGAGCTAAAATTTAGTGAGGCAGGGTACATAAGTGAACTCGGAGTAAGGGCAAGAGTCAAGCTGATACAATAAAAGGAGTGATTTTGAGTAGTGCAATAGAGAGATGTGGTGGTGTGTGTGAGATTTGCGGTAGTAGTGAGGATATCAGAGAGTATAGTGTTGAGGGGATGGATGAGGGTGTTGCTATCTGCGCACTTTGTGCGGCAGATATCGAAGAGCCTTCAAATAATGCAAATCAATTTCGTTCTCTTGTTGAGACGATTTGGAGTCCTATAGCACCGCTACAAGTGCTCTCCTATCGATTGTTAAAAAAATTGCAAGATGAGTCTTGGGCTCTTGATGCACTACAGATTGCTTATCTTGAACCTGAACTTTTAGCTATAGCAGAATCTATCTTTGAAGAGAGCGCAAGCGAGCCTACAAGAGATAGTAACGGTACTATCCTTCAAGAGGGTGATAGCGTCTCTATCATTAAAGATCTCGAAGTCAAAGGTGCCGGATTTACTGCAAAGCAGGGCACAACCGTTAAAAATATCTATCTTACTTCCAATCCTGAGCAGATAGAAGGCAGAGTTAACGGTGTTAAGATCGTGCTTCTAAGTAAGTTCTTAAAGAAATTATAAATGCTATCTGCAAAAGACAGCATTCTCCTGTTTTCTACCCTCTTCTAAACTTCTATATTTATGGAGTAAAATATCTTAAAAATATGATAAAATCATAATAAGAATATAAGGAGGGTGTATGAATATCACAAATTTGGAGTATCTCCCCAATAAGGAGATCGTAGAGCATTATGGTGTTGTCTCAGGTTCAACTGTCCGTGCTAAACACATCGGAAGAGACCTGATGGCAGGGATCAAAAATGTGTTTGGCGGGGAACTTAAAGGGTATACGGAACTTTTAAGTGAAGCAAGAGATGAAGCGATCGATAGAATGATAAATCAAGCACAATCCATGGGCGCAAATGCGATACTCAATGTGAGATTTTCAACCTCTTCCATAACGGCAGGTGCTTCAGAACTCTATGTGTATGGAACAGCTGTAAAGGTGCAGTAGATGGTTGATTTGATTGTTTTTATAGTCCTTTTACTGTTGGGATTTATCATCGGAAATTATCTTGAGAAAAGACATTTTAAATCTATCAAAGAAAGAGAGACCGAATTTATAAATCTACCGACAATTATGCTAAAAAATCCTCTGCGACCCGAGGGGATAAAGTCATATGATCTTGTAAGCGGGAATGTTGTTATCTCTATCGATTATTTTAAAAAATTTGTCGCCTTTTTAGTCAATATCTTTGGTGGCAACATAGAAACTTATGAGAGTCTTATCGATAGAGCGAGAAGAGAGGCTATCTTGCGTATGAAAGCTGAAGCAAAAGGTGCAAGTGAGATTATCAATGTTCGTCTTGAAACAAGCTCTATCAGTCAAAATACAAAAAATAGTATCGGTGCCGTTGAAGTTCTCGCATATGGAACAGCTATCTATAGATGAGATATAATCCGAAGCTCCCCGACGAGGGGATCAACTCCAAGGATTCTACCTTTTTTCATGACTTTCTAAAATACAGCGTGCAACTTTTTGCAACGCTTCTCATCTTAGTAGTAGCGGCAAACTTTATCGTCGATTTTGCTATTTCACATCTCTCGGTTGAGAGTGAAAAATATCTTGCTAAAAAACTTCATCTTGAAGGCTTTTATGATGCTAAAAAAAGTAAGTACCTCAGTGATGTAGCCACAAGGCTTTATGCGTGCTCAAATTTGCCATATGATATAAATATTTCTATCATCAATGAGGAGAGCCCCAATGCTTTTGCGGCCGCCGGGGGTGAGATATTTGTTACTCAAGGATTATTGGATAAAGTAGAAAGTGAAAATGAACTCTCTTTTGTCATCGGCCATGAGCTGGGACATTTTAAACACAGAGATCATCTCAAAGCGATAGGGCACAATATCATTTTCCAAAGTATCGGCTCACTTCTTGGATTTGAATCCAATGGTGGAGTCAATCTTTTTTTAAATTTCGGTAATTCGCTCTATTCTCAAAAAGCGGAACTGCAAGCTGATCTCTATGGACTTGATATGATGGAGTGTGCGTATGGCAATGCCGTGGATACACTTAGTTTCTTTGAAAAAATGGATGATAAGCAGAGTTGGAAATATATCGGCGCAACGCATCCTGATTTTGGCAAAAGGATAGCAAGTCTTAAGCGTGAGATACAAAAGAGAGGGTTGGATACCAGGGCAAAACCCGTGAAGCTAAAACCCTTTTACTAAGACATCAAAAAGGTAGGCAACATCATCATCCTCCAAGTAGAGGCTCGATCCATTTTCATAAAGGCTTAATAGTTTTTTCTTGTCGATAGAAGCCGTATAGATACACTCCGGGTGTGCCGGCTTAAGAGCTTGCATAAGAGCTACATCTTCTTCTATCTCGCCATCACAGATGTAGCACCTCTCTGGAAGATTGAGTCTTCCTTCAAACTTTAAAAGCTGTATATAGCTCTCACATGCGACTCTTTTTGGATTTTGTTTTCCCCATTTTTGTGCCGCTTCAAGCAGAAGGTCAAAATAGAAAGCATCGATCTCATTTGTGTCGCGAAGATGTGGGATAAAAGCAGATATAAAGTTATGCCATAGTAGGAGCCTATTTTTATCTTTGAGCCAAGGAAAACCGATATGTGAGAGGCTTCTTAGTTGCGGCATAAAGCTGCTATATCTGTTTTCGTTTTCAAAATCTACAAGATACCCGACTTGTAAAATGGAGTGCCTCGCTCCATAAAAACGATAGTAGCTTTTTATCTCATTTTTACTAAGAATCAAAGCTATCATATCTTCATTTTTAGCTTTTTTAAGTTCTAGTACAAAACCCTTGATAGGTAATCCTTTCTTTCGTTGTGATATTATAGTGTAAGTCGCTTTAGAAAGCTCTCCACGGCACAGTAATCAAACTTTTAGCATCTTTTATGTATAATCAGGCTCATTTTAGGGCGATATTACGATCTCCTAGCGAAAAAATACTAAAGGTCTGCTTATGCAAGATTTATTTACCTCTTTTAAAGACAATTGTGGCTTTGGACTCTTAGCTTCGATTGACAATAAACCTTCCCATAAAAATCTAGAAGACGCCATAGTCTCACTCTCTAGGATGATGCACAGAGGCGCTATAGCAGCTGATGGTAAGACGGGAGACGGGAGCGGTTTACTCCTTTCTATTCCAAGAGAATTCTTCGCTAAAGTTGCAAAAAAAGATGGTGTGATATTGCCTGATATTTATGCTGTCGGGATGATATTTGCTGAAAAAGAGAGTGATTTTGATGTCATTAAAGAGGTCTGTTACAATAATGATCTAAGACTCATATATACAAGAGAAGTCCCCCTAGACAAGAAAGCCTTAGGGGAACAAGCGATAAAAGAACTACCTATCATAAAACAAGTATTTATAGCACCAAATAGTTTGATGGGAACAAGAAGATTTAACGCGCTTGTTTATCTCTCAAGACGCGAGATAGAGACAAAACTCAAAGAGAGCCCGGATTTTTACATTCCTTCGTTTTCATCATCGACGGTATCGTATAAAGGGCTTGTTATGCCTACGCATATCAAAGAGTTCTACAAAGACCTTCAGGATAAAGATTTTAAAGTCTCTTTTGCGCTTTTTCACCAACGATTCTCTACAAATACACTCCCAAAATGGAAGCTTGCTCAGCCTTTTAGGATGATAGCGCATAACGGTGAGATCAACTCTGTCACTGCAAATAGATTTAATGTTGCGTCTAAAAGTGAATTTTTAAAGAGCGATATATTCTCTGATGATGAGATTAGAAGATTGATGCCGATTGTTCAAGATGGGATGAGCGACTCTGCAAGTGTAGATAACTTTTTTGAGTTTTTACGAATCAACGGTGTCGATTTCTTCAAAGCTGCACGATCACTCTTGCCGGCTCCTTGGCAAAATGCACCCCATATGGATCCAAAACTAAGAGCATTTTATGAGTATATCAGTACCTGTTTTGAGCCGTGGGATGGTCCGGCTGCTGTGAGTATGACTGATGGAAGATATATCGGTTGTGTCTTAGATAGAAATGGATTGAGGCCAGCAAAATATACGATCACAAAAGATAATAGGCTCCTTGTTGCTTCTGAGTATGGTGTTCTTGATACTCCCGAAGATGAGATTTTAGAGCGCGGTAGATTGCAATCGGGAGAGATGATAGGACTCGATCTCAAATATGCCATGGTGCTTAAAAGTAATGATATCGACAACTATCTCAAAAACAGAGAACCCTACGGTAAATGGCTCAATACAAATATGATCTATCTTCAAGAGCATATGAATGATCCCTTTTCTCATATCGATATTCCACCAAAAGAAGAGCTTGAGGCGAGACAGAGATTTTTCAATATAACACTCGAGGTACAAGAGCAGGTATTTGAGACTATGATGGAAGAGGGCAAAGAGACCACCGCTTCTATGGGTGACGATACACCGCTGGCAGCTTTTTCAAACAAACAGAGAAATTTTACCGATTTCTTTAGAGAAAAATTTGCCCAAGTAACCAATCCTCCTATCGATCCAATTAGAGAAAAAGTTGTTATGAGCTTAAACACAGGTTTTGGAGAGACAAGAAATATCCTCTCCGATGATGCAGAGCATGCAAAAAGACTCAAAACGATATCCCCGATACTTTCCCAAGAAAAGCTCGATATCCTAAAAGCATTCGGTGATGAAAAAGATCCTCGTTATGACGCAAGTTATAGAGGAAAAACATACTCAACAGTATTTAAAACAGGGCTTAAAAAATCACTCAATACTTTAGTCGAAAAGATAGTTGCCGATGTTGCTAAAAAAGGCATCCGAACAATCGTGCTTGACGATAGAGCGCTCAATGCTTCTACAAAAGTGATGCCGATGTTGATGGTAGTAGGACGACTCAATCAAGCACTTCTTGAGGGGAATGTACGGCATCTCTCAAGTGTAGTAGTCGTCTCGGGTGAAGTCTATGATTCACACATGGCAGCATGTATGATAGGCTATGGTGCTTCAGCGATCTATCCGTATATGCTCTATCAAAGTGTAGCTGTGATGCAAAGAAGAAGAGATGCAGATGGGGGTTTTGCGCCAACACTGAAGAAGGTAAGAAAATCCATCAATGCGGGTCTTTTGAAGATTATGTCAAAGATGGGTATATCAACGATATCAAGCTATAGAAACTCGAGCCTCTTTGATGTTATAGGGTTGAGCAAAGAGATCGTAAGTGAATGTTTTCCAAAATCACACGCTGCCTTGGGGGGTCTTGATTATAGCGATATCGAAGCAAGAGTCATAAGATACCACAAAGAAGCGTACGATATTAAGACAAATTATCAGATATTCCCAATCAACATTGGCGGCTTTTACAAATATCTCGATGGCGGCGAATTTCATGACTACTCTCCGGCAGTTGTGCACTCTTTTCATAGGCTTGCAAAAAGCGGGAAAAAAGATGATTTTGAAGGGCTCAAAGAGCTTGTCAACAAACGGGATAAAAAATTCATCAGAGACTTTTTTGTACTCCATAGCGATAAGGAGCCTATCAATATAGAGAGCGTTGAGCCAAAAGAGAGTATATTTAAGAGATTTTCAACGGCAGCGATGTCACTTGGTTCGATATCTCCTGAGGCACATGAGTGTTTAGCTGAAGCGATGAATACTATCGGAGGCTTGAGCAATTCAGGTGAAGGCGGCGAGGATGCTGCAAGATTTGGTACAATCAAAAATTCAAATATCAAACAAGTAGCTTCGGGAAGATTTGGAGTAACGCCTGCCTATTTAAGATCAGCCAAAGAACTTCAGATAAAAGTAGCCCAAGGAGCTAAACCGGGAGAGGGTGGTCAGCTTCCAGGGCACAAAGTAAGTCCACTTATTGCAAAACTTAGACATACAATGCCCGGAGTTACACTGATATCTCCACCTCCACATCATGACATCTACTCTATCGAGGATTTGGCACAGTTGATATTTGACCTTAAGCAGGTCAATCCTGAAGCACGCATTGCTGTAAAATTGGTCTCAACTCTAGGTGTCGGAACGATTGCAGCAGGTGTAGCAAAAGCGTATGCCGATAAGATCATTATATCGGGTTCAGATGGTGGAACAGGAGCAGCGCCTATTGGCTCGATCAAATTTGCGGGAAATCCTTGGGAACTTGGACTCATAGAGGCACACAATGCGCTCAAGGCAAATAATCTCAGAGGCCAAGTCACGCTCGAGACTGATGGAGGTCTCAAAACCGGTCTTGATATCATAAAAGCAGCGATATTTGGAGCGGAGTCCTATGCCTTTGGAACCTCTGCACTTACGGTTCTTGGCTGTAAGATACTCCGCATTTGTCATCTCAATAGATGTAGTGTCGGTATCGCAACGCAAGACCAGCGTCTTAGAAACGAATATTATGTAGGAAGCGTAGAGAGAGTTGTCAATTACTTTAATCTTCTTGCTGAAGATATCAGAGAGATACTTGCTTCTTTGGGTTATAGTTCAATCGAAGAGATTGTCGGTAGAGTCGATTTACTAAAAGCACTCGATGATGAGTTCTCTAAAAAGTTTAACTTTGATTCGCTGATGTATAGACTTGATGGTGTAGATACAAGACGGGTGGCTTCAAATGAGCCGTACGATAAAAATAGATTTGAAAAAGATATCCTCAAAGAGGTTATGCCTGTTATTAAAAATCCAAAAGATAGTATCGTTATTGAGAGAGAAATTGCCAACACAAATAGAAGTTTTGGTGCGAGAATATCAGGCGAGATAGCAAAATATTATGGTGATACCGGACTTCGGGCAGGAACTATTACGATCAAGCTTCAGGGGATTGGCGGACAATCTTTGGGCGCATTTTTAGTAGAGGGTGTTGCAATCCATGTTGATGGAGCCGGTAACGACTATATCGGTAAAGGTATGCATGGTGGTATGATTGCTATTACTTCACAGATGAGCAGGGAAGGTTATTCGCTCGGTGGTAACACTTGCTTGTATGGTGCAACAGGTGGAAAACTCTACATCAGCGGTCAAGTTGGCGAGAGATTTGGTGTACGAAACTCAGGCGCTACTGCCATAGTTGAGGGAACAGGAGATCACCCTTGTGAATATATGACAGGCGGTGTTGTTGTAATATTGGGCAAAACAGGTGTCAATTTTGGTGCAGGCATGACAGGCGGTGTTGCCTTTGTTTATGATGTTGCGCATGAGTTTGTCGAAAATATCAACCGTGAACTTGTTGAGCCGACAAGAATCGATACCGATGATACGGATATCGAGAGATATTATCTTAAAAAACTTCTCAAAGATTATTACAACGAGACAAGAAGTGAGATTGCTAAAAAGATACTCGATGATTTTAGAGTTGAGATAAGAAACTTCTGGATGGTAAGACCGAAAGATATGAAGGGTCCACTCAAAATAGGAGCAGGGGAATAATATGCAAAAGTTTTATGAAGTAGGCAGAGCAGATGCCAAAAAAAGAGATGTTGTCGAGCGTACAAAAGATTTTGATGAGATTTATGAACTATTTGCGTCTGAAAAATCGAGTGAGCAGTCTGAGCGATGCATACAGTGTGGTGATCCTTATTGTCACGATGGCTGCCCTTTGCACAATTATATTCCACAATGGCTCAAGGCTGTTGCGTACAAAGATCTAGAGTTTGCATTTTCTCTTTCTAATGAATCTTCGCCGTTTCCTGAAGTCATGGGAAGGATTTGTCCGCATGATAGATTGTGCGAAGGATCATGTACTCTCAGCGATGGACATGGAGCAATCACTATCGGTTCTATCGAGACTTTTATCACGGAAGAGGGGTTTAAAAAAGGTCTGAAACCAAATTTTGGTGAGCATGTTACCGATAAAAAAGTTGCTATTATAGGTGCAGGTCCTGCAGGACTTTCTGCTGCAACTTTTCTTTTAAGATACGGGATACAAGTAGAGATATTTGATAAGCAATCGCGTGCCGGAGGGCTGCTTACATACGGCATCCCCGGATTTAAACTCGATAAAAATATCGTAGCTCGGAGGATTAGACTCCTAGAGGAGGCCGGAGCGATTTTTCACAAAAATATTGAAATAGGTAAAGATATAAGTTTTGAGCAGCTCAGAGAAGATTTTGATTCTATATTTTTAGGTTTAGGTGCAACCAAGGGGAGAAAGTCGGACATCAAAGGCGAAGATGCAAAAGATGCCTACCTTGCTATGGATTTTCTCTCTACGATGCAGAAGAAACTCTTTGATGAAAAATCTGAGCAAACCATAGATGTCAAAGATAAAAATGTAGTTGTTATCGGTGGTGGTGATACTGCTATGGATTGTGTAAGAACCTCACTAAGAGAAAATGCAAAAAATGTTCGGTGTCTCTATAGAAGAGACGCACTCAATATGCCGGGAAGTAAAAAAGAGTATATCAATGCAAAAGAAGAGGGCGTACTATTTGAGTTTTTTGCCTCACCGAAACAGATAATCGTAAATGATAAGGGGAGCATCGTTGCAGTTGAGATGATCAAAACAAAATTGAGTGATCCCGATGAGCATGGAAGGCAGAGAGTTGAAGAGATAAGTGGCAGCAATTTTAATGTCGAGGCGGATGTTGTGATTATGGCGCTTGGTTTTGATATACAAGAGTATTCATTTTTGGCTTCAAACGGTATCGAGACCAACAAATGGGGACAGATACTGGTTGATGAGAACTACGAGACAACAAAAAGCGGTATCTATGCCGGTGGTGATTGCTATAGGGGTGCGAGTCTCGTTGTGCATGCCGCAAAAGACGGGCGAGAAGCTGCAAAAGCAATTGCTAAAAAGCTTTTGAGTTAGCTCATTTTTTTGTTTCGCATCTACACGATGAAGGTTGAATTTGATACTCTAATATGAGAGCTAGAAGTAATAATACAAGATGATTATGCTATAGTTGCAGTTGATAAAGATTGGCATAGAGGCTTGAGCCTTCCTATTGCTATGTTGAGGAGCGTGTATGAATTTTGGTAGTCTTTTTAGAAGTATGTATGGTAAATCTGCTTCAAAAGAGGAGGAAGTAAGCCAAAAAAATCAATGGATAAAGTGCCAGCAGTGTAACTCCTTGATGTATTATAAAGAGATAGAGGCAAAGGGTGAAGTGTGCCCTAAGTGTCACTTTCACTTTCGAGTTGATGGTCCCACTCGTATCTCTTATCTTGCAGATGAGGGGAGTTTTATTGAGCATGATGCAAATTTGGTGCCTATTGATCCACTCAGCTTTTCAGATAAAAAAAGCTATAAAAAGAGATTGGAAGAGGCAAAAGCAAAAACTGATAGAACTTCATGTGTCATAAGCGGAAGTTGCACTATCAACTCCCAAAGTGCTGAACTTGTTGTTTTTGACTTCTCTTTTATGGGTGGAAGCTTAGGCTCGGTTGAGGGCGAAAAGATAGTCAGGGCTATCAATAGAGCTATAGAGCACAGAACGGGTGTCATTATAGTGAGTGCAAGTGGAGGTGCTAGAATGCAAGAGAGTACCTTTGCGCTTTTGCAGATGAGTAAAACTTCAGCCGCACTCAATAAATTAAGCAAAGAGAAACTCCCCTTCATATCTGTACTTACAGACCCAACAATGGGTGGCGTGAGTGCTTCGTTTGCTATGTTGGGTGATATTATCATCGCTGAACCGGGCGCGCTTATAGGCTTTGCGGGACAAAGAGTTATCAAGCAGACGGTCGGTGTTGATCTCCCCGAAGGGTTCCAGCGTGCAGAGTTTTTGCTTGAGCATGGACTTGTAGATATGGTCGTCAATCGCTTTGATATGAAAAAAACAATAGGTGATTTTTTGAAATTTTTCAATAGAGAAAAATGATTTATGCACTTATAGACAAAAAATCTTTAAACGATCGAAATATCGATCTTTCCTCTCTTCTTGAGGCGATAAATACTCAAGATATTCCTCTTCTTCAATATAGAAATAAAAATAATTCTAAGGATGAGATAAAGAGTGATTTGGAGCTCATTCGAGCAGAGTATAGGGGCGAGATTATCATCAATGATTACCTTGAATTCATTGATTTAGCTGACGGTTTACATCTAGGTCAAGAAGATCTTTTTGCCATCAATGTAGATCCCCAAAAAGCATGCAAGGAGGTGCGAAATATCATTGGTAAAAAAATATTTGGACTCTCAACGCACGATAAAAATGAGATTGAAATAGCCAATACTTTAGATGTTGATTATGTCGGCCTTGGCGCCTATAGATCGACCGGAACAAAGAGTGATGCTAGAGTTTATGGAGAAAAACTTTTAGAAATCGCTAGATATTCAAAGCATCCTTTAGCGCTTATAGGCGGAATAAAACTGAGTGATCGATTTGACGAGCGTATCACATATCGCGTTATAGGAAGTGATCTTTTTGCGCTTTTATAGCTTTTGTGGCTATTTAGTAATACTCTATAGGGATAATAAGATATGAGAAGTTTTATCGAGAAATATATCGTTGTTATCATTGCTAGCATCATATTTTTAGTGACACTGTTGACCGAGTTGCCATTTTACAAAGCTGTAACTTTTATCTTGGAATTTATAGTTATGATAGAGATTGTTAAGATGGTAACGGACTTTATAGAGAGCAAAAGAGTACGACTTCGATTTGTTATAGATATATTTATCATATTTCTTATACGCGATGTTGTGATACAAGTGACGCAACCTAAGATAGATGAAGAGAAAATTCTCTTTTTACTTTTTGTGATATTTGTTTTCTTTATTTTTCGGCTTATGTCTATCTATTATAGTCCCTCTAGCAAGCTAAAAGATATAGATAGATAATACTGCTGTTTATAATCGGTTTAATTTAATCAGTAACAATGCAATTGTCAAAAGACAAATACCGCATGAAGGAACAATTTATGGCAAGAGTAAATAGAAAAATCATATTAAGTTTAGCCGCAGCAACTCTTTTTGGAACTATGCTTTTAGCACAGCCGGGAGGTATGGGCTCAAAATGTCCCATGAGTAGTAGTACGTGTTCAAAAGGAATGATGGGCAAAGGGTCTGCAAATGCTCTTTTCTTAGAGCTCAATCTCAGCGATGCACAAAAAAAGCAGTTTAAAGAGCTTCAAATGCAAGGGCAAAAACTTCGTCCGCAAATGCAAAAATCACGCATGAAGAGTATGAGCATGAGTCAATACCTTAGCGATAAGAGTTTCGATAAGCAAAAGTTTATTGAGGATCAAACGAAAATGATGAGTGCTCGCATAACAATGAGAGCAGAAAATTTTGAGAAAAGATACAATATCTTGAATGATGAGCAAAAAATTGAGTTTGCAAAAATGCTCAAAGAGCGCGATGAGCGTATGGCAAATAGAATGGAAAATATGCAATATATGTTTCAAAACAAAAAAAGCGTAAAATAGTAAATCACAGAGAGATATTGTGATATTTTAAATTGTCGTTACAAATAATGGTATAATCCCTCTTTAAAAAAAGGGGCTTGTATGAATATCAAAATAGTTATCATTGATAAAGGCGGCAAAGATAGGCTCTATGATCCCCTCATAGAGCACCTCATTAAATCATCTAAAAAATTTGCAAATATAGAGATAGTAGAACTTTTTGATAAAAATATAACTAGAGCTCACGAAGAGGGAAACGAAAGTGCTAAAAAAGCCTATACAAAAATCCTTGAGCCTTACCTAGAAGAGAACTCCGTTAAAATAGCCCTAAATCCAACTTCAAAAATCATAGATAGTTTCGATATGGCGAAAATACTTAAGGATAAAGCATCCATAACATTCTTTATCGGCGGTCCATACGGCTTTGAGAAAGGTTTTATAGATAAAAGTAATTATTCTATATCTTTTGGTAAAATTACACTTTCACATAAGATCGCCAAGGTTGTCTTACTGGAACAGATATTTCGTGGTTTATCGATAAATAACAACCACCCATATCATAAATAGGAGCTTTTGTGTTGACAAAAAAAGAGATGGAAGATTTTAAAGAAAAACTTCTTTTAAGAAAAGCAAAGATAGAGAAAAATTTAGACGGAACATCTTCGGAGCTAAGCGGGATGAGAGAGCTAGAGTTAAATGATGAAGGTGATTACGCCTCTGTCTCAACTGATAGCATCATAGATAATGCAATTTTAGATCAGCAGAAGAAAGAATTAAACGAAATTGAAATTGCTTTAGATAAAATAGACAAAGGTACTTACGGTATTTGCGAAATGTGTGAAGAGCCTATAGGCAAAGCAAGATTAGCAGTTAAAAATTTTGCTAGATACTGCATCACATGTCGTGAGATTACTGAAAAAAATAAATAACAAAGGATAGATTATGAGAATCGGTTTATATCTCTTTGCTGCTATTAGTTTAACTATATTTGCCGCAGTTATTACATATTTTATCAATCCTTCTTACTATATGTTGAGTGCTTTCAATCTCAATCTCAATCTACCTGTAGCGCTTTGGATTGTTTTACCGATGTCTATTTTGCTTATTTTTAGTGCTTTACATATTTTGTATTACGGCACAAAAAACTTTTTCAAGCTTAGAGCATGGAGAAAAGATATGCAAACTCTTGAAGATGGACTCTATTGGTCTGTTTTACAAGAGCCTAAGGGCGAGAAGTATGCAACTCAAGAGATGCAAGATGGCGCTTGCTTTCTCTCTGAATCAAAAGTTTTAGTCTCTCAAGATAGTGAGATACAAAATGAGAAGATCAAAGAGGCAGCCGAGACGGTAAATAAGATTATGAATGGAGAGTATGTTGATCTAAAATCTAAAGGATTGTCACGAAAATTATCCAAAGATAATCCAATCAATATACAAAATACGCTCAATAGACTCAAAGATGATTCAAAATTCATCTCAGTTGTGTTGAGAGACAATGTTGAGTATTCTGAAGATGTTGTTAAAAAGGCTTTAGATATTTTTGTTGGAGAGGCTGATTTTCCTCAAGCGCTTAAGTATATCAATCTTCTTACAAAAGAGCATTTCTATGCAATGCTTGAGAGAATAGATAATGAAAACGATCTCGGCTTGGATGAGCAGAATGCTAAAGCCTTCATTGATGCACTTGGATTTGAGTGTGTTGATTATATCATGCTAGCTGCTGCTATCTCAAAAAGCTGGCAGCCCGATAGTGCATTATCATTTTTTAACGGACTTAGAAAAGAAGACGAAAAGCCTGAGAGCGGATACCTTTATCTCCTCTTTGTCTATGAGATGCTCAGTGAAGTGAAAGATTTCTTTGAAGCAAATCCGGAAAATGAGTTTAAAAAATTTAAAATGTTCTACGCGCTTAAACAGACAGGAACCGGATATAAGATAAGTGAATTGTTAGATATATCAACGCTATGTGATGAAGATTGATTTTTCAAAACCTCTTTATGTTTTAGCCCCACTTGCGGGCTATACAGACCTCCCATTTAGAAGTGTTGTTAAAAAGTTTGGCGCTGATTTGACCGTCAGCGAGATGATAAGTTCAAATGCACTTGCTCATATCAATACAAAGACGACAAAGATGCTTCAAAAAAGTCCGCTCGAGTCGCCCTATGCGGTACAAATCGCAGGTTCAAACCCGGATGTAATCAGAAGTGCTATTGCTGTTATCAATGAGCATGAGGGGATTGATATTGTTGATCTTAATTGCGGATGTCCTGCTCCCAAGATAGTCAACAACCTCTCGGGTAGCTCACTCCTTACTGATCTTAAAGCGATGGCAAAAGCGATAGAGACAATCAAAAAATACTCAAATAAAGAGTACACTTCGGTGAAGATTCGTTTGGGTTTCAATGAAAAAAATCATAGAGAGATAGCGAGAGTTTGTGAAGGGAGCGGCGCTGATTTTATAGCGGTGCACGGGCGTACACGATCGGGAAGATTTAAATCGGAAGTTGATTATGATGCGATTGGTGAGATAAAAGCGATGCTCAAAATCCCCGTCATCGCAAACGGTGATATCGATAGCGCATTGAAAGCAGAGCAAGTTTTAGCACATACTGGGTGTGATGGCGTTATGGTAGGGCGTGGGGCGATGGGGAAACCTTGGATATTTCATCAGATGAAAAGCAGAAGCGATTCCCTTGATCTCTCGATAGTTAAAGATATTGTCTTAGAGCATTTTGAGCAGATGATTGCCCATTACGGCACTTATGGTACGGTGCTCTTTAGAAAGCATCTTCATACATATTCGAAGATTGGATTACCGCAAGCGTCTGCTTTTAGAGATAAAGTTAACAAGAGTGATGACCCTGCTATTATGAGGGCTTTGATAGAGAGTTTTTTTACGATATAACAGCACCATATTTTCATCTCATTATTGATTATGATATACTATTGGGCTTAAATTTTATGGAGATATTATGGGACTAGAGATACCTTTGATTATACTTGGCATATCCACCGGCATCCTTTCGGGGTTTTTTGGCATTGGTGGCGGGACGGTAAGTGTTCCGATTTTGCTCTATATGGGATTTGGTATAAAAGAGGCTATAGGTATATCTGCTATGCAGATGCTCTTTAGCTCATTTGCAGCCTATCTTATCCATAGAAAGAAACAGACATACTCGGCCAAGATAACAAAATATTTTGGGTTTGGCGGTATCGTTGGCGCTATTATCGGTGCTTTTTTAGTGAAATTACTCAATGAATCCATCTTGGAGTGGCTCTTTTTATCGTTAGTTGCCTTTACACTTGTAAAACTTTTTCTATCTAGTCCTGAGCCTGCAAAAGAGGAGATAACTTCTAAACCGCTCTATTTTGGTGTTGGAAGCGGTGTAGGGGTATTTTCCGGGATGCTTGGAGTTGGTGGCTCAATCCTTATCACACCTATTACGGTTGGATTTATGGGGTTTCCGCTCAAAAAGGCTGCAGCTATTGGACTCTTTTTTGTGATGTTTACTGCTAGCGCATCTTTCATAACGCTCTCGTGGTTAGGGCTGGTTGATTATAGATCGGGACTCTTTATGACGCTTGGTTCGCTTGTTGGCATATGGATTGGAATATGGATTGCACATCATACTAAAAGCACGCGGTACAAACAGATATTGGTGCTTTTCTATGTCTTTATCTTTTTGATAACGGCAAAAAAACTTATAATAGGTTAAAAGATGGATAATATAAAGGTTTTTGGCGCACGAGAACATAACCTCAAAGATATCTCTTTGGAGATTCCAAAAAACAGGCTTGTCGTCATCACGGGATTGAGCGGAAGTGGAAAATCATCTTTGGCATTTTCAACGCTCTATGCTGAGGGACAAAGAAGATATATCGAATCACTCTCAAGTTATGCGCGACAATTTTTAGGCAGGATAGGTAAGCCTGATGTCGATAAGATAGAGGGGCTTACGCCTGCTATCGCTATAGATCAGAAGACGACCTCTAAAAACCCTCGCTCAACTGTTGGGACAATCACAGAGATATATGACTATCTTCGTCTGCTTTTTGCAAGAGTGGGTGAGCAACATTGTCATGAGTGTGGCAAGAAGATATCCTCTATGAGCGCAAGTGATATCATCGACGAAGTGCTGAAGCTTCCTATAGGCTCCAAGATTGTTATCCTTGCTCCTTTAGTCAGGGAGAAAAAGGGAACTTTTGCAGATATGCTCGAATCCCTTCGTCATAAAGGTTATATAAGAGCCATGATCGATGGTACTATGGTACGGCTTGATGAGGAGATCGAACTTGGTAAAACCAAGAAGCATACTATCAAAGCTGTTGTTGATAGGGTGGTGATTAAAGAGGAAAATCTTGAGCGTATAGCAAGCGATATAGAAAAAGCGCTTGGCGAGAGTTATGGCGAGGTTGAGATAGATATTAGCAACAGCGAGGAGGTTGGCACGCAAAGCCATATCCATTTTAGTGAGCATTTAGCCTGTTTTGATTGTAAGATAAGCTTTGAGCCATTGCAGCCTGTAAATTTCTCTTTTAACTCCCCTAGAGGCGCTTGCAGTGCTTGTGATGGCCTTGGCATACGCTATGTGCTTGATATCGATAAGATCATAGACGAGGGGCTTAGTATCGATAAGGGGGCTATCAAGGTTGTGTATGGGTTTAACAAAAGCTACTATGCAAAATTTCTCGATGCCTTTTGTGTCAGCCAAGGGATATCAACCAAAGTTCCTTACGGTGAGCTTGAAGAGCATCAGAAAAAAGCGATTCTCTATGGGGCTTCAACGATTGTCAATTTTACTTGGAAACGCCATGCGCTCAAAAGAGAGTGGCCCGGAATCGTAAAGATCGCCTATGATATGTTTAAAGATGAGAAAGATATTACCTCTTATATGACTGAAAAACGGTGTGATAAATGTGGAGGCCATAGACTCTCTCCGCAAAGTTTAGCCGTCAAGATAGGAGATAAAAATATCGCTGATATTATCGATATGCCGATAGAAGATAGCTACAGATATTTTATGGATGAGAAGAGTTTCGGGCATTTTAATGAACAGCAAACGATGATAGCCTCTTCTATCCTCAGAGAGATTAGAGAGCGTCTCTTCTTTCTTTATGATGTAGGGCTTGGGTATCTCGCTTTGAGCCGTGATGCGAGAACAATCTCAGGTGGTGAGGCGCAGCGTATCCGTATCGCTTCACAGATAGGTTCAGGACTCACAGGCGTGCTTTATGTGCTTGATGAGCCAAGCATTGGTTTGCATGAACGCGATACCATGAAGCTTATCCGTACGCTAAAAACCCTACAAGAAAAAGGCAATAGCGTCATAGTGGTTGAACACGACAAGGAGACGATAGAATCGGCTGATTTCATCGTAGATATCGGTCCGGGTGCCGGTGAGTACGGTGGTGAGGTTGTTTTTGCCGGTACACTTGAAGAGCTCAAAAAATCAGATACATCCACCGCGGCGTATCTAACGGGTAAAAAAAAGATAGAGTTTGATTATCATAGAGAGCAGAAAAATTGGCTCTCCATCGGTGGTGTTGAGCTCAATAATATCAAATCCCTCAATACAAAGATTCCATTGAGTAATTTTGTCTGTGTGACGGGTGTAAGTGGTAGTGGAAAAAGTACACTTATCTTGCAAGCGTTACTGCCAAATGCACTGCAAACACTTAACCGCTCTACAAAAGCACAAAAGGTTGATGGAGTAGAGATAGATGGCCTAGAGTATCTCGATAAAGTTATCTATCTTGATCAAAGCCCTATAGGGAGAACACCCAGATCAAATCCGGCAACTTATACGGGTGTGATGGACGAGATACGAAAACTTTTCATACAAACTAAGGAATCAAAACTTCGCGGCTATAAAGCAGGAAGATTTTCTTTCAATGTCAAAGGTGGACGATGTGAGAAGTGTCAAGGTGAGGGCGAGATCAAGATTGAGATGCATTTTTTACCTGATGTTCTTGTTATTTGTGATGCATGTAACGGCACACGATATAATGCACAGACACTAGAAGTGCTCTACAGAGGCAAAAATATCGCGGAAGTGCTCGATATGAGTGCAGGAAGTGCATTGGAGTTTTTCAAATCGATTCCGGCAGTTGCTACGAAACTCAAAACACTGGTGGATGTCGGGCTTGGTTATATCAAGCTTGGGCAAAATGCCACTACGCTGAGTGGTGGTGAAGCACAGCGTATCAAGCTTAGTAAAGAGCTGAGTCGTAGAGATACGGGCAAGACGCTCTACATCCTTGATGAGCCGACAACGGGACTCCATTTCGAAGATGTCGATAGACTCACAAAAGTACTACATCATCTTGTAGAACTTGGCAATAGCGTTGTAGTGATCGAACACAATCTCGATATGATTAAAAATGCCGATTATGTCATCGATATGGGACCTGAAGGGGGTAATAAGGGCGGTAAGATCGTTGCAACGGGCACACCAAAAGAGTTAGCACTCAATTATAAAAAGACAAAGAGCTATACAGGAGAGTATCTAGCAAAAGAGATGAAGTAATGCTTTTTACCCCCCCCCTTTTTTTTTATAATTCCAAAAAACAATCATAAGATTGTTAAATTACTATAATGAGTTTTAGGCTATAGTATAATAAATTATAAGTTTTAAATAAGGAGAGGTTAATGGGAAATACTTTATTAGAGTTAGATGAACAATTGGAAGAGTTAGAAAAAGCTCAGTTAGATACTGATGATTTCGGAGAAGTTCCACCTGATGATATTGTGGCTTTTAATGAACTGCGATCATGTGCTGATTTATTGCGAATGCACAAAGAGGGTCAACTTGAAATTCAACCTGAATTTCAAAGAGATATTGTTTGGTCGCCAACAATGCAAACTAGACTTATTGACTCCCTTGTTAAGCAACTTCCAATTCCTAGTTTGTGTATTAGCCTTGATTATAAAACTCAAGAACGTTTTGTCATTGATGGATTACAAAGAATTGCAAGTGCTGTAAAATTTCTTGACAAGGAACCAACTAAAGAATGGATTTTATCAAAACTTGAGGATATTGATGATCGGATTTCCGGTAAAAGCAATTTGACCATAAAGAGTAAATATCCCGATCTTTTTAATAAAGTTGAAAATACTGTTATTCCAGTAACTGTTCTTAGATGTAATTATGCTAAAAAAAGTCATATGGAATACTTATTTACTATATTTCATAGATTAAATACAGGTGGAACAAAATTAACAAATCAAGAAATAAGAAATTGTATTTATAATGGAGTTTTTAATACATTTTTGAGAGATGCGGTTAAGTATGAAAATTATGTTTCATTATTTAGTGTTGACCCCGATAAAAAAGATCGTTTTACAAATGAAGAACTTGTATTGAGATTTATTGCTTTCACATATAATTTGGATAATTACAAGGGACAATTGTCAAAATTTCTAAATGATTTTATGGACACTTATCGAAAAACATCAGATGAAAATATTAATAAATTTAAGGAATTATTTTTTAGAACAATTGATTTAATTTATAAAAATATTTTGGAATCTAAACCTTTACCAAAAATAAGTAAGGCTACTACAGAGGCTTTGTTTGTTGGGATTGCAAATAATTTAAATAATTTAGAAAAAGAAACAGACACCAAATTATATAATCGATATATTGCATTAAGAAGCAATGAGTTATTTTCAGTCGAGAATTTAAAAGAAGGATTGGCGCAAAAAGATAAAGTTCTTGCTCGTATCAATAAAGCAAAAGAAATTTTTGGTTAATTTATGATTGCAAAAACATATATAGAATCAACTTTAAAAGAATTAGATAAACTGTATAATAGTTCTTTTAGTCAAAAAAAAACTATCTATTTTTCTAAATTGGCAATTATAGAACTTAGTGGGTGGATAGAAGAAACTATTGACGATATAATTATTCGTCATGCAAATAGAAACCTAAAAGAGTCCAAGAACAAAAAACATTGTAAAGAAAAGATTATTAGACCTAATTATGGTTTTCAGTATGACAAAAATATTAGACCAATGTTGATTAACTTACTTGGCTTGATTGATGTAGAGAAATTAGAAAAAAAATTAGAAAAAAAATTTCAATTAGAATTATTCAAGCAAAACCTTAAAAATATAATAGAAATACGAAATAGAGCAGCGCATACATATTTGAAAGGTGTAACTAGAACTTTTGATTCCCCTTCAATAATGATAAATAGTTTTAATAATATTATACCAGTATTAGAAAACATTGATAAAGAACTAAGAGATAAAAAATATAAATAATCCCAAGACTCTAAACTCTTTTTAGTTACAATAAAAGAAAAAAGAGACCTTATGAAAACGCTTACCATCATAGACACATTTGGGTTTTTTTTTCGAGCCTACTATGCCCTGCCACCTCTTAGAAACAAAGAGGGCTTTCCGACGGGATTACTCACGGGATTTATCAACTTCATAGATACCTTGCGGCGTGATCATGCGACGGACTACATCCTCTTTGCACTTGATAGCAAGGGCGATACCTTTCGTAAAGAGGTCTTTAGCGACTACAAAGCAAATAGACAACCGCCACCGGAAGATCTCGTCAAACAACTCCCAATCGCTATAGAGTGGGTTGAGAAGATGGGGTTTGCCAATCTCGCAATGGATGGGTATGAGGCAGATGATATCATCGCTTCCGTGACGACGCTTGCTAAAAAAGAGGGGATCAAGGTGCGTATCGTCTCGCACGATAAAGATCTCTATCAACTCATAGATGATGGGATTGTCGTGCTTTTTGATTCGGTTAAAAAAGAGGAGATTAACGAAGAGAAGTGTAAAGCAAAATTTGGAGTTAACCCTAAAAACTTTATCAATTTTCAAGCGATCTTGGGCGATTCAAGCGATAATGTTCCCGGAGTGAAGGGGATAGGACAAAAGGGTGCGAGCGAACTTATCAATAAATATGGTACGCTTGAAGCGATTTATGAAGATATCGAAAATGTAGGCACGCCTCGGATGCAAACACTTCTTTTAGAGTCCAAAGAGAATGCTTTTCTCTCGAGAGATTTGGTGCGGATGCGTCAAGACCTCTATGAGGGCTTTGATTTTGAAAAGTTTGCTTTTGAAGATAAGAATTATATAGCGTGCCTTGTCGATGAGTTTGAGAAGTATGAGATGAGGCAGGCGCTTAAAAAAGCAAAGGTGGAAAATCCTGAACAGATGCCTGATTGTCCTATCGTTGAGCCTAAAAAGAGTGCTTTTAGTTTCGAGGCAATTACTCTTGATAGTTCTGATAAGCTCCAAGAGATAGTTTCGCAAATTACTAATGAAAGCATCGTAGCTTTTGATACAGAGACTAACTCGCTCGATACGAAGAGTGCCTCTTTGGTGGGATTTAGTTTTTGTCTTGATGAGAGCAGGGCCTATTATGTCCCCGTGGCACATAGTTATCTAGGCGTTGGTGATCAGGTCAGCATAGAGGACGCACTAGGGGCTATCAAAAAACTATTTGATGCTAAAGTTGTCGGGCAAAATCTCAAATTTGATCTTTCCCTCCTCTATAATCGATACGGCTTTGAGCCCATAGAGATATTTGCCGATACGATGCTACTTGCTTGGCTGAGTAATCCGGGAAGCAGAGTGGGGCTAGATAACCTTGCAAAGATTCATTTTGATTATGAGATGAAGTCCTTCTCTAGTATGGTCAAGAAGGGGGAGGATTTTTCAAGCGTATCCATAGAGGATGCAACTTTTTATGCAGCAGAAGATGCGTGGATGACCTATCTTTTGTATCATAAACTCAAAAATATGATGGAATTAGCCTCTTTGGATAAGCTTTTGATCGAGGCAAAAAATGTGGAGTATCCTTTTGTAAATGTGCTTGCTCGTATGGAGAGTGTGGGCATAAAAGTTGATCTTGATAAGCTGA
Source organism: uncultured Campylobacterota bacterium (assembly GCA_937141405.1). Classification (GTDB taxonomy): domain Bacteria; phylum Campylobacterota; class Campylobacteria; order Campylobacterales; family Sulfurovaceae; genus BN30871. The sequence continues at coordinate 413,746 of CAKZQQ010000005.1, read as the reverse complement.
AAGAATTGAGTCAAATGCTCAGTACAAAACTTGATACACTCACAAAAGAGATCTATGCGATGAGTGGTGCAGAGTTTAATATCCGCTCCACACAACAGCTTGGTAATGTGCTTTTTGGAACCCTTGGACTCAAGGGCGGGAAAAAGACAAAGACCGGTTATAGCACCAATGAAGCAGTGCTCGAATCACTCAAAAATGAGCATCCGATTATCGAGAAGATATTGGAGTATAGAGAGTATCAGAAGTTGCTTTCAACGTATGCAGAGCCTCTTTTAAAACTTGGCTCTCTTGACGCTAAGCATCGTATCTATACCTCATTTTTACAAACAGGTACGGCAACGGGAAGACTCAGCTCCAAAGATCCAAACTTGCAAAATATCCCTGTGCGCAGTGAGCTTGGCAGAAGCATCAGAGAGGCCTTTATAGCCAAAGAGGGCTACAAGCTCGTAAGTATCGACTACTCACAGATAGAGTTGCGACTTTTGGCACATTTTTCACAAGATACGGCACTAAAAGAGGCGTTTTTAAACAGAGAAGATATCCACTACGCAACAGCACTTAAGCTCTTTGGAGAGGGTGAAGCCAAAGAGAAGAGAAATGTTGCAAAGAGCATCAACTTTGGGCTTTTGTATGGCATGGGTCCTCGCAAGTTATCCGGTGAGCTTGGCATCAGTGCCAATGAGGCAAAAGAGATCATAGTGAGCTATTTTAACTCCTTCCCGACTGTAAAAAGTTTTTTAGAATCGATAGAAGAAGAGGTAAAACATAGTGGGTATGTCTCTACACTTTTGGGTCGCAGAAGATTTTTTGACTATGATAATGCAAATGGTATGGAAAAAGCTGCCTATCTTCGAGAGGGAGTCAATACCGTATTTCAGGGGAGTGCAGCCGATCTTATCAAGCTCTCTATGAATCTTATCGATAGTATGATCATGGAAGAACAACTTGATGCAACGCTACTTTTGCAGATACACGATGAGCTTATCTTTGAAGTCAAAGAGGGTGTGGCTGAGGATTTGGCTCAAAAATTTGCCCATGCGATGGAGCATATCTATGAGCTCTCTATCCCTCTTGAATGCAGTGTGAGTATCGGTGATAATTGGGGCGAGTTGAAATAATCTACTCACATCCATAACGGATGGCATCGACCCCATATCTGCTTCTGATTTTTAGAAGCTTTTGATTGAGCTCTGCAAATCTTCTGTCGTTATCATACTCGAGAAGATTGAGCGTTTTTGGACTTTGTGTTGCGTCGAAATTTGAAGCACTCATAGCGATATAGTGTATCTTTTGCTCTTTATGGCTATCGAGATTTTGAAACATATCTCTCATAGTATCTAAGAAGAGTTTCTCGCTAAAAAGCCTATGTATCGTGATCGATTCATACCTTTTTATGCCATACTCATAGCGTATTTTGAGATAAAAAGTTGCCGGATTGAGCTGAAGTTTAGCGATATTGTGACTTAGATATCGAGCGAGTATGTGTACTCTTCTTTTGAGCTCATCTCTATCATTAATTGCTGTAAAGTTTCTACTGATGCTTATGGCTTTTCTCTCTCTTGAAGTGATGATACTTTCACCATCATCCCCGCAAATCCTGGCATAGAGGTCTTTGCCTGCTTTGCCATATCGCAAGAGATAGCTAGAGTCTCTTAGCTCGCCAAGCGTAAAGATCATCTGCTTTTTAAGCGCAGTCGATATGGCTCTGCCGATACCCGGAAAATCATCTATGGGGATATCTTTTGTGTACTCTTGAATCTCCGAGCTCTCAAGCACATAAACTCCGTAAGGCTTGATACGATCGGTAAGAAGCTTTGCTATCCATTTGCTTTTACTTGCACCTATGCTCACGGGGATATGAAATCTCTCTTGAATCTCATCTCTTAGATTCGTGATAAATGCGAGAGTATCTTTATCATCTATCCAACCGTCAAGATCACCAAAAAATTCATCAATGGAGTACTGTTCAAGCAGAGGAATCTTGAGCTCTAAAAACTCTCTCAATTTATGTGAAAGCTCTTGATAAAAGAGGTGATCACTCGGCAATACGATGAGATCCTTGCACATATGCAATGCTTGTGATAAGGGTGTGCCTGTTTCGATACCAAATTTCTTTGCTTCATAACTTTTGGCTATGACGATACCGTGTATTGATCCATCATCATCTATAAACTCTTCCTTCCATGCGCTCAGTATGTCTTGGCTATAGCTGTTTTTAGATTCGAGCACACCATTAAAAGCTCCGCACTTTGGTAGCGATATCCACTCTTTTTTTGCTCTCGAGAATATCTTCTTATCGCTTCCTTTTGCGACAACAACACATTTATCTTTTAAAAATGAGCATCTACTACGCTCGGCAGAGACAAAGTAGCAGTCAATATCTAGATGTATTTTCATAGGAGAAGTATAGAGTTTTTAAGAGGGAAGAGCTCAAAAATCGTCAAATTGTCATATTTTACTCTATGATATGATCCTCTAAGATGATACCATCATATTCGAGTATATACTCTTTTGGGTTTATTTTGATATCTTTAGGTGTCTTTTTGCCCGTCAAGAGTGGATGCCAAATAGGTAGAGGTTGAGCGAGTGCTACTCTTCTGTAGGCGCATGTCTTTGGTAACCAATCAAATTGATTTGCTTTTTTATAATCAAAAGGCACGCAGTTGCTATTGAGTTTGTGGCGATTTTTATAATCACTACATCTTCCGTTTTCAAAATCATAATACCTGCAGACAACATTGGTCTCAACGATGCTACCATCATCCAACAAAAGCCTATAGATACAACATAGACCGCAATGATCACACAATGCTTCCCACTCTTTTGCATTGAGATCTTCAGTCCGCATTTCCCAAAAAGCAGGTCTTATTTTTGACATTCCAACCCTTTTCATAAGATTAATCTATCGTAAAAATTGTTAAATGGATATTAAAAGTCTATTTAAAGCTTTTGTGACTACAATACATTCTCATATAGGAGTGTTTATGTCTTTTGTAAAGTTTCTTTTTTCTATGAAGATGGCTGTTGTGATGTTAGTTGCTTTTGGGGTGATAGTAGGGGCTGCAACCTTTATAGAAAATGATTATGGAACACAAAGTGCAAAAGCTTTAGTATATAGTGCAAAGTGGTTTGAGTTTTTTCTTTGGTATTTTACCGCCCTTGTTGTTTACAATATCATCAAATTTCGTGCTTATAAAACAAAATTTCCTGTCTTTATCTTTCATATCTCATTTTTGGTTATAGCAATTGGCGCTTTAATGACACGTTATATAGGTTTTGAGGGGAGTATGCCGATTCGTGAAGGCGATGTGACCAATCAAATGCTCTCAGACACTGCAGTGTTACAAGTAAGAGCAACGAGCGGGAAGATGACAGACAGTTTTGATAAGCAAATATATTTTTCTTCTATGACAAAAAATAAAATCGACAAGAGTATCAATTTGGGCGCTACCAAGGTGAACATCAAGCTCAAAGAGTACCTTCCTGATATGAGCTATGGGGTAGTTCCGAGCAAAGAGGGCACGACAATCTTGGAGCTTATGGTGAGCAAGGGAAAAAACAAGGGTAAAAGCTATTATCTAAAAAAGGGCGAAATGCTTGATGCTGATGGTATAGCATTAGCGTTTGATAAGTTTAGTAAAGTGCTTGTGAGTTTTAATGAAGAGAAAGATGGTATCAGCTTTACGACAGCTCAGAAGATTGACTTCATAAAAGTAGAAGATATGTCAAAAGGAGTGCTTGGATCAGGAAAGCATATGCTCGAGAAGAAAAAGCTTTATACTCTCAGAAAGAGCGGGGTTACATTTATAGTGAAAAATATCTATAAAAATTCTGTTGTTAAAAGGGTTTCAAAATCACTTAAAGCTACATCGAATGAGTGGGCACTTTTTGAGATAAGCGCAAGAGGGAAATCCAAAGATGTCGGGATATCTTTCTCGGAAAAAAGAGCCAATACATGGAGGAGGGTGACATTTGATAATGTGGATGTGGATATCTATCTCGGTGCGAAAGTGATAGAGCTTCCATTTTCTATCAAGCTTCGAGATTTTATCTTAGATCGTTACCCCGGCTCCAACACTCCTTCATCTTATGCAAGCGAAGTGAGTGTCATTGATGGAGATAAAAGTTTTGATTATCGTATCTATATGAACCATGTCTTGGACTACAAAGGATATAGATTTTTCCAAGCTTCTTATGATCCTGATGAGGGAGGAACGGTGCTTGCTGTCAATCATGATCCGGGAGCTACGATGAGTTATATCGGCTATTTCCTACTCACGCTTGGTATGTTTTGGTCGCTTTTTACAAAAAACGGTAGATTTAGAAAGCTTTTAAATCAAACGAAAAAACTTCAAGAGGGCACTTTAGCGCTTTTGATATTGCTAAGCGTGTTTTCTGCTACCTCTTTGCGTGCTGAGACGATACAAAATTTTGACAAACAGCATATAGAGCGCTTCTCTTCCCTTGTCTTGCAAGATGCTGCCGGTCGTATGAAGCCTGTTGATACGATGGCAAACGAAGTACTCTCTAAGATATATGGTAAAAAATCATTTGAAGGCAAAAGTGCAAGTGAGGTTTTTTTAGGGATGATGCTTACCCCTGATACCTATGAGAATGCTCCGATTATCAAAATAAGCCATCCGCAAATAGCCAAAGATATAGGGCTTGATAAAAATGTAAAATATGCAAGTTTTAAAGATTTTTTTGATGGCAATAATTATAAGCTCTTCGGTCTCATACAAGAGGCAAATCGTAAAAGACCGATAGAGAGAAGCAAATACGATAAAGAGCTGATCAATGTCGATGAGCGAGTAAATGTAGCCTTTATGACCTTTAGAGGCTCACTCTTTAGAGTATTTCCATTGCCAAACGATCCAAACAATACTTGGGCGGCACCTATCGACGCTATCAAAGCAATCTCGGATGAGAAGTTAAATGAGTTAGTAAAAGTTATCACATCTAACTACTTTACGCAGGTTTCAGATGCCTTAAAGAGCAATGATTGGTCTAAGGCTGATGAGGGATTGGGATTTCTGAAAAAATATCAAGAAAAATTTGGCGCTCAAGTAATGCCGAGTCAATCGCATATCGATCTTGAGATACTTTATAATAAACTTGATATCTTCTCCAAATTAACACCTTACTATATGTTTTTTGCACTTATTGCGCTCATCTTTACTTTTGTGCAGATGTTTAGGGGTGTCAAGCTCTCCTCTAAATTTACATTTATAGTTTTTGGTTTTTTATCACTAGGGCTTTTTGTGCATCTCTTTGGAGTTGCTCTGCGTTGGTATATATCTGGATTTGCTCCATGGTCAAATGCTTATGGGGCCATGATTTTCATAGGTGCCATGACGATATTTGCCGGTCTTGTTGTCGGTAGAAAAAATCTTTTAGTGCTGAGTGCGAGTGCGCTTCTTGGCGGTATCACAATGCTTGTTGCTCACCTTAGTGATATGAATCCGCAGATTACTACATTGATGCCGGTACTGAAATCGTATTGGCTGATGATTCATGTTGCGTTGATTATCTCCGGTGACGGTTTCCTTGGACTCGGCTCCATCCTCTCACTTTTTGCACTTGTGATTATGATCTTCAAAGATAAGATAAATATGGCACATAAGTCACTCTCTGAGCTTACAAATCTCTCTGAGATGTCTATTATCATAGGTCTTGTACTTTTTACCGTCGGCAACTTTTTAGGCGGTGTGTGGGCAAACGAGAGCTGGGGAAGATATTGGGGATGGGATCCAAAAGAGACCTGGGCGGCCGTGACGATACTTATCTATGCTGCGGTAGTTCATTTGAGATTTATCCCTTCACTCAAAACAAGTTATGTGTATAATCTTGCGGCACTTTGGGCTTATAGTACGGTATTGATGACCTATTTTGGAGTTAACTATTATCTCTCCGGGCTGCACTCTTATGCTGCCGGTGATCCCGTACCTATCCCCGTTTGGGTCTACTATGTCGTAACTGCTTTGGTGATTTTAAGTGGAATTGCTTGGTTTAAAAGAGATAGAGCAAAATATTTGTAGGTATCGCGGTACAAAATATTAGAAATTGATTTGCTATTTCAAGGTTTTTTGCCATGCGGATTTTGATATGCCTCTTTTGTACCCTACATCATAGAGTGCGCGCATATACTCAGGATCAAACAACTCTTTAAGGGGCTTATCAAAATCTTTCGGAACATTTGTAATGTAAACATCAAAACCATCCCTTTTTGCTATTGAGATAATGTTGTAGATATTGTCTCGTCCTTGGTATTTAATAAGAGTACTAATTGATCGTTCAGCTATGTCCCTAAGAGAGAGCGAAACAGGAGAATAAACCGGGTCGATTTTTGTATTGCGTATGAGCCAAAATGTTTTCTTTGGGACAATCCCCAATCTATTTTCATATTCATAAATATTAACCGTGCGTGGATATATAAAAATCTGTCTTGTCACACTGCCGTCAACATGAACCTCTTGATAGCGTTTGCCATCTATCGTAACATCGATAAGTACAGGAGGAAAGGCGCCGGGGATAGATGCTGAAGCAAGCATGATTTTTCGTATAAGTTTTTTTGCATCCTTGCGTCCACTCATTGCAATTTTCGTAATATTCCAAACTACAGGGCGCTGCGCGTCAAGATCTGTAGTGCCAATGAGCAATATACGACCTTTTGCACCTTCCTTTGCTATGGCAGAAACAAATTTATCATCAATCTCTTTTCTTAAAATGCTTCGTAGTGGCGCCGTGTCTGCTATGGCCGATCCTCCAAAAAGTGCACCAACGATTGTAAAAGAGAGGATATTTTTTGTTGAAGATTGGGTATAAAAGCGTTTTATAACATGGTCATATTGTGGTCCTAAAAATGCAAAAGGCGCTATGAGTGCTCCGGTTGAGATACCAGTCACCATCATAAATTGTGGTCGGTCACCACGCTTAGTCCATCCGTTTAAAAAACCCGCACCATACGCACCGTCTTCAGCTCCTCCGGAGAGTGCCAATATATTAACATCATGAAAGAGTGCTTTGTTTTTCATCAAGCGTTTGAGATCTTCATTGTTTAATTTTGCATACTCTTCTCCCCAATAACGAATATCTTTGTTGTACCCTTTTACGGTAGCTTGAGTATATTGCGTTGCGCTTGGAGCACTATAATGGCGTATTTTTGCACTACAGCCTGTTAGCAGTAGAAAAAATAGCGGTAGAATGAGAAATTTGAAGAGTTTAGCGCCTGAAAGTTTTTGTCTGCAGAGTTGATATTTGAGATATTGATTCACATAAACACCTTTAAAGATATTTAAAACCTTTGATTATTATAACATCTTTAAAGAAGAACTCTCTAGTTGCTTGGCATATGCTCCTGAGTCGTATTGGATTCATTTTCGATCATGCCACCTATATGATTTTCCATCATATGAATTTTCTTTGCCATCATCTCCGGATGCGCGATAAAATTATATCCCTTAAAGAGTGTCCAGCCTCCATAGAGAATAACAAGTATCGCACCGACTTTAAGCATCATATCTCTCCATTGACCTCTTTGGAGTAACTTTGTTACAGAGCCTAAAAAGAAAAGAGCAGGGATGGTGGCAAGCCCAAATGCTGCCATAACAACAGCACCCCAAAAAGGACTCGCAGTTCCTGCAGCTGCTATTGCAAATGCATACACAGGTCCGCAAGGAAGCATGCCGTTAAGAATCCCTAAGAGGTAAAAACTCCCAATACTTTTGCTTGAGAGAAGTTTTTTGAAGCTTGTTTGAAACCAACCATATTTTGATATGGACCAATTTGCAGAGTTAAGAAACTTGAAGTTACCAAGGAGTGATAATCCTGTCAGTATCATAAGTACACCAACAGCAACGAGCAGAGTACCTCTTGTTGTCATAGTAAATGAGATTGTTTGACCTATAAAACCAAAAATTACACCTATGACTGTATAGGTAGTCACTCTCCCAAAATTGTAAGCAAGATGTGAGAATGTCTGTCTTGTCCAAGATGCTGCGTCATCAATCTTTGCTGAGCTATAAGCAACGACTATACCCCCACACATACCTATACAGTGACCTACACCTATGATAAAGGCAGCACTTATTATCGTCAAAAGCTCAACACTATGCATATATACTCCATTTTAAAATTGCCAAATTATAGTATAATTTGGTTAAAATTGTGTTAACGAAAGGACTTCATGAATCTTTATAAGTTTATTATTAGCGGTAAAGTGCAGGGTGTCTTTTATCGTAAAAATATCTCTCAAAATGCGATGATAGCGGGATATAGAGGGAGTGTTAGAAATCTCAGCAATGGGACGGTTGAAGTTTATGCTGAGTTACTTGACGATGAATTAGATGGGTTTTTGCATCTTCTTCAAGAGGGTTCTGCGACTTCAAATGTAGAGGATATCAAGTATGAAATTGATACCAAACATAGATTAGATTATGATGGGTTTGTAGTATTATGAGTGCAGGGTGGGGATGTCAGCATATCACAAAAAAAGATGGCAAAGATGACTGGTGTAAATTGCTCAATCATACCTGTGAACCAGGGTGCAAAGGGTGTGTTTTGTATGGTGTTGGACTCTTTTCTGACGAGAATACACCCTCAAATGAAGCTTTTAAAAAGCGCAAAAAAAGAAGTGATGATCCATTAGGCAAGAAGCGATAAGTTCGAAATTTGTTTAAGTCATCTTAGGCTATAATCGATATTCTATCTAGTTTTAAAAAGGTAACTATGCACAATCTAGCGCTCTTTTCCCAAGTAGCACTGCTTATTTTGCTTGCTCCGATATTTGCGAGAACACTCAGGCTTCCTGTTGCTGTGGTGGAAATCATCTTGGGCACATTTTTAGCATGGTTTGGACTTGTTGATGTCGATGATGATATATTTAGAAATATCGCAGAGATAGGCTTCTTTTACCTGATGTTTTTAGCGGGACTTGAGATAGAGATCAAAAAATTTCTCAATCTCAAAGAGAGTTTTTTTACTCGAGCTAGTATCTATTTTGTCTCTTTGTATGGCATATCCGTGCTTGCCTATTTTATATTTGATTTGAGTTTGGTCTATATCGTTGCTATTCCTACTGTCTCACTTGGGATGATTATGGCGCTTATCAATGATCACGGGAGAGACCAAAAATGGCTAGATATGGCGCTTTTGGTTGGTGCTTTTGGTGAGCTTGTGAGCATCGCTTTCTTGGTCATGTTCGATGTGACTATCAACCACGGAATAGGCTTTGAATTCTATAGAAGTATCGGCATTTTACTCCTTATTTTGGCTGTTTCTTATTATCTCTTTAAGGCACTTAATATGGTCTTATGGTGGTTCCCTGAGCTCAGAAAGATCATCATGCCTGAAAAAGATAACATGAGCCAAGATATTAGAGTCTCTATGGCATTTTTCTTTGTCTTTATTGCCATTATGCAGTATTTGGGAATCGATATGGTCTTGGGCTCATTTATAGCCGGTGTGTTTCTCGGCAATCTTTTTAGTCACAAAATCGAGCTTCCTCATACGCTCAATACTATAGGGTTTGGTTTTCTAATACCTCTCTTTTTCATCTATATAGGCTCGACGCTCGATCTTAATACTCTTTTTACTCAAGAGATACTCTATAAGTCATTCTTTATCGTAACACTTATGGTTCTAGCTAGGATTATAAGTACATTGATAGCTTATGGAAAATTTTGGAGCATAAAAGAGAGCTTTGTTTTTGCGATATCATCCTCTATGCCACTTACTCTACTTATCGCTATTGCTACAATTGCCATGAAAAATAACATAATAGATATTAATGAATATTATTCTTTTATATTTGCAGCCGTACTAGAGGCGCTACTCTTTATGGTGCTTATCAATTTCGTAATGAAGAAATATGAGTTTCCTCTTAAGAAGAAGCCCCAAGAGTAACAAGCTCGCTTGCTATCTTTGAGAATTTACTTTTTGCTTCTTCTAATGCTTTTTTGTTTTCCTCTATGACATTTTCAGGAGCATTTGCAACAAATCTCTCGTTATTCAACATAGATGAGAGTTTATCTATCTCTTTTTGAAGTTTCTCTTTTTGTTTATCAAGCTTATTTAAAATAGGTGCAAGATCGATATCATCGGTGGCTATCATACTTGTGAGATTATCAGAAACATCGCTAACGCATCGCTCCAATCTTTGATCGGTGAAAATAATCTCCTCAACCTTGGCAAGCTTTTCTATAAAAGGTTTTGCGATATTCATATCGATATCTTTTGAGGCAAGGATGTATGCTTTTGTTATCTTTTGATTGCCTTGATCAATGAGCGTTTTACATCTCCGAACAGAGACGATAGCTTCTATGATAAGTTCAAAATCTTTTGCACTTTTTTCATCGGATATTTGCAAATTAGGATACGAAGAAATCATGATCGAGCTAGAATCTTCCAAAGTACTTTTTGAGAGCACATGGTAGAGGTATTCGCTAATAAAAGGCATAAAAGGGTGTAAAAGCTTGAGCGATTCTTTGTAGATACTCCCAAGCTCTGCGATACTCTCTTTACTCGCCTTACTAAGTTCTATCCCCCAATCACAAAATTCGCCCCATAAGAAACGATAGAGTGTGGTTGCTGCATCATTAAATCTATATTGATCCAAAAATTCTCGCGTTTCATTTGTCGCTTTTGCAAGTTGTGCGAGCATATATTTTCCAAGTGGTGTGTTTATCTTGTTGACATCAAGATCATCAAAGCTTTCACTATTTAAAAGCAGAAAGTTAGTGGCGTTGTAGAGTTTATTGGTAAAGTTACGGCTCAACTCTAAACGTTCTTCACTAAGTTTGATATCTCTTCCTTGTACCGCTAAAACGGCAAGTGTGAAACGCAGAGCATCTGTTGAGTATTTTGCTATCATATCAAGCGGATCGATAACATTCCCTTTGGATTTACTCATCTTCTCGCCTTTTTCATCCTTGACAAGCGCGTGCAGATAGATATCTTTAAATGGAAGCTGTTCCGTTAGGTTCTCTCCCATCATAAGCATTCTTGCTACCCAAAAAAAGAGAATATCAAAGCCCGTAACAAGAAGCGAATTTGGATAGAAATCATTTAAGTCATTCGCAAACCACTTTTCATCTTTAAATAGATCACTGTTTCCCCAACCAAGTGTTGAGAATGGCCATAATCCAGAACTAAACCAAGTATCAAGAACGTCGGGATCTTGTTTGATATTTTTGCTTCCGCATTTTGGACATGTTGTCGGTTTTTCATCCTCAAAGACACTTTCACTTCCGCAGTCATCACAGTAGATTACAGGTATTTGATGTCCCCACCAAAGCTGTCTGCTTACACACCAGTCTCTTAGTTCGCTCATCCAAGCGTTATAGCTATTGATCCAATGACTCGGGAAAAATTTTGCACCCCCGGCATTGACTTTTTCTATAGCATTTTTTGCAAACTCTTTTTTAACAAACCACTGTCTCGATATGTAAGGCTCGATAACATTACCGCATCTATAGCAGTGACCAACTTGATGTGTGTGCTCTTCTACTTTTTCTATGAAGCCTTTTTCTTCAAGTTTTGCAACCACTTGCGCTCTTGCTTTAAGTCTCTCTATCCCCTCAAACTCCCCACAATACCCATTGAGGATACCATTCTCATCAAAGATAGTGATAAACTCCAAATCATGTCTTTTGCCGACTTCATAGTCGTTTGGATCATGCGCAGGCGTAACCTTGACGATACCCGTCCCAAACTCCATATCAACATGTGCATCAGCAATAATCTTAATCTCGCGCTCAACAAGAGGTAATTTCACTCTCTTGCCTATGATATCTTTATATCTCGTATCCTCCGGATGCACCATTACGGCTGTATCTCCAAAGTAGGTCTCCGGCCTTGTAGTAGCAACTACGACTGTATCACTCCCATCGCTCAGAGGATAGCGAATATGGTAAAGTTTGCCGGCATGCTCTTCGTATTCTACCTCGATGTCTGAGAGTGCTCCATCATGCGTACACCAGTTGATCATATAGTTATCTCGAACGATATAACCACTTTCATACATCTGCTTAAATGCTTTTTTTACGGCATTGGCAAGCCCATTGTCCATGGTAAATCTCTCTCTACTCCATGCAGGTGAGACACCGAGCTTTCTCAGTTGGCTTGTTATGGTGTTGTTTGAGCTCTCTTTTTGTTTCCAGCAAAGCTCCAAGAAAGCATCTCTACCTATCTCTTCTTTGGTTTTCCCCTGCGCTAAGAGCTGTTTTTCGACAACATTTTGCGTCGCGATGCCTGCGTGATCAACGCCGGGTTGCCAAAGTGTTTTGTAGCCATCCATTCTTTTGTATCGTACGATGATATCTTGCAGTGTAAAGGTGAGGGCATGACCGATATGAAGACTTCCGGTGACATTGGGTGGTGGCATCATGATAGAAAATGTTTTTTTGCTGGCTATGGAACTATTGCCCTCTATCTCAAAATAGCCTCGATCTTCCCATATCTTATAGTATTGTTCTTCTATCTCTTTTGGATTGTAAACTTTTTTAGTCTCTTCGCTCATATCTTCACTCTGTATTGTATTTCGCGTATTATAGCTAAATGGTGCTTTTAACTTATCCTACACTTTATTTACAGCAGCTTTTTGAGTTGAGTCTTTTATCTATATATCCCTTGATAAGATAAAAAATGATAAATATCCAAAGTACAAAAGCGCTTATTTGCGCAAGGAATGAAGTGCTCTCATGACTTGCAACAAGAGAAGAGGCATCTATGTTAACGATGTTAAATATCATGTCAAGACCAAGTCCAAAAAGTATACTTCCAAAAGCAATGACAGCCAGATAGATAAAAAGTGATCTTCTGCCAAGGGTTTCTTTGACAAAAGCCATTGTGACAGTATTGGTAGCCGGTCCGGCACTCAAAAATACAAATGATGCACCCGCACTGACACCGGAGAGCATCAATCCTGCAGCTATAGGAAGCGATGATGTTGCACAAACATACATCGGGATACCGATAAGTAGTGCAATGATATAAGAGAGCCAATTATATTGCGTAAAGAGTTGATGCATATCTTTAGGGATTAAAGCAGTGATCACTGCGCCGATTATAAGCCCCCAGAAGAGAGGTTTTGCTATATCTTGAAGTAGTTCGGACATATAGTGAAGCATTGCTATTATGCTAAATTTTTTCTTTTCATTTGGCTTTTCACACTCTTTCTTGCAGCAGCACTGTTCTTGTGTTGTATTTATCATCATTTTCCCATTGCTGTCAAAAATATTTGTAAAAATTCCTGCGAAGATAGCTATGATAAAAGAACTAATGACTCTATAGATTGTAAATATCCAGCCAAATATTCCATAAGTTGCCAATATCGAATCGACTCCTGTAATGGGTGTTGAAATCAAAAATGAAAGTATAGAACCTTTGGATGCTCCTGATTTTTGTATCGATTTTGCTAGGGGAAGTACTCCGCATGAACAAACAGGAAGCGGAATACCGAAAAGTGAGGCTTTCATGACTGATGATATGTTGCGGCTAGAAAGATGCTTTGTCATAAAACTTTGGGGGATCGTTTCATGCAAAATAGCCGCTACAAGAAGTCCAAATAGAATATAAGGAGCCATAGCAAGCGTTAGTTGCCAAAGTGAATAGATAAATATATCAACAATCATACCAAAATCCTTGAGTTATTTATTACATGAAATAACCTCACAATGGATTATAGTCTAAATAGGATAAAAATTGTCTTATTTGATATACTATCTAAAAAGTTTAAAAAATAAATTATATTTGATTGAAAAAAGGTGTCATAAAGAGAAAAACTCTTTATGAGATAAGTTGTTTTGCTTTTGTGATGTGGTATTTGAGCCCAATCTCTTTTGGCGTACATCCAAGTGCGAGAGCAACCATTTGTGGCATATGAAGGACTGGGATATCGATGTCTCTTCCAAGCAACTTGCCGGCACTCTCTTGTTTGATATCCATATTGAGATGACAAAGCGGGCAAGGTGTAACGACAATATCAGCATTGTTATCGATCGCATCAACAAGTGCATTCCCTGTTAGTGTATTGCTTGTATCCGGAGCTTGTAGGTCTACATGAAAACCACAGCATTTATTTTTGCTTGCATACTCCACACTCACACCTTCTAGAGCCTCTATAAGTCGTTCTAAGCTTGTTGGTCTGTATGGGTTTTCTCCACCATTATTTTTAGCATGAAGCTCTGAAGGACGAATGTTATGGCATCCGTAAAATGGAGCGATGTTATATTCACTCAGTGGTACTTCAACTTTAGCTTTGATATTTTCCACTCCAAAATCATCAACAAGTACATACAAGAAGTGTTTGATTGCAACACTCCCTTTGTACTCTAATCCTGTCTCTTTGAGTTTTTCATTGACCTTGGCTTTGTATGCAGGGTCGCTGTCAAGCTTCTCTTTTGTAAGTGAAAGATTTATCTGGCATGTATTGCAAAGTGTGACCATAGTAAAGCCCATCTTTTCGGCATAGCAGATATTTCTTGCGTTGAGTACATCCGAAAGAAAAGGATCAAAATCTTGTAAATGGCTTGCTCCACAGCAGCTTGCCTCTTCTAAAATATTGAGCTCAATGTTTAGTTTTTCGCCCACAGCGAGAGTAGAGGAGAGAAGTTCCGGTGTTGATTCCCTTGCTGTACATCCGGTATATAATGCATATTGAATTTTGCTCATTGTTTCTCCTTACAACTTGTTCGTTTGTGAGATTTCTATCAATTTTTTAATCTCATCAAGATTTTTTGATTTTGGCATATTATCTACAAGAGGCAGTTGGTCGATCAAATGTATCTTGCCGGCCTTGAGCATCTTAAATGCATCTTTCATGTGTTTCAATGCACCTATCGGTCCTTCACTATATTTGACAATATCTGCTTCATCGAGGAAACCATGCTTGCCGATGCTTCGCACAAACCCTTCGGCATGTCTTGTTGCGACATTGCTCGGTGCAATTTTTTTCTCAAATTGAAGATTGTGTAGTTTTGTGATTTTTTCCAATGGTTTGATCTCTTTTGGGCACGCCTCAACACACTCAAAACATTTGACACAATCCCAAACCCCTTGACCAAGCTGGGATGTAATCTCGAGACGCTCTTCACTTGCGGTATCTCTTGAATCAGCACTAAATCTATACGCCGCTACAAAAGCAGCAGGACCAAAGAACTCTTTATTCACGCTAAGAGCAGGGCAGGCATAGTGGCAGTTTCCACACTGGATACAGTAGTCTGCATCGAGTATGTTTTCTACCTCCTCTTTTGAGATGAGATTTTCTTTTGTTGGATGTGGATCGATATCGCAATCAACATACGGTTTAATGGCAGCATGCTTATCCCAAAAGTCACCCTTGTCGATAATCATATCTTTGATAACTCTTTCTTTGCTTTGCGGATCAAATATAAGTTCATCACCAAAAAGCTCAATCATATCATTTGCATTCTCTTTACACGCAAGTACAGGCTTGCCGTTTACTTTAATAGCACAAGAGCCGCAAATCCCATGTCTGCAAGATCTTCTGTAGGAGAATGAGCCATCATGTTCGTACTTAATTCGATTGAGCAGATCAAGTACAAGCTCATTTTTCTCTACCTCCATCTCATAAGTTTTATAATATGGAAGATAGTCTGTCTCGGCATTAAATCTAAATGCTTTTATCTCTATTTTTTTTGTTTTTCCCATAACCATCTCCTAATATGTTCTTTCTTTGACTTCAAATTTACCAAGTACAACATCGGCATATTCTTGGGTAATATTTCCTTTTTCGTCCATATAGGCATAGGTATGCTTGAGGAATTTTTTATCGTTTCTTTTTGGATAATCTTCTCTATAGTGTGCTCCACGACTCTCTTCTCTAGCAAGTGCACCCTCAACTATAAATTTGGAGTAATCCAACATATGTCCAAGTTCGATCGCCTCTTGAAGCTCTGTGTTAAATGTTTTAGATTTATCTACTATCCTGATATTTTGGTATCTACTTGAAAGTTTATCAAGTATTTTTTGCTGTTTTTTGAGTGAATTCGCCGTTCTAAAGACACCTGCATTTGCACTCATGCTCTCTTGTAACTCATTTCTAATTGCAGGCACGCTCTCGTTACCATTATTTGTTTTGATCCAGTTATATTCAGCAATCATCCTTGCAGCGTCATCTTCGTTTGCCTCCACACAGCTAAGAGCATCAATATCTTTTAAGATACTTTCCCCTGCATGTCTTCCAAAGAGGAGTGCCTCTAGTACTGAGTTTGCTCCAAGGCGATTCGCCCCATGCACACTCACACAGCTACACTCTCCTGCAGCATAGAACCCCTCGACTATTTCGTTTGGATTTTTCTTGACATGGCAATCGATATCGACCGGGATTCCTCCCATGGAGTAGTGCGCAGTTGCAGCAATCATAATCGGCTCTTCAAGCATATCTTGCCCAAGGAATGTGATAGCAAGCTCTCTAAGTTCGGGAAGTTTTGTTAAGATTGTCTCTTTCGGTAAGTGGGTAAGATCGATATAGATAGCATCTTTATCAGGGCCGACACCTCTGCCTTCTTTGATCTCTTGCATAATCGCACGGCTTACAACATCTCTTGAGGCAAGTTCAAGTGCATTTGGAGCATATTTTTCCATAAATCGCTCGCCTTTAGAGTTGAGAAGTTTTCCGCCTTCACCTCTTGCGGCTTCAGATATGAGGATTCCTGAGCCACCCAGTCCGCTTGGATGAAACTGAACAAACTCCATATCTTCTAGAGGGAGTCCATGTCGAGCAACGATAGAGAGCGCATCTCCCGTGTTTGCATGTGCGTTCGAGTTTATCTTATAGGCTCTTCCGTACCCGCCCGTTGCAAACATAACCGCATTCGCATTAAATATAGCCATCTTGCCATCTCTGATATCAAATGCAGCGACACCGGATACTTTACCGTCCTTATAGATGATATCGGCAACATACCATTCATCATAAACTTTAACACCGGCTCTAAATGCTTGCTCATAGATAGTTTGTAAAAGCGTAAGACCTGTTCTGTCTTTTGCATAACATGCTCTTGGTTTGCTTTGTCCTCCAAAAGGACGAGTCGCTATGCTACCTTCGTCATCTCTTGAAAATACAGCTCCCATTTTTTCAATCCATCTGATAGTCTCAGGAGCTTTTGAGCAGAGTAGCTCTACACAATCTTGATCGGCAAGATAGTCACTTCCTTTGACGGTATCGAATTCATGAAGTTCTATAGAGTCATCTTTTCCTATCGCCGCATTTATTCCCCCCTGTGCAGCTCCGGAGTGACTTCTTAGAGGATGAAGTTTTGTGATGAGTGCTGTTTTTTTCCCGGCAGCAGTTGTTTCTCTGGCAGCAGCAAGACCTGCAAGACCGGCTCCAACTATAACTACATCATAATGATAGATTTTTATATCCATAGCCCAAATATCCTTTTGAAACGAATTTGATAGATTATATCTTCACTTTTGTATTAGATTCTTTAAATACCCCATACAAAAATGAAAAAAACCTTTATATATGTTACAATTTTGCCATTAGTAAAAAGAGAGAAAATGAATAAAGAAGATTATATCATAAAACATTTTGCATCAAAGCTCATAGGAGATGATGCAGCATGTATAGATGGGATTTGCTATAGTTGTGATAGCTTTTATGAGGATGTTCACTTCAAAAGAGCATGGATGAGTATGGCGCAGATTGGCAGAAAGGCGATGCTTGTTAATATCTCTGATGCTATAGCTATGAACGCCAAACCACTCTATGCACTTCTCTCTTTGGCAGTTCCTCGCGAAGTTTCGGATGAGGAGATTAAAGAGTTGATAAGCGCACTTGAGTCAACGGCAAAAGAGTTTGACTGCGAGATCATCGGCGGGGATACAATCTCAAATCAGAAGATAAGCATCACCATAACGCTCATCTCAAAAAGTGACAACCCGCTTCTAAGAAAAGGACTCAAAGAGGGTGATATGCTTGCCTTTACCGGTATATTAGGGGAGAGTAAGCGGGACTTAGAGCAACTTCTTTTAGGCAAAGCTATTGATAAGAGCTCACGATTTTACGAGCCGATTTTACGAGGTGAGTTTATACAAAGAGCTAGAGAGTATCTGAGTGTCGGTATGGATATCTCTGATGGTCTTTTTTGTGATACCAATAAGCTTCTTACTGTGAATGATATGGGATTAGAGCTTTTAGTAGAGATCAAAGATGAGATAGGATTGAGCGGAGAGGAGTATGAGATGCTTGTTGGCTTTAATGAAAAGCAACTCCCCTTTATCCAAGAGATATGCAGGGGGTTAAAGTTAGGATTTACTCCGTTTGCAAGGATCAGACACAATAGTTTTCGCTTTCTCTGCAAAGAGCATCATTTCTGAGATACTTTTTGCGAGAGAAATATAAAGATAGAGAGTGCTACGATAATCACCGAGACACCGAGTATGAGATAAAAAGCATTGATGAGTTGGGTATAGTCTGATATGGCTATTTTAAAGACGACCATAAGCGCTTCGATGAGTAGGGCAATAATGATGGTTATGAGAAATTTTATGAGAAGTCTATACTCCGTTTTATTGCTCTTGGCATAACTTTTAAAAAAGACCTCCTGCTCCAATACGGTCTTTGCAAGATCAAATATAGCAAGCCCTAGCGTAAGAGCAACAACCGGTTTAAATATCGCCTCTATTGAGAAGTTTGACTCAAATATTATCGTATGAAAGAAATTAATCAGAGCATAGCCTATGGTAAACACTGAGAGTATGACCATAGAAGATCCCGCTGCGATATAGAAGCTTTTATTCATAATGTTAAGACTGTTGTGCAGCTCAAGAAAACCAAGTTTTTGTAAAAGTAAAGAGAGATCAAAGTCTAAGAAATATATCCCGTCTTCTTCTTCTTTTATCGCTGTTATACATGTATTTCTCGTCGCACTGCTTACATAAGGTTTGGATATACCTATAGTTTCGTTTGTGACATCTGTATTTTTGAGCAGATAGCTGCGGTCTCTATTTTTTTGTGCTTGGTCGATTCTGTTTTTATAGATATTCGGTGAGCTTTGTTTATGCTCTTTTGTATCGGTTATATAGACAAGTTCAAGTGAAGGAAATACATTAAAAAGTTCTTTAAAGTTATCTTTTTTGTATCTACTGATACTTCCTAGATTGTCGAGCGTCTCTTTTATAAACTGTTCTATCTCGGCAGTGTTTACTCTGTATATATCCATAAATTCTTTCATTGATTCACTCCTTTTGTGGAATGATATCTAAAAGATAGGCAATTTATTGATTAAAAAATAGGCTATTATGATATGAGAGGCGGATAATAATTTATATATTTGGAGTATGAGTTGATCTTATCTGAGAGTTTTTGAGCGAGTAGTTTATTTGAAAGTCGAAGCCTCTCTAGTATTTCTCTCGACTCGTTTTGACAAAAGAGGATATCCTCCTTGGATTTGGTAGGAGGTGGAAAATCCAATAATGATATTCGCTCCGCCAACATCACCATCTGTACATATCGTGGCAATTTTGAGATACGAATGAGACAATCTTTTGTTTGTAGTCGCGTTGTAGGAATCGAGTTATCTCGCATAAGTGCTTTAACGCCGTCGACTATATCTTTATCAAAGCCCATATGTTCATATGGATAGTTTGTATTTTCCGCCGCACTATGTAAAAGGGCACAGGCGATAGCTTTATCGGCCTCTTCCTGAGAAATATTTATAAATGGAAAAGTAGCGATAAGTTCAGCCGCAACACTGATTGGATGCAGATAACTAAAACCATCTTCATCTAGCTCGCTGTTTCTGCGTGCTTCTAAAGCAATCTTTAAAAATTTCTTATAATTATCAACATTATAAAGTTCAGGCATATTAGTATTTTAACACACTATATATATTATCATCTTTAAATAGCGATCTTCCATTTAAAAATTTTAATTCAATGATAAAACAGACCTCAACACAATCCGCACCGCCACTTTTTATGAGCTCATTTGCAGCCTTTGCCGTCCCTCCTGTTGCGATAAGATCATCGATAAGGAGAACTTTAGCTCCTTTTTTCTCACCAAAAGCATCGATATGCATTTCAACTTCATCAAAACCATATTCAAGAGAGTATTTCTGTGCGATAGTGGTAAATGGTAGTTTATTTTTTTTACGGATAGGAACAAATCCAACACCGAGCCTATCTGCTAGGACACTTCCAAATATAAAGCCTCTTGCATCAATGCCGGCGATATAGTCAAGCTCATAGCCAAGATATCGCTCCGTGAGATGATCCATGAGGGTATTGAATGCTTGAGTAGAGCCAAGAAGCGGTGTGATGTCTTTAAAGACAATCCCGGGTTGTGGAAAATCTTCCACATCTCTGATGTGGGACAAAATTAAATTTTTATCTTCATCGTTTAATGCATTTGACATTGCTCATATCCTCCTACTCGATTTTTTTAACGCGATCAGCATGTCTCCCGCCTTCGAAAGGTGTATCGCAAAAGCTATCTAGCATACTCTCTATAACCCCTTTGCCTACGACCCTTTCTCCAAAGCAGAGTATATTTGCATCATTGTGTGCTCGACTCATAGTAGCAGTATAACTATCATGGCAAAGTGCTGCTCTGATACCGCATACTTTATTGGCAGATACAGATATACCAATGCCCGTTCCACAAATAAGTATACCAAAACTCCCATTATCTTCTACTACTTTTTGTGCGCATTTTTTTGCAAAATCAGGATAATCAACTCTGTCATTGCTGTAAGGACCAAGGTCAATCACTTCATGAGACTTATTCTCTAAGTACTCTTTGACAAAATCTTTGACATTGTACCCGGCGTGATCGGTTGCTATATAAAATCTCATCATCTCTCCTTAAAATAGTGTTGGTAGTAAAAAATTTAATAATAGTCGAACAGGCATAAAAAACAGGGTGCTTAAAGGCTGTATCAGAAGAATGGCAACAATGATAAGCATCCCGTGAGGATATATTTTCTCTAAAAATTCAACGACTTTATTCCAACGCATATATGCCGCAAAGTATTTGAGTGCTTGTGAACCATCGAGTGGCGGTATAGGCCAGAGGTTAAAAACTCCCAAAACAACATTGATGATAACACTCTG
This sequence comes from uncultured Campylobacterota bacterium, assembly GCA_937141405.1. GTDB lineage: Bacteria > Campylobacterota > Campylobacteria > Campylobacterales > Sulfurovaceae > BN30871. The sequence continues at coordinate 392,665 of CAKZQQ010000005.1, read as the reverse complement.
TATGATTAAAAGAACAAAGAATCCACCTACTAATGATGTTGGTTTATCGAGTGTATAAAAGATAACAGTTGCTAAAGCTGCCAATGCAAAATTGTAAGCCACACCTGCTAAAGTTACTTCGATGGCACCTTTTATTCCTCTGTTTTGAATCACTCTGCGGATATTAACAGGAACGGGTTTTGCCCATCCGAGTATAAAAGGTGCGCCTGTAGCAAAAAGGAGCCCAGGCAGAAGAATCGTACCGATAGGATCGATATGAACGATTGGGTTAAAGCTCAGTCTTCCTGCGTTTTTTGCTGTATTATCACCGTGTATGTAGGCTATGTATCCATGCATAAATTCATGTCCAATGACTGCTATCATTAATGCAATGATTGTTGCTACAATTCTTAAAATCTCCATTTCACTCATAGTGAGGGCTCCTCATATTGTAGTGTATCGATATTGCGTCCGATTCTACTCCAGCGGATACGAAAGCGCTCCTTATTCCAAAGCTCTTTACACTCGTCTGAATTTAGATCGATATCACCGCAGGCTCGTTTTAGTGCTCCTATATCCTTACCATTGCCTTGAATATCCTTTCCGTTACGCACAAGATCATAACTTCTATGTTCTATACTAAAATAGATTGCCCAAGGTTTTCCAACGATATATCTGTAGGGTACCGATCCCCAAAAACGGCTATCATTTGAGTTGTCTCGATTGTCGCCCATCATATAGAAGTGATCAGGCTCAACTTTTTTATAAAAAGCATTGATGCCGCCATCCATATTGTATACATCACCATCAAGCTCTTCTATCAAGAGGGGTTTCATGTCGATATTGGGATAGTAGATAATAAGCTGCTCAAAACTATTAACTTCGTTTTTACCTGTATAGTTAATGCCCGGAAACTTATCTTTGTAGGGGTTTTTTACCCAGAGTTTACCAAGGAGTTTTACGACCTTTGCAGCAGGATAGTTTTTCTCTATATAGGCATCACCTTCATTGAAGTGAATCAAAAGATTTTTATCACTATAGAGGAGTTCATCACCACCGATGGCTACGCATCGTTTGACAAAATGTACCTTTGGAGCATCAGGCTTTCTAAAGATGACGATATCTCCTCTTTTTGGTCTTGGACCTTCTATGAGGTGACCGTTATCGTTAAAGTCAGGCAATACCGGAATCTCGAGCCAAGGTAGGTGCGGGGTAGGGATACCGTAGCTAAACTTTTTAGCAAAGAGAAAATCTCCTATAAGGAGTGTGCGTTTCATGGAGCCGCTTGGTATGACAAAGGATTGTGCAACAAAAAATATCAAAAAAAGAACGATGATGATGGTGCCGGTCCATGTGCCGGCAAACCTATAGAGTGCGCTTAAGAATTTTCTCATATATCTCTCTTTTGCGCTGCGTCAAATGTATTGGAAAGTAGCATTGCTATCGTCATCGGTCCTACGCCTCCGGGTACCGGAGTAATGTAAGAGCATTTTTTTGAAACATTGGCAAAATCAACATCCCCGACGATTGAACCATTCTCAAGTCTATTGAACCCAATATCGATCACTACGGCACCTTCTTTAACCATATCTTCTTTGATGAGTCCCTGAACGCCCGTACCCACTATGACGATATCGGCATTTTTTGTATGAGAGGCAAGATCTTTTGTGTAGATATGTGTGACTGTTACCGTTGCATTTGCATTTACAAGCAGGTTTGCCATAGGTTTCCCGACGATATTGCTCGCACCTACAACGCAGACATCTTTGCCTTGAAGATTAATGTTATATTCTTCAAATAATTTCATCACACCAAGAGGTGTGCACGCAACAAAACTCTCTAGTCCCGTCATCATTCTTCCGACATTATAGGGGTGAAATCCATCGACATCTTTTTTGGGATCAATCACTTCGATTATCTTTGTGGTATCGATATGCTTTGGTAGGGGAAGTTGGACGAGTATTCCGTCAATTCTTGGATTTTGATTCATCATGGAGATAGTTGCTATGATCTCCTCTTGCGAGATAGAGGAGGGCATCTCGTGCACTATAGAGTAAAAACCTACATCCTTGCAGGCTTTTGCTTTCATTTTGACATAAGAGTGACTTGCAGCATCGTCGCCGACGAGTATTACTGCGAGTCCCGGAGTGATATTTTTAGATTCTTTAAGCTTGATGACATCTTGGGTGATTTGGGATTGTATCTTGGATGCTAAAGATTTTCCATCGATCAGTTGCATGGGGCTCTCTTTAATTTTTTAAGGTATTATATCAAAAATAGTTTATCGCGGAGTTATATCTTTTGAAAAACTTACTCTTTATAATCCTTCTACCTCTTTTTATTTATGGAGATGATTTTATCTCAGACTATGAATATGGTGGTATGCTTTATGAAAATCCGAGAGGTGTAAGCTGTTCAAAATGCCATGGAAAAGACGGTAGAGGCGAGCTTATCGCTACATATAAAGAAGATGGCCTCAAAAAAGAGCTTAAGGGCCCCGATATTACTGCAACTACCCTAGAAGATATGATAAAAAGCGTCAATAGCTTTCATGATGTTATGCCGACATACTCACTAACAAATAAAGAGATACAAGCAATCTATGAATATATAGTTGCAAAGAAGAAGTGAAGAGGAGAGACGTAGCTCTCCTTTTGAGACTATAGTGGTGTTACATTTTGGGCTTGTGGACCCTTTTGACCTTCACCAATCTCATATGTTACTTGTTGACCCTCTGCTAGAGTAACTCTACCATGACCAGGATTGTTTACTTGTCTAAAATGAACAAATACATCTTCTCCACCATCATTTTGTTGGATAAATCCGTAGCCTTTTTCGTCGTTGAACCATTTAACGGTTCCAGTTAGCAATTCTGCCATATTGTGTTACCTTATAGGAAAAATACACTTCTTTCTTGTGAAGCGGAATCAAAATCGGAGAGTCAGATCGGTCTAGCGAAGTACAGGTGTAAACACTAAAGATGAACTCGAACCTCATCTTCATCGCAAATATTATAACACACTTTTTTTAAATATAAACAGCTAAACTGCTATAATCACAATTAGTTTATTATCTTAAGGAGTCACTATGGTTTTAAAAAAAATTCTTCTTCTCAATCTCCCATTTGCACTTTTCACATCTCTATGGGCATCGACTTTAGATATCTATCAAGACAAAAGTATCTACAAATATAAAAGCAGTAGTCAGTATATAGGTTTTAGTAGTGATGTTGATGTGAAGTGCGATGATAAAGAGGTGCTCACTTTTTTGAGTGATGCATGTCCGGAAGATGAAGAGGTGTGCAGATTATCTCTTGATATCAAAAAGCTCTCCAAACAATCTACGGAGATATCAAATACGCTTCTTGCTATCGATGCGATCATAAACAACATCAGACTCAATGATATCGCTAGCAAGGATATCTTGGAGCAATCAAAAAAGATAGCTCAAGAGAAGACAGAGCTTGCCTTGCAGCGCGATAAGATTGATAGAGATATCAGTCGCAAAAATACTCTTTTTGGCCTGCAAGCATCCTCTTTGGAGTCTTTAAACTTGCAGGAAAATTGTGGCGGCGTGCTTCAGCTTGAGATACCGGCATCTAGGCTTAGTTTCGCAAATCTTTACGAGGCAAATCTCATAGATAAAGATACCATAGAGATAAAACAGTCTTTTAAGATATCCAACACAAGCGGCATCGATATCAAGGCTGATAAAGCAAAACTCTACTATAGAGATTCGCAAGAGTATGTATCTCCGCGTCAGTTTTACCCATGGATTATCCGAAAAAGAGAAGAGATAAGAGCGAGTCTAAAAAAGGCAGAGCCTGCTCCTATGAAAATGTCAGTAGGAGGAAACATCGCACCGGTAGAGCCGGCTGTCGAGATATATAGGACAGACGAGCGAGAGTATATGATTGAAAATCTCAATCTCCCCGCAAGTCCAAAGGCTAAAACCCATGAGGTAATGTCTCAGAAAATGAGTGTTGATTGCGGTGTATCCGTCTATAGCTACATACAAGAGGGGGCATTTTATGTTTGTAGTTTTGAGCCAAAAGTGCAGATAGAGACCAATGATATGATCGTAAAAAAAGGCGATGAGATCCTCAATGCTTCGGCTCGCGGAGAGTATAGAGACGGCAAGTATAAGCTCTTTATCTCCAGAGATAGAGATATAAAGATTAGCCGCAAACCTATCGTTACAAAAGATGATGAATCAGGTATTTTTGGCGGGGATATCAAAAAGAAAGACGGTTATGATCTAACACTTTTTAATGCCTCTTCTAAGCCTAAGGAGATCAATGTCGTTGAGCGCATTCCCGTATCAACTACTCATGATATAAAGGTAAAACTTATCAGTATCGAGGGCGTTTCAAAAAGTCAATATACACTAGAGGAAAATGGTAGGATAGACTTTAATCTCACGCTCAAACCAAATGAGAAAGTTGCGATAAAAGTACTCTTTGAGTTGACTTATGACAAGGATATATCGGTAACTTATTAAGCCTCTTCCAGCTCTTTGAGCCACAAGCTCATATCGGCGTCACTTGGCATACGCCAATCAGCCCTCGGGTTGAGGCTGATGACACCGACTTTTGGACCATCAGGCATCGTCTCTCTCTTAAACTGCTGTGTGAAAAATCTTTTTATAAAGAGTTCAAGCCACTTTTTGATCGTCGCTTTATCATACTTTTTATCAAAAGCGATTTGTGCCAAAAAGAGTATCTTAGAGGGGCTTGCGCCGTATTTGACAAAATGGTACAAAAAGAAATCATGCAACTCATAAGGACCCACAATCTCTTCTGTTTTTTGTGTGATCTCGCCGTTTTTATGTTCAAGAAGTTCCGGAGAAACGGGTGTCTCTAAGATTACTCGCAATGTTTTGGCTAGCCTCGCATCATCCATAAAATACTCGATAAGATACCGTATAAGTGTTTTTGGGATACCGCTATTGAGTGCGTACATACTCATATGATCACCGTTATAAGTGCTCCAACCAAGTGCTATCTCACTCATATCCCCCGTACCGATAACAAGTCCGTTTTCTTTGTTGGCACAATTCATCAGCAAGGATGTTCTCGTTCTTGCTTGAACATTTTCAAAGACGACATCACTCTTGGCGTCATGCTCTAAAAGTTCAAGCTCTTTTTGTGCGATACTCGTGATATCTATCTCTCTAAGATCAACTCCGAGCGAGTTACAAAGTGCGATAGCGCTTTTTTTGGTAGTCTCTGTCGTACCAAATCCGGGCATGGTAAGCGCGATGATATCTTTGTAGTCCCAATCCATAAGCTCAAATGCTTGGTGTGTTGCAAGCAGAGCAAGGGTTGAGTCAAGTCCTCCCGATACGCCGATGACTGCTTTTTTGATCTTTGATCTTTGCATTCTAGCTATAAGGCTATGGGAGAGGATGTCGATGATCTCTTTGCATCTATGCGTTTTCTCATCACTGTTTTTTGGCACAAAAGGAGCAGGGTCAATAGCGGCATTTATATTTTTTAATATCGGTGGATTTTTTGCTCTCACATATCGCATGGAGTCTCGAGGTAAATCAGAAAATGAACTCTCCGCCACTCGTAACCATGCAAGTTTTTGCAAGTCAATATCCGCACTGATAAGTGAAGTTTCGTGAGAAAATTTCTCATTTTTTGCTAGAAGTGTGCCGTACTCTGCGATCATACACTCGCCACCAAAGAGGGTGTGTGAAGTCGACTCTCCAAAACCGCTTGAAGCATAAGCGTAGGCACACATTGCGCGTGCACTTTGTGAAGTCACAAGCATCTCTCTATAGCGTGATTTGCCTATAAGCTCATTGCTCGCTGAGAGGTTGAGTATCAGCGTTGCCCCATTTGCTGCGAGTCTATTGCTTGGAGGATTGATGCTCCAGAGGTCTTCACATATCTCGATACCCATACTGAGATAATGTGCGTCTTGTATGATGATATCAACTCCAAAAGGAATCTGCTGATCAAACATCTCTACGGTGCGACCGATGATATCTTTGCCACTGTTGAAGTGTCTCTTTTCGTAAAACTCTTTTTTGTTTGGGATATATGTTTTTGGGATAAGTGCCAACACCTTGCCGTTTTGCAGCACGGCAGCACAATTATAGAGTCTATTGGCATCAAGAAGCACGATACCAAGTGCAATGATAGTATCTATCCCTTTGGTTGCGTCTACGACTCTTTTGAGCGATTTGAGTTGCTTTGTATAGAGTGTTTCGCTAAAGAAGAGATCTTCTAAGCTGTAGCCACTCAAAGAGAGCTCAGGAAAAAGAAGCACGCTCGCATCTCTTTGGCTCTGGATCGTCTCTATGATTGTGGCTGTATTGTTTTCTACATCAGCGAGTCTTAGCTGTGATGAAACTGCACTTACTCTATAAAAGCCATACATCTTGTGCTCCTTAGTCTCTACTCTCCATGATAGTTATGGAGTTAATCGTATCATCTTGAGCTATGGAATCAAGCGCCATAAAGCTCTCTACATCCGCATCGTCTATAGCACCAAATACCGTATGTACGCCATCAAGATGTGGTGTGGGTACAAAAGTGATAAAAAATTGACTCCCACCCGTATTTGTACCGGCATGCGCCATAGAAAGCGCGCCTCTTTTGTGTCTGATTCCATTGTCTGTCTCACATGCGATAGCCCAATCAGGTCCGCCGGTTCCGGGCATCCCCTTCTTATCTTTTGAGTGTGGGCAACCCCCTTGTGCCATAAAGCCTGCGATCACTCTATGAAATTTCAATCCATCGTAAAATCCCTCACCTGCAAGGTGTGCAAAGTTTGCAACCGTATTGGGTGCTTCACTCGGATAGAGTTTTATGATGATATCTCCTTTATCGGTGGCTACCTTTGCATATTGCAATTTATCCAGTGCTTCCTCTGAGAGATCATACTCTTTTAATTTCTTTCCAAACAACGCTTACTCCTCATCCTCTTTAGTATAATTAGGTTATTATTATATCTAAGAAAGACTAAAAGGCACTACCTATGAAACTTTGCATTGCTCTTGATTTGCCAAGCGCAAAAGAGAACCTACAAATCGTAAAAGCATCACTTGGTAAGGATGTATGGCTCAAAGTCGGCTTTCGAAGTTTTATCAGAGACGGTGCAGAGTTTTTAAAAGAGATTAAAACTATCAACCCCAATGCCAAGATATTTTTAGATCTTAAACTCTACGATATCCCCAATACCATGGCAGATGCGAGCGAAGAGATAGCCGCTCTCGGTGTCGATATGTTCAATATCCATGCCAGTGCAGGAGAAGCAGCGATGCGAGCAGTTATGGAGCGCTTAGGTACACTGCCTGCGAGACCACTCGTCTTAGCCGTCACGGCACTGACATCTTTTGACGATGCCGCATTTAGCAAGCTCTATGGCGCAAATATCGAGACCAAAGCTGCAGAATTTGCGCGTATGAGCTTTGAAGCAGGACTTGACGGCGTGGTGTGTAGTGCCTATGAGAGTAGGGCGATTAAGCAGGTTACCTCAGATGAATTTCTGACACTCACTCCGGGCATCCGACCTTTTGGAGAAGAGAAGGGTGATCAGAGCAGGGTGGCTGACTTGGCATTTGCAAAAGAGATGAGCGTGGATTTTCCTGTAGTCGGTAGAGCGATCTATAAAGATAGCGATCCTGCGCAAAAGATCGAGATGATATTGCGCGAGATTGCTGGGCTTGAGAACTAACCGCTAGGGCGTTCTGTCTTCTTTGCGCTTGGATCGGAAAGTTCCAAAGCATTTTTCATGCCAAATATCATAAATATGATACCTGCGGCAAATATTGCCAATATAAAAAGAGGTGTGTAGCGTTTCACTTTGTCATCCTTTTGTTTTATGAAATCATACATTAAAACTCTTTTGTTAATCCTAAAATTATCGAGATATTTTTAAGCTTCCATTTAAGTCTCTTAAAGTATACTTCTATCCACTTTTAAGGACAGTTGGGTGAGTTGGCTGAAACCACATCCCTGCTAAGGATGCGTACTCGTAAGGGTACCGAGGGTTCGAATCCCTCACTGTCCGCCACTCCATAAAATCATATAAATTTCACAATAATATTATTATCTAAAAAGTAATCTATATCCCCATTCATTGTATTTATTTTGACTCTGTTTCGAGTTCTTAATATAAACGCCTTATTGAAGGCATTTATATTTATTTTGATATACGACATATTTAATGTATGCTATTTATTGATTTTCAGGCTATTTTACATATAATGTAGGTTGAATAAATAGTTAGATGACAAGAGAGATTATGGGATATCAAGTATTTGTTCAAAAATTTGAGAATGGAGACTCTGGAATCATTCGATTTGAAGATATAATGCTTGATCCAGCCGATATAAGATTTCTCTGTTTTTATGCTGTAATGTTTGAAGCGAATCTTGTCACGGACTATGTCGAGCAGTTTTTTCTTTACTTTCATATTTTCCTCCCAAAAATAGCAGGACACAATGTCCTCTATTGTCCGTATTTGATAAATAAGGGAACAAAGTGTCCGAATATTGGCTCATATCCGACTAAAAGGACATAAGATATTTTTATCATTCTATGAAAACTGATAAAAAAGTAGTAAAAATATGGCAAATTGTCATACTTTTTTAAAATAGCCGGACATTTTTGATATACTACCAATATGAAAAATAGAGTAATAGTGGGACATTTTGTTCCCCTAATAAATAGTTATATGCCTAGGAGGGAATCGTGCATATTGCCATAAGTTTCAAATCATCGATGTTTGACATATCTAAAGAACGTGAAAATCCAATAAATCCTATTTTTGGCGAATCCTTCTTGAAATGGCTAAAATCAGAAATAGGTACTGATTTCGAATTAACGGAACCAGATGCAGAAGATTGGGGATGGTATAGTTATATTTCATGGCACGGTCGCCAATATATGCTTGGTGCATCAACCTATTTCGAAGATGGCGATGATCCAAAATCAGAATTAGAGTGGATTTTTCAAATTGATAAGCAGCGTTCTTTTAAAGAAAAGTTGCTTGGTCGAGAAAAGTTAAATAAGTCAGATGAATGTGTGTTATTTTTAAAATCTAAATTAGAATCTGAGCCTCAAATAAACTCAGTTAGTTTTGAGTAATCGGAATATAACAAGTCATTCAAAAGGACAAAAAATAGTTGGTTTTTGCTCCTGCGTCGCTTATTTTAACCAACTATTTTTTGCCTCTTAATGAGGCGTTCTCACTTTCGCCTACGGCTCAAGTGAGAACGGCAGTGCTGAGCGAGTTTTTGTCCTCTCCGCCTTCGGCGTCGAGAACAAATCGCAGGAGCGAACACTCTTTCCCACTCCTTTCAATAAGCATATCGAAAGCTACGCTTTCATATACTTTTTTTGGAGTGTCGCTCAGCACTGCCGTTAGATGAAAAATTAGTATAAAATATAAGGAGTTAATTATGGTTTTTGAAATGAGAACATATACAATAAAAATTGGAAAACTTGGTGAATATATTGATCATTTTGAAAAAGTTGGTATGCCAATTATTTCAAAGTATGCACAACTTATTGGATATTGGCATACTGAAAGTGGAGAGTTAAATCAAATAATACATATTTGGTCATATAATGACTTAAATGAAAGAGTTTTAAAAAGAGAAGAATTGTATAAAGATGAAGATTGGTTGAAAAATTTTATTCCAAAAGCTTTGCCTATGCTTGAAAAACAAGAATCAAGAATAATTACACCATCCTCTTTTTCACCAATAAAATAATTTGGAAAAAATAACAAATCTAACAAAACATTGGAGCCAATAATTTACCCGATGGGCAATTTATCGGCTCATTTTAAATGTTATATATAAAAGAAGGAAATCGAATGGCAAATGTATCATTAGTTGATGTTGGAAAACTATCAAAGCCAGCAACTGTATTAGTTGAAAAAATTTCTAATGCTATTGGTATCGTTTATGAACCAAGAAGAATAAAACAAAAAGCAATTGCAGAAGCTGAGGCATCAAAAACAAAAGCTTTAATGGATTTAGAAATTGAAGACATTCAAAAGAGAGCCTTAAATAGATTAGTAACTGAAGAAATAAAAAAACAAGAGAATATAGAGAGTATAACTGAAAAATCATTTTCTTCACTAGAAGAAAATGCAAATCCAGAAAATATAGAAGATGACTGGGTTAGTAACTTTTTTGATAAGTGTAAACTAATATCAGATGAAGAAATGCAAACACTTTGGGCACAAATATTAGCTGGAGAGTCAAATAATCCTGGAACTTTTTCTAAAAGAACGATAGAATTTATTTCGACTTTAGACAAAAGTGATGCGTTACTATTTGATAACCTGTTAAAATATTGCTGGATCATTGGTGATTATCAACCATTTATTCTAGATTATCAAGATAATCAAATTTATAAAAACAATAATATAACCTTTAGTACCTTAAGTCATTTAGATGAAATAGGTCTCATTAGCTTTAGTCATTTAAGCGGATTTAAAAAAATATCTCAGAATGACACTATTAGTATAGAATACTTCGGAAGAGTTTTAAACTTAGATTTCAAAAATATCAATCCTTATGAAATTCAAACTGGGATGGTAAACTTAACAAAAATTGGAGCAGACTTAGCACGAGTAAACTATCCTAATATGAAAGAAGCAACCAATAATAGAAATGAATATATAGATGACTTTTATCATTATATTGTAGAAAAAATTTTCAAAAAAAATATAATTTTATCAGAACCATTAAGCAATAAAATATATAACAAAACATAGCACACTAATAAAGTACCTACGGAACTTTATTAGTGTATTCAAACGTTAGCTAAAGATAAAGAGGTTAAATGTCTATGAAAAAAATTAAAGGGTTCATCTCGATATGAAGCGTTTTTTTCAAGGATTCGGTGCCGGGGGTGCTGTTGCGACACTGGCAGGACTTATCGGTCTGGGCGGAGCGGAATTTCGGCTGCCGATTCTCAAGGGGCTTTTTCGGCTAGATACCCTCAAAGCGGTAATACTCAATAAAGCCACTTCGCTGATTGTTGTCTTCTTTGCACTGATTTTTCGCTCACATGAAACCCCTTTTGAACAGATTTGGGAATACAAAAGTATTATTATTAACCTACTTTTTGGATCGTTGGCAGGTGCGTGGATCGCAGCGGGCATTGCTATGAAGATCAGTGAACAGACGCTTGATCGCATTGTGCTTGCATTATTACTGTTTCTTGCCGCAGTCCTAATACTGGAGCACTGGTTTTTACAGGATCAGAATGGAGCTCTTTTTGACTCTTGGCTCATAGAAATTATCGCGGGTATCGTAGCGGGATTTGGTATCGGTGTCGTAGCTTCGATGCTTGGGGTTGCAGGTGGAGAACTTTTGATCCCCGTCATTGTTCTTCTTTACGGTGTCGATGTAAAAATCGCAGGCAGTCTTTCATTGGCAATTAGCCTTCCAACTATGCTGGTCGGGTTTGCCAGATACACAAAAAGCCAGGCATTTATCGTATTGCGTGAAGAGCGGAACTTGTTCATTGCTTTGGGTGTCGGGTCGATTATTGGTGCCGCTGCAGGTTCGGCACTGCTAGGGGTCATTTCGAGTGATGTATTGGTATTGCTATTGGCACTTGTACTGATAATTTCGGCTTACAAGATATTTAGTCACCAAAAGAAAGAAGCAGTGAGCTAACAAATCAGAGGAGCCAATAAATTACCCTGCGGGCAATTCATCGGCTCATTTTAAACGTTAGACAAAAGACTTTTAAAATTTATATATCATTATTTAATTAAATATGTTATAATACATCTATACATCACTATGTAAAGGAGTATTTATGCATAGATTAAATTTAACTATTGATGAAACATTATATGAACAAGCACGAGCTGTAAGTTTTATTGAAAAAAAATCAATCTCTCAAATTATAAGAGAAAGTCTTAGTGAGTATCTAGCAAAAGATACTAAAACAAAACAACAAGCTATATTACTGCTTGAAGCAGACGATGAAAAAGAAATATTATCTATATTGAAAAATGATGAATTTTCTTCAAATGAAGATTTTAAATCTAAATTTAATTTATGAAAATATCATATTCAAAAACATTTGAAAAGAAATTTTCTAAATATGATAGAAAACTTCAGGTAAAAATTTACGAAGCTATTCAAAATCTTCCAAATGGAGACGTTAAAAAAATGTCAGGTAATGATATACCTCCTATTTATAGAATGAGAGTATCGAAATATAGAATACTTTTTCATATGAATGAAGAAGAGATACAGATATTGAAAGTTGATAGTAGAGGTGACATTTACAAGTAGTAAATTGTCTATATAAGGGTTAGGCGTTGAATCTCCACCTGTGAAGATTCTGAATCAAGTTCAGAATGACAGAATATAAAAGTCGAGGAGGGCTAATAGCCCTTATGCTTTCTTCGCTTTTTTATCTTTGCGTTTTTCTTTCAATGTCTTTTCTGATTTTTTCTTCTCAGTCTTTTTGGCGTCTTTACCTTTTGCCATGATGCATCCTTTTATTTATATATACTCATTATATCTCTTTGTTGCAAAATATAAGGGCGATTATGTGCCGAGCGAAATGATGCAAAATGACCATTTTGCCTTAGAGCAAGGCTATTCTCAACATATCATTGCTAAAATATAGCAACTAGCAACAATTGGGGACAATCAAAAGAGTGATGCGATAGAGAACATAAATAGCATATCGCGCTATTGCCTGAGTTCGCCAAGGGGTATTGTTAGCTCAAATAAGGAGTGATAAATGGATGGTGGGATGTTGGTATCATACAAAGTGTTATGCGAGGGGGACTTCTACGGTTCTGTAACCATGGAAGAGTTATTGAACAATGAAAAGGTAATCAGGGCAATCAAGAGTGAATTTGCCACAGGGCAAAGAAATATCGACATCAGTTTTGATAAAAGCAGTACGACTATCGAAATGGTGACCAAAAAAGATATCCAAACATTTGAAGTGCGCAAAGATGACTATGCAGATGTTTTGGTCTTAGCAGAAGAGGATGCGACGACGAAGAAGGTATTTAAAAAAGATTGTTCAGGGATCGAGCTCGTTGACATCGAGACTCTTTAAGCTCAAAACTCTCTTGCCGCCTTTGGCATAAGATTTGCATATACCTTTTTAAAGGAAAAGCCATGGTATTTACTCGTCCAAAAAAAGTAATCTTTTATGAAAAGCCCGGATGTGCAGGCAACGGTAGGCAAAAAGAGCTGCTTAAAAAGTATGGAGTGAGCTTTGAGGTGCGCTCGATGATCTCCAATAAATGGGATAAGCCGACCCTTGAAGCTTTTTTCGAGGGGCTTAGCAAAGAGGAGATATATAATCCTTTTGCAACCAAGATAAAAGAGGGCAAGTTCGATCCAAATGCTTACACAAAAGAGGAGCTTATAGAGCAGATGCTTAAAGAACCGCTGCTTATAAAACGCCCGCTCATAGAGGTCGATGATGTAAAGCTCTGCGGATTTGATATCGCAAAACTCAATGCACTGCTTGAGATAGATATGCCTGTGCCAAAAGATATCAATGCGTGCTTAAGCAGTGATAAGTGCGAAGAGCATAACCATTAAAATTTAAACATTTACTGCGACTTTATAGGTCGGATCATCTTCTTCAAAAGTACAAAACGGTCCGGCTTTTTTGAGCACTTTTTTGCAGTCAGCCGAGAGGTGTCTGAGTGTGAGCTTTTTGCCTGCATTTTCGTATTTTTCCGTTAGGGCATCGACGGCCTCCGTGCCCGAACTATCCATAACGCGTGCATTTTTAAAATCGATGATGACCTCTTGAGGGTCATTTTCTATATCAAACTGTTCATTAAAAGAGGTAATTGAGGCAAAAAAGAGCGGTCCGTCGAGCATGTAAATCTTTTTGCCATCTTCATCAAGTGAAGTTTTTGTAGAGATTTTTGCGTGTTTCCATGCAAAGACAAGTGCCGAGATGATGATCCCTGCGATAACAGCAACGGCAAGGTCTTCAAAGATCGTGATGATCGTTACAACTATCAAAACAAATGCATCGGAGCGCGGCATATATTTTAGACGCATAAGCGATGAGAACTCAAAAGTCCCGATACTCACCATAAACATGATGCCCACAAGTACGGCGATAGGGATGATGCTTATGATATCCGAGAAGTTTACCACAAGTACTATGAGTAGCACAGCAGCTGTGAAAGATGAGAGTCGTCCGAGTCCACCGGAAGTGAAGTTGATAACACTCTGACCGATCATCGCGCATCCTGCCATGCCACCAAATAGACCTGAGCTCATATTGCCGATGCCTAGTGCAACACACTCTTGATTGCCCGAACCGCGTTCGCCACCCATCTCATCAAGCACCGAGAGCGTTAGAAGCGACTCTATAAGCCCTACAAGTGCTACGATAATGGCCGAGGGGAGGATGATGGAGAGAGACCCTAGGTTAAAAATCGAAAGATCAGGCATCACAAAAGAGGGCAGAGGGACATCGAGAAGGTTTGCCATATCACCTACGACTTTGGTATTGATACCTACGAAGTAAACGACAACCGTTATCGTGATGATAGCAATGAGTCCTGCCGGCACTGCTTTGGTGATCTTGGGCAGTGCATACATCGTAGCCATCGTGATAAAGATAATGATATACATCATATAATTTTCACTCAAACTTGCAAATATTATATCTATCCAGCCATCATAACTTTGGAGATCTTTTGGAGCTAAAAATTTGAGCTGTGCTAAAGCGATAACGATAGCCAAACCATTAACAAAGCCAAAGAGAGCAGGTTGGGGTACGAGACGGATAAATTTCCCAAGCTTGAGCATCCCTATAATCATCTGGATCAAACCCGCGACGATAGAGGTGATGAGGATATAGTGCAAGAGCAGCATGGAAAACGACTCTTTATCAAGAGCAGGATAGAGTTCTCTAAGCGCAAGTCCTAGAGAGACAAATACCACTGCCACAGAGCCCGTCGCACCGGATATCATCCCCGGTTTTCCACCCAAGAGAGAGGTGATGAGCCCTATGATAAAGGCGCCGTAGAGTCCAACAATCGGTGAGACTCCTGCTATAAATGAAAAGGCGATCGCTTCGGGTACGAGTGCAACAGCGACGAGTGCACCTGAGAGGATGTCATTTTTTATATTGTGTGTTGAATAGTTTTTTAGATTTATCAAAATCATCCCTTGCATAAATATTGCGCGAATTTTAGCATAATAGTTTTAGAGGAGTAAGCACCATGCCTTGAGCTGTTGATAAACCCATAAGAAGATTGGAAATACTTCTGCTTCGGCTTTTGTTATAATTATTTCTTTCTAAAATCCTTTATCTACTTTTTCCATTAATATTTTATTAATCTTTAACATTTGTATGTTATAGTAATGTGTATTTCAACAAAAGGGGTTTTAAATGAAAAAAAGTTTATTGCTATCTGTGATAGCTTCGACAATGATCATGGCGGGTGGGGACATCGCTCTAGTAGAACCAAAAGTAGAAGTGGAAGCTCCGGCTCCATCAGGTTGGGCATTTAATGGTCAAGGTGTATTTTATTATCAAACACAAACTTTAGATTTATCTTATTGGGGTAGTGGTGATTATAATTTTTTTGATCAAGAGTCATCATTTGCTAATGCGGGAGTTCAATTAACTGCTGTAAATAGCGATTTATTTGCTGGGTTAGGTGTTGGTGTCCAGTTAAACGGTTTGGGAACTTTAGGCTTAGATAAAGATGCCGTAGCGTATCCTTTGCAGGCGGTAAATGGAAATTTAAATGGTGCTTATATTTCTCAACTTTATTTGACATATAACATAGGAAACACACAATTAAAAGTCGGAAGACAAGAGCTTCCAAAAGAGCTTTCGCCTTTTGCTTTTTCTGAAGATTGGAGTGTATTTAAAAATACATTCGAAGCTTTTCTTGTTATTAATACGGATATTCCTGATACTACACTTGCCGGGGCATGGGTAAGAGGCGCAAATGAAAACGGATATAGTTTTTGGGCGTTAGATTATTCTGATTTTAGTGGAGATATGGGTGATTTTCATAAACTTAATAATAATGATGGTATTTGGATGCTTACCGCCCAAAATAAATCGTTGCAAAATCTAACATTGACCGGATCTTGGTATTATGCAGATACTTTTATGGGCGGTGACTTTAATGTTTTCTGGCTTGATGCACAATATGATGCGGGTCTTGTTAATATTGGTTTACAGGGCGGAACAGTACGGCATGATGCTATAGACAATACAAATGCATTTGGCGCAAAAATAAGTGCCAATGTTGTTGATGATGTAAAATTATGTTTAGCTTATTCTCATGTTAATGATTCAACATTTGGCATCTTTCAGATAGGAGGGAGTAGCTCCGCTTTGTATACCGACATGATAGCCGAAGAGATTTTTTCATTAAGTCAAGCAGTTTGGAGAGGATATAATTTTAGAAATGATAATGATAAGTTTGTTGTGGGTGCACATGCAAATATATTCAATGGAAAATTATCAGGAAAATACGGTTATACTGACTTTGGAAATAATGATAAAACAAATGAGTTTGATTTTACATATTCTACATTAATTAATGAACAATTGGATTTGTCAATTACATACGCATACATAGATTCTGACTTTTTTGACGATTCAATTAATTCTATTAGATTAGTTGCCAGATATAACTTCTAAAAGAATCTTAAAGATTTTCATATTCAAGGTATATACCTTGAATATCTATAAAGTAAAGCGTTTAGATTGATTTATGGAAGAGGGGGGGGGGAGCAGAAGCTTATGCTTCTACTGTTACCTCTTTGGGTGTGCCTTCCCAGATACCGTGTTTTGTACAGTATCCATGAGCCACTAGGTTGAGTTTGCTTCCTGTTGGAATGATCGTAAAAGTTGTCGTATTGTGCGCTTTTACATTGCCTAATGTTCCGGGAACATAAGTTGCTTTTGCTAAAAGTGTTTCGCCGTTATAGAGTGCGACCGATTCTATAAAGTGATCAAAATCATCAGGGTGTGTGTATTCATTTCCCATTTTTACCGTCACTTCAAACGGCTCTCCAGCCTTTGCACTATCGCTACAGTGGATGAAAGGCGAGTGTCTATCTATGAGGTCTTTTTTTGCTTCTCTCTCGACGGTGTCGATATCTACATATTTATTTATCTTTGGCATTTTATCTCCTTATTTTTTTATATGGAGCAATTATAACACAAAATTTTATAAAATAAGATAAAATTTGTCTTATTTTTGTAATGCTTTTACTATAAAGTTAAATTCATACTTATTGAGCGGGAATTTTGACAGCCCCTCAGAGACAAATTGATATCTCGTTATCTGTCTATCCCAAAGTCTATAGGTCAATGTTTTAAACCACTCTTTTTTCTCCGGAGTATCAAGATTCATCTTCTCGTAAAGCGGATCTTGAGGGATCAGAGCAGCAACCTCTTGTAGCTTTTGATTGAAGAGAATCTCTTTTTTAGGAGTCGGCTTTTCGTAGATTGGTTTTTCAACTTTGACTTCCGGCGTTGGTTTTTGATAAAGGGGTTGATTGATATCGGAACATCCGGTTATTAAAAAAAGTGCAATAAGTGATAGTGTTATAGTGGATATACGCATTTTATAATCCTTTCTTAAAAATTCTTAAAGCATAGATTATAACATATGATTATTTTATTTGCATAAAACAGGCGCGCTCTTTGTCTTTTTTGATATCGGTGTATCTGCCAAAGAGCCCATTTATGGCGATAAAGACCCCTTGCTCTTGTTGCGATACCCCAAAACCAATCGCACTCGCAAGATTTGCAGTCGCTTCTATGGGCTCTATGCTAAATGGAGTCATAGCGCCCGTGAAGATAATCGTCTGCGGCAAATCGGCATCTGAGACATACGCAGCACTGATATCCATAGTATCTGTCCCGTGAATGACTATAATGCTTGAATTGATTGGTGTTGATCTAATAGTTTGAAGAAGAAGCTCTCTATCGTTTTCGGTAAATTCTAAGCTATCTTTTCCAATGATAGAGATAAGCTCAACTCTACCAAGCCATTTTTCAAAGATATGTTTGATGGCACTTGAATCTTTATCGACATCAAGCATACCGCTCTTTGTGTCATATATCTTATTAAAAGTACCGCCTGTGTCTATACAAATTATATTTTTCATCTGCTTTTTGTCTATTTAAGGTAAATTTACTTTAAATTGTAACTCAAAAATGCTAGAATATCATTTAAAATCATACAGAGGAGAGAGATATGTTAATGGAGGGCAAAAAAGGTATCGTTCTTGGCATTGCAAATAAAAAATCGATTGCTTTTGGTATAGCAAATGCTTGCAGAGAACAGGGTGCGCAAATGGCGATTACATTCTTGAATGAAAGATTTGAACAAAAATTAGCTCCAATTGCAGATGATCTTGAATGTGATGGGAGACTTTACCCTTGCGATGTGAGCAAACCTGAAGAGATTAAAGCACTTAGAGCATCTTTGGAGAAAGATTTCGGCAAGATAGACTTTATCGTTCATTCGATTGCGTTTGCTCCAAAAGAGGGTTTAGAGGGTAGATTTTCCGACATATCGAAAGAGTCATTTAATATCGCTATGGATATCTCGGTATTTTCTCTCATCGAGGTAGCAAAAGAGCTCAAACCAATCCTCTCTGATAATGCTTCCATTCTCACACTCACTTATCTCGGTGGCGTACAGTATATCCCAAATTATAACCTTATGGGTGTAGCAAAAGCTGCGCTTGAGATGACTGTCAAATATCTCGCTGAAGACTTTGGAAAAGATGGTATCAGAGTTAATGCTATCAGTGCAGGCCCTATCAAGACATTAGCAGCTGCCGGGATTGATGATTTTAGCTTTATGCTCAAATGGAACGCGGCGCATGCACCACTCAAACAAAATGTCACCATACATCAAGTAGGCAATAGCGGTATGTACCTACTCAGTGATCTAAGTAGTGGGGTAACAGGTGAGATACACTATGTTGATTGTGGTTATAACATCATGGGTATGCCTGCAACTGTTGAAGATGAAAACGGCAAAGCAAAACTTGCTTGGAACGGTGAGTCTTAATTGAGTGACTCCAAAGAGTACACGCAAAAGCGAGCTCTTTTTGAAAAAATGCTGACAATATACGGTAGAAACGCCGTATATGAAGCGCTTCTTGATTCTAACACACATCCCTTTAGACTCCACCTCTCAACATCAAATAAGCCGATAGAGATCATTGATAGACTCAAAAAAATGGCTATCAAAAGAGGAGCAGAGATACTCTTTCACGATAAAAGTGAGCTCTCAAGAATCTCTAAAAATGCCAAACAAGACCAAGGTGTCGCTCTGGATATAGAGATGCAAAGTTTTATGGATATTGCAACTTTTTTACAGACGCATGATAGTTATAGAATCTTAGCAGTTGACGGTGTAGAAAATCCTCAAAATCTGGGACTCATCATACGCAGTGCATGTGCGGGGAATATAGATGCTATTCTTTTGGCAAAAAAAGGAAATGCAACACTTGGCTCTTTGGTTATCAAAGCAAGTGCAGGCACACTTTTTAGGATGCCAATCTTAAGAGTCGATGATCTTGATATATCACTCAAAATGCTTCAATCGCAAGGTGCAAAGGTCTATACAATGAGCTTGCAAGCCACCAAAAGCTATAAGGAGATTGAGTATGATACAAAGAGCATATTTGTTGTCGGCAATGAAAGCAGGGGCGTGAGTGAGCCGATCGAGGCTTTGAGTGATCATCGCATCATCATACCGATGCAAAGAGGTGTTGAGTCACTCAATGTGGCAGTAGCTGCTTCTTTATTGGCTTTTTTAGATTAGTTTTTTAACCTACGATATTTGAAGGAAAAGTGTATATGCAGATAATTGGAATAATTCTTATAATCATTGGAATCGCTGATTTTATACAGTATGATTTTTGGCTTGATTTTTTTCATATACAACTGCCCGATATTGCATGGAGACACTCTGCATGTGTTGAACTGTTGGTAGGATATCTTATACTCCGCAAAACCGGATCAAGAAATGATGAAGTTCTCTGAGATTATTAATCTTTTTTAAAACAATAAAATACTATTATTTTGACTGATGAACTCTTTGTAATATCTTAGATAATTTGCATAAAGCTTCAATCAAAACACAACAAAAAGGAAAATTGTATGAAAATTATCGGGATAATTCTTATAGCCATAGGGCTTATAGATTTTGGCGGAAGCTATATGGGCTTTGACTTATGGACTGATTTTCTTCACGTAAATTTACCTGATATGGTATGGAGATATACATCTTATATCGAATTGATAGTCGGATTTCTTCTCTTTAATGCCGGCTCAAAAAAATCAGAAGAAGAGGTTGCGGAGTAAAATCTCCACTTATCAAATCTTCTCCATGTGCGACCAAAATAATCTTATCTTGGTCGCAACTCATTGCATCTTCTAATTTCTAAATATATGTGCATCTATAAGCGTACAATTTACCTTCATATATTTTTTCATTTCATAGCCTGATTGTATCTTTTTCATCTCTTTTGTTGCGGATTCACACGCCATACTTTTCTCTCTTCTTAGATAGTAAATGAGTGAAATTATCGTACGAGAAAGCCCAAATTTACAATGAATAAATATCCTTTTATCTTTGTTTGCTTTCATAAATCTATATATCTCATCGAGTTTTTGTGGATTTTGGATGGTCATATCAAGCAGGTCAAAAGTGATGTCAGGCTTATAGTATTTGTTAAATTTCATATCACTTGCGAGGTTGATAAAAAAATCTATATTGTAATTTTTTTTAAGTAGATGGTATTCATCTTCTGTCGGATATCTGCCAAAGAAGAGATTGTTTTCAAATTTTGAAATAAGTGGAAGATGTTTTTTGTAATAGAGCCATGAGATATGATTGCCGATAAAATAAGGGAGAAAAAGGATAAAAAATCTCTGATCACTCAATATAGACTCAAAACCAAAGGCATAGACGACACTCAATGCAAGCATTGAGAAAAAGAGATAGATAAATAGTAGAGAGAAGAGATTGGACAACATAAAGGCTATGATCACAGAGAGGGTAGCTGCACCTATATAATAGAGAGCCATCTTAAGGTGTCTAGGCGTCATAAATTTTTCAGTAATCTTGGTATATTTTTTATACGGTACAAGCGCAACGCAGGCTATCCCGACAAGAGCACCTGTTGGCAGATCGATAAAGTGATGCTGATAAACAAAGAGCGTTGAGAGCCCTATAAGAACAATCCAAGAAAAGAGAAGACTTTTGACGATAGGTGAAGCGATATTTCTTCGCATAGAGTCCCAAATGATGATTGCCAAACTTATATGCAAAGAGGGCAGTTGATTGTATGGTAGATCGGCACTTAAAAGATCAAAAAGCCACACATAATGTATAGGCGTTGGTTTCTCAAAAGAGAAGCTCAAGGGGAAAATAACAAAAAAAAGAGAAGAGATCGCTATCGCTATGGCGATTCTCACAGAAAGTACTCTAAGCTCAAACCTCTTTTGTGGAAGCATTAGGGCTATGACAAAGAGAATATCAGATGACATATAGGGAAATATAAAGATGTCTAAAAAAGGTATCTTTCTCTCCCAAGAAAAGACAATACTAGGATGGGGTGCACTTATGCTTGCAAACTGATTTGCACTCCCGTAAAGTAAGAAAAAAAGAATTCCTAGATATAAGACCCAAACAAAACGCTCCTTTATACTAGCAGCAGCATAGAGTTTATGGCGAAAATGGTACATCATATCTTGTATGCTTTTGTCACAGTAAAGATACCATAATCATCAATCAGCATAGACTCTTTTCTAAACCCACTTTTTTCAAAAAGTGTATCCATCTCACATTGTGTTCTTCTTCGCATAATCCATTTCTTGCCTTGGTGATTGCCAAGGACATTGGCTATCTGTGTGAGCTGTGGATGCCAAGGCTGATTGGTATAGATCAGGATATCACCGCTTTTAAGCATCTTGCTAGCACCCTCAATCGCTTTTTGTATCGTGGCATTATCGCCAAAGAGCTCGAAAACTCCGGAGATGATGATGATATTTGGCTCAAATGCTTGCTCTTGGTAGCTTTTCGGATCAAAAGCATCGCACTGCGCATATCGTATGTTTTTGAGTGCATATCTTCTAGCGTGCTTTTCTCCTCGTTCGATATTTTGCTCTTGGTAGTCTCGAACCAATATATCAATCTTTGGATATTTTCTTGCCATCTCTATGAGATACTTAGCAGGCCCTCCTGCGATATCCATGACCTTAACATCTCTTTTTTGCCACTTTATCTCATCGATTGCTTCAACCATAAGCGTCTCAAGATTTACCTTTCTTTGTCGTATACCTTTCCAACCGATGGAGTTTAGATAGACCTTATCGGCGAACTCACCTATATAGTATCTGCCTCTAGGTCTGTTTCTGTAGACATAATCAAGCGTCACACCGGAATCAAAACCATATTTTTTCCCTACTTTAATCCCTTCGCTAAGCGATCCGAGATAGTTTATATAGCTTCTTTGTATAAAGAAAGAAGTCTCTAGGCAGAGCGGAAGTGTGCCGTAAGCAATCTTGTCTCTTTCGTTTTGTGTATATGTTATGAGGTCATCAATGTTTGGTTTGCGGCGTGCTCTAAAGCAACTTTTCATAAATGTATCGATCTCTTGGAGTGCAATATCTTTTTTGCTCTCATACAACACACCATGAAAAAAGCCATCAAGCTGAACAAACTTCTTATGTGGCGAGGAGAGATTTGCAAAAAAATCCCCTTGAACTTTACTCTCAACTACATAATCTTTTGTTGCGCTTAAAACGAGTAGGGGGGTGGTAATAGCAGCAGCATCCTCGACAACTCTTTTTGCAGTATCCAGAAGTGTTGTGAGCTGTTTTGCGGGTATATCGGGTGTGATAAGCGGATCGGTATTGTATCGTTTTTGCTCTTTTTTATCGTGAGTTAAAAATTTGGATTTTACATAAGATTTGATATGCATTTTTGGTTTGAATTTTACAGCAAGATCGAGTCCTTGTTTTGCAAGTGGGATATAGAGCTTGATTTTAAAAGCAGGAGCTACGAGAGCTGCTCCGGCAATTTTTGGAGCGTAGTCATGGAGCCAAGTGGAGGCAACAACCCCGGCAACAGAGTTTGCTATGATGAAGATATCTTCTATGGCTACTTTTGCATCTTTTTGAACAAACTGTATAAAGCAGTCTAAATCTCTGACTAAATCCATAAAATCATAGCAAGGCTCACCCTTTTCATATCCGTGACCTCTGTAGTCGTATGCATATTTTTTATAAGCATTAAAAGGAGCATAATTGGCTACCTCATCGAGTCTTTCTGAATGTTCATGGCCTCTATGGAGTAGAACTATAACTTTGCCGTTTTGTTTTGTTTTGTTTTTCCATATGCGTGATTGCAGCTCTCTCTTTTGATATCCTAAAAAATTTTTTGTAGTTGACATGATCATCCTTTTTTGAAATTTTCCTCAAGTTTCAATACAAAATCTTGTATCTCCAAGGAGTAGTTTTTAAATCTCATCGGCTTTTTGATCTCGGCTTTGATAATAAAGGGCACCAAGAGTGCCTCATTTTTGGGTAGACATTTTCCCGTCTCTTCCAAAACAATAGGTATGATATCAATATTTTGGTATTTTTTTGCTAAATGTCCTATGCCATTTTTAAATCGTCCCAGCTTCTCAGGATCGCCTCTGCTACCCTCCGGAAAGATAATAAGCGAGTCACCTTGGTCAAGTGCATCGTAGACCGGTTGCAAAGGATGCGTACTGTGAGCGTGTTTTATGCTTCTATCTAATGGCACGATATCGATAAGGTGAATCGATATCCATTTGAGGATTCTATTTTTAAAAAAATAGTCACTCGCAGCAACGGGGCGCACTTTTCGTATCACGGTGCTATCAAAGAGCGACATGATTGCCATAATATCAAGATGACTATTGTGATTTGCAATGATGATAAATTGTCCGCTTTTTGGTAGATTTTGAGGGTTTTTTATCGATATACCGGTGATGAGGATAATAACAGGTTTGACTATAAAGGTGAAAAAGAGACTTTTTAACATCATCAGTAGTAGAGATAGTATATAAAATGAAAAAATAGAGGTGCCGTGTATGTGAGACTATCAAGTCTGTCGAGTATACCACCATGACCTGCTATTAAGTTGCCGGAGTCTTTGACACCAACATCGCGTTTGACCATCGAGACAACGACATCTCCGATAAAACCTCCTGAGGATATGATAATCCCGGCAGCGATAGACTCCCAAAGAGTAAACGGAGTGAGGTATGAGAGAGCGATTGCCATTATAGTTGTAAGCACTAATGCACCTAAAAATCCCTCCACTGTTTTATTTGGACTGACTTTTGGAACGATCTTTCTCTTGCCAAAACTTTTCCCGCATATGTATTGGAAGACATCATTGATCTCGGTTAAAAAGAGAAGATACAAGAGCATCATAGGGCCGGTTATGCCCTCTGTCGGTTCTAGTTTATAGAGAAACGCGCTATGACTTAGTGCAAATATAAAGAGCATAGCACCCCAATATACTTTGCTTGTATTCCCGATGAAACCTTCTGTTTCACCTATCCATATCTGACGAAACGGTAAAAAGAGAAAGAGATAAACAGGTATAGTGATGATATACATCTCATACCACTGCGTATAGGCAAAGTAGTATTGAGGAATGATAAAGAGATAGCCGTAAAATATGATTCTTCTATCGATGATGCGTGTTGGGATAAGCGATACATACTCTTTGAATGCGAGATAGCTTATGAGCGCTAGAAAGATTATACCTACTATATCGTTGAGATAAACACCAAGCGCAAAGATAGTAATCATATAAAACCACGATACTATCCTTGCTCTAAGCTCTGTGTAATCTTTGCTGTCTCTTCTTGCTAGTAGCTTATATATGATAAAAGCAAAAACCAGTATCGCATAGAGCAATAGTAGGGTCGCGTAAATCTTAGGCTCTAAGATGCTCACAACTTAATCCTATTGTAGAGTGTTAGCAGCAGGAGAAAAATGGCGAGAGAAAGTATGATGTTTGAAAAGAACAGAGCGTTGCTAAAAAGAGCAACGATTAATGATATAAAGCCGATTACGAAAGCTCTATCGCTTTTCCCCATAGGACCATTGTATCTTCGTTCATTATATACGGCCCAATAGAGCACGCCGATAAATTCACTCAAGATAGAGAGTATGATAAAAGCGATAACGATAAAGGGGTTTAGGATAAAGATAAACGGTAGATAAAGTAGTACATCAGAGAGTACATCGCCTAGCTCATTGAGCACAGCTCCTTTATCGGAGGTGAGGTTATGCTCTTTTGCCAAGATACCATCGATCGCATTGAGTGCCATGCGAATAAACATAATAAAAGGGATGATGAGTAAGAGTGTATGATTTTTTTGCGCTAACAATACAGAAAAACCGCCGATAAAAGAGAGTATAAGCGCTGCGATAGTGACCTGATTTGGAGAAATGCCTTTTTCATAAAGTTTTTTTACAATCGGTCTGAGAAGTGCTTGAAATTTTGGCTTGAGATCATATATCGTCATTGAGTTCCCCAAAGTTTTTTATTATTATAATAGAATTCTGCTTGTAGATAATCAAGTATATTTTGCAATCAAACCTATCGCATCTTTATAGATAGGCTCATCTATGAAACCATATGTCTCATCCATAAATCCATTGATTCCTTTTTTAGTATTTGCCTCAAATAGCTCTTTGATCTTCGCGGCTCTTTGTAGTTCATCGCAGGAGGGGGCAAACACCTCTTTGGCTATCTCCACCTGTTTTGGTCCCATGCAGGCTTTGGATTCATACCCCAAGAGTCGCTCTTTTTGGCACCATGCTCTAAACGTATCGGTGTCGTTGTAGTCTTGAAACATAAAAGAGATAGGGTGAAAATCAACACTCTTTGATTCAATGAGAAATTTTGAGAGGATATAGTCGATAGTTGGGTTCTCAAGTTTGAGTCTCTCTTGGGGGATATCAAGTGAAGCCAAGAGATCAAGGATGCCTAGATTGAGTGTCGTGACTTGCGGGTCAATCTTGAGTGAGCCTATATCGGCAAAGGCCTCTTTGGTCTCTAGCGAGAGATGGAGCTCTTTACTGCTATCTAATATCTCAAGCGTTTTGGCCACATCATCGCTTCTGTGTACTTTTGGTAAACGGATAGCATCAAACCCAAAGTTATTTAAAAATTTAATCTCTTTCGCGCCACCGTTTCTTAGCTCATTGGTGCGAATAATGATAAAGCTTTTCGAGTTTTCCAGGTGTGATAAGAAAAGTGCTGTGTTATAGAGCGCCTCCTCCTTTCTTTTTGGGGCGATTGCATCTTCGAGATTGATAGTTATCATATCGGCTTCGAGCTCGTCAAGCCTATTGAGATGCTCAAGTTTAAGAGGATTGAGCATCATATTTGCGCCTCTTTTTGGATGCAGCGTTTTGTTTTTTTGTTTGTCGTCAAAGAGCGCTTTTGTCTCTTTGATTGAGAGATTTTTAAATCTATTGATATCTTTGAAGATCATAGAGCTCCTTTTTGGATATTATAGTAAAGTTTCACTCTTTTTTAAAGTGAAGCAATTATAATAGAACCTTCTGAACATCTCTAGCTATCCAGAGGGTTCTAATACAAAAAAATTTAAAGGCAGATATTGAAAGAGAAGATTATAGCTCTTATGGAAGATAACCATCTTTTTTTAACAGGTGGCGCGGGAGTCGGCAAGAGTTATATCACAAATGAGATTATCAGCCATTTTCGCTCAAATGATAAATCTGTCATCGCATTAGGTTCAACAGGCGTGAGCGCTGTTAATATAGGCGGGGTTACCATCCACAGTTTTTTTATCTTTGGGATTAGTGCTTCGCTCGAAGAGTTGGTCCACAACGATAAAAGAAGTAAATCGAGACTCAAGGAGCTCAAAAAGATTATAAGCGCGTCTGATTTGATCATCATAGATGAGATATCGATGGTAAGTGCGGCACTTTTTGATATGATCGTCTATCGACTAGAATCTATGGGATTTCGAGGGAGACTCTTGCTTGTGGGCGATTTCTATCAACTTCCGCCCGTTGTTGCATCAAACGGTGCACTTTTTGGTGAGTTGCTCTATGCTTTTGAGTCGAGTTCTTGGAAAAAGATAGCGCCTCTCAATATCGAACTCACGACAATGCATAGAAATAATGATGCACGTTTTACGCAGATACTCTCTAAGATTCGTCAAGGCATTTGCGATAATGATGTACGCTCGACACTCAATCATCTAGAGCAAAAATCTTTTCCAAGCGAAAACAGCCTCTACACACACCTCTATGGTACAAACGCACAAGCAGAAAATATCAATGCTAAGATGCTCGATGCACTCGATGCACTCGAATATACTTTTGTAGCATCGATAGATACAAAAACTAAAGTTCATGAAAAAAGGCTAGAGAGTTGGATAAAAAATCTCCCTGTCAGTGAGTCACTCAAGATAAAAAAAGGTTCACCGATCCTCTTTTGTGTTAACAAATGGGGGAAATTTATCAATGGTGATAGAGGCGTTGTGCACAGCATAGAAGAGGATTGCATCATCGTAGCAAAAGACGATGTTTTTGTACGCGTCGAGCGGCATGATTTTGAGTTGAGTGAGATTACCATAGATAGTAGTGGCGAGATCAAACAAGCAGCTGTAGCAATCTTTTCTCAATTTCCTATCAAGCTTGCTTACGCGATTACCATACACAAAGCGCAAGGAATGAGCATAGACTCACTTGTGTGCAATGTTGATCGTATTTTTGCTCCGAGTCAATTTTATGTTGCGATATCAAGAGCTACAAATATTGATGGACTTTATATCGATTTTAACGGCGCAAATTTTGAAAACTATCTCGATAAAATTATACGTGTAGATCAAAGAGTGGAGGCGTTTTACGAGACACTTAACGATATGATACAATATTGATGTAATCAATCACTTCTATGTGTATATCCTTAGTTTTAATCACAACGATATCTCCGTCTAATTCCACAAAATTATACTCACTACTAAGTTCTCTTTTGATAGGTTTTTCCAACTCTCCATAGAAATTGCCGACTCTTTTTAAAAAGGGGAGCAAATCAAAGATAAAAAATCTATCTTTTACGAAAAGCATCCACGGTGTTGTAAAGATGTGTAGAGGTAACAAAAATATAAATGCAATCAGATATTTACCCACGCCGTCTTTTAGGTATCCTGATCTCAGATTTTCCGAAACAGCGATATGCTGCACATCCCCCATGTTGCCGGCACTAAAAAGAAATATCTCATCGTTGAGCTTTTTGAGTCGATGCTTTTGAGTCTTTGTCTTTTTTTGTGCTATATCATCAAGTATCGTCTCAACTTTTGGCAATTTATAGTATTTTGCAATCACATTAAAAGAGCCGCTTGCATCTACGATAAGAGAGGGCATATCTTTAGCGTAAGCTTTTGCAACAGAGCGTCTTATGGCACCGTCACCACCTTTTACGATAAGATAATCGTACTTTTTGAGCGAGTCTATCTCGTCTATATCATCGATATAATCAATCTCTAGAAGATCGTGTTTTATAGCTTTGCCAAGTGAAAGTATCTTCATGTGCGCTCTTTAATTTATTTGATATAATGGCATTATGATAACAGATAGAGAGCTCGATAAGCTTATAATTTGCAAAAAATGTCATAAAATTCACGAAGTTGAGCAACTTGAGCATGGAGAGATTGCTACGTGTTCCTATTGTGGTACTACTCTTTATAGTTGTGATAAAGATAGCATTAAAAAAGCTTTTGCGCTCTCTCTTGCTTCTATGATATTTTTAATTTTAACAAATTTTTTTCCACTTGTTCAAATCGATTTTTTAGGCAGTGAGCAGTATGTCACGATATTTAAGACAATGGTTACTCTTTCTAGTGAAGGTTTTTGGTTTGTTGCGCTCATGGTGTCTGTATTGATATTTATCTCTCCGATTGTTATCGTTATGATTCATATCATGCTTTTTGGATTGATCTATTTTAAAAGAGAAAAAGAGCTAGCTAGAAAACTTCTTATATTTTTAGGCTATATCCTTCCATGGCATATGAGCGATATATTTCTCATCAGTATCCTTGTTGCTCTTGTGAAGCTTATAGGTTTTGTACAGATCAATATAGGCATAGCATTTTTCTCACTCGTCGCATTTGTTATAATCGATCTCTATATCACCAGAGTGATGCCTATGCATACGCTTTGGTTTAATTATCAAAAAGTTTTTGAAGATGAGTAACAAGATTTTTGAAAGCAAAGAGGATCTTCTGAGGTGTCCGCTGTGCGAGGCGGTCAACTATGATAGAGGTAGATTGACAAAATGCCGTAGATGCCACTCATCGCTCTATAGCTATAAGTATTTTAAAAATGAGAAGAGTGTTGCCTTTCTGATTACCGCAATCATCGCCTATATCCCTGCAAACATCTATCCAATGATGATTACAAAGAATTTTGGGCATGAGATTAGCAGTACGATACTTGGAGGGGTCATACTCCTTTGGCAGCAAGGCTCTTATCCTATATCTCTTATCATACTTTTTGCTTCGATATTTGTTCCTATTGTAAAATTTGTGATACTATTGTATCTGATTATTAATGCAAAGTATCCAAAACAAGAGGTAAGCAATAGTACAAAAAAGAATATGTATTATCTTGCAGAGATTATCGGACCATGGTCGATGATTGATGTATTTGTTGTAGCAATTTTAGCTTCACTTATTCATCTTAAAAGTGTTGAGATTATCGCAGGAAATGCAGCAACAGCATTTGCTTTGAGTGTATTTTTTACACTTCTAGCGGCACAAAGTTTTGATATAGGTTCTATCGAAAAACATAAGGAGGGGCAGGGTGACTCACGAGATAGCAAAACCAGATAAGAAAAATAAATTTGATTTCTTAACCTCTATATGGATTGTTCCGATTATTGCACTTTTTATAGCACTTTGGCTCGCCTATCAATATTATGCCGATCTTGGCTCAAAAATCGAGATAGAATTCAAGGAAAATAGTGGTCTCAAAGCGGGTGAGAGTCAGATACGTTATAAAGATATTCCAGTCGGGGTTGTAAAGCATATACGGCTAAAAGATGATGGCAATGGTGTCATAATCACAGCGCAAATGGATAGAGAGGTAGAGTTTTTTCTCAATAAAAAAACGAGATTTTGGATTGTGCGTCCTCATGTTGGATATTCCGGGATAAGCGGGCTAGATACGCTGCTTACGGGCACATATATCAATATGGACGCGATAAAAAATGAAGATGCTCCAATCAAAAAAAAGTTTATAGGCTTGAATGATCTTCGAGATACAAAAGGAGGGGGGAGATACTGTACCCTCATTGCTAAAAATGTCAATAACCTCTCCATGGGTGCGCCCGTTTTTTATAAAGGTATACCATCGGGTGAAATAGTCGATATGAAGCCGTCCAAAGATGGCAAAGGAGTAGAGATAGGCGTCTATATAGAGTCTCGTTTTGCTGATCTTTTAGGTTTTGATACGAGCTTTTGGATTAATGATCTTTTTGACATTAACTTCAAGGGTAATAGTATCAGCCTTTCTGTATCCCCCTTAAGCACACTGATTCAAGGAGCTATCTCTTTTTCTGCCTCAAAAACAAAAGCATCAAAAGAGGAGCTCGATAGTTATGTGTTTGAGCTGAGATCAAGCAAAGATCAAGATCAAAACTTGATTGCTCAAAAAGCTGTGAATAAAAATATACAAGAGTTTACGCTCAGTACCGATGGTCCTATAGGCTCTCTCGCGAGAGGCTCTTCGATTAAATTTCAAGGCTTTGATGTTGGAAAGATAGTCTCACTCACATCAACATATGATGCCAAGAGCCAAAAGATTTTTACTGATATTCGCCTCCTTATTGATCTTGGATTTTTTCATGATCCTTCACTCTCTCAAAAGAGTGGTCTTGATAATTTTAGCGATGCCATTAAGGGTGGTCTTAGAGCCTATCTAAGCGTTACTGATCCTATCACCAGCAGAAGTTTTATAGAGCTCAAAAAGAAGAGGGGTGCCAAAGGTGTTGTTGTGCTTGCAAAAATGGAGAATGAGTGCTATAAACTCCCTCCACTTGAAGCACAGGAGGATAATCTGATGAGCTCTTTAAATAGTGCAGTTAAAAGCATTGATAGGATGGCAAAACATTATGGTGAAGATTCTATTTTTGCCAAACAGATGACAGATATGATGCGAGAGATTACACAAACTTCAAATGAGGCAAAAAAACTCCTGATACATCTTGATGAAAAACCAAATGCGCTGATATTTGGAGGCGGGGAATGAGATTTGTCATTTTGGTAACCGTATCACTCTTTTTTCTTGGTTGTGCAGAAAGAAACCTAGAGTATAAAGTACTTGATTTGGAGCCGCAACATAAATTAAATGCTAAGATGAGCCTTGGGATTGAAAAGCCTACGATGCCTGCTTATCTTATGAGCAAAAAGTTTACTTATGTTGATAAAGACGGGGATGTAAAAAATATTGCAAATAAGCGATGGGTTGAGCCATTTGATGAGACCTTGCAAGCTTCGCTGGTAGCATACCTTAGCGAGAGTTATCCACAAGCAAAAATCGCATCTTACCCATGGGGTTTTTACAAAGAACCGACTAAAAGGCTGACGCTCTCTATCGAATCTCTCTCTCTTGTAGATGAAGAGATAATATTAAAAGCGAGATACTATACAAGCAACAAAAAAAGCAAAATTATATATTTTGAAAAGCATTTAGTATTAACATCATCTTATGAGGAGGCACTTTTTGCCGTTCTTAATATGCTTTACAGTGATATAGCAAAATATCTTGATAGATAATCACCTTAAAACTCTCGATATAACAATCATGATACCTATAAATATGCCCAGTCCTAAAAAGAAATACTGCAATCCTAAAAATGATACAAGCGGGTGAAATAAAATCGGCGAGACAAATTGCCCGCTAAAGATCGCTGAAGTAAGATAGCCCGAAGCTTTAGTGCGTTCAGAATAATGCGCAAGATCAAGCACCCATGATGTTGTTGTGGTCATCAAAAGTCCACCACCAAAGCCCACAATAGGGGCGCTCAAAAAAAAGAGGGGAACAGTATTGATATTGCCTATAACTATAAAACCGATACCGAGTATACCAAAGCCTATAGTGTAGATATCTCCATACATAAAATGTTTTTTAAGAGTTGTGAAACTTAGCGCACCAAGGGCATAAAAAAGCATTGCATCTGCAACGATAAGCCCCGTGAGTGTTCCGCTTGCCCCAAAGTGATTCATGATCAAAAATGGCATCTGTGTAGGTAGAGTATAAAACACTGTCATTAGCAAGAAGCCTAAAAAATAGACAAAAAGAAGATTTCCGGAGACGTTTATTTCGTAAGTAGGTTCTTCGACATCTTTGGGCTCATCAATATTTCTAATCACAAAAGGAAGCATAAAAACACTAACACAATAAAGCCCAAAAGGATATCTCCAATCTATATCACTGAGAAATCCGCCACACGCAATAAAAAGGATACCTCCTATGGAGACAAAAGAGTTTTGAATTCCCATAAATTTATATCGCGCTTCATGTTTAAAATATGTCCCGATGAGTGTAGTGGTTACAATCATAAGAATGGCGATTGCAACACCAAGAAGTAGCCTTGAAATTAAAAGAGAATAGATGCCGTTGAGATAGAGTCCTGCTGTTCCAAAAAGTGCAAAAAAGAGCAGAGCAACAATAGCACTCTTGATAACAGAAGTCTTATAGATAATATGCCCTAAAAAAGGTGAACTGATTGCTATCATGAGTGAAGGGAGAGTAATCATAAGCTTTGCAAGCAGATTGATCTTTTTAACATCCGAAAACAGATCTTCAAATTGTGGAATAGAGGTTATTATGGCTGTATTTGACATAATGCCCAGCATTGCAAGCATAAGTAAAGCAGTCTTCGTTCCCGTTGTCGCATACTTCATAAAGGGGAGTGACCTTTAGTTTAGATTTGCCACTCTATAATGAGTGGGTTATTTTAGTCGAGGTTTATGCGCGTGATTTTACTACCGTCAACTGACACACCACCCATAATGCCCGTTTCGTCAAAAGCAAAAACAACAACATCTCTACCAAACATCGCCGTGCTTAAATCTCTACTTGTTCCCCAATGTGCAAAGTTAAGACTACCGTCTACACCAACCGTAAAGCCATTTGTTGCAAGAAATGAATCAAGTGCCCGCTGACTTACAAAAGCTATAATTATAGCTCTCTTTTGAACACCTATTTGTAAGCCTACGGATCCTGAGACCATATTGAAATAGCCTTCTGTTTGATTATCGATTATTAAGACGCCCTTACCAAACTCTCCACCGAATACTAATCCTCCTCGCATGACCGAAGGAAAAACAAGATACCCCTTGACCTTGCTTAAAAAATCTTCTCCGCCTTCAACGCGGTCATTAAATTTTTTAACAGCAAGATTAGCTTCAGCTTCCAATATCTCTTTTTCACTGGCAAATGCACCAGCCAAAAAGAGAAGAGATAGTACCATAAAAAGTTTTACGATGATTCTCATGCAACAATCCTTTGCGTCTTTTTACTATTTTAACTAAAAATGATGAAGAAATAGTGAAAAATTGAAAAAAAACGTCAAACTCTTTATGAGCAAGTTATATATTTGATTTTACGAATGCATCCATCTCATCAACGATCTCTTCAATAGTTCGCTCTCCGTTGATGACTTTTAAGAGACCTTTTTTGATATAAAAATCTTGTATTTCGTCCAGAGGATCGGTATATACTTTCATGCGATTGTAAAACACCTCTACATTATCATCATCTCTTACTACTTCTGATTCTGCCGCACGCCCAAGGATTCTGCCTTTTGCAACCTCTTCACTCACTCTCACTTCGATTACACTTACAAGCTCAACACTCTCTTCATTTTCAAGATATTTATCGAGCTCAACCATCTGCTCGGTACTTCTTGGATATCCATCTATCACGATTACATCTGTCGGTGCCTTTTTAATCGCTGCAACAATTGTCTCTATAACGATATCGATAGGTACAAGATTTCCTTTGCTTACATAACTATCGATAAGCTTGCCTCGCTCACTTCCACTTCCTATCTCGGCTCTAAACATATCGCCGGTAGAGTAGTGTGTAACCTCTCCGTTTCTTTGTGCAATAAGCTGTGCATCTGTAGTTTTACCTGAACCCGGTGCTCCAATAATTAAAAATAGTTTTTTCATGCCATTATCCTTATTATTTATTTAATTTTCTAATTCTAAGTGAGAGCTCATCAAGTTGAGTCTCATCAATGCTGCTCGGTGCAGCCGTTAAAAGACATTGTGCTCTTTGTGTTTTAGGGAAAGCTATCACATCTCTTATCGAGCTTGTACCACTCATAATCATAATCAATCTATCAAGCCCTAGAGCAAAACCACCATGCGGTGGTGCTCCGAACTTGAGTGCATCAAGCAAGAAACCAAACTTCTCATTTGCCTCTTCATCACCGATATTAAGCAGCTTAAAGACCTCTTTTTGTATCTCTTCTTTATGGATACGGATAGAACCGCCGCCAATCTCATAACCGTTAAGTACGATATCATAAGCGATTGATCCAATTGCTTCTATATCCTCTCTATTTGCTATGGCTCCATTTTCATCAAGGCATGGCATGGTAAAAGGGTGATGCAGTGCTTTTGTTTGACCCTCTTCAACTTCAAACATAGGGAAATCAACGACCCATAAAAATTCAAACGTATCTTTTGGAATGATATCCATCTCGTTTGCAAGAAATACTCTAAATCTACCCATGTAGTCCCATACAAGTTTTTTCTCACCTGCACCGAAAAAGACAACATCGCCGACTTGAAGTTCGCTACGAGCAATAATCGCATCGATATCCTCTTGTGTGAAAAATTTTGTGAGTGGCCCTTTGAGTCCATCCTCTTTCATCTGAAAGTATCCAAGTCCTCCGGCGCCAAATTTTCGCACATATTCCTCAAAGCCCTTCATCTGTCTTTTGGAGAAGATATTATCGCCGTTTGGTACTTTAAGAGCTTTAATCCTATTTTTTTTGCTATCTTTTGCCAAATTTGCAAAGATTTCATTGTCGCAACGCGCAAAGATATCAATCATATCCACCATACTAAGATCATAACGCATATCAGGTTTATCGCTTCCGTATTTTTCCATAGCTTCACCGTATGTTATACGCTTAAATGTTTCCGGTACATTAAATCCACACCCGCTAAATATGTCATAAAGAAGTTTTTCGGCAATGCCGATAACATCCTCTTGTTTACAAAAGCTCATCTCAACATCTATCTGTGTAAATTCCGGCTGTCTATCAGCTCTGAGATCTTCATCTCTAAAACATTTTGCTACTTGAAAATATCTATCAAATCCAGCAACCATCAAAAGTTGTTTAAAAAGCTGTGGAGATTGGGGGAGGGCATAGAACTCTCCACCATGCACACGACTAGGGACAAGATAGTCTCGTGCGCCCTCGGGAGTTGATTTTGTTAAGATAGGTGTTTCTACTTCTAAGAACCCTTGCTTATCTAGTGAGTTTCGAGCAGCTATTGTTGCTTTACTTCTTAGTTTAAATATTTTGTGAGATCTATTTGATCGGAGATCAAGGTATCTATATTTGAGTTTTATCTCTTCATTCACGCGTTCATCATCAAGCTCAAACGGCATAGTCAATGATCTATTTTCAATGATAAGGGATTTTGTAACTATCTCGATCTTCCCTGTTTTAAGATTTGGATTCTCCAATCCTTCGCCTCTTGCTCTTACAAATCCTTTTGCTATAAGTACAAACTGATCTCTTACTTCTTCTGCTATTTTGTGTGAAGCGATATCGTCGGCCGGATCACAAACGAGTTGAACAATTTCATCATTGTCTCTCAGGTCGATAAAAATGACTCCACCGTGATCTCTACGGCTCATAACCCACCCTGCAACCGTTACTTCTTGACCGATATGCTCTTCTCGAATATCTGCACAATAGTGTGTTCTCAAACTAAATCCTTAACGTATATCTTTATGAGCTGGGATTATATCTAAAATTTATTGAGAAGCATTTGAAAAACAATCACAAAGTCTTTTTGTGGTATTCTATGCCAATTAAATTTGAGGTATTTTTCATTGAATTACAACCTAGAAAGTCTAAAAAAAGCCGGATTTGTTTTACGACCTGATACGAGCATAAAAGAGCTATGGGAAAAAGTTAAAAAGACATTTATAGCGCACGATATAGAACCTATCCTTCTTGATGAATCCGCCACGCTTGTAGGCGAGCAGGGGGTTGATTTTGAAACGCTTTGCACTGAAACAGATTTTATCGTAGCTTTAGGTGGCGATGGAACGCTCCTCTCATCAAGTAGAAGAGCTTACAAGTACAAAAAAGCTGTTCTTGGGATCAATGCGGGAAATCTAGGCTTTTTAACTGATATCTGTGTTGCAAACATTGATAATTTCCTAGACGGGCTGAGAACCGGGAAATATAGAATTGATGAAAGAATGATGATGGAGGGGATGATAGAGAGTAAAACACATAAAAGCAAAAGCTTTTTTGCTCTCAATGATATTGTTTTAACGCGCCCCAACATCTACAAAATGGTCAAAATCGATGCTGCAATTGATGAAAAGTGGTTTAACACCTATAGGGGAGATGGACTCGTTGTCTCAACACCTACCGGCTCAACTGCGTATAATCTTGCTGCCGGCGGTCCGGTGATGTACCCTCTAACAAAAGCCTTTATCATGACACCTATCTCTGCGCATTCACTCACGCAAAGACCCTTAGTTGTTCCTGCTGATTTTACCATAGAGCTCAGCTCAAGAGAGGATAATCTTATCGCCGTTATAGACGGTCAAGATGATTATGAACTACAAACGGGGGATATACTTCACATCAGGGGTGCAAAAAGAGGTGCAAGGTTACTTCATAGTATTGAAGGCAGCTACTTTGATGTTCTTAGAGAGAAATTAAGTTGGGGCGATAGACGCTAAATATGATACAAAGAGTTCACCTAAAAGAGTTGATAAGTTTTAAAAATGTTGCGCTTGATTTTGAGGATTCTCTTATCGTTATTACCGGTCCGAGTGGTGCGGGTAAGAGCATCTTGATGGGTGCTATTTTGGGTTGCTTTGGATACAATCAGCCCTCTTATGCGGCTCTTTGTGAACTCTCCCTGAGTCCTCCTGAGTCTTTATTTCATGATGCCTATGTGTTTGAAGATGATATTATATTAAAAAGTATCAAAAAAGATAAACTCCGTTTTTTCCTGAATGATCAACTTATATCAAAGCGAGGACTACAAGAGCTTTTTGAAAACCATGTTCGTTATTTAAGCGTACGAGATAAAAGCACGATTAGCTCTCAGAATCTGCTCAACATTTTAGATGACTCTATCATGCAAGAAGATCACTTATATGGTAATCTCTTGGCAGGCTATAGAGAAAAATACGCGAGATATATCCTGCTTCAAGAGCAGCTTGAAGCAATCGAGCAAAAAGAGCAGAATGCTAATGAGCTTTTAGAGTTTGCAAAATTTGAGGTAGAAAAAATAGAGAGCATCAACCCTAAAATAGGAGAAGATGAGGAGCTCTTAAAGATAAAAAGCAGACTCTCACAACTTGATAAAATCAAAGATACTCTAGGTTCTCTTGAGGGGCTTTTTGAGCTTGAATCAAAAGTGCATGAGCTGCATAGACTTTTAGACAAAGATGCCACTTATTTTGCTGATGCCTTTGATCAACTTCGTGCCAACATTGAAGATGCCACATCGCTCCAAGAAGAGCTCGGCGAGCTTGACATTGAGCAGATATTAGACCGCATTGAGAAGCTCTCAAGCCTTAAAAATAGATATGGCTCTTTAGAGCAGACCCTAGAGCATCTTCATAAGAAAAAAGAGGAGATAGAGACCTTTGTGCATATCAAAAGCGACAAAGAACAACTCAACAAAGAGATTGCTCTCTTACGTGATAGTCTCCAAGATGAAGCGCAAAAGATATCTCAAACTAGACAGAGCAAGGCAAAAGATATCGAAAAAATACTTGGAGGCTATCTTGAGAGGCTTAAACTTCATCATGCTACTTTTCTTTTTGCTTGTGATGCTTTAGGGGAGAGCGGGATTGATACACTTGACTTATCGCTTGGAAGTTCCAAGATTGAGACACTTAGCGGCGGTGAGTTCAATCGCCTCAAAATAGCACTTCTT
Organism: uncultured Campylobacterota bacterium; assembly: GCA_937141405.1. Taxonomy (GTDB): domain Bacteria; phylum Campylobacterota; class Campylobacteria; order Campylobacterales; family Sulfurovaceae; genus BN30871. The sequence goes on along the minus strand of CAKZQQ010000005.1, from coordinate 354,451 downwards.
GCTTCTGCTTCGGGCAAACAAGGAGATAGGGGGGTGCTTATCCTTGATGAGATTGATGCAAATGTGAGCGGGGATGAGTCGATTGCTATTGCGCAGATGCTAAAACAGCTCTCAAAGGATTATCAAATATTTGCCATCTCTCACCAGCCACATCTAAGCTCTAAGGCTGATCAACATCTTCTTGTTACAAAGCAGGGATCTCAAAGTGAGGTCAAGATATTAAGCGGCAATGAGCGGATAACGGAAATAGCAAGAATCATTGATGGAAAAGAGCCTACAAGCGAAGCGCTCGAGTTTGCAAAAAAGATTTTAGGATGATTTTTGTTTTTTTTATGATATAATTGCGAAATCAATCAATATTCAAGGAATAAAACGAAAAATGAACTCAAGCGATTATCATAGGCGCTGTTTGAAAAACTTCCCACTTTTTAGGTTTCCAGCATGACTCTTCTGTTGACATACCTTTTTATAGCACTCTTTTTATCTTTCATCTGCTCTGTTTTAGAAGCTGTACTCTTATCAAGCACAAACTCTTATATAGAGTCGCTTTCAAAGCAAAAATATTCGCCCAATATTGAATATATAAAAAAATTAAAATTAAATATTGATCGCCCGATATCATCAATACTCATCGTAAATACTTTTGCACATACAATCGGTGCAGCAGGTGTTGGTGCACAAGCACAGTTGCTTTTTGGCTCTAAATGGCAAGCCCTCGTAGCTTTTATACTAACACTACTCATACTCTATTTCTCTGAGATCATACCAAAAACGATAGGCGCACTGTACTGGAAAAAACTTCTTTTTCCTTCCGCATTTTTTATCAAATGGCTTATACGATTGACCTATCCACTCGTCTGGTTTAGCGGTATCATTACCAATTTTATATCAAACGGAAAAGAGAAAGAGGGTAATTTCTCTAGAGATGAGATCATGGCAATGGTTGCTATGGGAGAAAAAGAGGGATCAATCCTCTCCAAAGAGAGCCACCTCATAGAGAACCTTTTGAAGCTCAAAAATATCAAATCGGAAGATGTTATGACGCCTAGAAGTGTTGTTTTTGCCTTGAGTGCCGATACAAAGGTTGAAGAGGCGATAGAAGATGACAGGATGTATATCCACTCAAGAATCCCAATCTACGAAGATACAATCGATAATGTCATCGGATTTGTTTTGAGCCAAGCGATACTTGAAGAGAGTATTGAGGAGCGAAACGGAACGCTTATGAAAGATATCGCACTTGATATCCACAGAGTTTCTGAAAATATCCCAATCTCAACACTTATAGATCAATTTGTCAAGAGAAAAACGCATCTTTTTTTAGTGCACGACAATTATGGGCAAACTGCCGGTATTGTCACGCTAGAAGATGTATTTGAAGCACTTTTGGGTGTTGAGATAGTTGATGAGATGGATGAAGTGGAAGATATGCAAGCTTTTGCAAAAGATAAAAGCAGAATCATTCGAGATAAGAAACTTTTAGAGAAAAAGAAAAAAGCACAAGCCGGTATAAAACCTTAAGCAGATAAGTTTTTAGTTTTATACATTCTCAAAAAACTTATCAAATAAGTTATGATATACTTGCTTTTTATTAATCTATGGAGTTTATATGTCAAAAGAAAAAATCAAACTTTTTCTTCTCGAAGATGATACCACGCTCAATGAGACTATCTGTGATTTTTTTATTTCTGAAGGATATAGCATCGAGAACGCCTACGATGGAATAGAGGCACAAGATATGCTTTATGAAAATAGATATGATCTTTTATTGCTTGATGTGAATACTCCGGGAATGAATGGATTTGAAGTACTTAAAGAGGTGCGAGGCAATGGAGTGCAAACACCTGCAATTTATATCACTTCACTCAATAGCATAAATGATTTGGAAAAAGGCTTTGATAGTGGCTGCGATGATTACATCAGAAAACCTTTTGCATTAAAAGAGCTTCTAATCAGAGTTGAAACACTCCTAAAGAGGGAATTTTTTCATGAAGTTAAAGATACTATCAGGCTCACAAATCATATCGAATACAATGTCATAAACAATGAGCTTATCATTGATAATAAGAGTGTTAATATCGGCAATAAAGAGTCAAAACTTTTAAAGCTTTTTATGCAACATAAAGGAGAGATTATATCGCACGAAAGCATCTACGATTATCTTTGGGGCTATGATGAGGAACCAAGCGATACAGCTCTTCGAACATACATTAAAAATCTAAGAAAAGTAATTGGTAAGGAATCCATTGAGAGCATCAAAAAACAGGGATACAAATTCACTCTTAAAAAGTGAGAAGATATCTCTATATAGATTTATCATTATTTATATTTTGCTTGTTGCAAGCATTATTGCTCTCATATCTATATTTTATTATGAATCGCAAAAAAAGATTGCGCTCTCAGGCAAAAGAGCCATACTTTCAACCTATGCTTACGATCAGATAAAAAAACTCAAAACACTCCACCACTATTTTGATGAGAGAAAAGAGTATCCAAGAAATGAGTCTTTCAAAAGTGCAATTTACGATATAGAGTTTGTCAAGATATTTTCAATTCTTAAATCTCCGGAGGTAGACTTCACAAGGGATGTCTATAGGACAAAAGATGGATATGTCCACTATGTTAAGATGCTTGATGAATATTATCTTGGAGCCAAATACCTTTTTATTGAGGTGAAAGATGACGGTATTTGGATTGCTGAAGCATGGAGGAATATCATTTTTTATAGTGGTATCTCCTTTCTTCTTCTCTCTTTGTCCGGCATCTTCTTAGCAAAGGTTTTTGTAAGGCCCATGCGAGAATCAATCGTTTTGCTCGATAGATTTATCAAAGATACCACCCATGAACTCAATACCCCTTTAAGTGCCATACTTGCTAATGTTGAGATGATAGATCAAAGTAAGATTGATCCGGAAGATCAAAAAAGGATAAAAAGAATTGTGATTGCTGCTAGAACCGTCTCTGTGCTCTATAAAGACCTTACCTATATTACACTGGAGGCTGATGCAAAAAGCGATGACAAGAAAATTGCCCTTGGTCCTATCATAGAAGATAGGATAGAGTATTTTGACCTACTGGCAAAATCCAAAAATATCTCTTTCGTACTTGATATTAAAAATTCTCGTATCACTATCAATAAAAATAAAATAATACGAGTTTTGGATAATCTTATCTCAAATGCTATAAAATACAATAAGCGCGGCGGTAAGATTTTTATAACATTGAAAAAAAATATGCTTGCCGTTGAAGATACCGGAGTAGGTATGTCAAACGAAGATATACCCTATATGTTTGATAGATATATGCGTTTCAATGAGAGTGAAGGAGGCTTTGGCATAGGGCTCAGTATTGTCAATAAGATCGCACAAGAGTATAATATATCAATAGATGTAGCTTCAACAAAAAATCAAGGTACAAGGATAGTTTTAACATGGTAAGAGTAGCTCTCGTTCTCTCTCTTCTTTTGATTTATACGCCCTTAATGGGAGAGGATGCTTATGAAAAAAATTGCGTACATTGTCACAAAAAACTATCCTCATCACTACAAAATATGTTTATGAGGTATCTATCGACATACAGCGGTGAAAACAACCTCAAAGCAGGACTCAAGCGTTACCTCAAGGAGCCTTCTCGAGATACTTCTGTCATGCAAGATATGTTTTTGGATAGATATGGCATAAAAAAACCGACAAAATTAAATGAAGCAGAACTAGATAGGATAATTGATATCTATTGGGAAAAATATAAAGTATTTGGAAAATTGGAATAATTTTTCTTTTTTTAACATTTTTTTAACAAAATATCACAAAAATATCACAATTTTTATGCTACAATGCTCCATCTCAACAAAAGGATTAATGGATGAAAAAGATAACAAAACTTGCTATAGCTGCTCTTTTTGGCTTTGCAATGATGACAACAACACTCAGCGCTGATGCTGCTAAAGGTCAAAAACTCTATAGTAAATATATGAAAGATGTCTGTGGTTTTAGTGGTGCTAAATTTGCTGCTAGTCATACGCAAGATGAGTGGGAAGAGATCAATACTGCCGGTAAATTTGCTGATGAAGTAAAAGTAATATGTCCAGGAATAAGCGACGCTTACAAAGATGCTTGGAGTGGATATCTTTATGATTTCTCTTATGAGTATGCATCTGATTCAGGAAATGTACCAAGCTGCTAAATAGGGCAATCACAAAACAAAGGAGAAAAAATGAAAAAAATAGTAATTGCAACAATATTCGCGGGAGCAACAATGCTTATGGCTGATGGTGCTACAATTTATGCTACAAAATGTGCGAGCTGTCACGGAGCTGATGGTAAAATGGCTGCTCTTGGTAAATCCAAACACATAGCCGGTATGGACGCTGCAGCTGTAGAAAAATCAATTCACGGTTATAAAGACGGTTCACTTAACCAATACGGTTTAGGTGCTTCAATGAAAGGTATGGTTGCAACACTTGATGATGCTGCTATCAAAGAAGTTTCTGCTTACGTCGCGACTTTAAAATAATTCTTCTTATATCCAAAAGCCTCTTTTAAAGAAGGCTTGGATATATTTTCTCACAAATAGTTTCAATTTAATACTAGGATAATTGTTATGATTATCGATACACATGTCCATTTGGATGATGCACGATATATAGATGATATAGAGGATGTGCTGAAGCGCTCTATCAAGCATGATGTCGTAAAGTGGATTATTCCCGGAGCTGACCCAAAAACACTCAAAAGGGCTATAGCCTTAAGTGAAAAATACGATGATATCTATTTTAGTGTCGGCGTACACCCTTATGATGCTTCTTCCTATGATCAAAAATACCTAGAGCAGTTTTTAAGGCATGAAAAGTGTGTTGCTATAGGCGAGTGTGGACTTGATTATTATAGATTGCCCGATGAACACGAAGCAATTGCTCCGTACAAAAAAATGCAAAAAGAGGTTTTTTTAGATCAAATCAAACTAGCCGATAAGTATAGCCTCCCAATGATAGTCCATATCCGTGATGCCTCACTCGACTCTTTTGAGATGCTTGAACAGACCAAGCCAAAGAAGGGGGGCGTCTTGCACTGCTACAATGCCGATGAGCAGCTTATCAAGCTTTCTAAAAGTGGATTTTATTTTGGGATAGGAGGTGTTGTTACATTTAAGAATGCTAAAAAACTCATCCATACTCTCCCTAAAATCCCTCTTGAGACCCTTTTGCTTGAAACCGATGCCCCTTATCTTACTCCTGAGCCTTTTAGAGGCAAAAGAAATGAACCTGCATACACACATTACGTTGCACAAAAAATAGGCGATATTTTAAACATTGACTATGAGCAATTATGTAGGATAACGACTAAAAATGCACTGAGACTTTTTGATCGCATAAAAGCGTAATCAAAGCCAAATCAAGCCATAATTAAATAGCTTTTTTTGGGAGTTTATTTTGGTTCGAATCTTCACACTATGCACTATCCTCTTTTCTATCTTTTTTCTAACGGCTTGTTCTCAAAAACAGACATATACCTCTAAAGCAGGGCAAAAAGCCACCATGCGCAGTTATAAAGTTTTAGGTAAAAGATATTATCCAACCTATGTTTCCGTCGGTGAGAGGATGAGAGGTGTGGCAAGTTGGTATGGGCCAAATTTTCATGGCAAAAAAACCAGCAATGGCGAACAATACGATATGCACGCAAACACAGCTGCACACAAAACATGGCCGATGGATACCATGGTAAAAGTTAAAAATCTTAAAAACGGCACAAGCACGATCGTTCGCATTAATGATCGCGGTCCTTTTGTTTCCGGTAGAATCATTGATTGTAGCTACGCAGCCGGTAAAAAGTTGGGACTCGATAGAAGCGGTGTTGCTAAAGTTGAGATTGAAGTTGTCGGTTTTGCAGGTAAGATTGCCTCATCTCAGCGTAAAAATCAAAAGGTTAGATTGGGTAATTTCGGCGTCCAAGTAGGTGCCTTTAAGAGAAAAGCAGGAGCCTACATCTATCAAAAAAAATATTCAAAACTTTCATCGCGCTATCAGGTGGTCGTAAAAGCTTTTGATGACTATGACGGTGAGCCGATATATAGAGTGTGGGTTATGGGCTTTGGATCAGAAAACGAAGCAAGAGACTTCATAGATGATTACGATATTAGCGGTGCATTTTTGGTTCGAAATTAATTTATAAAGAGGTTGATATATGGTTGAGGCAAAACGAAAAACAAAAGAGACCGATATAGAGGTAAAAGCGGAGATATACGGGAGCGGGAAAAGCACTATCGATACCGGGGTAGGATTTTTGGATCATATGCTTGAGGCTTTAGCGCGCCATGCACATATGGATTTAGAGGTTAGGTGTAGCGGTGATACGCATATTGATGACCATCATAGTGTCGAAGATATCGCCATCGTCATAGCCGAAGCGCTTAAACAAGGAGTTTACCCTGCAAAAAACATAGAACGATACGGCAATGCGACAATCGTAATGGACGAAGCAAGCGTAAGTTGTGATATCGATCTCTCTAATAGAGGCTATATTGTCTATGATATGCCTATCGGAGGAAAAGTGGGTGACTTTGATGTTGAGCTTGCGGAGGAATTTTTCAAATCGTTTGCTCTTAATCTCCCTCTAACTATGCATATGATCTACAATAGAGGCACAAACAAACACCATATCATAGAGGCCTCATTTAAAGCTTTAGCTGTTGCACTTCGCAGAGCACTGAGCCCAAATTTAAATGCAGGAATTCCAAGTACAAAGGGTACTCTGTGAGTATAGAGCTTATTGTTCTCGATGTTGATGGCACCCTAACTGATGGCAGTATCACCTATAGCGAAAAGGGTGATGAGATCAAATCTTTTAACGTCAAAGATGGTTTAGCAATCAGCTCATGGATAAAGCTTGGCAGGAAAGCCGCTATCATTACCGGAAGATACTCAAATGTAGCAAGAAAAAGAGCAAAAGAACTTGGTATAGAGCAGTTTTATGAGGGTGTTGATGACAAAGATGCTGCACTCTCTGAGCTGCTTAGAGCATCCGGTTTGAGTTATGAAAATATTGCAATTATCGGGGATGATTTTAATGACATCCCTATGCTTAAAAAAGCTAAGATATCCTTTGCGCCAAACGATGCCGTAACCTATATCAAAGAGTTAGTTGATGTAAAATTGAATCAAAATGGCGGTAAAGGCGCTGTCAGAGAGATGATAGAGTATCTCTTGAAGCATGAAAATATTGAAGAAGAATTTATACAATTATGGCGCTAAGAATTGAGTATATCATTGTTCTCTTTATCGTTTTGACAATTCTCTTTTCGCTCTCATTTAATACAGAAAAAGAGAAGGAAGTCACTGCCGGTGTAGCAACAAAAGATTTACAATTTCAAGATACTATTTTTAGAGAGGTTGATAAAAATTCCACGATAAGTTCGGCTTTTGCCGTTCAGGGAATACAGATAGACAATACATTAAAATTAAAAAATATTAAATTTTCAAATAGTGACATAAAGTATATAGTAGGCAACGCGGGCACCTATAAAGGAGACATCATCACTTTAAAAGGCGATGTCAAAATGCTCGCTACAAACGGATTCTATTGTGAGACACAAAGTGCAAGTTATGATAAAAATAAAAAGATACTAGATATCTTAAAACCTTTTAGTGCTCGTATGGATAAAAATAGACTCTTAGGAGATACGCTTCGTTATCTTTTTGATGAAAAAATGATATCAGTAGAAAATCCACAGGCAACAATCTTTACAACAGAGTGATAAAAAGAGTGCTCATAGATGCAAAATGATATAATATAATAAAATAATTTTTAGGAAACAAATTGGTAAAAAAAATCTCTTTTCTCTTCATGCTCTTCTCCCTCTTTATCTATGGAGAGAAAGTAGAGATAAAATCACAAACCATGGAGGCGAATGATCTTACAAAAGAGGTTCATTTTCGTGGTAATGTCAAGATAAAAGAGGGGATTAGCCGGCTTAATTCAAAAGAGGCAATTGTCTATTTGGATAAAAATAATAAAGCAAAAGAGTATAAGGCCGTAGGGAGTGTAGATTTTTATATCAAAAAAGATGGCAATGAATACAAAGGAAAGGCAGGTGAGGTGAGATATTTCCCAAGCACCAATGTCTATCATCTCAAAATTGATGCCCGGGTTGAAGATCTTATCAATAAAAGAGTTTTAACGGGCAATGTGATGATTCTCGATATGAATAAAAAGCAAGCTAGAGTGGATGGCAAAAAAAACCAGCCGATAGAGTTTATATTTGAAACTAAGGATAAGTAGTGCAAAGACCGATTATAAAATCAGCCGTTTTTATCAAATCTGCACAAAGCAAAAAAGATTCGCTCAGCGAAGATAAAAGTGAAATCGTTTTCTTAGGAAGATCAAATGTAGGGAAAAGCTCTACTATTAATGCCTATACAAATAAAAAGAGCCTAGCAAAGAGTTCATCAACGCCGGGAAAAACGAGACTTATTAACTTCTTTGATATAGATTATGGGGATGAAAACAGTATATATCCGTTGCGTCTCGTTGATTTGCCCGGATTTGGCTATGCAAAAGTTTCAAAAACCATAAAAGAAGAGTGGCAAAAAAATCTTGTTGATTTTATCACCAATAGAGTCTCCATAAGAATTTTTATTCATCTGCGCGATGCAAGACACCCAAATATGGATATTGACAAAGAAGTTGAGGCATTTATCAAGAGTATCATAAGACCCGATCAAAGATATATCACGCTCTTTACGAAGATTGATAAACTCAATCAAAAAGAGAGATATGCTTTGCAAAAAGATTTTCCGGGTACAATCGCATTTACAAATCTCAAGCCACATACACTTGAGCCGCTTCACAAAGAGGTGCTTAAAACAATTTTTGGAGTAGAGTCGTGATAGAGCTTAAAAAAGCAACCCTCAATGATATCAAAGCAATGCAAGAGCTTGTTGCCGAGGATGTAAATACCGGCATTATACTTGCGCGTAGTGATGATGAAATTGCAACAAATATTAGATCATATATTTTAGCGAAAGAGGGTGATAAACTTGTCGGCTACACGGCTTTGCATATCCATTCGCGAGATATTGCCGAAGTTAGAAGCCTTATTGTTCATAATGATTTTAGAAAACAAAATATCGGGCGCGCTATGGTTGAATATGCCATCAATGAAGCCAAAGAACTTGGTATTCAAAGAGAGGTGCTTGCGCTTACTTATATAGCCGACTTTTTTAAAAAAATGGGTTTTATTGAGATTGAAAAAGACGAAATCCCTGAACATAAAATTTGGGCTGATTGTATAAAATGTATTCATTTTCCGGTGTGCAACGAAGTGGCACTTGTATATAGATTTTAAGGTTTGTTATGGCGGTAGAAAAGCGACGATTTAAAACACCATTAATGTTTGTACTGATACTCCTTTTTGTTGTTTTTTATCCTATGCTTATATCGATTCATGTATTTTTTCCTCTTCTTATAGGGTATGCCGGCTATATACTTGTCCAAGGTATTTCTAAAAATGACTATCTCTATATTTTTTTCGCATCACTTTATCTTTTAAATCTGGATTTTAATCTCTCGCTGCCTATTACGCTTAGTATTATTGCTTCGCTTTTAGTTTATATATTTATCTATACAAGCAAAGAGATATTTTTAAATTGTAAATTATGCCAAATTATTTTCAATATAGTAGCTATCGATTTTGTCTACATTTTGCTTATCAATATCTATGACTTTATCTTTGAGACTAAAAGTATTGACATGGATCTCCTGCTTTTATATTCGCTACTTATTGATATCATCGTGGCGGTAGTAGCATGAAGTACAAAATTGTTATAGCTGTATTTACAATTTTTTGGGTCATCTTATTGGGTCGCATATACCAAGTAAGTATAAAATCAAACTATTATTATGAGAATCTTGCAAAAAAGAATAGCCACAAAGTGATACCAATCCCTCCACTTAGAGGTGAGATATATGATCGAAACGGTGAGCTGCTAGCCATCAACCAGATTGGTTTTTCAATCTCTCTAAAACCGCATCTTAAAAATGACGATAACGATCTGCTTAAAGCCATAAAAGAACTCAAAAGTAGTTTTAATGATCTCAATGAGACCATTATGCTCAATGTTTACAAAAAAAATAACTCTTACTATAATCACGACTATATAAAGGTAGTCGACTTTATTCCTTACAACGACATGATAGGCGCATATACAAAATTGAGTTTAAATCAAATTATCGACATTGAAGCCGAATCAAAGAGATACTACCCTTACGGTAAATACACTTCCCATATCGTTGGGTATACGGGAAGATCCAATAGAGAAGATAATGATAAAGATGCCATAGTGGCCGAAGTTGGAAAAGTTGGGAAATCCGGTATTGAGAAGCATTATAATGCTTTTTTGCAAGGCGAACTTGGATTTGATACGATTAAAGTAAATGCAGTCAATCAAGAGATTGAGAAGATTGAGCACAAAGATCCTTTGGAAAATAGAGACTTAAAGCTCAACATTGACTCAAGATTGCAAAAAATGATTTATGAGCGATTTGGGGATGATGCCGGTGCGGCTGTGGTTATGAAAACGAATGGCGAAGTTCTTGCTGCTATCAGCGCTCCTAGTTTTGATTCCAATGATTTTGTCGGCGGGATATCTCATAAAGATTGGCAAAAACTTCTCTATAATGTCGACACTCCATTTACCAATAAATTTTTAAATGGGCTCTATCCGCCCGGTTCAACCATCAAAATGGGTATGGCACTTGCTTTTGAAAAATCAAATCCGGGTATCTTAGATAAAAATGAATTTTGCAAAGGATATATAGAAGTAGGGGCCAATAAACATAGATTTAGATGCTGGAAAACATCAGGACATGGTAATGTTGATCTCAGAAAAGCGATACGAGAGAGTTGTGATGTCTATTTTTATAATAAAAGTATCATAGTCGGCATTAATAATATGAGTAGATACCTCAGAGAGTTTGGGTTTGGTGCAAAGAGCGGGATAGATCTCCCTCATGAAAGTAGTGGGATTATGCCGGATAAAGAGTGGAAGATGAAGAGATATAAAAAATCGTGGTATTTTGGAGAGACGATCAACTCATCTATCGGGCAAGGGTACTCTCTTGCCACACCTTTGCAGGTAGCTCGATATACTGCTATGCTAGCAACTGCAAAACTCCCAACACCACAGATCGCAAAAAATAATATCGTCAAACCAAAAGCAGTTGATATATCAAAAAAACATCTTGATATCATTCAAAAAGGGATGTATGATGTTTGTAATACACCGGGAGGAACGGCACTTAGATATATGAGCAATCTTCCAATCAAAGTTGCCGGCAAGACGGGAACATCACAGGTGGTTTCATTGCCAAAAGATATCAGAAATAAAATCAGAGAAGAGGATATGGAGTATTATCATCGATCGCACGCATGGCTCACGACTTATGGACCATTTGAAAATCCAAAAATCATCGTTACTGTTTTAGTAGAGCATGGTGGACACGGCGGAAGTAGTGCCGGTCCAATTGCTGCGGATATATACAGATGGCTCTACAAAGAAGGGTATCTCTCGGAGTAACTATTAAAGCGAGGTTTTTGGTCCGCTTATATACGCAATCACTTGTGATACCATATTCTGTTGTAACTTTTCAAAAAATTGCTCAACTCTATCTTTTTGTCTCCAGAGTGGATTTTTAACACCACTTAATTTCAAAAGTCTATTTTTCGCATCCTCTCGTGTACCTACAGCATCGATAAGTCCAACCTCTTTTGCCTTGGCTGCTGTGAAGATATGGGCATCAGCATACACTGAAGCATTGGCTACATCAAGTTTTCTAGCATTCGCAACATCATGAACAAACATATCGTAAGTCTCCTTCGTGATGCTCTCAAGCTCAACTCTCTCAAAATCTTTCCACTCTCGCATCGGTGTGCCAATCTCTTTATATTTTCCCTCTTTAACTATCTGCGGCTTAACCCCAATAGTCTTTAGGAGTTCTTCTGCATTGACTCCTTGCATGATTACCCCGATTGAACCGACAAGAGAGCCCGGGTTAGCGATAATCTCATTGCCATAAATAGCGCTATAATATCCTCCACTTGCCATAGTGCCGGAAGCATAAACAACAACAGGCTTTTTCTCGCTAAGTGATTTGATAGCATACGATATCTCAACAGATGGAGCTACGGCACCACCGGGAGAGTCGATATTGAGCAAAACTCCTTTGATTGTACTATCATTTTTTGCACTATAGATCTCCTCGACTATTCTTGTCGCATCCATAATAGTACCTTTTAACTCTATCTCTTGAAGATTGGCCGCACCTATATTGTCACTTTTTGGAAGTATAAGCATAAAAACAATAAGTATAAAAACCATACCCCAAAATCTCTCAGATATCCATTTAATCGCGCTACTTAAAAAACTAAACACACTGCTCTCCTTGTATATAAACTTTATCAACATTGTTGGTATGCAAGATAGTCCAAAGTGCTATATCATCTAGGCTTTTTGGCTCATCTCTTAAGCGTACTATGGAAAAATCTGCACTCAACTCTTTTGCAATGATACCACAATTTAAACCTAACGCCTGCGCCGGATTTACTGTGATGGATTTTAAAAGTGAAGCGGCCAACTTATGCAAATCAAGATGAGCATGCAACATAAGAGCGGCTCGCATCTCATCAAATATATTTAGTGACCAATTAGAGCTTTTGCCGTCTGTTGCTAGGCAGTAGGGTATTCTATCCTCTATCGCTTCTATCTTCAATCTATCTTGCCCTAAGAGTCTATTTGATCTCGGGCAATGCGCTATGGAGTGGCCAGAGTGTTGCAGTCTTTTTATCTCATCTTCGTAAACCTGCGTCGCATGGACAAAAAGCGTAGGATACGCATCAAATGCCTCAAGAAAACTCTCAATATCGGTAACAGACTCTTTAACGCCAAAAAGTTTCTCAAAAAATGCCCTAAACCCACCGCTATTTTCTTTGAGCCACTCTCTCTCTTCGCGGCTCTCAAGTAGATGGGAGGTGAGGGGCGTTTTATATAACTTAGCAAGCTCTATGGCCATTCGCAGTAACTTTGGATGCACGGAATAGGGAGAGTGTATCGCTACTGAAGCTTTAAATTTATGGGAATTATAGCGATGTGAGGCCAAAAATCTTTTTTCAAAAGAGGCATAAAAATCATCGATGAATGCTTCATTGCTTCCTATCACTTCATTAAAATAGACCACTCTTTGTTTAGCATTGGCGCAGACTTCTAAATCACTGCCAAAACTACTGATTGCACCTATGGAAGTTATACCGCTTGCTAACATTGCCTCAAGAGCCATTTCCATAGATTTTTTGTCACTTCTTTTGGCTATCTCATCTCTATTTGCCATTACAGATTCAAGCCAAGGCATGAACTCTCCATAGGTGAGGGTAGTCTCGTTTGATGAAAATTCTAAATGAACGTGAGCGTTGATAAAGCCGGGGTAGAGGACACTATTTGCTTCTAAGTATACCGTGGGTATATCGCGATAGATATCGGGGATCTCTTTTGCCGGACAGACATCATGAATAATCTTATCAAAAATGATTGCCATATCTCTCTTGTATGTTCCATCAATATAGACAAACGGGGCGATAATAATATTCAAGATACCTCCTTAATATTAATCTCAAATTGGATATAATAATACAACAATATTACTGATATAGAAAGGTCAAAGATGAAAATAGTCGTAATCCAAGGTCCAAACCTAAATATGCTTGGGGTAAGAGAGCAACACATTTATGGTCATATGAAACTTGATGACATTCATGCACAAATGGCAGCAACGGCAAAACAAAATAATGCTGAGATCGATTTTTTTCAAAGTAACCTAGAGGGTGAGCTTGTTGATAGGATTCAAGAGTGCCTCGGTGTTGCTGATGGTATCATCATCAACTCTGCTGCTTATACACACACATCGATAGCAATCAGAGATGCAATTAGCGCTGTTAAGATACCTACCATTGAAGTACACCTCACAAATATTCACCAAAGAGAAGAGTTTAGACATAAATCACTCATCGCTCCTGTGGTTTCAGGTCAAATTGTCGGCATGGGGCCTTTTGGGTATCATCTCGCACTTATGGCTATGGTGCAGATATTAAAAGAGATTGAAGCGATAAAAGATACACAAAAAAAAGCGCTTAAAGAGGCAAAAAAATAATAGCTACTGATGAATTATATTTTTAAAGACGAGAGCGCACTTTATTATGAGTGTGGATACAGCTCAGATAATGCGATTCTCATCAAAGCCGGAAGTGAAATTTTTTTTATCACCGATGGCAGATATGCGCTCGAAGCAAAAACTACCATAAAAAATGCACAAATTATCATCGCAAATGATATCCTAAAGGGTGTATCAGAACTACTCAAAAATAGTCATCTTAAAAAAATATACTTTGACCCGCAAGAGTGGAGCTTGCACGCTTATCAAATCCTCTCTCGAAATTCAGATACTACATTTTTACCTATTAAAAATCTTTCGCAGAAAAGACGAATTATAAAGAGTAAAGAGGAGCAGGCTCTTCTTGCAAAGGCAGTCTCTTTGGGTGCAAAAGCTTTTGATAGATTTGCTAAAAAGCTAGAAAAAAATATCGGCAAAGATGAGCGCTTTCTTACCGATATTGCCAAAAAAGTATTGAGCAAAAAAGGAAAATATGCTCTTAGTTTTGATCCTATAGTTGCGCTCAATGCCAATGCGGCAAACCCACACGCAAAACCTTCAAAAGAGAGATTGAAAAAAAATGATCTACTACTCTTTGATGCCGGATTAAAATATAAAAGATATTGCTCAGATAGAACAAGGATGGCCTATATCGATGATGCTGTAGATTTTAATTTAAAGCAAAAGATCAAAGACAAAAAAGTGCAAAAAGTCTATGATATCGTCAGAAAAGCACACGATAGGGCCATAGAAAAAGCCAGATGCGGCATGAAGGCAAGCCAGATAGATGCGCTCGCAAGAGATGTGATAGAAAAGAGTGGATATGGCAAATATTTTGTCCACTCAACAGGGCATGGAGTCGGGCTTGATATCCACGAGATGCCTTTTATCTCAAGTAAATCAGATATCATCATAGAAGATGGTATGGTTTTTACTATTGAGCCGGGTATCTATCTAGAAAATGAATTTGGAATCCGCATAGAAGATATGGTTGTGATGAAAAACTCCAAGGCAGTGATACTCTAATGGTATTAAAAAAAAAGATTAGAAAAAGTAGTTTTACTAAGATTATAAAACCATTCTTTCCATTGAAAACTTCACATATAAAGAAAAAAAAGGGCTTAGCGACACTCTCAATCGGCGGCAATATAGGCGATGTCCTTAGACGCTTTGATAGACTCGTTATTATGCTACAAAAAAGCTCTCTAGTCTCAGTTGTGCAAACATCGCCTATCTTAAAAAATCCCCCGTTTGGATATCTTGATCAACCATATTTTTATAATGCTATTATTACTATTTATTCTGAGCTTGAGCCTAAAAAATTGATGCGTTATCTTCTTGCGATAGAAAAGAGACTTGGACGCAAAAGAACATTTCAAAATGCCCCTAGAAAGATTGATATAGATATGTTAGGATATAATAATAGAATTATTAACACTCCTTTGTTAACTATCCCTTATGAAAAGGCGATGAAGAGAGAGAGTGTTGTTATACCGATTTATTGGATGGAGAGAGGCACACTATGACAGATGAAATCTTTATTGGCAAAGATGCCCAAGATGCTTATGACCAAATACATAAAAAGTATGGGCAAAATTTTAAACTTGTAAACGCCAAACAAGTTAGATACAAAAACGGAGAGATGCGTTTTGAGATCACGGTGAGCGTTGAGGAAAAAATAGAGGGGAGGTATTTTTCTCATGATACCCATGAGATTTTTATCGATAGAAAGAGCAATCAAGATACACAAGATACCTATGAAGTTATTACTGAAGAGTCGAGCCATCAGGATACTCAAGAGGTGCAAGACGGCAACTTTATGACAATATTCAATAGTGAAAACGAAGATGGTATCCCAAGCTCTCAGAGTGAATTTGTGCAAAATGACCAAGATGATGAAAATAGACTGCTCAAAGAGGAGATATCAAAACTCAAACAAGAGATGGAACTCTTTAAAAAAGAGATTATCCCTACAGGAGAAAAGAACAGTAGCGTTGTTGATAAAGTCATAGAACTTTTTATAAAAAACGGCATATCAAAAGCGTGGCTTCAAGAGACGATAGAACTCATTACGGACGAAGAGATAAAAAAGGATTTTGGAACTCTTAAAGAGTATATCATTGAAGAGATAGACTCTCACATAATATGCAAAGAAGAGTCCATTGAAATCCCTAAGATTATCCTTTTTGCCGGACCGACAGGCGTAGGTAAGACAACTACTTTAGCAAAAATCGCAGCAAGATTTGGTTATATGTTTACCAAATCTTATAGTGTTGCTATGATTAATCTCGATCACTATAGAGTAGGCGCCGGTACGCAGATGGAAAAGTATGCCGAAATGATGGGGCTTAGTTATAGAAATGTTTACAATACGCAAGAGTTTGCCGAGGAGATCGAATCATTAAAGGGTATCGATGTTATACTCGTTGATACAGCGGGTATCTCACCGTTTGATCTTCAAAGACTCTCGCAAACGGTATCATTTATCACACAAGATAAAGAGATAAAGATAGCAACAACACTTGTTTTGCCCGCTACTTTTAAGTTGCAAGATTTAGAAAATATGTATAACCACTTCTCTTTTTTAGACCTTGAAAGCTTGATATTAACAAAATTTGACGAGACCTATCATGTCGGCGCTTTGGTTGATTTTTTGATTACTTGTCCGACGCCGGTGAGCTACATTGCAAGCGGTCAGGAAGTTCCCGATGACCTTGATGTTGCAACAAGCGAATACATCATAGAGAAATTTAAAGAGAGTTTATGAGCAAAAAGGTTTTGCTCGGCATGAGTGGAGGTGTCGACTCCACCATGAGCGCACTTATACTCAAAGATTTGGGTTATGAGGTTGAGGGTGTCTATATGAAGTTGCACAACAATGATACCTATCATGAAAAAAATTATAACAGTGTTCAGAAAGTAGGGGAGCTTCTAGGGATAAAGACACACTTTTGTGATCTTAGCAGTGATTTTAAAGAGAAAGTTTATGACTATTTTGTCAAAAGTTACGAAGAGGGATTAACACCAAATCCTTGTGTGGTATGCAATAGAGAGATAAAATTTGATAAACTTTTCGAGATAGCCGATACGCTTGGCGCTGATTACTTGGCAACCGGACACTATGTTCGTTTGATAGATGGGGTAATCTATGAGGGGAATGACAAGAGCAAAGATCAGAGCTACTTTTTAGCCAAGGTACGCAAAGATAAGCTTGAGAGAATTCTCTTTCCTTTGGGTGAAAAATTTAAAGATGATATCAAAAAGAGCGCTAAAGAGATAGCGATTCTTAAAGATATTGCTGAACAAAAAGAGAGTCTTGAGATATGTTTTGTCGAAGAGAACTATACCGACATCCTCAAAGAGCATATGGATATCGATAAAGCAGGGGATGTGATCAATACACAAGGTGATGTCATCGGCGATCATAGCGGCTATATGCACTACACTATAGGAAAAAGAAGAGGATTCAATGTCCATGGCGCACATGATCCTCATTATGTTTTAGACATCAATGCTAAAGATAACATCATAACGGTTGGCACCTATGATGAGCTTGAAGTTGATACCGTTACGGTAAAAGAGCTCAATTGGCTTATCGACCCGCCCAAAGATGCATTTGTCTGTAAAATCAAAGTAAGATACCAAAGTAAACCTGTAGAGTGTGAACTTAAGATAGAAGAAGAGGGTAGTATCATCGCACATCTCAAAGAGGGTGTATTTGGCGTAGCCAAGGGGCAAATAGCAGCTTTTTATGATGGGGAGAGACTCCTTGGCGGCGGTGTTATCTCCTAGTCAGGACTCTTTATTGATCCGTCTTCTTATCACATCTTTTTCATTTTTCTCTCTTTTAACCGAATCTCTCCAGAGCCAATTTGATAAAAAATAGAGTAAAACAGCAAAGAAAATGGAAAGTGTGAATGCGCCGACATACATGGAGATAAATATATCATCCCAGTGTGTTGTAAACCAGTGCATCGATATCTCAACACTCTCTTCTCCCTCATTGCCTAAAATGAGATTTCCCAAAAGATATTCCACATAATACATAGCAGGCATAGTGGCAGGATTACTGATCCAAACCATAAGCAATGCGACTGGAACATTAAAGATAAAAAACGGGGTGACACCAAGAACGGCAAGCATCTGAAACGGCATTGGTATAAAAAGCCAAAAAGCACCAACGGCCAATGCTCGTGAAACTGATTTTCGATTGACAGAGAGATATTCTCGTGGAATTTTATATTTATCGAGAAAAGCATTAAATCTATTTTTAATTGACCTATTTTTGAATAGCCTTCTTATCATCATCTCTCATTTAGTTTTTTGTTTATAAGTTTAATCATTTCCATTTTAAAACCTCCTTTTATTATCTTTTTAGTACAATTGCATATAAATAACGACAAGAGGGGCAATTTACATGGGTGGCTATATGATCTTTTCGGGAACTGCAAACCCAGAGTTATCAAATGAGATAGTAAAATATCTTGATGTGCCTCTTTGCAAGGCAACAATCAATAGATTTTCAGACGGTGAGATTAATGTTCAAATAGCCGAAAGTGTCAGAGGCAAAGATGTCTTTATCATCCAACCGACCTGTGCTCCTGCTAATGATAATCTTATGGAACTTCTTGTTATGACCGATGCACTCAAACGCTCTTCGGCAAAATCAATTACTGCAGTAACACCGTATTACGGGTATGCAAGACAAGATAGAAAAGCAGCGCCTAGAGTGCCCATATCTGCTAAACTTGTTGCAAATCTTTTTGAGACAGCCGGGATCACAAGAATGGTCACAGTCGATCTTCATGCTTCACAAATCCAAGGTTTTTTTGATATTCCTGTTGATAACCTCTATGGTGCAATTCTTTTTGTTGATTATATAAAATCTAAAAAATTCAAAAACCCTGTTATCGCATCTCCGGATATCGGTGGTGTTGCAAGAGCAAGATATTTTGCTTCTAGACTTGGTCTTGATATGATCATTGTGGACAAAAGAAGAGAGCGGGCAAATGTTGCAGAAGTGATGAATATTATCGGTGATGTTGACGGTAAAGATGTGATTCTCATCGACGATATGATCGATACAGCCGGCACGATGGTCAAAGCTGCTGAAGCACTGAAAAACAAAGGGGCTGTTAGTGTTATGGCGTGTTGTACACACCCGGTACTCTCAGGACCGGCATTTGATCGGATAGAAAATGGCGCACTTGATGAGCTTATTGTAACAAATACTATTCCCATGAAACAGTCTTGTAAAAAGATAAAAATGCTCTCGACTGCTCCGCTTTTAGGAGAGGTTATACGCAGAGTACACAGTAATGAAAGTGTAAATTCTCTTTTTGATATCAGATAATATTAATAATTTTAAAGGTGCATATATATGCCAAAAGTTCCACAATCACAGATAAGAAATTTCTCTATCATAGCACATATTGATCATGGCAAATCAACGCTTGCAGATCGTATCATCCAAGAGTGCGGTGCAGTTGCAGAGAGAAAAATGTCGGCACAAGTTATGGATACGATGGATATCGAAAAAGAGCGGGGCATTACTATCAAAGCACAAAGCGTGCGACTTGATTATATTAAAGATGACAAGCACTATATCCTTAACCTCATAGACACTCCCGGTCATGTCGATTTCTCCTATGAGGTAAGCCGCTCACTCAAATCAAGTGAAGGTGCGCTCCTTATCGTTGATGCAGCACAAGGGGTTGAGGCACAGACTATCGCCAATGTCTATATAGCTATAGAAAATAACTTGGAGCTCCTTCCTGTTGTCAATAAAATCGATCTACCTGCTGCTGATCCCATTCGGGTGCTCAGCGAACTCGAAGAGGCGATAGGGCTCGATACAACTGAGCACAATCTCATCTCAGCAAAAACAGGGCAAGGCGTACAAGAGCTTATTGATACCATTATCGAAAAGATTCCGGCGCCAAGCGGTAAAGAAGATGCACCTGCAAAAGCGCTGATCTATGATAGCTGGTTTGATAACTATCTAGGGGCACTTGCGCTCGTGCGAGTCTTTGAAGGCAGCATCAAAAAAGGGCAGACGGTAAAAGTTATGGGTGCAAAAAAAGAGCATCAGATACTCGATCTGATGTATCCAAATCCTATCGCACCGGTTAAAACAAAAGAGATTCATACGGGTGAGGTTGGCATCGTCGTTATGGGATTAAAAAATCTCGAATCCATACAAGTCGGCGACACCATCACAGATGCAAAACATCCGACCGTACAACCTATCGGTGGTTTTGCACCGGCAAAACCGTTTGTTTTTGCCGGTATCTACCCTATAGAGACCGATAAGTTTGAAGATCTCAGAGATGCGCTCAATAAACTCAAGCTGAATGATAGCTCGCTCAGCTTTGAGCCTGAGAGCTCCATGGCACTTGGGAGTGGATTTAGAACAGGCTTTTTAGGAATGCTTCACATGGAAGTTGTCATTGAACGACTTGAGCGAGAGTTTGATCTCGATCTCATAGCAACCGCACCAACCGTTGTCTATGAGGTATTGCAAACTGACGGCAAAAGGATAGAGATACAAAATCCGAGCGAATTACCTGAACCGCAAAAGATTGAGAAGATATTTGAACCTTATGTCAAAGCGACCTTTTTAACACCAAGTGAATATATAGGTGCACTTATCAAGCTACTCAATGAGCGAAGAGGTATACAGATAAAGATGGATTATCTCAATGAGAGCAGGGTGTTACTTGAATATGACATCCCTATGAATGAGATCGTTATGGATTTTTACGACAAGCTCAAAAGTATCACCAAGGGGTATGCAAGCTTTGATTATGAGCCAATTGGTTTTAGAGAGGGGGATCTAGTCCGACTCGATATCCGCGTTGCAGGCGAGGTGGTTGACTCACTCTCTATCATCGTACCGCAAGATAAAGCACGCAATAGGGGACTTGCATTTGTCGAAAAACTCAAAGAGCTTATCCCAAGACAGCTTTTTGAGGTAGCTATTCAAGCAAGTATCGGTAACAATATCATAGCAAGAACCAATGTCAAATCGATGGGCAAAAATGTAACGGCAAAATGTTACGGTGGAGATATCACGCGTAAGAGAAAACTTCTAGAGAAACAAAAGGCCGGAAAAAAGAGGATGAAATCCATAGGGAGAGTCGAGGTGCCGCAAGAGGCATTTATGGCAGTACTCAAACTGGATACATGATGGAACAGATAACACTCCATCTCCATCTTTTTGCGGCGATCGCATGGATAGGGGGTTCAATCTTTATGGCGATGATTGGAATCTTTCTTAGAGATAAAAAAGCGCAACAAGCTGTCTATCCAAAAATAGGGCCGATATTTGGATACTATCAACTCGTCTCACTCGTCATTCTGCTTATAACAGGCACGATCATGGCACAGAGTTTTTCTCTGCTAGCGCCACTCTTTAATGGAGACGGCTCGGAGGTTATCAATGCTTTGCAAAAAAAGTTGATCTTAGTCGCTATCGTTGTGGTACTCACAATCATACATTTCATCATAGCCATCATCACCAACGATAAAGAGCGAACTAAAGTGCAGCATCTCATCTCGCGAGCCTCTTCGCTGCTTATCTTGCTGCTTAATCTTTGGATACTCCATTATGCCATCGTTATAAGAGAAGCACTTTAAAATCATTAGGAGATACTATGGAAGAAACATTTGAAAGCATCGATAGGGATACGAACGAGAAGGTTTACTATTTCATTGCTTTTGGATTAGTAGTGATCCATGTTGTTAGCTATTACTACTTTCTCGCTTTTGAACTCATTTTTGCTATATTTAAGACGCTCACATTTTCAGCTGATGATCTAAATGAGTGGGAGAAGGTATTCTTAAATATGCATTCGGCTATTACCATCTTTGGAGTAGGCGGCATGGCAATAGCAAGCTTTATCTTTGGTTTTTTTGACAAACTAAGAACTCTCGGGGCTATCATCATGATCTTTGTTGCAGGTTTTTGTAATCTCTTTTTATTTTCTATTATGGGAAAAAAGAGTGGGGGAGAGCTTGTTCTCTTTGTTGCCGGAGCAAGTGTAACGGTGTTGATATTTATCGTGCTCTATTTTAGAGAAAGAAAAAGAAAGCTTGCACTAAAATAAAATAATCTTTGATATGTCTCATCGATAGGTGAGGGCGGCAGTAAGCCAACTCTTTTTATAGTGGGTCTTTAAACTCCACCCAAATACATAGGGGTGGAGGAGCACCAAAAATCAATATAAACAAAGTGCTATAAATCCATATATTCCAAATACTCCTATGATCATAAAATGTAAAATCGGTACTTTTCTTTTAAAAGTTAAGCCAAAATAGAGTAATACAAATAATGCATTTGCCAAAAGCACTAAAAAACTAAAATCACTTAGAGTATACTCATACCTATATCCATCCTTTCTCTTCAATGTAAAGGGTAAAAGATATTTTTTTATATTTGTCATCCATTGATTGTTTTTTTCAATCGGAAAAGAAAAATTCCTCAATATTTGATAGCTATTATCTAGCTTATATGCTTCAACTTTATCATCCATATTTATAATAACCGTCTTGCTAAGTGGCGTTATAAAAAGAGAATAAACCATGCTTTCCGGCTCGTACATGCTGCCTGGAAGCGGTATAAGTTTATAGTTATCATAACTAATGAGCTTTACTCCTGAATCGTCTATAAGTGCACCGTAAAACTCTTTTCGTTGATTTTCTTTAATTATAATCTTTTTTATAGTAGCATTTTTAATTTTTGTATTTTTTACTAAAGGTTTGCCATTTACCATTTTCAAATGAAAGATTGTATTTCGTTTGTCTTGTAAAAATGCGCCCTCATCAAAAACTTTTCTTGTTGTTGGGTTTGAATAATAGCACTTTAATGGGAAAATAAAACCTGATTGCTTGAGTGCATCAGTATAGGTTTGTGACAATGCATCATCTACTTTTAATGTTTCGAGATTTACAAACTCGATCCTATCTTTTTTTCCTCTAATACCATAATTATTAAATTGTAATTTTAGAAATTTTGGTTTAGATTCCAAAAGTGTAAAAAGCGGTATTGATTTTTGATTATAAAAACTAGGCTTTATTGCTAATATCTGGGAGTTTGCTCTTATTTTATCTACATTTGCCCAATCTGTATATTGATTAGGAAAAATTCCTTTTGCAAGTAGGTAGCTATAAAATTTGAAAGGAAGATTTTGCATAAAACTCTCAGTGCTCAATTCATCGCCACTTTCGGTCAAAAAATAAGATTTCTTTGCCTCTCTATCATAACCTTGTATCAAAAACTGATTTAAATTTTCAGAAAAATATACTTTAGGATTTTTTTTAGCCTCGCCAAGAGCCGTATCGATAATTCTTGGTAAAAATAGAGCAAGAAACAAGATGAACACCCCAAGATATACAATCTTTAATATCTTCATTTTATATATCCTCGCTTATAATTATCAAATGCTATAAAGGCTGCTGAGAGTGCATAAAGTGCCACAATACCCATATAATAAAAACCGAGATCATTTGCATAAAAACTATCAAGAGCATATATATCAGGGTTTATCTCATAATAAAGATAAATAGATCCGAGCATAACAATAAAATTGACAATCGCTCTTTTCTTTACCGGTTCGATGATAAATCCACAACAAAATATGTAAAGCAGAAAACCAAAAATATAATTAAGAGACAATGAATAGTTTAAAACATACATAATCTCTTTTGCATACACGGTACCTAGGATAATGTTTAGAAGCATCATTTCAACAAAATAAACAAAAAAGACAAATAATAATCCACACATGATGATAAAACCAATATTTCTAACGCTGCTATGAGGAAAATGGAGTGACAGTCTTAATCTTCCGCTTATTCTTTCATGAAAAAAAACAAAAACAGCAATGACAAAAGCAAATATAAGATTCATATCATCTAGATGAAAAAAGGTAAATTTCTTTTTAAAAAGAAAAGAAAGATTTACGCTCAAAGCTCCGAAATTTTGAACCATATCTTTGAGACTAAATGCCAAATAAGCCAAGAAGGATGCTATAAGCACTACAAGAAGCAGATAAATATCTTTAAATTTATAAAACTCTTTTTTAAACATCAATATCTCCCTGTATAACCCAAAAATGCATCTTCAAGGTTTAACTTTAACTCTTTTGCATTTATCGGTTTCTTTTTAAAAAATCCAAAAATTTGCATTTCATCTCCGAGATTCAAAATACTTTCAATGCCATCGATGTTTTCCAAATTTGTATTTCCGGGCAGCGAAAACCCTCGAAATGTATCTCTAAATTTTTTATATCCTATATTGAGCGGCTCTTTACCTTTCCTCATTATGATAATCTCATCCAAGAGTTCATCAAGATCATTAACTATATGCGTTGTCATCAAAACGCTTTTATCTTTATTTTCTATAAATTTTTTTAGATAATCGATAAAAAGCCGCCTATATCCGGTATCCAATCCGAGTGAATAATCATCAAGAATTAAAAGATCCGGATCGCTTGCAAAGATAAGCCCAAGAACAACTTGTGATCTTTGACCGCAAGAAAGTGTTGATATCTTCTGATTTTCACTAATGCCGAGTTTTTTAAAAAGGTCAAAAAAGAGCTCTTTTTTAAATCTTGCCGCATACTCTTTCTCATAAAGCTTATAGAGGTCTTTGATTTTTAGATAATCATATGTCACATACCCCTCATACAAAAGGCCTATGCGCGATTTTGTATTTGCACTTAGATTATTACTATTTTCCCCAAATATTAAACACTCTCCGCTTGTCGGCTCAAGATTGCCCATGAGTATATTTATGGTTGTTGATTTACCAACACCATTTTTCCCTAGCAAACCCACAACTTTCCCGCGTGGAACATTAAAATTTAATTTTTCATAGATTTTATTTTTTCCAAAACTATGAGAAAGATTTCTACACTCTATTACATTCATTATTATCCTTAAGTACTAATTGTTATTTAAATTAAAAACTATCGGTGCAATGACGGTCACGCCTACCGATTTTGGTGGAAAATATCTTTTAGAAGACTTCACTATCTTGATTGCATGTCTATCGAGAATAAGAGAATCACTACTTTTAACAATCTTTATAAAATCAAAGTGAGATAGATCTTTTAATCTAAATTGAACAACTACCTTTCCTTCTATCTCCCTTTCCCTGGCATTCTTGGGATATGTTGTGTTTTTCTTGAGAGCTGCATAAATAAGTCCTATCAGATTTGTCCCGCTTTTTGCATTCTTATCATTATTTTCACCGCTTGATCGATTACCGCCTGTATTGCTAAAATCATTGTGCGCATCTATATTTGAAGCAAACCCATTATTATTTTGAGAAGTTTTTTTTGTTTCTATTTTTTTTGTTGCAATCTTTTTCTTTTTAATTTCTTTTTTCTCTATTTGATTTTTACTTTTTTCTATAGGGTGTTTTTTTGTAACATCATCAACGAGCTGTTGCTCATCTTTTTCAACAAAACTCGGTTCATTTTGACAAATAGCAGATGACTTGCTTTTCGTTGATGCTGCCTCTTCTTGTGTATTCTGATCTGAAATTTGTAAAAAAGAGATATCCAGTGATGTATCTGTTTGAAGATTTTTTGCAATACTAAGATTGTCTTTAAAATCATAAATTATATACCCTCCGATAGCTAAATGTAGCACCAATGATGCAATAAATGAAGCTAAAAAATTTGGGCTCTCTTTTACGGTTATATTTTTTACCATTGATATCCTGCTGTAACCCAAAATTGTCTTCCCGTCTCATAATGGATATCGCTACCGTTATCATAAGCAACAACCTTTTTATTGAGTACATTAAAAACATCCACATTCACAAAAAGCTGTTTATTTTTTTGCACTTTCCAGCCAAAACCAAGTCGTGAATCCCAAGTCATTCTTCTTTTTGATTTTTTTGTCTCATATATATAATAATCATCCGTCTCGTCTATTTCATCGATATATCGATAGCCATCGGTATAGGTAAGTGTATTTGTCCATTGCATAACAGCAAATGAAGTTGGAATTTTTGTGAATATACTTGCGTTTATCGTCCAAGGCAGATCATAGTCGCTTGCAGGTAAATCCTTGTAGCTTATAACTTTTCCATCAAGTATTATTCCCATTTCTCCACCGAGGATATCTGAATCCAATTTGTCATCATAATCATTAAAATTTCTTTTAACTTCCGTATGATTAAAAGAAAGCTCAAAATTATTTTCTGTTCCAAACAAATTTAATGTATTTAAATTTCTAACGACAAGAGAATAGACATCACTTGTACTTTTACCGTCATTAACATATGTGGTTGGAGATTGATATAAATCAGTATCATAATCTATACCTACATTAGAAGCCTTTGCGGAAACGATTTGTTTTTTACCTTCTCTGTGAACATATTTTGCATTTGCAATAAAATTTCCGATCTTTTGAGATATCCCACCTGCAAGCTCATCCGTATAAGGTGTTTTTAAATTTTCATTGACTATATAACTGCTTTTCCCATCTCTATAAAGATACCATTCATCATCTACGCTATCTCTTTTGAGTTGGTCCATGAGAGATAATTTGCCGACACGGAGTTTATATGCAAAAATGTTTCTGCCGTAATATCTATTGGCACCTGCTGTGATATTTGTTTTATCATTTCCAAAAATATCCCATTTACCGGCAAATCTATAGGAAAAATTCGTATTGTCAAGATAATCATCACGCTCAACTCTTATGCCCGGTCGCAAAGTAAATCTACCGA
Organism: uncultured Campylobacterota bacterium; assembly: GCA_937141405.1. Taxonomy (GTDB): domain Bacteria; phylum Campylobacterota; class Campylobacteria; order Campylobacterales; family Sulfurovaceae; genus BN30871. The sequence continues at coordinate 327,514 of CAKZQQ010000005.1, read as the reverse complement.
TTTCTATCTCATCTTGCAACCATAGCGCACCTTTATTGATGGCTGCTTCCACATTTCCCTTATTGTAATAGTTCATTCTAGAAAAGTATTGGCCATAACCATTCATACTCGCACGTCTTCCTGTTTGTCTACTCACTGCAGCTTCCGAGCACCACTCATCTCCCTCCGGACACTCCTCGTCTTCTCCCAATGAGGATATGGTTGAGCCTTGCATCCATGCTTCTTTTATTTCAAATGTTCCTTTTTTGTATGTATATTCCGCACCGGCTGAAATGATATGCTTTGTAAATCCTACCTCAAAAGGATCGATTATAAGATCGGCATTATAAGTAAATGTATCTTGCGATTGGTAGATATCACCACCGCTTCCTTCATAACTTAATTTTCCCGTCCCCCAATTTTTATCGTCTTCGGAATATTTCCAAGACCTCATAGGTGACCCGTCGGCATCTCTTGATGCGCTAAAGCTGTTTATTCCTATATTTTGCTTCAATGTTGCCCAATCAAATTCATAATCAATCTCCGCTCCGGCATTAAAGCCACCCGATTCATAGGAATAATCACTATTTACTGCATTTTCCCTATAGTATGTATATTCAGTTGGAGCATATGATATAAAAGGTCTTATGGTGAGTCTGTCATTCACATACCAAAGTCCTTTTAGATAATAATTCTCACTTAATCGTGTCTGATTTTTTGATGATGGATAAAGCGTATCATCCACTTTATCAGTATAGCCATTCAGGGGAATCTTGGAATATGTTTTATTGTAGTTGAACAAAAGTCCAAAATCATTCGTCAAAAAGCCCTCCATAGTAACTCCGGTTTTCCATTTAGAAAATTGAGCTTGATAGTCGGAATCTGTTGAGTTTTCAAAGTCCTCCAAATCTTCTTCGTTTATATGAAATTTTGTCATGGAGTCGTCGGTGTGTGAAACAGTTATTTTTCCATGAAAACCTTTTTTTGGATCTCGTATTTTGACATTAACCACACCCCCTTCAAAATCACCATATTTTGCTGAAACTGAACTATCAAGGACTTCAACACTTTCAAAAAGGTCAGTGTCTAGGTTCAACCCTTGAGATGTGGAACCGATGTCCGGAAATACAGAATCTAGCTTATTTTGAGAATGGCTACCGGCAGGATTTATATCATTATTGATACTAATCCCGTCAACTATATAATTATTTTGCCAAAAAGGCGCACCGTTTATACTGATATCCTCGGGTTCAATTTCTCCTGCATTGCTTGAGCTTCTTGATCCTGTATTAAATTGTACATTTGGATTTGTTTTTAGTAATCCGGTTAAAGTACCGTCGCCTTTTGGTACTTTATTTATATATTCTCTTGTTATTTTGTTCCCACCAAGGTATTTATCTTCGATAGGTGATGTTTTGTTTATTGTTATATTGTTATCTAGTTTTGCAGTCACATTCAAATCTTTTAACTCTATTTGCTCCCCGTAACCACTAACACTCAATAATACGATATTCACTGCTATAAACCCCAATTTTTTCACTCTAACTCCTTTTTAATAATGAAAAGCATTATCAAATAATAATAGCGGATATCTTTGATCTCACTTAAAAAGAAAAAAATATAAATTTAAAATATAATAATTAAAGGTTTTTTTGTTAATACGGGTTATAATAAAATTTAAAATGCTCATCTTTGGATATTGCATTACGCAATCGTTATAAGAAAAGCACTTTAAAATATTGGGAGAGAAAATGGAAGAAACATTTGAAAGCATTGATAGGGATACAAACGAGAAACTCTTTTATTATCTCGCTTTCGTGTTTGTTGCCTTGCAGGTTATATCGTCTTTCTATCTACTGATATTTGAAATGTTTATTTTATTTTTAAGAACAATCACTTTTTCGCTCGATGATATCAGTGCAGGGGAAAATGTATTTTTAAATATCAATCCGCTTTTCATTCTTATTGGCATCGGTGGCGGAACGGTAGCAAGCTTTATCTTTGGTTTTTTTGATAAGCTTAGACTTGCCGGCATTATCATTATGATCCTACTTGCAGGATCTTGCAATGCGTTTGTCTTTTTTGTTATTCAAGTAGATAACAGTAAAGAGCTTGCCATCCTTTCGGCTGTTTTGAGTATGGTAGTGTTGATATTTATCATGTTCTATTTCAGAAAAAGAAAGAAAGAAAGAAGCATCTCAAAATATTAAATCTTAAGATGCTTATAGTATTTAAACTACTTTTTCTTTGTTTGGCTTAATGCACTACCGGCCAAACTTTTACATATCTTAGAAGCAGATTTACTTCTTAAAGTTTTTGAAGCTTTAGAAGCAACGCTTTTAGATGTCTGATTTTTGTTTGCCATGCGATATCTTCCTCCTTTCGTTTTAATTTGCCTTTCGGCAATTCATTATAAAGTAAAATCATAATTACATATAAAAATATGACAAAATGACATATTTTTATTGGTGTCAAAAAAAATGAGCTAAAGTTATTATATACTTTTAAAAAGGAGAAGCATGCATGATTTAGAGTACACAATGAAACAAATTAACAATCTTAAGCACCCAATATCAATAATAAATAGAGATTTAGAAGCCAGCTTTAACGCAATAAGACAAATTAATCAAAGTACATTTTCTTATTGTACTGAGATTGGAAGATGCATACAAGAAATGACATCTAACATTCCAAATATTTCAATCGGAATAAATAATGATCTCTCAACTATTTTTTCTGAGTTAAATAAAAATTTTTATTTAAATATTGATGAGATTAACAAGATACTTCAACCTATTTTTGAAAACCAAAGAAAGGTTTTTGATTCAATTTTCTTTGAGATTGATCATTCTTTACAACAAAACCTTCAAGAGCTTTTATCTCAAATAAATATTGATGAAGTACTAAAGAACAAAGAAATTATTAAAGTTATAAAGAATAGTGAAATAGAGATTACAGATAACGATCTTCAAAGTATTAATTGGCAGGCTGAATTTATCTATGAACTGATGCCAGACTCTAAAGACTTAATTGAATCGTACAAAGAAAAAAAATATCCTAAATTTTGGGCAAAAATAATACGTTATTTATTTAATATTTTCTTTTTATGCATAACATTGAGTCAATTCATTCAATACGATACTACTGTTTATAAAATTAATCGAGATAATGTCCGCATTAGAACAAGCCCGAGCACAGATGATAATAAAAATATCATTTGTAAACTAAATAAAAATATATCTGTTATTAAGATTGATTCCGAAGATGGTTGGGTTAAAGTAAGATTTGAACAAGAGGAGGGTGTTCAAAAAGAAGGCTGGATATATCAAACTATGCTAACAAAAATAGAATAAATACAAAAAGGCAAAGGTACATAAGATGATAATCTATTTATATATCTCGTCATAGCATAGGCATTGAGTCTCCATTTTTCTTAGACTCTCCAGTTCAAGTGCAAAGTAGTAAGTAAGTAGAGTGTCCGCTCTATGTTGTACTTTATGTGATTAAACATAAACCTCATCACTTTTGCAGTACTTTATGATTTGCAAAATAGCGCGTATCAGTAAATGGCCTCTGCTAAAAGCATTTTATTGTATCGGATGATTACTTCATCAAGCTCATTTCTCAAGACCGGTTTTCTCAAAGAGCTATATCCGACGATAAAGTTATTTTCAATGATCGGAATCACATGACTATGCGCCCAGTAGTACTTACCGTCTTTTCTTAGATTTTTTATGATTCCAGACCAATCTTTGCCACTATCGATGCATTCCCACATCTCTCTAAATATCTCTCTTGGCATATCAGGATGCCTGATGACATTGTGACTTTTTCCCAATAGCTCATGTTTTTCGTATCCGCTCATTTCACAAAAGTTTTTATTGACATAGGTTATGATCCCTTTTACATTTGTAGAGCTTATGCTTATACCACGATCATATCTATACTCTTCGTATTTTGATTTTGATTGTATAACTGATCGAAAATAATTTTTGTTTGAATTTACAAAAAATTCCCTATATGATTCCTCTTGACCTTGAGCAACTCTCGCTTGTGTCATAGTAGCCTCCTCTAAGATTTCTGACTATAAGAGGATTATAGGAGTAGGTTATAACAATAGGATAATATTTGTAATAATTTTTATAACAAAAATTTGTACTCAAATAGGGCGGTATATATACTTATAGCATTAGCAAAGCTATGCTATAATTTTCGCTCTTCAAAAGTCGGGGTGTGGCGCAGTCTGGCTAGCGCGCTACCTTGGGGTGGTAGAGGTCGCAGGTTCAAGTCCTGTCACTCCGACCATATTTCTATTTCCTCTCAAATGCTTTTCTATAATGCCAATAAAAAAAGATGATATTGCACAGCGCTCCGATAATAGCAACGAGTGTATCTTTGTGTGCATCCCAGATATCGCCTTGCGTTCCGAGATATGCCATGCCAAGCTCAGGATACAATGTCATCGCAGCAGTCCATTCTAGCAATTCATATAGAGTAGCAATCGTAGCGATGAGGGTAAAGACAAAAAGCAGGGCGAGTTTCACTTGCTTGATATAGTGAATGATGATCTCAAAGAGAGGCTTAAAGACCAAAGCCCCAAAAAGAAAGTGTACCATTCTATCAAAGTTATTGCGCTCAAACCCAAAAAGATGAGTAATGCTATCAAAGTATGGCATCTTTGCGTATGTAAAATGGGCTCCTAGTGCATGCAAGATACCAAAGAGTAGTAAAAAGCAAAGAGCAGTGATTGAAAATTTGTATTTGATATCCAACCAAACCACAATAGGGAAAAATATAAATACAAGTACATTTTCAAGTAACCAATCATCCGGGAATTTTGGATCAATAGCTAAGGCGATCCAGATAACAATGTAGAGACCATAGAACCATTTATGTGATGCCGGCATAAGTCACTCCTATGAAAATAGTTACTACCATTATATCATCTATATCAAGAATGGTTAAATATAGAGTAGAATATACTTTTGAGAGTCGAGGTGCGGCACAATATAACCAACTTGTGTACCTTTCTTTTGCTGAACCCTCCATATTTACCTCAATATATACATTGGTTAACATAATATAAATTCTATTAAAATTATATATATTAGACGCTTACTACTTTCAAATTCTATTTTAATAGAAATTTTTTTTGTAGTTTTTAGCATTTTTGCTTCTAGGGATAAGTTTAATATCTTAATGATAAAGATTTTATAAAATTTCAATATGTATCTATCTGCGTTAGCAGACGAAAATTTTTTGCGATTTTTGAGTTTTATGATCTGCTCTTTTTTACAAGTAAGCATTTAATTATATGTTAATTAATATTAAAATGGACTTTTTCTTTTATTGCCATCGATACTTTATAGTATATTATTTAATATCTAATACTAATAAATATATAATATGCCCTATTCTCAATTATAGATAATAAGTGGGTAGGCTCTAAAGCCCTATATCAGGGAGCTTGCAAAGATAGATAAGAACAGATGTTCACATTAGCATAATCTATGCTCATTGCCTTAAGAACAACTGTTCACTTTATACTCTATTGAGAAAAGGAGAAAAGAACAGATGTTCACTTCTTTTCTTTCTTACCTACTTGACAAAAGAACAGATGTTCACTATAATACCCTTAAACCCCCTATAGGACGGACGATATGGGCGATAAAAGCACGAAGCAAAAGATACTTGATACCTCTTTAAAGCTATTTGCTAGCAATGGCTACAAGGCTACAACGGTAAGGGAGATAGCAAAAGCTATCGGCATTGAGCAAAGTGCACTCTATAACCACTTTAAGAACAAAGACGAGATACTAGAGACCATCATAAACGATCTCGCCTCCCTACTCATAGCCAATATCTTTCAGGAGATCAACGCTGATCCTGATGCCTACAAGCAAGGCAAGAGCCTACTACACTCTATATCGAACAAATTCAAGCTTATCAGCTTTGATAACCAAAATGACTCCCTATTTCGCCTTATGATGCAAGAGATATTTAGTAATGGAAAGATACGAGACATATATAATGAGTCTCTATTTCAAGAGAATGTCAAAAAACTCTCCGGACTCCTCTTCATGATGATGCAAGAGGATATGATTCGTTCATCTGACCCACTTATGCTTGCCCATGAGTTCTTTGCACCCCTCTTCTTTTACCAGATGGAGGTATCACTTTTAAAAGTAGATAAAAAATCAACCTCCTCTATAGTCTCTCTTTTTGAGAAGCATGTTGACTTCTTTTGGGATAGCATCAAGATAGAGAAAAAAGATACGCTTTTTTAAATTAATTAATATTAAAAGGGAATAGATGAAAGATAAATTTGAGCATAAGTCAAAAAATTGGGATATGAGTAGTCGAAGAGTTCAAAATGCAAAAGGTATTGCAGATGTCATACTAAATAATATAGATATGAAGCCGACTTATAAGATTTTGGATGTAGGGGCAGGTACTGGATTGCTTGGCTACTTTATATCCGCAAAAGTGAAAGAGATCACAGCGCTTGATAGCTCTGCTTCTATGCTCGCGGAACTCCAATCCAAAGTGAGTCAGTTTGACTGCCCTGTCTCCATAGTAAAAAGTTCTTTAGCGGAGTATGAGTGTCAAGAGTGTTTTGATGGCATCATCTCCTCCATGACTATGCATCACATCAAAGATATAAGTGCCCTATTTCACAAACTCTATGGAATGTTGCAAGAAAAAGGCTTTATAGCTATTGCTGATTTGGGAAGCGAAGATGGAACTTTTCATGACAACAATGACGGTGTATATCATTTTGGCTTTGATTTTGAAAATTTAAAAGAGATGGCAAAAGCTGCTGGATTTAAAGAGATTAGCACAGAAAAAGCACATAGCATCGAAAAACCGCATGGCAATTTTGATGTCTTTGTGCTTATGGCAAAAAAATAAGTTACATTAGTGTTTGACTTCTGAGATGATAAAACCTCTTAGTTCGCCCTCTTTATAATCAACTGCTTTATCTTGAGGGTATGCTGTGTCTATAGCTGCCTTGAGTGGCTCAGCGATATTTTCTCCATGGCATTTAAGACATGCTTTATCTGCAAAAAGCGGCTTATAGGCTCTTGTAAAACCATCACCTTCGACGATAAAAAGATTTTTGTGATTTGCTTTTCCGGGCCCATACTGACTAATCATCACCCATTTATCAAGAGTATCTTTTTTATTTTGTGGGTTTCTTACCTTGCTTGATGTTCTTCTGACACTTACATTGTTTGGTAATTTTTTGTTAACACTCTCAGTAATCTCCTGTGCTTTTCCTGTGCAAAAACCAAAAGCGGCTAAACCGGATGGATCTTGTTTCATATATTTTTGAAGGTCACCCTTGAGTGCTTTGCCTAATGTTTTGACAGCTTTGATAGCTTCATTTTTATAAGGATTATTGTTTGTATCTGCAGAAACAAAAAGAGTTAGAAGTGTTAGAAGTAAGAGAGATCGCATAAGATAGACACCTTTAGGTTTTAGTTGGTCATAATTCTAGACAAAAATGACTAATAGTAAGATAAAGAAAAAATTATAAATAAGGATTTTTGCTTATCTTAATATAATAGATATATAAAACCTTATCTAAAAACTACTGTTTTGGTCTAAATATCGTGATATTTTCACTATTGGCTTCCATATAAGAAGCCCCGATAAGATCGCAACAATATGGAATAGCGGGAAAAACTGCCTCTAGACATTCTCGTATTGATTTGGGTTTACCAGGAAGATTAACGATAAGCGACTTTTCACACACACCTGCGCTTTGGCGAGAGAGTATGGCTGTAGGCACAAAGCGAAGACTCGTAGAGCGCATAAGTTCTCCAAAACCGGGAAGCATCTTTTGGCAAACGGCTTCAGTCGCCTCAGGAGTCACGTCTCTAGGTGCCGGACCCGTTCCTCCTGTCGTGACGATAAGGTCACACCCGCTCTTTGCCAATTCAAGCAGAGTAGCTTCTATGATAGGCTGCTCATCAGGGATACATCGATACTCATATGCACATTCATTAAGGAGATACTCACCCATCACCTCTATAATCGCTTTTCCCGAGATGTCTTCATAAATCCCTTGCGACGCTCTGTCGCTTGTTGTTATCACTCCGATTTTGATCAAATCCACACTCGCTCCTTATATCCTTGAAAGTATTTTATCCAATAGACCTGTAGAGAGCACTCTCTTGAGCGCACCCAATAGATACGTTGCTTTTGTTATATAGTATCTAGGCTTTGGATTTTTTACTTCAATAATCTTATGCACAATCTTAGCGACTGCTATCGCCTCTTCATTAAATGGGACACCTTTTGCCGTTCCTGCGAGAGAACTTTCGTATTTTTCTTTAAATCTTGAGTGATTTATATCGATATTTTCTTTGAGTTTTATGATTGCATTTTTTCTAAAATCACTCGTAATCGGTCCTGTATTGAGCGTAATCATCTCGATAGGTGTCTCTTTGAGTTCGAATCTGAGTGTATCACACAACCCCTCGATCGCATACTTGCTTGCATTATATGCCCCTCTTCCGCTCAGTGCTACGATGCCAAGAACTGAGCTATGCTGGATGATTCTACCAAAGCCCTGCTCTAACATGATGGGCACTATCTGTCTTGTGCACTCATGGAGCCCAAAAACATTGGTCTCAAACTGCTCTTTTAGTGCATTTGTCGGCACATCTTCAAGTGCTCCGGGCTGCCCATATCCGGCGTTATTGAACCAAATATCTATCTTTTTATATCTCATCTTGACTTCACTAATGACTTTGCTAATCATATCGTGGTCTCTAACATCAAGCTGCATCGCATCCTCGAAACCTAGTTTTTGAAGCTTTAAAACATCTTCTGTTTTTCTTGCTGTTGGACAAACTAGATAACCCATCTTTTGAAGGTATAGCGAAGTCTCTAGCCCTATTCCGCTCGAGCATCCCGTGATAACTACTACTTTTTTCATCTTATCGTACTTTATTTATATTATAAAATATCAAGTAAATGTCCTGCCTCTTTTATGAGATAAACTGTTGCATTTTGAGCAAAAAAATCCGCGACTTTCTCGGCATCTATGATTCTATCACTCGCGCCCAAAAAGACCTCTATCTCCATTCCTTGACTTTTTAGCGTAGCTAGCTTATCTTGATCCCAAACATACTCTAAAAGTGCATCAAGCTCTTCTTGACTCCCCTCTTCCAAATAACAACTGATATCTCTCTCTGTTGCGGGATAGACTACACTTTGAAGAAAATTTTTAACATAAAGCTCTTTATTGGTTGCAAAATATAGTTTTTGTGCTCTTTTGAAAGCTTCCTCTCTCTCTTGAAAAAAAGCGGGAGAAAGTAAGATAAGCCGATCAATCCTAGTTTCGCTAGCAAGCGCAAACTTTAGAGCCTTTTGCGCCCCATGACTAAAGCCCGCTACGGTAAAATCATCATCTCTAAGGTATTTGCTAAAGAGCTTTTGCTCATTTGCAAACAAAAAACCACTAAAAAATCTCACGCAACATCTCTCTCGTCTCTTCTTGTGTGATAGACTCATTTTCTAGCAAATATCCTGTGATATTTTTATGCACAGAGGCAAGTTTCTCTATGATTGAGGCGGCATCATCGAGTGATGCTTGCAATATATCCTCGCTCTCTTTTGCATCGGAAAAGAACTTATCTCCCATGGAAAGATCAAAAGTCAATCGCTGTGCAAGAGCCTTTGCCTCCTTGATATCACTACTGGAGTTGACAAAGTTCTCCCCATAATATTTCTTTGTCGCCGCAGTGCCTGCAAGATAAACTTTGATGCGATTAAGCAGTTGATTTTTACTTGCCATATCATCATTGGATGCTAAAAATCTATTGTAAAATATTCCTATCCTATCAAACTCTATATCAAGCCAAGTTGCCACAAGCGCTTTTGCTGCCTGATAGACAGCTTGCACTTCCATCTCTTTTTCATTGAGCACAAGGAGTCTCTTTTTGCCCAATATTACCTTATCTTTGACTGCCTCAAAGTCTTCAATCTCGACTATTTTTTTCTCTTTCCTAAGCGCATGGAGAGCCGCTTCATTGACGAGTGTATCGATAGCTGCAAAGTTAAAACCTGCCGTCATTTTAGCAAGTTGATTGATATCAACATTATGATTTTTATGTTTAAGATAAAGCTCCAATGTCTTTGTGCGCTCTTCGATATCAGGCAAAGAGAGATATATCCTTCTATCAAACCTCCCTGCTCTTAGGAGTGCCTCGTCTAACACTTCAACCTTATTTGTCGCTGCGATGACGATAACACCGCTATTCTCTTCAAAGCCGTCCATCTCTGTAAGCAGTTGATTGAGTGTTGCTTCTCGCTCGTCGTTTCTTAGATTGCCCCTGCTCTTACCGACTGCATCAATCTCATCGATAAATACGATACTTGGCGCCATCTGTTTTGCTTTTGCAAAAAGATTTCTGACCCTCTTTGCCCCCATACCTACATATATCTGAGCAAAAGAGGCACCGCTTTGATAGAAGAACGGAACACCGGCTTCGCCGGCAACTGCTTTGGATATCATGGTCTTTCCAACACCCGGAGGCCCGATGAGGAGTACGCCTTTTGGAAGTTTGATATCGAGTGATTTATATTTCTTTGGATTTTTCAAGAAATCGATGATCTCCTCAAGCTCCTCCTTAACATCTTTTATGCCGGCAACATCTGAAAATCTCACATTTGAGCTTATCGCCTCTATGGCTTCATTGCCTTGATTTGCAAAGCCTGCACGCAATGATTCGACGCTTGTCCCTTTTTTGAGATAGTCTTTATAGCGATAAAAAAGTGTAAGAAGCATCAAAGTAATCAAGGCGAAAAAGAACCAACCTAGATAGTGCGACTCCTCTTTAAGCTCAACAGGAAATTTCTCAAAGTATTTTTTATAATTAATAGCATATTTATATACTTTATAGACATTATCTTGCGTATGAAGCAGTAGATATTTGCCCTCTACGACTATCTTTGTGATCTTATCTTCGCTATAGAGCATATTTGCTTGTTCATGCGTTATAACCTCTGTGTTGTCTCTCAAAAAAGCAAAAAGAATGAGTGCAACCAAAACAAAAAATAGGATTGAGACTATCTTTAGTTGCGTAAATCTAAATTTTTGAATAGTTTTTTTCATCTTTGACCTCCACATCTTCTAAGCTCACCCAACTATTGGCTATATCTCGCTTGGTGAGCACCTCTACGTTATTATAATACTGATCATACCCTCTATAAAACCCTCTATCACTTTGCTCTATCAAAACTTCAAGATTCTTACTGTGTTCTTTTCTAAATCTATAGTTTTTATCCTTTATCAAAGCTGTAAGCTCTCTGTGTCTTGATTTGGCAGTATCTCCATGTACGCTATCGCGCATCAAAGCAGACTCCGTCCCGTCTCTTTTTGAGTAGGTAAAGGCATGGATATGAGTAAGAGGCAACGCCTCTACCCTTTGCAATGCTTCTTGCCATAGGGCATCACTCTCGCCGGGATGTGCCACTATAAAATCTGTTCCCAAAGCATAACCCCTTGAAGCAATCAGTTCAAAAAGCTTTTGGTCGCCGGCAAATCTATTGTTTCTCTTCATACGTTCTAGCATTGTATCACTCGTATGCTGCAAAGCGATATGCAGATGTTTTGCCATCCACGGCTCATCTAAAAGCTCTAGGAACTCACTATCGATCTGAGAAGGCTCCATCGAGCCTATGCGGACTCTCCTCACGCCTCTGATGAGCGAAATCTTCTTGAGGAGTCGTGCCAAAGATGTATCTGTGCCTTTACCGTAACTTCCGACATTGGTGCCCGTCAAGATGAACTCACCAAATCCATTGTGCGCAAGTATATCGATCTGCTCCAAGATGGTTGCCTCTTTGTGCGATCTTGATGCCCCTCTTACTTTGGGGATGATACAGTAAGAACACTCAAAATCACACCCCTCTTGTATCTTTATGAATGCCCTGCTCTTGCCTATAAAATCTTGAACAATTGTCTCATCAATATGGTCAAAATCACCAAGCTCTACAAACGACTCTTTTGTACTTATAAAATCGGCTATAGACTCTTTTTTTGAATGCCCAATGATGCCAAAAACTTTTTTCTGCTTTAAAAGCTCTTCACCTTTTTGATACGCGCCACAACCCGCTAGAATCACCCTTGCGTTTGGATTTTTTCTCTTTAGAGACGATATATACCCCCTCACAGAACTGTCTGCCCCGTTGGTAACTGTGCATGAATTAACCACAACAACATCACAATCGCTCTCGCTTTGGCTGATAGTATGCGGGCCCAAATTTTGCATCATAACCTGAGTATCAAATTGATTTGTTCGGCAACCGAATGTTTTAAAAAAAACTCTTTTGCTCAAGATTTGACCTCTTTTTGCTCCGTATGGGCGGGATCAAATGGCTCATGTGAAGCCAATTGCGGGGAGTGCTTATCGACATAGACAGACTGCGTCGGATACGCGATAAAGATATCATCATTCTCTTCGATGAGTCTAAGTATCTCTGAGGATATGGTGCTTCTTAGTGTCAAGGTCGCAAAACTATTTGTATGATACCAAACACTTATCTTGACTCCATACGGCTCGATAAAAGTAAATATCCTTGGCTCGACATTGATACTCTTCATGCTGTAGTGACTGCGTATTTTATTGAGCCTTTTTTTAGTAATATCCGTATAACCTTTTGAGTATTTTGTTGCTATCTGTTTTGATAATTCAGCGGCTTTTTTATAGTTTGAATCAAAAGTAACAAGAAAGTCGATCCCATCCCAAACCGTGCTAAGCCCGTCATGTGAATAGTTTGCGATCATATCGGTAAAAACATAATTGTTTGGGATAAAGACGATACGACCCGATCTTCTGTTGGACATAAAGGTCGTAAGAGTGATATCTTCATGGAGTGTCATTCTAAGGAGTGAGATATCAACGATATCCCCTACATAAACGGCACCGTTTTTTATGAATTTTACCCTATCACCTACTCTAATCGCCCCACCGAAGATGATAACAAACCATCCCAAAAGGCTCATAAACCAGTCCTTCATCGCAATCGCGATACCCGCCGATGCAAAACCGACAACTGTCACAAAATAGGAGACATTTTCGATATAGGCTGAAAGCATCGTAAAAAGGAGGAGGACGATAAAAGTGATGTTGAGTGCTTTGTTGATGGTATAAAAACGCTCCGTATCGGACATATAGCGCTTGACAAGGTATTTGAGTCCAATGATCAGTATAAGAAAGAAAAGAACAACACCCCCTATGGAGATAAGCTTCTCTAGCTCTTTTTTGATGGCTGAATCAACAGGAAGTTTAACCTCTTCAAGCTTCTTCTCGTAGACATCATAGGTTGTTTTAAAGATATCCAAAACAGGTAAAAAGGTTTGGATTTGAAGCGTTGTGCTCTCAAATTCTTCTTGATAAGCAGCTGCATTTTCCGGCGTGGAGAGCTTGATGAGTTCCTCTAAGATGTCCTGCTTTTTCTCAAGATTGATAATGATATTCTCTAAAGATTGATATTTGCTTTTATACTCCAATCGATCACTATCGAGTTTCTTTTTATAAGAGACACCACTGAGTATCGCGAAAGGATTCCCGACACTTGGCGCCTCTTCAATCTGCGGAGGCATAAGGAGTTTTCTAAAAGGATCATCTTTATACTCACCGGAGAGAAGCTGTATCTTCTCTCTTATGGTGTCTTTTTCTTTTCCAAGCTCTTCAAGCTGTGCTTGCACGCTAAGGGTCTGCTTTTTACTTAAGAGTGAGCTCATCTCATTGTTGAGAATATCTTGTTTCGTCATGAGATCTCTATAGGTATTATAATTGCTATAGACCTTATACCATACACTATTTTCATTGAGTTCTTTGTTTATGTTCTCTTTTTGGGCGATAAGCTCTTGGATATACTCTGCGTTGGAGCCTACAGACTCAATATTTGCGTTGAGATCTTGATTTGATGTTTGGTTTTGCTCCGAATTTGCTACCTGTGTAACATTATTGGATGCAAAAACAGCCAAAGTAACGACAAAAAATAGAGATAATAATCTCATACAATATCTACTCACTCTTTTCTTCTCCAAAATCTTGTAATACCTCTTTAATCACATCACTATCAATATCTGCTTTGAGTTTAAAATCACCTATCCCTTGCGGTAAAACAAAAGTGATCGCATTGTTAGCACTCTTTTTATCTAAGAAGAAGTGCTCATAGAAACTCTCGACATCATTTATGGAGTACTCTGTCGGCAAACCATAATGCTTTAAGAGCGATTTGATCTGCTTAGCTTCATGTTCATCAAGCAATCCAAGCTTACATGCAAGTGCATTTGCCATAACGATTCCTATAGCCACAGCCTCACCATGAAGATATGTTGAGTAGTTGGTCTCATTTTCTATCACATGTGCAAATGTATGGCCATAGTTAAGTACTGCTCTGATGCCACTCTCTTTCTCGTCTTTTGCAACAACATCGGCTTTGATAGTTACTGCTTTTGCTATCGCCTCTTTGAGCATCTCTTTATCGTGCAAATCAACACTCTGGAGGTATTTAAAATACTCGGCATCAAATGTCACTGCCACCTTAATCATCTCCGCAATGCCTGCTACAAACTCTCTCAAAGGGAGTGTATCAAGAAATTTTGGGTCGATATAGACTGCTTTTGGCTGATAAAATGAGCCGATTAGATTTTTGCCGTATTTGTTATTGACTCCTGTCTTACCGCCGACACTTGCATCAACTTGCGAAAGCAGAGTGGTCGGTATCTGGATAAAATCAATCCCTCTTTGATACAAACTGGCACTAAAGCCCGTTATATCACCTATGACACCACCTCCAAAGGCTATAAGCATCGACTTTCTGTCTAGTTTAAAACCAAAAAGCTTATCGAGGATAAACTCTACGCTCTCCATATTTTTATAGGCTTCGCCATCGGGTATCTCTACGATATGCAGCTCTCTGACTTCGAGCTTGGAGAGAAGCGTTTCAAGATGTAACGCTGCAATGGTCGGGTTTGTAATAATCGCCACCCTTTTATCAAAACGTAAACAAGGCAACTCATCGATAGTTATCTCATAATCCATAGAAGATTTTGGTTGAAAATGAATAGGAATTATCATGACATTAGCCTTAAAATAAAAAAATTATATACCCTGATTGTATCTTATTTGTGGTTAAAATATCTCTACTCGTCACCGACATCGTATGGAACAAGTATTTTTGAATGTTTATGTTTTGTCAAAAGATAATCAGAAAATTTCATCGCAAAGAATTGAAAATAAGAATCGGCTTGCCATTTTCCGTTAAACGGCACAACCTGCAAGATGTTTTTCATTTTTGATATTTCCCGCACAGGATTGGCTACTTTTTGTTCTACCTCAAGCTCTGTATTAAATATGTGAGAAAGCGCTTCATAGTGTTCAACAATCATCTTTTTATTATCAAAATCAGCCTCAGGGTCATAATCACAAAGCATAAGCTTCAATCCGAATGTCTCGGCAATGTCAAACGCGCTCGATGAGATCGACTCCATCTTCTCCTTATCATTCATCCTTACCATACATGAATCGATATATTCCAAAGAGGTATCTCCAAAGAGGTAAACAAGTTTTTTAAGCTCATACAACATATGCATACGCCCCTCTTGCAAAAAAGTATTGACACTTGAAAACACCATACCGATATCATACTTTTGTACATCATCCGTAATGATAAACTTCTCCTCTTCGGCACCATAAGATATCAAGAGTGTGAGCTTTTCATCTTGCATCTCTTTGAGCTTTTCTATGAGTGGGAAATCGGTCGGATTAACAATCCTGACAATAAGCTCTTTTTTCTCCAATTTGCTTGCAAAATATTTTGCCTCTTCGATATAGCGTAAGGCATTTTCTTTATCTTCACTAAAATCAAAAAAGAGATAGAGATTTTTTCCAAAAGGCTCCGGGAAAAGCCCCTTATGGCTGTTGACCCCCTTATAGACACTATCGAGCACAAGAGGTCTTCCTATTGCCAATATAGTATCGTTGGGCTTTATCATCGTTGCATTTGTCGGTATGATCTGTTTAGCGTCTCTATAGATGGCTGTTATTTTCCATTTTTTCTGCACGATAGAGCCAATATGTCTAAAGGCGTATGCACTCCCAAAAGGAATACGCATCTCCATAATCTCGCCTTCACCTAACCCGACATTTTTTGCAATGACCGGTATATTGGGGAGGAAATCATAGATATGGGTGGAAATAAGATCAAATACATCCAATATCGTGACATTATTGTACCCCCTGCCAAGCCGTTTATCTTCCCATTGGTTAACAAGCACGATACGAATGCGCTCATCGATCGTCCGTATATTTTTCATAGTATGCTTGACATCCTCAGCACTATCCAAAATGATAAAAACTTGAGAATACTTTGCCTCGTCAAAAAGAGCGCTTATCCTGCTAAAGCTTGTCGGATCAGCTTTAGAGAAAGTGATATTTTGATTGTTTTTAGGTTCAGACATATCGCTTTTGTAGCTCACTACATGATATTGATTTTGCGCAACTCTTTTTTTGTTCAATCGACTAACAAAATGTTTTGCAATCTCGCCTTCGGCAAAAATTAGTATCTGTTTCATATAGCTCTCTATATAGTGTTGGTAAAATATCACTATTATTTTAAGGATTATTATATCAAAATGGAATTTCAATTAGATAAAACAGATAAAAATGCCCGCGCTTGCACCATCAAAACAGCGCACTCAACGATACAAACACCTGTTTTTATGCCTGTTGGTACCGTGGGTGCAGTTAAATCACTCGATGCCATCGATTTGCAAGGGATACTAACCCCAAAGATCATCTTGGGCAACACCTATCATCTCTACCTCAGACCCGGGGATGAGATTATCCGTGATATGGGCAAATTGCAAGGATTTACAAAATTTCCCCATAGTTTTTTAACTGATAGCGGTGGTTTTCAAGCCTTTTCACTCTCGGATAATGTCAAGATCGATGAAGGTGGCATCACTTTTAGAAGCCATATAGAAGGCTCCAAACACTACTTCACGCCTGAAAAAGTGCTTGATATCCAGTATAACCTCGGCAGTGATATCATGATGATACTCGATGACCTTGTCGCCCTACCCGCAACAAAGGAGCGCATCAAAGAGAGTATAGAGCGCACAACAAGATGGGCACAGCAGTCGATCTCTTATCATAGAGCCAACCAATCACATGGAATCGCTAAAGAGCAAAATATCTTCGCAATCATCCAAGGCGGCATCGATAAAGAGTTTCGCAAAAAGTCAGCTCAAGAGCTCTGTGCGCTTGATTTTGACGGGTTTGCCATAGGCGGGCTGAGTGTCGGGGAGCTTAACGAGC
The DNA here is from genome assembly GCA_937141405.1 of uncultured Campylobacterota bacterium. Taxonomy (GTDB): domain Bacteria; phylum Campylobacterota; class Campylobacteria; order Campylobacterales; family Sulfurovaceae; genus BN30871. Next base: position 310,187 of record CAKZQQ010000005.1, on the reverse strand, counting down.
AGATGTATGAGACAGTCGAGTACACAACTTCGTTTATGCCGGAGGATAAGCCTCGCTACCTCATGGGTGTCGGTACACCTGAAGATTTAGTTGAAAATGTAAGCAGAGGAGTGGATATGTTTGATTGTGTGATGCCGACACGCAATGCAAGAAACGGCACGCTCTTTACGACCTTCGGCAAGCTCAACATCAAAGCAAAAGCGTACGAGAGAGATAGTAAGCCTATCGATGAGGCGTGTGATTGCTACACTTGTCGGAACTACTCAAGATCATACCTGCGACACCTCTTTCGTGCACGAGAACTCACCTACTTTAGACTTGCCACGATCCACAACCTCCATTACTATCTCACGCTTATGAGCGATATGCGAGAGGCTATCTTGGAGCAACGATTTGAGTCGTTTAAAAAAGATTTCTTTGTAATGAGAAGCGGGGATTAATCGCCTCTCCGTTCTCTTTATTGTCTCATTGGATTACAAATTCCGGTTGTTTTGACACTATAAACTGCTGGGTATTTTTCAAAATCGACGACAATACCTCCACCGTAATGTGGCTCAAAAGAAATAAGAATGCCTGTATCTGTAATGATATTTCTAATCTTTAAAGTTCCATGTGTATTTTCAGTTGCTCTATAATATTGAACAAAATGAAATTCAACCTCATACACTCTCCCCTGCGCTTCAAACTGACACCCTTCATCAATTTCTAAAAAAATAGCTTCATTCTTGCTTTCCACAAGCTCATTATAACTATTGTGATATCTCTCATTTCGTTTACACTCTTTTAAATCATAATCTAAATTATCAATATCAGCCAAAGAGCTAGGCACGCCATTAGCAACTATATGTTTTGCTATAGCATTTATCTGCGATGTCATGATCTCAATATCTTTTGTATTTGGACCACAAGTTTTATTTGCATAGATAACAAAGAGTCCGATAACCACAACAAACCCCATTAAAGTTTTAAAAATACGCTTTGTACCTGTACGCTTAACGAGCATCACCACAAGTGTTAACGCCATAAGAACAGTCAAGCCCGCTGTTATAAGCCATGCCATTTATGCCTCCATGGTCTTTAATTTCTATATTTTAGCATATTTGTTTCTTCTCGTTCCTACGGTTTTTGCGGGAACACATATAGAATACTGAGAGTATGTATTCCCACGCAAAGCATGGGAACAAGAGCAAAAATCCATGCTTTTCTTCTTATTTCTTTGCACTTTTTAGAAAAGTGCGAAAAACAATAGAAGAAATAGTTAATATCTTATCTTAGCGAAACAAACTCTGCTCATACCCATAGATATCATCTCTAAATTGGACGATGCCATCATCATCCACCCAAAGTGTATGGTACTCCACATAGACGGGTATCTGTTTCTCTAAAGTGATCCATCTATTTTTTTTCGTATCATAATCAAATCCTAGCTCATTGAGCAAGGCTATAGGCTTCTCTAGCCTGATGCAACCATGCGAAAATGTTCTCACTTTTCTGTTAAATAATGATTTCGTCGGGGTGTCGTGCATGTAGACATTAAACCTATTTGGAAAGAGAAACTTCACTACCCCTAACGCATTTCCACTGCCCTCTTTTTGATACAATTTTCCCTCACTATTGTATGCAAAACCATTTCTTTTTAAATAACTCTCTGATTTGTCTGCATACTCATTTTTATAGATTGTCGGCGGTACATTCCATCTTGGATTTTTGACGATATACTGCATCATTTCATTGAGTATGGGAGTTCTTGTGCGCTTTTTGCCTACAATCACCTTCATACTTAAGACCTGTTCACCATTATCATAATAGTACATTTTAAATTCAGGGATATTGACTAAAACATAGTTTGCGCCTTTGGGGCTGGAGATTCTCTCTAATGTTAGATTCTTTTTAGCTTTTATGATGATCTCATCTATCGATTTTTTTAGTTCTCTTTTTGTGCTTGGCCCTATCTTCCCATCTACTTCTAAACCGTGTCTTTTTTGATACTCTAACAACTCAACTTCAAACTCTTGAGTATAGTCGGAATTTTCTTCTAGCCTAGCAAATTGCAAGAGATTCAACACTTTTTTGATATCTATGATGTCTTGAGCATCATCTCCTTTGAATTGCGGTGGCGAATATTGATCTTTTATAGAGTAGAGGTAATCGATATACTCTTTTAAAAAAATGTACCTTCTAGTTTTTGGCATAAGACTCACGGTATAGTCATATATATCGCCGTTTTGCGCCGCTGCAGCTATACTCCCTCTATCGATAAATCTATAAGCATATTTATCTCCTCTAAGTCCGGAGTAGTTTAGATTACCGTTCAATAAACATTGAGCTATGCTATAGTCTGTCTTTTCCTTGCATACGCTATATCTCTCTTGATAATCTTGCAGGCGAAAGTCGGGAACTTCGGCATATATAAATGTAAAAATAAGTACAAAGAGTATGTTTTTCATAAAAATATCATATCATAATTCTTTTCTCACTCCCATACTTTGCATGAGAGTGCATATGCAATCATCATATATGTTTCTTTAAGAACCATCGGGGCGTTAAAAATGCTTTGGTCATTTCGTCACCCTGAATTTATTTCAGGGTCTAAAAATCTAGATGCTGAAACGAGTTCAGCATGACGCTTTTTCTAAAGAAACTTTTTGCTTTGCAAAATCGCTATTCGCTAGTTTTGCGCTACTTTTTCTAAAAAAGTAGTAAAAAGAAAAAAGAAATCTCTATAACTTTTCTTTTTAGTAAAGAAAAGTAAGAAAAGAAAATCGTCGTTTCACAATTGTGCGGGCGTTGCTCAACGCTCGTGCTTCGCAGTGCTCGCATTCACAACTGCACAAGAAGTGTGAAAGCGACAGAAAGAGCTTTAGTCGCAGACAATTATTGATGAATTGCGGCAAATTCAATGACTACAAATCCTTGATATCTATAAACTGTATCTCGCCATCTATCACCGCTCCAACCTGCTCTTGGCAAGCAAGTGACGGTAAAGAGATATATCTGCCTAGCTTTTTAGCTTGATGAAAATGCCCCTCTATGATGAGATCGGTATCTTTTTGGTAATGCTCACTGATAGCTTTCATTTTTTGTTCAAAATGCTCTAGTTTGGCACAGATATTTTTCACTTTTAATTTTGCGAGTCTATTATCGATAATTTTCTTTTGAAACGGTTTTAAAAGCGTCAGTGCAACCTTATTTCTTAGTAAAAAACAATACACTCCATACCAAAAACCTGCCTCATAGATATCACCGTGTGAGATGCCGATTTTTTTCCCTTCTAGACCCATATATACGGGCTGGGAAGCTCTATTGTATATTTTAATATTAGAAAATATAGTCTCCAAACAGAAGTCGTGATTTCCCTCAAAATAGTATATCTCATGCTTTTTTGAAAGCTTCTCTACTAAAGCGATTGTTCCACTAAGTGGTTGCTTGATATAGTCGTTATATCCAAAGAGGAGATCAAAGATATCGCCCATGAGAAATATCTGCGAGGCATGAAGCTCTTTTCGCTCTATTTTTTTTAAAATCTGAAAAAATGCATTACCATGATGTGGGTAGTGAGCATCGGCGATAAAAAGAGCGCCCTCTTTGATCTCTATCATAGCGAACTTATGGGATGTAGGCTATCTTAGGAAGCCCAAGTGCCTCATCAAAACCACACATAAGATTTGCAGCTGCAAGTGCCTGCGAGGACGCCCCGCGCAAGAGATTGTCTATAGCACTGCTCACAAAGAGCATATCGCCCTCACGCGCTACAAATATATCACAAAAATGTGTCCCTGAGACGCTTTTGGTATCAACAGGCGTCTCTCGAACCCGCACAAATGGCTCAGCACTATATCGCTCTTTTAGCACCTTTTGAGGCTCTATATCACTTTTGAGCTTCGCATAGATGCTCACAAGCTCCCCTCGTGTCATCGGAACAAGGTGAGGCACAAAAGCGAGCTCTATATCTTTTGAGCAGAGTTTTTTAACCTTCTCTTTGATCTCGGGTGTATGGCGATGCTTAAGTGGATTGTAGGAAAATACATTATCATTGTCATTCACAAATGTCGTATTTTCAGAACACTTCTTCCCTGCTCCACTTACACCCGATTTTGCATCTATATAGATAGGTGCGCTTGTATCTATATGTTCTATAAATGGAAGTAATCCCAAAAGAGCTGCTGTTGGATAGCATCCCGGAGAAGCTACAAGCTTCGCGCCTTTAATCGCATCTCTATAGTACTCTATAAGTCCATACACGCCTTTGTGGGCGTTGCTGGGGTCAGCATGCTTCTCATAATGTTTTTCATAAGTCTCCATCTCTAAGCGATAATCGGCTGAAAGATCAACTATCTTTATATCGCTCTCCCAAAGTTGCTTTACAAAACCCATAGAAGCCTTGTGAGGAAGTGCTAAGAAGACGATCTCGCAACTCTTTTTAACCTCTTCGATAGAAGCTTTTGATATCGCAACACTGCTCAGCCCCTCTAACGATGGATGAAGCTCACTTACACTGCCGCCACCTTCAGTAGTTGCCAAATAAGTAAGCTCAAACTCGGGATGATTTAAAAGGAGTTTTATAAGCTCTAGTCCTGTATATCCGCTCGCTCCTACGACTCCCGCTTTCATTGTTTTACCTCTATACATATCTCTTGAAAACATATCTCTTCAATCGCATATTGCTTGGTACCACCCGGAAGCGCTACTTCTACTTCATCACCCTCTTCTCTGCCCATGATAGACTTCGCTAAAGGAGAAAATATCGATATAAGTCCTTTGGATGGGCTTGATTCTTGAGCGCCTACTATCGTATATTTACATTCGCTATCATCACTGAGATCACAAAGGGTTACCGTCGAGCCAAAAGATACTCTTGTATGCTGAAAACTTGCCGGGTCAACCACTTGAGCACGAGAAAGTAGGTCTTGCAGCTCTATGATACGAGACTCCATATGCCCCTGCTTATCTTTTGCAGCATGATACTCTGCATTCTCCTTGAGATCCCCTAAAGCTCTTGCTTCATCAATAATCTTAGCTATATTTACCCGCTCAACAGTTTTGAGTCGTTCAAGCTCTTTAGTAAGGCGTTGATATGTTTCATTTAGCATCGGCTCTTTTTGCACCTGCTACTCCTTGGCAATATTTTATTTGTATTATACCAAAATGGTTATAATACATCTTGTAAAAAAAGAAAGAGGAATATATGAAACAGATATTGATCACAAATGATGACGGATTTGAATCAAAAGGTCTATTTGCGCTCATCGAAGCACTCAAACCACTAGGCAATGTTACGGTGGTGGCACCAACCGTTGAGAAATCAGCTTGCGGACACTCATTAACATTGACACAGCCCCTTAAATTTGTAGAACTTGATGATGACTTTTTTAAGCTTGATGACGGTACCCCGACTGATTGTATCTTTTTAGCACTCAATAAGCTTTTTGATGATGCACACAAGCCTGATATCATAATTTCAGGGGTCAACAAAGGTGCCAATATGGGTGAAGATATCACCTACTCCGGAACGGTTGCAGGGGCGATGGAGGCAGTATTGCAAGGTATCCCCGCTATTGCTATATCACAAGTGTGTAGAGATCAGTGTCAAAACATCGATGATTTTGGTTATGAACTTGCAAAAGATGCTATCGCTACGCTTGTAACAAAAATATTGGCTGATGATTTTCCTCTTGGTGAGCGAAAACTGCTCAATGTGAATATCCCTCCAATCTCAAAAGAGGAATCAAAAGGATTTCGCGTCACAAGAGCCGGCAAAAGGATATATGGCAATGATGCGCAAGTCCACTGGAATCCGCGAGGTATAGAGCACTACTGGATAGGATTGCCGAAACTTGATTGGGAGCATACTCCAAGTGATATCATGAGTGATTTTGAAGCGATCGCACAAGGATATATCTCCATTACCCCTATTCATCTTGATATGACAAGTCATGATGATATAGAGAAAGTGAAAAAATGGCTCTAGAACGCTTTAAGCGATGCGAAGAGCTCTTTGGAGATGAGGAGTTTGCAAAGATACAAAAAGCCAAGATTATCATCCTCGGTGTTGGCGGCGTTGGCTCATATGTACTTGATTGCCTCTATAGGAGCGGTATAAGCGATATAACCATTGTCGATTATGATCACTATGATATCACCAATCAAAACAGACAGATAGGCTCTGAGGCTCTTGGAGAGCTCAAAACCACAAGACTTAAAGAGCTCTATCCAAATATCCGGACTATCACTCAAAAGATAGATATAGCATGGGTTGAAAGTTTTGATTTTAGCCCCTATGCTCTTATCATAGATGCCTGCGATACCACAAAAGTCAAGATAGAATTGGCAAAAAAAGAGTACAAAAAACTTATCATGTCGGTAGGCTCGGCTAAGAGATTTGATGCCTCAAAGATAGAGGTAGCCTCTATCTGGAAAACGCATGGTGATGCACTCGCAAGCAAGATACGCACTGAGCTTAAAAAAGCAAAATTTGATAGAAACTTTACGGTAGTATTTTCTGGTGAAGCGGCAAGATGTAAAGAGAAAGGCTCATTTGTGGGGGTCACAGGAAGTTTTGGTCTGATGATATGCTCTGAAGCTATCAAAAAGATACTGGCAAACAAATAAAATCTAGATGTGGTTTATCATAAATTAAACCCAAATTATGCAAATTGGATAAATAAATTCTAACTACATTCTTCATCCTCGTTACAGCATCTTTTGGATAAAATCACTACAATATTTTACCTAAAATGTAAAATCCAAAAACTCATTTGTTAAGGAAACACATAATGTCTTGCGAAAAATCCGTCTACATCACCACCCCGATTTACTATGTCAATGATATCGCCCACATAGGGCACGCCTATACCACTATCATAGCTGATAGCATATCGCGCTACTCAAGGCTTATCGGTCATGATACATTCTTCCTCACAGGAACCGATGAGCATGGTCAAAAGATTGAGGAATCTGCCAAAGCAAAAGGCAAAAGCCCAAAAGAGTATGCCGATGCAATAAGCGCGACTTTTAAAAACCTCTGGGATGATTTTGAGATATCTTATGATGCTTTCATACGCACAACTGACGAAAAACACAAAATTGGTGCGCAAAAAGCATTTGAAGTGATGGCACAAAAAGGCGATATCTACAAAGATGTCTATAGTGGACACTACTGTATCTCTTGTGAGACCTTCTTTACCAAAAACCAACTACTCGAAGAGGAATTTTGCCCGGAGTGCGGCAAGACAACAACCGTAGTCGAAGAGGAGAGTTACTTTTTTAGACTCTCAAAATATCAAGATAAACTTCTTGAATGGTACGAGCAAAATCCATCATGCATCTTGCCTAAAAGCAAAAGAAATGAGGTAATCCGTTTTGTTGAGAGCGGATTAGAAGACCTTTCAATCACACGAACGAGCTTTGATTGGGGCGTGAAGATTCCTGAGTCTTTCAACGACCCCAAACATGTGATGTATGTATGGCTTGATGCGCTTATGAACTATCTTACTGCACTTGGGTATGGAAGCGATGAAGTAAATATGCGCTATTGGCCTGCGCGTGTTCACCTCATAGGTAAAGATATATTGCGATTTCATGCAATCTACTGGCCGGCATTTTTAATGAGCCTTGATCAACCGCTTCCAAAACATATAGCAGCACATGGATGGTGGACAAGAGATGGTCAAAAGATGAGTAAGTCCAAAGGGAACGTCGTCAACCCTAAAGAGGTCGCAGATGCCTATGGACTCGAAAACTTTAGATATTTTATGCTTCGAGAGGTCCCCTTTGGTGGCGATGGAGACTTTAGCCAAAAAGCACTTATCGATAGGATCAACTCTGATCTAGGCAATGATCTCGGTAATCTCCTCAATCGACTCATAGGGATGAGTGGCAAATACTTTGAGGGAACAATAGACTCAAAAGATATCGTACTTTACTACAAAGATGAGCTTGCCCAGGTAGAAGAGTCGATCGACAAGCTAGAGCCCCTCCTTTTTGAGATGCAGATACATAGATACCTTGAAGAGCTCTGGAGACCCCTGAGCATTGCAAATAAAGCCATAGATAAGCACCAACCTTGGGTCTTGATGAAAGAAGGAAAAACCGATGAAGCGATGGCGCTAGTTGCGCTCATTGCTAACATCTTGGCTCGTGTCTCGGTGATGCTCCATCCTGTTATGCCTGAAACTACACGAAAAATAGCCACAGCACTTGGATTTGAGATAGATAATAGCTCATGGACACAGCTTATCATCGAAAAAAGTATGCTCGCCTCCTTTACGATAACACAGATTCCACCGCTCTTTCCTAGAATTGAAGAGGTAAAACTCGAACAAGCTGAAGAAACACCAAAAGAGGAGAAAAAAGAGGCATCAAGCAAAGAAGAAGGGATCGCGCTTATCGGCATCGATGATTTTTTCAAGACATCTATCAAGATAGGCACTATCATCGAAGCACAAGAGATAGAAAAAAGCGATAGACTTCTCCTGCTTAAAGTCGATATAGGCGAAGCTTCTCCTCGTCAAGTCGTAGCAGGCATCAAAGAGTTCTACTCCCCTCAAGATCTGCCGGGTACTCAGATATGCCTTGTAGCCAATCTAAAACCGGCAAAACTTATGGGCAATAAAAGCGAGGGTATGATACTCGCAGCTAAAGATAAAAACGGGCTCTCGCTCATCAGACCTGAGGCTCCAAAATCAAACGGAACGACGGTTGGTTGATGAATATAAGCGATGTTGTTAATATAACAGAAGGGGAACTCTTAAATACCCCAAAGATTCAATCCGTTAATGCCGCAACGACCTATCAATCAAAAGTTGAGAGAGGCGATCTCTTTTTCTCAGATGATATCGAAGCGATAGAGAGTGCCATAGAAAATGGCGCCTATGCCATCATCTTCGAAGGTGATACTATCACTCCAACCGATAATGAAATCGCATGGATTAAAGTCAACGATATCAAATTGGCAAGTATGAAACTAGCACGCTATGTATTGCTTAAAAAAGAGCTTGATATCTATCTTTTTGATATCCATGAGCTTAATTTTCTCAAGATGATACTCAAGGACAAAAAAAGAGTTACTATGCTCTCAAGTGATTATAAAAAAGCTTTTGAGCAGATGGTCAACTCAAACGATAGACTCTTCGCAAGTAGCGACAAAGAGCTTTTAGAGATCATCTCGACGGATATAAAAGAGTTTTCAGGGAGCATCGATGGAGAAATCATAGATGCGACTCTTTTTAAAACAAGTTTCAAACTTGATGGCTATATCTATCAAGATATCGATCTTTTCCCATTTCACTTTGATTATATCCTCAAAATAGTTGCATTTTGTAAAAAACATGAGATAGAGTTCTCGCTCGATAAAATCCATTATACCAAGCATCTCTACCCTATCTTCATCAATAACAACCTAGAGCAGACGCTCAAAGGAAGAAGCGATAAGGTTGCTATATTTGGCGACAACATCAAAGATATCGAAAAATCAAAAGAGTATATCACCTACAAGATGAAATGGGTAAAGAGTATATTTCTTACTCCACCGAAAGTAAAGCTTGATTGCGGGAAGAAGAATCCTATCTGGTTTGAAAATGAAGATGAGATAAGGTCAATACTTAAAACAAAAGATTTTAACTATGCCTTTATCTATAGTTCTGATAAGAAGATATTAAATAGTATCAAAAAAGAGTATTCTCTATTTGACCTCTAAAAAGGAGCCCTTATGAAAAGAAGAGATTTTATGCAAGCCTCCCTTGTAGGCGGAGCGTCACTGATGTTAAGCGGGTGTAGAAGAGATGAAAAAGAGAGTATAAAAAGTACAAATATCAATAGAGGTAAAAAAACAAAACTCACGCTTGCAACTTCATGGCCGGCAAACTTCCCTATCATGGGAACGGGCATAGAATCTTTTGCTAAGAGATGTTTAGAGCTTAGTGGCGGAACACTCGATATCAAGGTCTATTCCAAAGATGTACTCGTGCCGGCCCTGCAGGTATTTGACGCTGCTTCATCAGGGCAGATAGATGCTTTCCACTCAGGCGTTTACTACTGGAAAGGGAAAAATAGTGCTTTTTCTATCTTTGGTGGCGTTCCTTTGCGACTTACAAGCGATGAGATGATGACTTGGATGGATTTTGGAGGTGGCTATGAGCTGTGGAAAGAGACCTATGCAAAATTTAACCTCTACCCGCATATAGGCGGCACAACGGGTCCTCAGATGGGTGGATGGTTTAAAAAAGAGATAAAAAGTCTTGATGATCTTAAAGGGCTCAAGATTCGTATGCCCGGCATCGGCGGAGAAGTGCTGCAAAGACTCGGCGCAACACCTGTTTTACTCGCTGCTGCCGAGATATATACAGCACTTGAGCGTGGACTTATCGATGCAAGCGAATGGGTCGGTCCTTTTTTGGATAATATGATGGGGTTTCCAAAGATAGCGCCCTATTATTACAAAGGCTGGCATGAGCCCGGCTCCATCTTAGAGGTTACCTTCAATAAACAAAAATGGGATAAGCTCAGTATTGAGCATCAGGGCATCATAGAAGCGGCCGCAAGAGAGATGAGTGTAAAGATAAATGAGGAGTTTCGTTATAAAAACGCGCTTGCTTACAGTGAGCTTGAAGACAAGGTTGAGATCAAAGAGCTTCCGAGTAAAGTGATGGATGCTATAAAGATTGCACTCAATGGTGTTTTACATGACGAGGCAGAAAAAAATATTGATTTTAAAAGAGTTTTAAAGAGTCATGAAGATTTCTACAGACTTAACAAGAAATGGGATGATATCTCAACGAAGCATTTTTTAAATATACGCTCTTAGCTTTTTTTATTGTATTTATCAACGCTTCGCTCTAGGCTTGCTAAAAATTCCTCTATCTTCTCACCTAAGTCTGTCACAAAGCTTTTAGCTTCGCCCAAATTGACCTCTATATGCTCATCATCAACTTTGATTCCGAGGTTTTCTTTGAGATCATGCGCTTTTTTGCCAAGATTCTTCTCTATATTTTTAGAGGTATCTTCCATCCTCTCTTTAAGTCCATTAAAAAACTCTTTTGTCTTAGCAAAATCGATAGAGAGCTTCTCGCTCTCAATATCAATGCCCATTTTTGAGAACAGCTCTTTTTCGCCCTCCGAGCTTTCTTTGCTTTTTGAATTATTATTTTTATTCATATATAATCCTTTTATGATTTAATTATATCATAATATTATTCTCTGTTTTTTATAAAAAACAGCCGACATATACTCAAGAAGTATCTCCGCTCGCATCAGCACTTGTTCTGTAATCTATGATGCTACAATCTAGCATCAGCAAGCGTAAGAGCAAACAAGACATCAACGCCGCTCTTTTGCAACACTGCCCTCGCCTCCGAAAGCGTCGTCCCTGTCGTTACGATATCATCAACAAGTATCGCATCCATACCTTGCTTGCCTTTATAGACAAAATCTCTTGGATTTGCAAGTCTATAATCCAAGCTTTGAGCAGAATAACTCACTTTATTGTTTGCCATAAGCGATGCATAGAGTACCTTTGTGTGTGCTCCTCTCATGGAGTGTGTCAAAAGAGCAACATGAGAATAGCCTCCCTTTATGCGCTCATCCACACCGATAACGGCAATATCTCGTGCATCATGAGCGATAAAATGTTCCATAAACGGCTTAAATGTCATTTTGGCAAGCTCTTTGTATACTCTGTGGCCGATAGGAGTATGCTTAGAAAGCAAAAGCTTCTCGAGAGAGGTGTAGCTATAAAAACTATAGACATCAAGCGAGCCGATCTTCCTTTTGGTGATATTTGCTCCAAGTAGATTATCCTTGCATTGCTTGCAGATGATGTTAAGGCTCAAGGCATGACAACTAAAACATCGCATCTTAAAGTTTTTCGTACTCGCCAGGAGTGTTATTTTCTCTATAGATATTTTCCAAAATCGACAATTCGTCTCTTCTTGGTCTATGGTACAGCATTAATACGACAGATAAACCGATGATCAATAGCGCATACTCTAAATCGGTAAACATAAAATAGTAGATAATCCCAAATATCGGTAGAGTCTCCACCATCGCCCAGAGAATAAAAAGTATCGTCAGATATTTACCATAATACAAAGGAACATTTGCATCTTTTTTCTGCTCACCTTTGTTAGAATTTATGCCCCGAACAGAGAAAAAATACTTTTTAAACGCAGATACAACAAAAAACAAAATAACCGCATAGATGATAATGCCCATTTTCGCCATCCCTTGCAGCTCTTCATCGTTTGAGAGAGGTTGCATGGGAGTATTGTGGTGCGTAAACCAAAGTACAAAACCGTATATAAAAACACCCATTACCATCGCAAGATGTATAAAGCGCATAGTAAGAAAATGCTTATTTGCATACTGCTCATCCATTTCGATCTCCTTTAGATATAAAAATAGTAACAGATGTTAGATAAGAGAGAATTAAACCTATCAATTTTTATAAATAGACAATCAATCTCCTCTATTTAGTCCTGATTCTGCTATAATTAAATGAAAAATATGGCAAAAACAAATAAAAAACATAACAGACAAATCAAAGAGTTCTTTCATGGTGCCTCATTTGAAGAAGGCATAGTCAATCTCAGCAATGAACAGCTCAAAACTCTCGCTTCACTTTTTGACACAGGAGAGACTATCCAAGAGAGAGAGGCTCTTATAAAGTTTCTTCGTAGGGTATGGAGCGGAAGAGATATAGCTCCCAAAAGAGAGATCGTCAAATTTATCTCCAATAACGGGCTCAACAAAAAAGATGAAGAAGAGCAGATAGAAAAGCTTGAAAAAATCAAATATGGACTTGAGAGTATTGAGCATACAAAAGAAGAAGCTAGGAAGATACTTGAACTCTTTAGTGATACAAAAAATAGGAAAATCACGCAGAAGAAGGTACTCTCAAAACTCAATTATCTACGAAAAAAAGAGCATTTTAAAAGTATTGAAGAGGCTATCGATGCCGAGATAACAACTCTTGATGAGCTCTCATGGTACCATTCATTTAATTTTGGAGACTTTCATAAGATTCTTCATTGTAAAACCTTGCCTTTAGCACAAGAGATATTTGATCTTCCAAAAGATGCAACAATCAAAAAACTCTCAGAAATCAAAAAAGAGGTTATCGCTCAAAAGCAAAAAGAGATCGATGCGTTTCTGCTTACCTCAAAAAGTAATGACTATCTAAGCGCTGATACTATCACGGAAGCACTAAGCATAATGTCTCCTGAGGTTGAGATATATCACACCCCTATTCCGGATGATATTTTAGAAAAAATTACCCAAGATATTAATAAAAAATATTATCTAATATCAAGTGAAGATCACTATATCATCGAAAAAGAAAAAAAACTTCTCTTTCACGGCAGAGACCTCTATTACAACATTTCCGTCTCTTATACGAAAGAGTTTATCTATAAGACTATCTGGCAAAATAAACCACTCCCCATAGCAAGCGAACTTGAAGATGTCAATGAGAAGCTTCTTGAAGATCTCTCTATCGCTATACAAGAGATGAAAGATGATATGCTTGATGTTGCCTCGGGACTCAAGATCAATGAAGAGCCTATTATCGACTTTATCATGGAGTATTTTGAGCCTCAAGTCATCTCTTCACACTCACTTAAACTCAAAGAGAAGACCAAGAGACGCATCATGTATCATTGGCAAGAGTATCTCAAGCCATTTAAGGAGCGACAAAACAGAGAAGAGCTTTTAGCTAAAACGATTCGTGATTTTAAACTCCTCTTTCCGCTTGCAAGATCACTCAAAAGGGAGATAGTCTTCAATGTAGGGCCAACCAACAGTGGAAAGACCTACGCAGCGCTTAAAGAGCTTAAAGATGCCACAACAGGCTACTATCTTGCTCCACTGAGACTCTTGGCGCTTGAGGGCTATGAGACACTTAAAAGTGACGGAGTTAAAGTCTCGCTGATTACGGGCGAAGAGGAGATCATAGATGAGGATTCAACTCATGTCAGCTCGACTATAGAGATGATGAACTCACAGGTTGCTGTTGATGTATGTGTCATCGATGAGATACAGATGATCAATGATCGTGATAGAGGCTGGGCATGGGCAAATGCACTTATCGGCATACCTGCAAAAAAAGTGATTCTCGCAGGCTCCTCCGATGCTATAGAAGCGATCAAAGAGCTCTGCAATTATCTAGGGGAGACACTCACTATCAAACCATTTGAGAGAAAAAATCCTCTAGAGCCGTTAGAGCACTCTACTTCTATAAATCAAATAGAAAAACAGAGTGCCGTTATAGCCTTTTCAAGAAGAGAGGTTTTAGCACTCAAACAACAGCTTTCAGAAAAATATAGGGTCTCGGTAGTTTACGGTAACCTCTCTCCTGAAGTAAGAAGAGAAGAGGCAAGACGCTTTCGAGAGGGAGAGAGCGATATACTTGTCGCTACCGATGCAATCGCTATGGGGCTAAACCTCCCTATCAAAACAATCCTTTTTGCAAAGGATAACAAATTTGACGGACTTAGACGCAGAGAATTGCAACCATCAGAGGTATTGCAAATATCAGGTCGTGCAGGAAGATACGGTATCGAAGAGAAAGGCTATGTGGGTGCACTTGATAGGGGTATACTTGATAACATCAAAAAGGCCTTAACAACTCCACTTGAGGATATCCCTCTTCCTGTGAGCGTCATGGCGAGCTTAGAGCATGTGATGCTTATCGGTGAGATCCTCGATACGCATAATCTCACATCAATTCTTGAGTTTTTTACAGAAAATATGGAGTTTGATGGTCCTTTTGTCGCTGCCAATATCGACTCGATGATAGAGATAGCAAATATTGTTGATGAGTATAAGATAGATCTGCAGACAAGATACCGCCTAGCCTGTGCTCCTGCCTCTATCTCTTCGCCTTATATCGAGAGTATTATGCACAAATACATTCGCTTGATAGAGCAAAACAAAGAGGTGCACTACATCCCTCCTAAGGATCTACCGAAATTTGCACAGACAAATGAGATGCTCCTCAATGCCGAAGATAGAGTCAGGGAGATATCGCTCTATCTTTGGCTCTCATTTAGATTTCCTGATTTCTTCAAAGACACAGAGCTGGCTATTAGCTCACGTGCAAGGCTCAATAACTTCATAGAGCACTCCTTAAAAGAGGGACACTTCGTCAAAGAGTGTCGCAGATGCGGAAAAGTGCTTGATTTCTCTTATCGCTTCTCCATATGTGACGAGTGCCACGCAAAAGGAAAAAGAGGCGAAAGATTTTACAAGAAGAAGTATAGATAATCTCAGCTCTTAGAAGGCACCTTTGCGCTCGGTATGAGCGCTGAAGTATCCTCTAGGTGAGCATCTTGGTCATCAAAAAATATATCTGCACCAAAAGCCTGTATAACTTCATGTTTACGCACTCCTCCTTGAAAAAATGCCTCATCGACTCTAACGCCCCACGCACCAAGTGTTCTTAAAACTCGCTCATGTGTAGAAAAGTTTCGGGCAGTTACTAGAGCAGTTCGTATGGGGGATTGCTCCATACCAAAACGATCTTGGATATTCGATATTACTTTTAAAAATTTAAAGAATGGTCCTTTGCTGAGTGGATTTTTCGCATTTGCTTTCTCATACTCCAAAAATCCTTCAAGCCCCTTTTCTTGATAGACCCTTTCGCTCTCATCTCCAAAAAGTACTGCGTCTCCATCAAAGGCGATGCGCACCACTTCGGAATCATTTTCATCTTGATTAGAAAATGGCAATATAGTTGCTGCTGCGACTCCGGCGTTGATAGCATCTTGCACATCATCACTATTTGCAGAGAGAAAAAGATCAACTTTAAAAGCTTCAAGGTATCGCGCTACGGGTGTACCTGCTGTCCAACCTGAGCGTTCTATGTTTATGCCATAATGCTCTAAACTTCGCCCTATTCGCAGACCTGTAGCGGCATTATTGCGAGAGAGTATGATAACTTCTATAAGTTTGTCATCAAATTTTTTATTTATAGATAGAAAATTTTTCACAAACCTATATGCGGTTCCAAGCTCAAGAGGCTTCTCTTCATGACTGAGCTGATAATCATAATAGGCTTGCAGACCTTTTTCATCAAAAATCTTATTTTCAATTTCGAGATCAAAGAGTGCACGTGAAGAGATCGCAACAACAAGTTTATCATTTAGCTCATATGCCATAGACCCTCTTTTTTTTGAAAAATTATAACATCTTTACACTCTTTGTTAATTGATTGGATATATAATTTCACAAAGGAGTTTTATGAAACAAATATTGGTAATCTTTTTATTATTGTTAAGCTTTTTAGATGCTAAGTATCTGCTCAAACCAAGTTATAGAGAGAAAACAAAGATAGATAAACTCCCGAAAAACTCCGTAGCCGATATGAAAATTTTACCGCAAGATCTCTCTTTTTATGCAAAGCAAGTAGCTCCTTTTGATACAAAGATACAAAAAGAGCTTGATAGAGAATATAACCGTGAATACTTTGAGCCATGGACACAAAAAAGCGCTCAAATAGATGACGATAAGCTTGGCTGGGAGGTACGATTTGTCGAAAAAGAGCAGATATTTACTGTCCTTGGTAAGTTGATTGAGCAATCAGAGATTCAAAAGTGGATTGAAAATGAAAATATGGACGCTTTTGACACGCAACGACTGCGTGCAATCACCTTGCGCAGAGTTGATCTCAAAGCGTTCCCAACATCAATACAGTATTTTAAAAATCCAAAACGTCCGGGAGAAGGTTTTCCCTTTGATTACAATCAAAACAGCGCCTACCCTATCAATATGCCGCTTTTTGTCTCACATCTCTCAAAAGACGGCAAATGGGCATTTGTCAAAGGCGCCTATGCTTTTGGGTGGGTTCAAACAAAAGATATCGCTTTTGTTGATGATGCTTTCATTAAAAAATTTAAAAACGGCAACTATGCTATGAGTATCAAGGATAACCTCAGGCTCTTTGACGATGATAGAGACATCTCCCTCATCAAGCTTGGCACCCTCTTTCCTTATACACAAAAGGGGTATATGTTTGCAACTAAAGATGAAAAAGGTATGGCAAAGATAGCCTATTTTAAAGCGACAGCAAAAGGAATCATCTCTCATAAACCCTTGCAATTTAACGCAAAAAATGTTGCTATGATAGCTGCAGAATTTCAAGGAGAGCCCTACGGATGGGGTGAGTGTTACGAAACACGAGACTGCTCAGCTACCACGAGAGACTTCTTTGCAATTTTTGGGATTTTTCTTGAGCGCAACTCTGCCGAGCAAGCAAAAAACGGTAGATATGTTGTCGATATCTCCGACATAGAAGATGTGCGGGCAAAAAAAGATGCGATTATAAAATATGCAAAACCTTTTCGCTCCATGCTCTTTGTGCCCGGACATATCGTGCTCTACATCGGTGAATATCAAAATGAACCCGTTATCTTACATACCTATTGGGGAGTAAGACAAGAGGATTGGAGCAAGCTCATCACGGCAAGAACCATTATCACCACAACACAACCCGGCAAAGAGCTTGAAAATACAAGAGAGGAGTCCGCGCTTATCAAGACGCTTAAATCAATCGTTATCTTCTAGATTTTATACCTTGCTGTGTTATAATTTTATATGAAACAAAAAAGCGTCTATAGAACAAAAATCATAGCAGGAACATTTAAAGGCATCATGCTTGATGTCCCTAAAGTTGACACTACAAGAGCCTCAAAGGCAATACTGAAAGAGTCTATCTTCAATACACTTCAATTTAAGATTATAGATAAACCGTTTTTTGAAGTATTTGGCGGGAGTGGCTCGGTTGGTCTTGAGGCGCTCTCACGAGGTGCAAGTGAGATTTTTTTTATAGAGAAGAATCCACAAACCTACAAAATCCTCCAAGGCAACATCGACAAACTTGATTCAAATAGATGTAGAGCCTACCTCGGCGATAGTTTTAAGCTTTTTGAACGAGTCTATAGTGAGCTAAAATCGCTTAATAAAAAGTGTTATATCTACCTTGACCCTCCTTTTAGTATACGTGAGGGGATGGATGATATCTACGAGAAGACGATGATACTTATAGCAAGTATTGAGCAAGAAGTTTGCGACATGGTGATGCTTGAGCATATGAGTTCACTTGTGATACCAGAAAGTATCGGGGCGTTTGAGCTTGCACGCTCGAAGAAATTTGGCAGAACAACGATCAGTTACTATGTGCCCAAGGAGATAGCTTGAACGCCAAGCTTCCCTCTATTAGTCTTGCTCTTTTAGCCCTTATCATCTTCATTACCTTTATCCTTCCGCTTGTTGTTACGCTTGAACCTTTTAAATTTAATGCAGATGCTATTTTGGAGGCTCCTTCACTAGAGCATATCCTAGGAACAGATAGACTCGGCAGAGATATCTTTGCGAGGATAGTCTATGGTGGGCAGATATCACTCATCATTGGGTTTGGCTCGGCACTTATCGCCTCTTTAATCGGTATTGCTATGGGTGTGAGTGCGGGATATTTTCAAGGTAGATTTGATAAAACATTTGTGATTATCGTTGATCTTTTTTTAACCTTCCCTACCTTTTTCTTACTCCTCGCGCTCATCAGCTATGTTGATGCCTCAATCTTGGTACTCATCATAGTGATATCCATTACAGGCTGGATGGGAACTTCAAGACTTATCAGGCAAGAGAGCTACAACATCTCAAAACAACCCTATATCAAGGTACTTAAGATAGCCGATGTCTCAAAATTGGTTATCATCTTTAAGTACTTCTTGCCTCTTGTTGCGCCTATCTTTTTTATCAGCTTTACTTTTGCACTCAGCGGTGCTATACTAGCCGAAAGCGGATTGAGCTACCTTGGGCTCGGCATCACGCCCCCACAGATGAGCTGGGGTAGTATGCTCAGCGAAGGCAAAGGAGTGATGGAAATCGCTTGGTGGGTGAGCTTTTTCCCGGGACTTATGATATTTTTAGTGACATTTTCACTTGTGCAAATGAGTGACTATCTCCAAAGTATCACGAATCAAAAAGAATCTTTCAATTAAGGAAAACAATGGCGAACAAAGAGGATAAAATAGCGCTCTTTATAGATTGTGATAACATCTCACACAAGGCAATCAAGGGCATCATTAGTGAGCTAAGCAAGTTTGGTGTGGTCAATATCAGACAAGCGTACGGCAACTGGACAAAAGACAATCTCAAAAATTGGGAAGATAAGCTCTTAGAATTTGCTATCAAACCGATACAGCAATTTGATTATAGCAAGCATAAAAATGCTACCGATATTCTGATGAGTATCGATGCGATGGACCTTTTGCACACCAAAGAGATCGATGCTTTCGCTTTTGCTACAAGCGATAGTGATTTTACTCCTGTGGTTATGCGTGTACAGGCCGAGGGGATCAAAGTCTTTGGTTTTGGCGAAAAAAAGACACCAAAAGCCTTTATGGCAGCATGCTCACAGTTTATCTTCACAGAAAAGCTAATGGTTTCGGATGATAAAACTATCAGTGATGTCATTACTGATGAGAAAAAGAGCGGTCAAGAGATGCGAGAGGATGCATGGCTTGTCAATCTTCTCTATACGGGGCTCGATCAAACGATGGACGAAAACGGTTGGGGAAATCTCGCTGATATCGGCACATATATCAACAACAGCTCCTCATTTTCAACCGTCAATTACGGCTATAAAAAGCTAAGTGCCCTCATCAAAGAGATCGACCTCTTTGATATCCATTTTGATGAACAAAGCAAACAGATGAGTATCAGAAAAAAGGTATAAGCAGTACCTTTTACCCCTTTGGTTTCTCACCTTTAAGTATGCCTGCTTCGTAGAGAAAAATCGAGGGTTTAAAATCTATCTTTTTTACCTTATCATACTGCGCAAGCGAGAGCATAAGCTTATCTTTTGCTCTTGTAACAGCGACATAGAAGAGCCTTCGCTCCTCTTCAAGCTCTCCGCCTTGATGCATAAGCTTATGATTTGGAAAACGCCCCTTCATAAGATCGATCACATAGACATCACGAAACTCAAGCCCTTTACTGGCATGCACGCTAAGCAGATTGACCCCCTCGCCTTCACTGAGTTCGCTAGCTCCTAAGATCATAGCATTTAAAAAACTATTGAGATCATTATAATTTTTAGAAAGCTCAAGGAGAAGTGAGCACTTTTTCATGATCTTCTCTTTTGCCTCTTCTCTTCTTACTTCGTCGATCTCACCATTTCTGAGTCGTGCCCTCTGATTTGAGAGAAACTCTACGACAACTGCGTACATTTTTGATTTGATAGCCGAGTTTAGGATGCTACTCGGGTACCCCTTGCCTTGATAGAGTGCTAGAAAATCATAAAATCCCTGAAAAAAGAGTGCACCGTTTGTCGTCATTTTCGGGTGCTTCAAAAGAGGATGATTGAGCACATCACTGCTAAGCCCAAGAGTGGTAAACCTTGAAGCGCTACTCATCTGGATATCGTCTCCAAAAAGTCCTAAATTGTGATTGCTAATAGCCGAACTCGGTGGCAATGAATCCGTCTTGGGATTAAGTACGCCGACAAATAGATTGCCGTTACCGCAATGCAAAAGCGAAGTATAGAACTCTTTAGCGTGCGATGAGCCGACTCCTTTTGCATACTCAAAGAGGTGGATAAATGCCATCATATCTTTAGGATTGACAAGAAGCGTGAGCATATCAAGCAGAAACTTGATCTCTTTTGTATCAAAAAAGCTCATACCGCCTTTCCTCTTACATGAGATTCCACGCTCTCGCAAACTCGCCTCGATGCCGTCCGCGCTTATGTTGTTGCGAAAGATAACGGCAACTTCATTGGCGGGGGTATAGGAAGCTCTTATGGTATCTGCTATGGCTTGATATTGCTCAAAAAGCTCCTTATAGACAAGAAGTTTTGGAGAAATATCCTCCCCAACCCTCCCTACTTCAAGTTTTTTAGGATAGATTCGCTCATTGTGCTCTATAACTCTATTGGCAAGTGAGAGTATCGATGCACTTGATCTATAGTTTGTTTTTAGCGAAAATATTTTTGCTTTTTCATATCTATCTTTAAAAGTTGAGATATTTTCGATATTTGCACCATTAAATGCGTAGATGCTCTGGTCATAATCACCCACACAAAAGAGTGATTTTGCCTTAAGCGCATCTACGAGGATGCCTTGGAGTGTATTTGTATCTTGGTACTCATCGACAAGCACTTCAGTGAACTCTTTTTGTAACACGTCTCTCTTCTCAATAGCCTGTATGAGTAGATCATTAAAAGAGAGAAAGCCAAACTGCTCTTTTTCCTGTTCAAACTCATCTATGATATGCATATAGATATCAACAAGCGGTTTGTGCTCCGGGTATCGCTCCAAAAACCACGCCTCAAATCCATTATTGGAAGCATTTTGATAGAGTGAGTAGATATCATAGAGAAATGCGGACGAAAAAGCGCTCTGCTCTAAATTGAGCCTTGTGAAATCTCTTTTTTCATACACACTCCTAAAGAGTGTTTTGAGCTCAAAGGGCTGTTTGAGGCTCAATTTGGGATCAAACTCCTTAAGCCACCTATAACTCACGGCATGAAATGTGCCCGATTCGATTTTTGAGACAATCTTGGCATCAAAATGCCGCTCTAATCGCTCAAGCATTTCGCCGGCTGCTTTGTTGGTAAATGTAAGCAGGAGTATCTTTTCCGGTGCAATCCCCTCATAAAGGAGATGGGCTATCCTCCCTACGATTGTTGAAGTTTTTCCTGTACCAGCACTCGCGATGATGAGATTGTTGCCAAGAGGTGCTTTTGCTGCTTCGAGCTGCTCTTCATTGAGTCCATTCAGTGCCAAAATCTCTCCTTCTTTTAAGAGTCAGATTTTAGCAGGTTTTATATATGGAGTCTTTTAAAATTTTCTCTTTTTGAAGAGAAAAATGGAGTATTTTAGTTATCCACCTTGCTGATAAGATTTTTATAGTGGCTCAGGTTTTGATAGACCTTTTCATATCTCCAACGAAGGACAAATTCGATGATATGGTTTTTCTTCTCGGGAGAGAGTGTTTCGCCTTTGCCAAAATATCCCAAAGATATATTTTTAGCCTTCTTTTTTTGGTCCCCTTCACTCTCATAACTTATGACAATAATCTGGATATATTTACCGCTTCTAACCTCGCCAAAGTCCTCATCTCTTATACCGATACCACTTAAATTCATAGCTTTATATGAAAAAATATCAATAAAGTTTTCGCACTTACTTTCAATCCCCAAGATAGCATACAACTCTTTAAATCTTTTCATATTGAAAGCTCTGTCATCTATTAAATCAGAATTTTCAGAAGCATCGCTTTTCGAAACACTCTTTTCTCGTTTTACCTCGATAG
Source organism: uncultured Campylobacterota bacterium (assembly GCA_937141405.1). Taxonomy (GTDB): domain Bacteria; phylum Campylobacterota; class Campylobacteria; order Campylobacterales; family Sulfurovaceae; genus BN30871. Next base: position 287,879 of record CAKZQQ010000005.1, on the reverse strand, counting down.
AGGCGTTATTTTCGGAAACTTGAGCGGTTTGATCATCTTTTTCTTTCGGCTCTCTGCTTTCGGGTTCATCAAACAGAGATTTTTGCGTAACAATCTTCTCTTCTAGCCTATCAGTAAGTGCTTTTAGTTTGTCTAAACTATTTGACATTTAGTACCTTTGTCATTTATGGTCTATATTTTATAATATGTTTTCTTAATAATATATAAAAATATGAAATTTTATTTTAATTATAATTATAAATCCTCTCATTTAATGATATATAGGGTAAAATTTGATTTTAGTAAAGATTAAAATAAGGTTGTATATGGATTATTTGGAGATAGAAGGCGGACATAAATTACAAGGGAGAGTCAACATAAGTGGAGCAAAAAATTCTGCTCTTCCTGTAATTGCAGCGTCAATCTTAAGTGATAAACCATTCAAGATAACAAATCTTCCAAATGTCGTCGATATAAGAACTCTTTTGAAGCTTGTCGATATGCTTGGCGGTAAAGTCGAACATGATAACACTACGGCAATTATAGACAATAGCTCTATGAACTCCACAAAAGCTGTTTATGAGATTGTCTCGCAGATGCGAGCCTCGATACTTGTCCTTGGCCCCCTACTCACCCGTTTTAAGCATTGTGAAGTGAGTCTCCCCGGAGGTTGCGCGATTGGTCAACGACCTATAGATATGCACCTCAAAGCACTCGAGGCGATGGGTGCAAAGATAGAGATAAAAGGTGGGTATGTCCAAGCTGAAGCGCCAAAGGGGCTTCAAGGAACAAAGATTGTCTTCGATAAGATCACAGTCGGGGGCACGGAAAATGTCATTATGGCTGCTTCTATGGCAAAGGGGGTTACGACTATCACCAATGCTGCTAAAGAGCCTGAGATTGTACAGCTCTGCGAACTTATCCAAAGCGCAGGTGTAGAGATCACGGGAGTTGGCACGAGCGAGCTAAGCATCACGGGCACGAATGGAAAACCGCTTGCATTTCAAGAGTGCAAAATCATTCCCGATAGGATCGAAGCCGGCACCTACCTTTGTGCTGCTGCGATTGCAAACTCAGAGATCACACTTGAAAATGTAGAGAGTAACCACATCAAAGCAATCTTGGATAAACTTGAGTCTATGGGATGCACTATAAAGATAGAAGAGAATGCTATAGCGATAAAGGGTCCCAAAAAACTCAAACCTATCAATATCACCACCTCTGAGTACCCCGGCTTTCCAACTGATATGCAAGCGCAATTTATGGCGATAGCTGCTATCGCGCAAGGCGAGAGTATCATCGAAGAGCGACTTTTTGAAAATCGCTTTATGCATGTGAGTGAACTCAATCGCTTAGGTGCCGATATCTGGCTTAAAGGCTCTTTAGCAGCCGTGCGTGGGGTCAAAGAGCTCAATGGTGCCGATGTGATGGCAACTGACCTTAGAGCAAGTTCAGCCCTTGTACTTGGGGCACTTGTAGCCAATGGGATTACAAATGTAAGACGCATCTACCACCTCGATAGAGGCTATGACAATTTAGAGGGTAAATTGGCTAAACTAGGCGCAAGGATAAAAAGAAAAAAGGAGTAGCATGGATTTTAAACGACTTGATACATACCTGATTGCAAAACAGGGAGTCAGCTTTGATTACCCCTTTGATGAAACAACAAGAGTTTACAGGGTTGCCAATAAAATATTTGCCCTTTTTAATGATACAAAAAAACCGATATCCATAAATCTCAAATGCGACCCTATATATGCACTTGAACTTCGCTCTCTCTTCTCCTATATAGAATCCGGCTACCATATGAATAAAAAGCACTGGAATACCTTTACGATCGTCAATCATGCCGATGAAAGCTTACTTAGAGAGCTTATCGACCACTCTTATGATCTCGTATTTGCATCTTTGAGTAAGAAACTAAGAGATGAGATAAAGCTCAAGGGATAAAATGGCGCTAGAGATTGAGAGAAAATTTTTAATCAACAAAGAAAAACTCCCTAAGCTTACGGATGGCAAAAAGCTCACACAAGGCTATCTCTCGTTTCATCAGCCGAGTATTCGCGTGCGCACGGCTAGTGATGAAGCCTTTTTGACGATTAAAGGAAGCTCAAGTGATGGCGGCATCAGTCGAAGTGAATTTGAATACCCCCTGCCCCTCCAAGATGCCAAAGAACTCTTGAGAGAATGCAAAGGTCTGCTTATCGTTAAAACACGCTATGAGATAGAGCACCAAGGGCATATCTGGGAGCTTGATATCTTTGAGGGAGAAAATAAGGGACTTATCGTCGCAGAGATAGAGCTGAGTAGTGCAGATGAGTCCTTCGCTCTGCCCTCTTGGGTCACCATAGAAGTTTCAACAGATACTCGCTATACCAATGCTGCTTTAGCCCAAAAGCCTTTTAAGCGATGGTGATATCTTTTATTGTGATCAACCTTGAGCTTGTAAACTTTTCTTTGCCTCTCGATAGCCAAGCTCAAAAAGTGCATCAAAATTTTTAAGTGAGAGGATCGAGTAGTTTGTGATCTCGGGAGATTCTATGAAAAAATCACAAATCTCTTTTGCTTTGTAGACATTTTTTTGCATACTCGCTACAATCGATCGTTTAAGGTAAGCAAAGAGGTTATAGGCAGCTGCATTTTTCACAAAAGGGTGAAGATTGACCCCGAGTATAGGTGTATTAAAGCTTATAAGCGGTGCTATGGGGATATGGTTAAACACTCCACCGTCAATATAAGTTTTCTGCTCGATCTCAACAGCTTTAAAAAACGGCACAAGTGCCGAAGATGCCTGGCAGAGCTTACGAATATCTCCTTGATCAAAAACTCTCTCTTGGGCAACATCTAGATCAACTGCGGTAATATAAAGAGGGATGCTAAGCTCATTCATATCTGAAAAAGGGACGAGTTTTTTAAGAACGGGCGCTTGCATATCTATATGAAAAACAGAATTTTTAAACCAGTTAAACCTAAAAAGTTTTTTTATCTCTTTAGACTTCAATATCGCTAACTGCTCTTTTGGAGAAACTCCCGAGGCGTAACTTGCCGCTACGATCGAGCCAATCGAAGTAGCTGCGATAGCTTTTACCTTTATGTTCTGTTCATCAAGATAGTGTAATACTCCTAGATGATACGCCCCGCGTGCCCCTCCACCTGAAAGTGCAAGTACTACTTCTTTAATTGCTCTAGCCAATGGACAACCTCAAATTTTCCGTCAAAATGCTCAACGACACAAGTGCAAGACTCTACCCAGTCACCACAGTTTAAATACTCTACTTTATCGATCATCTTTGATTCTGCTTTGTGTATGTGGCCGCAAATAACACCTTGATACCCCTGCTTTGAGGCATGCTCAGAAAGAGTTCCTTCAAAGTCTGTGATAAAGCTTACGGAACTTTTGACATTATCTTTGACATATTTTGAAAGAGACCAATGTGTTTGTATGCGCAGAAGTTTACGAAGTTTATTGAGTATATGGTTGAGATAAAGTACAAAATCATAACCGATATCCCCTAAAAGTGCGAGCCACCTTTTTGTCATAGTAATGGAGTCAAAAAAATCACCATGCGTTACAAGATACTTTTTGCCGTTTATGGCGTCGTATTCTGTTTCATTAATTATCTGAAGATTTTCTCCCATCAATAGAGGGGCAAAAGGGCGTAAAAACTCATCGTGATTGCCGGTGATGAAAAAAACTTTTGTTCCTTTTCTGGCTTTTCTAAGTACTTTTTGGATCACATCAGAATGAGATTGTGCCCATTTAAACTTTCGCCTAATAGCCCAACCATCAATGATGTCACCGACAAAAAAAAGGTTTTCACACTCTGTCTCTTTCAGTAACTCTAGTAAATGTTCAGCTTGCGAAAAGCGTGTGCCTAAATGGACATCTGAGACAAAAATCGACTTATAGTTCATAGCGGGATTTTAAGTCAAAAACATTACGAAATTATTACATAGAGGGGCTTTTAAGTCCAAAAACATCGGTGTTATTTTTTCACACCAAAATACCGCCACAGATATGGCTGCTTTATAAGCTACAAGGATACTCGCATGATAGACTATTTTGATAGATTGCTTGTAAGATTGAAAAAAATCTTATATACTTGACAATATAAAAAAACAAAGGGCAAAAATGAAATTTTCAAATATAACTTTGAGCGCACTAGTCATCATCACCGCATTAACACTATCCGGTTGTGAAGAAGAATCAAATCATCCCACAAATCTAACAAAGTTTCTTCCTTCAGGAAGCAATGCAACTAGGTATAGCTACAAAACAACTTCTTCCCACAAATCCCTAGAAAGTGGAGTTATAAAAGGTAAAAATCAATATGCAGAAAAGGTAATAACTTCAAGAGATGATAATTGTGTCTTTATGGATCATTACACGCTTCTTGACGAAGAAGATCTATCTCACATACCCGACAATGCGAAAAAATATATCGTAGATGGTAAGATGAAAGGGATAACGGAGCAACTGTGTGCCGATGAAGATAAAATCTATTACCATAGCTCACCAATTCTCTATGATAAAAGGGGAGATTGGACGATGGAGCTTCATAATGTTCTTGCAAGTGGAGAAGAAAAAATTATTGAATCAAAGTGTCATTTTGTATCATTGTCCAAGGAAAATATTTTAGAAAAAACAAGAGAGGTGATACATACTCAATGTACATATGAAATTGAGAGAGATGTCGTCAATAGTGATGATTGGTTTATAGCTGAAGGAGTAGGATTATACAAAATTGTTATGACAATGGATGCTAAAGATACCAACAGTCATAGTGTCATCACAATGACATTGGGTCAGATTGAATAAATAAATCGCCACGCTTCGCTTGTGACAGTGTGGACTATTTGATGATTTCCCCCGCTAAAGACTTTCCGGCATTGTAACCGCTTGCCCAAGCAAAAGCAAAATTGTACCCGCCTCTTTCTCCAACCACATCTAAAACTTCACCCGCAAAATATAGATCATTGATCTTTTGAGACTCCATCGTGTGCGGATTTATCTGGGAGGTTAAGACGCCTCCCCCGCTCGCTTCTGCATGGTCAAACCCATGCGTAGCACTCACATCAAAACGTAGATGTTGGATGTTATGGGTAGTCTCTTTGATGCTTTTTGAACTGACGATATCTACAAGCTTTGCGGGTAATAGCCCTGTAAGATCACCGTCAACCTTTCTTAGGAGCGTAAAGAGTGCATTTCTATCAAATTGGGGGAGCAAATCAATCTCGATATACACACTAGAGCCTAAACTCAGAGCATACGAAGCAGCAGTGCTGATATCAAGTATAGCAAATCCCGATATGCCGTAATTTGTAAAGAGGATATCATCAAACGCCTCCTCTTTGAAGAGTCCATCGATATAGAGGCTCACTTTGGCTCGCATCTTCACACCAAAGAGGCGCTTTGTGGCATCTGCTAGTTCTAACCCTACCAAAGCGGGAAATGTCGGCGCTACAGTATGCCCAAAGCTCCGCGCAAAGTCCAAACCATCCTCACTACTGCCAAGCTGACTTGCTGCACCGAGTCCACTACTTACCACAAGTGTATCAAAAGGCTCATCATCTACAAAAAACACACCTTTTTCATGGCGTATCTGCCCCACATCATGCTCTAAGCGCACTTGTACGCCCTGCTCGCTCAAAGCTTTGCTAAAAAGCGTCACGACCGATTTTGCTTCATTGCTTAGCGGATAGCACCTGCCATCCTCTTTAACATCTAAAACCAAACCGATATCAAGACAAAACTTCTTAAAAGTCGCGAAAGAGAACTGCTCCAATGCTTTTTTCACAAAGAGCGAATCACCCGCGTGGTAGTTAGTCTCATCAAATGTTGTGTTGATGATGTTGCATCTACCGTTACCGCTTGCAAGTATCTTTTTGCCCATCTTGTCGTTCTTTTCAAATATCGTAATGTCAAGCTCACTATTCTGCTTTTTGGCCGTAATCGCACACATCATACCCGATGCACCTGCACCGATGATGGCGATTTTTCTCTTTTTATTATTCATAGAGTGTAGTGTAGGATAGTTTTATTTAATTTCAAGTAATTAGGATGAAAAATGCGCCACTCCTATGAAAGCAAGAAACCATACTAAAGCTATTTATCGGTAAACTCGATTTTTATCAAACAATAATCATCTTGGATTAGGATTTGCACAATGGATTTTCTTACATTTAAAACATTTATCAGCACTGAGGCCTTGATACTATTTTATTATCTTGGGGCACTTGTATTGCCTATCGGCTTGTGGCTCTTTCTTGCTTGGCTTATCAAAAAATACAAACTAATGAACACGACCTATGAAAAAGGGAAAGAGTTATTGTGGAGATTGTTGAGCGCAAAGCAAAAAATGCAGTTTGTAGCTTTTTACATCTTCTCTTTTTTCTTTATGGAGCTGTTTTGGAGAATGTTATTTGAGTTTTTGATTGGTTATATGCAAATGCGCGATGCATTAGTGCAGATGTAGCTAGGTAGTGCTTATAAGTTTATTACTACCTCCAAATATGACAATTTGCCATATTTTATACAAACAAGAATAAAATTCTGTATATTTAGCATTATAGGTTTATTTGTTGTATTCATTTTATTATAAAAATTGACAAAACACACATTGTGTGTTAAAATGGAATCAAATAAATCGTAAAGGTCATAAAATGATTTCAACAACACAAAGATCAAGAACAAATGTCTATTTGAATGCAGAGATGAAAGAGAAAGCAAAAGAGATATTTAAACAATACGGGCTTGGATTAAGCGATGCCTTCAATATTTTCCTATCACAAGCCGTCATGGAAAAAGGCATCCCTTTTGAGGTCAAGATACCAAATGATGAGACCTTGAAAGCCATAGAAGATGCGAGAGAAGGTAAAAATATGTCAAAAATATCCCTCGATGAGCTTAAAAAGGAACTTGGTGCTTAGTATTGCTATCCATAAATCTTTCAATAAAGACCTAAAGAAAGCACAACTCAATCCTACCAACACCGCTAAACTTTTTATGTATATCTCTCTTTTACTCTATGAAGAAGAATTGCCACCAACATCAAGAGATCATGCTCTTAGCGGTGAATATCAAGACACAAAGGAGTTCCATATAAGCGGTGATCTGCTTGTGATTTACCGCGTAGAAGAGCAAACGCTTCAACTACTCCGCATAGGTACACATTCACAACTTTTTCGATAAATTTGGTTTCCGCAGAAATGCATATCACATGGATCGCCACGCTATGCTCGCGATGACAAACACTACCCCTTCCCTTGCAAGATTGAGCAATTTTATATATACTTGATGTTATAGAAAATAGATTATGGGGTATTAATCATATGAGTTTATGTATCGCTATCATAGATAATAATGAAGTTTTCTTGATGGCTGATACTTTATTGTCTTTCCCAGAAAAAACAGGAAAAAAACCATTTCATGGATTAAAAATTTTCTTTCTTAACCAAAATATAGCTATCGCATACTCAGGTGCTGCGGGAAAAATTGCACATAGTAGGTTATATGCCATATATACACAAGGGCACAAAGGCAATATAAAACTTTTAGCAAAACAAATATGCAAAAGCTTTGACGACAAAGTAGATTTTTTGTTAGCCCAATCTGGGGAAAAGCCTATGATTACAAAAATATCAGAAGGTAAAATTTCTATCTTAGAAGATGATGGTATTTATTGGATAGGTGATGCTGATGCAGCGAACTATGTTTCAAAATTAGATGGCAACAACAGATTTCAATTACAATATAATTTCGAAAATGTCATTGCAAATTCTCAATTCCCAACAGTAGGTGGACACTGCGTTGTGGCACGAGGAAAAATTGAAGGTTTTAAATTAATCCCATATATGGGATTAATTTCTCCAAATTATGTCCAAAAAACAGAAGACTGGGAAACAGTAGATTTTGGTTCAGCTCAAACTGGTGGATTTGGCTACACAACAGTAACTCCATCCAAAGAAGGAATTAATGGGTGGGGTATATTTTATTTTCAAGGTATGTATGGTCAATTTTGGCGAGTTGATTTTGAATTGAATGTTTTGGAAGTTTTAAAAGCTTACGCGGCGAATGTGGAGGAATTTATAAAAATTATTCAAGATGAAATAGATATTGAGCTAGATTATTGTGGAAGTCTAGGTAGTAAATAAAGTTTGACAGCCAAAAACCCACATTTTAGCTCATTCCCATGCTTTGCGTGGGAATGCATATTGATATATCCTACCAAAACCTCTCAATATCTAAAAGACCATTTGTTCCCTCATAATCTCTAGCTGAACTATAACGCCAATAAGCAGCCTTATCCACATATCCTCTTTTAACTGGGTTTTGATGTATATAGTCTATTTTAGATTTCATCATCGCATCACTTTGTATGAGTTTTGCTTGAATTCCCTCTTGCCAAAATTGATACTGCCTATCTGCTTTATGTGCCTTTTTATAAAATGCCAATTGATCCAAAATGGGTTTAGCATTTTTATCTTGAAGCAATCTTATGAGAGCTGTAGCCGTATGAGCTTTAAACTTCGCCATGCTCTTTCCTGTATCATCACTTTGAGCCAAAATATGAATATGATTTTCCAATATCACATAAGCATAAATCTTAAGATTGTCACTTTTTTGTAAATATCTCAAACTATCAAGAACTATATCGACACTTTCTACCTTGGTAAATATAGGTATCCAGTGTAGCACAGTGCATGTCATAAAATGAGGATGCGTCGATTCATATATCTTATATCTACTTCTACCCATAACTACACTTTTTATTTAATGATATAGTTTTAAAATAGAAAAGTTAAATAATATGACAAAATGTCATAAATTTTAAAAATATGCATTCCCACGCAAAGCATGGGAACGAGAAAAGGAACGAGAGAAAAAGAGTATGTATTCCCACGCAAAGCATGAGAATAAGAAAACATTAATTTCCTCTCAACACATCCAGCACATTGGTGGCGTAGCAGCCTTTAGGTAGTGTGAAGCTAAGCTCATAATGTGCTTTTTCAGCTATATACTTCTTCTTGATATCTTCCGCCCATATCCACGCATATCTACGCGACCCATCAGCATTGATAGGCTCGATAAAAGGCTCTTCAAGCGTAAATGCATTTGCTGTGGCATGCGTCGCTCGCTTCCCGCTTAGTAGACCTGTAGGCGAGATATCTCTCGTGCTAAATCGCTCCGATTCTTTTGCGATATCCTCTACTTCAAAGAGCTTTCCATGCGGATAGTGCATCATCTGATCGCCTTTAAGGAGCTTAAAGAAGTTCTTTTGCCCCTTTATGCCCTCAAAAGTCCCCTCAGCCACTCCGAGTATACCCTCACACTCTTTTTGGCTAAATTCGTCCACTAGAAGGCTCAATTCCACCCTTTTAGAGAGCCATGCATTGAAAAGATAGCTCTGATAGGCGCTTATGAGAAAATCGCGCATCTTTCTATCTTTTATCTTGAGCTTCCCGTCGATGATCTCTTTGCCCTTGAGATAATTATCTCCCTCTATGCCGAAGCGTTGTACTCCAAAGTAGTTTGGCACACCATTTTCTTTTATCCACTCAAGCGAAGAGTCTAGCTTATCACGACTCACACCAAGTACTTTTTTGAGTCGAATGTCAAAGCGATTGCCTTTGAGATGCCCCGTGCGTATCTTGTTATTGTGTCTTGTGGTGCTTAGTATCTTGATATGCTCATCATCAAAACCGTTCAGCTTCTCTTCATGTTTTGCAAGGATAGAGATATGCTGCACCGTCATAGCGTGCTTATCTTTGAGCCCTGCATAACCGATATCTCTTTTGTCGATACCGAGATGTTTTGCAAATCGCAATATCATCTCCCATGTCGTGAGCTCTTTTTTGCGGACTTTGAGCACGAGATGTTCGCCCTCACCGCTAAACTCGTAGAGCGGTATCTCAGTGACGATGAAGTCCCGCGATGAAGAGTTGAAGGCAAAATCATTGTTGATTTTTAATGGATAGAGAAGTTTCATAGTGTTCTTTTTGTATAAGGTATCTTTAAACTACCAAATTTTATCTAAAAACCATATAATTTCAAACTATACTAATTGAGTTTAACGGAGAAAAGATGCTTAGATTTGCCCCATCGCCCACCGGTGATATGCACATAGGAAATTTGCGTGTTGCGATCATCAACTATATCGTTGCGATGCAAAAGAAAGAGGGCTTCTTAGTCCGCATAGAAGATACCGACAAAGCGAGAAATATCGAGGGGAAAGATGAGGAGATACTTGAGATTCTCAAAAAATTCTCTCTCCACGATAGCGGTACCTTCTACCAAAGTAAAAATCTTCATATCCATCAAGGTCTTGCTATCAAGCTCCTAGATGAGAAAAAAGCTTTTGTCTGCACTTGCTCTCCGGAAGAGCTTGAAGCACAAAGAGAACAAGCAAAAGATCAAAAAAGAGCCTATAGATACAGCGGTATCTGTGAGCACAAAAGTGAAGAAGAGATCAAAGCACTCAAAGAGAGCGGCACCCCTTTTGTGGTGCGACTTAAAAAACCGAGTGAAAATATAACTTTCACGGATGCTATCAAGGGTGAGTTTAGCTTCGCGCCAAATGAGGTTGATAGCTTTGTGATCCTTAGAGAGGACAATACTCCTACTTATAACTTCGCATGTGCATGTGATGATATGCTTATGGATATCGATATGGTCATCCGAGGCGAAGATCACATCAGCAATACACCAAAACAGATACACATCAAACAGATGCTTGGATTTGACAAAGAGACTGCATATGCACACTTGCCAATCATCCTCAATAGTGAAAACAAGAAGATGAGCAAAAGAGATGATGCAAGCTCGGTCAAATGGCTCTTTGAGCAAGGTTTCTTACCTGATGCGATCCTCAACTATCTCCTACTGCTTGGCAATAAAACACCCACAGAGGTCTTTACGCTCCCTGAAGCCGTCACATGGTTTGATCTGGATAATATCTCCAAGGGTGCTGCTAAGTTTGATTTAGATAAATTGAGATTTTTAAATAGAAAGCATTTTGAGAGAATGGATGACAAGCTCCTCTCTTCGCTCTTTGGCTTTAGCGATGCCGAGCTTGGTAAACTTGCAAAACTCTATCTTGAAGAGGCAAGCACGCTTAGTGAGCTTGAGCCTAAGATTAAAGCGATATTTGCACCGAAAGATTTTGGAGGTGAATGGGGAGGATCGATGAGGATTATCGCTGATATCATTGATAAAGCGCCCTATTTTGAAGCGTACAATGACTTCAAAGATCACATCTCGCAAACAGCAGGTCTCAAAGGTAAAGAGCTCTTTAAGCCGTTGCGACTATTGCTCACAGGTGCCGAGCATGGTCCGGAACTCAAAGAGATATACACTTACATCAAACCCTACATAAAGGATCTAATAGCATGACAGCCACTCTCGTTTCACTTATCTGTTCGATTATCACGCTCTATATCTGGCTGATTATCATCGTGATTATCATCGATATGGTCAAGCCAGGACTCAACAACCCGATCCTCAACGCTTTTAGGGGTTTAGTCTATCCGCCACTTCGTTTTATCCGCGAGAAGATGCCTTTTGTGGTCACCGATACCCTAGACTTCTCTCCGCTTGTTTTGATATTTGCCCTTGAAATACTTATGAATCTGATTTTAAGGTAGCCGATGAAGCTTCACAAACTCTTTTTGGTCGCTACTCTGCTTTGCACATTGTCGTATGCTCGAATCCTCACCTATGGCGAGGTCTACAATATGCCCACAAGCATCGAAAAAGATTATTATATATGGAAATTTATATCACAAAATACAACGACTAAAGATGAAGCAAAAGTTATCATACAGCATGCAAGTCGACTCAACTCAAAACTCAAAAGTGCCTACGTAAGAAAGACGGGATACACGCCGAAATTATATAAGAAAAATAGTTACCCCTCCCCTAAACGCACAAAACGCAAAACAAAATATGGTAGCAGTACCTATTTTTCAGCCGGCATCAAGGCTTTAGAGCAGAAGAACATTCAAAAGGCAAAACAGCACTTCGGATGGGCACAAAAAGTTGCGATCAAAGAGACAGAAAGAGATCAAGCAAACTTTTGGCTCTACCTAACTACACAAAAGAAAGTCTTTTTAGATGAACTCTTAAAAAGTAAAAACCCAAACTACTATACACTCATAGCACAAGACCTTGTCGGTGGAAGATACCCGAAAACAATCACGGAAAATCTTCCAAATAGAAATATTGATTTTGATGTAGAAGACCCGATAGATTGGGTAAAGATAAAATATCAACTTTTTAACCCGAGAGTCAATCTAAAACAACTCGCCAAGAGATATAATTCTCAAAAATCAATCGGTCCATACACCTATATCAAAGCATATGCATCCGGATATACTGAGCACTATTTTCCTATGCCGTACCGTGATGCGATGTCTAAACTCTCTGTCAATAGACAAGCACTCATATACGCGATCGCGAGACAAGAGAGTAGATTTGTTTCAGCTTCGGTTTCGACCTCTTTTGCACTTGGGATGATGCAAATCATGCCGTTTCTTGTCAAACATATAGCCAAAGAAAAGGGTGAGCCCGTCAATCTTGATGCTATGTTCAACCCGTATAAGGCTATCGAGTATGCCGATTATCATCTTGACTATCTCACAAAATTTCTCTACCATCCGCTCTTTGTTGCATACGCTTACAATGGCGGTATCGGATTTACAAGGAAACTAATTAGAAGCAATCACTTTCAAAAAGGCCCGTTTGAACCTTATCTTAGCATAGAGAAGATGGATAATATCGAGACAAGAGAGTATGGCAAGAAAGTCTTAGCAAACTATGTAATCTATAGAAATAAGCTTGGTAAACCCACAAGACTTCTACCACTCATAAAACTTTTAATCAACCCGGAAAAAACGGATAAGTTTAGAGATTAGTATATCTTGCCTGTCTTTTCATAGATAAATTTCTTTGAAAATTGCACCTTGTGTGCCCCTAAAGACGGGTCTGCATAGAGCAGATTGATATCTGCGCTCTTTGTATGCTCAAAAGTTACAAGGTAGTACTTTGTCCAGCTATTAATCAGCGGTAAGTTTTGCAAATAGCTACTATTTTCCTCGAGCGCTTCTATCTTTTTAGGCTCTTTGTCATTGAGTCTTAAAGACCACCTGCTAAGATCATCTTCTTGGTGATAGATGCCCACAATAAATCGCTCATCACTTGCATCATCATAATCCACCATCCCTTTTTCATAGAGGTATGTTAGGCTTACAAGTCCAAAGATTCTATCTTCTTGCATTACTTTGATGTTTTTTGTCTGTTGCAAGTTGGTATATCGCGTACTGTTTTCGTTTAAGTGCTTGAGCAATGCGCTATCATCTTTGGAAGAACACCCGAGAAAGAAGATGGAGAGCACTAAAGTAAGGGCTATTTTATGCATATATATGGTTGCCTCTTTTTTTTGATTTTAACATAGTTTCAATAAATATTTAAGTATAATTAGCCAAAACAAAAAGGGAAAGTTTATGGCTAAAGCTGTTGCCTTCACGGGGGTATCAAATAGCGGAAAAACGACTTTGATCGAAAAAATATCTCAAAAACTCTCTAAAGAGCTCAGAGTCTGCATCATCAAAAATGATCCCAAAGATAAAGCCGTCTTCGATACCCAAGGCAAAGATAGTCATAAATTCTTTGAGAGTGGCGCCGATGTTGTCGTGGTCTCATCGACTAGGACAACACTCTTTTCCCATCAATCTATGGAGCTTGAGGGCGTCATAAGAATGCTTGGCGATTTTGATCTTTTGCTTGTCGAGGGACTCAAGATGCTTCCACTTCCAAGAATTTGTGTCGCTAGAGATACATTTCACGCCGAGTATCTTGGCTTTAGTGAGGCATTAGCCGTAGATGAGAGCCTCGACAAAAAGGATTTACCAAAAGATATAGATATACTTGATCTAAATGATGTCGATATGGTCATAAAGTGGATAGAAAAAAACGCGAAGGAGATATAATGCAGAGTATATTTGAAGCTATCAAAGAGTGTGCAAAAGCGATAGACACTGCGATAAAAAGTGAAGACCTTGGTTTCGCTAAAAGTGCAAACGCATCAGGAGAGGATCAGCTTAAGCTTGATGTAAAGAGCGATTTGATTATCGAAGAACGCTTTAAAAGTGTTGGCGTGATTAAAGATATCATCAGTGAAGAAAAAGAGGGAATCTTAGAGCTTCATAAGGACGGTATCTATAGTGTCTGCTATGATCCACTCGACGGCTCAAGCCTCGTTGATGTCAATCTCTCCGTGGGGAGCATCTTTGGCATCTACAAAGATGGCTTGGATGGAAAAAGTCTCGTTGCCTCTGTCTATGTCGTCTATGGTCCAAGAGTGGAGATGAGCATCGCTACACTTGAAGATGCTCGCCCTACTCTTTTTAGACTTATGGGAGATGACTTTAAAAAGATTGCATCCATTGAACTTCAAACTAAAGGCAAGCTCTGTGCTCCTGGCGGTACGCAACAATACTGGTCACACATACATAAGAGCTTCATAGACTCACTTTTTGCCGAGGGCTATAGACTTAGATACTCAGGTGGTATGGTGCCTGATTTGCATCAAATCCTTCTCAAAGGCGGAGGACTCTTTAGCTATCCCGGCACAGATGATAAACCAAAGGGGAAACTCAGACAACTCTTTGAGGTGCTTCCTTTTGCACTCATCTATGAAAAAGCCGGTGGCGCGGCTATCAATGATAAGGGGGAGCGACTCTTAACGCTCAAACCGGATCATATCCACGATACAACCCCATGCTTCTTCGGCTCAAAAAGCGAGATAGAGGCGCTTAAGAGTGCGTATGGAGTCTAAGATGGAGACTAAAGACCGCTGGATTGAAGCACTAGAGCTTAAGACACAAGAGCTCAAAGCCTGCCAAAGTGAAAAATCACTCAAGAGCTGCATGGATTGTGACAAGATTTTAGAGTGCACTATCAGAGATGAGTTCGTCAGGGCTGTGTACGAGAGTATGAACAAGGGTGAAGAGGGAGATTTCGAGTTCTAAGCATCTCGCTATCTATAGTCATAAAGGAACTGTCGATGTTTCATATCACTGCCGGTACAAAGATTGGATTTTTTATTGCAGCACTCAAAAGACACCTTGCGCTTCTTGTCTTTAACTTTATGCTTCTTTTAGTCAGCTGTGGCGGAATTTACTTTCTCTTTTATGCAAATGATGGTTTGAATCTCTTTGAAATTATTGTCATCGCTTTTTTTATAGCAATCTTAACACTCATATCTATCGTGTTTCTCTATATGAATATTTCCAGTATTCGCTATTACTATGAAAAAGAGATTGTCAAGAAGTATGGACGCTATAGAGATGCTGATATTGCTGAAATGACGCGAGAGACAGATACAAAAGATGGGGTTATCCGCTGTACTATCTCTGTAAACTATGCAGGAGAGAGGCTCACCGATCTTTTTGAACTTCCGCTAGATGAATCACACCTACTTCCCAAACTTCTTGCCATGCAAAAAGTCCCGATACGTGTTGTTGATGCGATGCCCTCACTCTTTAGCATTGCCGAGAGAAAACTTCTCAAGGAACTCAGAACAAAAGTGTAGTAGAGAGATTATGCTTTAGAGCGCCAATTTTATAGCTCTCCCGTTTATCTCTAGGCTTTTAAAGCCATAATACTCTTTGATCCACTCAAAACTCTTTTTAGTATAGAAGATAACATGCGTCGGATCCTCTTTGTAGTACCAATTTTCAAAGTCGATATCATCACTATATAACTCTGTCATGATATAGAGCGCCCCACCCTTTTGAAGCATATCTTTTAACCTTTGAAACTCTTTTTGAGGGCTATAAAAATGCTCTATAACCTCTGTGCAAGATATGTAGTCATATCTTCTCTCTAAAATCTCTTCATCAGCAAAATAATAGGGGTCATATGATTTAATATCATATCCAACCTCTTGGAGCTGTGCAACCACTGCAGAGTCCCTGCCTGAGCCAAAATCAAGCCCTTTTGCATCACAAGATTGCTCTTTTTTTATGCGCTCAACAACAGGAGAGACAAACGCCCTATATCCACGCTCATTTGCATCATTTTTATGCAAATCATAGCGCCCTTTTTCCTCATTTTTTGTAAGAAAACTGCTCTTGGGTTTCATGATGCAATCACATATATCACAATGGTAAAATCTGTTTGAGAGTTTCCATGCTATAGAGGTACTACCACACAATATACAATGCAAAAAAACTCCTTTGTATTATGGTAGCAAATCCTCCTTATAAAGATAGCTTAGGATATAATTTTACTATGAAAAATCTAAAAAACGCCCTTCTCCTTAAACAGCTTTACCTCATGAGAATATTGGGATATAGATATATGGACAATATCGCAATATCAGACGCAACAGAGCACAATGTCATACTTCCTAGCAACATAGAAAACCTCGAAAAACAGGCTAAAAAATGCATGCTATGTGAGCTAAGTAAGACGAGAAAGTCTGTTCTCTTTGGCACAGGAGATAAAAAAGCAAAGATTATGTTTATCGGTGATGCTCCAAGCTCTAGTGAAGATAATGAGGGTAAATTCTTTTTAGGAAGATCAGGAGAGATGCTCAGTGATATGATCACAAAGGTATTAAAACTTCAAACAAAAGATGTCTATGTCACCAACCTTGTCAAATGTAAACCATATGGCGGCAAAAAGATTAGCCCGATAGATATCCACGCGTGCCACCCCTATGTTTTAAAGCAGATAGAACTTATAAAGCCAAAAATTATCGTCACGCTAGGCGAGAAAGCCTATCAAAACCTTAGTGGCGATGATACTGCTCTAGAGCAGATTAGAGGTGCTTTGATACAGAGAAATAACTACACCATCATACCTACATATCATCCGAGTTTTTTACTTAAAAATCCCTCATATAAAAAAGATGTTTTGGAAGATTTAAAGAAGATAAAAGAGATGTTAGAGCAAACGCTCTAACACTCATTAGATATCGTCAGAGTTTACGATATCTTCTATTTTTTTCACGATACTTGGATCTTCAAGTGTCGATGTATCTTGTGTGATAGGCTCACCTTTGGCGATAGAGCGAAGAATTCTTCTCATGATCTTACCTGATCTTGTTTTTGGTAGGTCAGGTACGACGACTATAGAGTCGCAAACTGCGATAGCACCAATCTCTTCTTTGATGATTTTATTGATATCTTGCGCTATATCCATCTCTTCTGTTGTTGTATCTTTGATTGTCTCTTTTAAGACGATATAGGCAAAGATACCCTCACCTTTTATAGGGTGTGGCTTTCCAACAACCGCAACAGCAGCAACATGGCTATGTTTTTTCACGGCAGCTTCAACTTCAGCTGTTCCCATTCTGTGCCCTGAAACGTTGATAACATCATCTGTTCTACCGGTGATAGTGACATAACCCTCTTCGTCTATCATGGCACCGTCACCCGTAAAATAGACAGGTTTACCATCTTTTTTACAATCCCCAAAATATGACTTGACAAATCTATCAGGATCGCCCCAAATCGTTCGTATCATACTTGGCCAAGGCTTTGTGATACACATAAAGCCTTTTTCGCCTATAGGGGTAGGATGGCCCTCTTCGTCTATCACTTCAGCGATGATACCCGGAAGTGGGAATGTAGCACACGCCGGTTTGATAGGAGTTGCGCCGGGAAGTGGAGAGATCATATGCCCCCCTGTTTCTGTCTGCCAATAGGTATCAACGATTGAGCATTGACCTCCCCCTATCTCCTCATAGTACCATTTCCACGCAGGTGGATCGATAGGCTCGCCCACCGTTCCAAGAATTCGCAATGAAGAGAGGTCATATTTTTTAGGCTCATCAGCTCCCATTTTATGGAGCAATCTGATAGCCGTAGGTGCTGTATAGAATTGGTTGATTTGATACTCCTCTACCATTCTCCAACATCTTCCTGCATCAGGGAAGGTCGGCACACCCTCAAACATAACTGTTGTAGCGCCTGCTGCGAGTGGTCCATAGACTATATAGGTATGTCCTGTAATCCAACCAACATCGGCAGTACACCAATAGGTATCATTATCTTTGATATCAAAAACCCACTCCATAGTCATCTGTGCCCACAGGATATATCCGGCTGTTGAGTGTTGCACACCCTTAGGTTTTCCGGTACTTCCACTTGTATAGAGTAAAAAGAGTGGATCTTCACTCTCCATAATCTCATCTTCACAAACATTTGACTCATTTTTGACAAGTTCGTTATAGGCATAATCACGACCTGCAACCCACTGGATATCTTCGCCGTTTCTCTCTACAACACAAACAGCTTTGACACACTCACAACCATGCTCAAGGGCTTTATCGACAACAGGTTTGAGCATATAAGGATTACCCTTTCTAAATGCGCCATCGGCTGTTATAACAAGTTTTGCTTCAGCATCAATAATTCTATCTCTTAATGCCTCAGCACTAAATCCACCAAAAACGACAGAGTGGATAGCCCCGATCTTTGCACAAGCGAGCATACTGATCGCTGCTTCAGGAATCATCGGCATATAAAGAACAACTCTATCGCCCTTTTTAATGCCAAATTGGTTTTTGAACATATTTGCCACTTTGTTAATCTCATACCAAAGCTCTCTATAGGTAAGGATTTTTTGATCCCCGTTATCACCTTCAAAGATAATAGCAGCTTTATTTTTCTTCGTGGCTAAATGTCTACCGACACATTGATGTGCGACATTGAGTTTCCCACCCTCAAACCACTTATAAAACGGAGCGTTATCTTCGTTGAGCACTCTTGTAAAAGGTGCAAACCAATCTATCTTCTCCTTTGCATATTTAGCCCAAAACCCCTCATAATCTTTGCTTGCCTCTTCGGCAAGTGCGCGATACTCATCCATGCTTTTAATAGTTGCATTTTTTGAGAGCTTTTCACTTGGGTAATACACTTCTTTTAACATACTTTCTCCTTCTTTGTTATTTAATTTTTTCTATATTTTTTAACTTCAAATACATCATAGCTGTCATTATCGCATCATTGAGTGCATCATGCGAATTGAGTTTTGGCAGACAAAGATTTTTTAGTATCGTATCAAATCTTAGGTCAATATTGCCTTGGGGAATGAATTTTATCTTCTTATCATAGTACATTGCTGAGACCTCAACCTGCTTATTTGGGAGTTTGATTCCAAAAAGAGGTTTTATATACTTATCTATCATCGCAACATCAAATTCAAGATAGTATCCGACAAGTGTTCTATTGCCAATAAAAAACAAAAATTCCTCCATCGCCTCTTTGATATCAACAGCCTCTTCTAGATCACAATTTCGTATCATATGGATCTTTATGCTCTCTTTGTTTATCAAACAATCTTGTTTTATCAAGATGTTTAGAGCTTCGTTGCTTAAAATTTTATTTTGTTTTACCTTAACGGCACCTATAGAGATGATAGAATCTCTCTTTTTATCCAGTCCGGTCGTCTCTGTATCGAAAACAACACATTCGTCTTCAGGAACATTTTTATCAAAAAGAGAGGCAAATCTCTCATCTTTTAAAGATTTTTCATTTTGTTTTCTAAAAAATGTGCCCAACATTGTATCACCCCAAAGATGAGAGTTTAAAATGATAACTCACTATTTGCTTAAATTTTTCAGCTGTTTTGAGTGCATCTTTGAGCATATCTTTATCCATTTTGCCCATATTTTCAATGGAAACATAGTTGTCTATGGGTTCACCATTCTCTCTTTTTTTAAGCTGAGCCCCCAGTCTCAGCGTATTGATAGCGATAAGTGCTTGAAGTATATCCCTACTATCCTCACGATTTAAAAAGCCAAGATTATTGAGCTCTTTTATCCTATCGTAAGTATTTGTCGTCCTGATACCGTTTTCCAAAGCTAGGACTCTTGCTCCATGCACTATCAAGAAGAGAGCCGTCTTTTTGATATCTATCTCGTTCTTATGCTCCCCTGTTGCCGTTACAAACTGTGAAAAGAGTCCGAGTGCCGACTCAAAACTCTCAATCGGTTTTGCAAAATGTCTTATGATATTTGCACTATTTGCCGTTGATTCAAACATATAATCTATGAGTATTCCATGGAGATCTTCTCTGCCGGCAATAATACGCGAATCAAAGAGTGTTGCCATATCTATAAGATTTCTCTGGAGAGGATTGTCTATCCACTCATTGATTGCATGTTTGTACCCGCTTAAACTCTGTCTCCATTTAGGGTTTGTAAGCATGATATTGCCCGCACATCTCGGGTAGCCTATCTTCTCTAGTGTATCATAGAAGATATCACAGTACTTCTCGGCATCTTTGGGCTCAAATCCATCTTCAAAGATGATAGCATTGTCTTGATCTGTTCTGAGTATCTGCTCAGCTCGTGCTTCACTCCCCAAAAGCAAAAGAGCCATCTTGCCTCTCCATGATTCTGGAAAGATGAGCATAAAAAGTTTATTGTACATCTTTGTGTTGATCTCATTAACAAGTTTAGCGATATATCTACTCTTAACGCCCTTAGTATAGAGAGAGCTTATCATGATATCAAGCCTACTTGAAGCATCAACAACCTCTTCGATACTGCTCGCTTTATCTATCTGCGTGCTGAGAAGATAGGACTGATTTGAGAAAAAACTCATAATATCGATGAGCTCTAAACTACCGAGTATATTCTCCTCATCATCCAATATCGGCATATGTTTGATTGAATTTTTTGTCATAAAAAGGAGTGCACTAAAGAGATAGGCTCCTTCGCGTAAACTTAAGATAGGATAACTCTGGATATCAGATATTACCTTGAGGTTTTTTCTCTCCTCATTGAGGATAAAATAGCGAAGATCCGCATCTGTGACGATCCCATACCCCTTTATATTTCTAACCAAAAGAGAGTTGACTCCCTGATCTTGCATGATCTGTAGAGCTTCTTTGATGGGCATATCATGTGCAACAACGCAAGGCTTATGCAAGATACTACGCTCAACACGCGCAAGCATAATATCACTCATAGAAGCAAACTCTTTTTTCTGTTTGATAAGTTCTATCTTTTGGATGATTGATGAGAAAAAATACTCTTTAAATGAGGGATAATTTTCACAAAGTTGCAAAAATGGCTCTTTTTCCAGTTCATAACATATAAGCTCTTGGGTTACGAGGTATCTCTCTTTTGAGGGCTGCTCTTTGAGTATCTCTTCGCCTCCAAAGATATCGTTTTCATGATAGATATTGACTACCTCTTCATCCCGAAAAGACTCCACGGCACCCTTGATAACAATATAGACCCTATCGCATACTCCTCTTTGATCGATAAGCACCGTATCATCAGGGTAATAAGCGATCTGCATACTATCTTCAAGAAGTATAAAAGCTTTTTCATCCACCAAAGAGAATGGTGGATGTGGGTGAAGATTTTTCAATAATTCAGTCAATAGTTTGTCCCTCTTTTAAGCGTCGCAAAAGCGACACTTTTTTAGTGTGAAACTGCACCCTCTGCTCCGATCCCTGTTTGTGATCGTACATCTTGTGCATCAAATGCCTCAATCTCTTTTTTGGCATCATCACTCTTGTCTGTTACAGAGAAGAACCAAATGCCGATAAATGCTACCGTCACTGAGAAGAGTGCCGGATATTTATATGGGAATATAGCAGCGGCTGCGTCTCCATTGATGATCTGACCCCAAACGATTGGTCCTAGAACAACCAATACAACTGCTGTCAATAGACCAAGTGATCCACCGATAACCGCACCTCTTGTCGTGAGTTTTTTCCAAAACATCGAAAGGAAGAGAACAGGAAAGTTTGCGCTTGCTGCGATAGCAAAGGCGAGACCAACCATAAATGCGATATTTTGCTTCTCAAACGCAATTCCAAGGATAATCGCGATGATTCCAAGCAAAAGAGTTGCTATCTTTGAGACTTTCATCTCGCGCTGCTCATCAATCTTCCCTTTCATAAATACACTTGCGTAAAGGTCATGCGAGATAGCCGAAGCACCTGCAAGCGTAAGCCCTGAAACAACTGCTAAGATCGTTGCAAAAGCCACAGCAGAGATAAATCCTAAGAAGAAGTTTCCGCCAACAGCATGTGAAAGGTGAATCGCTGCCATATTATTGCCACCAAGTATCGGTGAGCCACCTTCGATAGCCTGTTTAGCAAGATCGAGATATTCAGGATGGTTCAACACCATAACAATCGCACCAAAACCGATGATAAAGGTAAGGATATAGAAGTACCCTATGAAGCCTGTTGCAAAGAAGACAGATTTTCTCGCCTCTTTTGCATCAGCAACCGTAAAGAATCTCATCAATATATGCGGAAGTCCCGCTGTCCCAAACATAAGTGCTATACCAAGGGAGATAGCCGAGACAGGATCACTCACCAAACCACCCGGAGCCATGATCGCTTCTCCGTTAGCATGCACTTCAACGGCTTTTGCAAAGAGAGCTTCCGGAGAGAAACCAAACTGCAACATAACGGCAAGCGCCATAAATGTAGCGCCTGAAAGGAGCAATACGGCTTTGATGATCTGCACCCAAGTTGTCGCAAGCATACCGCCAAAAGTAACATAAAGCACCATAAGCGCACCAACCAACACAACAGCCCAAGAGTATGGAAGTCCGAAAAGGAGCTGAATAAGCTTGCCTGAACCAACCATCTGTGCGATGAGATAGAGTATAACAGTTGCGATCGAACCAAACGCAGCAAGCGTTCTGATAGGACCTTGCTTCAATCTATATGCAGCCACATCTGCAAATGTATATTTTCCAAGGTTTCTTAGTCTCTCAGATACCAAAAAGAGGATTACCGGCCAACCGACTAGAAATCCGATTGAGTAGATAAGGCCGTCATAACCTGCCGCGTAGACAAGTCCCGAGATACCAAGAAACGACGCTGCAGACATATAATCACCGGCAATCGCAAGTCCATTTTGAAGTCCTGTGATGCCCCCGCCTGCGGTATAAAAATCTTTTGCTGTTTTTGTTCTTTTCGCAGCCCAATAGGTGATACCAAGCGTACCGCTCACAAAGACTAAGAACATGATGATAGCAGAGATATTCAATGGTTGTTTTTCAACCTCACCTTCAAGTGCACCTGCAGCAAATGCCGCTACACCCAAAGCTAAAAATGCAAATATAATCTTCTTCATAATTATCCCTTCACCGATTCTTTGATTTCACGGCTCAGCTCATCGAACTCTCCGTTTGCTCTTCTGACATAGATACCTGTCAACACAAATGCAAAAACTATGATAAGTACACCGATTGGAATACCAATAGTCATCACCCCATCACCCATCTTAGTGCCTAGAAGCGATGGATCAAATGCTATTACCAAAATAAAGGCATAATAGATAACTAACATAGCTATAGAAAGAGTCCAAGCAAATTTACTTCTTTTGCTTACGAGCTCTTGATATTTTGGATTCTCTTGAATCTGTTTTACGATCTCTTGTTTCATCTTTTATCCTTTAAAAGTTGTAATTGACGATAAATCTATACTCATTCCAATCAAGCCCGGGAGCAAAATCGCTCGGGAAGTTCCCTCTAAATCTAAGCTGCAAATCACTTCTTGCTTGATAGATAAGATCAAACCCATCCTCTTTTGCCGTCCAAGCCGTGCCCGGTTGATAGGTGTTGCTCGCTCCTACATCGAACTCTGTATGGTAGAGCGTTGCTTTGAGTGGCACACCTAAACTATCAAAATCATATCCTACTGCTACTTTCAAAGCATCAGTATCAGAGAAAAATTGATGTCTTGTAACCATGCCTTGGGTAAATGCCGGCATTCCGCCCCATGGGGTTATTATACCGCCATTCATAGAGCCGCTACTTGAATCTGTTTGCGAATATGCAACATAACCACTCAAAGCACCATAATTAGCGCCTATCTTAGCAGCCCAATAGTTACTATCAACATCACCTGCAAGTTTATCGCCGATATCACTCTCGTTGATATACTGCAAAGCCCCCTTGATACCTACGCTATCATTTATCTTTATGCTGTAGTCAGCTTGCAAATAGAGTGCATTGAGGATATCATGCGCATAGTAATCCCATGCTTGAAGCTTCAGCCCCTCAACTCCACTATAAATAGCAGCAACGGCACTCACACCGTCTGTATCTGTTCCTGCACCAAGCGCAACAACACCCATGTCTCTGAAACTTCCGCTTGTAGCCTCTTTGAACCCAAGTCCATAACCGCTTTGAAGACTCAAAGCTCCCTCAGAGTATACATTCCCAAAAGTTCCTACTGCCTCTTTTGTTACATGCGCTGCGATGAGCGTAGTATCCGGAATATCCGTGTTGCTCACAACGAGTGCCTCAAAAAGGTTTGGTAGCATTCTTGCATCATCGCTTCCCGCAAGTGGAGTATCTAGTTTTTGGCGACCTAATTTTATATTTGTATTTCCGATAGCATAGTTGAGATATAGCTCCCCTACATATGTATAAGAGTCAAAATCACCTCCAAAGAGAGAAGGATCATAACTCGCACTTGTTCTTGGATCATCATCGTGGATATCTACCAAATTTGTTGAGTAGAGAGCCGTACCGACTGACAATCCGTAAAAAGGTGCGCTCTCATATTTGAGATAGCCTCCCGCAGCAAGTGAATTTCTATTATTTTCTACAGTACCGCTATAAGTTCTATCTATATAGAAGAATCTCGCTTGACCTGAGAATTTCCCATTCTCAAAAGCTTCACCAAGTGAATCTGCCGTCAAAGACACCCCACTAAGTAAAATAGCCGTAGCTAAACTAAGTTTTATTTTCCCCATGCATTCCTCCTTAATATATTTATGCATTATCATTATGAAGTGCTTGCATAGCATTAACATAGCATCAAGTATATTTTAGAAAAAAAATAAAAAAATATCTTTAATTGTAACTTTAAGTTACACATTATCTCATTATTTGGCTTTTAATCTATAACCAACACCCTTAATCGTCTCTATGATATCCTCTTTAAGTACGCTTCTAAGCCTATGGACCTCTGCTCTTATCGTAGGATTATCGATGTCTACCCTATCCCATATCTCATAACGCAAGCGATCAAAATCTATGATTTTACCACTATTTCTAGCAAGGAGCGAGATGATATCTATCTGCTTCTGGCTCAATCTCTGCTCTTCCCCATCAAAAAGAAGCCTGTTAGAGTCGATATCAAAGGTATACATAGCGCTAATCTTCACGAGATGTTTAGAGTCTATATCGCCAATCTTTGTCCACCTTTGTATCTGAAGCTCTAGCTCTTTGAGATGGAAAGGTTTTTTCATATAGCCGTAACAACCAAGTTCATAGGCTTTACTTATCTGCTCTATCTCCGTAATAGCACTTATAAAGATAGCCGGCACATGTATCTTGCAAGCTTGGAGTTTCTCTAAAAGATCAAGCCCTTTTATCGTAGGTGTATTGATATCAAAGATGAAAAGATCATGTCTCTTTGTGCATGCTGCTTCATAGGCATCTTCTCCATCTTCAAAGGCCTCAATCTCATGCCCGATATTTGTAAGATACTCAACTATCGCACTTTGCAACATCAACTCATCTTCAAGCAGAAGTATTCTCATAAAAGCTCTTTTGTAGGAAATATATAACTAAAAATCGTCTCATGCTCATCCGAGCTTACATCTATCGCTATCTTCTCTTTGTCGCATATGGTCTTAACGATTTCTAAGCCGATACCAAATCCTATATCTTCACTGTTTTCCCTATGAAAAGGGTTAAATATCTTATCTGTATCTTCGATTTTTTTGTTTGAGCGCGTGATAAATCGTAGTAAGATTCTGCCCTCTTCTTGATGCAAAGAGAGTTTGATGGTGCTCTCTTTTTTTGAATATTTGATAGAGTTTGAGAGATTGTTATCGATAATGCGTTGCAACTCTATAGGGTTAAAATAGATTTGCACATCATCCTCACAATCACTCTGTATATCATGAAGATTGCCTATGGCTATCTCTTTGAAAAACTCGATTCTCTCTTTACAGAACTGAGTCATCTCAATCCACTCTTTTTTATACTCCAGCCTATCTTTTTTAACCATATACCCTAAATCATCATAGATATTGGCAATCATCTTTGTAGCAGCTTCTATCTTCATCATATAAGGATCATCGCCCTTTTTCATCTTGTAGATGTCTATATGGTTGAGTATCACGGCAAGCGGTGTATTGATCTCATGGATAGAGTGGCGTATAAAACTATCTTGTGCTTTAACTAGAGACTCGCTAAAACTCTTCTCTTTTTCCAAAAGTCTATTTTGCAAGCTTATGTCGCGCGTCTTCTCTTCAACCTTTTTCTCCAACTTTTGATTGATCTCTTTGAGTTTTGCTTTTCTTTTATGGATCTCTTCAACCATGTTATTGATATAGTAAACCATCTCTTTAAACTCAATCAGATCAATCCTATTTTGATCTATAACACTATAACTCTTTGAGGCTATCTGAAAATAATCCCTAAAGATATCTACCTGTTTTTTCATGATTGCATGCAACACCCATGCCAAGATAAGCATAAACCCAAAGAGTATAACCCCAAGTGAGAGTATCTCCATCATAAGCTTTATAAGCCGTTTTCTGAGCTTCTCTTTTTGCGTCAAGATATCCGCATTGATAGCCTCCGTATCAACACTAAAACCAAGCACCCACTTTAAACCCTTTATACTCTCTATATAGACGAGTTCATTTTCATAGGTGTCAGATGTGCCGTTTTTAAACTCCTGTATAGCCTGCTCAATCTTTTTTACTCCAAAGGTCGGCAAGACAACAAATGTACTGTTTTGAAGATCATAAACAAAAAAGAGCTTTCTATTTTCATTTGAAAAGTAGATATTGTTAAAAAAATCAGAACGCTCCGTTTGGCTCATCGACTTGATTGTCTCTTTTTCCTGCGTCAAAAAAGAGACAATTCTCTTGGTATCATCTACCATTTTTGTCTTTTGTATTTTGATATTTGATGCCCTGAGTCTAACGGAATCTCTCTCAAACTCATTATACTCCTCGTAGATAAGCAGCAATATAAACAAAAGTGTAATACAAAGCATAATCGCCATACCATAGATATAGATAGTGGCAATGCTCTTATTTTTAAACATTAGCTCAGCAATATCTTCTCTATAACATCAAGACCAAAGCCGCTTAAGCCAACAAATTCAGTATCGGAATGCGTTGTAAGTAGCCTAATCTGCTTAATGCCTAAGTCTTTGAGTATCTGCGCGCCTACACCAAACTCTTTTGCCTGTTCTTTTGAGATGGTCTTAGTATCAAGCAATATCAATACACCGCCATTACTTTTGAGATACTCAATACTGCTTATAAGTACCTCCAGCTTCTTTTCACCCAATATAAGATCGCTATCAAGCCCGATATTGTGAAATCGCACATTACTCAAAGAGTGCGTTTTATAAAACTCGATTACCTTGTGCTTTCTTCCTAGATGATCACTATATTCACTGACATTTACCTTGGCTCCCATCAATTCAGACTCTTGCGTTTTACCTATCTTTTTAACAAGATTTTCATTTGCAAGTCTATAGGAAACAATATCTGAGATATAGATGATAGAGAGATTATGTTTTGCTGCAAATAACTCCAAATCATCTTTTCTTGCCATTGCACCATCATCTTTGACAATCTCACATATCACAGATACGGGAGCGAGCCCCGCTAATTTACAAAGATCAACAGAGCCCTCTGTATGCCCTGTCCTCACAAGCACACCACCATCTTTTGCAATCAAAGGAAAGATATGCCCTGGACGCACAAAATCTTTGGCTTGCACTAGTGGATCCGAGAGTTTTTTAAGACAATCATCTCGCTCAAAAGCAGAGATGCCCGTATCGGCACTCGCACTATCAATTGATATCGTAAATGCTGTCTCATGATTGGAATCATTCTCTTTGACCATAGGATAAAGCTCCAGCCTGGAGGCTATCTCTTTTGTTACAGGCGCACAGATAAGTCCTCTCGCTTCTTTGAGCATAAAATTTACCTTCTCAGGCGTAGTAAAAACACCTGCATACACCAAATCACCCTCATTCTCACGATCTTCATCATCCATCATAATGACCATACGGCCGTTTTTAATCTCCTCTATAGCCTTTTTGACTCTAGAAATTGAGTGTTGCATATTTTCTCTCTTTATTAATATAATTATTATGGTATTATATCTTCTTGTTCTTAACGAATATTTTTGAAAAAATAAAGACATAAGTGTTGACAATGCAATATCTTTTGGCTATAATCTCGCCCACAAAGAAAAGGTTTTATTTTCTTTCAATTGGGGTATAGCCAAGCGGTAAGGCAACTGGTTTTGGTCCAGTCACTCGGGGGTTCGAATCCCTCTACCCCATCCACTCACAACCTATTCTAACGCGGGATAGAGCAGTCCGGTAGCTCGTTGGGCTCATAACCCAAAGGTCGGCGGTTCAAATCCGTCTCCCGCAACCAAATCATCAAACCGGGAATTATAATCATTGAGATTAATATCTTCATACTCTAATAATCCACGCCTCATAAGCTCTTTTTTTATAACTCCGTATTTCGCTGGATTATGTATATCGGGATCAAAATCATAGTAAAACTCTAAAAGCGATTGAGCTTTAATATGTTTAACAGGCTTATATCTCCATTCGACCTCACGACTAGCATACTCATAAGATATAGTAAGAGCGTTATTCTTTCGGGGATAAACGAGTTTACTTTTATACAACCTATACTCACGCAAAGGATTAAAAGATGCAGGTTTTACAACAGAAAACTTCATCTTTTTTGGATATATCATCATAGGTAAGTATTGATAAGAGCCGTACTCACGTACCAAGATGCCTTGATTGTAGATCATAACATGATTATGCTCTACGATGATGCGTCTACCTGCATCATCAAGAACAGCAAAAGAGCGAACAACATCTTTAAAAACTTGCAATTGAGAAAGATAATACCAATCATCATCCAAAATCGCTATCTTGTTATAAAGATCCTGCGAAAGTAGAGTATGACTCGTGATTAAGCGGGGAATACGATTATATGTATACCAAGCATCTAGATAATCAGGCTCTTTATCTTCAATAACATTTCGAAAAGATTTGAGAATATACTTCAAAATATAACCGGAAGCACTTCTAATCTCAGTCTGAAAGCCATAAGTATCATTGATATTAATCTTTTTATGATTCTGAGGTGCAGGAAAAGACTTTTCAAATTCTTTTTTTACCTGCAATATTGCACCTGGAGGAAGATACATTAACACATGAAAATGCGGAACGCCGTCCTTTTTATGTGGCTCGGCGACTCGAATATATGAGTAATCTTTTTTAAGTTGCTTAATACCATGTGACATCTGGAATCTATGGTACTGATGATTAACAACACTATATAAGTCTTTGATAGTCAAAGCTTCTCTATTATCGATCTTGTTGAGAATGTAACCGTTACGATCGTTATTAGGAACACTAGCCCTATCAAGCCTATCTATACGACTATAATCGCCGTGCAAAAAGTCACGAAAGTAACCATCAAGAGTAATAGTCAAAAAAACAGGAACTCTACCTTTATCAATATTATAAGAGACAAAAGTATTAACCTTATTAAGAACACGAGCGAAATAGCGTTCGCTGTGATTTGCCGAAAAGCTTACATCAAGCAAGCTCTTAACCTGCCCGGTAGATGTCATAAAAGTTTCATTTTCGAGATAATTTCGCTGATTAATTATCTTATGACGAACAGCAACCAAATCATCATAACTTAAGCCAAATGAACCCATACTCATCCTATCACAAAATACGAAAAAAATAATCAATAACAGATTCAAAATTACCTTTATATACGCAACAATTAAAGCAATCAAATTTAGAAGTAGTCAATAAAAATACATCTGAATCAAGAGTCGGAATAATATAATATTGCATAACTAAAGCCTTTCAATTAATATTGAGATAGTTTGAGAACTATCATCCTTATTCGTATACTTAAAAAAATGCCCCAAGATAGGTATATCTTTAAGTAAAGGTACACCCACCACAGTTGAACGATTACTCTTTTTTACTATGCCTGTTAAAAGTACGGGCTTATCGCGAAGATATACACTATTTGTGTATTCTACTTTTTGAGTTATCGGCTTATTATCGTTCATATCTAACAGCTCTTCACTGATTAGAGATATATTCATAAAAATATAATCTTTATCGATCTTAGGAGTAATCGCGAGTTGAAGTCCAATATCTTTATATTTAATGCTCTCTGTAGTGCTCTCTTTGGTATCCTGAACGCTTGTGGTACTTTCAATATATGGAACAGTCTTAACACTTTTTAGAGTGCTTTTAGTACCGTTTTTGAGAAGAAGAGTTGGAGATTGCTCAACTGCTGTAACACCCGCCGTCTGCATAAACCGGATGAGAGTATTAAATCGTAAAAAAGCGGTCGAATCATAGGAGCTAGAAGCTCTTTTTGAGAAAAAGTCTTGAAATGTCTTTTGCATATCTAAATCTAAACCAAAGTCTTGAATATTAGAGCCAAACTCTTTGAGTAATGAATTATCGTTAATCATAATAGTTACTTTAATTTGAGCTTGCTTCGTCGGAATATCTAATGTAGATAAAGTAGTATAAACTTGTTCTGATAATGCGTCCGAACAAGAATACACAAGAGTATTCGATTGAGGAAGATACTTATAACTAAAATCTTCTCCATATACAGACAAAACAGTTTCGAGATCCTCATTAGTAATATTCTTGATTCGATAAATATGAGTATCGAAGACTTGTGGAATTTGCAATGTGATATTATCATCAACATCTTCTATATTATTAAAAGTCTCTTTATATTTCAACCGATAAAATCCTTCAGAAACCTTATCTAAAAATAAATTATTCTTATATAAAATTGAATTATAGAAACCCCTCAAAGCATTATCATCCTTAAGTATATTAGGATCAAATTCAATATTAAAGTCTTGAACTTTTGCACTTCTATCAATTCGCAATTTCAATTGTGTTTCATAAATATCAGTAAGGTTAAAAAAAGTAATCTCTGAACCATAGAGACTACTTATCAGTAGCAGAATTAAAAATATTTTTTTCATCACTTTTCCTTTCAATAAAACTAAAAAAAAGAGGGGTAGCTAATATAGATATCTCAGCATACTTATCACTAAAAATATCGCTTCTAACAACTTTTGAATTACTATTTTTAACAAGATATATTAGATCAGAAAATTTTATTTTTTTATCATTTACTATACAAAAGTTATTAACACAATTAAAAGATAAGAACTTGCTCGAATTAGATATACTAGAAGATGATATTAATCTTTCAGAAACTTCAACTTTCTTGGTAGAACTACCAAAAAAAACTTGAATATATTGAAAAAAAGCAAAAACTGTAACTAAAGCAATTAATATAGTAATCAGCAAATATTTGCGTAAAAAAGACTTAACACGAACTTTGTCACCCGACTTATAGAAAGCAAATACATCAGACCGGGCCTTAAGATATTCAGTACCGACTTTTGTATCCTTATTAAAAGGAGGAGCAATATATTTTGTATAAGAAAAAGTTGACTGTGATAACTTTCTACTTGCAGGTGTAGCAGACAAAAAATACTCAAATATTTTAAAATACTCACGATTGATAAGAGTATAAGATTGAGTGATCAAGATAAAGTCTATATAATAGTGACGAGAATAAGTAATGACCCAAGTTAAAAAATCATCTTTTTTTGAAAACTCATTATGAGCTTCATCTATGACTATTAATACAGGCTTTCTATCTTTGCCAAGAATACTATTTTCAACCAAATAATCAAAAATAACATCATCATTAGTAATATCTTGCTCACGTTGAATTAAAAAAATATCATGACAATGACGAAGATGACCAAAAAGCCAACCAAAACTCAAAGGAAAAATATTATATTGATATTGAAAACCATTAATATTATTATATATTTTATAATATTTTTGCATATTCTTATACATGTAATCTACTGCATAATAAGTCTTACCCGAACCCATAATTCCGTCAATACCAATGAACATATCAAACCGTCGCTTTAAAAAAGTAATTATAAGCTTTAAGTGAAAACTTATAAGTCAAAATAACACCTAAAAAGGTACCATATACTGTAATAGCTCCAGTAAACACTGAAAGAGCTGATGTAAGAAAGTCGTCAATACCAAGAAGAGCAAAAAGACAACCTCCATTGCTCGCATTTGAAGCAAAAGCAGACAAAGCATTTTCTATCATATGTCTGATTGAACTAGAAATACTCATTAATGCTTTGATACCAGGATACACAACAAGTGTGAACATAGTTGTAAAAAATCCCAACTTTACCAAAAGCTTGACAACATCTGTACCAAGCTTAGCAGTGAACCAAGCCGCAATACCACCCAACAAATTCAACAATAAAGGCATTAATCACCCCCCGCAAAAAATTTATTTGAAATGTCTCTAAAAATAAAAACATATAGCCTAATTATGAGAAATGCAAGAATTAAATTAAGTATCATTTTAAAATAAGGAGCGAATTTAATGGCAAATCCTAGATCAATTTTAAAAGTTTTGCCGTATGCAGTCGTACTAAAAATGCAAGTACCACCAGCACTTACATTAGGAGCGGAAATAATAAAAATATTCGAAAATTCTGTACCAAGCGAGCGAAAAACATCAAGGTGACCGTCTAAGACACGAGCGAATTCGCCCATGGTGTCCTTATACTCTTTTTCAGCCTCATCTTTCATATTTTGCGCTTCGTCTTCATATTCAGCAGTAGCATTATCGTCGTCGCCAGTACCGTCGCCAGTATCTCCAGTAGCATTATCGTCGTCGCCAGTGCCGTCGTCGCCAGTAGCATTATCATCAGTATCATTATTGTCAATAGTAGTAGTAGAACCACCGTCACTGTCGCTACCGTCCTCACTATCAGATACACAAGCTTGCCAAAAATTGTCCCAGTGCTCACCCTCTGAACAAACATCATCATCAGTGTCATCAGTATTATTATCATCAGTATTATTATCATCAGTAGGTGGTGGAGTATCCCAACACTCACATTGTTCAGTCTTATTACTCCACACAGTACCGGGGGGACAAGAATCTACACACTTACCATGGCATGCGTCGTAATATTGACCCAAACTACAATCTTGAGGCGTATCAGTAGAATTATCATCACCATTAGGGGCATATATATCACTGCAAGGTACAGACGAGCAAAAATGAACATCTTCAACAGTCACACCTTCGCAATCGACGATTATGAGATTGAGACTATGCCAACCGTCTTCACAAGGTAAAAAGTCATCTTCATGACACATTGGTTCTACAGGACAATTACCACTTGAACATGCATTCTTTGGATCATCAAGATAAGGGATGATTGGCAAAGGCTCATCAGTCGGATCACATGGCGATATACAAGTTGAAGTATTAGCATCAAAATATTTTGTAAAATCTTCACATACGCAAGTATCTCCATTACGGATAGTTCCAGCAGGGCAAGATACTTCACATTGTTCAGTTGTAGTGTTAAAATATTTACCCTCATCGCAAGTAGGGATAAGAGTACAATTATAAGTCTCTGTCAATATGTCATAACTAACATCGCGTGTATGTGAAGTGTTATCCTTATATGTAAAATTATCTTGCAAGCGATATTGATAAGTTGTAGAACTAAAGACTCTATAAGTAGACAAATAATATTTCTCCTCCACTTCTGCTACACAAACATCAATTCCAGCCTCAATAGCAACAAAAGAACAATATTCATAACTCGAATTATGAGAAACGCTAGTCAGCTTCCAATAGCTATCTTCAGGGCAATACACGCCTTCGGGAATCTCGGAAAAAGAAAACTGAAACAAAACAAAAAACAAAACCGCTATTTTTTTCATTTCTAATTCCTTATAAGAGCAAACACTGCAAATATAGGCAATAAGAACACTTGCATATGAACCCAATCGCTGAAAATCAAATTGAATGCTTCAAAATTAGTAAATTCTATCATTTGCGACCAACCAAAATAACAATGAACAAAAGTAAAAAAGTAGTAGCAAATCCAACAAGATTGCCCATTAACATATATTGAAAATTAAGCTCCGGAGCTGTAGAGTTAATGTCCATATAGTCAGCTTGAAGAGGCATAAAAAAGATTACTAATAATAATATTACATTAACGAGTAAACTTGATTGCATAAGCTATCCCCCAATATATTCCAAAAAATACAAGATAAGCACCATATACAGTCATAAAAGTTGATTCGTATATTTCCATTAATAATCCTTTTAATTTTTTAAAGGGGTCACGAAGACCCCACCGCTTAACGAGCCATAGAGAGTACTTTACGAACACCCCAAATAGTCCCAAGAGCCGCAAGGATAACACCGCCGATTGTCAGTACTAGACTGATATCCGGAGAAAATTCTGCACCTGTCATGATGACCTCCTTTCATAAATATAATAAGGGGAGCGACCCCAACAAAGCCTACGATTAGTAGGCTTCAGTCGGATAGCTTATTAAGATCTTCTACAAAACTTTTTACCGAGTCCTGACATAAAAAACTTACGCCCCAAATCGTACCAAGAACCACAAGGATAATACCACCAATTGTTAGCACTAAACTAATATCCGGGGCAAACTCTGCACCAGTCATGATGACCTCCTTTCATAAATATAATAAGGGGAGCGACCCCAACAAAGCCCACCCTAGTGAGCTTCATTTGAATAGCTATATGTATAAATAGAAAAAAAACAAAGTCAATGCAAAAACATACACATAAAACAATATTTCTTTCATCACTACGACACTTTAGCCTTACCAGTGTTGAGCTGTATGACCTCATCACTATTAAGATAGCTAGTAACTTGATAGCTATCTTTACCGCTATCACGAGGGATACCGCCGACGATATGAAGTGGCTCTTTATCAAAATCATATTTACGCAACCACTCGTTAAAGCTTCTTAACTTATCATCAGGCGTCGGAATTTTAAAAAGCACTATCATCTCTTTTTCTTCGAGACCATACTCTCCCTCGACCTGCTCTATAGTTATTGCTTTGATTTGAACACTTCCAGTATATTTGTTACCTTGGTACTCGCCACTTTCAACGACCTTTTGAGAGCTAACTTCAAGAATTCTATATTCCATTGAAAACCCTCTCTTCAAAATCTTTGCCATTGTCTCTCCTTTTTTTGGTATTTAGCTCTTGGCTATGAGTAGAGCTATTTTGTCTCATAGCAATTAATCAAGCAGTATGCTCCCGGATAGCCTCTTCAAAAAGAGTCTCTTTCTGAAGTGGTTTTATTCTGTACGAACAAAACATAAAATCAACGCGACCATACAAAACAAGAAAATTTGCAAATTTGTAGATGCAATAATCTATTCATTGTATTTCCTTTCTAAGTTCAGATAAATCAACCCCTAAATCTTCTTGATTAGGTCGCTTGTAAGACTTAAGAGAATCAAAAAGCTTATCCATTGCAAATTTTGCATTTTGGGGTTTTTTATTGATATATCTTTGAGTTATAGTTATGTCACTATGACCTAGAAGTTGACTCACAACCTCAACAGATAAATCAAGCTCATTAATTAAATGAGTACCGACAAGATGTCGAATGTCATGAATACGAATTTTAGGAAGATTAGCGCGCTTTAACATACGCTCAAAAGGTTTTCTGATATTGCTATATCTTTTGCCCGTAAAAGGATTTTTAAATACATATCCAAAAGGTAAAGCCCTATCTTGCTGAAACTCAGCTATGCTTAGATGACGATTGAGAATTTCTAACTGTTCATCAGTCAGCATAAAAGAGAGATTCTTTTTAGACTTATTGATTGATGCAGGAAGGTACATCATGCGATTAGAAATATCTATAAACTCCCAACGCAAACTTAAGACTTCATTTAATCTTCTACCATGAAGTAAGAAGACAAATATATCACGATAGATAGGCTCGTTAAAATTCATTAACGCTTTAATATATCGGACTTGCATATCTTTAGAAATTGTAAAATATTGTTTATTATCAAAACTAGGAAGTTCTACAAATGAAACCCAGTTTTCGCCAATGTAAATCTCTGTTTTTTTAGCAATAAGATACATACCGGAAAGGATGCCAAAGGCATTTTTGACAGTCTTAGGCTTTAAACCCTCTTGAAGCATTTTATTAGCTAAATTTTGATAATCTACATAGCGGAGCGTTGTATAATCTTTATCGCCAATAACGGGGTCAATATGATTATAATAACTCGCTTTTATTGAGCGGAGCGTTGTAGGAGATAATGACTGATTTTTCAAGTCAATGTAAATGTCGAAAAGGTCGGAAACTTTCATTTTGAGCCTTTGCAAAATAATGTTACACAAATTAAGCAAATCGTAACATTATATTACTTAAGGAAATATTAAAAATGCAATATTATTTTACAAATTTCAAGGAAAATGCAATATGACAGATGAAGAACTAGCCAAACTTATAGGAACAACTAGACAATCTATTGGAAGATGGAAGACAGAATACCCCGAAAGAATAAGACTATTAAGACAAGGGTTAGCACTAGACGAAACAATAAAAGCAACAGAAAAATATTTAGACGAATTAAAAAAATTAAAAGAAAAAGCAAACAAATAAAAGGATATAAAATGGCAAAAATTTTGAAACCTAATAATAATCTCAAACCTTGTAAAAGTTGCCACGAAATGATTTCAAAAACAGCAAAAACCTGCCCACACTGCGGAGATGATGCTGAAAGTAATATAAAAATAGTAATGGGAATAATAGGGATAATAATTTTTATCATCATATGGATAATAATAAAATCAATGACAAGCCAATTTGAGCAAGATATACAAAATAACATAAAAGCATATGAAAACCAAGCAAAGACTATGCAGAAAAAAGCCAAAGAAGATTATAAAAAAATGTTTTAAAGGTCGATACTCAAAAAATTATACCAAAAAAAGAAAACTCCAACAACTTTTGATAGATAGACAAGACGCGCCGTGAATGCGCGCGCAAAGGCGTGCTCCCTACGGCGCTTTTTGTCTCTTGTCTCTACCTTTTCTTAATTGATAATTGTATTTTTGCTATGCAGCAAGTCAAGAGCGATGTAGATAGCTTCGCTACTCTTGACTAGCAGCAAAACGCAAAAAAAGAGAGGCAATTAAGAGGAAAAGGAGAGATTTTTACCCTTTTTGAGGGTAACATAATGACAGTTCTATAAAATTCTTAGGTCTCATAACCCAAAGGTCGGCGGTTCAAATCCGTCTCCCGCAACCAAAAATCA
Source organism: uncultured Campylobacterota bacterium (assembly GCA_937141405.1). Lineage (GTDB taxonomy): Bacteria > Campylobacterota > Campylobacteria > Campylobacterales > Sulfurovaceae > BN30871. Next base: position 250,645 of record CAKZQQ010000005.1, on the reverse strand, counting down.
AAAAAATACCACCTATGATTTTGCTCTTTTGTAAAACTCCTTATACCATTTCACAAATTCACTTATCCCTTTTAAAAGTTCTGTGTGCGGTTTATAACCAAAGTCACTGGCAAAATCATTAGTATCCGCATATGTTGATTCGATATCACCCGGCTGCATATCAACAAGCTTCTTCTTTGCTTTTTTCCCTAAAGTCTTTTCGAGTATCTCTATAAAATTCATTAAATTTACAGGTGCACTATTGCCCATATTGTAGATTTTATATGGAGCACTAGAGATAGACGGGTCAGGATTGTTTGTATCAAAATGTTCATTTGCTCTTGCAGGATTATCTATCACTTTTATAATGCCGTCAATTATATCATCGATATAGGTAAAATCTCTACTCATCTTTCCATGATTAAATATTTTTATCTCCCTATCGTTAAGTATGGCATCCGCAAAAAGCATCGGAGCCATATCGGGGCGTCCCCATGGACCATAAGCGGTAAAAAACCTCAACCCTGTCGTAGAGATACCATAAAGATGACTATATGTATGTGCCATAAGCTCATTGCTCTTTTTGGTCGCCGCATACAAAGATATAGGATGATCGGCATAATCACTTGTTTGAAAAGGTTGCGATTCGTTTAAACCATACACACTGGAACTACTTGCATAAGAGAGATTTTTGATACCATTTTGCCTACAGGCTTCAAGAATATTCATGAAGCCGACTATATTGGATTGGATATAAACATGTGGATTCTCCAAGGAGTACCTTACTCCCGCTTGGGCTGCTAGATTGCAGAGCGCATCAAATCTTGCAGACTCAAATAAGGTATTGATATTTTCTCTATCTTCCAGATTTGTTTTTATAAATTTGTGACGAGGATACACGCTTGAAGGTACTAAAATATTATCTTTTATCTTTCGTTGACTTATACCAAGCTCATTTAATCTCGCATATTTTAGATTGACATCATAATAATCATTGATATTATCAAGCCCAACCACTTCATCACCACGCTCAAGAAGTCTTTTGGCCAGATGAAAGCCTATAAAACCTGCCGTACCTGTTATGAGTATCTTCATGTATATCTAACTATCACTATTGAAAATATCTCTTGTATAGACCTTCTCTTTAATATCAGAGATATCATCGGAAAGCCTATTTGCTACGATTACATCTGAAATCACTTTAAACTCATCGATATCTTTTATCACTCTAGAGCCAAAAAATTCATCATCACCCAATGCCGGTTCATAGATAACCACAGGTATCCCCTTTGCTTTGATTCTCTTCATAATCCCTTGAATGGCCGAGCTTCTGAAGTTATCTGATCCACTCTTCATTACAAGCCTATAGATGCCTACAGTTCCCCCTTGAGACTCTTTGCCATTCTCTTGTAGTTTTTTGATGATTGAATTAGCTATAAAGTCTTTTCTAGTAGCGTTGGCGTTAACTATCGCTTCGATTATATTTGAAGGCACATCCTTGTAATTTGCTAAAAGTTGCTTCGTATCTTTTGGCAGACAATACCCGCCATATCCAAAGCTTGGGTTATTGTAGTGATTCCCGATTCTTGGATCAAACCCTACGCCTTCTATGATATCTTTAGTGTTAAGATTATGCATCTGCGCATAAGAGTCCAACTCATTAAAATAGGCAACTCTCATAGCAAGATAGGTATTTGAAAACAGCTTAATCGCCTCAGCTTCAGTCGCATCTGTAAAAAGAACCGGTATATCTTCTTTAAGTGCACCGCTAGCTAATAGCATGGCAAATTTCTCTGCCCTTTTAGACTTCTCTCCCACGATAATCCTGCTTGGATAAAGATTGTCATGGAGTGCTTTTCCTTCTCTTAAAAATTCCGGGGAGAAGATTATGTTAGTTGTCTCAAATCGATTATTGACAGACTTGGTATAGCCGACGGGAACTGTTGATTTTATCACCATAGTTGCATCAGGATTGATCTCTAACACATCTTTTATGACACTCTCTATCGATTTTGTATCAAAATAATTTGTCTCGGGGTCATAGTTAGTAGGAGTAGAGATGATGATATATGTAGCGCCCTTATAAGCTTTAGCCTTATCTAGTGTTGCTTTGAAGTTGATATCGTCTCTTGCGAGGTATTCTTGTATCTCCCTATCTTCGATAGGAGATATGTTAGCATTAAGCATCTCCACTTTTTTAGGATCGATATCGAGCGCTACCACTTCATTGTGTTGTGCCAGTAAGAGTCCATTACTAAGCCCCACATATCCCGTTCCTGCTATGGCTATCTTCATCGAACTCCCTTTGTGATTCTATTTTAAGATATCTAGATAGATCAATTTTAAAAACCGATCCATAATAACTATTAAAATTTTATCGAATTTTCTTTATAGGGACTCTTTACTATTCTGATTATGAGACTTCTTCAAAAAATCTATTTCCTGTTTATTTCTAAAAGCATCGAATCGTAAGCGCTTTATAAAGCGAAGAGGCTGAAGAAGTGCTCTAAAATAGACTTTCTCAAAAATATTGATTTTATAATGCTTGGAATAAAACTTTTCGTTGCACCAGTAGTGTGCCCCAAATATCTTGCGTATTGTACCTTCGGAGAGTTCTCTGTTTTGTGCGACTTTTTCTGTTTTGTTCTTTATCGGTAAATCACGAACAGGCTTAATGTCTAAATGCAATAATGTATCTTTGAAATCATCCAATAGATGCTCAAACCGAATAACCCTATCAAGATATTTGGCGTTTATAGAGAGATCATTATCAAACGGATACAATTTGTAAATATGGCGAAGATACTCCTCAAAATTTAGATTATTCTCCGTAATCTTTTTGTATATACTTCTTGCTCTTTTAGTTACCCAGCCGCCATTTTCTATAAAATAATCAGGGTTAGTGTGAGCGCCATAAGCATCGGTTAATATCTTATTGTATTTGGTCCATTCGATATCCACGGGGTCTCTTACGACTGCAAAGATACAGTATTGAGTGATGTCAATATCCGGTCTTAGGCGCAAAAGTGAAGGTATGTTCGCATGCTTGCTCAATATAAACTCTCCATCATAACACTCTAAAAGCTCTTTTGATATAGCAGATGAAGCTGAGAATGGCAAACCAACAAAGATATATTTTTTATCATAATTTATAATCATATTTTTCCTATAGTATAATATTGTAAAATTTCATATAAAAATTGCCTAAATTCCATTTTTTTTAATTACCGTCATTGCGGTTTTCCAAACAATCTTAAACTCGAACCATATACTCCAATTTTTAATGTAATAGAGGTCATACATCAACTTTTGGCGTGCATCCTCGATATTTGCCCCATATGGATAATTTACCTGCGCCCATCCAGTGATGCCCGGAGCAACGAGGTGACGCTCCGCATAAAAGGGAATATGCCCTTCATAATCCTCAACAAGCTCATTCCACTCTGCCCTTGGACCGATAAGATGCATTTCTCCCTTAAGAATATTGAGCATTTGCGGTAACTCATCGAGCCTTAACCTTCTCATTTTTTCTCCCCATGGAAAAATACGAGGATCGTTCTCTTGTGTATAATGATTAAAATAGTCTGTATTTTCATGCATACTTCTAAATTTGATACACTCAAAATTTTTATTTTCTCTGCCAATACGCATTTGTCTAAAAAAGGTTTTCCCGGGGCTCTCTTTTTTTATCTTAAAATAGCTATAGATCATTACAGGCCATGAAAAAAAGAAGAGCCAAAACACTCCAAAGAAATCGATACATCTCTTTTGAAAATATTGCCACTTTGTATATGGCTGAATATCATTGAGAAAATCTAGATTATCATTGTCTTCAGAAATGTAGCATTTAAGCAATTTCTCTTCAAAAAAATGCTCCATAGTATAGATATGGGTACTCTTTTCATATTGTACATTAGTTAGAAATTTGATTATAGAAGAATCAACCTTCTCATGTGTATTGAGGATAATATTATTATGCTTTAGAAGATGCAGATGGCTCTTTATCTCTTCAATAATTTTATCAGGATTTTTTGCCTTCTCGGATATGTAATGAATATTGTTCTTTGCGATACCGATTTTTGACATATCTGCCTCGGTAATTTTACATTTTTTCCCAAGAATAATCATAAAAGCCCTTTAAAAATATACAAATATTTAACAAATTAGGATTTATATTTTACAATCATACTCTATAAAATAGACTTACTTTATGATTCTAACTCCTAGGCTATTAATTATTTTGCTATACTTTTTATCTCAAAAGGGACAAGTATGATTGAAAGTGGATTTTTATATATCTTGATGTTGCTAATGATTGTTGCATTTGCGATTTTTGCGGAAAAAAAACTGACCTACAAGATATTTCAATACCTTCCAATCGTCGTTATACTCTATGCATTGGTTATGACGCTATCCTTTTTTGGACTTTGGTCAAAGAATGAAACGATAACAGATATCTACAAAGTATCCAAATCATATATTTTGCCTGCAATGATATTTTTAATGCTTCTCAATTCCGATATCGAAGCGATATATAAACTCAGTGCAAAAATGCTTTTTACCTTCTTTCTTGCTATGGGCTCAATCATGCTCTCTTTTATCGGCACCTATCTTTTATTTAAACCTCTTTTGGAGCAAAATGCATGGAAGGCATTTGGAGCGCTCAGCGGTTCGTGGATGGGCGGTACGGCAAATATGGTCGCAATTGCAGATGCTATAAAAGCCGATGAGATACAGATGGGGTATGTGCTTATCAGTGATTCGCTAAACTACACTCTATGGGTTATGTTGCTTCTTGCCATAGCGCCTTACGCCAAATATTTTAACAGCTGGAGTCAAGCAAAAACAGACTATATAGCCACGCTCGAACTCAAAAAAGAAGAAAATGTAAAAGACAGCAAGGAGAAGACGAAAAACATCATAACACTTGTCGTTGTAGCACTCGGCATATCTGTGGCTTGTCAAAGCATAGCACCTTTCTTGCCAACAAGCGACTTTGTATCGCAAACCACATGGGTTGTTATCATCGCCACATTTCTCGGACTTATGGGCAGTATGAGCGTGCTCAAAAAATTATATAGCCCTACTCTTGCAACAACCTTGCTCTATATCATTATCGCACTTATAGCATCAAGAGCAACACTAGAAGATATAGACAAAGCACCACTCTATATACTTGCCGGGAGCATGATACTTATTTTACATATGTTAATTATAATCCTTTTTGCCAAGATATTTAAACTCGATCTTTTTATCATAGGCGTAGCATCGTTGGCAAATATAGGAGGTGTTGCCTCAGCGCCCATACTTGCAGGTGCGTATTCTAAAACACTGATCCCGATTGGCGTTATCATGGCTATGTTAGGATATATTGTAGGCACATTTGGAGGCCTACTCGTCGCAAAAATACTCTCCATCTTGTGAAGTATTATAGAAAACTTTAATTTTTAGTGTATAATATAAGTTAAGAAAGAGAAGTTAAGCACGAATCATAATAATAGCTTATATACTTGATTTTCCTTTCTTATAAAAAATTATATATTTAACAATGCGAGAATTTACGAAAAAGAGAAAATTTAGAAATTTTTTTAATATTCCTGCATGAAAAAGAGAAAAAAATGCAAAAACCTAAAGGACTCAGTATCGCAGAAATGAAGATACAAAAAGAGAGACTTTTAGATGAAAGAAAAGCACTTATGAGTGATCTTGAATATACTGAAAACGAATTTGATGCTGCGCTTATCGAGAAAAAGAGAGAAGCGTTAGCAAAAAAGATAAAAGATCTTCATAGCAAAATAGAAGACGCTGAATCATCAAAAGACTCTTAATATGATACAATAGAGGCAAAAAAAGTGCCTCTATGATCATAAAAAAAATTACTTCACTCCCTTTCAAGGCTCGATTGAAAAACCCATTTATTACTGCTCTTAGACGCGTTGATTATCTTGAGGATATCATTGTGTGCATTGAGTGTGATAATGGTCTCAAAGGGTATGGTGAATGTGCGCCCACTGTAGCAATCACCGGCGAGAGTAAAGAGTCTATCCACAAGGCTATCGCTGCTCTCTCAGAAGCTATCATAGGAAGAAATATCGTTGATGATTTTGATGTTATCATTAAAACTATTCATGAGAGTATTTCCGGAAATAGTTCCGCAAAATCGGCCATAGAGATAGCTTTATATGATTTAATATCAAAAGAGAGGAAAATGCCACTATACGCCTATCTAGGCGGAAATAGGAAAGATTTTGAAACAGATATCACGATAAGTCTCCGAGAGACTTCTTTGATGGTGCAAGATGCCATACAAGCAAAAAATGAGGGCTTTAGTGCGCTAAAGATAAAACTCGGCGCATCCCCCAAAGAAGACATCAAAAGAGTGACTGATATCGCGAATGCTCTACCTCATCTTCAACTAAGACTCGATGCAAATCAAGCATGGAGCGCCCAGGAAACAATAGCAATCATGCAAGAACTTGAAAAGCAAAAGCTCAACATAGAACTCCTAGAGCAACCAATAAAGGCTGATGATATAGAGGGGCTCAAAAAGATAAAAGAGAGCATCCAGACTCCCCTACTTGCCGATGAAGCCGTCTTTAATTTTGAGCAAGCAAGAACGATACTCAAAATTGGCGCAGCTGATCTTATCAATATCAAGCTGGCAAAAAGCGGGGGAATCAGCAAAGCACTTGAGATTGCAAGTGAGTGTAGAAACTATGGAGTAAAATGTATGATTGGATGTATGTTAGAAGGTCCTATAGCGATCACAGCGGCACTTCATGTAGCTTCAGCCGCAACTGATGTGATAAAATATATCGATCTTGATGCAATGCACCTTATAGAAAGCAACTCTCTTAAAAGTGATATCGTACTTGATAGCGCCAAGATTACCCTTGGCACATCTTTTGGCTTAGGTGTAAAGCCCTAAATGATATCCGCAACTATGGCATCATCTTTGACATCAAAAGTTACACTACTGCCTGCAGTTATCTTATCTTCAAGGATAAGCTCCGAGAGTTTATCTTCGATAGTCTCATAAAGCGCGCGCTTAAGCGGTCTAGCTCCATATATAGGATCAAAACCGACTTTAGCGATATACTCTTTGGCTTTATCACTCAATGTTATAGTAATCTCTTTAGCTTGAAGCCTTTTTTGGATACCCGCAAAGAGGATAGAGACAATTTGGGTAATATCATCGAGCTTAAGTGGGTTAAATATAACGATATCATCGAGTCTATTTAAAAATTCGGGCTTAAAGTGTTTTTTGAGTTCACCATTAACAGCCTCTCTTTTTGCTTCAGGATCTTCTATCTCTATAATCTTATCACTGGCTATATTGGATGTCATGATAATGATTGTATTTTTAAAATCCACTACTACTCCCTTATTGTCTGTGAGTCTTCCATCATCAAGTACTTGCAATAAGGTATTGAAGACATCAGGGTGTGCTTTTTCTATCTCATCAAACAGGATGACCGAATAAGGTTTTCTCCTGACCGCCTCCGTAAGTTGACCACCCTCTTCATACCCAACATATCCCGGGGGTGCACCCACGAGTCGACTGGCGGCATGTTTCTCCATATACTCACTCATATCGATTCGAATAAGCGATTTTTCACTATCAAAGAGAAATTTTGCCAAAGTTTTTGCTACTTCTGTTTTCCCAACACCTGTTGGTCCCAAAAACATAAAGCTTCCTATCGGGCGACTCGCATCACTTAAACCTGCTTTATTGCGTTTTATTGCTCTTGCAACAGCTTTAAGTGCTTCATCTTGACCGACAACATCTTTTCTCAATACATCTTCTATGTGCAGTATCTTCTCCTTGTCGCTTTGAAGCATCTTGGTTACAGGGATACCGGTCCATCTGCTAATAATACTTGCTATCATCTCCTCATCAACTGAATTTTTAAGCAGTGTGCCCTGCTTTTGCATCTTCTCCCATTTCTCTTCGAGTGCATCAAGCTTCTTTTGCTCTTCTGGAATCTGACCATACTCAATCTCAGCTGCTTTATTGAAATCCCCTTCTCTTTTTGTCAAAGCGGCTTTACTTTTGAGAGACTCGATGCTCGCTTTAACTTTGGCGATATCTTCGAAAACGCTCTTTTCTGCTTCAAACTGCGACTCAAGAGACATCCGCTTCTCTTCAAGATCGGCAATCTCTTTTTCTATCTCTTCAATGCGAGAGCTATTTTTCTTACTCTCTTCCATTTTAAGTGCCTCTTTTTCGACTCGAAGACTTGAAAGCTCTCTTTTTGTCTTTGCAAGTTCGCTAGGCTCACTCTCTATTTGCATCTTAAGCTCAGCCGCCGCCTCATCGATAAGATCGATTGCCTTGTCGGGCAAAAATCTATCGGTAATGTATCTATCACTAAGTTTAGCTGCTGCTACAAGTGCTGAGTCCGTGATATTAACATTATGGTGTGTCTCAAGTCTCTCTTTGAGTCCTCGCAAGATTTGCAACGCCTCATTGATATTTGGCTCATCCACCTTCACCGGCTGAAACCTACGTTGCAGAGCTGCATCTTTTTCAAAATATTTTCTATACTCTTTAAGCGTTGTTGCACCTATGGTATGGAGCTCACCGCGCGCAAGTGCCGGCTTGAGGATATTAGCAGCATCCATGCTTCCCTCACTCGCACCTGCACCAACTATTGTATGTATCTCATCGATAAACAAGATTACATTGGCGGCTTTTTTTACTTCATCAACGACAGCTTTAAGTCTATCTTCAAACTCACCTCTATATTTAGCGCCCGCGATGAGTCTGCTCATATCTAGGCTCACTACACGCATTTTTTGCAGACTCAAAGGAACCTCTTTGGCAACGATTCTCTGTGCTAAACCCTCCACTATAGCCGTCTTTCCGGTTCCGGGCTCACCAATAAGTATCGGGTTGTTTTTTGTTTTCCTAATAAGTATCTGCATCACACGCTGCACCTCTTCATCGCGCCCTATCACGGGGTCGAGTTCGCCTTCGAGTGCTTTTTTATTGAGATCGATTCCATACTGCTCAAGCGCTTCAAGCGTCTCATCGGCACTTTGTGAATCGATAGTTGCGCCTCCTCTGATTGATTCAAGTGTTTTTTTCAATTCACCAAGATCGAGATATTTTCCCAGAGTCTCTTTTATGAACGGCTCGGAAATATTTGCAATCAAAAAAGTATCTACTGCTAAAAATTTATCGCCATTTGCACTCATCAACCCCTCAGCCTTCTCTAAAGCCCTCAAAAGTTGAGTTGATATCTTGATGTTCTCTTTCGTGACGCTTGAGCTGCTTGGCAACTTTGATACCGCACTTTTAAGATCAAGATCAAGTGCAGCTTTATCTACATTCATCTTATTGAGTGCCTGTGAAAGTATGGAATTGGTATTGGTAAGTAGCGCCCAGATTATATGGAGTGGTGCTATCTCTTGGTTTTTATTGTGAAGTGCTAAAGATAATGCAGAATCGATTGTCTCTCTCATCTGGTTCGTTAATTTTTCTAATATTGACATCAAAAGCTCCTTTTTAAAATTATTTTATTATACACCTTTAGTCAATCCTTGTCAAGTTTCTTAACATACATTTATTAATGATAGTTTTTATGAATAATCAAAAATATCGGTATTTTCTCAAAAAAAAGCATTTTATAAAGGCTTTTAGAATAAAATATCTACAAACTACAACTTAACGAAAAGGCAATCAAAAAAATGATTTTAAATTATAAGAAATTTGCTTTTATAGCAATCGCATTTTTGTTTCTTGGGTGTTCTAATGCCATTGGCGATGAGCCAAAAATACAAAAATTGCCAAATGTTGACTCGGAGCAAAAATTAGAAGCGTATCTTAAATTTACAAAGATACTGGGCATCATAGAGACCTACTATGTTGATGATGTTAATACAACGACACTTGTTGATAAAGCACTCAAAGGACTTTTAACAAATCTTGACGCGCACTCATCCTATATGGACAAAAAAAGTTTTGAAGATCTCAATGTGCAGACAAAAGGCGAGTTTGGAGGACTTGGAATCTCTGTAGGTATGCGCGATAATATTCTCACAGTCATTGCCCCACTCCTTGATACTCCGGCAGACAGAGCGGGTGTAAAAGCGGGTGATATCATCATAAAGCTTAATGACCAAGCGACTTTAGGCATGACGATTGATGAAGCCGTCAATATCATGCGAGGCAAACCGAGAACATCCATAACACTTACAATTGTCCGAAAAGGCGAATCAAAGCCAATCGATATCAAGATCACTCGAGATATCATCAAGATACAATCGGTCTTTACAAAACATATCGATGGAGACATCCTCTATATAGGAGTGAGTTCTTTTGATAAAAAAGTCGTTAATGGTGTCAAAAAAGCACTCAAAGAGAATCCGAAGGCAAAAGGAATCATGCTTGACCTTAGAAACAACCCGGGTGGTCTCTTAGATCAAGCAGTAGGACTTGTTGATCTATTCGTAGATCACGGCACAATTGTGAGCCAAAAAGGAAAATCCCCCGAAGAGAATATCGTCTACGAGGCGACCTCAAAAGGAAGCAACACAACTATACCTATAGTCACTTTGGTAAACGGCGGCAGTGCAAGTGCAAGTGAAATTGTTAGTGGTGCTTTGCAAGATTTTAGCAGATCTATCATCGTCGGAGAAAAAACATTTGGTAAAGGAAGTGTGCAAATCATCTTGCCTATCGATAACACAGAGGAGGCATTGCGATTAACGGTTGCTAGATATTACCTCCCGAGTGGCAGAACTATTCAAGCTGAGGGCGTATCGCCGGATATCGTTGTACAACCCGGAGAGATCACAAAAAGCGATGACAATAGCGCGCTTATCAAAGAGAAAGATTTGGCAAATCATCTCGAAAATATCGTGGCAAATAAAAAAGATAGTAAAGATAAAAAAGCAAGTGACACGATAACCGAAGATGAGATATTTAAAGATGCGCAACTCAAAAGCGGTATAGATATACTCAAAGCTATGATGATATCAAATAAAAGGGAGCAAGGCAAAAAATGACGAAAACAGAACTCATTTACGAAGGGAAGGCAAAAAAAGTATGGAGAAGCGAAGATAGTGACCTCTATATCTCTGAGTTTAAAGATGAGCTAACGGCATTTAACGGTGAAAAAAAAGCAACCGAAGCAGGCAAAGGGGCACTGAACAACAAGATATCCACAAAACTCTTTGAATATCTCAATAAAAAAGGAATCCCTACACACTTTGTTAAGATGCTAGATGATAACCATATGCTCCATAAAAAAGCAGACGTCATCCTTATCGAGGTAATCGTAAGAAATATTGCAACGGGGAGCCTCACAAGAAACCTTGGCATCAAAGATGGCACAGTATTGCCCTTTACGCTTGTAGAGTTTGATTATAAAAATGATGCGCTCGGTGATCCAAAGCTCAATGATCAGCACTGTCTGATCTTAAATCTTGTCAAAAACGAGAGTGAACTTGAATATATCCGATATATGGCAAGAAAAATCAATGATATTTTAAAAGATTATTATGCTAACCTTGGACTCACCTTGGTCGATTTTAAACTAGAGTTTGGAAAAGATAGCAATGACAATATTATCCTCATAGATGAGCTAAGCCCGGATAACTTTAGACTTTGGGACTCTAAAAGTGGGGAGAAGATGGATAAAGATAGGTTTAGACAAGGTTTAGGCGGATTGAAAGTAGCCTATGAAGAAGTACTCAATAGAATATTGTCGAGCAAAAAATAATATACGGAGAAAATATGAAAGCGATTGTAAATGTCTATCTTAAAAATGGCGTCTTAGATCCCCAAGGGAAAGCCGTACACCACGCACTTGGGTCACTCGGATTTTTAGGAGTGAAAGATGTAAGGATAGGAAAGCAGATAGTGCTTGAGCTTGAAGCAACAGATGAGCAAAAAGCAAGAGAAGAGGTACAAGAGATGAGCGAAACACTCCTTGCCAATACCGTCATAGAAGACTTTAACATAGAGATAGTGTAATGAGTATTGCGATTTTAAGATTCCCGGGAACAAATTGTGAATTTGATACCGAGTATGCATTTAAAAAACTTGGCTTCAAAACAACCATAGTTTGGCATAATGAGCCCTCACTACCAAAAGATACAGAGCTTGTTGTGGTTGCCGGCGGATTCTCATACGGTGACTATCTTCGTTCCGGCTCTATCGCAAAGTTTTCTCCTATCATGAAAGATGTTATAGCTTATGCAAAAAATGGTGGCGAAGTACTTGGAATATGTAACGGCTTTCAAATCCTTTGTGAAGCGGGACTACTCCCGGGTGCGCTTAAAAGAAATACCAACTTGCACTTTATATCAAAATATCAGCATCTCAAGGTGATGAACAACAATAACTCCTTTTTGAAAAAATGTGAAAAAGGCGAGATACTCAATATCCCTATCGCCCATGCCGATGGAAACTACTATATCGATGATGATGGCCTTGAGAAACTCAAGAAAAACGATCAAATCTTATTACAATATGTAGATCATGCAGGCAAAGCGGCATCCATCAACGGTTCAGTAGAGTCAATCGCCGGTATCTGCAATGAAAGTAAAAATGTGTTTGGACTTATGCCACATCCCGAACGAGCAATAGAGGCTATACTCGGCTCAAACGATGGTGTAAAAATGTTAGAAAGTTTTGGAGCGTAATTTGAAAAAAGAAATACGATATTTATTGAGTTTTTTTGTCTTTTTGTTTGTAACAACAAATCTCTTCTCTAGTGATGATTTTAGCTATAGCTATATCCCTAAAAAAGTATATCAAAATCAGGTTTTCCCTCTCACTATTGCGAGCGAAAAGTATAAAGATTCGCAAGAGTTAACGATTAACTTTAACTCAGCAGATGCACTCTATGAAGAACCGTTGATTGTGAGTAATAAGAATGGACTCTTTTACACCTTTTACTTTAAGGCAAATACATCTTCTGATATCATCACACCCTCTTTTACGATAGAGACACAAAGCGGGAAAAAATTTCGGCTCAACTCTCTCAAAATTCCGATAGAAAAAATAGAGCCACAAGGTAATTTTAGTGGTGTTTACGCCTCAAAATTTAAACTTAAAAATTATCAAGTATCTGAATATAACGAGAATGATCTTTTAGTCAGTCTCTCTCTCGAGGCTTTTGAGGCAAACCTTGATGATTTTCATTTGGAGGGAATCAAAGAGCAGAACATTGAAGATATCCATAGGGATTTTGCAAATATTGACGGTGAATACTTTGCCATAGTACCAAAAAGCAAAAAAGAGCTCTCTTTTAGCTACTACAATACTCTGCAAGAAAAATTTGTCTCCAAGAAAATCTCGCTCAGTCTAAAGATAGATCCAACAGCGGAACAGCTTGATATCAATCCGAAAGATAGCAGTTTTGATATACTCAAGAAGTATCTTTTTATATTTTTAGTTATCCTCTTTATCATACTCTACATTATTAGAAGAGATAAATTTTACCTCTTCTTTATCATTGTAAGTGCCATCATACTCATAACTTTTTATATGCCAAAAGAGAGTGTATGCATCAAAAAAGGCTCGGATATCTATATACTTCCGACCAACACAAGCACTATTAGTGCAAAAACGGAAGAGAAGATAGAAAAGATGGCTCTAGACACAAGAGGTGATTTTATAAAGATAGAGTATAAAGAGGGTCTCATAGGGTGGGTCAGGAGCGAAGATGTTTGCGAAGATTAGATTCTTCTACTGCGCTTTCATCATTTTCATAGTCGTGGCTTTTGTCATGATACCACTCATTTCTATCTTTAGAATGCAAAAAGGTGCCATCATGCACCATGCGAACAGGCTAATACTCTTTTTAACGCATGGGAAAACAGAAATGATTGGTGAGATGGATATGAATGCTGATATGTTTATCATGAATCATCAGGGCATTATGGATATCATCGGCATGGAAGCGATGCAAAAAAATCATCTCGCATGGGTAGCTAAAAAAGAACTTTTTGAGATCCCCTACATAGGAAAACTCCTCAAAAAAGGCGATATGATCTCAATCAATAGAGATGATAAACGAGGCGCAATCACTCTTCTAAAAGAGATAAAAAATACGATTGAAAACAAAAAGAGAAAAATAGCAATCTTTCCGGAGGGAACAAGAGCCAAAAACCAAAAACTCCTTCCTTTTAAATCCGGCGCAAAGATGATCTCTGAGAAATTACAGCTTAAGGTACAACCTATTGTTATCACAGGAAGTAAACATTTTTTAAATGAGAGCAAACATACCTCTAAAGGTGGAGTGATATCCTATCGTTTTTTGCCAACTATTGATACAAAAGATTGTACGCAAAGTTGGTATGAAGATATGCAAAAAGAGATGCAAGGAGTTATAGACAATGAATTTGCCAACAATAATCGCAGTCGCTAGCGGTGGTGCATTAGGGGCACTAGGGAGAGTATTCCTCTTTTCTCTCAGTGCAAAATATTGCAATGATTATCTTCCGTGGGGGACAGTGCTTGTTAATCTTATAGGAAGTTTCATCATTGGTATCGCTTTTGCATACTTTCACAACAACCCACACATTCATACAATCGTAAAAACTTTTATTATCTCTGGATTTTTAGGTGCTTTAACAACCTACTCTACCTTTGCAATTGAGAGCTTTTTTCTGCTTGAGGGCGGTAAGATAGTTGAGGCTTTCTTGAGTATGTTGATTAATCTTATCGGCACTATAGCGCTTGCAGCTATTGGTTACTTGGGCTATATGTATCTCATGAAACAGATATGAATACTATAACTACTACTATCATATCGCTGATAGCCAATCTTAATAAAAGTCTCAAAAATGAGGATGCACTTATGGAGATACTTAAAAAAAGATTGACAAAAAAGGAACTTAAGCTTCTCAAATTGCAAAGCCTAAGCACAGATGAGGCTATCATCTGCAAAGAACTCAAGCTCACATTCATAAGACTTCAAGAGATGAAGCTAACGCTCAGAAAAAAACTCAACAGCGAAAAGCTCAAGCAGGAGATTACACTCCCCTAAGAGCCTTTAGCTGCATCGATGAAGCGTGATGCTGCATCTTTGCAACCCCATATGTTTTATAGACATATATCTTATAAAAATTAAGTCCGAGAAAGAGCGTAATGAGCGCTGAAGCAAAGAAAAATGCTACTATTTTTTTAAGTTTTGACGCCTCAAAAAACTTCATCCTCTTTACCATAATCACATATGCCCAAATCGCTGCAATATAAGGGAAAAATCCAAAAACTCTTAACCATGCATCACCTCTTTGGGCAAGATTAGATACCGGCTCAAACGGAAGATGGAGCCCATAGATGAATCCATTTACTATAGCGGAATAGTTATGTGTAAAAAGTGCCTCAAGTAGATGCGATAAGCCTCCTATGATAAAGATAGGAGCAAACGCATAGCCAAGTGTATAGAATGTTTTTTCATACTTTTCATCGAGTATCTTTGAAGTAATAAACATACTAATCATAACCACACCAACCGCTAGAATCATGGCATAGATAAATGCAAACACGCCCACAACATCAACGGATGGCAAATCAATAATGTTTTGAGAGAACCATGCAGCACTCTTAGACCAGATGAAATCTTTAACGATTGCTGTTCGCCCAAGTGCGTGATGAAAAGTCATAGTGATCGATATGGCTGCCGTTATGAGGATAAATGCCCAAACTTCTGCTTTTTCAAATTTAAAATTTTTAAAGAGAGCAGATGAAGGTTTTGTAAAACTAAACTTAACACCCTCGCAAGCATCAGCACAATCCATACATAAAGTACAGTCCCCCATCGAATTCTTTGTATCAAAAGTAAATGGTTTAAGATTTGCCTCACAAGCATTGGCACAATCGAATGTTTTACACTCGCCACACGCACTCTTGTAGGTACTGAGCCATGTAGGACTTAGCTTAGAGAATCCTCTCGAGAGTGTTCCGATAGGACAGATATATTTACAATACGCCATCTCTTTATATAAAAA
The DNA here is from genome assembly GCA_937141405.1 of uncultured Campylobacterota bacterium. Lineage (GTDB taxonomy): Bacteria > Campylobacterota > Campylobacteria > Campylobacterales > Sulfurovaceae > BN30871. Next base: position 234,697 of record CAKZQQ010000005.1, on the reverse strand, counting down.
GAAGAAAATAACTGCAATGATTGTTAAAAATAGGAAAAATGTTGCCACGGCAATGGGTGTCTTATAGAGTGAAGGCGCCGCATAATAGACTGCCCACCATCCCAGTATGATGATAGCAAGTCCGATATATCTGTTTTGAAGCCATGCCGGAACATCTCTCTTTACTCCCATCTTCGTAAGATATTTTCCTAAAAAGTTATGAGGACATATTCCACAAAAGGCTCTTCCGATAAGTGGCAAGGAGAGTACCATAAAAAATGGCCAAAAAAGCCCCAAAAAGAGCTCTTCGGTAAAACTATTCTCTGGGCTATTATCCACAAATCCAAGAAAGATTGCATAGGCAAATAGTAAAAAGACTAGAAACCTAACCTCACTAACAAAAAGAGGATTTTTAAAGATGAAGCCTAGAATAGGCATGCCAAATATATCATTAGCATCCCTTTTTTGCTCTTTGATCATTGTATACTCCTAAAAATTATATGCATAGGTAAACATAAAGTTTCTCGGCACCGCCGCTTTATATGACTCATTTCCATAGACATCTTTACTCGCTTCCATAGCGTAATATTTATCAAATAGATTATTGACATTAAGCTGGAAACTATGCGCACCATACTCATACCCGATCATCACATCTGTTACAAAATCATACCCTTTGTACTTTTGCGTATTGGCATTATCCATATAATAATCTCCATAACTCTTCGCTGTTATGCGTGTTTTAAATCCATTATCGGCATGGTAGGCTGCATATAACGAATATTGATTTTTTGGAATATACGGCAAATAGTTGCCGTCTCTTGAAATCAAGCTTCCCATCACTTTTTCATTGAATGTTACAAATTTAAAATCACTATAGGCATAGGCGCCACCGAGCTCTATATTATCAGTTACACTATAGGCGATATTAAACTCTAAGCCTCTTTTTTTCGTCTTGCCGGCATTATCGTAGATGGAGTTGCCACCGGCATCTCTGATTTGAATAATCTCATCTTGGACATCATTTTGGAAAATCGCGAGATCATACGAGACGCGCTCACTTCTTCCTTTAAGACCCACTTCGTAGTTGATGCTTGTCATTTTATCTAACCCTTCGTTATCTCCAAGTTCGCTCGTTGTCGGTGCTTGATTGGCTGTCGCGATAGAGATATAACCGTTGAGTGTATCGCTCAGTGCATAGGTCATCCCTGCTTTTGCAGAAAAGAGAGTAAATGATTTACTAATATCATAGAGGCCGGCTCCTGTAACATAATTTTTAGCTGAATAGTCATAGGTAGTTATCTCATTGCCACTAATATCAAAACTGAGTCTATCTATCCTAGTACTAAGATCAATCCCCAACTTCTCTGTCGGCTTAAAACTCTCATAGAGATAGAAACCGTAAAGCATCGTGGAACTATCCTCTGTACTTGCCAAATCACCTTCAGCATTTGAAGTTGTTTTACCGATAGAGGTTACCGGCACCATACTATGTGAGATAGGATCCCAAACATATGTTGTAGTATAATCTATATCTCTATAAGTATACTTCTTTGCATCATTCGTTCTATCCATTTTCCATGTAAGCCCACCAACAAGCATAGCATCATTACCAAAAAGGGAGTGCTTGTAGTTAAACTCTTGATCGGTACCTAAAACCATATTGTCATCGCTATCATTGATGAGACCCGTAACCGGGTGAAAATGTTCCCATTTGTTGAAATAGACTCTTGGCTTATAGGTAAGATCACCAAAGCTCTTCTCGTATTTTACATTTGCAGAGAGTATTTTTGAATCTCTAGCACTATTTTGCCACTGGTACGATGTATCGTGCTGCTCACCGGTTTGCTTAAACTCTTCAAACTCATCTGCAGTCATGCTCGCAGGAAGGTTAAGGTTTGACTCGGTATAAGAGATTTCACTCTCAAGAGTTGATGTATCTTCAAAAATATGTCCATATTTTATGCTGAGTTGTGTCGTGTCAAACTCGTTATTATCTCTCCAATTATTATCAACTTCTCTTTTACTAAAAGTTAATGAGGCAAAATCGCTTTCGCTCAATGCACCTCTGATTTTAAAATTGAGATTTTTTTGCCCATCATTTCCTGCACCGATCTTAATCCTATTAGTGCTCTCATCAAAAACTGATTTTGTAATAAGCTGGATAACCCCGCCTGTGGCATTGGAAGCATTGATAGAGCCTGGACCTTTTTGCACTTCGATGCTTGAGATATCTTGCATATCGATAAAGTCAAATCTCGTAAAAGAGTCAGGATCCGTCATAGGCACACCGTCTTTCATGACCATAATCTCTCTTACGCCGTATCTTGCTTTAAGTCCTGCACCCCTAATGATAAGCTTAGGGCTTGGTGAATTTGTAGATGAAGCAGCTATGACCCCGGGGATAGTATCGATAGCCTCTTGAACATTAAGAATATTTTTATCCTCAATGGTCTCCTCATTTACAACAGCGATACTCTCGCTTACCTCTTTTGTCGCTTTTTTTACTTTTGTTGCCGTAACTGACACTTCCCCTAGATCAATATTGTCGGCTATAAGTGTGCTACAGGAGAACCCTGCAGCTAAAAAACACAACAAAACCCTATTTGTTGATATCTTCATATACTCCCTTTGTGTTAATTTTAAGTTAAGATGATAGTGATGGAGTGTTAAATTAGTGTTAAATTTACATAAATAAAACGCCAAATTTTTAAATATATAATTAGTTTAAAATATTATTTTTTATTAAGGATAAAAATGGGCTCACACTAATAGACTCAGATAAACTCCTCTTTATTCATTACTGCTCCTAAACTCCATTTTGGTATAATCATCTAAGGGCACCTCTAATAACCCCAGATGCTTATAACATCTCTAGCTTTTTCTTTAGGCTAGGCACTCACTTGAAGGACTAGCCGTAGCTAATTTGAAAGTGAGTAACAAAGCATTAAGGAAAAGTTGGAGATGCCCAGAGGGTGGGCTTTTCAAACGCAATCTTTCACAAGATATTTGTTTAACTTAGCTACGGCTAGGTCTTCTCAAATCTCTTGCAAAATCTTACATTTGCAAAGCCCATTATGAGTATCCTGGGTTATTAGAGATGCCCTTAATTTAAAAACTAAGAGATATATATGGATAAAAATAGAATTTATATACCAAAATCAAGCCCGCATGATCCTGATGCACTTGGGCATTTTGGAATCTATGGGGGAAAATATGCTCCCGAGACCCTTATGCCTGCTCTTGAGGCGCTGCAAGAGGATTATGAAAGGGTAAGATTTGATGCTGAATTTTGGGGCGAGGTTGATTACTATTTTAAAAACTACATAGGCAGACCAAGCATTCTCTATAGTGCTGAGAATATCTCAAAAGAGATTGGTGCCAAGGTCTATCTAAAACGAGAAGACCTCAATCATACGGGCGCACATAAGATAAACCACACTATAGCACAAGCACTGCTTGCTAAGAAGCTTGGTAAAAAGAAGATTATCGCCGAAACGGGGGCCGGACAACATGGAGTTGCAACAGCAACCGTCGCTGCACTCTTTGGCTTGGAGTGCGAGGTGTTTATGGGCGAAAAAGATGTTAAGCGACAAGAGCTCAATGTTTTTCGTATGGAACTTTTAGGGGCTAAGGTCAATCCTGTAAGCTCAGGCTCAAAAACACTCAAAGATGCTATGAATGCCGCTATCAGACACTGGGTAACACATGCAAGAGATACTTTTTATATCATAGGCACGGTCGCCGGTCCACACCCCTATCCGATGATGATACGCGATATCCAATCCGTGATAGGATGGGAAGCGAGAGAACAGATACTCAAACTTGAAGGCAAACTTCCCGATAAAGTGATAGCTTGTATCGGTGGTGGCTCAAATGCGATAGGAATGTTTAACCATTTCCTAGAAGATAAAGAGACTGAGTGTATCGGCATAGAAGCGGGTGGGCTTGGAGTTGATACTGATAAACACGGTGCATCCATCGCAAAAGGCTCACCGGGGGTACTGCATGCGCAGATGAGCTATCTACTTCAAGATGATGATGGCCAGATACTCGAAGCGCACTCAGTTTCAGCAGGGCTTGACTATCCGGGTATCGGACCTGAGCACTCCTATCTTCATGATGTAGGAGCTGTAAAGTATGATAATATAACAGATAAAGAAGCACTTGATGCTTTTGTTTGGCTCTCTAGGGCTGAGGGAATTATCCCTGCTTTTGAGAGTGCACATGCGATTGCGTATCTTAAGAAACTACCCAAAGAAGAGATCAAAGATGATCTTATCATCATCAATCTCTCCGGTAGAGGTGACAAAGATATGATGCAGGCTAAAGAGCTATTAAAAAAGGAATTATTATGGAAGTAAAAATCAACGAAAGAAAAATCAAAAACTCTCTTGAGATCATTTTTGTTATCAATAAAAACTTACAACACACTTTCAATAGAGACAAGGCTTTACTCAAAAAAGTTGGTTTCAAAGGCGAACAAGATGAGATATTTTTTGATCCCCGCAATGACAGACTCTATGTTGGAGCATCGTCGTTAAATCATAGCGATCTCAGAAGTGCCGCGGCAGTTGCAGCTAGGAGTGCGCTCAAAAAAGAGCATTATAGTTCATTGAGCTTAGCAACCTATACTCGCAAAAAAGCAGATATGACTCCGATGCAAGGAGTTCTTGAGGGATTGCTACTCGGAAGTTATAATTTTATAGTCTATAAATCAAAACATAAAAAAAGTTCCATTAAAAAAATCTATGTATCGCAAAAAGACTATAGCAAAAATGCCGTAGCAAAAAAAGAGCTTCAAAAGGTGATAGAAGAAGCATCTATCCTCGCAGAAGCTGTCAATAAAACGAGAGATATCGTCAATACACCACCCGATGATTGCTACCCTAAGATTTTAGCAGATATTGCAAAAGATGTGGCTCTTAAATGTGGATTAGAGTGTAAGATCTTAGAGCATAATGAGATCAAGAAAGAGAAGATGGGCGCCCTCCTCGCAGTTGCTAGAGCAAGCAGACATGATCCTAGAGTCATTCATCTAGCACACAAACCTAAAAATGCAAAGAAAAAGGTTATCTTGGTCGGTAAAGGACTCACCTACGATAGCGGTGGACTGAGCTTAAAGCCATCAGATTTTATGACCACTATGAAGTCAGATAAGGCAGGTGGCAGCGCTATCATAGGGATCATGCAAGCCATATCAAAACTCAACTTGCCGTTAGAGGTACATGGGTTTGTGGGTGCAGTTGAAAATATGATAGGGGGTGACGCCTATAAACCTGATGATGTACTTATATCCAAAAGCGGGAAAACGATAGAGGTCAAAAATACCGATGCCGAGGGAAGATTGGTGCTTGCTGATGTGCTCACTTACGCACAGCAAGAGGTAAAAGCTGACTATATCTTCGATCTTGCAACACTCACAGGCGCTTGCGTAGTTGCTTTAGGAGAATACACATCAGGTATCATAGGTTTTGGGAAAAAACCGAAAAAACTTTTAGAAAAAGCCTCTTTAGATTCCGGCGAATTGAGTGCTGAGCTCCCTTCCAATAGGCATCTTGCAAAACTTCTTAAAAGCGAAATAGCTGATATATGCAATATATCAAGTTCACGATACGGCGGTGCTATCACGGCCGGGCTCTTCTTGTCTAACTTCATAGAAGAGAAAAACAGAAACAAATGGTGCCATATAGATATAGCAGGCCCGGCATTTGTAGAGCATGCTTGGGCTGAAAATCCTCATGGGGCAAGCGGTGCGGGAGTCAGGCTCATAGTAAGTCTGCTTAAAAACCTCACTCGATAGAGCAAGTAATCGCTTTTTGAGCAAGCATATCGGCAATCGCCATTCTGCCATTTATGATATGCTTGACCCCCAACTGTTTGATAATCTCCTCTTCTTGCCTATTATTAACTTTCACGATTGTGTTAATGCTTGAACCAAAAGAGGCTATATTTTCACAAATAAGCCATCTTTGACGCTCGTTATCGATAGCAACAATCACGGCAAGCGACTCTTTGACATTGAAATACTCCAAGACACTCTTTTGAGATGCATTGGCTAAAAAGACAGCACTCTCTCCTTCATTGATCGCATTTTGAACGAGCTTGGCATCATGTTCGAGTATGACATAAAGGATATTTTTCTTTTTTAAACTTTTTGCTACCATCTGGCCTACCGGTCCATAACCGCAGATAATCACATGGTGCTTGAAATGCTCACCGATGAAACTATACTCTTCTGTTGGGTTCTGCGGCAGCGATGTTGCATAGTCGGCTATCCTTTTGATATTTTTTAGTATAAATGGGGTCATAATCATAGAGAGCACGACCGTGATAACCAAAACTTGACTCACCCAATCCTCTATGAGCCCCTTATTAAATGCAAGTGAGAGCACGACAAGTGCAAATTCACCCACCTGAAAAAGTGCTAGTGTTGCCTTGATTGCCGTTCTTCGCTGGATGAAAAATCGTATAGAGAGATATATAATCAATGACTTAATCAAGATAATCCCGACTAAAAGTCCTAAAATGATATGTCCATAAGTAAGAAAAGAGTGCCAATCTATCTGCATTCCAATCGTAACGAAAAAGACACCCAATAAGATATCTCTAAAAGGTGCCAAGTCAGCCTCGACTCGGTATCGATACCTCGTATCGGCTAAAACCATACCTGCTAGAAATGCACCAAGTGAATAGGTAAAACCAATCCACTCAACAAAAAAAGAAAATCCTATGACTATCAAAAAGACTCCAATGAGAAATATCTCTTCGGAATTTGTTGAGAGTATCAACTCAAAAAACCTCTCTATCATATATCTAGCAACGATAAAAAAGACAACAAAAACGACAACACCGCCGATAAGCAGCTGCACAAAAAGATCACTGAGCGAAACATCACTTGATGTGATGATAGATATGAGCAATAAGATTGGGATAACTGCTAAATCTTGGAAAAGGAGTATCCCAAGGGTTATCCTCCCGTAGCCTGAGTGTATCTCTTTATTTTCATTGAGAATTTTAAGCACAATAGCCGTTGAGGAGAGTGCAAGTGCGAAACCAATAGCGATAGCGGTTTTGGCATTCAGCTCAAAAGCATAACGAGCGATAGCACTAAAGACAAATCCCGCACCTAGAACTTCAAGTGCACCGAACAAAAAAACCTCTTTTTTCATATTTTTAAGATGGCTAAAGGAGAACTCTAAGCCGATTGTAAACATCAAAAAAACTATCCCAAACTCGGCAACATGCTTGAGCGATTGCGTTGATGTTTCACTTAAATGAAAAAGGGAGGTTATGACAATGCCGGAGATGATGTAGCCTATGATGGTTGGCATCTCTATCTTTTTCAAAAAAATATTAAGCAGAGTCGCTATCGCTATCGTTGTTATGATCATAAAGAGGACATTGTCCATATGTGATTCCTTGGTATGAGACATAATGAAGCTTTCATGCGATTTTAGCTAAAATTCAACAACAAAACAAGCAAAAAAGGATATCTCTATGGGACTCGGAATCGGTCTAGTCGGTCTGCCTAATGTTGGAAAATCTACAACATTCAATGCACTCACAAAAGCACAAAATGCACAAAGTGCAAACTATCCTTTTTGTACCATAGAGCCAAACAAAGCTGTCGTCGCCGTTCCTGATGCTAGACTAGATGAGTTAGCAAAGATTGTAAATCCTGAAAGAATCCAATACTCAACCATCGATTTTGTCGATATAGCAGGACTTGTAAAGGGAGCAAGCAAAGGCGAAGGGCTTGGCAATAAATTTCTCTCAAATATCAAAGAGACAGAGGTTATCTTACATATCGTACGATGTTTCGTAGATGAAAATATCACCCATACCGAAGGCTCCATAGACCCGCTTAGAGATGTAGAGATCATAGAGCAAGAGTTGCTACTCAGTGATATCGATACACTTCAAAAGAGAATTGATGCACTCCAAAGAAAAGCAAAGGGAAACGACAAAGATGCAAAAGCGGAGCTTGAAATCGCAAATGAACTTATGGAGCATATCGACAAAGGTGATCCTGTCTCAAGTTTTGATAAAAAAGAGGATGAAGCATTTTATAGACTCAACAAAGATTTAAGATTTTTGACAAACAAAGAGATCATCTACGGTGCTAATGTTGATGAAGCAGGACTCAGTGAAGATAATGATTTCATAACAGCACTCAACAACTACGCGCAAGGGCTCAACAGAGAGGTGATAAAACTCTGCTCTAAAATAGAAGAGGATATGGTGGACTTTGAAGAGGAAGAAAAAACAGAGATGCTCTCCTCTTTGGGTGTTGCAGAATCAGGGCTTGACCAGATTATCAAAAAAGGGTTTAGCAAACTAGGTCTCATGAGCTATTTTACAGCAGGTGTGAAAGAAGTAAGAGCTTGGACCATCAAACAAAATACAACAGCACCGAAAGCGGCTGCAGTGATTCATAATGATTTTGAAAAAGGTTTTATACGCGCTGAGGTGATATCTTATGAGGATTTTGTCCACCATAAAGGCGAACAAGCCTGCAAGGATGCCGGAAAAATGCGACTTGAGGGTAAAGAGTATATCGTCCAAGACGGTGATATTATGCATTTTAGATTCAATGTTTAAAAGGGAAATGATGAAAAAGATTATACTCACGATAGCAATGCTTCTGTTTTGGGGATGCGGCAACGAAAAAGGTGCCTTTTTAGAAGAACATGAGAGCAAATCCGACTATGCAACAACCGTGAATAAGCTCAAAGAGAGTATCAAGCAAGAGGGACTTGAATTTTTAGGTGAGATCGATAGAAAAAAAATCGCCGAAGAGAATGGTATGCGCCTTAGAGAAAATAGTGTTTTTCTCTTTGATAATCAAAAAGCAGCTACGAAACTTATAGAGTGCAACCCCTCTTTTGCACTTGATTTACCGCTAAGAGTTGTCATTTGGCGAGGTTATGAAGGTGATGTTCATTTAGAGTATACCAACCCGGAATATTGGTCCTTAAAGCACAATATCAAAGATAGTGACTGCCTTAAGATACTCGACCAAGCTGTTATAAGTATGAAAAATATCGCCGATAATACTACAAAATAGACGTAAGCTTCTCTAGTAGCTCTTCTGTAGAGCCTATAGAGCCCTCATGCGAGCTAAACCCCCACTCTACCATGATATAATCCATCTTTGCTTTTTGTGCTGCCATTGCATCTCGCTCCCCATCACCGATAAAGAGTGTTTGTGATACATCCATCTGTAAAGTATCTAGTATCAACTCAAGCATTTTTGGTGAAGGCTTGCCCTCACCGACATCATCATAGCAAGCAATCGTATCAAAATAGCTATATATGCCTAAGTGCTTAAGCGATTCAAGTGTTGATTGCCTATAGGCATTGGTCGCAACAGCCAATTTGATATCTTTTGAGTGTAAAAATTCCAAGATCTCTTTGATTCCGGCATATATCTCTAGATGCATATCGTGGTTTTTTGTATAAAATTCAGAAAACCACTTCTCGCACATCGGATCAAACTTCTTGAGATTATAAAAATATTCGAGTGGATTGATTGCGTTGTCATTAATTTTTGAGACAATCTTCTTTTTATCCATGGGTGGAAGCATCAGATTTTTACGAACATAGTTAATAGCACCGGCGATCACGCCGGAACTATCAACAAGTGTACCGTCCATATCAAATATAACAAGACTCTTTGAATGCATCTACTTCAATCTGCCTATATTCTCGCCAAATTTTACATGTTTCATGATATCCATATCAAAAGTAAGTGCCTCTTTTTCTGAAAGAATCAAGAGTGTTGAGCCCATCTCAAACCAACCCAAGAGATCACCCTTTTTTAATGTCACGGCATCATACTCATAATAGCTTGGCTGATCTACTTTTGAGTTTGTCTGGACTCGCTCATCAAAAGCTATTTTCATCTTACCGACATTGAGTGCTGCGACAAGAACGATAAAGACAAGTTTGCCCGTGGAGGTGTAAGACTCTATCACTACCCTCTCGTTTTCGATAAAAAGATTTTTCTTGCGCTTTAAAAACGGTAGGTTCACAGGAAAAAAACTTCCGGGGATGTGCGTAAGGCTTGTGATTTTAAGATCACACGGAACATGATATCTATGATAATCTTTGGGTGAGAGATAGAAATTTGCAAAATCTCCCAGTTCAAGCTTTTGTACCCTGTCTTTGTATCGCTCACCTAAAAGATCGGCTACATCATAAGAGGAGCCTTTGATTTGAAAACTTTTAGAGCTCTTTATCTCTCCATAATATGTTACTAAAGAATCAACAGGAGCGATGATATCACTCGCATCATCAGAGAATGCTCTTGGTGTCTTAAAAGCCCTTGTAAAGAGTGCATTGAGACTTTTATAATTACATGTCTCATCAAACTCACTCATATCAAGCTTCATGAGCCTCACATAGCTTTTGTTGATAACACATTGACAAAACGGAAAAAATTCATGCGAAGCAAAACGACCGAAAAGCCTCGATACAACTCCTGTGATATAGCTATTTATCATTATTTATGCTCTCATAGTGCTCTAGTGCTCTTTTCATCAACTCTATATGATAATCCTCTTGCATATTGATACAATCAAAGAAGCGACTCAACTCTACGCTCTCATTACCAACAGCTTCTGAGAGTTTTTTGCACTCCTCTTTTGCCAATATCTCCTCATTGATGCCATCTTTTAAAAACTGAGTAACATCCGTGATCTTATAAAGCTCTTTATAGATAACTCTTGGTACTCCAAGTATCCCCATATCTGCCATCATTTGACCAAAACTCTTCAGATGAAAAAAGCTCTCATCGATAAGTATTTGAAAAACTCTGATAAGGTAGTGATCTTGTGTATGGGCTTTAAGATAATTGTAAATCATGATGAGTTCATACTCTTTGTAGCTCTCCTCAAAGAGAAAAAGCGTCAAAGCATCCGTCGCTTCTTGAGTCAAATCACAATCACCGAATTTTCTTGAGAGATCAAAAGCGCTGACTGTTTCATCTTCTATATTATTGAGTACAAAAGTTATATACCCGATATCGCTTGTTATCCTTTCACACAACGCTTGATCGCCGCAAACTATAAGCTGAAGGTCTATCTGGCGTAACCGAAAAGCTATATCTGCAAGTATGACACTTAACTTATCGACCTTTATTGGAATACTTTGGCGATTATAATCATATTCGATGCCCTCATCTATGAGATACTGCTCCATCCAAGTAAAATGCCTGAAAACAATATCTGAAAAATCAAAAAGAATTTGCTTACTTTTACCGCTCGCCATAAACCCTGCCATTAAAAGCTCAAGCCAAACCTCATGTGTACTTACTGCCAATCTAGTCATCTTTCAAATCCCCTACAGGTGTATTGTTTTGCGGATAGCAACTATTTTCTATCTTGTAGCTTATAACAGGAAATTCGAAATCCTTTCTCCTCTCCATATAGGTATCCATTGCCGCTTTCAATGCAAGCACTACCATCTCTGAGCAAGCTGCCTCTTCAGGGGGCACATCATCAAGAATACCAAGTGTGGCAGCGATAAGATCTTGTGCTCTTGAAAAAGTGAGTCCCTTGGCTTCACTAGTGATGATTGACCCCGCAGTTACGGTAGTCATACAACCAATCGCCTGAAAAGAGATATCTTCTATCGTAGGATCGCTTCCTTTTACATCAAGAAAGACAATAACCTTCTCGCCATTTTCAGGATTTTTCCCTATCCCCTCACTATTGTGAGATTCGAGCTCTCCATAGTTCTTCGGTTCCATCATATGTTCAAGCAATACCGAATCAAAATTCATACAAACCCCCTCTGCCCACAAGGGGCAATAAAGATTTATTATATCGAAAAATATAGTATATAAAATAAAATAATTAGCTCGCCCTTACCCTATTTTTGATACCATTTTTTACAACAGGAGCAACTATGAAAAAATTTTTACTTTTTGATACGGAAACAACAGGAAATGGCACAGAAGATAGGATTATCCAGGTAGGCGGGATACTCTTAGAAAATAGCAATACGCCTATAGTTTATGATGAACTTTGCTCCACCCAAAAAGAGATAAGCTTCGAAGCGATGGCTGTGCACCATATAACGCCCGAAGATATCAAAGATAAACCACCTTTTGAAAAAAGTGATTTTTACAGCATGCTTCTAGAAAATAATGATGTTTCAAACTTCCTCATAGCCCACAATATCAGCTTTGATCTATCCATGCTTGAAAAAGAGGGGTTTGAAAACAACTACACGCTCGTAGATACACTAAGATGTGCGAAACATCTTCTGCCTGATGCGCGATCACATGCATTGCAGCACCTAAGATACTCGCTAGGGCTTTACAAAGAGGAGAAAGAAGAGGCACAAAAACTCAACATTACCATAAAGGCACATGATGCTATCGGTGATGTTTTAGTGATGAAGCTTCTTCTAACAAAGCTTAAAGAGAAGGTCATGGAACAATATCCAAATGAAAACCCTATGAACAAACTCACAGAGCTTACAAACACACCTGTTCTTTTAAAGAATTTTAAATTTGGGAAATATAAAGATAGACTCATTGAAGAGGTTGCCAGAGAAGATGGAGGCTATCTTGCTTGGATGCTAAAAAGCTTGGAGCTTGATGAAGATATGCAATATACACTCAAGCTTTATATAAACTAATGTCAATGACAAAAAGTAATCTTTTAGTTGTAACCGTAATGATGTTTTTTTGTAGCCTAGCAGATGCATCACAAGATCAATTTATCCTTAAAGAGCTCACAGATTATCCCTATGTCGCCTCTAAAGAGAGGGTAGCCTCTATCACAACTAACTATAGAAAAAAGTATCAAACTCTTATATTAAGTTAATAACTATAAAATATCAACCATAATTAATATTCTAAGGATCCCCAATGAAAACCTTTCTAAAACTGTTCTCAATTGCTCTTATAGCAATAACACTCACCGCTTGCGGTAAAGCTAAACTTGACACAACCTCTAAAGAGGCTATGAATGAATCTTCAAAAAAGGTTATGGCAGAACTCTCTCCGGAAGATCAAGAACGATTTCAAATGACCATTCTTTCAATCTATATGAGCAAAGCGCTCTCCAATTTAGATAACCCCGAAGATGCAGAAAAAGCTATGCTAGAAGTCAATGCTGAACTTAACGGAAAAACAGCAGAAGAAATTTTCGAATATGCTGAAAAGCTAAAAGAAGAGAAGAGCGAATAAAACTTTAATAATTTGCTCAAAATCGGCAATCTACTTCGTGTAGATTGCTAAGATTGCACATATGGTATCAAATCTTTTTGACCACACATCTCAAAACCACGCAATCTTAATCTACAACTATCACAAACCCCACAAGCCTGCTCCTCGTTTTGATAACAGCTCCAAGTAAGCTCAAGCGGTACTTCCAATTTGAGTGCTTCTTTAACTATCTCCATTTTAGAGAGTGTAACTAAAGGCATCTCGATAGTTATATCTGTCTCTACCTTCGTTCCACTATTGATAGCGCGTTGCATATCTTCTATGTATGATGCTCTACAATCAGGATACCCGCTGCTATCTTCTTCAACCACACCGATATAGATGGTCTGAGCACCCTCTTTTTCGGCAATCGAAGCGGCAATCGAGAGAAATATTCCATTCCTAAAAGGCACATAAGTCACAGGAACTCCGGGTTCTACTCCGCTTGTTGGGACGGCTATAGAACTATCAGTGAGTGCCGATGCGCCGATAGTCTTAAAAAACGGCAGATCAATCTCATAGATGCTCTCTATCCCGAGTGCAGTAGTGATATCTCTAAATGCTTGAAGCTCTCTAGTTTGTGTTCTTTGCAGATAGTTAAAATGAACACCTATCACCTCAAAACCACTCTTTTGTGCTATCTTAGCACTTAGTGCACTATCCATACCGCCTGAAATAATACAAACTGCTTTTTTTTTCACAAATTCTCCAAAACTTTTTATGATATTTTACCAATATTTTAGATAAAATTCTTCTAATGATAGCTATAGATAATAAAACAGACATTAAAATCGACCTTGACATACTCGAAGATATCGCTTCAAGTATTACCGATAGAGATATCGAACTTCTACTCGTGGATGATGCGCATATCGCAGAGCTGAATCTTCATTATAGAGAAAAAGATAGACCAACTGATGTTTTGAGCTTTCCACTCTATCATCAGGTAAAAAATATGCCTCTTGGCTCTATTGTCATCTCGCTTGATACCGCAAAAGAGCAGGCAAAAGAGCATAATCATAGCCTCAAAAATGAAGTTGCAATCCTCTTCATCCATGGTATGCTTCATCTACTCGGGTTTGACCATGAAGCTGATCAGGGCGAGATGGGAAGCAAAGAGGAAGAGCTAGCACAGCGATTCAACCTCTCTTTGAGTCTCACAAAAAGAGTTGATTTAAGGTAAAATCCTTATTATAGCTGGGGTCCTGCGGAAGCAAAGTCAAATTCACTCCCTTTATCATCATAACGCTTGAAATTCTCTATAAACATATGTGCTAGTTCATGAAGCTTTTTATCATATGCCTCTTTGTCAACCCAAGTATTTCGAGGGTTGAGTACTTCACTATTGGCTCCTGAGAGTACTTTCGGGATAGAGAGATCAAAAACATCAAGTTTCTCAAACTCTGCATCCAGGATAGTGCCGCCAAGAATAGCATCGATACATGCTCTTGTATCTTTGATGCTCATTCTCTTTCCAACACCATATGGGCCACCTGTCCAGCCTGTATTGAGAAGATAGACATTAACATTGTGTTTATCGATCTTTTCACCTAAAAGTTTTGCATATCTAGTAGGATGTAACGGCAAAAATGCCTCACCAAAACACGCGCTAAATGTTGCAACAGGCTCAGTAATGCCACGCTCTGTCCCTGCTACTTTTGCCGTATAGCCACTGAGGAAGTAGTACATAGCTTGCTCTTTTGTCAATTTACTTATAGGAGGCAAGATACCGAAGGCATCCGCTGTAAGAAAGATGATATTTGAGGGGTGCCCTGCTTGCATATTTTCTTTAAAATTTTCAATATGCTCTATAGGATAAGAGACTCTAGTATTTTCAGTCTTTGTGCTGTCACTATAATCAACGAGTCCATCCACATCATAGACTACATTTTCCAAAAGAGCATCTTTCTTGATAGCTCCATAAATCTCAGGCTCACTTCTAGGATCAAGATTGATCACCTTTGCATAGCATCCGCCTTCAAAGTTAAAAACACCGTTATCATCCCAGCCATGTTCATCATCACCTATGAGCGCTCTATGCGGATCAGTTGATAGAGTAGTTTTGCCGGTACCTGAGAGACCAAAGAAGAGACAAACATCACCCTCTTTACCGACATTTGCAGAACAATGCATTGACAATTTACCCTCGAGTGGCAACCAATAGTTCATCATTGAGAAAATCCCTTTTTTCATCTCTCCGCCGTACCATGTCCCGCCAATGATGCAGACATTCTCTTCTATATTGAAAATTACAAAAACATCTGAGTTGAGTCCCTCTTCTTTGTATTTTTCATTGGTTGTTTTGCAGGCATTATAGACCACAAAATCAGGCTCAAAATCTTCCAACTCTTTTTCCGTTGGTCGAATAAACATATTTTTTACAAAATGCGCCTGCCAAGCGACTTCAGAGATAAAACGAATCTTTTTTCTACTCTCTAAACTCGCACCTGCATAGACATCCATGACATAAATATCTTTATTTGAGAGCTGTTTTTTACTGAGCTCCAAAAGTTCCTCATAGACCTCTTTTTTTATAGGTTTGTTGATGTTGCCCCAAGCTATCTCTTTATTTGAGGGGGCTTGATCGACAAAATATTTATCTTTTGGACTTCTTCCGGTAAAAATACCGGTATCACACATAGCTGTGCCTGTTGTAGAGATCTTACACTCTGATCGATTGATCTCGTGGGCTTGAAGTTCATCATAACTTAAATTGTAATAAATCTTTCCCGTAATATCCAACCCTAACTTCTCAAGTCCATTTGGCATACTCTTGGAACTCATAATATCCTCTTTTAATTAAAAATTGAAAGCAACACACCCGCTGCAACTGCTGATCCTATAACGCCCGCCACATTAGGTCCCATAGCATGCATCAATAATACATTACCCGGTCTTGCTTCTGCACCCACTTTACTTACAACGCGAGCCGCCATTGGCACAGCAGAGACTCCGGCTGCACCGATGATTGGATTGATAGGCTCTTTCGAAAATCTATTCATTATCTTACCCATAATGACACCTGCAGCAGTTCCTACGGAAAATGCAAGAAGACCAATGACCATGATACCAAGTGTTTCGGCAACCAAAAATGAATCAGAAGCCAATTTTGAGCCAACACCAAGCCCTAAAAAGATAGTAACGATATTGATCAAAGAGTTTTGCATCTCATTTGAAAGTCTATCAACCACACCTGACTCTTTTGCAAAGTTACCCAAAGCAAAAGATCCCATAAGTGGAGCTGCATCAGGAAGCACAAAGGCAATCATCATCACAACGATAAGAGGGAAGATTAACTTCTCAAGTTTTTTTACTTCTCTTGTTTTTGGCATCACTATTCTTCGCTCTTCTTCGCTTGTGAGCATCTTCATTATAGGAGGTTGGATAACAGGGACAAGTGCCATATAAGAATAAGCAGCAACAGCGATTGCCCCTAAAAGCTCGGGAGCAAGTCTTGAGGCTATAAAGATAGAGGTAGGACCATCGGCACCACCGATGATACTAATAGCACCGGCTTGTTGCAAAGTAAAATCAACATAGCCGGTATATTGTGAGAGTGCCGCAGCACCTACAAGTGATCCAAATATCCCAAATTGCGCCGCACCGCCGAGAAGTGCTGTCTTTGGATTTGAAAGGAGCGGACCAAAATCGGTCATCGCACCCACGCCCATAAAGATAAGTAACGGGAAAAATTCGTTTGCTATACCCATATTATAGATGATGCCGAGCATCCCATGCTCACTCGTCATATTGGCTATAGGAATATTTGCCAGCAATCCGCCAAAGGCTATAGGGAGCAAAAGAAGTGGCTCAAATCCTTTTGCTATCGCTAGATAAAAGAGGAGGAAAATGATAACAAACATTATCACTCTTCCTGTACTTTGCTCAAAGAGTGTCATCTCTTCGCCATGACCATTTGTCACACCCTCTTGAGGGAAGAGAATTGCATTGATACCGGTTCTCTCTAAAAAAGCAGCTGAGAGTTGCGTAATACTTTTAGGCTCATAAGGTTTTACTTGCTGTGCCTCTTCGCCTGCTACACCCCCTTGTGTCTCAGAAGAAGCACTCAGCGTTACACTGCTAGCAAAAAATATAAAAATAGCTGTGAGTAAAAATGACTTCATTTTCATTGCTTACTCCATAGTAACTAGTAGCTGGCCATCGACAACCGTATCATTTATCTTTACATTGATTGAAGAGACGACACCATCTTGCGGAGCCACGATATCTATCTCCATTTTCATAGCTTCAAGTATCATGATCTTGTCACCCTCTTGTACACTGTCGCCGGGATTAACAAGTATTTTCCAAACATTCCCCGGAGTTTGCGAATGGATCTCGATATCCCCTGAACATGAAGAAGTTGATTCGCATGCTTCATGCGGTATCTGCGTAGCTACCTCTTGTATCTGTACTTCACCTTCCCCTTGAACCACTTGAACACTATATTTCTTACCATCTACAACTACCGTATAATTTCCCGACATATGGGCTCCTTTTGTATTATTTTCTTCACCTTTTCTTACCATTAATGGACTCTCACCTTTTAAAAATGCTATACCTTTTTTGTCACAAGATGCTGCTATAAAGAGATTCTCATCTGTAACTTTGATAGACTCCTCTTCTAAAACTTTTGTCCAATATGCTATGCTTTTTGTCTCATCTTTGTCGGCAAAATCAAGTGGATTCTCTTTTGTCGGCTCTAATTTTAACTGCTCGCTTGCAAGTTTAATGATCTCGGCATCCGGTTCCACAGGAGTTTTTCCAAAATATCCAAGAACCATCTTGCCGTAACCCGGAGCTATCTGATTCCATGGACCAAACATCACATTGGCATAAGCTTGTTGCCAGTAGAATTGACTCACAGGAGTTACCGATGTACCGTAACCTCCACGCTCTACGACCTCTTTCATCGCGCGTATCACTTCATCAAATTTATCAAGATTGCCGGAATCTCGCATCATCTGCGTATTGGCTGTAAGTGCACCGCCGGGCATTGGAGAGAATGGAATAATAGGAGATACCTGTGTCGCTTCAGGTGGGATAAAGTACTCTTTGAGACACTCTTTAAGTGTCTCTTCATATTTTAGGATTTTGGAAGTTTCAAGATCGCCAAGGTTATAATCGCTCCCCTTGGTTGCATGGAGCATAGTCAGGATATCGGGCTGGCTCGTCCCCCCACTGACAGGAGCAGCAGCCATATCGATACCATTTGCACCGGCCTCAAGTGCTGCCATATAAGAGGCGACACTCACACCTGCGGTTTCATGTGTGTGGAGTCTCAACTGAACGGATTCTCCCAAAAGTTTTCTTGCCATTGAGATGGTATCAAATACCTTTCTCGGATTTGATGTTCCGCTTGCATCTTTGAAGCAGACACTATCAAATTTTATACCACTATCAAGTATATCTCTGAGTGTCTTTTCATAAAAAGCAACATCATGCGCACCCACACATCCGGGAGGCAAATCCATCATCGTGACGACCACTTCATGATTCATGCCGTGCTTGACGATACACTCTGCGCTGTAAGCTAGATTGGCTATATCGTTGAGTGCATCAAAGTTTCTTACTGTCGTTGTGCCGTGCTTTGCAAAGAGTTTTGCAAAGAGATCGATCATCTCTCTACTTCCCGTATCGAGCATCACGGTATTGATACCGCGCGAGAGCACCTGAAGATTTGCTTTTGGCCCCGCTATCTCGCGGAACTTATCCATCATCTCAAAAGCATTCTCTCGGAGATAAAAAAAGAGGGATTGGAATCTAGCGCCCCCGCCAAATTCAAAGTGAGTAATTCCTGCTTGAGTAGCCGCTTCGACCGCAGGAAGAAAGTCGTTCATTAAAACTCTGCCTCCAAAGACGGATTGAAATCCGTCTCTAAAGGTTGTATCCATAATATCAATATACTTTTTTGCCATACATTTAAGCCTTTATCATTTTTTATGCTGCATCACGGCGCCGATAATCGCAGCAATTCGCCTTTTTTCATCTATTTCATTTGAAGATTTTGAGCCTGTAGTACCGCCCGAGTCTTTATCATTAGAGAAAAACTTTCCAACAATGAATGCTTGCAGCTGCATCAAAAGAACAAGCGTATATAGAAAAAGGAAAACAATCCCCATTCCTAGAGCCATAAATTTCAATGATTCTAAAACTAAATCTGTCTCCATTGGGTATCCCCCCTGTTATTATTTCACGAATTATAAAATAGTTTTACTTGCTTAGAAATTAAAAGCACAACTTATCTTCTTTTTTTACGTTTATTGTGCTTTTGTGTCCCTTTTTGTTCCATATTATAATCTTTCATCATCTGAGAAACTTCTGTCTCATCAAAACCTAAAAAATCATCCTCTCCACTTGCTTCATCACCTATAAAATATGTTAGCAGTTTTTTGATTAAAACATCTACTTTTATATCTGAAAGCTCTTCGAGATAGTTATCAATGCTAGGGTCGATATCGATGGATTCTATATGCTCTTTGATATTTTGCATATCTACTTGTGGGGCTTGAGAGCTAAGCGATATCGTAGAGAGTTTCATATCTGCACCAACCTCTTTTTTGATTCTCTGCAACTCCCTAAACTCCTCTGTTGAAACCAAAGTAATCGCTTTTCCGCTTTTGCCTGCCCTGCCTGTTCTGCCTATTCGGTGCACATAACTTTGCGGATCAAAAGGGATATGATAGTTAAAGACATGCGAAACATTTTTTACATCAAGTCCACGCGCTGCCACATCTGTTGCAACCATTATCTTTATCTCGCCTCTTCTATAGCCTTTGATAATCGCTTCTCTATCTTCTTGCTCAACATCCCCGTGTAACCCTTTGGCACTAAATCCAAGTGCTTCGAGATGCTCACTAAGTCTATCAACTTCTCTTTTCATCCTACAAAAGATGATACACTTATCTACATCCTCGCTCTCAAGAAGATTAACAATCGCCTCATCTCTTTGATTTTCATTGATCACATAATAGACCTGCTCGATGATGTTGTTTGTCGTCTCCTCATCACCAATCACAGAGATAAATTCCGGCTTATAGAGGATACTATTTGCAAGCTCTTTGATAGGCTCCGGCATTGTTGCTGAGAAAAGCAAAGTTTGTCTATTTTGCGGGATATACTCAAATATCTCTTTGATATCATCCAAAAAGCCCATATCAAGCATCTCATCAGCCTCATCAAGGACGACAATCTCCGGGTTAAACGTATCGATCTTCCCTTTTTTATAGAGATCTTTAAGTCTCCCCGGAGTGGCAACTACAATCTGCACTCCTTTGTGGATAAGGGCTATCTGTCTTCCATACCCTACTCCACCATACACGGTGAGTGTTCTAATCCCAGCAAATCTCCCAAGATGATAGAGCTCATCACTCACTTGCGTTGCAAGCTCTCTTGTAGGGGTAATCACGAGGGCTCTCTCACACTCACCCTTTGCTATCTTGTCAATCATCGGCAGACCAAAAGCTGCCGTTTTCCCTGTACCTGTATGCGCTTGACCTATCATATCTTTTCCCTCTGCGACTATCGGGATAGACATCTCCTGGATCGGACTTGGCTCTTTAAAGCCTGCGATCCTCACACCCTTTTCAACATCAGGATGAAAACTAAAATCTCTAAAATTCATATACTACCTTTTTATGCACGCGTAAAAACGCTTTTTTAGTCCAAAACTTGAACTTATAAAACCTCTCTCAAAAGAGGTCTAATAAACCCAAAATAGAAGCAACAACACCCCAAGAATGATTCTATACCAGCCAAATGCAACAAATGTAAATCGCTGCAAAAAAACGAGAAAGAGCCTTATCGTCACAAACGCTACGATAAACGCTACGATAAAACCGATCAGAAACGGCGTCCAATCAACCGATGCAAACGACGCATAATGCTTCAAAAGATCATACGCGCTCACTGCACCCATCACAGGAATAGCAAGCAAAAAAGAGAACTCTGCCGATGTTTTACGGTCGAGCTTTAGAAGCATCCCGCCTATGATAGTCGCCCCCGCCCTACTTGTCCCTGGGATAAACGAAAAGAGTTGCGCAATACCTATCCAAAATGACTGCATCAAAGTCACATCGTCAAGGGTGCGTGTATGCGTTTCATTCTCTTTGTAAAATCGCTCTACGATTAAAAAGATGATACCGCCAATGATAAACATCCAAGCGACTATCTCTATAGAAAAGAGGGATTTAATCTCATCTTTAAAGATATAGCCGATAACCAATAGCGGTAAAAAAGCGACAAAAACATTTTTCCAAAGATTAAACTCTTTAGGTGTTAACTTCTCCCTGTAGGCTATCATGACGGCTAAAATGGCTGCAAACTGTATGATGATCTCATATGCTTTGATGAGTTCACTCTGCTTGATACCTAGAAAGTCATTGACCATAATCATATGCCCCGTTGAGGAGATCGGTAAAAACTCAGTGAACCCCTCCACTATACCTATGATGATCGCTTGAATAATATCCATTCTTTTCCTATTTCATATTTGCAAAATAGCCGCTCTCTTTTGTGAGCAACTCATCGGGTGTTCCGCTATCTATGAGAACACCCTCTTCTAGTATAAATATCCTACTTGCGCCTTTAATGGTGCTGAGTCTATGGGCGATGACGATGACTGTTTTTGACTCTAAAAATTCTTTAAGAGCACCAAAGAGTCTGCCTTCCGTGTGCGTATCAAGCGCCGATGTTGACTCATCAAATATCACAACTTCAGGATCGACTAACACCATTCTAGCGATTGCTATTCGCTGTCTTTGCCCACCGCTGAGCTTGATGCCATCTCTACCGACGATTGTATCAACACCATTTTTAAGCCCTGCTATCACATCTTCTAGTTGCGCTATTTTAATAGCTTCTTCAATTTGACTCTCGCTATACTGTGCACCGAGTGTCAAATTAAATCGTATTGTATCATTAAAGAGTTTAGGTTGTTGCAATATGAGATGAATATGCTCTCTCACGGTTGCAAGATTGATATCTTTTATACTCACATCGCCATAGAGGATGTCTCCTTGTGCTATGGGGTAAAATCCTACGATTATATTGGCAAGTGTACTCTTTCCGCTTCCGCTAGAACCGACGATAGCGACCTTTTCTCCTGCTTTGATATCCATATTGATATTTTTTAATATACTATCTTTATCGTAGGCAAAATAGAGATTTTTTAGCGTTATAGAGATAGCCTCTTTGTTTTCAAAAGGATCAAGTGCATTCTCTTTGTGTTCCTCTTGTTGCATAGCAAAAACCTCATTGATTCTTTCACATGCAGTCTTTGCCGTTGAGAGTGTGTATTGAAAATTGATAACATCTTGAGTCGGTCCTACCATGATCCAAAGATAGGAGAATATCGCAAGCATAAGACCGACGCTAAGATCACTATAAGCAACGGCTAAGATGCTCACCGCTCTAAAGACCTCATAACCGCTTAGGAACATCAAGAAGCTCCACTTAAGAGCCACATCACTTTTGTATCCGTAGGCAATAGCATACTCTTTAAGCTCTTTCGTCTTTTGCTTAACCTTATCGAAGAAATAGCTCTCTTTGTTGGTCGCTTTTATCTGATGAAATAGCTCCAAAGTATCTGAGAGGCTGCCTTGAAACTCTCCGACGGCTCTATTTTCATCTTTTTTAAGCACCCCGATGCGTCGTGAGAGCTTTGCAGTGAAAAAAACGACTATCGGGTTGGTGATGAGGATAAAGAGTGCTAGAGGCCAATGTATCCACAAAAGGATGATGCCCGAAAAGAGGAGCGTGAGCACAGCGATAATCAGCTTGCCGACAGTCGTGCCGATGAAACCGTCAAGCGTCTCTATATCGGTAACAAGCTTAGAAGTGATAGAGCCGACACTAAAATTCTCATACTCTTTGAGTGATACACGCTTGAGATGATCTAAGAGCGAGACTCGCAACTTATAGGTGATTTTTTTCGAGATGGTGACAAATATCTTGGTCTGCAAGATCCCCAAAACGGTCGCTACAAATCTAAAAACTACGATTATGATAAGGATGATAAGGACATACTGATATATCTCCATCTCACCAAAAACGCTCGAGATGTAGTATGTCAATTTATGCTCTTTACCTAAAAGCAACTCATCAACAAGGAGTGGGATAAAAAGTGGGATAACCGAGATGAGAATTGTCGCAACAACAGCGATAATCTGCCCTAAAAAAACTAACCTCTTATAGTCAAAGATATGGCTTACGAGGAGCTTGACACTACACTTCATCAAAGCCCATCGACGATTGTAAGCACTTCTCTTAGGTCTCTGCGCTCTACGATATGTGTAGCCGCCTCTTGAAGTATAGGTTTAGCGCAGAAGGCTATACGAGTGCCTGCATACTTAAACATGCTTAGATCATTCGCCCCATCGCCTACTACGAGGGTATCTTCTGCACTTACACCAAGTAGCTTTTGCAATCTCTGGAGCATATCACCCTTAGAGAAGCCAAACATCATATCGCCGCCCACAAGTCCGCTCAATATCCCATCTTCACTATGAAGCACATTGGAAAAATCTCCATCAAGCCCGAGTTGTGCTGCAAAGTGTGAAGTCGCATTGCGAAATCCACCCGAGAAACAGATCACTTTATAGCCTCTTTGCTGCAAACCTGTTACCACATCGGCTGCACCCTCTGTGAGTGGCAATGCTTGACATACGGCATCTACCCTGCTCTTAGCAAGCCCTTTAAGCAGTGCAACTCTACGCGTCAATGAAGCAAAAAAGTCAAGCTCCCCCTCCATCGCCTGCTCGGTGATAGCGGCAACTTCTGCTTTAAATCCTAGCTCATCAGCTAAGAAATCGATGGTCTCTCCATCCATGAGTGTAGAGTCAAAATCAAATACTGCTAATTTATTCACTATGTATCCTAATCTAATTTTAGATTGCCACGAAATCTTCGATTTCTCGCAATGACTGTCATTGCGATGGGCAAAGCCCGAGGACAATCCATTCACCGCAGAATTATCATACTCAAATGCAAAGTATAATTTGGTAAAATTGTAACAAAACTAACCCAAAAAACAAGAGTTGCTATGCTATTTGACAAATTTTGCTCTACTTTATGCTCCAATGACCGCTTTATCACGATAGAAGTCACCCCGCCGCACGCCGGAAGCATGACTCGTATCATCGAAGAGATCAAAAGTATGAAGCTCCAAGAGAGAGTGAGCGGCTTTACTACAACCGATAATCCTTTAGCAAAACTCAAGATGGATGCCACACTTGCGGCGATCAAGCTTCAAAGCGAACTGAACAAACCTGTCATCGCTACGATGAGTATGCGCGATAAAAATAAGCTCTCGCTCCAATCCACCCTTCTTGGTGCCAATGATTTTGATATCCGCTGCATCTTAGCACTTACCGGTGATCCTGCAAAATACTCTGATCAACCTGAGGTCAAGGGTGTGTTAGAGCGAGACTCTACCCTGCTTCTTAGCATCATCCACCATCTCAATAGCGGCACGGACTACAGCAAACAACCACTCAAAGCGCCACTTAAACCTATCTATCCGTTTGCTGTGAGCAATGCACATGCAAAGGATATGAAGACGCTTGAGAAGCGGATGCTCAAAAAGCTCAACTATGGGGCACGAGCCATCCTCACACAGCCTGTTTACGATATAGACAATGCTAAGGCACTGCTTGAGATATTTGAAAATGCCAAGCGTGAGAGCATACGAGAGACCTCTAAAGAGGCACAACTCATCCTTGGGCAGTTCCCTGTAGTCGCTGCTAAGACGGCAAACTTCATCGATGCACATGTACCGGGTATCAGTGTGCCGGCTCATATCATCAAAGCGATGAACTTGGCTAGCAAAGACGGTGTCTGGAAAGAGCATGATGTCGGCTTTGCTCTTTCAAAAGAGATATTTGATAGTGTGATGCAACTGCATCCTAAGGTGCATCTGATGACGCATAATCGATTTGATCTCTGTAGTGAGTTGATTGGAGAATAGCATGTATTCTAAAAAAATAATGATTGTTTCTATCATAACAATTATTTCTGCATTATTTGGTATTTTTAATATGCTCCTTTTAAAAGAAATACAACGCTTATCTATTTTAGACTCTCCATATATATTATTCTTGCTAAGTGGTATAATTGCCGGTATCTACATGATATTAAAAGAAAAAACCGGCTTTCTTCTTGGAATGCTTTATTATGCATTGCAAATAATTATTTTTTGCACGAAAGATTTATGTTTTAATTTTTCTTCTGGAATAGTATTTACAATTGGTTTTGGAAATACACATATGGATAATAGCCTTTTCTCGCTATTTCAAATTAATATTTTCGCACTCATAATGTTTTTTGTTGTGCTATTTTTATTTTTTGATGTAAAGCCCAAAACAAATTTCTTTCATAAAGAGTAGTACTTACTAAATCATCGTTGCTTTCCGACAAAACACTCGCAGGAAATAATAGATTGCCACAAAGCTAAAAGCTTCTCGCAATGACAACACTCCGTCACCCTGAACTTGTTTCAGGGTCTAAATATAGCAAGAGATGCTGAAACAAGTTCAGCATGACAAATATTATGAATTCTTGCCTCCATAGGAGTGGCAAATCTCACGACTCACTTAAGCATCTTTTGCTATACTCCATCAAAAATTAGGAAATCATTTTGGAACGATTAGAGAAATTTAGATTTATCAACAAAATAGAAGGCTACTCTTTTTTAATTCTGCTATTTATAGCTATGCCACTCAAATACTATTTTGGATTCCCAATAGCCACTAAAATTGCGGGTATTATCCACGCTATACTATTTGTATGGTTTATCTTTAGCCTCATCATCACATTTAGAGCCAAATTATTTACCCCAAAAGAAACTTTAATGTTTTTCATTCTCTCATTGGTACCATTTGGAACTTTTTACACAGAAAATTTCATCAAAAATAAATTTGATACCGTGCCCGCAAAGATAATGTAAATTATTTGTGTGCGATATTTACGATATACATCCCATACTAAGCATAAGAACGAGAGCTAAAGATACCTGCAAGCAGGAGTTCAAAAGATAGCCCTAGCTTTTCCCCCAGAAACCCGCTATAATTGCGAACTTTTCTGCGAGAGATATCAGACTTCTAGCGATTTTACACTTCTAAGTATAGAGTACAAACTGTTTGGTGTCATATGCAAAAAACAGGAGTATTTTATACATCCACTAATCCAATACAAAGAACAACCATGACATTTTTAGATTTTAACTTGAGTGAGCCCATTCAAAAGGCGATAGATGATGCAGGCTTCAAAGAGCCAAGCCCCGTACAAAAAGAGGCGATTCCGCTTATCCAACAAGGGCATGACATCATAGCTCAAGCACAAACAGGTACAGGAAAAACAGCGGCTTTTGGTCTACCGATCTTAGACAAGATAGAAGCAGAAGGCAGCGTTCAAGCACTTGTTATCGTACCGACTCGTGAACTTGCTATGCAAGTAAGTGATGAGCTCTACCGTTTCGGAAGATTTGCAGGACTTAAAACAGCAACCGTTTACGGTGGAACATCTTACGATAGACAGATAGAGCGTATCAAACAAGCGCATCTTGTTATCGCAACCCCGGGAAGACTCCAAGACCTGCTCAAAAGCAAAAGAATCAAACTCAATCCAAGCTTTGTCGTGCTCGATGAAGCCGATGAGATGCTCGATATGGGCTTTTTAGACGAGATAAAGAACATCTTTACCTACCTACCCAAAGAGCGTCAAACACTTATGTTCTCAGCAACTATGCCAAACCAGATTCGAAAACTTGCCAATGAGATACTCAACACTCCAAAAACAGTCTCCATCACTAAAAGCGAGAGTACAAACAGCTCCATAACACAAAACTACTACGTAATAGCAGACCACGAGAGAGACGATGCGCTTGTACGCCTCATGGACTTCCTTGAACCGAGTAAATGTATCATCTTTTGCCGTATGAAAAAAGAGGTCGATAGACTTGCAAGTCACCTCACCTCACAAGGTTTTAAAGTAGGTTTTCTTCATGGAGACATGGAGCAAAAACAGAGAGAGATAGCCATCAGAGCTTTCAAACAAGGCAATACCGATATATTTGTGGCAACCGATGTGGCGGCACGTGGACTTGATGTCAATGATGTAAGCCATGTTTTTAACTACCACCTTCCTTTCGATAGCGAAAGCTATGTACACCGTATCGGTAGAACCGGCAGAGGTGGAAAAACAGGTGAAGCGATCACACTTGTAAGCCCAAATGAGTTGCGTGCTATCAAACGCATAGAGAAAGATATCGGCGCGAAGATGATCATGCAGAGCATCCCAAGCAAGAGTGAATTGCGTTCAAACAAAGAGGACGCACTCATCGAAGAGATATCATCAAATAAGATCAACGAAGAAGCGATCACGCTTGTCAAGACCTTGCAGCATGATATCGACATCGTGACCATAGCACACCTTCTTGCTTCACACATCATCAACAAAAATGTTATCAAAGGTAAAGACAATATAGGTTTCGGACTTCAAGAGGCTGAAAAGCTTTTAGAAAAAGCCGGCACACAATCAAGAGATAGAAAAGGCGGCTATAGAGGTAATAATAGAAACCGAAGCGGCAACAGAAATAGTTCAGGCAGAAGCCGAAACAGAAACTCAAGCAGAGGTAGATAGTCTAAAATTACCTCTTAAATATCTCTTCACGCGTATATTTGATGGGCACAACCTCTGTGCCCTCCTTGTCTATGTAGCCCCATAAACCGCCAATCACAGCAGTGTGCTCACCCTCTCTTTTGAAAGTGCATCCTTTGCACACCAAAGCACGACCCTTTTCAAACTGCCAACCCCATTCATAATCTGCCGGGATAACCTGCTTGAAATCTCTATCAAAATAGGCAATCTTACCATTGATGCGTACACGAACTAACCCTTCGACAAAATCATCCGCCCAATTATCATAAACGATTACATGCAGGTAAGAGCCGTCTTTTTTGATATAAAATTGCTCTCCATCAACATAGATATTTGCTATCTCATACGCATTGAACTTTAAATCTTTAAAATATTTAGGTTTTATCGTAAGAGTATCCTCTTTGTATGTAGCGCAATCTTCATAAAACTCTATCATCCCTTCTTTGCTGTCTTTTGAAATATAGGCGCAGGTATTTTGCGCATCCAAATGTATACTCACAAGAAGAAACAGCAAGATAGCAAATCTTTTCATACACTTCCTTTGTTGATGATGTATCTCTTTAATACTTGATTATAAAATCAACCACAATGCACCCAGTAAAACAACAGGGATTGCAAAATACTCTAAAGGTATCCAGAAAATCGTATGTTTTGATTTGAGGAAGACCTCTTCATTTGTCTCAGGATCGATCAATTTTCGCTCAGTCTTCGAGCTCTCATTGAGATATCTGCCTAGAAACCAAATGGCAATGCCCGAAACCACAAAGCTAACACCAAGAATCGTCACGGAAGGATAGTACCCCTTACCAAAAAGTTTCTCGGAAAGATAAAGCCCTATCAGGGGAGCCACTATCGGTATAATAACACCCAAAAATCCCAATCTACTCCAAACTATAAACATATGCTTCCCCTAGAATTTTTTAATAAACATAACCCGTATTCTAATCAAATTTTCTTGGAGAGACTTTACGGTGCTAAAAGCGCGTCGATACGCTCTTGGTTTGCAGGATGCGAATCAAAATACCCGGTTTCCGTATGCGTCGGCTCTTTTTTAGACATCTTTTCAAAAAAGAGTGCTAGATTTTTAGGATCAACGCCTGACTTTTGCATCGTATCTTTTGCAAAGGCATCCGCTTCTCTCTCAAACTCTCGCGAGTACTTTGCTTGCACGACTGAACTCATCAATGTCGTTGCGAGTGTCGATACATCCCCTGTAAAATATCCAACCAATATACCTACCATAGAAGCTTTGATAATCATCTGCATAGAGTGTTTACGCTTCACATGACCGATCTCATGCGCTAAGACTCCAAAGATCATATCGTTATTGCCCTCGCTAAACTTGATGAGCTCATCGGTTATGACGATATCTCCGGAGGGCAGTGCAAAGGCGTTGATACCTATGCCTCTTCTAAAATGAAGCGTATACTCTTTGGCGTCATCAAATTTTGCAAAGAGGGCACTAATCTCTTTTTGTCTCTCTTTTTTCAGCTTAGAAGGTTTAAGCATCTCTTCATCTATGAACTCAAGCGCCTGTGTACCGATCTTTTTCTCCACAACGCTTGGGAGATTGTAGGCTAGCGCCTTAGCGACCTTGTCGGAGCCATCAAAGATAAAATAGAGGACACTTATAAGCATAATCACCATCGAGAGAATGATGATAGAGCGTCTGCTCTCTAACCCATGAGCATTCGTTGAGTTGTGCCAAAAACCGCTTATCGCTTCATCGAGCGCATCATTGTCGCTCACATGAATTACGGCGTCCTCTTGTAGCTTTATAAGCCTTGGGGTATTACCTACTCTTGATGAGATATGAATATCATCAAGGGTCGTTTTGATGCTGACGCCCTCACCCGCAATCATAACAACATAATCATCGATGATTGTTATCTCAACAGGATGTGCTAACGAGCTTTTACCGTCAAAATATTCACCAAATATTTTCAACTAAAATCCTATATCGATATCAAAGAAATCTTCTGCTTCTTCGCCTATGGCGGTAGCATCCTCTTGTGATGCAGCTATAAAGGATGATATATCAGGACAACTGATTGCAAAATTTTTACATTTATACCGCGTTATTCGCACTCTTGCCCAAGGGGTAAATAACCCAAGAGAAAAGATGACGGCAAGCACATTGGTACCATATATCCATGCTAGAGTAGTCGCCTTGAGTGTGCTTTTAAATCTTGTCTGCTCCAAGGAGACACTCCCCCATACATAGTTACCGACAAATGCATCATAAGCCGCTTTACCGACAATGATGAGAACAAAATAGGCGAGATAAATGCCAACCAAAACAAATATGGCTCCTTTTTTGATCGCCTCTTTAGAATCAGAATCCATACTAGATGCCCCATCAGCAAAGAGAGGTGCAAAAAGAGTTGAGATGATAAGAACAAATATCATCAGGATAACAAAAAGAAGTATTGTAAATCCTGCGGTTTTAATGAGCTGCCAATAGATTCCATCTGGCTTGCCGTTGTATCTGAAACCGGTACTGCCGTAACTGCTATTATCAAAAAGTAATTTTTTAAACTCACTCAAACTATACCCATAGCTAAATCCCAAAGAGACAACATACAAAAGACCATGAAGCAGGTAAAATAGATAATATTTCCCGGAATGTGCATGATGTACAAATCGTATGTTTCTATGTTTTGTGTTGTGGAGTCTAAACTTAATAGAACGATTGATAAGCCATGGCATCATAATAAGAGCAAAAATAAATATTATCCCGGCCATAAAAGGGTTTAAAAGTAATTCTAAAGAGACATAAAAGACTGCATACAGCCCAAAAATCAATAATCTCCCCTTAAGTATCTTGATAGGATCAGCCGTATATTCAAATGCACTATTTTTATAGTAGATATTGCCGTAAAAATATCGATTTGTACGCACTTTTGCCCAAGCAGAGTAGATACCCAATGTGATGATAGTCAAAAAAACATTGACGATCCAAATGCCGAAAAATTCTCCTGTTTTACCCCGAAATTCAAGCGACTCTGCTGTAATATCAGCATCTCCTTGAGTCGTCTGTGCCGCAATATCAGCCATTCTTTCTCCTTAAGATTTTATAATGAAAGTATTATATCTTAAGTTTTTTATATTCATTAAATGTTTATATCTAACTTTATCCAGAAATAATTAAGCTAAATAATAAAAATTATCCATTAAATTAAGTTTAGTTTTGATAAACTTGTATTATATTTTATCAAAAAGGAGTTAAATCATGAGAAAAACAAAACTCTCTTCTCTTGTAACTGCGTCACTGCTCTTTGTCAGTGCAATCCAATTTGCCAATGCCGAAGAGGGAGTCAAAAATCCTGATCCACTTATACAAAAAGCGCTCTCTGCGGGATTGAAAGCGATTCCAAATGAGATCAATGAGCTTAAAAAACTTACTGATCCTGATAACACTCTTACCCCTAAAAAGGTTGAGCTAGGCAAAAAGCTCTACTTTGAGCCGAGACTCTCAAAAAGCGGTATCATCAGCTGTAACACCTGTCACAATCTAGGTCTTGGGGGTGCAGATGGTGTCAGTGCCGCAGTAGGACATATGTGGACGCCAAATCCTCACCACCTCAACTCCCCTACTGTTTACAATAGTGTATTTTTCAAAGCACAATTTTGGGACGGTAGAAGCCCGCACCTTGAAGATCAAGCACAAGGACCAATGCAAGCAGCACCGGAGATGGCATCACCTCCTTCACTTGTCGAAGAGAGAATCAACTCTATTCCTGAGTATGTTGCTGCATTCAAAGAAGCATATGGCGATGATGTAAAGATCGATTTTGCCAAAATCACAGCAACAATCGGTGCATTTGAGAGAACATTGGTTACCCCTTCAAGATTTGATGATTACCTTCTTGGAGATGCTTCCGCACTCAGCGATGCAGAAAAAGAAGGACTTGACCTCTTTTTAAGTAAAGGGTGTATCGCTTGTCATAGCGGCATCGCTCTTGGTGGTAGTATGCAAGCTTTTGGTGTCGTAAAACCCTATAAATTTGCCAATGTAGGTGATTTCAAAGGTGATGCAAACGGTATGGTAAAAACACCGACACTTAGAAATATCACTGAGACTGCACCCTACTTTCACAATGGACAAATTTGGAGTCTCAATGAAGCGATACAAGAGATGGGAAGCATCCAACTCGGTATCACAATCAGCGATGATGAGGCTACAAAAATCGCCACTTTCTTTAAAGCTCTTGAGGGGAGAAAACCTGAGATTACTTATCCGATGTTCCCTGCAAGCACAGCAACAACTCCAAAGCCTGATTTCAAATAACAACAGCCACCTCTACGGTGGCAAATCCCCTAAAAAACTGCTATACTTCACAAAAAAGTAAAAAATAATGAGTGCAAAACTTCTACCGACAACGCGCCAAGAGATGCAAAACCTTGGATGGGAACAGTGTGATGTGATTCTCATAAGCGGTGATACTTATATCGATTCACCATTTATAGGTGTTGCTGTTGTTGGAAGGATTTTAGAGAGCCTGCACTACAAGGTCGGCATCATCGCACAGCCTGATATCCAGAGTGATAAAGATATCACAAGGCTAGGTGAGCCAAGACTTTTTTGGGGTGTGAGTGGCGGGAGTGTCGACTCTATGGTCTCCAACTACACAGCAACGAAAAGATTTCGCAAAGGCGATGACTATACCCCCGGTGGCATCAACAACAAAAGACCCGATCGCGCAACGATAGCCTACACAAATCTCATTAGAAGATATTTCAAAGATACTACTCCTATTGTACTTGGTGGTATCGAAGCGAGTTTGCGCAGGGTAACACATTATGACTACTGGAGTGATAAACTACGTAAGCCGATACTCTTTGACTCCAAAGCCGATATACTCATCTATGGGATGGGAGAAAATGCCATCAAAGATCTTGCCACTGCGCTTGATAAGGGCAAAGACTATAGAGATATACGAGGTATCTGTTACATCGATAAAGAGCCTAAAAACACCCACATAGCACTCCCTTCACACAAAAAGTGTCTTGAGAGTAAAGAGCGTTATATGGATCTCTTTGATATTTTTTATAAAAATAACGATCCTCTTTCTGCCAAAGGCTTATCTCAAGAGGTAGAGGGTAGATTTTTGATACAAAACCCTCCTTGCTCATATCTTGATGAAAAAGAGATGGACGCTGTAGCAAACCTGCCCTACACGAGAGCGATACATCCCTACTACGAAAGCAAAGGCAAAGTGAAAGCTCAAGAGACTATCAAGTACTCTATCACAACACATCATGGATGCTGGGGGGAGTGTAACTTTTGCGCAATTGGTGTGCATCAAGGAAGAACGATACGCTCAAGAAGTGAAGGCTCCATACTCAAAGAGGCAAATAGTTTCAAGCAGCACAAAGATTTTAAAGGCATCATCTCCGATCTTGGGGGACCAAGTGCCAATATGTATGGATATGAGTGTGAGAAAAAACTTACACATGGTACTTGTACCGACAAGCGGTGTGTAGATAACAAAGGGCTATGCTCTGCTATGAAGGTGGATCATACACGCTCTATAGGGCTTATGAAACAGGTAAAAAATATCGACGGAGTCAAAAAAGCTTTTGTGGCAAGCGGCATCCGTTATGATCTTATAGTGCAAGATCGAAAAAAAGGCTATAGCTACCTCGCCGAGCTTCTCTCGCACCACACTTCAGGACAGATGAAGATAGCGCCCGAACATACAGAAGATAAAGTCCTCAAACTCATGGGGAAACCAGGCAAAAAAAGCCTGCTCGCATTTAAAAAGCTTTTTGATACTATCAATGCCAAACTTGACAAAAAACAGTACCTTACCTACTATCTCATAGCCGCACATCCGGGTTGTAGCGAGAGAGATATGAGTGAGCTTAAAAAATTTACTTCAAAAGAGCTCAAGATCAATCCGGAGCAAGTGCAGATATTTACTCCGACACCCGGGACTTATGCTTCCGTGATGTACTACACCGAGCTTGACCCTATAACAAGAAAAAAGATATATGTGGAAAAAGATATGAAACGAAAAGAGAGACAAAAAAATCTCTTACATACTCCATAGCTTTAAACAAAAGTGCTATAATCAAAAAAATGAAAAAGCTTTTTATAACCGACCTTGACCACACACTTCTTAAAAGCGATAGAAGTCTCAGTCGTTTTACGATTGATACGCTCAATGAGCTTGTTGCGACATCCTACTTCTCCATAGCCACAGCACGGAGTTTTTACAGCAGTAGTGAGGTTGCCGATAAGATTGATATTAATGCTCCTATGATACTGCTTGATGGTGCACTTATAGCAACAAAAGATAAGAAGTTTATCGATATTCGCTTTATAGACAAAACAACGGCAGATAACATCATCGACGAGGGCGCAAAACTTGGCATCTATCCCTTCATCATAGCACTCAATAATACAAAAACGCTCGATGAGTCTTTCATCTTGCCAAAACAGCTCAATGCTTATCAAAAAAAGGTGCTCACTAACTACAAAAATGATCCACGGGTACTCTATACAGATAATATACAAGCACGCGAAACAAACATCAAGCTGGTCTATTTTGGATCACAAGAGGAACTTGAACTACTCAATGCACATCTGCAGAGTGTTTTTGGAGATGCTTTAGAGTATAAGCTCGCACCCGAGAAATATTTTGGAGGTTATTTTTTGACTATCCTCCATAAAGAAGGCGACAAAGCACATGCACTTAAAAAAGTGTGTGAATACCACGATATAGACTTTAAAGATCTGACTGTTTTTGGTGATAGCATCAACGATATAGCCATGTTTGAACTCGCGGGCACATCAGTGGCCGTTGCTAATGCGCTTGATATCGTCAAGTCAAAAGCAACTCTGATTTTGCCTCACACAAACGATGAAGACGGTGTTGCAAAATACCTCTGTAAAAAGTGATAAGGAAATATTTGTTATACTAAAGAAAAAAAGTTGAATCTCATGAAAAAAACTATAGCCTATGTAACTATTTCGCTCTTTTTTAGCGGCTGCATCTCACTCTTTGGTCCAAAAATCAACTATGAATCGATAAAAGTGCACGGAGAGACAAAGGCTGATAGGGTATTGCAACTTGATATCTTAAAATCAATCTCCTATAACCTTGAAACAAGAAAATGTTTAGCGGTAAAAAATACATTTACTGAAGTGATAAAAGTCTATTCTGCCAAACCAAATGCCTATAAGATAAAAGAACGATGGACAGCTTTTGGATGTGAAAAAGAGTTTGGCTATTATGTCATGCTAGAAGGTGGCGAAGGAAAAGGCACAAAATATACGATTACGCCGATCAAATAGATGCAATCTCTTTGAGCCTCTCAGGCGTTCCGACATCACGCCATATGCCCTCATATAACTCACCGCTAACGAAACCGTTTTTGATAGCTTCTCTTAGTACATCACCTAGCTTTCTTCTGCCCGGCTCAAGACCAAAAAAAAGCTCTTTTGAGTAGTAGCCAATGCCTGAAAATGTGTATCGTTCACTGCATGAAAGCGTGATATCATTGCCGATAAGCCCAAAATCTCCTTGCTTATTATGCTCAGGGTTTGGCACCATGATAAGATGTGCCATCTTTCCTTTGAGATCAAAATCATTAACAAAACCATAATCACACCAAAGATCACTATTGATAACCATAAATTTCTCTGTGAGCAAATCGAGTGCTTTTATGATACCCCCTGCACTCTCAAGTGCATTCTCTTGCTCATCCGAGTAGGATATCTTCACACCCCATTTTGCGCCATCGCCAAGCTCCTCTTGAATCATCTCGCCAAGATAGGCGATATTGATAACGATCTCTTTAAAACCAGCGCTTACGAGCCTCTCTATTTGCCAAACAATTAAAGGCTTCTTGCGAAGCATAAGAAGCGGTTTTGGACAATCCTTTGTCAACGGCATCATCCGCTCGCCTCTTCCTGCTGCCAATATCATCGCTTTCATATTTTTCCCTCTATCGTTTTAGATTCTGATGAAATCTCGCAAGGCGAAGCCTGAGGACAAATAAATTCAGAATGACATTTTTTTCATTTTAAAATTTATCGTCATCCTGAACTCGTTTCAGGATCTCTTCATTTTTAGATTCCAACACAAAACCTCATAATGACATTATGCCAAAATATCCAATAATCCTTGTGTCTGCGGGTACTTTTTGGCAGTCTGCTGAATATATCTGAGTGTCAGGGGTATATCATCTAAGTATCCATCTTTGCCATCGCGTAGAGCAAGTCTTGCAAAAATGCCAAGTATCTTGATATGTCTTTGTAAGCTCATCATATCAAACCAATAAAGAAAACGCTCATTATCCACCTTTAAACCCTTTTGATCTCTAAAATAGAGCGCAAGCTCTCTTTGTACATCCTCTTCAAGTTCGATATAACAGTCTTTTAGCAACGAAACAAGATCATAGGTGATTGCTCCACACCTGGCATCTTGAAAATCAATGACACCAAGTCTGCCATTTTGCTCCACCATGATATTGCGTGAGTGAAAGTCTCTATGTACAAAGATATCTTGAGGCTGCGTAAGCGTCTCATCTGCTATCCACATCAACACATCTTTGAGTTGATTTTTTTCTACACTATCTAATGCTCTTTTGAGATATTTCTCCAAGTACCACTCCTGCATCAAGTCCATCTCGAAAAGCAGAAAATCCTTATCGTATGGAGGCAATCCAAAAGTATCGGCTCGTTGCATTCTCACTATAACATCAATCGCTTTTTTATAACTCAAGAGCTGTGTTTCTCTATCTTGATATTTTAAAATATCAAAAAGATGATATTGTCCAAAATCCTCGATGATAAGGTACCCTTTAGCGATATCTTGTTTTAAAATCCTCGGTACATTCACACCAACTTTTTCAAGTCTCATAGAGATATCAATATGCGGTTTAAGTGCCTCTTTTTGTTTTGAAGCATCCATAAGTATGAAACTTTGCTCACCAAAAATGAGCCGAAAATATCTTCGAAAACTTGCATCACCGGATGCCTCTTGGATGGTGTCATAATGAAATTCTATACTCTCAAGCCAGCTCTTAATCGCCTGCATAAATCGCTCCAAGTACGGTATCTTTTTTTGCGCCTGTTACACTACTCAACTCTACACTTTTACCATGCACACGCATAGAAGCTAGCCAAGCAAATGCCATCGCCTCTAACATATCACTCTCTTTGGCGATCTCAATGCTTGCTTCATGTAGATTTGCTTTGATGCGTTCTACTAAAAAACTATTTTTAGCTCCACCCCCACAAAGGATCACTCGCTTCTTGTGAAATCTCTTGACCTCTTTAGCAATGCTGAGTGCCGTAAGTTCCAACAGTGTTCTTTGGATATCTTGCGCTTGATATTTTTTGTTATCGATAAAATGCTCAAGCCACTCTTGATTAAAATACTCCCTACCTGTACTTTTTGGATAACTTTTTGCAAAATAAGCATCGCCAAGCATAAGCTCTAAAAGTGCATCTATCACTACTCCACTCTTTGCCCATACTCCACTCTCATCATAGCTTTTAGCTTGTTGTGTGCCTATCCACATATCAAGAAGCACATTACCACACCCTACATCATAGCCTATGAGTTTGCTGTTATCTTTAAGAGTAACATTGGACATACCACCGATATTGACTATAGCAATCTCATCGATGATGTCTTGAAATAAAAATGCATGAAATGCAGGAGCAAAAGGCGCACCCTCACCTCCAAGTGCTACATCTTTACGCCTAAAATCACTCACAACATCTATCCCGCTCTGCACCGCAACCACATTGGCATCTCCTAGTTGCAACGAACTTGGAGTAGCACTTTTTGGAGCATGCCAGAGAGTCTGTCCGTGCAAACCTATGGCTTTGATATCGCTTTTTCCATAGGGTGTACTCTTTAAGAGAACATCAATGCTTTTAGCAAACGTAAGACCTAAAAGATGATCAAGCTTTGTCAACTCCCCTAAGGTTATCTTGGAGTTTATAGCGTGAAGTATCATGGCTTTAAACTCGGGCGCAAGCGGAGTGCTTTGTGATGCTATAAGTTTACAGCTATGCGCATCTATCTCACAAAGAGCAACATCGATGCCATCAAGAGAGGTCCCACTCATCACACCGATATAGAGTTCATTATTTTTTGTCATTTAATGCTTAATTCCAAGTTCTTTGAATATATCTTTTGCACTATATATTTTCTCTTTACCATTTTTGACATCATCTGATATTTTTTGAGCTATTATTTCATCAATGGTTATCTCTTTGTCACCAATACCAATTCGTGCATATTTTATAGCTTTTATTGTGGTTTTATTTGGTATTTTTTTTCTACTCATAAATACTTCTTGCTTTCTTCTGTAATTTTACTTAGTAATTTTTGATATTCTGGCATAAATCTTTGATAATACATATCTAAATGATTATTGTTTTCCAATTTAACTTTTAAAACTTCAGTGGATGCACTCAATAATGTTTTATAGCTATCTTGCAACTCATCAGAAAAATAAAATCTAATAATCATTCCTAGTTTTGCTTTTTCTTCAAGTGAACTAAATTGATTTATTGGCTTCATTACACTATCATTAAACTTATCCAATATTACAAATAATTCTTCTAATTTTTCTCTTTTAAACTGCTTTTTTTTCTCTTTATCTTTTTTGTTTGCTATTATCAAATCTTTAGCAACCGAAGTAAGAAAACCAATTACAGCCCCAACTACAAGTATAAAAATATTTTCGAGATTCATTCATTTCCCCCTTTTACACTTGAGACTTTAATGCAATAATATTTAATAAAGATGGAATTAAATATATAAATCCGGATATACTAATCAAATATTGCGAAGTAGTAAAACTAAATATTATTATTGCTAAACCCATTAAGATTAATATTATATTACTAATTACTAAAAAACTTTTTTTAACAATGATTGGAAAACCAAAAATAAAATTATATCCCTCTTGGCTAAGTGCCATGGCTGTTCCGGCGTAATTTAAAAAAATAAACCCTCCTAAAAGTAATATAATTAATAATCCAATAGCTGTTGCTTTTAATGACATTATTATCGAGCCAGAGAAAATCAATAAAGCAATTATCCAATTTATTGTTCTTAAAATTTTATATTCTTTTTTATTGTTTTCCATATATACTCCTTAATATAGTATAAATTATACTATATGATTTATTTGTA
The DNA here is from genome assembly GCA_937141405.1 of uncultured Campylobacterota bacterium. Lineage (GTDB taxonomy): Bacteria > Campylobacterota > Campylobacteria > Campylobacterales > Sulfurovaceae > BN30871. Next base: position 195,673 of record CAKZQQ010000005.1, on the reverse strand, counting down.
TTTGGAATAAACTTATTTATCCCTATCTCCTAGCATCATCACTCCAAATGAAACCATAGTACCTATAACAATCTGCCAAGAAAAACCGATATCAGCACCAAGGATATAAGGCTGTAGCACCAAGACCGTAAAAAATCCTGCTCCAAGTGCAAAAGGTACGCTTCTAACACTCCCCCTAGTTGTAAAGATCGCTGCACCGTAAACCCCCAAAAGCCCTGCATAAGCAAATGCCATCACACCAAGGGCAAAACCGAGCAGAGATGTGCCGCTATGATGCTGCCAATAGTAACTCAGCATCGCCATAAGTGAGAGCAAAATCGCAAATATCACGACACTTACCCTCCCTGCTCTTATAAAGTGTGCTTCGCCGATACTGCCTCGTGCCAACTTCCAAGGTTTATAGATATCTTCTATCATTACAGAAGCCATAGCGCCTAACACTGAATTGGAGGAAGAGAGTGCTGCAGCGATTGCACCCACGGTTACAAGCCCTCGCAAGCCTTCGGGCATCTCATGGAGGATATAGTACATAAATATCGTCACGCTCTCTCCGTCAAACTCTTTTGAAGCTATACCTATTTTTGCATAAAAGAGGTATAAAAGTAGGCCGATAATCAAAAAAAGAAAGGCAACGGGAAGTGTCAATAAAACAGAAAAAAGGAGTGAATTTTGTGCACTTTTTGCATCTTTACATGAGAGTGCTCTTTGTGTCATATCTTGATCAAGACCATATGCTGCAACATTGAGCAAAAACCAACCACTTAGTAGCGCCCAGATACTAAAATCACCCTCAAAGCTTATGAGTTTCAACTTACCGGAGGTATAAAGAGTGCTCATAATCGTTGCCATATCACTATCAAGCGAAACATAGAGATACCATATCACGGCAATCGCAGCTCCTATATAGGTAAATGCTTGGATGATATCAGAGAAAATGACCGACTTAACACCGCCAAAATAGACATATAAAAGCGCGCCAAACATCAAGATTAGCACCGATATAGCAACATGGAAAACCTCGATATCCAAAAAAAGTATCATCGATATCGCAAGTGCACCGATGTAGAGTCTCGCACCGCTAGCAAAGAGACGACCTACCAAAAACATCACACCGGCTGCTCTTTTTGCACTCGCGCCGTATCGATTTTCCAAAAGTTCATAAACGGTCACTGCGCCTAAAGCATAAAATCTAGGAATCAACACCCAAGCAACAAAAATGACAGCTAAAAATGCGGAGATGAAAAATCCTATAAAGGTAAGATCATGAAGATAGGAGTATTCAGGGCCGCCTAAAAAGGTAGCGGCTGATTGAGTTGTGGCGAGTATAGAGATAGCTGCAGCAAACATCGGCACACTATTAGAAGCGACAAAATAGTCTCTTGAAGTTGCAATCTTGATGCGGCTAAAAATGACGGAACTGACTCCGATAACCAAGAAGTAGGCTACCAAAACACCCCAATCAGCTACACCAAATCCACTGCTCATCAGAACTCACTAGTATCTTTAAGTCCAAGGTCAACGACTCTGCTTCTAACTGCCTTCATAAAGATATCGCCCGGATCATTTTTTTGCGTAAAATAATTGTCATCTTTCTCTAGCCAATACTTTGTCTTTTTCATTCTACCGTATTCATAATGGCCTATTAAAAGCTCAATTTCAGGATACTTTTTTTTCAGATATCTCACGAGATAAACATTTGCTTCTACTTGAGCTTGAGTCAAATCTTCACTCTTATCGCCTTTGCCTCCGACATTTTCTATACCTATCGCATAGTAATTTAATCCTATCGTATGCCTTGCCATATAATTGTCCGGCATCAGTCGATATATACTCCCGTCTTTATCTACCAAAAAATGTGATGAAACATTCAGCGCACCCGCAGCTGCTATATCTTTGCGATCCGTAAGCAAAAGTTCCGGTTTTAGCCTATCAAACGAGCCCTCAAGCGTAGGAACTGCCGTCCAATGAAGCACTATAATCTTTGGATTCATGGTGATATCTTTGACATCTAAACCATAATGATTTTTTATATACTCTTTAGTGAGTTCTACTCTTTTTTTACCGAAATCTATGGGCTTATCAATGATTTTTAAATCGCCTGCTTGCGTCTGAATACTAAAAAGTAGTGCGCCTATAAATACTAAAAATACTCTCATACATCTCCTTTTTTTGCTTGCAAAAACAGTAAAGTAACGATTATAACTATAGGCAGAGATATGCCTGCAAAATAACTTGGTATATGAAAAATATTATGGCTTGATAGATACAAGAAACCAAGCGCAAACACTCCGTATGCGCCTATTCTATAGAGAGATATCGAGGCTCTTGAGTTTTTCAATGATTCCAACACACTGATTTTTTGCTCCTCTTTTAACGCTTCTTCTTGAGGCTCTATATCATCTTCATCGTCAAGTGGTTTTGCATTGTCAACTTGCCTTTGTACCATCTTGCTATAGCTATGCATGGAAGCCAAAACAACCAAGATTGAACTTAAAAAACCTATCTGGGAGTTGATAAGCCATGTACGTGTACCAAAAAAATAGCAAAAAAGCACAACACCGATATCGACTATCAAGAGTGTATTGATGATACGCTTATCAATCATCATCATCCTCGCTATCTAGCTGTTTTTTATAGCTATATCGTGGATCTTTTGCTAACTCATCATACATATCTTTCTGTTTTTTATAGGCTCTATAGACATTGAGCACTGCACCGGCAAAACCCCAAAAAAGACCGACCCAAAGAAGCCATGAGATACCTGTGAGCTTTTTAAGACCATAGCCGATTGCAAATCCAAGCAAAACTGCTACAACGATGGAGATACCAAGGCTTAAGCCATCCGCGGCATCAACAACCTTTTTTATTCGAGGTTCATTATCTTGACTCATCAATCTCCTTTTGTTGTAACTCTTTTACTTTGTTATCTCCGCCATTGCCTCATAGGCAGCTTTGATGGAGTATTCGATATCCTCATCACTCATTGTGGTTGCTATAAAACCTGTCTCATAAGACGAACACGCTAGATAGACGCCACGATCTAACATCGCACCATGAAATGCGGCAAACATCTTCGTATCGTTTTGTTGTGCATCCTCAAAGTTCTTCACCTCTTTTTTACTAAAGAAAAAACCAAACATTGATCCTCGCACATTGGTTACCATATCAACACCGACACTTGCAGCCGCTTTCTCAAAACCGGCAACGAGCGTATTGGCTTTTTTTGAGAGCGAAACATAGATGGACGGATTTGATTTGAGTTTTTTAAGCGCACAAAGTCCTGCTGCCATAGCCACAGGATTACCACTGAGTGTTCCCGCTTGATAGATAGGACCCTCGGGAGAAAGATGCGCCATGATCTTTTTGCTAGCCCCAAAAGCACCCACAGGCATACCTCCACCGATAACCTTACCCCAAGTCGTGATATCAGGCTTGATGTTTGTCACGCCTTGTGCCCCTTTGAGTGAAGCTCTAAATCCACTCATCACCTCATCAAATATAAGCAATGCATCATGTTTATCACAAAGTACTCTAAGCTCTCTTAGGAAACCTTCATCGGCAGGCACTAAGCCCATATTGCCTGCGATCGGTTCGATGATCACGCATGCGATGCTTCCCTCTTTAAAACACTGTTCTACACTTTCGATGTCATTATACTGAGCAAGAAAAGTATGTTTTGTAAAATCTTCGGGAACTCCGGGGCTCGAAGGTGCCCCAAATGTCGCAAGCCCACTCCCTGCTTGCACAAGCAGTGAATCACTATGCCCATGATAACAACCTGTAAACTTGATGATATCATCTCTTTGCGTCACACCTCTTGCAAGCCTGATAGCCGACATAACTGCTTCTGTTCCCGAGTTAACAAATCGCACTTTGTCAACGCCATCAAAAAGCTCTACTATCTCTTTAGCAAGCTCTGTTTCACTCAGCGTAGGTGCTCCAAAACTCAACCCTTTTTGCACGGCCTCGATAACACTTTTTTCTATATCTTGATCTCTGTGGCCAAAAATCAATGGGCCCCAACTTTGTACATAATCTATATAGCGATTATCATCGATGTCATATATATAGGTGCCCTCACCTTTGGCTATAAAAGGTGGCGTTCCCTCGACGCTATTGAACGCTCTCACAGGAGAATCTACGCCTCCCGGGATATATCTGTATGCCTCTTTAAATGCCTCTATACTGTGAGTATAATTCATTAACCCTCTTTCCTTTTAATTAGATATAATTCCACAGATTATACACTAAAGAGTTGAAAAAAAGGAGTTTGTGGGTTATGAGAATGACGCAAGCACTTTTGGCTTCATTGTTGATCCATATAGTGATCATTTTTCTACTTTTTTATAAAAATCAACTTTTCATTCAGCCTACGCAAAATAGTGGTAAAAAAGAGCTTTTGCTTGCCAATTTTCAAACGATAGCTTCGCAACCAAAAAGAGCGATGGATACTGTCAAAAATCCATCTCAAAAACCAAGAGAACAGGAAGTCAAAAAAGAGGAACTTCCCGAAAAAAAACCTAAAGTAAAAACCATACAAAAGCCACAACCAAAGGTTATAAAAAAGATCCCTACCAAGCAAAATTATGGAGCTTCATCTTCATTGGCAAATGCTCTTTTAAAAGAAAGTAAATCTTACACAAATCCGAAACCAACCGTGGATCAGAAAATCAGAGAACTCTATGGAACTTCATTTGATAAATTTACACCCACTCAAAAGAAATTTATAGAAAATAATCTTGATGAGATTCACTATATCACACAGATGACACTCACACAAAACGGCTACCCCGAAGCAGCACTGCAAACGATGCAACAAGGAGTCAATGTGGTCTCATTTGATTTGCATCCAAACGGCGATATCACAAATCTTAGACTCATAAGAAGAATGGGGTATGCCATCCTTGATAGAAATACACTTGAGGTGATCAGGATAGCTTACAAAAACTATCCCAAACCGAAGACAACGACTAAGATCATCTTCAATGTGGAATATAAAATAAATCCGTATTAATATAGCGTTAAGCGCAAACATTGAGGTGTTTTTGTCACCGCATTGTGGATCGCCGCGCTACTCTCGCGATGACAGTCGCAGTCATTGCGAGAAGCTTTAGCTTCGTGGCAATCCATAACCAATATCAGAGACTAAGAGTGATACCTGCTTGTTGCAACAGATCCGCTATTTCACCCTTTGGTGCTTGGATGAGCATAGGAGCTTTTGCAGGATCGAGCCATTTGAGCAGCTCTAGCATCGCCTCTTCGCTCATCGCCGTGCATCCCATTGTAGGGATAGATTTGATATGCAAAAAGATGCAAGAGCCTTTAAGTGGTACGGCTTTTGGATTGTGATCTACGACTAAACCGTATTTATAGTAGTTTTTATCAAACTCCATCACCTCATAACTGTTATAATCTTTTTTTACTTTTTTGCTATCAACTATCTTGTTATAATACTTCGAGTCACTATCATCAACACAGTGAAAATCCTTACTCATCTCTTCATAGGGATAGCGTATATCCAAAGCATCATACCCGAAAGCATTTTTGAGCCGAAATATGCCCGCGGGCGCTCTTCTATCCCCCTCTTTTTTTATATAGGGTGCATCTGCGGGAGTTTTATGTAGCCCAATCCCCCATCCTAAACCATTCTCACCGACTTTAATCGCTATATCATCTCCTATCTTATACCACTGTCTGCTCTCTTTTTGGTACTTTTGGAGCACACCGCTTGATGCATTCCAATCATCCGTACTCACAAGGATGAGTTGTGAACTTTCATCTATTTTCTCATCTGCACCGAGAAAAAGAAGGCTAATAAATACAAGTATAATTAATCTACGCATATGCTATAATCCTCTCATGGAATATGGAATCGTCTCACTCATAGTGCCTCTACTGGCAATCATTTTAGCCATTATAACAAAAGATGTCGTAGTCTCCCTTTTTGGAGGGATATTTCTTGGTTTTTTAGTACTCACGAATTATTCGTTTTTTGAAGCCTTTAGGATGCTTTTAGAAGGGGTTGTCGGTATTTTTAGCGAAGGGTGGATGACAAAAACAATTCTTTTCGTCATGCTTGTGGGCTCAATCATCGCTATCCTTAAAAGAGCCGGGGCTATTGATAGCTTTGTGGATTATCTCAGCCAAAAATCACAATCGATTGACTCACCAAAAGGGGCGATGTTTTTAGCCTACATCATCGGTATCATCATCTTCATTGAATCATCCATCACCGTCTTAGTTGCAGGCGTCGTATCACAACCGCTATGCGATAAAAATGGGGTCAGCAGAGAAAAGCTTGCTTACATCTGCGACTCCACTTCAGCACCGGTGTGTTCACTCATACCGCTCAATGGTTGGGGAGCACTTCTTTTGGGACTTATCGCTACTGCTATAAACTCAAATATTATACAAGGCACTGAGATTGATCTGCTTATGCGCTCAATACCCTATAACTTCTATGCGATTATCGCCGTAATCATGGTCTTTTTCGTTATCAAAAAAGATATCAACCTAAAGCCAATGGGAGAGTATAAAGCAAGAGAATTCATAGCAAATGATCAGGAAAAAACAAAAGCCAATCTTTACGATATGCTCTTGCCTATCGGCGTGCTTGTCCTTTTGGTTCCTGTTGGTCTCTATATCACGGGTAAAGGCGATATCTTTCAAGGAAGCGGGTCAACTTCGGTCTATTATGCCGTAGTTATCTCTTTGCTTTTTATGTATCTCTTTTTTGTGCCGAGAAAAAAACTCTCGCACAAGGGGTATTTTGAGGCATTCTATAAAGGATTGAGTGATATGTTGCCACTGGGCATCATCATGGTGCTTGCATTTTTGATAGGTAAAGTCATAGGTGATCTTGATACTGCCGGGTATCTTAGCTCTTTAGTGAGCGAATCCATACCGCCTATATTGATACCGATGCTTATCTTTCTCATCTCGGCAATCACGGCTTTTGCCACAGGAACAAGCTGGGGAACCTTTTCTGTGATGATGCCTATCTCTTTGGCAATGGGAGCAGATATGGGTCTTGATATACCACTGATGATTGGTGCGGTTATCTCCGGTGGTGTCTTTGGAGATCACGCCTCCCCTATCTCCGATACGACGATAATATCTGCAACAGCAACAGGTTGTGAACCTATCGATCATGTACGCACACAGCTTCCTTATGCACTCATTGCAGGAGCCTTAGCAGCAGTGGCGTTCTTGGTTGCCGGGGCGCTGTAAAAACCACTTATCTTATTATTTTAAAACTTCTAATCTTATAAAACATACAGATAGGTTCATCATTAAAAAAGTTAATCTTCTTTTTCTCTTCTAATGGGAGTAGTTCTAAGTAATCATAAGAACTTGCCCAATATTTTTTACCCCCAATAATAACTTCCAATAGAGAGATAAAACAAGAAGTTGCAGCAATGTTCTTTTGACATCTTTATCCATAATCAAATTATATCTATATTTTTTCAATTTTCTAAAAGTTAAAAATATGTAAATTATAATAAAATACACCCTATTGCCAAGAAGGAGAATTTTATGAACAAGAAATTATACGTAAGGGATATAGCAATCGTCATTCTTTTAACAGCAAGCATTAACATCTTCTTTTTCATCTGGATAACGATAGATGCGTTTAATAGCGGGAATGCGGTCTCGCTAAAAACAATACTTGAGACCATGCTACTTACGCAAATAGCTTTGGGAGGGATATTACAACTCTTTTATATGATTGCTATCCCTCTTGGCTTTTGGATCGTTGGCTGTCTTAGTGGAAAAGATGTCAAAGAACGGCTTTTCTATCTTGGGTATGTGGGAATTGGAATATGGCTCTTAGAGCTTGCATATGTGGCATTGAAACTCACATCGATGGCACAATGGCTCTTTTCGATTGTCTCTATTTTTATTTTTATCATACTTGGAGGTGGACTGTCACTTCTTACTTGTAAAACTAAAAAATAGAAATAAATCAAGAGATTGATATATAAAATATAATAAAATATATTTTTATCAATCTCAAATAATGGAGTTTCAATGGATGTAAAACTATATATAAGGGATGTGGCAATCGTCATTCTTTTATCATTTGTCGGTGGTTTTATCGGTGGTTTTGTTTTGGGAGTAGCAAAAATTAATGAGCCTGAAGTGATGACACTAGTGATCGCGGTTATTAGTATCGTATCAACTGTTGCAGGTTTTTGGATTGTTGGATGCCTCAACAAGGAAGCTCCAAAAGAGAGATTTAGCTATCTCGGATATGTAGGAATATCTGTTTGGCTTTTTGGTCTTATCAATATTTTAATAGGACTCTCAAGTATCACGCAATGGGTGCTTTCAGTAATCTTTGTGCTTATATGTTTAGCGATTGGGGGAGGCTTATCACTCCTTACCTGCAAGGTGAAAACAGAAGAAACTATCAACTAAAAGATAGTGCATCCATTTATAAGAAAGAGAAACAGAAACTTTGGTGTCGTCCTAAAGCTTTGACTATCTTTGGACTCCTTTTTAGCACCGCTCTTATCCTCTATTATGAGTTTGAAAATCATAGAGAGCAACTCTATTTTATATTGGGACTCTATCTGCTTTTAACGCTGAGTGCCTGGGGATATGCAAGGTTTAAAAAAAGATCTTAACTCGTCCTTTTGCAAAGTATGTTAAAATGCAATAATTATCCATAGGAATAAAATAGTATGAAACTCCTCGTATCTGCACTTGAGCCGTCATCCAATGTTCACCTCAAAGCAATGTTGCAACACACGCACGGTATCGAACTGAGCGGAATATTTGATAGCTCTTTGGGTGAACCGATTTGTGATATCAGCCAAATGGCGATTATGGGTGTGAGCGATGTCCTTAAAAAGATATCTTTTTTCAAAAAACTACTCAATGACATGAGTGAACAAGCCGCTTATGTAGATAAAGTGCTTCTTATGGATAGCTCCGGATTCAATCTACCGCTAGCAAAAAAGATCAAAGAGCGTTATCCTGACAAAGAGATTATCTACTACATACTGCCACAGATTTGGGCAAGCAGACCAAAAAGAGTAAAAAAGCTGGAACTCTATTGCGATAAGCTCCTAGGCATCCTTCCTTTTGAGATCGCTTACTATAAAAGTGGCAAGGCACGATATGTCGGTCACCCTCTTCTTGATAAAATCAAAGTCTCAAGTAGTGCAAAAAATGAGGGCACAATCGCCTTTTTACCCGGAAGTAGAAAAAGTGAGATACAAAGACTTTTTCCTATTTTTAAAGCACTCAAAGAGAAGCTGCCAAAAAAAAGATCACTCCTTGTTGTTCCCGCAACATTCTCTAAGCAGAAGATAAAAGAGTATTATGGCGATATCGATGGTTTTGAGCTTATCCAAGATACTCATCACGCATTAAGCCAAAGTGAATTTGCTTTTATATGTAGCGGTACTGCAACGCTTGAAGCTGCACTGATCGGCACCCCCTTTGTACTGACCTATATCACTAAAAAACTTGATTTTTTTATAGGTACAAAGATACTTGGCATCAAGCAAATAGGTCTAGCAAATATCATACTAGGCAAGCTTGATGGCTCCATACTCCATGAAGAGATAGTCCAAGGTGATGTCAATGTAAAAAATCTTCTTTCACTTTATAAGAATATGGATAGGGATGCTTTTTTAGAAAAAACGGATATGCTTAAAAAATATCTCGCACACGGAAGCTCTGAGGAGGTAGCAAGTATCATCATGGAAGATCAATGCTAGTTCATATCTGCTGTTCGGTTGATAGTCACTACTTTTTGCAAAAACTCGCACAAGAGTATCCGGATGAAAAACTTATCGGCTTTTTTTATGATCCAAACATTCACCCCTTGAGCGAATATACTTTGCGACTTTTGGATGTCAAAAGAAGTTGCGAGATGCTTGGAATCGAACTTATCGAAGGTGCATATGATACCGATAATTGGCTCAAAAGTGCTACAGGACTGGAAGATGAGCCCGAAAAAGGAAAAAGATGCTCAGTATGTTTTGATGATCGCTTTATGGCAAGTGCGATGAAAGCGAAGGAGCTAGGAGAAGATAACTTTACCTCTACCCTTCTTGTCAGTCCAAAAAAATCTATCTCAAAATTAAAAGAGTCGGGTGATATGCTCGCAAAGCAATATAATCTCACTTTTATAACTCCCGATTACCGATCAAACGGGGGGACGCAGGAGCAAAATATCGTTGCCAAAAAGGACAAACTCTATAGACAAGATTATTGCGGCTGTATCTATGGACTCCTCAAGCAAAGAGCGTATCAGAATAGAGTTGCAGATGAACTCTTCTCCCCTATATCACAACAGATACTCCCTGATTCTATAGAGGAGAAGATTGCACTCTATGAAGAGAGATATGCGCTTGAAAAGAGCAAACAAAACTATACTATAGAAAAAGAAAGGTTTCTTAATTATAGGCTCAAAAGAGCTTATATATCGCAAAAAAACGAGGTCATCCCCTCGCATTTTCTCCCCTACTCTACACTCAAAAAAGAGTATACAAGAGGAAAGGTGCAATGGAGAGACGAGCAAGGCTATCTCGATAGAGATGGGGTCGTTTTTATCACACTTGCATACTATAATCAAATCACGCGTACCAATTATACGGACATAAAAGCGCTTATTTACAATCCTCCAAATTTAAAAGATGAGCTTGAAATTCGAGCAAAAATCGCAAAAAATCCTTATAATTTAAGCTCCATTATCATCACCGAAAAAACGCTAAACGGCAAAATAGAAATATATGCTCAAAGTGAAATCTACGAGGATATTCGCGAAATCATAAAAATAGTAAATTAATCAGCTATTTAAACCCTACTCTTATGATATATTTGATAAAATAATAAAATTTTATTTACGAGGCAATATAGTGTTAAATGTTACAGATATACAAAAAATACTCCCCCACAGATATCCCTTTTTATTGGTAGACAGAATAAGTGATCTCAAAAAGGATGAATATGTGATAGGATATAAAAATATCTCTATATCAGAGCCGGTATTTCAAGGTCACTTCCCTGATCATCCTATATACCCCGGGGTTATGATACTTGAAGGCATGGCACAAGCAGGTGGCATACTCGCTTTTCAAAGCATGGATATGACAGAGGCAGAAGCATCCAATAAAGTCGTCTATTTTATGAGTATTGACAGTGCTAAATTTCGTCATCCTGTTAAACCCGGAGATAAACTTGAATACAAAATGCGTGTAACAAAACACAAAGGTGCCATTTGGGTACTAGATGGAAAAGCATATGTGGACGATACCTTGGTAAGTGAAGCAGAGCTCAAAGCAATGATAGTGGACAAATAATGCAAAATATTCACCCAACAGCAATCATAGAAGATGGAGCAAAAATCGGTGAAAATGTTACGATAGGTGCATATAGTTTTATAGGCAAAGAGATAAGTATAGGTGACGGAACCGTCATAGGCACCCACACAAGCATTGAAGGTGTGACCACTATTGGAAAAAACAATCAGATATTCTCACACGCAACTCTCGGCTCTATCCCGCAAGATCTCAAGTATGCCGGTGAGCGGGTCGAACTCGTTATCGGCGATAACAACCGCATCAGAGAATACACGCTTCTCAATCCGGGGACTCAAGGTGGCGGGGGTGTCACAAAGGTGGGCAACGGTAACTTACTTATGGGATATGTGCATCTTGGACATGATGTCATCTTGGGTGATCATTGCATCTTAGCAAATGGAGCAACGCTTGCCGGGCATGTTGAACTTGGCAACTATGTAGTTGTGGGTGGCCTTACCCCTATTCATCAGTTTGTTCATATAGGGGATTATGCTATGATAGCGGGTGCAAGTGCTCTCTCGCAAGATATCCCGCCTTATTGTCTCGCAGAAGGCAATAGAGCCCATCTTCGAGGACTCAATCTGACAGGTCTTAGAAGACATTTTGATAAAGATGATATCAATGCACTTAAAAGCACCTATAGAGAACTTTTTGAAAGTAACAAACCACTCAAAGATGTCGCTGCTAATCTCTATGAAACGAACGATAATTTTGCTGTTAAAAATATATGTCAGTTTATACTGGATTCTAAAAGAGGGATCCCTTTTAAAAGGAATGAACAATTATGAAAAAATGTAGTTTTTGCCAAACAGTCAATGATGGCAATGAAAACCCATTTATAGCCGGTCACGATAAAGATGTCTATATATGTGCCACCTGTGTCATATCGGCCTATAAACTGCTTTTCGGAGATGATGAGAACTATGAATCTGATACTAACACCGATGAGGAACTTCTCCCGCCAAAAGAGATAAAAAGATTATTGGATGAGTATGTTATAGGTCAAGACGAAGCAAAGAAGACACTCTCTGTTGCAGTCTACAATCACTACAAAAGAATCTATAAAAAAGATGTTGTTAATGACGATACTGAAATCGCAAAATCAAACATCCTTCTCATAGGTCCAACAGGAAGCGGCAAGACACTTTTGGCCCAAAGTATAGCAAGATTTTTAAATGTCCCCATAGCCATAGCTGATGCAACAACACTCACAGAAGCAGGTTATGTCGGTGAAGATGTTGAAAATATCCTCACTAAACTCTACCAAGTCGCAGATGGCGATATAGAAAAAGCTGAGAGAGGCATCGTTTTTATCGATGAGATTGACAAGATTTCAAGAGCAGGCGAAAACAGATCAATAACACGTGATGTTTCCGGTGAAGGCGTCCAACAAGCTCTCTTGAAGATTATAGAAGGCTCGATTGTTAACATACCGCCAAAGGGTGGACGAAAACATCCAAATCAAGAATTTATCCAGATAGATACCTCAAATATCCTCTTTATCTGCGGTGGCGCTTTTGACGGACTTGAAGAGTCAATCAAAAGAAGACTCGGTGCAAATACACTTGGGTTTAATCAAGAGAAAAGAAGTAACTCTGAGGATGAAAATATCATCCAGCAAGTTGAACCTGATGATCTTGTCCATTTTGGACTTATCCCTGAACTCATAGGCAGACTCCACGTCATCGCTACACTCAACAAAATCAATGAAGCAGAGATGGTGCGGATACTTACTGAGCCAAAAAACTCTCTTGCAAGCCAATACAAGAAGACATTTGCAATAGATGGTGCAACGCTTATCTTTGAAGAGGATGCACTCCTTGCAATTGCCCAAAAAGCTATTGCTAGAAAAACGGGTGCTAGAGGGCTGAGGTCGATACTTGAAGATTTACTCCTAGAGACGATGTTTGAACTTCCTGAACTTGACGGATATGATGTGGTAATAACCAAAGAGAGTGTTGTAGAAAATAAAAAACCGCTCTATATTAAAAATAAAAAAAGCGCATAATTTAAAATAAGGATAAACATATGATAAAAAAATTTTTAGGTCTCTTTTCTAGTGATTTAGCGATAGATTTAGGAACAGCTAATACACTTGTTTTGCTCAAAGGAAGCGGTATAGTTATCAATGAGCCTTCTGTTGTAGCTATCCAATACGATCATATGGGCAAAGAAAAAATCTTAGCAGTCGGACAAGAAGCAAAAGATATGGTTGGAAAAACTCCGGGCAATATACGTTCCATTAGACCTATGAAAGATGGTGTTATCGCTGATTTCCATATCACGGAGATGATGATTAGATATTTCATAGAAAAAGCGCACAAAAGAAAGAGTCTCTTTAGCCCTAGAGTTATCATATGTGTTCCTTACGGCATCACCCAAGTTGAGAGAAAGGCTGTAAGAGAATCGGCTATCAATGCAGGTGCACGCTATGTTTACCTTATAGAAGAGCCTATGGCTGCAGCTATCGGTGCCGGATTGCCGATAAGAGAGCCAAATGGCAACCTTATTGTTGATATCGGTGGTGGTACGACAGAAATCGGTGTCATATCTCTAGGCGGTCTTGTCCTTTGTGAATCGATTAAAGTCGCCGGAGATAAGCTAGATCAAGCAATTATAGAATATGTTAAAAAGAACTTCAATCTTGCTATCGGTGAGAGAATCGCCGAAGATTTGAAGATCAAGATAGGAACTGCCGTACAACTTGAAGAAGAGCTCAAAACAAAAGTAAGCGGTAGAGATGTACTTGAGGGTAAAATCATATCTGCAGATATTACAAGTGAACACATCAGGGCTGCAATCAAAGACCCTCTTGATGAGATCGTAAAAGCACTTGGAGTTATCTTAGAGAAAACTCCGCCTGAACTCGCGGGCGATATCGTAGAAAACGGCATTGTTCTTACAGGTGGTGGTGCGTTGATTAGAGGGATAGACAAATACCTCTCAGATGCTGTAAAACTGGCAGTTTATATTGCTGATGAACCACTGCTCGCGGTTACCAAAGGTACCGGTAAAGCACTTGAGCAGCTAGACATACTCCAACAAGTGGCATATGAAGACTAGAATAGTTGCTATAATAGCCCTCATACTTATTTTGGGCTTAATTAGCACAAACAATGAAAACATAATCAGTCAATATGCTTTCAAACTTATTAATCCGATAAAACAGACCTATAACGAAACTATCAAATCTATCACTGACACGAAAGATAGATACCTCTCCCAAAAAGAGGCAATCAAAAGATATAAATCACAAAATGAAATCCTTAAAAAACAGCTTTTAAATCAAACAGAATATATCAATCAGCTCCGCTCACTCCATAAAAGTATGCCTTTTTTGGCACAACTCCCACTTGACAAGATTACGCTTACCCAAACTATATCCTATACGAGGCTTAACAGTTTCTCTAAAGTCATATTGACAAAACCGAAAAATGTCAATGATGAGCAGAAGCTCTACGGACTTATCCAAAATAATGTTGTAGGCGGTATAGCAAGAGTGAAAGATAATCAATTTTATGGATATCTTATCTCAGATAATAAATGTAGATTTTCAGTATTTATTGGCAAAAATAAAGCGCCCGGGATTGCATTTGGTGAAGATTACCGCTATCTCAAAGTAAGCTTTATCCCAAAATGGTATGAGGTGCAAGCGGGTGATATTGTAACAACCAATGGGCTTGATGGTATATTTTTTGCCAATATTCCCGTAGGTGTCGTAGAGAAAGTGAGCACAGAAGATAACTATAAAGTTGCAAAGGTTAAATATTATGCAAACCCATTGACACCCGGAACCTTCTCTGTTATTAAAGATGCCGGGAAAAAACTTGTATATGATTTCAATATTGATAAAGTAAAAGCATCGTTAGCAAAAGATAAAAAAGAGAAAATCATACCCAAGCAAGAAGAGTTGACAGTACCCAAAAATACGACCGATACTATCGCCCCTAAGATATATCAGACACAAGAAGACTCCATTCACCCTACTGTAGAGAATGGAGAAGAAACACAAGTATTGCCGCCTAAAGCTAAACCGAAATCTTCTCCTCTTGAGATGTTCTAAGTGCTCTTTTTAAGAGCATTTTTGGCTTATTATCAGTATAATATCTTCTAAAATTAAGGGTTCATCTACATGCCAAAACGCAATGATATCAAAAATATACTTCTTATAGGTTCAGGGCCGATTGTTATCGGTCAAGCTTGTGAATTTGACTACTCCGGCACACAAGCTGCCAAAACACTCAAAGAGCTTGGCTACAAGGTCGTGCTCATCAATTCAAATCCTGCAACTATCATGACTGATCCCGAGTTTGCAGATAGAACATACATAGAGCCGATTACCGAAGATGTAATAGCCGACATCATCAAAAAAGAGAATATTGATGCCATACTCCCTACTATGGGTGGTCAGACAGCACTTAATGTTGCTATGAAGATGCATGAAAAAGATATGCTAGGCGATGTTATCTTTCTAGGAGCAAATCCGGAAGCCATAAAAAAAGGTGAGGATAGACAAGAGTTTAAAAAAGCGATGATCAAGATTGGTATGGATATCCCGATTTCTAGATATGCTTACAACATTGAAGAGGCACTCGATGCCGCTAAAGAGATAGGTTTTCCTATGATTATACGCGCCTCCTATACGCTTGCCGGTGGCGGAAGCGGTGTTGCATACAATATGGATGAGTTTAGAGAGATAGCCAAAGGTGGGCTTGAACTTAGCCCTATCAATGAGATTCTCATTGAAGAGTCACTCCTTGGGTGGAAAGAGTACGAGATGGAGGTTATTCGAGATAAAGACGATAACTGTATCATCGTCTGCTCTATAGAAAATCTCGACCCTATGGGTGTGCATACAGGTGATAGTATCACGATTGCTCCGGCACTCACACTTACGGATAAAGAGTATCAACATATGAGGGATGCTAGTTTTAAGATCTTGCGTGAAATCGGCGTTGATACGGGTGGCTCAAATGTCCAATTTTCTATCCATCCGACAACGGGAAGAATGATTGTTATCGAGATGAACCCGCGTGTCTCTAGATCTTCTGCTCTTGCCTCAAAAGCGACGGGATACCCTATCGCAAAAGTAGCAACACTCCTTGCAGTAGGTTACACGCTTGATGAGATCACCAATGATATCACAGGAACACCTGCAAGCTTTGAACCTGTCATCGACTATATCGTTACAAAAATACCGAGATTTACATTTGAGAAATTTCCACAAGCAAATTCAACCTTAACAACAGCAATGAAAAGTGTTGGCGAGGTGATGAGTATCGGTCGTACTTTCAAAGAATCCTTTCAAAAAGCTCTCTGTTCTTTAGAAACCGGGCTTTGCGGATTTGAGCGAATCAATTGTGATGATGAGATGCTAACACGAGAAATTAGAAGACCAAATGAAAAGAGAATTCTTTATGTCGCCGAAGCTTTTAGAAGAGATTTAGATATCGAAAAGGTTTATGAGCTTTCAAATATAGATAGATGGTTTTTGTATCAGATAGAAGAGATTGTGCGGTCTGAAAAAAGTATTAACTCAGGCATCTTAAATGATGAACAAAAGATGAGAAAGATCAAAAGCGAAGGCTTTAGCGATATGATGATTGCTCAAATCATCAATGAAAAAGAAGCATCAAGCCTCAATGAAGATGATATCTACGCAAGCAGAGAAAAGCTCGATATTCAACTTGAATATAATGAAGTAGACACCTGTGCTGCCGAGTTTAAGGCGCTTACTCCTTATCTCTACTCTACAACCAACATTACCAAATTACCACTTGAAAAAGCAAAAAATGATAAGCGAGAGAAGAGAGTGCTTGTCATCGGTGGCGGACCAAATAGAATCGGGCAAGGGATAGAGTTTGATTACTGCTGCGTGCATGCCTCTTTTGCGCTTGCTGATATGGGCATAACCTCTATCATGTATAACTGCAACCCCGAGACAGTCTCAACCGACTATGATACGTCTGATATTCTCTATTTTGAGCCTATAGATTTTGAACATGTACGCAATGTAGTAGCTAGAGAAAACCCTGATGGTATCATCGTCCATTTTGGAGGACAAACACCACTGAAACTTGCAAAAAAACTCACATCTTTCGGTGCAAATATCGCCGGAACGAGTGCAAAAGTGATTGATCTCGCCGAAGATAGAGAACAATTCTCGACCTTTATCAAAGAACTTGGACTTAAACAACCGGACAATGGAACTGCATTTACAGAGGTGGAGCTCCTTGCCATTGCTAATAGAATCGGTTATCCGGTACTTGTCCGTCCAAGCTTTGTGCTTGGAGGAAGAGGCATGAGAACTGTCTATAATGATGATGAGCTCAAAGAGTATACACATGAAGCCGTTCGTGTATCGAATGATGCTCCCGTACTTATAGATAAGTTTCTTGATAACGCCATAGAACTTGATGTAGATGCCATAAGTGACGGCAAAGAGGTTTACATAGGCTCGATTATGCAGCATATTGAAGAGGCAGGTATCCATTCGGGCGATAGCGCATGCTCCCTTCCTCCGGTATCAATCGACGAGAAAACACTCCAAGATATCAAAGAACAGACAAAAGATATCGCTCTAGGTCTTGGAGTTATCGGACTTCTCAATATCCAATATGCTATCCATAAGGGTGAAATTTATCTCATCGAGGTCAATCCACGAGCCTCTAGAACCGTCCCTTTTGTAAGTAAAGCTACGGGTGTGCCATTGGCAAAAGTTGCCACAAGGGTTATGATAAAAAAAGACCTCAGAGAAGCTTTGAGTTATTATGATACATTTGAAGTTGTTGATTATTCACAAGAGATACTTGAACCAAAAATCAAAAATCATGTCGCCGTCAAAGAGGCTGTATTTCCTTTCAATAAACTTCCGGGCTCAGACCTTATCTTGGGGCCTGAGATGAAATCAACAGGGGAAGTGATGGGCATCAGCCATAGTTTCGGCATGAGTTTTGCTAAAAGCCAATTTGCAAGTAAAAACATCATCCCTCTTGAGGGAAAACTCTTTTTATCACTCACATCAAGCGACAAATGTTTTGCAGGTGAAATTGGCACACTCTTTAGCGAGCTTGGATTTGAAATCATAGCAACAGAGGGCACGCATAATGCACTCAAAACTGCAGGTGTTGCATCTTCTAAAGTACTTAAAATCTCTGAAGGACGCCCAAATATCGATGATATCATCCGAAACGGGGAGATAGCACTTGCGATTAACACAAGTGACAACAAAGCCAGTAAAAGCGATGCCAAGATTATCCGTCAAACAGTTCTTAGTAACAATGTTGCCTACTTTACAACTATCGCTGCAGCTAAAGCAGCGGCTGAGGCGATTAAAGAGTTGAGGACAACAGACAATAGGCTTGAACCAAAGGCATTACAGGATTATCTCTCTTAGTCTTAAGAAGGAAGAATATTATGAGCATAAAAACGATGACAAAGGCTGATTTTAAACTCTTTTGGCCAACTTTTTCTCGTATTGTCAGTGATCAAGAAACCTATGCTTATGATCCAAATATCAATTTTGAAGATGGCTATAAACTCTGGTGTGCGCCTCCAAAGCGTGCTTTTATTTATGAACGAGACGGTGTCGTTTGTGGCTCATACTATATCACGCCTAATGCCAAAGGCCCGGGTGCGCATATCTGCAATTGCGGTTACATGGTCGCTCCAAGTTGTAGAGGCAGAGGTATAGCGCAAAGTCTTTACGAACACTCTCTTAGCATAGCAAAAGAGCATGGCTTTAAAGCCATGATATTCAATAATGTCGTAGCAACGAATGTTGTAGCTGTCTACCTATGGAAGAAAATGGGTTTTCAAACCATTGGAACTATCCCAAAAGCATATCTGCATAAAAGCTTAGGTTATGTGGATTGTTACATTATGCATAAAGAGCTGTGAGACTATTGAAAAAAATTATTAAATCTTTACTAACCTCTGCTGCTTTAATATATCTTTTTTTTGGAATCTATCTCTTTATAAAACAAAGAGATTTTATCTACTACAATACCCCCTTAATTGTTCAGCAGTTTCAAGAAGAAACTTTTATCAACAATGGAATAAAAATCAAATCTACCGTACTGAATGAAGGCAAAGAAAATGCAATTATCTATTTTGGAGGAAATGCAGAAACAGTTGATTATAATAGTGCAATGTTTACAACAAATTTTCCTAACCATTCTATATATCTTATCAAGTATCGTGGCTATAGTGGAAGTGAAGGTGACGCTACAGAGGAAAACCTATATTCGGATGCACTCTATATTTTTGATAAGATAAAACCACGATATAAAAAAATGACTATAGTAGGAAGGA
This sequence comes from uncultured Campylobacterota bacterium, assembly GCA_937141405.1. Taxonomy (GTDB): domain Bacteria; phylum Campylobacterota; class Campylobacteria; order Campylobacterales; family Sulfurovaceae; genus BN30871. The sequence goes on along the minus strand of CAKZQQ010000005.1, from coordinate 176,042 downwards.
GTTTAGGAAGCGGCGTCGCAACTTTTTTGGCTAGTCAAAGAGAGGTAGATAAACTTGTACTCATTACTCCTTTTGATAGTGTCCAAAATGTAGCACAAGATGTATTTTCTCTTTATCCTATGTCAATTATATTAAAGGATAAATACGACTCTATCGGGAGGGTTAAAAAAATACACGCAAAAACTCTTATTATCGCAGCACAAAAAGATCAAATGATTAAACCCGAACGAACCAAAGCGCTTGTTGATGCATTTCCAAATTCACAAGTAATATATAAAATTATAGATCGAGCAGACCATAATACCATTTCAAATTATCATAAATATTATGAGATACTTGATAACTTCATCAACCACTAAATCAATATGAAACGCTATCTTTTACGCTATAATTTTACAAAATCAACACAGGTCAAGTCGTGCTAAAAAACAAAGTTTTTCTTACCTCCACCGATACAACTATAGGTTTTATCTCTCAAGATAGCGATAGATTGAACGAGATAAAACAGAGATCAAATGAAAAAAAGTTTATCAAAGCACTCGATTCACTCGATACACTCAAAGCTTTCACTAGAGTTCAAAGTGCACACAAAAAGATGCTTAGACGCGCAAAAAAAACAACATTTATCATAAAAGATAACTCCTATAGAGTAGTAGATGACGCGCACCACCTCCTACTGCTTGGCAGGCTCAAATGGGCATACACAACCTCTGCAAATCAAAGCGATAAAACATACGATGAAGATTTTGCAAAAGAGAATGCCGATGTTATTATCTATCCACTCAAAGAGGGCAAGAGTACTTCTGTGATATATAAACTCGGCAAAAACAATATCAAAAAGATACGATAATGATTATATACGAAGAAAAAGAGCTTAGAATCGAGACACACGAAAGCGAAATTCCTTGGCTTAAAATTTTTACAAAGCTTCCCCATAAAGAGATGAGTGAAGTGCCATGGGAACTACAGGTTCGGATATTGGAGATGCTTAATATCATAGAAAAAGAGATGCTCGACTTTTATAAACCGACTAAGATTAATATCGCCTCTTTTGGGAACTATCTACCGCATCTGCATTGGCATATCATGGCGCGTTTTGAAGAGGATAGCTATTTTCCTGAGCCGATGTGGGGCACAAAGCAAAGAAGCTCAAACCTTGAACTCCCCTCCTTTGAAAACTTCAGGCAATCGCTTCTTAAAAAACTTTAATCAATACATATCAATGAAGGTTCTTTTTGATATCTTCTATAAATTCCGTAATATCATCATGAAGTGCTTGGAGATCCTCCTCATGCTCAACCTCATCAGCCAATATTTGGCTAACAATATCATAGGTAACTATATCTTTATCTCTTGTAAGGTCAACTAACTTGCTATAGGTAGCAATCGCGCACTGCTCCCCCTTGATGGCATCATCTAGAATCGCGACGACATCAAAATCACCTGGTGCTTCATAACCGCAATTAGTTTGCTTGAACCAATCATGTGGATCTAAAAGCGGTGTACCGCCAAGTTGCAATATCCTATCGGCAACCAAATTAGCATGGTTAAGCTCATCAGTTGCATGCTGAGTAAGTTCCGCAATAGCCGCATCTTTCATAAGCCCTTTAATAACTTTTGCTTCAATAAAATATTGATAATATGCTAACCATTCATCCGCATATGCTCTATTGAGGATATCGATAAGCTCTTGAATCTCAACACCTTTAATAATCGACTTTCCGGCTCGTGCCATGACTATCTCCTTTTATTGTAATCTTATAGATATTAAGTGTAGTGCAATCTGACTTAAGGAAAAATTATTGTCAATAAATACTACCACAACTTATAGTGCTTTTATCATCCAGATTTTTTAAAACACGCATCCCCTCTATATATCCGACTTCTGTTATATTTTCTATCTCGGAAGATTTAAATGCATTAAAACGCTCAAGATTGGGTGCTATGATGATATCATTTTCGCCACAAGACTCTTTGTTGAGCATCTGCAGCATACAGCTATGGCTATTCATGATGACCTCTATAAGATTTTTTGGTCTTCGATGCATATGTCTTGAAGCTAAGCATACGGTAATGGTTTTTTCTATACCAAGCTCTTTAAGTGTTTGTAAAGGTGCATTTTCTACTAAGCCGCCATCTACAAGTAGTTTATCGTCAAATTCTATAGGTGAAAATATCCCTGGAACTGCACAACTTGCCATAAGCGCTTGCGCTAAGTTTCCTTTGGTGATAGTCACTTTTTCAAGATCGGTAATATCGGTTGTTATGATACGCAAAGGTATGGGCGCATCCTCGATTTTTACATCTCCGATATGCTCATGGATAAATTTAGCTATTTTAACATTTGAAAAGAGACCGAGCTTTGTTAGGGAGATACTCAAAAGAGCTTTAAAATTGATACTATGAGCCAAATCTTCTATCTCTTCGGTACTTTTACCAAAAGCATAAAGCGCACCCACAACTGCACCGATGCTTGTTCCGGCAATATGATTTATCTTTATATCGTTTTTCTCAATTGCTTTTAAAACTCCAATGTGAGCTGCACCCAAAATAGCGCCGCCACTGAGTGCCAACCCATATCCATCATCTTTGTCCATCATTGTGCACCCCTCCTTTGGTATTGGAAATTCCTGCAGTCATCACAAATCTAAATGATTCTTCTATGCTCATATCTAAAAGTGTCAGATTTTTTCTCGGGATAAACACGCTGTAACCTCCTACTTGATAACTCATCTGAAAGTAGACCATAACAGGGTCATCCATATGAAGATTATCAAAGTTTTTTAAATCCTCTAATGTTATAAAACCTATCAATTTTGCTTCCATAGCCGGTATATCGACTAGAACGGTTATCTTATCGCCTCTACTTTTCATATTGTAAAAGAAATTCATAAAGTCTTTTACACCTCCGTAAACACTACTGATAACAGGCATTTTATCTATAATTTTTTCTATAAAATCACGAAATTTTTGCACAATCCAAAATTTTAGAAGCAGACCTATAAAGTAGACAAAAACTACCCCTGCTAACAATCCCATACCGGCAATATAGTATTGCTCAGGGATGAAAAAAAGTAAAAATTTTTGAAAAAAAGCTTCCGTTTTTTGCAGCAACCAAATAAGAAGATAAAAAATAATTGCCGTAGGTATGATAAGTCCAAGTCCATTTAAAAATGTTTTCATTGAAACTCTCCGATTATCACATATAGTCTAGGGTATTATATCAGATAATAAGAATTACAAAAAGTTTAATTCAAAAAAAATAAATATAATACAAAAAAGGAGTTTTATGAAAATCAGAATTTACTATGAAGATACGGATATGGGTGGGATCGTCTATCATGCAAACTATATCAAATTTTGTGAAAGAGCACGAAGTGAATTCTTTTTCTCAAATGGGCTTTCTCCCGCATTTGAGGGGGGACATTTTGTGGTGCGGCATTTAGAAGCTGACTTTAAAGCTCCTGCAACTTTAGGTGATATCATTGAAGTTACAAGCAAAGTACTCTCTGTCGGTGGTGCTTCACTTGAGATAAAACAGGAGATATACAAAGGCGATCTGCTTATCTTCTCTATGATTGGTAAATATGCCTATGTAATAGGGGGGAAACCTGCAAAAATTAGCGAAATAGTAAAAGAGATGATACAAAAAATATATTGATACATTGCTATATTTATGGTAAAATGAACAAATATTTCAAGGGGCTATAATGAACAGAGTTATGAACGGTCTAAATATATTCACCGAAGGCAACGCAGCAAATCAACCTATCATTTTCATTCATGGATTCCCCTTTGATCATACGCTTTGGGACGATATCATTTCGCAATTTGAAAATAGGTACTATTGCATCACTTATGATATTCGTGGATTTGGTGACTCTGAACATAAAAGTGGTCAATATACTATGGAGAGTTTTGTCGATGATCTTGAATTTATCATCACAAAACTTGAGCTCAAAGATGTGATCATCTGCGGCTTCTCGATGGGAGGCTACATAGCACTCAGAGCAAATGAGCGACTCGGTAATTTTAAGGCTTTGATCTTGGCAAACACAACAACTACGAGTGATAATGATGAAGCAAAACTCAAAAGAGCAGCAGCTATCAAAAAGATAGACGCCGAGGGAGTTGCTCCTTTCTTGGATCAATTTTTAGCCGCTGCATTTACCAAAAGATATATAACACGGCATGCAAAAGAGATGGAAGATTTAAAAAATAGAATATTGCGATTTAGCTCCATCGGCATCAAGGGCGGTCTTTTAGCGATGCTTAGTAGAACCGATACGACTAAAAGCCTTAAAAAGATCAAGATTCCCACACTGCTTATCAGTGCTCACGACGATATGATTATTGCACCAAAAGTTATGGAAGATATCTCAAAGAGTATAAAAAACAGCCACTATGTAGAGTTAAAAAATAGTGGTCATGCAAGTATGTTGGAAAATCCAAAGGATTTCTCAAAAGCTCTCGAAACATTTTTACAAACGCTTACCAACTCATAGCAAAATGCTATGAGTTTACTCTACCATCGCCTCTAATGCTTCTTTACTTACCTTGTTGAAGTTAAGATATCTATAGACATCATCACTCATCTCAGGTTTGATCTTATTTGGAACGATCTCCATATACTCAGCAGCCGTTGGGATCCTACCTTTGAGTGCTACTACAGCTGCAAGTTCTGCTGAACCTAGATAGACTTGAGAGCCTTTTCCAAGTCTATTATCAAAGTTCCGTGTACTTGTAGAGAAGACCCAAGCGTTTTGCGCAACAGATGCTTGGTTCCCCATACAGAGTGAACATCCCGGTATCTCAGTACGCGCGCCTGCCATACCAAATACAGAGTAGTACCCCTCTTCTATGAGTGTCTTCTCATCCATTTTTGTCGGAGGACAAACCCATAGTTTTGTCGGCACGGCACCCTCACCTCTAAGCACTTCTCCTAACGCTCTAAAGAGACCGATATTGGTCATACAAGAGCCTACAAACACCTCATCAATCTCAGTTCTAAGCCCTGCTTCGTGAATCTCTGAGAGTGTTTTAACATCATCGGGATCATTTGGACAAGCAAGTATTGGCTCTCTGATTTGATCCATATCTATCTCTATTACCGCAGCGTACCGGGCATCAGCATCAGCCTCCATCAAGACCGGATCGGCAATCCAATCTCTCATCTTTTGTGCTCTTCGCTCAAGTGTTGCTTTATCTTCATACCCTTGTGCAATAAGCTCTTCGATCAAAACAATATTTGACTCAAGATACTCAATCACCGGCTCTTTGTTGAGCTTAACCGTACAGGCTGCCGCTGAGCGCTCAGCAGAGGCATCAGAGAGCTCAAACGCCTGCTCACACTTAAGATCCTCTAGACCTTCTATCTCGAGCACTCTACCCGCAAAGATATTCTTCTTCCCTTTTTTCTCAACGGTGAGCAGACCATCTTTGATCGCTTGATAAGGAATAGCATTGACCATATCTCTTAGTGTGATACCCGGCTGCATCTTACCTTTGAAACGCACGAGAACCGACTCAGGCATAGTCAAAGGCATCATCCCGGTTACACCGGCAAAAGCGACAAGACCTGAACCTGCAGGGAAAGAGATACCGATAGGAAATCGTGTATGGCTATCTCCACCCGTTCCTACCGTATCAGGAAGACACATTCTATTGAGCCAAGAGTGGATAACACCATCGCCGGGTCTAAGAATAAAGCCTTTTCTCTCTGTCCAAAATTTAGGAAGTGTGTGCTGCAGATCGATATCTGCCGGCTTTGGATATGCAGCGGTATGACAAAATGACTGAAGCACAAAGTCTGCACCGAAATTGAGTGCTGCAAGCTCTTTGATCTCATCTCGAGTCATTGGACCTGTGGTATCTTGCGAACCTACTGTGGTCGCTATAGGCTCACAGTAAACACCCGGTTTGACACCATCCATACCGCAAGCCTTGCCCACCATCTTCTGTGCTAGCGTATACCCTTTGCCATCATCAGCCGGTTGTGCAGGCTTCATAAAGATATCACCCGCATCCATACCAAGTGCTTCTCTTGCTTTAGCTGTTAAACCCTTACCGATGATGAGAGGGATACGTCCCCCTGCTCTCATCTCATCGGGGAGTGTATTGGGCTCAAGCGTAAACTCAGAGACAACCTCTCCATCTCTCTCGATAACACCGTCAAAAGGCTTAACAGTAATCACATCACCTGTCTCAAGTTTACCCACAGGTGCCTGAATAGGGATACATCCTGAATCTTCTGCCGTGTTGAAGAAGATAGGCGCAATGATATCACCTATGACGATACCGCCCGTTCTTTTGCCCGGAATTCCTGGAATATCTTTGCCCATATGCCACTGCACAGAGTTGATACCGGATTTTCTCGAACTTCCCGTACCAACAACATCACCTACATATGCTAGAGGGTGCCCCTTCTCTTTGAGTTTTTTCATTGTATCAAGAGGATTATCCATTCTATTAACAAGGAATGAATTGGCGTGGAGAGGGATATCTGCTCTTGTGAAAGCTTCACTTGCAGGAGAGAGATCATCGGTGTTTGTTTCGCCTGGGATTTTGTAGACTGTGACCGTAATCTCTTTGTCCATTTCGGCTCTATTGGTAAACCACTCACCCTCTGCCCAAGAGACGATCACCTCTTTAGCCAGTACATTGCCCTCATCCATCAATGCTTTAACATCATTAAATGAATCATAGACTAGTAAGGTATTTTTGAGTTGATTTGCTGCACTCTTGCCTACTTCACCGCCAAGCTTGAGCGCTTCGATGAGTGGCTTAACATTGAATCCTCCCAACATCTTACCTAGTATTTCGCACGCTTTGATTGGTGTGATCATCTCGCAAGTTACATTGCCTTGGATGATATCATTTAAAAATGCCGCTTTTACATAGGCAGCATCGTCCACACCTGCAGGCACTTTCTCTTCGAAAAGCTCCAATGCATAATCTTTCTCGGCGATAGAATCTTGTTTTAAAAGCTCAACAAGCTCAGCCGTCTGAGATGCGTTAAGCGGTAACGGAGGAACACCCAATTGTGCTCTTTCTTCTGTATGCTTTTTGTAATCTTCAATCAAAGCCATGATTATCTCCCTCTATTTGTTTATATTTATTACAAATAGTATCAGTAAAGAGTTAAAAACAGTATAACCACAAATAATAACTACAATTATAGAGTTATTCTTGTAACAATTTGTTACAATATTTCTCTGTTACCTTTGGCATTTGGGGCACTCAACACTCCATTTTCTTGTAACTGTTCGATGATATTAGCAGAACGGTTATAGCCTATCTGGAGTTTTCTTTGAAGATAAGATATGGATGTTTTTCTATCATTTTGGATGATTTCTCTTGCCTCTTCATAAAGCGGATCGAGCTCGCCTGCGGCATCTTGTTTCGAGCCACCCCCTTGGTTTATTCCTCCACTGCTGAGGTAGCTTTCATCATACTCAGGTTCCCTTTGAAGCTTCAGATACTCAACAATCTTCTCTATCTCCTCTTCACTGCTCCATGGTGCGTGTAATCTCACAAGTCCTACTGCCCCCGGAGGCGTGAAGAGCGCATCCCCTCTTCCTAAAAGGCTCTCAGCTCCCATGGTGTCTAAGATCACTTTTGAGTCAACCCTCTGCCCCACTCTATAACTCAGTCGTGAAGGGAGATTTGCCTTAATAAGTCCGGTAACAACATCAACACTTGGTCGCTGTGTCGCAACAATGAGATGAATCCCGCTCGCTCTTGCCATCTGCGCAAGTCTAGCAATAGAGTACTCGACTTCTTTGCCTCCATTCATCATCAAATCAGCGAGCTCATCTATGATTACTACGATATATGGTAACTCTTCACCGCCGCTCTTTTTTATCTTCTCGTTATAACCCTCTATATTTTTTGTGCGATTTTCCGACATGAGCTGATATCTTCGCTCCATCTCTGCAACCATATTTGAGAGTGCCGTGATAGCTTTTTTAGGAGAGGTAATCACCGGAGTGATAAGATGAGGGATATCATTATAGATAGAAAATTCCAACATTTTAGGATCGATAAGCATAAGCTTGAGGTGACTCGGATCGTTTCTATAGAGAAGAGAGAGAATCATGGCATTAATCCCAACTGATTTTCCACTTCCTGTTGTCCCTGCGATAAGGAGATGCGGCAGCTTCTTGATATCTGTCACAAAAGGTTTGCCTACAATGTCCTTGCCTAGTGCAACCGTCAAAGATGATTTTGCATTTTGGAAAATATTGCTCTCGAGTATCTCGCGGAGGTAGATAGTATCGATCGTATCATTTGGTATCTCGATACCTACAACATCACGACCGGGAATTGGTGCTTGGATACGAATCGTCTCAGCACTCAGTGCCATAGCAAGATCATCTTGGAGATTGAGAATCTTAGATATCTTCACATGGGGTGCAGGTTTAAACTCAAATGTCGTAACAAGCGGTCCGCTATAAGTACGAACAACATCCCCTTCTATATTGAACTTTTTAAGCTTATCAAGCAAATCGCCTATCTTTTGATCGATCTCCTCTTCATTGACTTTTTTAATCATCCGTGGTGCTTTTTTCAGAAACTCTATCTTTGGAAGTCTGAAATTTTTAGGTGCAGAGACTGCCCCTTTATCTATAGATGCTAAAAGCTTCGAGTTCTCCTCAAGTTCTTCTACGATCTCTACATCATGACTCTTTTTGGCTTTCAATCTCTTTTGATCAAGCACGATATCACTCAGGTCACTATGTTTTATCTCTCGCCTTATCTCTTCAAGAGGCTCTATGGCATTTCTCTTTGTCTTTTTTTTCTGTGTATCTTTTATATTCTCTTCAAGAAAAAGTTCATTATCAAGAGGGGCTGAAGCAAAAGGATTTTGAAAAACACTCTTAAAGAGCTTCCCTATAACTAAAAAAGGTGCGCTAAATTTGTCAATAGAGAGATTTAATGAAGATGGCGTCTTCTCTTTGGCAAAGCCAATCCAACTAAAATCGTCATCCAAGATAAGTACCGATGCAAGCACAAAAATCATAAACCATAAAAGCCAAAGTCCTGCAGTGCCTATATATGGATAGAGAAAATCGATAATCTCATTTGCTACGAAACCAACACCCTCAGGTGGCAAGATGAGACCACTCAAAATCACGAAACCGATAAAAAGTAAAATCCAGCCAACGATATAATCAAGCTTCCTATAAAGCTCACCCGCAACATAGAGTCTATAGAGTGGATAAAAGAGTATAACAAGATTGATATAAGCAAAATAACCAAAAAGATGTAAATTTGTCTCACCCACGATCTTACCGATATTGCCGACAAGTTTTGTATCAACAAATATCGTCGAAAACGCTGCGTATATGAAAAGTATGGCTGTGATGATTATAGTGATTTTCAAAAAAGCTCCAAAACTCATATATTTTAATATTGAGAGTATTATAACCAATTTTTCCATAGGATTAAAACAGCACATATCAATGATAAAAGAAAACTCAAAATATCTAAAAAACTTACAAAAACTCCGCTCTATGAGCCATCAAATTTCAACACATTTTAAGCTCATCTCCTATACAATCGCATTTCACAATTTGCCTCGGTGGTGAAACTGGTAGACACGCCAGACTCAAAATCTGGTGAGCTTGCTCGTGTCGGTTCGAGTCCGACCCGAGGTACCACTTATAATAACGCAAAAACGAACAAAGTCCGTTTTGCTACGTTGTCACTGTGACAACCTCAGCAGTTGGCTCGCGCAACTAGTTGCTTTAGGCTAGACTTTTTTGATTTTGTTTTATTGATACCCTATTTCTCATATGCGGGCGTAGCTCAGGGGTAGAGCATAACCTTGCCAAGGTTAGGGTCGAGGGTTCGAATCCCTTCGCCCGCTCCAATCACAATCCAATTCTATTTAACTTACTTTTGATATAATACACGCCTATTTAACTCTAGGAACTGCGATGAAATTAGCTCTTGCTATTACCGGTGCAAGCGGTATAAGACTCTCTATGCGATTTATTGAAAATCTACCAAGCAGTATCGATCTCTATGTATGTGCATCGAAAAATGCAGAGATTGTCTCGCTTTGTGAGGAGAAAAAAGCAAAACTCTATGACAATGCGGATATTGCCGCTGCCATCTCTAGCGGTTCATTCGGCGTTGATGCGACAGCTATCATCCCTTGTAGTATGAACTCTTTGGCAAAAATCGCTTGTGGCATAGCTGATACACTACCAACGCGCATAGCAGCAGTGGCACTCAAAGAGAGAAAACCCCTACTTTTAGCTCCACGAGAGATGCCGCTTTCAACCATAGCTTTGGAGAATATGCACAAACTCTCTTCTATGGGTGTCGTTATCTCATCGCCTACTATGGCGTACTATAGCGAAGCAGATACATTGGAGAAGATGGAAGACTTTTTGATAGGAAAATGGTATGATACGCTAGGTATACAGCATCAACTGTACCAACGATGGAGCGATAACAATCATAAGGAGCACCCATGAAAAGGGCTATATATCCGGGGACTTTCGACCCTGTAACAAACGGGCACCTTGACATCATAAAAAGAGCATGTAACATCTTTGATGAAGTTGTCGTAGCAGTTGCTGAAAATGCAGAAAAAAAGCCGATGTTTGAGATGCAACAGAGGATCGATATGGCTCGCCTTGCAACAAAAGAGTATGCTAATGTCTCGGTCGTAGGTTTCAATACTCTCCTCGTTGATCTTTGCGACAAACTTGATGCAAATATCATCGTCAGAGGTCTAAGAGCAGTAAGCGACTTTGAATATGAGCTTCAAATGGGATATGCACACGCATCACTCAGACAAGAGCTTGAGACCATCCACCTGATGCCGAGTCTTAAAAATGCATTTATAAGCTCTTCTATTGTGCGAGCTATTCTGAGATACGATGGCAAGATAGATCATCTTGTTCCTATAGAGGTATCCGAAATGATAAAGAGAGGTTCTTAATGTATATACTATTTGAAGGCATAGATACTTGTGGTAAAAGCACGCAAATCGAGCTCTTAAAAGAGATTTTTCCTGATGCAATCACAACGCAAGAGCCCGGAGGAACAACTTTTGGACAAAAAGCAAGAGAGATACTTCTAAGGAGTGAACTCAAATCAAAAAGAGCTGAAGTTTTACTCTTTTTAGCCGATAGAGCTGAGCATTACAAGCAAGTGATCGAACCTAATCTTGATAAACTCATTCTCTCAGACAGAGGACTCGTCTCAGGTATGGCATACGCGATGAATAGAGATAAGTTCTCCTTTATGGAGCTTTTAGATATGAATCGTTTTGCTTTAGAAAACAAAATGCCCGATAAAGTAATACTTCTAGAGATGGACATCGTGACGCTTGATCGCAGACTCTCCCAGAAAGGGCTTGATGAGATAGAAAAGCGAGGACTCAAGTACCTTCTTGAGGTGCAGCAAGACATGAAAGATATCATCATGAAATTAGGAATTGAAAACCTTTGTATCAATGCTTCAAAAAGCATCGAAGAGATACAGCGTGAGATTGTCGATTTTATAAGGAGATGATAGAATGATAAATCCTTTGAGAGGCATGAAAGATTTAATCTTTGAAGATAGTCAAAAATATGTACACATTGTAACTACCGCGATAAAAATAGCAAAAAATTATGGCTATAGCTACATAGAGACACCAATTTTAGAAGAGACGGCACTTTTTAAAAGATCTGTCGGCGAGAGTAGCGATATTGTAGGCAAAGAGATGTATCAATTTATCGATAAAGGCGATAATGATGTCTGCATGAGACCGGAAGGAACTGCGGGCATCGTTCGAGCTTTTATCTCAAACAAACTTGATCGCCAAGATACCGTTAATCGTTTTTATTATTATGGTCCCATGTTTCGCTATGAGCGCCCTCAAAAAGGAAGATTAAGATCATTTCATCAGTTTGGCTGTGAGAGTTTTGGAGAGGCAAGTGTGTATGAGGATTTTACTATCGTAAGCATGATAAGTGATATTTTTGATGCACTTGGAATCCGATACAACCTTGAGATTAACTCTCTAGGTGATAGCAATTGTATGCCTGCCTATAGAGAAAAGTTGATTGGGTTTTTAGAGAGCAAAAAAGAGTCATTGTGCGAAGATTGCAACAGAAGAATAGCAACAAATCCTATCCGAGTACTTGATTGCAAAAATGAGCACTGCAGAACGATCTTGCAAGATGCACCTAAGCTCATCAACAACCTTTGTGATACGTGTAAAAGTGATTTAGATAGATTATGCCAACTTCTCAATGAAAATAAAATTGCCTACACTATCAACACAAATCTCGTTAGAGGTCTTGATTATTACAATAAAAGTGCATTTGAGTTTGTAAGCACCGAAGTAGGCGCTCAATCGGCAATTGCCGGTGGCGGCAGATATGACAAACTTGTTGCATTTCTTGGAGGCAGAAGCACGCCGGCTATCGGTTTTGCTATAGGCATCGAGAGAATTATGGATCTTGTACAACTTCCGGAAAAACCAAGAGAGGGACTCTATCTTGGTGCGCTTGATGAGAGAGCACTCTCAAGCTTATTGCAAATAGCAAAAGATAAAAGAGGTGAGCAAAGAGTACACTTGGAGTATGAGAAGAAGAGTCTCAAGTCCCACCTAAAAAATGCCGACAAGATGGGTTATCTTAAAGCTTGTATCATAGGTGAGGATGAATTAAAAAACAATACCATATGGGTCAAAAACCTAGAAAACAAAGAGGAGCAAAACTTCCCTATCGAGAAGTTTTAAAAATCTCCTTTTATAGCTATATCAACAAATCAATTTGGCTATAATAATACTTATTTTTACATGAGGATTGCAGATGAAGCGCTTTGGTCTTGATATATGGGGTGATGATAACTTCGTAATAAAAGATGATACTATCAATATAAATTACGGCAAAAAACCATCTATCTTAGAGATTACCAATGATGTTCGTGAAAAAGGCTACAAAGGCCCTATACTTCTTCGGTTTCCTCATCTTATAAAAAAACAGATCGATACACTCTTTGCAACATTTGAAAGTGCCAAAAAAGAGTTCCAATATAGTGGCAATTTCTATGCAGTCTTCCCTCTGAAAGTCAATCAATTTCCAAACTTTATCAATGAACTCGTAGATGTATCAAAAGATTACAATTACGGTTTGGAGGCAGGAAGTAAAGCTGAGCTTATCATAGCGATGTCCAAAACAAAGATTGGAGCCCCAATCACGGTCAATGGCTTTAAAGACAAAGAGATGATAGCGCTTTGCTTTATAGCTGCAAAAATGGGACACAATATCACCATAACCATCGAGGGAATCGGAGAGCTTGAGACGATTATCCAAGTCAATGATGAGTTTAACAAAAAAGGTAAAAATCCGATTGTTCCAAAAATAGGCGTGCGTATCCGACTCCATAGCTCAGGGACAGGCATATGGGCAAAAAGTGGTGGATTTAGCTCAAAATTCGGGCTCACATCAACCGAACTCCTTGAAGCATACGGGATGCTCAAAAAACACAATCTTTTAGAACATCTTTGGATGATCCATTTTCATATCGGATCACAAATGGGAGAGATCGCTGCTCTTAAAAAAGCGTTGAGAGAGTCAGGCAATATCTATGCAGAGCTTAAAAAAAGAGGTGTTGAGTCACTCAAAGCGATTAACATCGGTGGCGGTTTAGCGGTAGAATACTCGCAACATCATAACTTGCGAGAGAGAAACTACTCTCTTAAAGAGTTTACAAATGATGTTGTCTATCTTATGCAAGAGATATCTAAAAGCAAAAATGTCCCGGCACCTGATATCTTTACGGAATCAGGAAGATATATAGCAGCGAGTCATTCGGTGCTTGTCGCTCCCGTGCTTGAACTTTTTAGCCAAGAGTATCATGAGAAAAGTTTACGACTTAAGGAGCAAAATCCTCCGCTCGTTCAAGAGCTTTTTGATATCTATAGCGCAATGAAAAAATCAAACGCAAGAGAATATCTGCATGATGCGCTTGACCATATGGAGAGCCTGCTAACACTCTTTGATCTAGGATATATCGATCTTGAGGACCGATCAAATACTGAGATACTTGTCAACTTGCTCATAAAAAGAGCAATTGCGTTGCTTAAAGATGAAGATACGAGTGAGCTTAAAAAAATAGAGGATAGGATTCAAGAGAAATACCTCGTCAACTTCTCGGTTTTCCAATCCATGCCTGATTGGTGGGGGCTTAAGCAAAACTTTCCTATCGTTCCGCTCAATAAGCTCAACATCAAGCCGACAAATCCTGCGAGCATCTGGGATATTACCTGCGATAGCGATGGAGAGATAAACTTTGAACCTAAAGCGCCCCTCTTTTTGCATGACATTGATGTTGACGAGGAGGAGTACTTCTTGGGCTTTTTCTTAAATGGTGCCTATCAAGAAGTTTTAGGTATGAAACACAACCTATTTACGCACCCTACTGAAGCAGTTGTTAAGTTTGACGAAGATGGCAACTACTATACGGAAGGCCTTATAGAAGCACAAAACCTTATGGATGTACTTGATGATCTTGATTATGATACAAATGAGATAGACAAATCGTTAAAATATAAAATAGAAGAGTCAAAATTGTTGACAAACGATGAAAAAAGAGAGATTTTAGGCAAACTTTATCTCTACTTAAGCGAAAATAGTTATCTTAAGACCATACAAGCACTGGATGAAGAATATGAATCGGAAGGAGAATAGATGAATCTTTTTTCTCTCATTAGAGAAGATTTTAGAAATGTTAAAGAGAATGACCCGGCATTGAAATCACGCCTTGAACTTTTTTTCAATTATCCCGGTATTTGGGCGCTCTTCTTTTATAGAATCTCTCATGCGCTCTACAAAAAAAAGATTCCCTACCTTCCTAGACTTATCTCCGGACTTGGGCAATTTCTTACAATCATAGATATCCACCCTGCAGCAACCATAGGCAGAAGAGTCTTCATCGACCATGGTGTCGGTATCGTCATAGGTGAAACAGCTCAAGTAGAGGATGATGTGCTTATCTATCAGCAAGTTACTTTAGGTGGAGTGAGCCTTGAGAAAGGCAAAAGACACCCTACTATCAAAAGTGGCGCGATATTAGGAGCCGGAGCAAAGATTTTGGGCAATATCGTTGTCGGAGAAAATGCAAAGATAGGAGCAAACTCCGTTGTAGTTAAAAATGTGCCTGATAACTGCACTGCTATCGGTGTACCGGCACGCATCATCGCTAGGGGTTTTGATAAAAATAAATTTTCGCATGACAAAATACCCGATATCAACAAAGAGATATTTGAATATATGTTTAAAAGACTCTCTATCATCGAAGCAGCGATCAAATCAAATGATGCTACACACTTAAGAGATGATGATGCACAATTGGATGAGATTTATGAGCTCTTTATCAATTCATTAAAAGATTAAAAGATGGATCTTTTTAATCGAAAAAAATATGAAACCATAGTATAATTCGATAATATTTCAACAAAGGCACTACGAATGTTATCTCGCAGAATACAGGCACTTTCGCCATCACTTACCATCGCCATAAGCACTTTGGCAAAAGAGATGAAAGCAGAAGGCAAGGATGTCATAAGCTTCTCTGCCGGTGAACCGGATTTTGATACACCAAGAAAAATCAAAGATGCAGCGATTAAAGCAATAAACGAAGGTTTTACAAAATATACTGCTGTTCCGGGCATTCCGGAACTTCTCGAGGCGATAAGCTATAAACTTGAAAAGGAAAATAACCTTAAATATGCACCCAATGAGATCATCGTAAGCAATGGAGCAAAACAGTCACTCTTCAATCTTTTCCAAGCAGTGATTGATGAGGGAGATGAAGTGATCATCCCTGCTCCTTACTGGGTAACCTATCCTGAGATTGTCATCTATAGCGGGGGTACACCTGTTATCGTAGAAACAGACGAGCAAAGTGGATTTAAAATGAGTGCGAAAGAGCTCCAAGCCGCAATCACCCCAAAAACAAAAATGGTGGTACTTACTTCCCCTTCAAACCCGACAGGCTCTATCTACAGCAAAGATGAACTTGCAGAGATAGCTCAAGTTTTAGAGGGCACGGATATCCTTGTAGCAAGTGATGAGATGTATGAAAAGCTCATCTATGAAGAAGGCTTCACTTCAACTGCTAGTATCAGCGAAGATATGTTTCAAAGAACGATTACAATCAATGGTTTAAGTAAATCCGTTGCTATGACGGGCTGGCGATTTGGATACCTTGCCACACCAAAAAAAGAGCTTATCTCTGCTATGAATAAATTGCAAAGTCAAAGTACATCCAACATCAACTCGATCACGCAAAAAGCGGCTATCGTCGCACTTCGAGGCGAAGTAAATGATGAGATAGAGTCAATGCGCCAAGCATTTGAAGCAAGAGCGAGTGAGGCAGTAAAACTTTTCAACGAAATAGATGGACTGAGTGTGCTTGCACCCAAAGGAGCTTTTTATCTCTTTGTCAATATCAAAGAGGTTTCTGATGATTCTATAGCATTTTGTAAACAACTTCTACAAGAGACAGGTGTTGCGGTGGTTCCCGGCGTTGGATTTGGGAGTGAAGGGTATTTTAGATTTTCATTTGCTACAGATATCGATACGATCCGAGAAGGAATTGGCAGAATCAAAAGATTTGTGGAGAATAGATAGTTTATCATTGCAACATAGCATAGCAATCCATTAAATAATCATTATGCAAATTTGTCGCTTTCACACTTCTTGTGCAGTTGTGAATGCGAGCACTGCGAAGCACGAGCGTTGAACAACGCCCGCACAATTGTGAAACGACGATTTTCTTTTCTTACTTTTCTTTACTAAAAAGAAAAGTTATAGAGATTTCTTTTTTTCTTCTTTCCACTTTTTAGAAAAGTGGAGTAAAAGCGTCATGCTCACATAGTGAAAAGCGTAAATAAAGACAAACTGCTTTGTCTTGATAGCTTTGAAACCAAAGGCGATGTGCATATTTTGCACCGCCGTAGGAAAGGCATATCCATGCTTGCTATCTGTACCGCCGCGGATATGCCTGCTTTACAAGGATGCTCGCATGACAGTTATTTAAATTAATTAATCTTTTCTCTTTGTGACTCGCTCCATAAAATACCATACTCCGCCAAGCAAACTAAAAAGTACAAGCGGAGCGATCCAGGGATTTTCACTCACATAATCAAAAGCTTGCGTGATAAAATCACTACTATAATATCCTGCAAGCCCTATAACTACAACAAAAATGGTAGAAGCAAAGATGTTTAAAAAGATAAATTTTGCAAATGAGTATTTCGAAAGTCCCATAGTCAACGGGATAAGCGTTTTGATACCGTAAAGAAACTTCTGGATAAATACGGCGATATCACCATATCTTCTAAAAAGAAGGTTAGAATAAGCAATCTTTCTTTTATGCTTTTCAAAATAGGGCTTAACACTTGCTCTTTGATAGCGCGCTAGGTAAAAAAGAAAGTTATCACCTAAGAAATTTGAGACCGTTGCAACACTTAAAGCCGTTACAAGATCGATCTTCCCGAGTGCAGCAAAAACACCCGCCGCTGCGACAGTGACTAAAGAGCCGCCAAAACAGAAAAATGCGATAGCAAGATATCCCCAAGTCTCCAATGATGTTAAAGCGCTTTCCAAAAATACTCCTTTTTATCAATGGGGTAATGATACCCAAAATATGCTATAGTTTTACTCATGATTAATGTCTTTATCTCCATAATATTTATCTATGCCTTTATCTCTTTGGGGTATCTCTCTAAAGTCTTTTTCAAAGAGGATATCAACACAAAAACACTCACACTTCTTTCGGTCTATTTCTTTCAGCCTTTTGTTGCCTTGTGGGGATTTGGCACCGCAAGCTTGCACGCAGAGCATATCTCCGTGCCTTTTTTGTACATCTTTATCATCCTTATCGTTCTTTTGCCGAGCATCCTTATCTCAAAAAAACTCTTTAGCGACAAAAAGGAACAGGTGATATTTTCAATCACAGGCTTTGTAGGTAATACGGGAAATATCGGCATACCTCTTGGCATCGCACTTTTTGGGCAAGAGAGCGTTATCTACACAACACTTATCAATCTTGCCAATGTCTTTGTCGTCTATATGCTGGGTGTCTATATCTACTCCAGAGGCTCGTTTGATGTGAAGACCTCTCTTTTAAATATCATCAAGATACCAATCATCCCTGCTTCTATCATAGCAATCATCCTCAACGTAAATTCTATAGAATACGGCAAGCAGATAGAAGAGTTCTTAAAAATGGGTGCCTATAGCGGTATCGTGATGCAGCTCTTTTTGCTTGGAGCATTTCTGCAAGGTGTAAAGCTAACAAAGATCAATCTTAGATTACTCTTGGGTGTTTTTTCGCAAAAATTTATCTTATTGCCGCTTTTAAGCATCGCTATCCTTAGCCTTACGCCACTCTCTGCTTTTGCAAAAGCCGTTATTTTTATGGAGATGATGATGCCTTTAGCAATTAGCAATATCAATCTCGCCTCTTTGTATGATTGCAGACCAAAAGATATAACAGCTTTGATACTTTTGAGTACGCTTCTCTTCTTGCCTCTACTTTTTGTTCTCAATACCATCATAAATATGCTCTATTTATGATAAAATTCAACATTATCTTAAGGAGCAAAGATGGCAAAGAGAACTCTCATTATAGGTGCCGGCGGCGTAGGGAATGTCGTAGCATTTAAATGCGCTATGAATAGCGATACTTTTGGCAAGATTACACTTGCGAGTAGAACAAAAAGTAAATGTGATGCAATCGCAAAAAATATCAAAGAGAAGATTGGCGTCTCTATCAAAACGGCAAAGGTCAATGCCGATAAAACCAAAAAGGTGATCAAGCTTATAGAGGAGACTAAAGCCGATATCGTCATCAATGTTGCACTCCCCTATCAAGATCTCACTATCATGGATGCGTGTATTCTTACGAAGACACCCTATCTTGATACTGCAAATTATGAACATCCCGATACTGCGAAGTTTGAGTATAAGGAGCAGTGGGCAAGAGACGCGGCATTTCAAGAGTCAGGCATCATGGGACTTCTTGGAAGCGGTTTTGATCCCGGTGCGACCAATGTCTTTTGCGCTTATGCACAAAAACACTATTTTGACGAGATTCATACTATCGATATACTCGATTGTAACGCCGGCGATCATGGCTACCCTTTTGCAACCAATTTTAATCCGGAGATAAACCTGCGAGAGGTAAGTGCGAAAGGAAGATATTGGGAGGGGGGTAAATGGATAGAGACTAAACCGATGGAGATCATGCAAGTTTGGGATTATCCCGAAGTAGGCGAAAAAGATAGCTATCTACTGTACCATGAAGAGATGGAGAGTTTAGTCAAACACATCAAAGGGCTCAAAAGAATACGCTTCTTTATGACCTTTGGGCAGAGTTATCTTACACATATGCGGTGCTTGGAAAATGTAGGTATGCTCGGTATCAAAGAGGTGGAGCATAAGGGCATAAAAATAGTTCCTATAGAATTTCTAGCAACACTCTTGCCTGATCCTGCAAGCTTGGGACCTCGCACAAAAGGGAAAACAAATATAGGTATCGTCGCAGAAGGCATCAAAGATGGAGAAAAACGCAAGATATATATCTATCAAGTCAAAGATCACGAAGAGTGTTACGCGGAGGTTATGAGCCAAGGAGTGAGCTATACAACCGGTGTTCCTGCGATGATAGGCGCAAAGCTTATGTTAGAGGGTATCTGGAGCGGTAAAGGGGTCTTCAATATGGAACAACTTGATCCCGATCCGTTTATGGAGCTCATGAATACACAAGGGCTACCGTGGCAAGTCAAAGAGCTTGAAGCTTAGCCCATAGGCATACCGCCTAGAATTCTCGATAAAAACAGAAACCATAATGGAACAAATACTAATGCACAGTAGAAAGCAAATCCAAAAATAGCTAACAATAGGCTAGGCTTTTTCGTATGGAGTATCTCCAATACCTGCTTTGCAATATTGGCTTTATTGAATGGTAATTGCGTCTTAAAACTCTCATCATTTACTAACAGTTCAGCAACATCCTCTTTTGTTATCTCATTGTCGTCACGAGTGAGAAGAATTTTGCGCATGACTTTAGAGATATAGTAGTTGTGTCTCAAACCCAACCCCACGATAACAACAAATATCAATAAGATAAAATCTTGAGCCAATAATGCAGCAAGAGCAACCACAACAAAGCTTACAGCATAAAAATAAAATTGCGCTCTTGGGTATCGAAGCAGAAGAAGTATTTGTGTGATTCTCCCGCCATCCAATGGATAAATCGGCAATAGATTGAGATAATTGATAACAAAACTGAACATTACATATTGTAAAATGATTTCATTCTCTTGCGGCAAAATATTCATCATCATTGCCATAAACAATATCGCACTTATGATAATTCCCGGCAATGGACCTGCCAATAAAATGATATACTCTTCAAATGCGCTCTTCTTTGCTTTTCTTCCCATTGTAGCTGCACCAAAAGGCATAAACAAGATATTGGTATCTCTATAGCCAAAATACCGCATCGCTAAAAAATGCCCTAACTCATGAATCAAAAGCACCACAACGAGCATTCCAATTTCAAGCAATGAAAACCCAAGAAAACCAAAAAGGATAGCAAAAACAATTATTGAGCCGACAAACCACACCATTTTATTGCTCTCCCCTCGAGGTTTATCTATGCTACTCAATTGCATCAATAGACTATTTATCTCACTTTTGCTTTTGCGATCTCCCTCCTCTTCTTCTCTTTTGTGGTCCCCTTCATACGCTGATTGCATCAGAACCTTGCTATAGTGCTTATATTTTTTGACCATTTTTTTAGAAAAAATCCATAGTTTGATCGAAGGAGTAAACCTATACCCATACGATGTCGAGCGAGTATATCCCTCCTCTTCGTATGTTTTACTATAGTGCGCATCTATCATCTCTTTGTGATGCTGAAGCTCTTCGGGCGTAAAAGCTCCCCTGCCAATAACCTCTTCTTGTATCTCTCTATCTTTAAGATGCGCTTCATACACGCTCTCATTATTACCTAGATAGTGATCAAAAAGATATGTATCATCGGGTATTGTCGGATACCCATAATCCAGCCCATCAACCGTAATGCACTCTCTTGTGCTCTCATATATTGTCTTATAGCTAATCTTTGCGCTCTGTAATGCACCCCTATAAGGTTGTGTTTCTATATATGCATGGATGCTTTTTTCTTTGTCATAATAATACAATGTATAATAGTTCTGATCTCCCCCTAAAAGCCATCCATCATGGAGCAACATACTCTGATAAACAAAACCTTTTGAGAGCAAAAAATCTTCAAGTGGCTTGATGATACTCTCTATCTCTTCGCCAATCTCTTTTCTATCAATAGAGGTATATGTGGGTATGCGAAATTTATAGTATAGAAGTGTCAAAAATTGTATCAATGCCGTCCCATTCCAAAAAATCAAAACAATGACGCCAAATATCAATATAGTATTTAAAGCAAACACGCTATCCCCTTCTTATCACTATCAATTCTCGATATTATAACTTGATAGATTTAACTTTTCATGCCGATAAATGTGAGCATCCTGCCGCTGCATCCGCCTTCTTTGCGGTAAGAGAAAAATCGTTCATTCTCACACGCAGTACAGATGCCGCTTTGATGGATATTCTCTTTTAAGAGTCCCACCTCCTGCAGCTGAAGATTATTGACAAGAGGAATATCCAGATAGCATGTATCATGGTGCTCTATAAGAGCCTCCTTATACTCTTTGAACTGCTCCTGGAACTCTTCGCCGACCTCATAGCAACATGGAGCAATGCACGGTGCAAATTGTGCGATGATATCTTTTGGATTTGAGCCAAAATGCTCTGCCATTTTCAAAACTGTTTTGGGTGCGATTCTTTTGTGTGTTCCTGCCCATCCTGCATGAATCGCTGCTATAACCTCCTTTTTAGGATCAAAAAGCAGTATCGGAAGACAATCAGCACTCAAAATACCCAAAAGTATCTCTTTTTTATTCGTAATGAGTGCATCGGTATCGGGGATCGCACTTTCAAGCTCTTCCCACCCTCTATTTTCATATGTATCGATAATCGCGATATGATCACTATGAGTTTGATTTGCTAAAACGATTTTAAAATCTTTGCCAATCTCAAGGGTGTCCAAAAATGCCTTTCTGTTTTGCGTTATGATCTTTGGATCTTGCCCGGTATGGAGTGCTTGCGAAAAGAGAAGTGGCTTATCTTGCATTTTCAAAGAAGTTGCATTGATGCAATTTGTAAACGCATCTAAAGCGGGATATGAGATAAAATCTTTCAAAATTAAAAACCTTTTGCAACCTTTTTGTTATAATAGCGAAAAAACAAGGGAATCGATGTTTAACTCAAGAGTTTGGAACTTAAAAACTTTTACAAAATTTAACTATCTTTTGATGATCCAGATTCTCCCCATCCTTGTCATCTCCTCATATCTTATCAGTGAGATTAACTCTCGCCTTTTTGAAAAACAGATTATATACTACGCTATCGGTCTTTTCGTCTTTGTGGTCACCATCATCATCCCGTGGAGAATCATAGCCTGGTGGTTTATACCTTTTTTATATTTTTCAAGCCTTATCTTGGTTGAATCTGTCCAATTTTTTGGCATCGTCTCCGATGGAGCCAAAAGATGGATTGCTCTGCCGGGAACCCATTTTACCGTACAACCTTCTGAGATACTTAAGATTACGGTTATCTTGATGCTTGGATATGTTATCGCCAAAAACCCTCCGGAAAAAGAGGGCTATGACTTCATGATGTTCTTAAAACTCTCGGTCATTATCTTGGTGCCTTTTTTTATCGTCCTTATACAGCCTGATCTTGGAACAGCGCTCTCGATTCTTTTGCCCTCTTTTGGCGTTTTATTCCTCGTTGGCGTACGGTGGAGAATCTGGGTGATTATCACTATAGTTCTTGCCCTATGCGCACCACTTCTGTATACCTACGGATTAAAAAACTACCAAAAAGATAGAATACAAGATTTTCTCAATAAACCAAGCTACCAAGTTCAACAAGCACTCATTGCCATCGGTTCAGGCGGCGTAAAAGGGAAAGAAAAAGAGGAAGCCACTCAAACACAGATGAAATTTTTACCTGTCGCATCGACCGATTTTATCTTCGCTTATCTCGGAGAGCGACTTGGATTTATCGGGATGGCAAGTGTGGTGTTTTTATATATACTGCTTATCTTGCACCTCCTCTACATATCGAGGAGCGCCCAAAATGATTTTATGCTCAGGGTTGTTGCCGGAGGTATCGCGTGGGTGTTCTTTATACATATGGGGGTCAATATCTATATGATCATCGGCTTAGCCCCTGTTGTGGGGCTTCCATTACCGATGTTTAGCCATGGAGGAACTTCCTTTTTGGTTTTCATATTCCTTTTTGGAATTTTGCAAAATCTACTTGCTTTTCAAAGCTACTTAGGATATAATTCTGACTCTAAAATATCTATGATTACGAAAAATAGAATCTAAATCATACGGTATCGAAGAAGGGTCCTTAGCTCAGTTGGTTAGAGCACTCGGCTCATAACCGAGTGGTCCGGAGTTCGAGTCTCCGAGGACCCACCAACTCCTTTTTTATTACAAATAAAAAATCACTAATTATATTAATCTTTTTTCACACATTTGAGATAATCAATCAAAGCTTGATATGTGCTCCAATTGTAACTTCTTGAGGTCTTAAAAGCTTATCTTTATATCTAAAGCCGTCTCGCAAAACTTTAACAACCTTCGAATGTGCATTGGCATCATCTACGATTTCTATGTCAATAACTTTTTGCAAAGAGAGATCAAGGATGTCATCTTGCATCTTTATGATCTCTATATTTTGCTTTTGCAGAACCTCTAACAGCTCGTCGCATATCGTGCTCAATGCATCATCTTCTTTTTTTAGGTCAGCCACACGATCATAGAGGGAAATCAAATCGAGATAAAAGGGTTTTATCTTTTGAAACTCTTTATTGTGCTTAAGAGCATCGAGCTCTTCATAAAGCCTCTCAAGCGTATCTTCTTTTATCTTCTCATGTTTACATCTTTTTTCATACAAATCTAAAATAATTTTTTGATTTTGATGGATTTGCGCTAGATCTAAAGATTGTGTATCTGTATTTTTTTTCATATTGCTTCCTTCAACATCATATTATTAGCTCTGCTTTAAAGAGTAAGCAGATTAATATTCCATTATAATCATAAAGCGTCACAGATAGCGTCACAGATAGTGTTAAATTTTTATTATTTTCCACTATAATTAAAAAAATATAATTAAAGTATATATTAAGATTGGTTTATTGTATGAAAAGGTTTATATGCCTCATTTTTCTTTTTAACAGTTTTTTATTTGCTTTAGATATCGATGCAAAAAAAACCTTCTATGAGCTCTTGCCTCATGCTCAAATCTATATCGATCACAATAGATCAGACACTATCCACACGGTAAAAGATAAAGAGTTTCAACCAAATAGCAAAAAGATGTTGAGTTACGGCTATTCGCCTGATTTTGATGTTTGGATACGCTTTGATCTCAACAACACATCCTCACAAACTATCCATAGGATTATCGAATATGAGAACCCTCTTACTTCAAACATTATGCTTTATGAAGCAAACCCCGATAGACTCTTAGCAAAAGATGGGCTCCTGGATACTGCAGAGAATAGAAAATCTATCCACCCCTCTTTTAAGATTACCTTGCTCCCAAATGAGTCTAAAACATTTTACATAAAAGCTACATCAGATATCACAACCCTTATAGTTCAAATGAAATTGTGGGACGAGGATGCTTTCTACAAAGAAGAGATACATTACCAATTTATATTGGCTCTTTTTTTTGGGGCGATGAGCATCATCATCATCTATAACCTCATCGTTTATCTTAGCACAAGAGATAGAAGTTACCTCTACTATGTACTTGCTTTCATCGGCATTACCATGCATCATCTCCTCTATAAAGGTGTTGCAAATCTATATATATTGCCCCATGAAGGTATTCTCACAACGATAAAATACTCATCCTTTATCGTTGCTATACCGACACTTTTTTTAGCACTTTTTACGATGAGTATCCTCAATACACAACAATACCCTAAACTCAATCGTTTTTTAAACTATAGTATCGGCGCTTTCATCTTTTTGACGATTCTCTTTTTCTTGCTTGATCTCAATCAACTGCGCAGTATCACACCTGTTGTGCTTCTCTTTATACTCTTTGGAACAACAATCTATGCATTATTGCGAAACAACAGGCAAGCTAAATTTATCACGATTGGGTGGATACTCTTCTTCACCTCCGCACTTCTTATGTTTCTCTCAAGTTGGGGAATCTACGATATTTTTGTTTCTTATCCTTACTATACAGAATTTTCTATAACTGCCGAATCGGTCATCTTCTCTCTCTCACTTGCAGACAAAATCAAACAACTTGGCAAAGAGAAAATAGCTGCACAAAATAAACTCATATCTTATCAGGAAGAAGAGACAGATAGACTCTCTCGTATCGTAGAAAATAAAACAGGAGCACTAAAAAAATCTCTAGAAGAGAAAAAACTACTCCTTAAAGAGCTTAACCATAGAGTAAAAAACTCTATGCAGACCATCGTCTCATTTTTGCGACTCCAAAGAGATGAAACCCAGAGCAAAGAGGGGAAAGTAATCTTGCAAAATTTAGAAAATAAGGTTTTTGCAATCAATGATCTTTATGCACTTTTAAACACACAAGAAAATATCTCTACAGTCAATGCTTATGATTATTTTTCATCACTTATAGGCAATGTGCAAAAAAGTTTTCAAAAACCATATATCACCATAAATTTGGAGACTAAAGCAGAGCTAAACTCTGATGATGCCGTATATTGTGGCTTCATCCTCAATGAATCAATCACAAACATCTATCAGCACGCCTTTAATCATACAAACTCCGGAGAAGCATTGATTACATTGGATAAGAGTGATAACATATATCATTTTATGATAAAGGATAACGGTATAGGTTTTACATATGATTCTCTGAGTGATACCCTAGGGCTAACTATCATTGATACTCTAGCCAAAAATCAACTTGGCGGAGAGCTACGTATCGATACAGAAAACGGAACCGAGATAAATATTCTATGGAGCAATAATGAACGAAATTAATATTTTAATCGTTGAAGATGTATCAATCACTGCGCTTGAGATAAAAAAATCACTCATTAAAATGGGTTATAGTGTCACAGATATTGTGAGTAGTTACGAGGATGCTTTGCAGAGTATAAAGCAAAAAAAGCCGGATATCATACTTTTGGATATCGATCTTAAGAGTAAAAAAAACGGTATAGAACTTGCAAAAAAAATATCCGAAAATGATCCTATACCATTTATCTATCTCACTTCTGATAATAACGATGATACTATGAGAGAAGCCTCCAAAACAGACCCTGCTGCTTATCTCACAAAACCATTTAGACGTGAAGAACTCAAATCCAACCTCATGATTGTTCTCAATAAAATACAACAAAAAAATGCTTTACAATCTCTAGGTCGTGAGTATTACTATGATAATAAATCAAAAAAGATATACCACAAAAAAGTACCTATCTATCTCGGCTCCAACGAGAGATTATTTTTACAGTTACTCGTAGAGTCCAAGGGAAGCATAGTTCCCGTCAATGTCATAGAAGAACATCTTTGGGGTGAAAATGCGCCACTTGCCGAGAACTCCTTGAGAAACCTTGTATATAGATTACGAATGAAACTAAAAGATCTTCCAATCGAAACCATTCCTTCTTTTGGGTATCGACTCGTGATAAAAGATTAATCTCTTAAAAAAACTCTCTTAAAAAAATCTGATATTTTTGCTACATTCCACGATGTGACGACAAAAGGTTTGCCTATATTTCCATAACTCTCAAATCTCTCTTCTATTTGAAATCCTCCAAACTTATCATACCACCTATAATGCTCTTCGCTCATAACAGATACAACGTCGGTAATACCGTTATTAATCATAGTAAAATAGACACCCTTTGTAAGCAATTTAAACTCTTGATTTAAACCTTTATTCTCATGTTCTATAACCAATCGTGACAATTCCGCTAACTTTTTACCCTTTTTACGTAAATAATCCAAAGAATAATGTTCATCTATAGGCAATTTATATTTATCACAATCAAATATCAATCTGCAAGTACCGCTAATTTTGCCATTCTTCTTCGTATAGATAATAGCGGAATGCTCGTCATAAGCATCAAAATTCAATCCCTCTATGGCATCGGGAAACTCATTGCTATATTGTAATTTAGCGTAGATTTTACTTCGTATTTTATACACCTCCAACAATTCATCCAGAGTCGTTGCAAGAAAAATATTGTTTTTACAGCCTTCCAATGATAACTTTTTGTTGAAAGAGAGTGCATTTCTTGCTATTGAATCTAGCATATAATGCTCTTGTATTTTTGTTTTTGATGCATTGTGCTTGGACGGCAAAAGCCCAACTCATCTTGTAAGTAATTCTTCTTTGTTTGTGTCATATTCCACTCCTTTCATGCATCAGTTCTATTTATTTATTGATAAACTAGATGCACAAGTAAGTGTCACATACTCAATTCCGACTTTTCGGACTTGATGCAATGGGTATTAAAGTTTTTTATCTTTCAAGGAGACCGCATGAAACACACAGAAATCATCGGCTATCTTATTGATGCTCTCAAAGAAGCAAACATCATCACTTACAACAAAGATTTATTGTCTTATATAAACATACCGACAAACAAAATCTATATAAAAAGGCTTAGTGGGTATATAAATCGCCGTGGAGAAATACGAGACAGATATTTTTTAAATGCTATTGAAAAAAAATTTGACTTTCAAAGAGATATATGGCACATAAGCGAAAGTACTCAGAAAAAACGGATACGAGAAGCTATACAAAAAAAGCTACTATTGCGACAATTTCCCGGCGAGGAGGCATTGGATATCTCAAATATTATTCACTCTAGCACTCCTATTACTCAAGAGCAAATCGATCATCTTGATAGATTTATTAAACTCAACGAAGAGAGTGAAGAGAGAAAAATGATAAATCAATTTTTACACATTGGGCTACTAGATAAAAAAGTTGAAAACCAAGAATTTCTACTCAAATTGCTCATGCTTTCCTATAAAAAAGGATTGTATGAAATCATCATCTCATCTATTTTGCCACCTCTATATAGGAAATATCGCCTCTTTACTAAAATACAAAAAATTGAAGCAAACTCACTGGGATGTCTAGGAGAGTATGGGGAAGCGAAACAGATACTTCATATTTTAATAGATGATGATTTTATTGAAAGCATCAACCTTCGAACTTCCGCGCTCTCCAACCACAAGAGAGAACTATTACAAGAAAGACCCATTGATAAAGAGAAACTTTATGACCTTATAGCAGGTTATCAAAAACTTCATGCTGCAAAAGGAATTTATAGCTACTATACAGGTATTAATCTACTCTATGTAGTCAAACTGGCTCAGATGCTCTTTCCGCTTGAGAGTCGTTTTTCAAAAATCGATTTAAAAACAATCTACGAGCGCTCAAAGCATTCACTTCAAAAAGACAAAACTCACCATAGATACTACAAAACAATGAATAGATATGAATTCAAGCTTCTTTTAGAAGCAGAAGGTGTTGGTGAAAAAATAGAAAGTTTTTTAGATAACGAACGTCCACACCCTGCTCTTGTCAAACGCTCTCTTAGGCAAATGCAACTTTTTTATGATGCTCTGTCACATACACATAGTTTTTTTATGAAATCATTTGAAAAATCTATCGACATTTTAAAAGAATATTGCAAAATGTTTTGATTTTATGACGCGATCTGTTACGCACATCATTTTTATTACTCACACAGATATCTTCTCCAATATACAGCTAACTGCTTGTTTGATTTTGCTATAATACATGTTCAATATTTTCATAACTTGATAGATCAAAATCTATGAAACAGAAGTGAAAAAAATGTACCAAGATATTATATTACGAATTTGGGGAGACACTATGACTGAAATGCCGGATTTGACCACAACATGGGTGGGGATAACATCACTCATTATATTTGTAGTCGGATATTACTTTATAGCTGCAGAAGATAAATACCATATCAACAAAGCAAAACCTGCACTCTTTGCAGGAACATCAATCTTTATGCTTATCGGACTCTACTATGCAATAAATGGGCTTAATGTAGAGAAGCTACACCATGAAGTAGAACTCCTTGTATATGAGATTGCCGGAATCTTCTTTTTCCTCTATGTGGCAATGACTTATATCGAGGCAATGATTGATAGAAATGTATTTTCAAGTCTACGATACAACCTCGTATCTAAAGGCTATAGCTACAAAAAGCTCTTTTGGATTACGGGACTTTTGGCATTTTTCATCTCGCCGATTGCCGATAACTTGACAACGGCACTCATACTCTCAACGGTGCTTATAACCATAGATGCCAAGAATAAAGATTTCCTGGTTCCATCAGCCATAAATATCGTCGTAGCGGCCAATGCAGGTGGTGCGTGGAGTCCTTTTGGAGATATCACAACGCTGATGGTTTGGGTCGATAAAAAAGCGCCTTTTTCTGAATTTTTATTTCTTTTTCCGGCATCCATCATAGGTTGGTTTGTAACAGCCTATTTGCTCAGCAGATATATCCCAAGAGATAATCCTCCTTTTGCAAAAGGTGAGAAAAAGATCGAGATATCTGAGGGCGGCAAACCGATTATGGCACTCTTTGGTGTGACAATAACATCTGCCGTACTTTCACATCAGGTATTACACCTGCCGGCAATGTGGGGTATGATGTTTGGTTTAGCCATACTCAAACTCTATATCTACAAGATGAATAGAGAAGTACATTACGATAGTGAAGGGATTGCGTATCCTAAAGTAAATGTATTCTCCTTTATAGCCAAGATTGAAAATGACACCCTACTCTTCTTCTTTGGTATCCTAGCAGCAGTGGGTGGACTTCACTTTTTAGGCTTCTTGGAGTATTTCACAGAACTTTATGAAGATTTTGGTGCAACGCCTGTTAATATCGGCGTCGGTTTCCTCTCTGCTATTGTTGATAATGTTCCTGTAATGTCTGCTGTTTTAAAATCTGAGCCAAATATGGGTCTCGATCCACAATCACAATGGATGCTTGTAACTTTGACAGCCGGAATCGGCGGTTCGCTCATATCATTTGGCTCGGCTGCGGGCGTTGGTGTTATGGGAAAACTTCATGGTGTCTATACATTTGGTGCACACATAAAACTGGCCTGGACGGTTCTCGTCGGTTATGTAATCTCTGTTGCTATCTGGTACCTTCAGTTTATAAAACTTGGTATCGGTGGACATTTGCTCTAGTTTTGTAAACGAGCAGAAATGAATACTTTTGAAGACTATTTTGATCTTCTCAAACAACTTATCAGATCACCGTCCGTCGTAGGAGCAGAGTATCCCTATTTTTTCACGCTCAAAAGAGAGCTTGAAGAGTTAGGCATTCAAACTACACTCTACGAGGGAATGCTTGTAGCGCAAGGAAATGATCCAAAGTGTGGCTACATCTCCAGTCATGTTGATAGACACGGACTCATCTGCACAGGGCCTAATGAATTTCAATATGCTGCTTATATCAATAAAAATAAGGGTGATCTTACGGGGAAATCTGTTTCAGAACAGACCTACCATAGTCTCGTAGATCGTTTTATAGATCAAAGCGTTCAAGCATACAATCAATGCTCCGGAAGCTACAAGGGAATCGGGCAGATAACCTCATCATATGTCTGCGAGCGTAGAAAAAACCTCATCTTTGAGATAGAGGGTTTAGAAGATATTGAGGCAAATACACCCATAGCATTTGTCGATAAGCTTAGTTCGGATGATGAATATCTCTCGGGGCAACTTGATAATGTCGTCACAAACGCAATGGTTATCTATCTCTATCAACTCGGCTTTCAAGGCACTGCATTCTTTACTGCCGAAGAGGAGGCAGGCAAGAGCTGGAGGTATCTGCTAGAGTGGTTTCAACGCTTTGATATAAATACACAAGAGCTTCTCATCGTCGATACAAGTCCCTACTCGGAACTTGAAATGCTAGACACAAGAGATGTAGTCTTTAGAAAAAGAGATATTCATGCTGCATTTAAATCGCCTCTTTTGAAAAAGATGACACACATATGCAAAAAACATAAGATTTCTTATGAGTACAAAGATGCTTATCTTAAAGAGAAAAATCAAGAAGCAATCAAAGAGGGGCTTGCTAAAAACTCTTTGGGCTCTACAGAGCTTGGAAGAATAGTCTCTGCAACAAAGGGAGCAATCCAAGGAACAACACTGCAAATCCCTACAATCAACTACCACACCACAAATGAAACAGCAAGAGCAAAATCGATTACTCAGGCTATCAAAATACTAAGAAATCTCTATCTCTTCTAATCTTTGAGCGTTTTCTTGTGCTGTATCTTCTCGGTTACATCAAATCCGTACTGATCAAGGTCATCAAATATAGCATCATACCCAAGCTGAACTAACATATCATCAATAACCTCGGCCTTAAAACCATTCTGCTTTACAAAAGATACTATTTGAGCTATATGCTCTTCATCGACATAATTTGCCTCAAGCTCAAAAACAACATCATCGATCTTCATTTAGTCCTCTTTATTTATTTTAAAAGTATTATAAAATATCATTGCTTATTTTATCCGCAACCTTTTGTTCTCGCTTTATTTTTCTTACCCGCCATATCGGCAACATTTTTTTCTATAACACCTACAATCATCCCTGCTATATCCTTTTTGGTTGTCATCTCAATCCCCTCAAGCCCGGGCGATGAATTTACCTCCATGATAAGTGGGCCTCTTGAAGAGCGCAACATATCAACACCACACACATTAAGCCCCATAATCTTTGCCGACATGATAGCCGCTCTTCTCTCGGCGGGTGAAATCTTGACAAGCTCTGCGCTTCCACCTCTGTGAAGGTTCGATCGAAATTCACCCTCAGGCCCTTGTCTTTTCATCGCTGCAACCACCTTGCCGTCAATGACAAAACATCGTATATCAGCCCCCTTGGACTCCTTGACAAACTCTTGCACCATGATATTGACATTGAGCCCCATAAAAGCCTGCAAAACAGACTCAGCAGCCTTTTTTGTCTCAGCTAGAACTACTCCAATGCCCTGTGTTCCTTCTAACAACTTGATAACCAAAGGTGTACCACCGACTTGCGCTATGAGGTCATTGATATCATCGGGGTTTCTTGCAAAACCTGTGACTGGCATCCCGACACCTTTTCTAGATAGGAGCTGCATACTTCTGAGTTTATCTCTTGATCTAGAAATGGCTACTGATTCATTGAGAGGATAGACACCCATCATCTCAAACTGTCTTAAAACAGCAGTACCGTAAAAAGTGATTGAAGCACCGATTCTAGGGATAATAGCATCAAAGTCCTCTAGCTTTTCTCCCATATAATGCATACTTGGTTTTTCTGATGTAATATTCATATAGCATTTAAGATGATCGAGTACTTGAACCTCGTGTCCTCGGCTTTGGGCAGCCTCTACGAGTCTTCTTGTTGAATATAATTTTTTATTTCTAGACATAATCGCTATTTTCATTCTCTCTCCTTAAAAGACTATCTTTTTGCCGTTTTGAAATGACAAACTCGGTGCCACAATAAAATCATCCCCCATAGCCTCTCTTCCAAGGAGCATACGAAAACGCATATTATCTCTATTGGTCAAAGTAATCTCTATATCTTTTACTCGACCGCCTATAATGATTTGTGTTTTAATCACATATCTTAGATCTCTCTCTCCGTTTGAGCTTGTTACAACCCTTTGATCAAATATCTCTGTTTCGCATATAATCTCATTTTTTGTGTCATCTTGATCGGGATGAATACCAAAACGAATCATTTTGATTTCATCTTTTATAAACGGTTCCACAAAAAAAGCATGCAAGGCAGATGTTTTCGCACCCGTATCTATCTTGCACTTAATATCTTCAATTCCCAACTCAGGAAGGCAAGCAATCTCTCTCCACCCGAGCAAATAAAAATCTTTCAAAATTTCTCCAAAAATAAAATACAGAAATTATATCCTAAAATATAACGAAATAGACTACACATCGATAATGATTTTTTCTCAAAAAACCTTATATTGGCTATAATAACAAAAAATAGCCTAAAGGATTATTTATGAAATACATATCATCATTGATTATAGCACTCTTTACTCTTATTGTTTTAAGCGGGTGCGCTTCTCATGAAAATTTTGTTAAAAAATATAATGGATGGGTCGGAAAAGATATCAATCTCTTTATAGACAAATATGGTTATCCTGATAGCTCATTTGAAGCACCAAACGGCAACGCTGTTTATGTCTATGAGGATAAGAGGATTGAAAGCTCTCCTGATATTGGTTTCGGATGGGGTTTTGGAAACTACGGCAACCATATCGGTTGGGGTATAGGAGGCTATCAGACCATTACACAAAAGAGTTGTAAACTCTTTTTAGAAGTTGCCAAAAACAACAAAATTGTCAAATGGAACTCAAGAGGAAATAGCTGCATAGCAAACGATCCGACAAATTGAGCGGGCGTTACTTTTCAAATATGATGATATCGTAGTTATTTTTAGCTACGATAGCTTTACTTTTTGCAACATAGCCGTGTCGATTTACTTCACTGAGAGTCTGTTTCAAATCACCTATCTCGTCTCGCATCTCATCTATCTGTTCTTTGAGTTGCAAGATGATATCAACACCGGCAAGATTAACCCCCATATTTCTTGTAAGTCTGAGTATCAACTTCATCCTATCTATATCTCTTTGAGAGTAGAGTCGCATTCTTCCTTGCGTTCTTGAGGGCTCCAACAGACCTTCTCTCTCATACTGTCTTAATGTTTGCGGATGAATGTTAAGTATATTTGCAACAACAGATATTAGATAAACCGGCTCATCATAACTATGCATCATTTTTCCTTTATAGTTTTTCTTCTAAAGCTTTTTTTAGTTCACTATCCAAGCTCTCAACATCAGGCAAGACAATATTTGACATAAGATATAAATCACCTTTCAAAGAACTCTTTCTATCAGCAATACCTTTGCCTTTAAGTCTAAATTTTTGCCCATTTTTTGTATTTTGAGGTACTTTCAATGTAACATCACCCTCCGGTGTCATCACAGATACCTTGCCGCCAAAGAGTGCCTCTTTGAGTGGGAGATCAAATTTTTTATAGAGATCATTTCTCTTGCGCTCATACTCGCTAGAGGGAGATATCTGTACTTTTACAAGCAAATCACCTGCTTGATCTTTGAATCTCTTCCCCTTACCTCTTACTCGTAGTGTCTCACCCTCTTTAATGCCGGCAGGAATCTTGATATCAAAACTCTGCGAATTTATATTTAAAGAGTGCTTACCGCCCAAAATAGAGGTCATAAAAGGTATGGTGATTCTCGTTTGCAGATCAAGATTCATCTGCTGTGCACCAAAACCACCGAAATTACCTCCGAAGCCGTTAAATCCACCGCCTCCGCCACCGAACATCGCACGAAGTAACTCATCAAGATCAATATCTGCACCTTGACCTCTTGCGAAATCATGAAAATTTTGACCGCCAAACATCTGATCACCATATTGATCATACTGCGCTTTTTTCTCAGCGTCACTCAAAACCTCATAAGCAGCATTAATCTCTTTAAATTTATCTTGCGCTTCAGGATCTTTGTTGATATCAGGATGATATTTCCGTGCTAATTTTCTATAGGCTTTTTTTATCTCATCAGCACTTGCATTTTCACTTACACCCAATGTTTCATAAAGACTTTTTGACATCTTCTACCTCATATTAAAATCGATACTATTTTATATCTATTATATCAAAAACCTTTAGTCATTGTCAATCAACTTTTATTTTTAAAATTTTATTAATAGGAAGTGGATTCATAACCCTCTTTGATGAGCTTTTCCATACCGCCTTTGAGATTAATAACCTTATAGCCGTACTTTTGCGATAAAATCTCTCCTGCAAATTTTGTTCTAGAGCCCGTGCGACATACAAGTGCAAACTCCTCATCCTTGGTAACAATCGACTCAAGGCTTCTTATGAAAGATTGCTCATCGACCCTTCCTTGCTCATCAAAAAAAGTCACCGTATAGGCTCCTTCGATAATCCCGCTCTCCTGCCATTCTCCCTGCGTTCTTATATCTATAATCTTGATACCGCTATCTAAAAAATCTTCACTTATCGGAGTCTCTTTAAAATCGGCAACTAAAGATGAGATCAAAATAGCGAGGATAAATAGTAGTTTTTTCAAAAGTGTTCCTTATTTTTTTGCTTATTGTACTTTTTTTGTATTAAAAAATTGTGAAATAAAACTAATCTCATTATAATGTCAAGAAACCTCTCTCTCTCAGAGAAAATCAAGGAAATGGCATAAAAAATATATTATTAAAAGTTAAAAATTTTATTTTTTTAAGTGGAATTTTCTTACTTTTTGTCATCATTGTCTCTTTTGCTGTGTATTACTTTTTATACAAGAGTGATACCTTCTTGCTTGTAGATGAATACGAAGATACTCTTACTAATATCGGCATCAATATAGCTTGGATTGCTCAAGGTCTATCAATCATCTTCTTTATTCGATTTTTTTCAAAAAAAGATAGACCTTTTGAATCATTTAAAAAGTTCTTAAGAGAGATATTTGCTGAAGAAAAATCAAATGTATTTGTTAAAATAGCACAATTTTTTCTAGGCATATTTATAATATTTCTACCCTTTATATTGACATTTGTGCTCTATTATTCTTTATTGAGCGGAGTTTATCTCAGAGGCTATTTTTTTCTTGTTGGCAAACCCTTTCAAACAGTCATCGTTATGCAAGCAGAGAAATCTTCATCAACAAAATATATACCTCCAACTATTATGCGGCCCGATAAACAGATGGGTTTATCGGGAATACTTCTAGATAGCAAAGGTATATCCTTTAAAGATGAACCGCCTTATATCTTGGTAAAAAAAGAGTATCGCGACGGTGAGACTACTTACTATTTTAAAAGAGGTTATCTCTTTTATATAGAAGGTACAAAGACAAAATACGGATATAAAGTAAAAGAGAACTACAAAAGAGTTCAATCAAAAGAGTATTTATGGAGGGATGTCCAGCATCTCAAATATGAGATGCTCTAATCATTAAAGTTAATATGACGAATAGACCTGCTTAAGCTGTTTTGCTCTGGTGATAGCCACCGGCGTGATAACCAAACGATCTGTCGGGATAGTCCCGCCCTCAACCTTTTCTATAAATGCTTTATATTTTCCCCATTTAAGGTCCCCAAATCTCTGGAGTTTACCTAGTTCTATGCCGGAAACATCCTTAAATGATTTATAAACTAGCTCGGAACAGTAAAGATGTTCATTATCCAGAAGATAATGGATATCATAAGGTCGACCTAGATATGACGCACTTTTTTCTATAAATAATGGTAAATATTTCTCGTACTGTTTTTTTACCCTAAAGACAGAAATATTACTATCACGACCGCGATTGACAAACTCTTGAAGTGGCGTATCGCATACGCCATCATGAAAAGCTTCTCTAACAATCCATTTATTTTTAAGTTGTATAACGATACCCGTATGCGAATATCTAGACTCCGTAGCCCCTTCTATAGCATCAACCAAAGCACTATGTGGTGGAGATTGAAAAATCAAATCACCTGATTTTGGTGTATACTCCCCGTTGCCAAGCAGATAATATACTATACCTGCTAGCAGTATAATCCCTAACAATATTCTTACTTTCATTATCTTATTTCCCCAAATAATTTATAAAATATTTTATAAAAAGTTAATTATAATCTTTAGATGAATCATATTTTATCTAAAAAAAATTAATTTTCTCTAAAATGCATAGGCATGATAAACTAATTTTAACTACTTCCAAAGATTAGTCAATAGATGTATCTGCTTTCTGATATCATATTTTCTTGCAAGCTCAAACCCTTTTTCTTGATCGCAGCACCCATGTTTAAAATATCTGTTCCATTATCACCCTCATCGTGAAACTTTTCAAAATCAACAACAGGAACAACCTCTACTATCTTTTCTGCCTTGATACCTAAATCAACAAGAATATTTTTTGCAAAAGGAAATACTAAAACACCTTTACATAGAGGATCATTGATAATTTTTTTAAAATTAACATTTTTTTTCAATCGTCTTATTTTTTGCCTTAATGAATTTTCTTTCCACAAAACATCAAAAGAGTGTGAGCGAATCGTAAAACCAACATCTAAAGCTTTGGAAACTCTATAAACCAATGGTAATTGATAAAAAATCCAATGCGTATGGATAATATCAGGCTGATACTCTTTTGCATACTCGATAATCTCTTTTTCATCAGATATAGTCTGATACGGCAAGTGATTCTTTGCCGGGCAATCCGGCTTTCGTAAAGCAATGATTTTTACATCATAACCCTGCTTGATGAGTGTATTCATCTCCACATGGATGTATGATTCTGAAAGCTGATAGTACGTACCGATGATATAAAGTACTTTTTGCATCCCCCCCTTTTTTTTTAGTTAAATCTCCTATATCTCTTTTCAAAGTCTTTAGCCAAAAATCGCCTATATATCTTAGGTAGTATATAGCTAAATCTATGCGATTTTCGAGAGAGAATAGGTAGATCATTCTTGCGGAATAAAAAAAATACCTTCAAAAGCATAGATAACGAATTATAAAAAGAGAGTGATAGCAAATGTAATCCCTCAATATCCAATAATTCAAGTTCTTCTTTAGATAATCTTTCTTTGAGAAACCGATACCAAAAAATATGCACTTTGGCTCTGCTCTCAATAACTTCTCTGGAATAATTTGCAGTCAAGCTCCCTGCATTTCTTGTTATGATATAGATAATATCTTTTGAGATCTCAAAATGCTTCATATGGTAACCGACATTTGTTGAAAACATAACATCCGTTGAGGCAATGACCTCATCAAACTTGATATCGTGAGTCTTTAGAAATTCAGATTTGACTATCTTCAACCAAGGAGAATGCATTTTATATCTTATATACAATTCATTTTTAAGGCTTTTATCCATTAAATAGTTATGGATTATATTTTCGTATATAATATGTCTATTAGCTTGCTCTTTTGTGTCAATATAGACACTATTTGGCACGAAGAAAACGACCTCATTCGTACTTTCAAAATAAGGCTCAACCTTTTCATAAAAATCATCACTCAAATAGTCGTCTGCATCTGCAAAAAAAAGCCATTTTCCTTTTGCGTTCTCAATACCTATATTTCTGCAAGTGCCCGCACTTTTTATTGACCTATCATTTAAAAAAAATCTAATGCGATGATCTTCCTTTTCTTTTAATATCTTTTCAATATGCTCAATATGTTTTTTCTCGCTTTTATCATCTACGATTATTACCTCTACATCTTTATCTTTAGGAATTGTATCAAGTAGAGTTTCTAACATTTTTGAAGAGTTAAAATGAGGGACGATTATACTCAGTTGATACATATAAAGCGAAGTCCTTTTGTTGCAAATTGCCGACAAATATACATTATGAATATTATAACATTTTCTTTATAATTTAATTCATATAATCACTTGAACGATATATCAAACCATTTAATCGCCTCATTAACACTCAATATCCATAGGCAAAGTATAAATATTGATATTCTCTTCAATAACCTCTTCCATGGAACTATCGAGACGATGGGCTATGAAACATATATGATTGTTTCTATTGTGGAGACAAGATTCATAATTGCATGCATTATGATTGTTATGAGTATAGAATTTGTCTTTAGTCTAGCTGTAGCCAAGACTATACCCATGAAAAAAATCAAGAGCATGACATAGAAATCATACTGAAGATGTATCGCTGCCCAAACCAATGAAGTTACTATCGTAGCGCCTACCGGTCTGAGAAAAGTTTCGGAAAGTCCTGAGAGTAAAAACCCCCTAAAAAATAGCTCTTCAAAGACCGGTGCAGCTACTATAAGCGCTAAAAACAACAACCAATGGTGACTTGTAGAGTTATAGATAGCGGTCATAAATTCGACAACTATCGGCTTGCCCAATAGATAGGTCAAAGTATCCATCGCTATAAGCAATACAATCACTACAACTATCCAATATCTCATATCGGAGAGACTGACTCTATTGATTGCCAAGTACTCTTTGAGATTTGAATGTTTCTTAAGTTTTATCACTCCAAAAATGGCAAGACTACAAATAATCATTGTTGAAAAAGTTGCCAAAGATACGGCCGTACCGTTGTATTCGATTTTTCTCATAAACTCTTCTGTTATGCCACCAAGAACTACTTGAGAGTAAATAATAGATACTACAACTTGAACGATTGTATAAAGAATAGCAATAAGAAGACCCCATAGCAGGGTTCCCCAAAAACCCCATTTACTATTTTGGATCCCGCTACTTATCGAATCATTTGACAAGCACATACTCTTTTGGAATTGCTACATCATTAGGATTTTCCAATCTTTGCTCACTCCACTTGAACCCTTCAGAATCAATGAATTCCATAATATTTTTTGTGAAAGAAGTTAGATAATAGACATAATTATTATCCCCCTGAGACTCTCCATTTGTATCTAAATCAACAAATATAAATCCATTTTCTATATGAAACTCTATATCTTTTTCTATCTCTCTTTTGAAAGTTTTTTCTTTGTGATTCAAAGTAATCGTTTCATAATCATACGAACCTTCTTTTTGAGTAATGATATATATGTTTTCCTCATCTCCATCCTGATCTTTTTCATACCACTTTCCGACAATATCTTTAGCTGTAACAAAAGGCGCTTTAAGATATTTACTTTTAGATGCATCATCATTTTCCGGGCTATCGATTTTTAAAGTCGCTGATGCTTTGTCTATGGAGAAAATCAGCGTATTTTTAGTCTCTTCACTTTTGAGACGATAGTTTGATGCGTCCATAGGTTCATAATCCATCGTAAATTTTTTATGGCTTTCATTAGAAAGGGTCAATGTAGCCTTTGATGGCGTAAATTCAATGATAGAATCTCCCTTAGTAGATACCCAAAAACCTTTGGCGGAATTATCTCCTCCGGAGCAACCTGCCACAAAAAAAGCAAGCATGAGAAAAACAAAAAATCTGTAAAACATGAAAATCCTTATATTTTAAAAGTATTGATAGCATACACAACTATTTATTTAATGTGCATTATATAGAAATTTCTATAAAGTTATTGAATAGTTTTTAGAAACTTTTCATACCTCATCTTCACTCATTTCCACAAATCCATATTGTCACCTATCTACAATAAAATTACTCCATGATCAAAAATCTGATGCTATAACTGCCGTTATATCCCTCGATGCGCCCATATACCTTTTTACCGTCTCCACGATCGGCGATCTCAAAATAGAGTGTATCACTATACTCCCCCACAATCTTGGCATTATAGAGCTCTAAAATATTGGCATAATTTTTTATGATTGCTTTACGAGAGAAACTCTTATTAAGTTTACCGTCTTTCATAATCTCATAGCTAATGTATTTGTGTGTCCCCTTATACTCAACATATCTTTTATCTTTGGAATATGGCTTAGTATATCGAATGCCAAGTGCACCATCTTGATAGGTACGATTCCCTGTAAGAACAGAGCCTTCGATCGGTTTGATAAAGTCGATTGTAATCACAGATTTTTTATCTCCTCCACTCTCTTTATGCAGCTCAACTCGACGGTTTTGTGCACGCCCCTCTTCGGTGTCATTAGTAGCGACAGGATCCTCTTCGCCATGCCCTTTTGAGCTCAAGCGTGAAGCATCAATCCCTTGTGCGATAATGGCATGCATCACGGCTGCTGCGCGATCACTAGAAAGTTTGGTATTGTAAGTATCACTCCCCTTGTTATCAGTATGTCCATGGATAGAGAGTGTAAGGTCAGGATAACGCTCTAAAAGTGCCACAGTAGAGAGGATTGCTTTTTGTGATTCGCTCTTGAGTGTAGCTTTATCAAAATCAAAATAGATTCCATCAAGCGTCACCTTGCCGGCTTTATCTAGCTCTACCTTGATAGCATCCGGAGTAAGCACCAAAGACTGTTTAAAGGCTTCTTCTTGGATGATTTGAAGAGAAAATGTACCATTGTAGCCTGCAAATTTTGCGATAGTGTTACCCATTTTAAAATAGAAGCTATTATCTTCGTCTTCGAGGATTTCTGCGCCCATGGAAGCAAGATGTCTCTTGTAATCGTGGGCAAGAATATAGCGGTAGCTGTCCTCATCTTGTACGGTTTTGGCAAAGTCGATTTTCCAGTAGCGCCCCTTGTGAACATGCTTATTCTCGCCATTATGTTTGTAATACCAGGTGACTTCGTCGTAATCCACATATTT
Organism: uncultured Campylobacterota bacterium; assembly: GCA_937141405.1. GTDB lineage: Bacteria > Campylobacterota > Campylobacteria > Campylobacterales > Sulfurovaceae > BN30871. Next base: position 134,605 of record CAKZQQ010000005.1, on the reverse strand, counting down.
GGCACGTCTGATGGCAAAGCCTGCAGCATCGGGAATTAGAGGATTCTCTGGAATATCAAAGACTCTTTTTTCCATGCGATAAGGTGCTTTGGCAGGGAGTGTAATGATTTTGGGGCATGGAGTTACATGTAAGAGTGTATAGCTGTAGCTGTTGGCATAGGTGTCGAGTTTTAGATAGTAGGTGCCATCCGGCTTTTCAAACCGGGCGTAACCGTTTTTGGTAAAAGCGGTCACATCAATGCCAAGTTGCTTAGCAACGAAAGCTTTTACTTTCTGCTCATAATCTTTGCCGATAGAATCAGGATTTTTAAAGTCCTGAGTGTGTGTCTCGCCGTAAACCTTTTTATACCCCTCGCCTTTGACATAATACTCTAGTTTATCATACCGTTCATGTTTAAGTTTAGAGCTAGGTGATGCCCCCGGATAAGTAAGGTCAGGGAGTTCGAAAGCCCAAAGAAAGAACGGGACAAGGAATAAAAAGAGGTATCGCATCAGTATCCTTCGAGAATGAGTTTAAAAAATTATACTTATTTCGATATTTGATGAGACTTAGTCTCTTTTTGTCCGATTAACTACTATTACATTTACGGAATCCCGATACACCGTTGCTATTTAACGTATTTGATGCTTAGCTTGTATGACAAAGAAGGCAACAGTAAAAACAGCCATTGATTCTTTTGTGAGGCCATCTTTTTTTAGCCTCAGCAACTGCTTCACCACATGATACATAATACCCTAAATCAATTTGATTTTGAATGTGAGGCATATGCGAACAGCCTTTGGTTTTACTGTGAATCTCATAATCACCATTGGCTTGAGGGTTTTCATTCATTACATAATTTTCCATTTTTCGCTTCTTGTTTTAGTATTTTTATAGATGTATATAATACTATCATGAGAGCGTCACAGATTGCGTCACAGAAACGCTAAATTTATAAATTTTTCCCTATTGAAGAGTAATACTTTTGTGCATAATGAACTATGTATTTGTTTCTATATTATGCAAAATACTCATTGCCTAGCTCTACAGGCTCATCAAAGCTAACTTTCAATGAGCTAGAAACAATAACAACAGGACTACCGTTTTTTGATCTATCGGCCTTGCTCTTTATTGTCATCAACCAAACCCAAGCTTTCTCTCATCTTCTTGACATCTAAACCCTCGATCAATTTGACAATATTTGGATAAATCGCAGCATGATAGCCGAAATTACCGTTTTGAAGTTCATCGATAGCCTTCTCTTTACTCCATCCCTCTACGATTACACGATATGAGGCTATCACAGCTCCTGTACGATCCGAGCCATGCCAACAATGTATCAGGATTGGAGATTTTCGATTGATGATAATCTTTAGTGCCTCTTTAAGTTGCACCTCACTCATCTCGCCTGTATCTACTTCGATCCTATGAAGCTTCACTTCGTACATTTTGACTTCATCATCATCGGAATGATACTCTCGCAGATTTAAAACCTCGCCGATACCAACACTAACGATATCATCAAAATCTTCACTATCGGGCTGTTGGGATCTATAAACACCTTCACTCACTTTATAGAAATTATCTAGTGACGACCCAATGATAGGCTGTGCCCAATCTGTCGGTCTAAGTCGAATTTCGTTTGCTGAAACAGACAATATAAAAACTATGAACAATAAAAATATACGCATCAATTTTTAACCTTTATGTAATATTTTACTCATTAAAACAAACCAAATTTCTTTTTCTTGTAAAATGGTTTGATCTCGTGAAAATAGTCAATATTTCCACTTTTTGTATCGATTTTTATGATATCAATCGGAGGATTGGGCACCTCTATTTGATTTGCGATCATTCCCACTGAAGAAACGATTTCATCCCAGTTTTCCGTAACTAAAATGCCGATTAATGTATGGGGTTTTTCATCGGTTTTGGGATTGTAAAAAAGTGCCAAATAGGCAGAAACAACCTCATTTTTTGTTTTAAAATATTTTGTCAATGCATCCACCAATGCTTGTGGATAGTTTTCAGGTTGGCCGATCAATGCTTGCGCTTCTTCTTCAACCCTGTAGGCTTCTCCGGTCTCCCAAATAGTACCGTCAATAATGCTAGCTATTTCATCTTTTGTAAATTTTTTCCCATATTCGGAACCCAGATTCAATATGAGATCGGAACCACTTACAATTTTAAAAAATTCAAGAGCATTCAATGCTAAGTATCCAACCTCACTTCGCACCGCATCTTCTATGCGTCGAACAGAGGAAAATATCGGGATACACAACTCTCCCTCAATCTTAACACTTCTAATCTCCAATGGTGTTCCGGATTCTAATGTTATTTCACCTTCTTGCTTCGGGACTTTATCATCTTGGACTATAAAGATATCTGAGCGTGCCAAGTCCTTATAAAATTGCGGCCTATACGCCGGATCGGCAAAAGCTTTTACTAGAGACTCTTCTAGTTCATTTTCCGGTTCAAACAAAGATGCCTCCTTTTGAATCTATGATTATTTATCGAAATATTATATAAAAAAATCTATAAACTCTTGCCCGTATTCCTATCAAGAGGATGCGTTATCTTATCGCCGGTGATCCCTCTTATTTCAACACCGTGCTAGCCATTAACGCCCCAAAACACTTTCTTCGTCATACGGAATGGAATTTTCAAGCAGTGTAAAATCTGCCTTGCTAGGCTCCTTGCACTGCAAATCAACATTACCGACACGCACTCCTTTTTCTTCTACGGGTGTGCCCTCGCCATCCCCCTCGTAGTAACTATAGATTGTATATTTTTCTCCATGATTCGCAAAAGCAATCTCGACTCTATCAACTTGTGAGCGAAAATAGTGTCTATATAAAAATCGTTTTTGACTATGCAAACGATCATTTGGGAATGTTAACTCTACCTTATTTAACCTTCCAAATCGATACTGAATATAACCCGATGTATCACTTATATCCTTTGATGCACACAAGGAAAATATCTTATCCGAATCCTTGATTTGACAACTAAAAATTACACTTTCGGTTTTAGTGCAGTGTGAATCTATCTCTGCGTGGATACCGACGACGGCACCTATAAGCAGATAGATAAAAAGAGTAACTCTCATTTGATATTCCTTATGTTAAACGGTTAACTGCCTCTATAGTGTTTCTGTCTTCCATACATTAAGCTCTACTAGACGCTCCTCAGAAAAAATTGCAATAACCGAAATAAGAACATCAGAATAATTTTGCAGTTCTCCTTTTTTGATCATCGCCTGCGCTTCTTTTGAAAGATGTGAAATTTCTTCTTTGGTCATGATCTCTTTGCTCTCGAAAACAGCATAAGCTCTATCGCCTTCCACACGAACTGAAGTGTCTACAATATCGGTAAATTCCTTCAAGGTAATACCAAGTCGTAAGCCACCTATATCGAGAGTAGGCGCAGTTGATGTTGCCGACCAATTCCCGCATGGTTTTCGTTCTGTTTTCTTGGCAAAACCGAAACCTCCAAGATCGTGCTCCGATCCGTCTAGTTCACCGGCGAAAAATAGGATGACACCATGAGGAGTGTTATAACAAACTGAAGCTATATATTCGCCGGCTTCCCCGGTTTCTATTACTTCTGCTGCTCCCAACTGATCTTGAATATTAGACAACTTCACAGTGCCGAGCTGAAAGTCTGCAAAAGAGGTAAATCTCTCGCCCATATTTTGGGCTTTCGCGGTAGTGCCGATAAGTAGAGTTGTCGCTAATGCGATATATGTCAGTATGTTCATGTTTCCTCTTTGTGGTTCAAGATTTTCTCCTACTGCTGCCGTATACTACCTCAAACACCGGCTTTACCAAATCGCATGTTTTTAGTATTGCCATTTACCCTGCTCCAGCAAGAGTTGGTGACCTTCGCCATCTGTAACTTCAAGCACACCTGAATCGTAAATAAAGAATTTAGCTCCATCGTCTAAAAATTCATAGCCTTGAAATCTACATGGGGTAATGCCATCAGCACACTTCGTATGCACAGTTTTTCCAATGGCGGTTTGCTTCTTATCAAAGCCAACAAGTACGTATGTGAATTTTATATTATCACAAGTTACTACGCCTTCTTCGCAGCCACGCTCAATCTCAATAATGAAGTTATCCGTTGTAAGTGTTTCGGCAGAAGCAGAAGAAAAGAAGAAAAGCAACGCAAAAACAAAATATTTCACTATACTCCCTTGACACCCAACTATTTATCTAATTACATTGTATAGAAAACAACCTTAATCAACATACTTAACTAACATATTATTTGTATAAGGTTTTACTTATAATCTTCAATTAAAATTTCTAGCAAATCGTATGCTTTCATTCTTTGAATCGTGAAATAATTTTTCCAAAAATTTATCTCTTTTTGTTTCGAAATTGATGCATATAATTTTGCATTTGTATCCCGATAAGGAATCCATAATCTTTGAACTTTTTCAAAATCTTCTTCGGTAATAGACATGTGCATACCGCGCAAAGGAGTCTTTTTTAGTTTTTCTTTTATTTCTCCATATCGTTTGTTTAATAGTATATCATTTTCGGCTAAGCTTCCTTTGCACTCAGGCACAAATCCATTTGCTATTTTTTTCATAAATTCTAAATATTTATTTTTTTGTTTTAGTAAAGAGCCTATAGCCCACACAGCATAACCTGAGCCATCGTGGCCTTCTTCGTTCCATACCTTTGTCTTTAGATATTGAGATGTTATGTCATATGAACTGTACAAAAGTTCTTTATTATTTAGCTTTAAATCCGTTAAAATTGATGATAGCTTTTTTTCAATTTTATCATTTTCTCTTTTTTCTTGTCGCGCGGCACACATACTCATACCGTAAGTACTTGTAACATAGTTACATATATCAAATTCGACTATTTCTTTTCCATTTTTCCAGATATTATAATAATCGCTTACAGCACTCTTAACTTCAGCTGGAACAGAACCGCCTTTTATAATCAGTTGTAAGACTAGTTCTGAACTTGGGTTTTTAAATCTTTCTCCTCGTGAAGCTTTTTCGGCTAGTTTCCAAATATAGTAACTATCATCACTAAAGCCCTCATCTTTTTCCAATTGGTATCTTTTGATAAACTCTTCGCCATCAAGCAGAGGAACTTCTGATGCCATTTTCAAAATTTTGATATAGTTTTCTTCATTATAAATAGTGATTTTACTATTATTTTTTTTGACGTTATTATAAACTTCAAGCGCTTTTCTTGGATTCGCTAAAACAAGATCATTTCCTCGAAAAAATAGTGCTTCTAAGGCATAATCTAAAGCTTCAGGATGGCCGAGTTTAGCTGCTTCTGAGTAATGATAAATTGACTCTTCTTTATTTGTAATATATTGATAGGCCAATTTAAAATGTGCTTCAGCACTACCATTTTTTGAAGCTTTTATATAATAATTTTTAGCTTCTTCTTGTTTGTTTTGTTCATATAATGCATTAGCTGTATTTAAATCTTCTGTAAAACTTGCGCTATATGCTACGCCAAGGAATACATTGATTAAAATTATTATCTTTTTCATATTTTATATCTCCTTCTATCCTTATGGCGTTTGATTAGTCCCTTTTGGTTTATTGGACATTGAGATGCTCAACGCTTTTAAACTCATTGATAATTTTTGGAGAACGTAACTTCCATATAATCCAGCCATAAAGTGCGGTAAATGCCAATCCAAAAATTATAGAAACGATTGACATCACTCTCATCATAGTCTCCATTTGTGATTGAAACTCTACAGGAGCATTTAAAGGCAAAGGTAGCTGCTGCATCGATGTCTGCTGAAGAACAAGACTGAGCAGATTCAAAACAATACCAATAGCCAACATGGTAATAAATGCAATTCTTGCCCAGTTTTTTCGCTTGAGAAGGCCGATTGATGCGATTAAGGCAAACAGTGAGATCAACAATGCTACTAAGAACAATAAATCAAGGTGCCGGAACATAAATCGAGTTATTTCAGGATTTTGCAGAGAACTGTTATGTTCATTCAAAAGTTGTTCGATCGGCAGTTTTGGCATCAGAAACCTGAACATGATATTTTGAATGATAGCAATAAAAGTTCCAACTCCTGAAAATACGATTCCTATCCAAGCTAATACTGTCACGAATGCAGATTTTGAATTTTCTGTTACCAACTTATTTTCCATCTGCTTCCCCTTTATTTTAACTAACAACCATTATATATAAAGTTTTATAAACTCGCGTGTGCATTCCAATCAAGAGGATGAGTTGTCATTGTTGCTAGACCTATCTATCTTGGATATCTTACCTATAAGAAATAAGTTTATAGATAACGGCACGACTAGCACTGTAAATGCATCAAAAAATCGACCATGATATAGAGAGGGAAATACAGCAAAAACAATGAGGAAAATTAATATTCCTATCGAACTTATCCATTTAACGATACCTATATTGTTTCTAAAAAAATACATTAAAACCCATCCGGAAAGTAAAAAAACAGGAATTGCTACAAATATTAAAAGTATTAAATTTTTCAGCTCATTAATTACGCCTAACATATAAATCATTTCATAATCTTTTAAGATATTTGCGAGGGCGACTACCAAGCTGTCTGTCCACCATGACACATAGCCAGCTAATATCAAAAAAATATATCCCGATATTAGTCCTATTAAAAATATAATAATTGACGAAAATATTTTGTTCATTTCAATCCTTTTGCCCTATCTACTTATCTAACAACCATTATATATAAATTTTATAAACTCTTGCGTGTATTCCGATTAAGAGGGTGCGTTGTCGTTATTACTCAACCCTATAACTCTGATTTGTTAGATATGTTTTCTCCAAAACTCTATGATATTCCGTAATAATTCATTAGCTTTAATAGAATGTTTTTCTTCATCCCAAACAGACAAATAGTCAAATCTTATAGGAAATTTAGCCGGCAAAGAAGCTGACATTTCAATTTTAACCAAATTAGTCTTTTTATCACCATGCTTTGCATGGTTACAAAACAATCGAACCAACCTTAGTGCTTGATCTATATCATTTTCTTTTAATTTATCAACATTTAATTTAAGGTGCTTCATAATCGATATTTTTTCTTTAGCTAAAAGGCTTAACATCTCAGGTGCTTTTTCAGATTTTTCTATCCATTCCGGGAGAGCATTTAAAGTTAGAAGACAATTAGCCATATCATAAACACTACCAACTTTTTCAAATAGTAACAATTCTCTTTCTGCTTTTTCAATCCAATCCTCATAAGAATTAAGAGTAGGTATTTTTTCAATATGCATCATTCTGTTGTTCTTTTATATCTAACGTTTAAAATGAGCCGATGAATTTGCCCACAGGGTAATTTATTGGCTCCACTGATTTGTTATATAAATTATTTAACAGATACATACTTGGCGAGTTTAGCGCCTTTACTGATTTCAGTTCCATATGATTCACCAATCCCAGCAGCAACAGCAATTTCTTTGAAAGAGGCATTGCTTTCTTTAATGTCTTCAGAAAATTTTATTCCAAATAAATGGATCATTGCCACTGCTTCACCATGGGGTGCTTTGTCATACATTTCTTTGAGCTTTTGTCCTAACTCAGTTGTTTTCATGTGTACCTCACTTAGATAGCTAATTCTTTGTTCAACAACCATTATATACATTGAATACTTAAATAAAATAAATTGAAATTTTTTAGGGAGGGATGGATTCCACATCAAGTGCGGAATGACAGGGAATAGAATATTGATATAGATCCTGAAACAAGTTCAGGATGACGACTCAAAATATGAGATTCTAAAACAGTTGTCCTCGGCTGGAAGCCTGCGAGATTTCGCGTTTCGTGTTTCGCCCCAAAAGAGGTGGGGCGAGTTAAATATATTATTTACATTTTTTATCTTGCTGTACTAGTTTGATACAATTTTCAAATGCCTTATCTATTTTAATCATATTTTTTTCACGTAACTTTTTATAAGTATAAAGGAGTAGTTTGACTCCTGCTTGAGGGTTGTTTTTATTATCTTTGTGTATTAATTGATATTCAATATCTCCTGCGACAAATGCGCCGACATATCTAGTTTCAAGATCTTCATCTAGACTTCCAAGTTTCCAGGGAAGAAACTCAGGATCAACAATTACAGTTACATCATCGGATGCTACAGCAAAACTTACAATAAAAGAAAGAGTGTCAAGAGCTTCTTTGGTTGTCGGATCTGCTTTATATTGCTGAATTTTCTTTAATATCAATTCAGGAGTAGCATTTGCCTGTTTATTTTCATCTGCAAAGACTGTTAAAGTTGTTAAAAATACCAATATACCTAATAGTGCTTTCATAAATTCTCCAAAATAAAAATATTAACTTTTCTAATATTATATATAAAATCTTTTAATTTTCCCTCATTCCGCATCAAGTGCGGAATGAGAGGAAGTAGAATATTGATATAGATCCTGAAACAGTTGTCCTCGGCTGGAAGCCTACGAGATTTCGCGTTACTTCATCAGGATGACAAACTAATGTAAAAAGTGGCGGATGCCTGTAAAGTAAAGTGCCATGCCATGCTCATTGGCAGCTTCGATCACCTCATCATCTCGTATGCTTCCCCCCGGTTCGATGATAGCCCGTACACCCGCAGCGGCAGCAGCATCGATACTATCTCGAAATGGGAAAAACGCTTCACTCGCAAGTACAGAACCTGTTACATCTAGTCCCATATCCTCTGCTTTTCTAAGCGCCGCCTTTGCAGCATCCACACGACTTGTCATCCCCATACCTATGGCAACCATAGCACTCTCTTTGACATACACGACACAATTTGACTTCGTACCCGCCGCAACTTTAAGCGCTATCTCCATATCTTTGAGCTCTTGACTTGTTGCCGCTCTTTGTGTTTTAAGCTCTGAGTCAGCGACCTCATTTTCGCCGACCTTATCGCTCGTCTGATAGACAAAACCGCCATCAACCATCTTGAAGTTATACCCATCATTGGCTAGCTCTAGTTTTGTTGTGCCCTGCTTGAAGAGCTTGATTCTCTTTTTCTTTGAGAGCTCTTCGAGCGCCTCATCACTAAAATCCGCAGCAAAAACGACCTCTAGGAAGATTTCATTCATCTTCACGGCAAGCTCAAGATCGATGATGCCATTGACAGCGACCACACCACCATAGGCTGAGACGGGATCACACTTGAGTGCTTCAGTATAACTCTCAAGAAGCGTCTCTTTGATAGCAAACCCGCAAGGGTTACCATGCTTCACGATACACACGGCATTTTCATCACCAAAAGCAGCTGCTATTTTAGCAGCTCCACTGATATCACCCATATTGTTAAAACTCGGCTCGCCTTTAAGCACGATGAACTTATCGCTAAAGTGATTATCAAACTCATAGAGTGCGCCATTTTGATGTGGGTTTTCACCATACCTTGTATCAAATACCTTTTTCCCTGTGATAAACTGATACGCACCAAAGCCTTGGTTAAATCTTCTGTTCATATAGTTTGCGATCATAGCATCATACGCTGCTGTGTGCTCATACGCTTTTATCATCATATCTCGTCTAAACTCAACAGTGTTTGTACTGTTCTTGATATTAGTTAATACCAAATCATAATCAGCTACATCAGTAACGACAATCACGCTATCAAAATTTTTAGCAGCCGAGCGTACCATAGCAGGCCCACCGATATCTATATTTTCAATGATCTCTTCGAAATCATCGGTTTTTTCAATCGTAGCTTTAAACGGATAGAGGTTTACACAAACAAGATCGATCCCCTCTACACCAAGCTCTTTGGCTTGATCGAGATGTGACTGCTTATCGCGTCTATGGAGTATGCCACCGTGGATGTAAGGATTGAGCGTCTTTACACGCCCCTCAAAACACTCAGGAAACTTCGTTACCTCATTGGCTTCGATGACGGCTATGTCTGCCTCTTTAAGTTTATTGTATGTTCCGCCTGTACTTATGATCTCATACCCAAGTGCTACTAACTCTTTTGCAAAGTTTTCAACACCGCTTTTGTCACTTACGCTAATTAATGCTCTCATCTATCCTCTTTCTATAAATCTTGTTCTATCGTTTTGGCAAATTGATTGAAATATACATCTTGCAAAGCAGATAACTCCATGCTCACATCATTGAGCCTAAAGCCCTCATCGGTAACCTCGCCTAAGGACTCTATGTGCAGTCCAAGGTCCCTTGCCGTTGCAGCAACTTTTTGTGCATCCTCAGGCGCAACCTCGATGATAGCTCTACTTTGCGTCTCATCAAATATCCATCGTGGATCATCTAGGGCTATCTCTGCTTTTACCCCTTTGTTTGAAAGGGCTGCCATCTTCGTTAGTGCTATGGCGATACCACCCATACTCAAATCTTTGGCACTTTGGAGCAGGCCTTTTTTGTTTGCTTTTATCACAAACTCCCACAATCTCGCCTCAGCCGTATAGTCGATCCCTTCTAGTGTCCCGCAGGTCTCACCGTAGAGCTCTTTGATATAGAGTGAACCGCCAAATGCTCCTTTTGTTTTACCGACAAGCAACAAGAGGTTACCCGCTTTTTTAAAGCTGCTTGTAAGTACATTCCTAGCATCATCATTGAGCCCGACCATGGCGATAGCAGGCGTTGGGTAGACGCTCACTCCGTTTGTCTCATTGTAGAGCGAGACATTACCGCTGACAACCGGAGTCTCTAGCTCTTTACACGCCTCTTTGATCCCCTCGCAACACTGTGCAAACTGCCACATCACCTCAGGATTTTCCGGGTTACCAAAGTTGAGACAATCCGTAATCGCCAAAGGTCTAGCACCGCTCATCGCGACATTTCTCCCACTCTCAACTACGGCAAGTGCTGCACCCTTAAAAGGGTCGATATAGCAGTATCTCGGATTGCAATCACTACTCATAGCAAGAGCTCTACCATTCTCTTTGATGCGTATCACGCTTGCATCCAAGCTTCCGGGTCGCTTGATAGTGTTTGTCTGCACCATCGAGTCATACTGCTCATACACCCATGCCTTATCAACAATCTCCAAAGAGGCAAGGAGTTTTTCAAACGCCTCTTGATTGGCTACTTTTGCAAAATCGGCTAAACTTTTTTGATTGACCGCATCGAGATAGGCTGGTCTTTTTGTAGGGCGATCGAGGATAGGCGCCTCTTCGCTCACGGGAGCTATAGGCATATCGGCACATTTTTCACCATGCCAAAAGAGCTCCATCCTTCCCGTGTCTGTTACCTCACCGATAACCGCACAATCAAGCCCCCATTTGTTATAGATATCGATGATAGCTTGCTCACTTCCTTTTTTAGCACAGATGAGCATACGCTCTTGAGATTCAGAGAGCATAAACTCATACGGCGTCATCCCCTCTTCGCGAGCAGGTACCTTATCGAGATGCATGATCATCCCTGCACCCGTCTTGCCAGCCATCTCAAATGATGAGCTCGTCAGTCCTGCTGCACCCATATCTTGGATACCAACCACATGGTCCGTTTTGAAAAGCTCCAAACATGCTTCAAGCAATAGCTTTTCCGTAAAAGGATCACCCACTTGCACGGTAGGACGCAGAGATTTGCTCTCTTCTGTGAAGCTGTCACTACTCATAACAGCACCACCGAGACCATCTCGTCCTGTTTTTGAGCCGACATAGATGACGGGATTGCCCATCCCCTCGGCAACACCTAAAAATATATCCTCTTTTTTGACAAGTCCTAGAGCAAAGGCGTTGACTAAGATGTTACCGTTATAGCTTGCATCAAAGCTGATCTCGCCACCGATAGTGGGTACACCCATGCAGTTGCCGTAACTTCCGATCCCCTCTACTACTCCACGCACTAAGTGTCTTTGATATTTGGCACTATCGCTGCTACCCTCTACTTCACCAAATCGTAAAGAATTAAGATTGGCAACGGGTCTTGCACCCATCGTAAATACATCTCTGAGTATCCCGCCTACTCCGGTTGCAGCACCCTGAAAAGGCTCTATGAAGCTCGGATGGTTATGACTCTCCATCTTAAATACTGCCGCAATACCCTCACCTGCATCAATAACGCCGGCATTTTCACCGGGGCCTTGTATCACCCAAGGTGCACTTACGGGAAACCCGTTGAGGTATTTTTTACTCGATTTGTAAGAGCAGTGCTCGCTCCACATAGCAGAAAATATCCCTATCTCAACAAGATTTGGTTCACGCTTTAAAATCTCTTTGATATGAGCATATTCATCCATGCTGAGTTTATGAGATTTGAGCACCTCTTCGATATTTTCTAAAGCCGACATTTGCGTATTCCTTTGGAGGGTAAAATGTAGTGTATTTTAGTGAAAAAGTGCTAAATATGGGATGAAATCCCATACTCTAAAAGTTTAAAATTTGGAGTAAACGCTACAAAGAGCAAGAAGATTATTGCAATATCTTATTTAAAAGCTCTATCTGCTTGCGAAAATCATCTTTTGCTATATCATAAACGGAAGTTTGGGCATTAACAGGAGTGGTACTAAAAGATTGTAAACGTGCTACTAACTCCTCTTCGCCAATGCGACTTATCTTGGAGAGGTCTGCAATGTCTGTTTTTGCCATAATATTGATAGGTAACACAAAAGGTTTCTCATGCTTCGCTCCTCCTAAACTCAAAAAACTAAGCGCTAGAAGTACGATAAATATCCCATTGATTACCCTACCTGAAAAAGTATCAAAAGATTTTTTAAATCCCTTGAAGTTGAGCACTATATGTAAAACAACAGCTACGACCATCAAGAGTCCTAACCACTCATGGGCAGCTTTATTTAATCCCGTATCAACATGAAAAAACATCAAAATGCCGGTAACGGCAATAAGTAAAAACGAACCTCCGACCAGGGGAGTCACCCATTTCCTCTCAAACTTCACAACAATCCTTTTTTTTGTTGTATTTTATAGCTTTTAGATTAACCTAAGTTAAATATTTTCATCTTACTTAAACCCTAAAAAAGTAATAAGTAGATACAATTTACAAGCTAAAAAAAGGGAAAAATATGTCAAAAATAACCTCCATGTTACAGCTCCAGCAGCAACTCAATGATGCCACCAACGGGAAAGAGTGGGAAGAGGGAGTCACTGCGCAAGGAAAGATCATCAACTGGAAGCGATGCATCTATCTTGAGTGTGCCGAACTTGTCGAGTCTTACCCTTGGAAACACTGGAAAAATATCAGCGCGCCTGCTGATACGGAAAATATAAAGATAGAGGTTGTAGATATCTGGCATTTTGTAATGAGTGAGGTTTTGAGACTCAATAGAGGCAGAGATATAGAAGAGATTGCTAAAGAGATCAAATCACTTCAAAACTTCTGCATCATACAAGATGAGGCGAAAGAGATTGACGATAATCACCTTGATCAGATCGCCAATATCGAAGATTTTATCAAAACTATTTTCATGGAAGCAAGCTGGCAGGATATCCTTGAAAAATATCTTACGATACTTGCACAATCAGGACTCAATGTAGACTCCCTCTACTCTTTGTATATCGGCAAAAATATCCTCAATCAATTTAGACAAGACCACGGATACAAAGATGGAACCTATAAAAAATTATGGGGCAATGTCGAGGATAATGTCGTGATGCAAGAGATCCTCAAGGAGCATCCAAATATCACTCCTTATGAGCTCTATGATGCGCTCAAAGAGAGATATGAAGATTTAGACTAAAGGGCACCTCTAAAGTTTTTTGGAGAGATTTACAGAAGTTTTTCCGCCTGCACCGACTCTTACTTCTGTGGCTATACGTATATTTTTTACACTATCAAACCCGCACTCATCACCGCAAACAACCGTTCCGATGACATAATAACGACCCGCAGGTACTCCATAAAAAACAAACTCTCCCTTCTCGTTAGATGTCGTAAATCTAAGGTAGTTAAAGAGTCTTTTATCAGCAGGTGTCATAATTCTGCCTTTTACATAGCTCTGCACATACCACTCTTTAGAGTAACTTGTAATCGGGTTGAGATAGAGTCTTGTTCCTTTGGCATTGAGCACCATAGTGCCGCTATTTTCTAAAAATATGCGACCCTTTATGGTACTGCGACCGTTTCTTGCCAATTTTTTATACTCATCTGTCGGAAAATCCATGCGTTCATACACTTCATCATTTTGCATATCTTCAACAGTGACAGAACCTTCGTGGATATTGTTATCGATATCGGAAAGATCAACAATCTCTTCATCATCCATATCCTCAAGTGGTGGCCACTGTGATGTGTTTTCGCTTTTTGGGCCCGGTAAACTCGGTGCTCTTAGAGTATCACAACCCGTGATAAATAGAGCGAAAAATAACGCCGGAATTAAAAAAATAATAATTCTATTCAAGATGACAACCTTTACAATATTGATAGGCATATTATATCAAATTTATATTATATAAAAGGCATCTCCAATAACCCTAGATGCACATAATTGGTTTTGTAAATGCCCTCACTATTTCCCAAGACAAAATTCACCAAACATCTTATCTAGGATATCTTCATTGTCATACGGTTTTGATATAAGAGATATCTTTTTGAGTGCTTCATTGAGATGATACGAGAAAAATTCAAGCTCGGATTTTGCCAAAAATAGTCTCGATTCTCCTATATGTGACAATGCATCGCTAAGTGCTAAAATCTGTCTACTTGTTACTAACATAATCTCATCATCTTTTGCTATGGAATCAAGCAAGGATTGTAGTGCCTCCGTCAGATTGGTAAAATTCTCTTTGATGCTAATCTTCAACGCTCCATCTTCTAAAAATGGGTGTGCTATCTTTTGATTGAGATCTGATTTATTGATCACTTTTATAAGGTGTTTAGAGGGGTCAATATCTGTAAGTTTCGCCATGATATCCTCATCAAGTTGATCAAACTCTCTACTCCCGTCAAAAAGTGCTATGATGATATCTGCTTCTTCTATGGAGGCTAAAGATCTCTGAACGCCGATCTGCTCTATGGCATCATTTGATTCTCTAATACCTGCAGTGTCAATGAGTCGTATCAGATGAGAGCCGATTCTTACAGACTCCTCGATGGTATCTCTCGTTGTGCCCTCGATATCACTTACAATCGCCCGCTCATAATCTAAAAAGCGGTTTAACAATGAACTTTTCCCGACATTGGGTTTGCCCACAATTGCGACCCTAAAACCCTCTATGAGACCTTTTCTTCTATGACTGCTCTCTAAGATAGCACGCAGTTTATCTTCAAGAATATCTAACTTTTGTGCAATAGTCTCTTGGATATCAACGGGGAGATCCTCTTCGGCATAGTCTATCATCACTTCAGAATTTGCCAAAATAAGCAAAAGCTGCTCTCTGCTCTGCTCCACAAAGTCTAAGAGTGAGCCTTTGAGCTGTTTGGCAAGTATTTTTGCCGCGTCAAGATTTTTTGCTTCGATTATTTTAGCAATGGCTTCGGCTTGTGATAGGTCTATCTTGCCGTTTAAAAATGCTCTTTTGCTATATTCGCCCGGCTCAGCCAATCTTGCACCATAATGCACACATAGATCGATGATTTCACTCGAGATTATATAACCGCCATGACACTGAAACTCAACGATATCTTCACCTGTAAAGCTATAGGGGGATTTAAAATAGATAACAACCGCCTCATCAATAAGCTCACCTTGCGCATCATAAAGTGGAGAGAGATGGGCATATCTTGGCTTGAGCTCATTGTGAGCCGTTATTTTTTTTGCAATCTCAAGCGATTTTGGTCCGCTGAGTCTTACTATAGAGATCGAACCGATCCCGCTAGCACTCGCATTTGCAACTATCGTATCATTCATCGTTATTGGACAAGAAATCGTTTATGATGATATATTTCTCGCCGTTTTGATTTGTCTTAGCGGCAATGTACTTATTTGGGAAATGGTCTCTCAACTTCTCCAAAGCGATCTGAACCAATATACCGTCAAACACTCTTGTGCGTGCTCTGCCTTCAGCCTCAACTTTTGTTATAACGGGTTTTAGAAGTCCCTCCACCATCTGTTCTTGCGATGTAAGAAAACTTGCTATCTCAAGCTTTAAAAAGAGATCATATTTGCTATATATCCAATTAAAGATCATATAAGAGAGTGCATTGTATCTATAACCTTCTTTGCCTATAAGCAGAGCTGCGTCTTCACCGTCTATAAAGATAAATGCATTCTGCTCAACGACATCTACTTCAACAACATCGATGCTAAAACATGATTTTTCAAAGAGGGTTTTGAGCTCATCTTCTATCTTTTTTGCTAAATGATTGTGAGAAACATGCTCATGCTCTTTAATCATCTCTTCGACATCTTCGCTTAAAGGAGGCTCTTCCTCAATCTTCTCTTTTTTGTCTTGAACTATTTTTTTTGCCACGATTATGGCATTTTTGGAGCCTACACCCAAAAACCCTTTTGAGGGTCTTTGGAGCACCTCGATTTCAAGCTCCAAAATAGAACAATGCATTTCCGATGAAGCTAACTCAAAGACTTCTTGGAGTGTCTTAGCTTCAAATTTTCTCATATATCCTTCCTTGGCTATCAATTTTTATGGTGATGGGATGCTATCTCGGCTTGCTTCTTCTTTTCATGCGCTCTATTGATGTAATACTGTTGCGCAATTGAGAGTATATTATTTGTAAGCCAATAGAGTACAAGGCCCGCCGGGAATGTTATAAAAAATGCCGTCATAATAACAGGGAAAAATTTAAATATCTTCTCTTGAAGCGGATCGGTAAAATTACTCGGCGTGATACGCTGTTGGAGGTACATAGAGAGTCCCATAAGGAGTGGCAACACCCAATACTGATCCATTCTAGAGAGATCTTGTATCCATAGTATCCAAGGAGCACCTTGGAGCTCGTCGGCATTTAAAAGCACTCTATACAGAGCAAAAAAGACAGGGATTTGCAAAAGAAGCGGGAGGCAGCCCCCAAGTGGATTGGCGCCGTTCTTCTGGTAAAGCTCCATCATTTTTACATTTAATTTTTGTTTATCGTCTTTATATTTTTCTTTGAGGTCTTTCATCTTAGGAGCTAAATCTTTTAGCTTCTGCATGGACATCATCCCTTTAAAAGAGAGTGGGAAAAGTATAAGTTTCACTAAAATTGTAAAAATCACAATGGCCCAACCCCAGTTTGCAACGACATGATCATGTATCCAGCGAATAACCGTAAAAAACGGCTCAGAAAGGAAAGTAAACCAACCATACTCAATCACACTTGTAAGCTCCGGATTGATAGAGGAGAGTGCCTTATACTCTTTTGGTCCGATATATCCACTAAAAGCGTAATCGTCTTTGAGTGCCACAAACATGAGAGGGTCTCCGTTTGCCTCTTTGAGTACCGAGACATTCATACCTGTAGTGAGATTATAAAAAAGTGTCGTATAGTATCGATCAAATGAGGAGATAATCTTCGCACCTTCAAATGACTCCTCACCTGTGGCATCACCATCTTCTATCACATCAGTCTCACCTGAGGCCTTTTTGATAAGTGCACCTTTGGCTACCATATATTTTGATTTATCGGCTTGCGGTCTTGCACCGTTTGTTACAAAATACTCAGCAGGCTGTGATGTCTTTATCTCTACATTATAACTTCCGTTATTGTGAAAAGTAACTTTTTTTGTAACGCTCAGAGTTGAAAGCTTTTGTGTAAAAGTAACAGTTTTTGGCTCTTCGCCTAATGACAACTCTTTACTACTAAAATCCATAGTATAAGGTACTGTAAATGCCTCTTTTGCAAGTGTAGGGTCTTTAAATCTTATCTCAAGCGGCTTTGCCCCCTCAGGCGCAAAAAGCTTACGATACTCACCCTCTTCTTTATATTTATCTTCAAGGAGTGTCACTTGAGATATCCTAGCAAACTTATCGATAACCCAGATAAATTTGCCGTTAAGCACTTTAAGCTCAACTTCACTATCGGCAATTTCAGCTTGAGGGGCTATCGCTTTATCTTCTTCTACTGCCGGAGTGGATTGTGATGCGATACTCGTTGGAGTTTGTGGTGTTGCTTGTGTCTGTGGAGCGGTACTATTGATATCTGTGGTATTAAGCGGTGCTTGTGGTGGCATAAGATAACTAAATCCCACAAATATCAAAATCGACAGAACTAAAGCTATTAATAATCTTTTTTGAAGGTCTTGCTGTTCCAAATTGACGCCTTTATTTTAAGAATGTTTATTAGGGTTGACTCTTTTTAGGGCTGAAAGAAAAGTTTTAGAGAGTACGGTATACGCCTCATCTAATATCTTTGCTTTTGAGACAAATATATAGCTCCCCTCGCTTAATATATCGCTCTTATCTATAAAAAGGGCCCTCAAAAGTCTTTTTGCCCTGTTTCGTTTTATTGCATTTCCTATCTTCTTACTGGAAACAAACGCTACATTATGCCCTTTTTTTTCTTTATAAAAAATGACAAAATAAGGGGTATGCCATACAATTGTTGCATTTTTATAGATATCATCAAAACTCTTTTGTTCGCTGATACGAACAAAGTTTTTTATGCGGCTAATCTTTTTCTACCCTTAGCTCTTCTTGCTGCTATAAGTTTTCTTCCGTTCTTTGTCTTCATTCTTATTCTAAAGCCGTGTGTTCTCTTGCGTGGAGTATTGTGTGGCTGGTATGTTCTTTTCATAATACTTGTCCTTAAATGTATAAATAACCAAAATGGTTTACTAAGACGCGATTTTACCGTAAATAGCCTTTGAAAAGTTTTAAACCAAAAGTGGAGTATAAGCGTTATATTGGTAAAAAACCGTGTTATAATTACTTCCATGAAAACGATAACAGAGACAAACATACCCTCGCCATGCTGGCTTTTAGATGAAAAAGCACTTAGAAAGAACCTTAAAATACTCAAACAGATCAAAGATGAGAGTGGTGCAAAGATACTTTTAGCACTCAAAGGATTTGCTCTTTGGAAGAGTTTTGATATCATCAGAGAAACACTTGATGGATGCTGTGCAAGCGGACTCAATGAGGCTAAATTGGCACATGAAGAGTTTCAAAAAGAGCTCCATACCTACTCGCCGGCCTTTAAAGAGAGTGAGATCGACACCATTGCAAGCATATCACACCATCTTGTTTTTAATTCGCCCGATCAATTTCATAGATTTTACAAAAGAGTAAAAGAGATTAACCCCGATATCTCATTGGGCTTGCGAGTTAACCCTGAGTACTCTCAAGCGCCTAAAGAGATATACAACCCATGCGGTCTCTATTCGCGCCTCGGAACAACACTGGAAAATTTTGATCCAAGCATACTCCAAGCGTGTGATGGGCTCCATTTTCATGCACTTTGTGAACAAGATTGTGATGCACTTGAAGGTGTTCTAGAAAATTTTGAGGCAAAATTCGGCGGGCTCATAAAAAAGTTAAAATGGGTTAATTTTGGTGGCGGACACCACATAACAAGAGCCGGCTACGATAGAGAAAAACTTATAGCACTCATCAAAGATTTTAAAAAAAGATATAACAACATCGAGGTCTACTTGGAGCCCGGCGAGGCTGTCGCTTGGCAGTGTGGCGACCTCCATACGACAGTGTTGGATATCGTCCACAACGGAATCGATATCGCAATCATTGATAGCTCTGCTGAAGCACATATGCCCGATACCATTATCATGCCTTACCGTGCCGATGTAGAGGGCGCAGATGAAGCCAACAAAAAACAATATACCTATAGACTCGCCGGCAATACCTGCCTTGCCGGGGACATCATGGGAGATTATAGTTTTGATGAAAAACTACAAATCGGCGATACGATTATCTTCAAAGATCAGATGCACTACACTATGGTCAAAGCAACCACCTTTAACGGAATCAATCTTCCCGCAATTGCCATAAAAAGAGAGGATGGAAGCATCGAGGTGCTCAAAACATTTGGCTATGAAGAGTTTAAGGGACGGCTGAGCTAATCTTTTTTTCTATAGAGTATATCTCCCATATCTTCAAACTCTTTCTTATAGTAGATATCAATGGCAGTCGAATCAGGACTCACTGTCAATACCTCCTCAACTGTTCTGCTTTGATTGTATTTTACCTTGACTTTTGATACCTCTTCATTGACATAAATAATCGTAACTTTGTCGGATATTTTTTTACCAACCTCTAGCGTATCTGCGCCTAAAACAAGGTGATCGACCTTGATACCTGCATCACTGAGAGCAGATTTAGCAATGGCACCTCCTATCATCTTCATCATCTCTGTACCGCTATGTGTCCCCGCAGCGTCTTGGGAACCAAAAAGCAAAACAGCGAGTATCTGCTGCTGTGAAAGCTTTGGTCTTGAAGAGAATGTGATATTTGGAGCGCTTGGAGTGCCGGAGACAAAGACCGTTATCTTATAGGCAGATGATTTATAATCAGCGCTGATATCCAAAAGAGGCTTATTGTACTCACCTACAAAATATATGTGACTCTCTTTGAGTATAAATTTTTTCCCTTGAAATTGATAGCTGCTACCTTTAGGGATGGTCATCATGCCGGTGACAAGCGGATTGGCATTTTCAGGCTTATTGATACTCACATTTCCCGTTGCGATAATATCGGCATTTTTCTGCTTGTAGATGATAGGTTTTTTTGCCTCTATCTTAATATTGGTGCTCAAATTTTTTACAAAAGTAGAGGGCTCTTTGTAGTGGATATCTTGAATGATGACAATGTCACTATCTGAGGGAAATGTCTTTTGCTCTAAAGAGTACTTCAGCTCGCCACCCAAGATATCTACAGAACCTGATATGTCTGTCTTTTTTCCATCTAGCTTAGCGATAAGATCAATCTTTGCACTCAGATCGGCAAATTTATTCTCAAGATGAAATGTATCGGCATTGAGCCTAAAACTACCCTTTTGCGAAGTAGCATCATAGCTCCCTTGCGTTAAAGCCTGATCATTAATCCAAAGCTCTTTGAGTATATATTGATCACCTTTTATATCAAAATAGGAAGGTTTTTTGGCAAAAATTGGTATATCTTTATAGCTCAAGCTATATGCAGGTATCACAAAGCTGCCCTCGCCTTTTTGAACAATTTGAAGTGTTATATCTTTGATCTCTTTTTGATCTATCTTTTTATCACCTATCTTAAGACTCTTTGAGCTTATCTGCAAGTTTTTTTTACCCTCTTTGTCGCTACTCATTTGAAGATTAAAAGCTCCGTCTATATTGAGATTGGCTATAGGTTTTCCCTCGATCTTTATCTTACCCTGAAGTGCTGCATCGCTATAGATGAGATCTGCAAAGAGAGCTTTTGATTGCAATCCGACATCCCACCCCTTATCTTTTCGTTTCACTTGCAATGTGGCATTATCAAGCAGACTCCAATTGACTGTGCTATCATAGTTTTTAAGAAGAGTATTTTGAGGAATCTTGAGCTTAGCATCACTACTCAAACTATCATTGAGCGCTATCTTGGCATCGATATTTGCTATATTTGATCGTATTTTTGCATTGATTTTACTTTTAGAAAATTTTCTAAGATTGAGTGGCGCATCAAGCTTGATATCAGCAGTGGCACTTTGGAATGCTTTGGGGAGCTTCGCATACGAAGAGAGTGGTATGGGTGCTTTTGAATAGAGCTCAAAATGAGCCTCTTTATACGCTTTGCTTGTGAAGCTGCCTGCAAAGAGTTTTGAGGTGATATTTGCATCTAGAGTATGAGCATCCCCTTGATAATGTATCTGCGTTGCTTCAAACACTCTCTTAGATGTTTCTCCAAAAGTCACTATCTTTTCAGGTACTAATTCCCCCTGAAACTCTAACTTCTTATCAAGGGTCAAGCTATTTGTTAAGAGTGCATTTTTAAAATCAGCTCCATCTAGATATGCTTTTGAGTCAACATTAAGCGAGAGTGTATCGAAGTTATATGTGAGCTCCGATGTGAAGTTGCGTATATCGATCGGATAGCTCTTTTGAAAGAGTGCGCCCTTGCCTTCGGACGCAAAAGAGATAAAAAGCCTCTGCGCATCTATGTTGAACTCTTTTATCGTAATCTCTTTGAGTGCATCAGCTTGAAGCGGAATGTTGTATCTATCAAAAAGAGCCTGTTTTGGATATATCTTTCCAAATCCGGCAAGCATATATCTCTCATCTTTTTGAGCACTATATGCAAGCGTGCCAAAATTGGTCACTATATTTATCTTAGGGTCTCCTCCTATAAGTTTAAGTTCCTTGATTGAAAAAATGGACTGCTTCATAGTAAGCTTCATCGCATTGATAGAGATATCCTGCGTAAGCTTATGAGGTAAAAAGGTTATGTTAGATTTTTTGATTGCGATGTCAAGATCGATACGCTCTGTGCTTGAACTGTTTTGCTCATCACTTTGAAACTCACTCGCAAATTTGTTGACAACATCGATAGCAACATCTTTGACATCAAGCGTATCTAAAAATATCTGACCTTGTAAGATTGCCCAGGGACTCCAGGAGAGTGTTGCACTCTTTGCTAAAGGCTCATTTTTATATCGTATGTCGCTTATATGCAAATCCTGTATCAAATTGCCTTCAATGCTTTTGTAGGTGATGTTGTATCTTGGAGCATATTTATCTACAACTATCTTCACGATAGGTGCACTATTTGCAAAAAACAGAACTACCGAGATAACCATGCTTATAACAGTAATAATGATAGCAATTCTAAAGAGTATCTTTCTCAAAATGACTGTCCTATCTGAAATTGAATCCCCTGCTGAGAAGGATCATCGGCATTGAATGCCACATCAACTTTAAGCGGACCGATAGGGGTCACGTATCGTACACCAAGACCAACGGCTGTGATAATCTCTCCATCATAAGAGTGCTTTTCTCGCGAGAGCATTGTGTTATCTGAAAAAAGCGCACCCCTCCAAGAGCCATAAAGCGGAAAATCCATTTCAAATGAGAGATTAGCGTAGCTAAATGCTCCATCAACCGTATAATCACTGCTTGAAGTTATAACACCGAGCTCATTAAAACCATAAGCTCTATTGGTAAAAGAGCCGCCGGCAAAAAAGAGCTTTGACTCAGGTACGCCATTTTTAGAATCTTCGATAGCACCCATCTTTCCAACAACAGCAAAGGTGATATCTTTGATGGAGTAGATAGCCCTTGCTTCAAGGAGCGTTTTAAGATAGTTGCTCGCATCGCCGTTATAAGGCAAACCATACTCTACATAGGCACTAAGATAGTAACCGTTTTTAGGATCAAGCTTATCATCTCTCGCATCATAAACAAACTTCAAATAGGGATACAAAAGATTGAAACTCCCCTCATCCAAAGGATAAATCGGCGCATGCGAAGCATCATAATTATCAAGATAAGATATATCTATATTTTCAGCTCCTATACCCATCACTGCTTCAGCCCTTTTGTAGAGGTATGCCATGTAGAGTTTTGCGTAACTCTTCTTCTCTTTAAAGGCAGGGTATTCAAGGTTCGAATATCCGACTTTGGCTCCAAGGTCAAAGTAATATTTAGAAAAATGTAAAAATGCGGGCTTGAAAAACTCTACTTCGGCAAACTGCTCAAGCTCGGAGTAGCTTGTTGTGAGTGTAAGTTTTTGAGCATTGCCGTAAAAATTTCTCTTCACGAGTTGCGCTTGTGCTTTTGGTCCTAGATAGGAGTCATACCCGACACCCCCTCTAAAATAGTACGGTTTGGTTGTTTCACTTACTTTTATATCGAGGGGAACCTGATTGAAGAGTTTACGATTAATATTGATAACGACACTATCAAATACATCAAGCTCTCCGATTCTATCGTAGGTTGAGCGCACTTTTTTTGCCGAGAACCTACTCCCTTTTATTGCTATGATTCTAGAGAGTACGACATCCCTATCGACACTTTTAAGTCCTTCAATATAAGCATCTTCAAAACTACAAACATCTCCTTTTTGTATAAAATAAAGAAGATCAACACTATGACGCTCTAAATTCACATAGGCCTTATTGTCAAACTTATAACTACAATAACCGCTATCTAAAAGGGCTTTAATGATATCGTTTTTCATCTCTATGAAATCTTCGGCCTTAAATATCTGCTGTTCTTTAAATCTTAGTATCGGGGTGATGTTATAATCTGATGTGATGTTGATACTATGTATCGTAAATGCTTCATTCTCTTGTATAGTAATTTTGACGACATCTTCAAGCTCTTTGATCTCAAAATCAGCATTATAAAACCCAACAGAGTTAAAAAAACTTCGTAAAGACTCCTCGATACCGGGGATCAACTTTACATTGATGCGAGGCTCTTTATTACTCCAAAAAAAGAGAAAACTTTTTTTCTTTGCCTCGAGTGCCTCTTCGATATCTGCTTTGGTTATCTGAGCATTACCTTCAATCTGTAACAATTTTGTCTCATCTATAAGTTCTTCATCTGCAAAAGAGAGCGAGAACAGTAAAAAAAGTGAGAGTAAAAATCTCATTACATATCCCTAATCTAAAGATACTATCGAATCACTTGCCCATTTTGCAAGATCAATATCGTGCGTTATCAACAAGATACCGACACCTTTTAACCTTTTTACAAGAAGTTTCATCACATCAAGCTGGATGAGATTATCAAGTGCACTTGTCGGCTCATCACAAAGCATCAAATCAGGCTTCATGAGAATAGCACGCAAGATACTGCAGCGTTGCAACTGCCCACCTGAGAGCTCATGAGGCAACTTCTCTAAAAGCTGAGCCTCGATGCCGACCTCACTACAAAGCAGATCAAGCTCTTTGATGGGCGCTACCTCTTTGATCTGTCGTATGATCGAATAGCTTGGGTGAAAAGAGCTATAAGGATCTTGAAATATCCAACCGATTTTTCCTCTGCTTACCTGCCCTTTTTTGGGAGTTAAGTTCCCGGCAATGATCTCAAAAAGTGTTGATTTGCCACTACCGCTTCTCCCGACAACGCTCTTAATCTCACCTCTTTTAAGACTCAATGAGAAGTTGTCAAATATAACACTCTCTTTTGTATATCCAAAAGAGAGATCACAAATATCTAAAACTATATCTTGCATCCTATCTCCTTTGGCATTATACTAAAAGGGTGTGTCATAAATGTGGTTATTCTCTTATCTGACCCACTCCATATATCTTATACTTATAGGTTGTTAGCTCATTGATTCCCATAGGTCCTCTCGCATGCAGTTTATTGGTTGAGATACCGACTTCTGCTCCAAAACCAAATACACCGCCATCCGTAAAACGCGTACTCGCATTGACATAAACACAAGAGGCATCGACTTGATCCAAAAAGTACTCTGAAGCAGTATAGTTTTCGGTAATAATTGCCTCAGAGTGCGATGAGCCAAATCTTCGTATATGCCCAATCGCTTCCTCTATATCTTCTACAACTTTGATATTAAGCTTGTTGGCCAGATATTCGGTATCAAAATCTTGTTCACTTGCGTGTTCAATAGAGATGATAGCGCATGCTTTTGCATCTCCTTTGAGCTCTGTTTTATGCCCCAAAAACTCTTTATGCAGTTTTGGCAATATCTCACCTGCTATCGCACTATCGACGATAAGTGTCTCCATTGCGTTACAAACACCCGGTCTTTGACATTTTGCATTAAGCGCAATCGCGATGGCTTTTTCTTGGTCAGCATCTTTGTGGATATAGGTATGACAAAGCCCTTTATCATGCTTTACAACAGGGATAGAAGAGTTTTTTGATATATGACGAATCAACGCCTCACCACCTCTAGGGACGATCAAATCGACATACTCATCCATCGTTATCAATCTATCAACACCATCTCTTGAACTATCAGGAAGCAAAGAGATGATAAATTTTGGCAATCCATTGGCTTCTAAAACTTCCTGCAATACATCTGCTATCGCACGATTTGAGTTAAGTGCCTCTTTGCCACCTTTGAGGATAGCAACATTACCGCTTTTAAAACAGAGTGCACCCACATCAGATGTTACATTAGGACGAGATTCATAGATGACCGCAACTACGCCGATAGGCACAGAAACCTTCTCTATGCGTAGATTATCTTCATTGATCCATCCTTCAAGTACTCTGCCTACAGGCTCTTTAAGCTGTGCTATCTCCTTGAGAGAAGTCGCCATCGCTGCAACTCTTTTTTCATCAAGAAGTAATCGCTCAAGCATCGCGCTACTTAGCTCCATGCTCTTCGCCTGCTCGAGATCTTTCTTGTTTGCCGCTATAATCTTTTGGCTATTTTGGATCAACGCATCTGCCATTTGAACCAATATATCACTCTTTCTTTTTGAGGTCATTGTCGCTATGATGGATGAACATCGCTTTGCCTCTGTTAAAAACTTTACCATAAATATATCCTTGACTTTATTGGCGTGGTAATAATAGATCTTTTACACTGCTGTGCGGATCTTTTTCTTCGTATATCATACTATAAACCTCTTTTGCAATCGGTAAATATATCCCTTTTTTCTCCGAGATATCAAAAAGCGCTTGTGCCGTTGCAACGCCCTCTGCAACCTCTCCAAGCTCCAAGAGTATCGCTTCGATACTCTTTTTTTGCGCCAAGCCTATACCCACTCTATAGTTTCTTGAGAGCTTTGAGCTTGCAGTTAAAAAAAGGTCGCCCGCCCCGCCGAGTGAGAGAAAAGTATCTTTTTTTGCACCGAATGCCTCTCCAAAACGGCTCATCTCAACAAGCCCACGTGCTAAAAGTGCTGCTCTAGCGTTATTGCCAAGCCCTAACCCGTCACATACTCCACCGGCGATTGCTATAACATTCTTATAGGCTCCTGCTACCTCTTCACCTGTGACATCTGCACTTACATACCCCTTGATAAACTCAGGCATAGCATCAACAAACTTCTGCGCGAGCGCTTCATCTACTGCACTAACAACCAAAGCGGTAGGAAGAGACTGTTGTACCTCATAAGCAAACGAGGGGCCTGAGAGAAAAGCGAGTCGCTCTTTTAGAATAAATGTCTCATAGACCTCATTTAAAAAAGAGCCGCTTTGCACCTCTATCCCTTTAGCAGCAACTAAGATTGATTGCCCCTTGTCTTCAAAATGCGTGCTCATCCACTCTCTGACAAACTGTGCCGGAATTGCCATAATGATATAGGGATACTCTAGCGCCTCTCTGATTGATACAAAATTTTCGATATCTTTTTTACTTCTTGAGGTTATCACTACCTTATTGTTTTGACTAAAAGCATGATAGAGCGCTTGTCCCCATTTTCCGGCACCAATGATTGCTATCTTCATACTATTTGCTCTCCTTTTGTCTCTATGAGCTCTATAAAACGCTCTGCACTCTCTTCATACATATCAAAGATTTTACTCACCCCTGCTAAGATTAATTTTCGATTATCCTCTTTGCTATCTGAAAGAACCACAATCTCATCTTTAAAGCCACCCGAGCGAAGTGAAATCGTATAGTAGACATTGAGTGCATCTTCCGGCATGGAGCATACAACCATAAAGCCTCTAAGTTTTGTAATCTGTTCGAGATAATCATATTGGCTTACGTCTACTTGAATCACATCTTCAAAACCATCATTTTTTGCCTCTTCATAACGCGCGGTATCTGTTTCATAAAGACTCAACGCTATGCCTTCATCTTTCAAGATACGGCACATATGCTTACTCTTATGAGTATACCCAAAGAAGATAATACCTTTTTTATGCTCTTGATGGTGTGCCTTGATATGATTGAGTGCCCTTGCATCAATCACCTCATAAGGCTCAACTATCCTATTGACTCCGGCAGCAATATACTGTCTTTTTAGATGATTTTCATTCATACGAGCAAAGATGACTGCATCCGACTCAACCGACCTTGCATTCAAGATAAAATAGATATTATCAATGTCAGAGCTTGTGAGTGTCAACATTGCAGCAATATTCTTGCCTCCATAGAGGTCTTTGATGATCTTTGCACTCGATCCATCTGCACATATTGCTCTATAACCATCTTTTCTAGCTTCTGAAACCTTCTCGACACTCTTCTCGATAATTACAGGCTCATACTCGCCTCTTATTTTCAACTTCCTAGCAACACTCAATCCCAAATGCCCATAACCGTTGATAATGACGGCACGATTCATCTTTGAGACGAGATTAACATTGTCCACATTGCGTAACTCATCAAAGCGCTCCGAGAATGCCGAAACCATCACGGAGGTTACAAAAGAGATCATCGCAACACCGAAAACGATGCCAAACATAGCAATGATTTTGCCCGTGTCGGTCACAGGTGATATATCACCATACCCTACAGTTGATATGGTAACGAGCGCCCAATAGATAGCATCTAAGTAGCTTCCTATCTTCTCATTGATACCATACTCCAAGATATAAAAAACCGTACCCAAAGAGAAGGTAACCCCAAGAAGCAAATAACCTAAAAAGATAAATTCAAATCGCTTACTTGCGAGTGCCTTGAAGAGGCTTGAGGTGCCATGCATATAGTGATAAAGCTTAAGGAGTCTTACGATTCTAAACTTTGGAAAGATCGCCACAAGGTCGATGAGTGCAGGCAAAGAGACGAGATAGGCAAGCTGTTTTTTAAGTGGCTTAAAGTAGTACTCACTCAATGAAGCATCCTTCTCTTTGCTCAGTGCTACAATATGCTTATGGATATCAAAATTGACCCAAATGCGTAGAAGATACTCCAAGATAAATACAGTCGTTATAACCTTAAGATCAAACTCGATAAGCCACGTAGGCAATTTGCCTGATTTGCTCAACATCAATATCGCAATAGAGATGAAAATCAATACGATCATAAAACGATCAAAATATTTTTTATAGGGGTAGTTGACATCTAAAAGCAGTGATCTAAAAAAAGATTTGCATTTTTGATAGCGTGTCGATCTATCGATCATATAAGAGAGTCTTAGTATGAATCGATGCATCATATGGGCTCTTTTCCTTTAACTCAATCTCTGTTTGAGCAGCTCATTGAGCTTTGCAGGATTTGCTGAACCCTTGCTTTGCTTCATACACGCTCCTACAAAGAAACCAAAAAGCTTTTCTTTCCCGCTTTTGTACTCATTTACCTTCTCTTCATTTTCTGCCAAAACAGCATCTATCAGCTCTAAAATCGCTCCATCATCACTCACCTGTGCAAGACCGAGTTTTTCGATGATTGCATCAATATCCCGCTCATCATTTTCAAACATAAAATCAAGCACATCTTTTGCACCCTTGCCTGAAATGACATCGCTCTCTATCTTTGCTATCAAAAGCGCAAGCGTCTCTGCCGTTATAGGAGAGTTCTCTATATTTAAAGAGAGTTTATTGAGCCTACCTAAAAGCTCAGAGGTCAACCAAGTTACCCCATTTTTCGGTGTGATTTTATGTTCTAGCATCGCTTCAAAATAGTATGCCATCTCTTTTTGCGAAGTGATAACGAGCGCGTCATCTTTTTTAATCCCAAGCTCATCAACATACCTTTGCACCTTTTGATCCGGCAATTCAGGTATCTTTTTAGCGACATCCATCATCGCTTGTGTAACAAGCACGGGTCTGAGATCAGGATCGGGGAAATACCTATAATCTGCGCTATCTTCTTTCCCGCGCATACTCTTTGTTACACCTTTTGCAACATCCCAAAGTCTCGTCTCTTGATACACTTCCTCCTTATAAAGACCATCTTCATACGCCTCTGTCTGTCTTGTGACCTCATACTCGATGGCAGCTGCGACAAAACGAAATGAGTTGATGTTTTTTATCTCAACTCTTGTCCCAAACTCCTCTTGTCCTTCCGGCCTGATAGAGACATTCACGTCACATCGAAATGAACCCTCTTGCATATTGGCATCACTGATATCGAGATATCTTACAATGGAATGCAACTTCTTGAGATAGCCTACAGCCTCTTCTATACTGCGCATATCCGGCTCACTTACGATTTCAAGAAGCGGTGTACCTGCACGGTTAAGATCGACTTTTGAGATGGCGCCTTCGTGCATATTTTTCCCTGCATCTGCTTCAAGGTGGGCTCTTGTGATACCTATTCGTTTGGTTGTGCCGTCCTCTAGATTGACAATCAACTCACCACCCTCTACGATAGGAATGTCAAATTGCGATATCTGATACCCTGATGGACTATCAGGATAAAAATAACTCTTACGGTTAAAAATCGATCTCTGATTTACCTCTGCATTCACAGCATACCCAAACGACATTGCTTTGTTAACAGCCTCGAGATTGAGTACAGGCAAAGCCCCGGGAAGCGCTAAGCATACAGGACAGGTATTGGTATTTTGCTTCTCGGCAAAACTTGTTGCACATGAGCAAAATATCTTTGTTTGAGTGTTTAATTGGACATGCACCTCTAAGCCGATAACAGTTTCAAATCGCATTTTTTTCCTTGAAGATAAAGATGAAAATCTTTGTTATTTTTGTCTTTTAATTATATCCAAAGATGTTTAAAAGCATATAGCTTTATCGGCAAATTACTCCTTATAAATTGTATGCTATACTTTATAAATTTCAATACACCAAGGAGCCGATATTGACAAAAAAGATAGTGAAAACGGTAGCATATGCACTCCTTTTTATCTTCCTTACCATACTCTACACACTAATCACCCTGAGGCTCTCTGCATTTTGGTTTGTTTTTCCGGTTGGAGAGATTAAATGTTCATCGGATCCTGGAGCGATATTTTTAAAACTTGCTTTTTTAGAAACACCCCTTGTGATTGCTACAAGTTTAGCACTTTTTGCGTGGCTCTATGTCAAATCTCGTAAGAAAATATATATCTATTTGCATCTACCAATTACGCTTTTAGTCGGATTAGCCTATATGACTACGAAAATGACACATCTTGGAATGAAAACTTTATGAAAAAAATCTTTATCTTGGTGTCGATATTTATATTTACAGGATGTAACGAAAAACAAAAACATGCTCATGGTGATATCTATGAATCACATATGGCAGTTAATATTTCCGAAGCAGATGCCGTGTTCGATACAAAAACATTGACAATTATCTATAAACCCCGCTCATGTGAAGAGGTTCCATACAACCACAATGCACTCTCACCGGAAGAACTTGCGATAGAATGTCAAGCGCTAGATGAGTATCTGCAAGAACACGATAACACTATCCCAGATGCCACATGTAGTGATACCTACGATTTGAGAGAAGATAAGTATACTCTTGTAGATTCCGATAAACCAAATGGATGTTTTAACTTCTCAAAATCTTTCAATGCTATCATCTACTATCCAAATGGTTTTGTGGTGCAATTTCAGCCCGAATATGGTCTTTTCCAGGGTGAATTTGAGTATAAATAACGCTCAATTACTATATAATAACAAAAAATAGAAGAGTGTGCCATGTCAAAAACATTGATGACCAATCTAACAACTATCTTTATCATCATTCTCTCTTTTTTCTTGCCGCATCCTATAGGTAAGCACACACTCAATGTCGGACTTTATGCACTCTCAGGCGCTATCACAAACTCGCTTGCTATCTATATGATATTTCATAAAGTACCTCTACTTTACGGCTCGGGGGTGATAGAGAAAAATTTTGGAGCTTTTAAAAACTCTATCAAATCGATGATTATGGAGCAATTTTTCTCCAAAGAGAATATAAGTAGGTTTCTACAAAAGGAAAATCAAGATATCGATTTTGCCTCTATCATCACCAAAGTTGACCTCAAAATTGCATTTGAGAGCCTTAAGACCACTATCATGGAGTCAAAGTTTGGATCGCTCCTTGGAATGTTTGGCGGTGAGAGTGCACTTGATTCATTTCAAAAACCTTTTGAAGAGAAGCTAAGAAGTGCTCTCATCAAGATAACAACATCGGAGTCTTTTAAAAAGATGATTGAGAATGAGCTTAACTCTAACTTACTACAAGAAGATATCTTAAACTCCATAGAGACAATCGTCACAGAGAGACTAGAAGAGCTCACACCTCAAATGGTAAAAGAGATTGTAGAGTCGATTATCAAAGAGCATCTAGGTTGGCTTGTAATTTGGGGAGGTCTTTTTGGAGGCGTGATAGGACTTAGCGTATCACTTTTTATCTAGCAAAATAGCGGATAGAGGCAAATCCCGCAAATCCCGCTGTTTTACACGATTGTATCTGCGTATCTCCCAATATACCGCCAAGTGCTATAATAGGCATATCAAGCTCTGCTTTGAGCGCTTTAAGGATATTGACTCCAAGGGGCTTGCCCTTGTTGGGAGTCGCAAAGATAGGACTTAGTGTTGCCATATCGGCGCCTCTTTCTTGCAGATCAAGCAACTCCTCTAAAGAGTGCGCACTCGCTACTGTAAACAGCCCACAACTTTTTGCCTTTGCCACAAGCTCGAATTGATCGCTTCTTAGATGCACTCCATCAGCTTTAAGCCTACAAGCAAGCTCCACATCACCATGAAGTAAAACTTTATCAAAATCAAAATGCTTGGTGGTCTCTAAAAAGAGTTTGGCATTATCATTATAGTTGGGGGTTAATCGATCACGATAAACGATCATAGAGGCAAGACGCGAGAATCTTTTAAGATCCTCACTTAGGTGTTCAAATGAAAGGGTGGAAGGATCGCTAATAGCGTACGCTAGCATCGCTCTTAGTGATGATCTTCACTTACGACAACAGCTCCTGCAAGGTACACATAGGTAAGAATCATAAATATGAAGCTTTGAAGTATCGCACCAAAAGTAAGAAGAACATATCCGGAAAGTGGCACGACTGCCCAAGGAGCAAGCATCAAAAGAACCCACAAGAAGAGATCATCCCCTTTGATGTTCCCAAAAAGACGGAAAGAGAGCGAGATAATTCTTGAGATATGTGATACGATCTCGATAGGATACATAAACGCTGTAAGCCCGGCTTTGAGGAACGGGTTCATCTCACCAAGGTGAACGAATGAACCAAGATATTTTAAAAAACCTTGTGCCCGTACACCTTCGATATGATAATAGACAAACACTAAAAGTGCCAGCGTCAAAGTAATATTGATATTGGCTGTTGGTGCTTCAAACCCGGGGATGATGCCGATAAGGTTAGAGAAAAATACAAATAATCCGATAGTTGCTACAAGCGGAAGATACTTTCTAGCATTCTCTTCGCCTATAACATCTTTTCCCATGGCGATAACACCACCAAGATAAGCTTCCATAACATTTTGATTACCGCTTGGCACGGCTTGCATATTTTTTGTTGCTGCTCTTGCTAAAACTAGCATGATGATAGCAACTAGCGTAACATGCGCCATCATCAAACCACTTCCTTCGTGACCAAATATGACACCAAAATAGGTATATACACCTTCCATAAAACGACCCTCATATTATTGATTTTGTCGTATTTTACAAAAAAGCTCCTAAATTGCTCTTTAAGCGAGTGGAATTTTTGGCTTCCATGTATTAAAATATTTTAAATTAAACTATAAATCAGCTTCTCTGTCGTTTTCACACTTCTTGTGCAGTTGTGAATGCGAGCACTGCGAAGCCCGAGCGTTGAGCAACACCCGCACAATTGTGAAACGACGATTTTCTTTTCTTACTTTTCTTTACTAAAAAGAAAAGTTATAAAGATTTCTTATTTTCTTCTTTCCACTTTTTAGAAAAGTGGAGTAAAAGCGTCATGCTCACAAAGTCGCGGGCGGCATATCCCTGCTTGCTATCTGTACCGCCGCGGATATGCCTGCTTTACAAGGATGCTCGCATGACAGTTATTTGATGATATGGAGCTACAAAGACAAAGCTTCTCGCAATATGCCGACCGTGACTTTGTATTTTATCTATAGTAATCTTTCCGCTCGCCCTGAGTAAGTGAGCTTGACGAACTATCGAAGGGTAATGGATATTGAAGATAATGGTTCGACAAGCTCACCATGAACGGATTTGTTTACTTTATAGAATATGGATTGCCACGAAGCTAAAGCTTCTCGCAATGACAAGCAAAATGATATTGAATAACAAAATAAGCCTCATAGCAAACTTACGCTAAAATACCCCCAAGTTTTTCAAAAAGAGCACCATGCGAATACAAGCGATACTCACAAACAGTTTTGGCATACTCACCTCACGGATTACGGGGTTATTTAGGGATGTATTTATGGCTTCAGCCTTAGGTGCATCGATATATAGTGATATATTTTTCGTGGCCTTCAAGATACCTAACCTCTTTCGGCGTATATTTGCCGAGGGAGCTTTTACACAAAGTTTTATGCCCTCTTTTATCGCCTCAAAACAAAAAGGGGTTTTTGGTGCTGCTATATTTTTGCGATTTTTGCTCTTTTTAGTCATCATCTCACTTATCGTCTCGCTCTTTCCGGAAGTGCTAACAAAGCTCATGGCATTTGGTTGGGATAGTGAGACTATAGCGTTGGCTGCACCACTTACGGCTATAAATTTTTGGTATCTTGACCTCATCTTTATCGTCACATTCCTTGCAACCCTCCTCCAATACAAAGAGTATTTTGCAGTCACAGCCATCTCAACATCACTGCTCAATATCGCGATGGTAGCTGCACTTTGGTTGTTTATGCATGATGATCCAAAGGTTGTTGCGTATGCTTTGAGTATCGCTGTTGTCATCGGGGGGCTCTTGCAAGTCATAACGCACATCTGGGCGATATCGACCATGAAGATGCACAAAGTATTTTTCGGCGGTTTTAAATATCTTGGAAAAAAAGATGTAAGTAGAGATACAAAGAAATTTAACAAACTCTTTCTGCCTGCCATGTGGGGCAACTCAACACCACAAATAAATGCATTTTTAGATACGCTCTTAGCTTCATTTCTTATGACGGGCTCTATCTCCTATCTTTTTTATGCCAATAGGATATTTCAGCTCCCGCTAGCACTTTTTGCCATCGCAACTGCAACGGCACTTTTTCCAAGCATATCAAAAGCCATAAAAAACGGTAAAAATGATGCAATGGAGCGAAATCTCAAAAAAGCTTTTTGGCTTTTACTCTTTTTGCTTGGTATCTCGACGATAGGCGGAATCATCTTTGGAGAGCTTATCATCAAAATCATCTTTGAGCGTGGTAAGTTTGGCGCCTTTGAGACTACACAAACCACCTCTGTGCTTTTTATGTACCTTGCTGGACTCATTCCTTTTGGACTCGCGAAGCTCTTCTCACTTGTCCTCTATGCTTCACACAAACAAGCAAAGGCTGCCAAGATAGCGACCTACTCGCTTCTTATCAATATCCTAGCCTCTTTGGCGCTCATCAAACCCATGGGGGCAAGTGGCTTAGCACTTGCGGGTAGTATCGGCGGATGGGTGCTTTTTGCCGGTACACTCAAAGAGATCGGCTTTGAAACCATAAAAAATATGTTTGATACAAGATACACACTCCTCTTTTTGTTAGCAGTTATTCTCCTAACGCCACTCTTTTACTTTTTGAACGAACTTATCCTTCCATATTTTTAGTGAGAAAAAGACTAAATGATTTTTAGATATAATCTAGCAAAGTTTTTATCTTAGGGAATGTATGGTTATTTTTGATAGTGTAAAAAAAGAGAAAGTTCTATTTGAACCCATAAAAGAGAGGCAAGCCACCCTCTATGTATGTGGTCCAACTGTCTATGATGATGCTCATTTGGGACATGCTAGAAGTGCTATCAGTTTTGATCTTTTAAGAAGAGTATTAGAGGCAAGCGGATATAAAACGACGCTTATCAGAAATGTAACGGATATTGATGATAAGATTATCAACAAAGCGAAGCAAACCGGCAAAAGCATCCAAGATATAGCTGAATTTTACGAAAAACGCTACCTTGAAGATATGGCTGCACTCTTAGTAAGAGAGCCTGATATCGCTCCAAAAGTGAGTGAATCAATGGATGCTATAGAGGCGATGATTCAAACATTGATAGATAAAAAATATGCCTATAAAATATCTAACGGTGATATCTACTTTGATACTTCAAAAGATACAAACTATGGCACGGTTTCTAAAAAGATCAGCGATGAGAGTATGAGCCGTGTTACGCACACGGATGAGAAAAAAAACCAAAAAGATTTTGCGCTTTGGAAAGCCTGCACAGAAGATGGAAGCTGTTTTGCTTCTCCACTTGGCAAAGGACGCCCCGGTTGGCATATAGAGTGCTCAGCCATGATAGAAGAGTATGGACTCAAAGATGCACCCTATAGTATAGATATCCATGGTGGTGGTGCTGATCTGCTTTTTCCGCATCATGAAAATGAAGCAGCACAAAGTAGATGTGCGACAAATCATGAACTTGCAAAATATTGGATGCACAATGGATTTGTGCAGATTGACGGCGAGAAGATGAGTAAGAGCCTTGGTAATAGCTTTTTTCTCAAAGATGCGCTCAAAGTGTATGACGGCGAGATATTGCGCTTCTATCTTGCTGGTATCCACTATAGGAGTGATTTTAACTTCAACGAAGAGGATCTGCTTGCTTCTAAAAAGAGACTTGATAAACTCTATAGACTCAAAAAAAGAGCTCTTTTTGATACTCAAAGTCACCCAAATGAAAGTTTTATAAAACCTTTTCTTGAAGCGCTTCAAGATGACATCAATATCTCAAAAGCACTCAGTATCATCGATGAAATGATAGCCAAAGCCAATGAGCAACTCGATCTCAATCCAAAAGATAAAGAGCTCAAAAAAGTAATCGGAGCAAATCTAATCTTTATACAAGAACTCCTTGGATTTGGAGCCAAAGAGTCTGCACAATACTTCCAACTCGGCGTAAGTGAAGAAGATAAAAAGCAGATTGAGGCCCTTATTCAAGAGCGACTTGAAGCCAAGAGTGCTAAAGATTTCACAAAAGCTGATACACTAAGGGATACACTTGCAAAAATGGGAATCAGTATCATGGATAGCAGTGAGGGAACACTGTGGGAGCGGGCACTTTGAGAGAACTATTAAAACAATATCTACCCTATTTTAAAGAGTATAAAAAAGAGTTTTCCCTTGCCATCATAGGTATGATTGCTATTGCGCTAGGTACGGCAGGGACAGCACATATCATTAAGCCTGTTATGGATGATATCTTCATCAAAAAAGATATCAATATGCTCTATATCGTCCCATTTGCACTCATCTTCCTTTTTGCACTCAAGGGAGTCGGAAGATATATGCAGACCTATTACACCTCCTATATAGGACAAGATGTCATTAGAAAATTGAGAGACAATCTCCTCGCTCATATCACAAGGCTTGATATATCTTTCTTTAAAGCGATGCACTCAGGAGAGCTCCTCTCAAGGATTACCAATGATATCATGCGTATCCAACAAGTAGTCACCAACATCATTCCTGAACTTATAAGAGA
Organism: uncultured Campylobacterota bacterium; assembly: GCA_937141405.1. Classification (GTDB taxonomy): domain Bacteria; phylum Campylobacterota; class Campylobacteria; order Campylobacterales; family Sulfurovaceae; genus BN30871. The sequence goes on along the minus strand of CAKZQQ010000005.1, from coordinate 97,469 downwards.
AAGTCTCACAATTGTCGCATTAGTAAGTTACATCCTCTACCAATCGCCGAAACTCGCCCTCTATTTTCTTGTCATTATGCCTTTGGCGATATTCCCGCTCTCAAAACTTGCAAAAAAGATGCGCAGATACTCAAAACTCTCTCAAGAGAGCACAGCAGTGATGACGGAGCGACTCGAAGAGGTATTTTCCAATATCGAAGTGATAAAAGCAAACTCATCACAAGATTTTGAGCAGGGACGATTTGAGATAGAGAACAAAAATGTCTTTCGCTACATCATGAAACAGATCAAAGTCAATGCTCTCACCTCGCCTGTCATGGAACTTTTAGGCTCTATCGCTATCGGTCTTGTGCTTTTTGTCGGCGGGAAAGAGGTGATAAGCGGGCATATGAGTGTGGGTGGTTTTTTTGCATTTAGTGCTGCACTTTTTATGCTTTATGATCCAATCCGCAGACTCTCATCGCTCTACAATAAATCTCAAGATGCCATTACAGCCAATAATCGCATGAAAGAGCTACTTGCTCTGCAACCAAACATCACAGGGGGAACAAAAGAGCTTCAAGTTGAGATACAAAAAATTACTCTCAAAGATGTCAGTCTCGATTTTAACAACATCCATGCCCTCTCTCATGTATCACTAACACTTCAAAAAGGGAGTGCCTATGCGCTAGTCGGTGATAGCGGCGCAGGGAAAAGCTCTTTGGTAAATCTTTTGGTAAGGCTTTATGATCCCACAAGCGGCTCTATACTTCTCAATGATGATTCTATGTCCGAGTTTTCACTCGCCTCACTTCATGGAAAGATAGGTTATGTCACACAAAATATCCTTATCTTCAACGACACCATAGCTGCCAATATAGCGTATGGAAAAGATATAGATAAAACAAAGGTGATAAGTGCACTCAAAAAAGCACATGCTTTTGAGTTTGTAAGTAAACTGGATGATGGAATCGAGAGTATGCTTGCACAGCGAGGCTCAAATCTCTCAGGTGGTCAAAGACAAAGAATCGCGCTTGCTAGAGCACTCTACAAAGACCCTGACATCCTCATACTTGATGAGGCAACTTCTGCACTCGATAACAAAAGTGAGCGCTACATTAAAGAGGCACTTGAGGAGCTTAAAAAAGAGATGATTACCATCTCTGTTGCCCATAGACTCAGCAGTATCCAAAATGCCGATAAGATATTTTTTCTCAAAGACGGTAAAGTCCTTTGCGAGGGCACACATGAAGAGCTTAGCACACAGTGTTCAGGCTATCAAGAACTCCTCTCTTCTTTGGATTCTTAGCTGGTTTTAGATATAATCACCCAACTTATAAAGCGGAGTTTTTATTGTCACTATTCTCTTACGATACCATCAAAAAAGTTCTCTTTAAGTGTGATCCTGAGAGTGCGCACGCTTTAGCCGGCTTTGGCTTTAGTATCTTAGAGAAATGTCCAATCATAAGAAAAATCACTTCAAAATGTTTTACTTATGAAGATGCAATACTCTCACAAGAGCTCTTTGGTACACTCTTTAAAAATCCTATCGGTCTTGGTGCGGGCTTCGATAAAAATGCACAATACATCAAAGCGATACAAACACTCGGATTTGGCTATACGGAGATTGGAACAATCACCCCGAAACCTCAAAGCGGCAACGCAAAACCAAGACTCTTTCGTCTCATCAAAGAGCGCTCACTCCAAAATGCAATGGGTTTCAACAATGACGGCATGGATGTGATTGCTAAAAGAGTTGCCAAATATGACAATTTTGCATTTCCAATCGGCGTTAATATCGGCAAAAATAAAGTAACCCCCGAAGATAAAGCACTAAATGATTACGAGACACTTCTTAAGAATCTCTCAACATTTGGGCACTATGTGGTTATCAATATCTCCTCACCAAACACCCCGGGACTTAGAGATTTGCAAAATGAGGCATTTGTCACCTCTCTCTTTACCATGGCAAAAAAGATTACAACAAAACCGATACTACTCAAGATTGCTCCGGATATGAGCGAACAAGATGCGCTGGGTCTCTGCAAGCTTGCTCTAGATGCAGGTGCGAGCGGTATCGTAGCTACAAATACAACCATAGATTATAGCCTCACAAACGAAGCAAAAGATTTTGGCGGTATCAGTGGAGAACTCTTAAAAGAAAAAAGTCGTCTACTTTTTAAAGCTATTGGCAAAGAATTTTATGATAAAACTCTTTTAATATCCGTAGGCGGCATCGATAGTGCCGAGGAAGCATATGAACGGATAAAAGATGGGGCATCTTTAGTGCAGATATATACAGCTTTTATCTACAAGGGTCCTTTTCTTTGCAAAAATATTAACACGGAACTTGCCGGACTATTAAAGGCTGACAAGTATACGAACATCTCTCAAGCAGTGGGTGCACATTGGAAAAAATAAAATTTAAATCTATCCTAATCATATGGTTAGGTCTCATAGGAGCTATCATGGCAAATTCATTGCCTCAACACTTTTCTCAAAAACTTCAAAATGGAATGCAAATTGTTGTTATTCCGATGAAAAACCAATCCGGAGTCATCACCTCAAGCATTTACTATAAAGTAGGCAGCAGAAACGAAATACTTGGCAAAACAGGGATGGCACATATGCTTGAGCATTTGAGCTTTAAATCTACCAAAAACCTCGCCGCAGGAGAGTTTGATACTATAGTCAAAAAAGGTGGGGGAGTTAACAATGCAGCAACAGGTTTTGACAAGACATACTACTATATCAAGACGGCTTCAAAAAATATGCCAAAGACATTTGAACTTTTTGCCGAGCTTATGCATAACCTCGCACTCAAAGATGACGAGTTTCAAAAAGAGAGGGATGTGGTCGCTGAAGAGAGAAGACTCAGAACTGATAACTCACCGATGGGCTATCTCTACTTTAGACTCTTTAATACGCATTATGTCTACCACCCTTATCATTGGCTTCCTATAGGCTTTATGGAAGATATCCTTGGATGGAAAATTGAAGAGATTCGAGACTTCTATGAACAACACTATCAACCCTCCAATGCCATCTTGGTTGTTGCCGGCGATATTGATCCAAAAAGTGTCTTTGATGATGCCATAAAAGTATTTGGTAAAATAAAAAATACGAAAGAGGTCAAAGAGGTTGATGCAGTTGAACCTAAAATAGACGGTGCAAAGAGAGTCACCATAACAAAAGAGAGCAATAAGGTTGATACAATTGCCATAGCCTACCCTATCCCAAATTTTGAAGACAGAGACCAAGTGACACTGAGCGTCATCAGTCAAATTCTTAGCTCAGGCAAAAGCAGTAGGTTTGAGAAAAATATTGTTCAAGAGAAAAAACTTGCCGATCAGATATACGCTTATAACATGGAGCTTAAAGATCCGGGTATATTTGTGATTATGGCACTCTGCTCAAAAGATGCAAATTTAAAAGACCTTGAGGGTGAGATATTGGCGCAACTACAGAAGATAAAAGATGGTGATATCTCAAGAAAAGAGCTTGATAAAGCTAAGATCAATATAAAAGCTGATTTCGTCTATTCATTAGAGAGCTCAAGCTCTGTAGCGAGTCTTTTTGGCGACTACTATGCTATGGGGAACATAAAGCCTCTTTTAAAATATGAAGAAAATTTGGATAAAATTACCACTAAAAAGATCAAAGAAGTTGCAAATAAATATTTCAATAACAACTTCTCTACAACAGTTATCATGAGGAAACAGTAATGACATATCCTATAATGGGTGCTACGACAGCACTTATCACTCCATTTAAAAACGGAAAATTAGATGAAACAACTTTTGCAAAGCTCATCCAAAGACAGATAGATTGTGGCATCGATGCCGTCTGCCCTGTCGGCACAACAGGTGAGAGTGCAACGCTAAGCTATGAAGAGGACAGAAAATGTATCGAAATCGCTGTTGCCGTGTGTAAAAACACTCATGTCAAAGTCTTAGCAGGTGCCGGGAGTAACTCCACAAGAGAAGCTATGGATACTGCAAAATTTGCGCAGCAGTGTGGTGCGGATGCCATATTTTCAGTAAGCCCTTACTACAACAAGCCAAGCCAAGAGGGACTCTATCAACACTATAAAGCCATTGCCAATTCTGTCGATATCCCATTTATGCTCTATAATGTTCCGGGCAGAACAGGTTCAGATATAGACTCACAAACTATCAAAAGACTTTTTGATGATGTGCCAAATATTTTTGGGATTAAAGAGGCAAGCGGCTCACTCGATAAAGTTGTTGCATTGCGCTCTCTATGTCCTGAACTTGCCATATTTAGTGGTGATGATGCTATAGATTTCCCTATTCTCGCAAGCGGGGGTGCGGGTATCACTTCAGTAACAGCAAATCTGATTCCCGATATCAAAGCGAAACTCACTCACGCTGCACTTCAAGGTGACTTTGATACCGCTAGAGCAATCAATGAAGATATTTATGCGCTCAACAAGGTGCTCTTTTGCGAGAGTAATCCTATCCCTATAAAAGCTGCGATGTATATAGCAGGTCTTATCGATACACTTGAATATAGGCTCCCTTTGGTTCCGCCAAGCAAAGAAAATATGAAAAAGATAGAAGAAGTTATGAAAAATTATACAATTGTAGGAGCAAAATAGATGTCGGAAATGAGAGGGAAAACTTTAGTCATTACAGGTGCAACCAAAGGTATCGGTAAAGCTATCGGAGAGAAATTTGCCAAACAAGGTGTCAATGTCGCCTTTACCTACAACAGCAACAAAGATGTTGCATACGATATCGCTAAAGAGTGGGAAGAGACTTATGGCATCAAAGCAAAAGCCTATCCGCTTAATATCCTAGAGACTGATGAGTTTAAACCACTCTTTGAATCAATCGACAAAGATTTTGATAGAGTTGACTTCTTTGTGAGTAACGCAATGATCTACGGACGCCCCGTAGTTGGTGGCTATGGAAAGTTTATGCGACTCAAACCTAGAGGACTCAACAATATCTATACAGCAACAGTCAATGCTTTTGTTGTCGGTACTCAAGAGGCGGCAAAGAGGATGGAAAAAGTAGGTGGTGGTTCTGTTGTGACCATGTCAAGCACCGGCAACCTTGTCTACATTGATAACTATGCAGGTCATGGTACCAACAAAGCTGCTGTTGAAGCCATGAGTAGATATGCAGCCACTGAACTTGGAGAGATGAATATTCGTGTCAACGCCGTAAGCGGTGGCCCTATCGATACGGATGCACTAAAAGCTTTTACTAATTATGAAGAGGTTAAGGCAGAGACGGTTAAAAGATCGGCACTCAACAAGATGGGACAACCCGAAGATATAGCAGGAGCTGTCTACTTTTTGTGTAGCGATGAGGCTAGCTGGATCACAGGTCAAACAATCATAGTTGACGGCGGGACCACTTTTAAATAGATGCTAAATATCCCCAATACTCTTGCGCTTATCAGGCTTTTCTTAGCACCACTTATGTTCTTATTGCTTGTGGATAGAGGTCTCTTTGGTGATATTCACTATAGTTGGTTAGATTATATGGCGGCATTTATATTTGTCGTTGCGAGCGCTACTGATTTTTTTGATGGTTATATCGCTAGGACATTTAATCAGATAACACCCCTTGGGAAGATACTCGACCCGCTTGCTGATAAGATGTTAACACTCGCAGGCTTTCTAGGGCTTATGATGCTTGGTCGCGCCTCTGAGTGGGCTATCTATCTTATCTTGACACGCGAAATTTTTATCACAGGACTTCGAGTATCAGCAGCCGCACAAAATATGGATATCTCTGCTTCACTTGCAGGTAAAGTCAAAACAGTCATACAGATGATAGCGATTGGCTTTTTACTTATGGAGTGGCCATATGGCAATGAGATACTTTGGGTGGCAACTATTCTGACACTCTATTCCGGTTTTGAGTATATGCGGGATTATCTTAAAAATAGTAATTTTGAAGGATAACTCTTGGGTTTTTTAGTATCACTTCTTGTCCTCTCATTTCTTATATTTTTCCATGAACTTGGGCACTTTTTTGCTGCAAGATTTTTTGGAGTCCATGTTGATGTCTTTAGTATAGGATTTGGCAAAAAAGTAGTTTCAAAAAAGATAGGCGATACGGAGTGGAGACTCTCCATGATCCCCCTTGGCGGATATGTTAAGATGAAGGGGCAAGATGATAGCGATCCAACCAAAGTAAGCCTTGATGGTGATAGCTACAATATGAAAAAACCTTGGCAACGAGTTATCATCCTTGTTGCAGGTCCATTTGCAAATTTTTTAACAGCATTTTTTCTCTATTTTGCCGTATCACAAATCGGAACACCTCTTAGTCCTCTTTTTGATTTTACAAGATACATACCGGCAAAAATTGGTGATTTTTCTGAAAATTCTGCTGCAAAAGCTGCCGGACTTGACATCAACGACACTATTGTCACGATTAATGATATACCTATTGCAAACTGGCAAGAGATAGGAGAAGTTGTTCAAACTCAAGGCGATACTTTAATGCTCACGGTTGATCGAAAAGGGGCATTGAAAGAGTTTACTTTTTCTCCTATTTTAACAACACAGAAAAACAGATTCGGGGAAGATGTTGAGCGTAAACTCGTTGGGATAAGTCCCTATATATCAGAAGAAAAGCTCTCTTTTTCCTTTTTTGACGGAGTGAAGTTTGCTTACAATGAAACACTCTATGCCTCAGGACTCATATACCAAAGTATTCAAAAATTGATTACGGGTGCCGTCGGTGTAGATAAACTCGGTGGAGCCATAACCATCGTTGATATTACTGCAAAAGCTTCAGATGCCGGCATCATAGCACTCTTTCTTTTTACTGCACTCATCTCCGTAAATCTTGGTGTGTTAAATCTCTTACCTATTCCTGCACTTGACGGAGGACACATTATGTTTAATCTCTACGAGATGATTCGAGGCAAAGCTCCAAGCGAAAATGTGCTCTATAGGCTCACACTTATCGGCTGGGCTATTCTTTTCGGACTGATGTTTATCGGTCTTTATAATGATATCAATAGGCTAATGGGATAAACATGCGCGATCATCTCAGAGAAAATCTTGATAGAGTTATACACAATATCGAACAAGCAAGACTTAGCGTAAGCGGACACCATATTGTCAAGCTTGTTGCTGTAGGCAAATATACAGAGATAGAAAATATACAATCACTCTATGAGTTAGGGCAAAGAGCCTTTGGAGAGAATCAGGTGCAACAACTTGAATCAAGAGCCAATCAGCTTATAGAGCTTCCTATCGAGTGGCATATGATAGGCACACTACAAAAAAATAAGATCAATAAGCTGATTAAGCTTAACCCTTTTCTTATCCACTCTATCGACTCAATTGATCTTGCCTTAGCGCTTGATAGCCGACTTCAAAACAGTGACAATCAAAAACTTGATGCATTGATGCAGATAAATAGCTCTGGGGAGATTACAAAATCCGGTATAGAGGCAGAAAAAGCGATAGAGCTCTATCATGAGATGCAAGAGCGATGTACAAATATAGATTTTCAAGGTGTTATGAGTATCGGAGCAAATAGTGATGATAGGAGTGAGGTGCAAAGAAATTTTGAGACGACATATGCCGTCTTCGAAAAACTCAAAAAGAGCGGGGCAAATATATGCTCGATGGGGATGAGCGGAGATTATGAACTTGCTATAAAATGCGGCTCAAACTTAGTGCGTGTAGGCTCTAAGATTTTTCGTTAATTTTATCTATACACTTTTTGCAGTAGCCATATACACTCAGCTCTACTTTTTCTTGTAGAAATTTATGTCTTTTAGACGATAAAGAGACGATATCAGAGAGCTCTTCATAGTCACAATCTTCCACATCTCCACACTCAGTACATATTAAGTGGAAATGATCTTGTTTTACTATCTCGTATTTTGACTTTTTACCCTCGATAGGAACCTCTTTGATGACTTCTTTATCAACAAGCATAAGGATATTTTTATAGATTGTAGCAAGCGAGATAGAGGGGTGGACAAACAATACATTGCTATATATCTCATCAATATCGAGATGACCACACTCATCTAATACCTGGAGGATATAGAGTCTTTGAAAAGTAGTTTTAAGACCGCTCTGTTTTAACATTGATATATAATCGCCCATCTCAAACCCCCTCTATTTCATTATAGATTATAGATTTTCACTATTTTTTGCCAAATAATCAGCAACACCTTCTGTTGAAGCTTTCATGCCCTCATCACCTTTTTGCCATCCTGCAGGACACACTTCTCCATGCTCATTAGTAAAGAGCATAGTATCAACCATTCTAATCATCTCATCGATATTTCTTCCAAGCGGAAGGTCATTGATAACGGCATGTCTGACAGTACCGTCACTATCAATCAAAAAAGAGCCTCTAAGCGCAACAGATTCACCGAAAAGTACATCATAGTCTCTTGCAATTTGTTTGCTGAGATCAGCGACAAGTGGGAATTGGATTCTACCTATCCCACCTTCATCCACAGGGGTTTCTCTCCATGCAAAATGAGAAAATTGACTATCTACAGAGACACCTATAACGCTGATACCTCTAGATTTGAACTCTTCTACTCTATGAGAAAAAGCGATGATCTCAGAAGGACAAACAAATGTAAAATCAAGCGGATAGAAAAAAAGCACAGCACCCTTTTTCCCTATATTTTCATAAAGATTAAAGTCCTCTACTATCGTTCCGTTTTCCAAAACGGCTGTAGCTGTAAAATCAGGAGCTTTTTTTGTTACTAACATATTTTTCCTTTTTGATAATTTTTATTAACAAGTTTATTATATCAACAGAAACTTTAAACAGAGATAAATATACTCCTATTTAAAAATTAGAATTCGCACAAGCCCCATCTCTTAATCAGCGCATCATCAAATTTGACAAGTCCGCGTTTTTGTAAATCTTCCAAGACCTCCCTGTCGCAAAGCGTATCGCCCGGCCACTCTCGCATAAAGCCGTCAAGGCTTGATTTGTTGGTCGCATCTACACAAATAAACGGTTTTAAAACTATATCTCTTTTTGCATCGATGTTATTTGCAACCCTCCATAGAAGCATATAAGGGTTATCTAGATCATTATTTTTACTCTCTACTACTACAAGCACTGCTATATTTTTTTGCAAGCTCTCCAATCTTACAAAGAGCTCTTTTGCACTTGCTTTTTTCTCTATGCTCACAACACAGATAGGATTTGCAGTTTGCGTCATATACTGTTTGAGTCCTTGGATACTAGTATCTAGCTTTTGCATTTTTGCCAACAAAGTGGCATCATCAAGCAATTCTATAACTTTTTTTACTTTTTTGCCTGTAGCGTCGATGCCAAGTTTCCCACCGACAAACTGCTCATCAGAAGAGTGATCTAGATGATCCACGATGCCTTCTGAGATGAGTATCTTATCGCTATCGAGTCTATCTAAGATATATTTTGCAATCTTCTCATAGGCATCAAGCTTTGGAGCATCTTCATTAACAAAGATAGCATGTTTGACAAAACTCATCTGACCTACACCCCAAAATGCATGCATAAACTGCTGTGCATGCCCCTTATACATCGTTTGCATTTTAGCGAGTATGAGATTGTGAAATACACCATTTTCAGGCATATGATAGTCGATAAGCTCAGGCGCCATCGGTTTAAGGAGTGGTAAAAATATCCGCTCTGTGCCCCAACCCATATATTTATCTTCAAGTGGTGGCTTCCCGACAACTGTAGCATGAAAGAGTGGATTTTTCTTTGTGGTAATCTTCTCTACATGCATAAATGGGAATTCTTCTTTGAGTGTATAGTATCCGGTATGATCACCAAAGGGGCCCTCTATTTTGCTCTCATTTGGATCGACATAGCCCTCTATGACGATATCTACATCGCTTGGTATATAGATATCATTAGTAAGTGATTTGACAAGTTTTGCATTTTTACCCCGAATAAGCCCATAAAGGAGTAGCTCAAACATACCACTTGGCATTGGTGCTTGACCGCACCAGATATAGAGAGGGTCACCCCCTATAGCAACTGACACAGGCATCTTTTTGCCCGCTTTTTTATACTCGTGGAAAAAATGTGCGCCATCTTTGTGTATCTGCCAGTGCATGCCAAGTTTATCTTTATCATACTGTTGCAATCGATACATCCCAAGATTCTGCTTCGTGCCATCTAAACTTTGTGTATAGACTTGCCCCATAGTGATAAATCTTCCGCCATCCTCACTCCATGTTTTGAGGATAGGGAACATATCAAGATCGATTGTATCGCAGACAACCTCTTGACACTCGCCCCTCATCTTTAGCCTTTTAGGAAAAACGGATCGCAATTTCAACAATCTTGGCAATGCTTTTAGTTTTGCAAGAAACCCTTTTGGTGGTTTGAACTCTAAAAGCCAGCTTATCTCTTTGGCTATAGTATCCGGATGTGCTCCAAATATATCTTGCGTTAAAGCTTTGTTAGCAAAGATATTCATAAGTACCGGAATATCATACTCTCTGCCTAACGCTTTTGATGTGGGATTTTTAAAGAGTATCGGTTTTGCATCCTCTTTCTTGATATCCAAATAGGCAACATGCGGGATCTCAAGATCAACATCAAGTGGCTCATCCATCTCTTTAACTCCACCATGAAGCTTTAGCCAATCAACCACATCTCTCATACTATAACCTTTGCGGCATCTCATCTTTATATGCTAAAGCTTCTGCCTTTTTTAAAAGCTCTAGTGCACCCTCATCGATCATCTCTTGAGCAAGTTCTATACCCAGAGTATCACACTCTTGCAGTTTTGCTTCTTTTATTTTGTGCACAATATGAGTGCCGTCAGGAAAACCTATCATCGCTTCGATCACTACACTGTCACCTTTTATATTTGCATTGACTGCTACCGGAGCAGAGCACCCTGCTTCAATTGTCGCTACAAAATCTCTCTCCAATTTGGAGCAGAGATAGCTTGGCTCATCATTAAGACTCTGAGCTATCTCTTGCACAAGAGCATTCCCTTCAACTATCTCAATCCCAAGTGCCGCTTGCCCCATAGGAGGAATCATAAAATCAAGCTTTTGTGTGAAAGGGATATGTTTCAAGAGATCCAATCTTGCTAAACCGATATAAGCAAGGATGATGGCATCATATTCACCCTCTTTAAGTTTTCTGAGTCTTGTATTGACATTCCCTCGCAACTCTTTGACTTTTACATCAGATCTTTTACTTAAAAGCTGCATGCGTCGTCTCAAACTTGTCGTACCGACAACCGCACCTTTTGGCAACGCTTCAATACTCTCATATTTGTGCGAGAGAAAAACATCGCTTTGATCTTCTCTTTTTGTTATCGCCGCAAGCGATAAACCTTGCGGTATATAGGTTGGAACATCTTTGAGTGAGTGCACGGCAAGATGTGCTTTGCCTTCTAGCATAGCATCCTCTAACTCTTTGGTAAAATGACCCTTGCCACCAATGAGTGCAAGGGGCTTATCGAGTATTTTATCGCCATTGCTCGTTATCTTATTGAGCGCAACTTCTACATCAAATCGAGACTCAATAAGTGATTTGATATGTTCTGCTTGCCAAAGTGCCAACGCACTCGCTCTTGTAGCTATAGTAATTTTATCCATATTACTTCTTAGGAATATAATTCATATAGGTCTCTCGAATCTTATCCCACTTTCCATCCAAATACACCGTAGGTGTTCCACCTACCATCATATGCAAAGCAGCATCTTTATCTTTTTGCAAAGCATCATTAACCTTTTTAGAATTTATCTGATCAAGACTCACGCTATAGCCTGTCTCTTTAGCTACTGCATCAATAATCGCTTTTGGATCTTTTGGGTTCACATGGAGTTGCATAGCATAGATCTTCTCTACCACATCAAGCTTTTTATCTTGTTGTGCAAGAATCATAATTCTTGTTAAAGTTTCAACACCGGGGTGGATTCTAGTAAGTGGCATATGATAATAATAGAGCGCAAATACTTCAGGGTGCTCTTTAGCTGCTTTGATCATACGAGGAAAAATCTCCCTACAAAAAGGGCAAAGAGGATCAGAGAACAGGATTATCTTATGTTTCGCATTGCTGTTACCTGCTAAAAGATGATGCGCATCATACATGCTTGATTGAACGGTAGGCTTAAGTTCACTGGAGTAATCTTCACGAGTGTTGAGATTAACAAGCGTTGATGTTGCTAAACCGTCTTTGATAAAAATAAGTTCCGGTACATCTACTTTTTCACCCTTGAAATCTATCTTCATCTTTGTAAAAAGAGCGCTCCATCCTTTAAGCTCTTTTGGCTTTCTAGACTCATATATCTCAACATCGACTGCTTTAGCGTCAGGATTTTTAATAACAGCATCATTCATATATCTCAATAGCTGTTTTTTATCTACATCTGCTCCGTAACTACTTAGCGTCAATATCGTCAGTGCTATCAATAACTTCAACATCGATGACATCTTCTTCTCCTTGGTTGTGATTGTTCTTTTGGGGTGCTATTGTATCAGTTATTTGTAAATAGATTATGTAAAGAACACAAAATAGTCCCAAAATATCCGTAAATAACCCGGGGAACATAAATAGCAATGCACCAAACATAAACGCTGTACTCTTCTGCTGCACTGTGTGAATCTTATGTACCGATGTAAAATCGACTGAACGCATAGCATGCGAGAGGGCAAGCGACGAGAATCTTAACATAAAAAATCCTATGAAAAATGTGCTAAAGACCCAAAAAATACTTGGCCAAAAACCGATATAATCTATAAAAGAAAAACTTAGAAAAATCTCCAATATCAAAAACAGTGGTATTAAAAGTATCATAAGTGCTTACACCTCCTCTATTAAAGCATCTAAAGAGAGTGTTTTTGAACTAAGAGTAGCTCTATCAATCAGCTCGACACTCCCCTCTTCTAATTTTTTGCCGATAACAACCGCTTTTGGTATCCCAATAAGCTCAAAATCTTTCATCTTAAAACCAAACCGCTCTTTTCTATCATCAAGAAGCACATTGAAGCCTTTAGCTTTAAGTTGCTCATAGACACTCACTCCTGCTTCATATTGCGCCTCGTCTTTAACATTTGAGATAATGACCGTAACATCAAATGGCGCACTCTCTTTTGTCCATATGCACCCTTTATCGTCATGATTTTGCTCTATAATAGCAGCAATCAGTCGACTCACACCTATGCCGTAAGTACCCATAACAAAAGGTTTACTTTTGCCGTTTTCATCTAAAAATTCTGCCTTGAGCGGATCACTATATCGAGTGCCGAGTTGAAATATATGCCCAACTTCTATACCTTTTGTGTAGTGAAGCTCTCCTCCACAATGGATACATCTATCACCCTCTTTAACAGCGACAATATCATCAAAAAGTGCGTTCTCTAGCGCTTTTACATCTGCCCCCACATAGTGATATCCGCTTTCATTAGCACCACACGCCAAGCCCGAGGCATCTTGTAGTCTCTTATCAACAACGATCTTGATTGCCTCAGGAGCACCTATAGGTCCCATGTATCCGGCAACCAAACCTACATCTTCAAGCTCCTCTTCACTAAGATCGACAAGCTCATTAGCATTGATGCTATTGCACGCTTTTATCTCTTGGAGCGTATCATTACCTCGCACGATAAACATCACAGCCTCACTATGCTCATCATAGAGTGCTTTTTTAGCAACAACTTTCATGCATGCAGAAGCATCAATATGTAAAAAATCACACACCTCTTCTATCGTTGTTGCATTTGGCGTATGCACCTTTTCAAATAGATCTTTTTTCTCATTTTGTGTAGGTGCATATCGACATACAGCAGCTTCTATATTGGCACCGTATTCGCAGCTTTGACACACAACGATAGTATCCTCGCCACTCTCTGCTAAGACCATAAACTCTTTACTACCACTCCCGCCTATAGCTCCGCTATCTGCCTCAACAATCCTAAAATCAAGCCCTAATCTTTCAAAAATAATCGAATAGGTCTCTTGCATGAGGTGAAATTCTCGCTTCATATCTTCTTCATTGGCATGAAAACTATATCCATCCTTCATGAGAAATTCTCTGCCTCTCATAAGACCAAAACGCGGACGAATCTCATCTCTAAACTTTAAGTTAATCTGATAGAGATTCAGTGGAAGTTGTTTATAGCTCTTTACGCTCTGCTTGACGAGATTGACCATCATCTCTTCGTGGGTAGGTCCCAAAACAAAATCATTATCTTTTCTATCTTTAAATCGCAAAAGCTCTTTACCGTATTTTTCAAATCTTCCACTCTCTATCCAGAGTGCAGCAGGTGTTACAAAGCCGAGTGATACCTCTTGGGCTCCTGCGCTATCTAGCTCCTCTTTGACAACTCTGCTGATATTATCCAAAACCATCTTTCCAAGAGGAAGGTAATTGTAGAGTCCACTCCCAACACTTTGTATAAAGCCGGCCCTTAAAAGATATATGTGACTCTGAAGTGTTGCTTCATTTGGAGTCTCTTTTGATGTGGGAATTAAAAGATTGCTAAATCTCATTCGCTGTATCCTTTTGCATGCTGATCCTCTTTGTATAATTTTGGGTCGATATCTTGAGTATCCACCTCAAAGATAGACTCAATTGCCTCTATCTTATTGAGCCCGTCTTTTTCGTGGGAACTTTTTCTCATATTGAATGTGGGGGTATGCAAGAAACGGTTAAACATTGCGTTGGCCATTTTTCTGAGATTCTCTTCATATTCACCGGGAACAAAACCTTTCTTTATCGCCCTTTGAAGCTCTTCTTCTATCACTCCATCCACCTCTTCTCGCATCCCTTTGATAACCGGCTCTATAGAGAGTGCTTTAAGCCATCTGTAAAACTCATCTTTATATCGATCGACAATCTCTTCAGCAAGCAAGGATTGCTCTTGCCTTAAAGCATGATTGGTATTTGATATGTGTTGCAAATCATCGATACGATAAACTGAAATCGTATCATCATCAATAGAATCAATATCTCTTGGAATAGCAATATCAAACCACAATCTCTTAAAATCACAACTTTCTATCATCTCTTTTTTTACAACCGTATCAGGTGAGCCTGTAGCACTAAAGAGAAGTCTATAGCGATTGATATATTTTGGCAAATTTTCAAAAATATCAACCTTGATATTTTCGCCGAGATCCTTTGCGATAGCCTCCGCTTTTGTCAGGCTTCTTGAAAGCAAGATAACATCAGCACCGATTTTATGGAGATGTTTTGCTGTAAGTGCGCCCATCTCTCCTGCACCGACAACAACTGCCGTAATTCCTGCGATACTATCTTGAAGTATCTCTTTTGCCTGTGTTACTGCCACTGAAGCGATAGAGATAGGATTTTTAGATATCTCCGTCTTATTTCTAACCTCTGCTGCACACTTCATCGCATAAGAGACAACGCGGTTAAGTTTTCTACCTGCGCTCTGATTATTGTAAGAAAATTTAAAAGCATCCTTGACCTGACCTGTTATCTGCGACTCTCCGACAACTAAAGAATCAAGCGATGCAACAACACTAAAGATATGTTTTATCGCCTCAACATCATCGACTCTATACATCATCTCTTTGAGTTCATAGAAATTTATTCCACTATATTCGCTCACAAGCCCAAGGATTGTGTGGTAAGTGGCAAAGCCATCTTTGTTTGATGTAACAATCTCTACTCTGTTGCAAGTATTAAGCATAAAGACCTCATGGATAAAATCAAAGTCCACCAACCTATTGAGAAAAGCTCTTTTCTCATCATCGTTTTTAAAGACAAGCAATTCTCGTTGTGAGAGATCACATTTTTTGTAGTTAAAACTAATCACTTGATAATACATTAAAAGCTCCTATCAATCATCTCTTTAGCAATGGAATCAAGTTTTTGATTTTTCTCACTCTTGATTGCCGCAAGTGCTTCTAGCACAAGCTCTTTTGCTTCGAGATAACATTTTTCAATAATATCATATTTTTTAATATTTGACACTATCCACTCTTGCTCTGCTTTATCTAAAGCCCTGCAATGCATAGATGCTAACTTCTGCTTCTCACTCGTATCAAGCTTTTCATAAAGATAGATATACGGGAGTGTTGTCTTACCCTCAACAAAATCATGCAATGCCGGCTTTCCAAGCGTTTGTGTATCAGAAGTGATATCGAGCATATCGTCTATCATTTGAAATGCTATACCTAAGTTTTTCCCGTAACGAGCATATGCGTTTGGATTTTTACCCGCCAAAGTAGCTGCACTATATGCAGATGCCTCCATGAGCGAAGCCGTTTTTTTATAGATCATATCTCTATAAATCAGCGCGTCTGTATTGAATTTTTTAGAGAGATACACATCATCAAGCTCTCCGATACTAAGCTGAACAACAGCATTTGATACGCTCTTTGCAATATCCGGTCCCATTGCAACAAGCTCAAAGAAACCGATTGAGTAGAGTATATCTCCGAGCATAATCGCATTCTTGTTGCCATAGATTGCATTGATAGAATCAACGCCTCGTCGCTGCATAGCATCATCAATGACATCATCGTGGAGCAGACTTGCTGCATGAATCATCTCAACTATGGATGCTAATTTTATACTCTCTTCGTTTTCACCTGCTATATAGAGTATCAATTTGGCTCTCAATCTCTTCCCTTTGGGGAGTTTTGTCAAAAGCTCTTTGATCTCCTTATGGTGCAGATTTGTGACTATCTCATCTATCTTTTGCTCTACTTTATTAAGCACTTCGTCCCTTTTTATTCACACTGCGTTACGATATTACCGACAAGCTCTAAAAATATACTATTGAGTCTATCTTCAAACTCTTTTGATTCGTTGAATTTCATCTCGTTGATTTTATCTAGCAGACGAGCATCCAACCCCTGCTCTTCTAAAATTTTTTCCGCTGCAACTAATCTTTCAAACAACTTCTCAAGTTCAAGTTCCACTATATTTTGATTTGCATTTTTTGAGATATCAAAGAAATTTCTTCTAGGTGTACTGACTAAAAAATCATCTTCATCATTAAATATATTCACTTATAATTTCCTAACGCTTTTTAATACAAGAACTTATTATAGCGACTAATTTCTTTTTTATCAATCAAAATCTAATCCAAAGCTCCCTCTTGATCCATAACAAAAAGAGGATCGGTAACTCTATTTTTAAACCGCAATGCCTCAACTTTGTTCTGAAGCATAATATTCTCAGCTCTCAAAACAGTAACATCTTGCCTGAGATTATTGACCTTCTTGCTCTCATAATATATTTTACTACTAAGAAATATCTTAAATGAGGTCAACAATAGAAAAACGGTTATCGAAAGTGCGGTCATAGAGACCAAAGACCACGGTATCCCTTTTGGCATCTCAATACCCTCTTGCATCACCCCTCCTTTGCATCTTTTGTAAAGACAAAAGAGCGAAGTTTTGCACTCCTGCTCCTTGGATTAGTTTTTAACTCTTTTGCGGTTGCTATTATAGGCTTTTTAGCTATAGCTTTCCCTTTAGCATTGTCTCTTGAGCATGTACATCTAATGGCAAAATCATCACAGATACACTCCTTGCTCCATTTTGCAAATCTATGTTTTATGATTCTGTCTTCTAACGAGTGGAAAGTGATAAAAGAGACTATCAATCCTTTTGTATGCATCTTCTCAATACCGTCTAGGAGGCGCTCTATCTCCTTGAGCTCACTGTTAACTTCTATCCTAATCGCTTGAAATAGAAGTGTAGCAGGATGAATCTTGCTCTTTTTTCTTATGATTTTTTTTGCAAGTTCACTCAGCTCTTTTGCACTCTGTATAGGCTGCTTTGAGCGTGTTTTTATAATCGCATGCGCCATCATTTTATACTCTTTAAGCTCTCCGTATGTTTGCAATATATATTCTAAATCTGTTTGGGAATAGGAGTTAATCACATCATAAGCACTCAGTTTAGCCTCTTGATCCATTCGCATATCAAGCGTATCGCTCTCAAAAGAAAAACCCCGCTCTACTTTATCAAGTTGCAAAGAAGAGACGCCAAAATCTGCCAATACTCCCGTTATCGGACGCTCTTGCAGTTTAGGAAAAACTTCTGAGAATGCGCCCTGATAAAAGCTAAATCTCTCTTTAAAATTTGTCAATCTCTTCTTGGAAAAACTGAGCGCCTCACTATCTCTATCGATACCGATAAGTGAGATATCTTTATATCTTTCAAGCATTGCACTACTATGGCCTCCATAACCAAGAGTACAATCCACAAAGTAGCCTCTGTTTATGGATTTAAAGCTCTCTAAGACCTCATCGAGAAGGACGGGTATATGCGGTATCTTTTCTTCCAATTTTTCCTGCTTCTCTTTTTTGTAATCATATCTAAAAATCTATTACATCCATTTTACTCAATAATTTATGATAAAATATTGTCAAAAACTGTCAACATATCAAGTTTTTTTTGATATACTATTGTAAACAGTTAAAGCCTGAGAGGATTGAGAGTGAATCAGATCAAAAAAAGATTGGAGATTATAAAAATAGCTATCTCGATGACAGATAGTGAGACTATTAGACTACAACTTTTAAAACTTGAACCTTTTGAAATCGATCCTAAACTAGATGAGATTATCGATCTTCTTAAGATGAAAAACTATGCTCAAGCGCAATATCTTATCACCGAATATATCAATCCAACTAAAATTATCGAAGAAGAATCCGAAAAACCAAAAACTAAATCTCAAGAAAAGATACAAAAAGAGAAGCGACACTCTATCCTTGAAGAGTTTCAAATCCTTATGCCAACCAATAAAAATGCAGAGGAGGAGGAAGATGAGGAAGAGCAAGACGAATCCCCTTATGAGGCAGTCCCTCCCCATAAAGTGCTCCTAGAAATCAAAGAGGATGAAGATGAGTTTGATGAAGAAGAACACGATGAAGAACTTGACAATGAGGATATTGAAACAGGCGAGGAAGAGATAGCTGATTATGATGCGCAACATACAGAAATAGAAAATAATGAAGAGAGGGACGAAGAAGAGAGACGATACACTGAAGAGGATAGTATCGAACAAGATGAAGAGATCCAAAATGCACAAGAAGATGATGCTCTATCCGATGAAGATAATAACACTAGCGAAGAAAAAGATGACTCCGATGAAAATGAGCTAGATGAGCGACGCAAACCAACCCCTATCAGGGATATTCTAGAACGCTTTGAGCAGATATACGGAGTCTATAATTTTGCACATGAAACAGACACACGGTACCAATCAACCAAGATTTGGATAACACAGATAAAAAACCGCGGAGTAACTGACAGTAGTCTCCAAGCAATGCTACAACATATAGAAAACCTTAAAGACAGAGATGATACTTCTGAGGCTGCACAACTTATCTGTGTCTGTGCTGCAACAAATTTACAACTAGGTAGACTCCTTTTGGCTAGAGAGCTCTATAGAGGCAAGCTAGTAGCGCAAGATGAAGTAGAAGCTTACAAAATCATACATGAACTTGCCGAAGAAGATTACAATGAAGCACTTTGTGATTTAGGACAATTTTATGAGTTTGGTGTTGCAGTATCTAAAAATGAAAAGAAAGCAAAAGAGCTTTATGAGAAAGCTATCCAAAAGGGACTGCAAAGAGCAAGACCTCATTTGGAAAGAGTGAGTAAAAAAAGCGGTATCTTCTCCAAGATGCTCCAATAGCTTATAAGCCAACTATAGCTTCATAAGCAACATCAAATACTTTTTGTAGCTCCTCTTGCGTGATAACATATGGAGGCATCACATAAATTATACTTCCAAGGGGTCGTAAGAGTACTTCCTTTTTGAGTGCTGCTTGAAATATCTTCAAGCCCACTCTCTCTTTTGGATCATACCCCTCTAGCTCTATAACAGCTATCATACCTGTTACTCTAACCTCTTTTACATTTTCTAAATCTTTAAAACGCTCAAGCTGTTGTGCCATAAAAAGGCTCTTTTGTTTATTTGCATTGATAACATCGTTTTTTTCAAAAAGCTCCAAAGTTGCAAGTGCTGCAGCGCATCCAAGAGGATTGCCCGTATAGCTATGAGAGTGTAAGAAAGCTTTATACTCACTGTAATCGCAATAAAAAGCATTATAAACATCATTGGTGGTCATAACAACAGAAAGAGGGAGATAACCGGCAGTAAGCCCTTTTGAGAGTGTCATAAAATCAGGCAATATATCAGCTTGTTCGCACGCAAACATACTCCCTGTTCTTCCAAAACCTGTCATGATCTCATCAGCTATAAAATGAACTCCATATTTTAATGTCAACTCTCTTGCCCCTTTGAGATAATGACTATGATACATCTTCATCCCCCCTGCTCCTTGCACCAAAGGCTCGACAATCATAGCACAGAGTTCTTTATGGTGTTTTTTTAGGATTTTCTCAAGTGCCACAAGTGCTTTTTGTGCCTCTTTCATGCTTTGATCTTTTGGGGTAGGTGTTTGGATCGAGCGTATAAGCAGTGGGCCGTATGTCTCTTTGTAGAGTGCAACATCACCAACGCTCAATGCCCCCAGGGTCTCTCCGTGATAACTATTTTCTAAAGAGAGGAACAGCTCTCTATGCTCCCCTTTATTGAGGTGATAATGAAAACTCATCTTCAAAGCCACCTCGATAGCACTTGAGCCATTATCGGCGTAAAATGCTTTGTCAAGTTTTGTCAACACTTTAAGCTTATGGCTCAATTCAACCACCGGCTCATGAGTAAAACCCGCCAAAATAACATGCTCAAGAGTGTCAAGTTGCTCTTTTATCCGTCTCCCTATATGCTCATTTGCATGTCCAAAGATATTGACCCACCAGCTACTGACCGCATCGATATACCTATTGCCGTCAAAATCATAGAGATAGATGCCTTTTGCTGATTTTATCGGTACTAACGGTATATTTTCATGATCTTTCATCTGTGTGCATGGATGCCATAGAACCTCAAGGTCTCTTTTAATCATATCTTTATTTGTCATAAACCCTCCCAAAAACCACGCTTGCTTGCTTTTTCAATTACACTTAATAACAAGTTGACTAAAATATTGTACAAACTTTTAAATTGAAGGCAGATGAATTATGATTGGTTGGATGCAAAAAAACAATAGATACCTCGTATGGACCATATGGATAGCAACGATAGCTTTTATAGGTGCCGGTTTTGTCGGTTGGGGAAGTTATAAATTTGGATCAACAAGTGATTCCATCGCTAAAGTCGGGGATATCGATATCAAAAAAACAAAATATCAGATGACCTACTCGCAACTCTACAGCTACTACAATCAGATGCTTCAGGGAAATCTTGATGAAGAGAAAGCAGAGAAAATCGGAATCAAAAAACAAGCATTTGAAATCGTACAAACGCAAGCTTTGCTCCTTAACCTTGCCGATGAATTTGGCATCATCGTAACAGACAAAGAGATTGCAAAAAATTTAGAATCTCTTCCAAACTTTCAAGAAAACGGAACTTTCAATAGAGAGATTTATGAGAACTTCCTTGCATCCCAACATGTCAAACCAAAAACATTTGAAGGTGGTCTTAGAGATGAGCTTAAAATCAATAAACTTATAGCACTTTTCAAAGAAGATGTCAGCGATTATGAAAAGGGGGTTATCGACTATGCTTTAAGCGACAGGACAAAGATAGCCTATAGAGTTATAAGCGAAGATGACGCAAAGGTTGATCTTAGCGATGCAGTACTCAAAAAATATTGGGAAACAAAGAGTTCAGAGTATATGTACAAAACACGATATAACCTAGCTATCAAGGTTACCGATACAAAAGATATCAATGTGAGCGAAGACGAAATACAACAACAGTATAAAAAATTTAACTACAAATATACCAACGAAAACGGGGACCCTCTTAGTTTGGAGGAGGCAAAAGAATTTGTAATTGCCGATGTCAAAACCAATAAAACAGAAAAAGAGGCAAAACTCGATTCAATCGCATTTAAAAAAGGTGAAGTGCAAGCAGACAAATCAGTCTTGGTAGAGAAGAATGATCCTCAATTTACAGAAGAGATATGGGAAGCGATAACATCCGCAAAAAATGGTGATTTCCTTAAATCTAAAGCCAATAATGACCATTTTGTATCAATACAGGTTGTCAACACTGTTCCTCCTTCTAAAATGAGTTTTGAAGAGGCAAAAGAACTTGTCAAAAATGACTATCTTAAAAATGCTAAAATGAACGCGTTCATCGAGCTTTCAAAGAGTATTTTAGATAATTTTGATCCTCAAAAAGAGCAGCAAACCGACTACCTTACACTTGGTCAAAAAACGGACATTGCAACGCTTAATGATCAAGAAAGTTTACAATTTTTACAGAAACTCTTTACAACTACGAAAGAAAAGGGTATTATTACAGTATCTGACAAGAAAATCATATATGTTATCTTGGATCAGAAGAGAGTCTCATTAGAGGGCGAGGAGGAAAGGATGTCGATACAGATAGCTTCGCAACTTAAAAATGCACTTTTTGAGTCTGAACTTACTCGTATGCTCAATCAAAAATACCCTACAGAAGTTTTTGTAAAGGATCTTACAGTTGAATAGTCCATTTTTAGTTATTGATATCGGCTCGACGAAAATTTGCGCCATCATAGCTGACAGACTTGATGATGGTCAGATTCAGATCATGGGACACGGCATTACTAAATCTCAAGGGATTAAAAAAGGTGCTATAACAAATATTGAACTTGCCTCTAAAGCTATCAGAAAAGCCCTAAATGATGCCAAAAGAGTCTCCGGAGCCATTCCTTCAAAGGCGACGGTATCAATCTCAAATAACTATGCAAAAAGTTTAAACTCAACCGGAATTGTCAATATACCGCACAAAGATATCTCAATACATGAGATTAATAGAGTTATGCAAACGGCACTCCACAATGCAAACATCCCAAATGAGTATGAAGTTGTCCATGTATTACCGTATAACTTTAAGGTTGACGATCAAGAGTTTGTTGAAGATCCTTTTGGAATGAATGCGAGCAGACTAGAGGTTGACACAAATATTATCATCATACAAAAATCTAATCTGCTCAATCTTAAAAAAGCTGTCAAATCAGCAGGTGTTGAGA
This sequence comes from uncultured Campylobacterota bacterium, assembly GCA_937141405.1. Lineage (GTDB taxonomy): Bacteria > Campylobacterota > Campylobacteria > Campylobacterales > Sulfurovaceae > BN30871. Next base: position 74,478 of record CAKZQQ010000005.1, on the reverse strand, counting down.
TTAAAGATGTTGTCTTAAATGGATATGCATCTGCTCTCTCAACGATATGTAGTGATGATGTAGAACTTGGGGTTGGCGTTATTGATCTTGGTGGGCAAACAAGTAGCCTCGTGATATTTACGGGCAACTCCGTAAGACACAATGATTTTTTTGCAGTTGGTTCTAATCATATAACAAATGATCTCTCTATCGCTCTACATACGCCTCTGCAAATAGCAGAAAATATCAAGATTCGTCACGGAAACTTAGCAGAGAGATCAGAAGAGATTGTAGAACTCCCTATTATCGGTAATGAAGAGAGTAGAAATGAGGTCTCGTTAGGCATTGTTCATAGTGTTATTTTTGCTAGGGTTGAAGAGACATTGATGATTCTTGCAAAAATGGTAGAAAAAAGTGCACTTAAAGAGCAGATGGGCGCAGGCATTATCCTCACGGGAGGCATGGCAAACCTAAAAGGAATTAGAGAACTTGCGGGTGCGATTTTTTCCGATATGCCTGTTCGAGTTTCAACCCCGGATATTAAAAATATCAAGGGTGTTTTTGAGGAGTTAAAAAATCCGGCATTTGCTGCGGCAATTGGACTATTGCAGTATGCCATAGGCAACCATACGGAATACGAAATAGACATCAATAAAGAGTTGCTCCACTCAAAGGACAAAGAAGAGATTGATGAGAGTCTTAAAGACCTCAATATAGGCGAAACTATAGAAGAGATTCATAAAAATAAAAAAATGGCAAAAGCTAAAGCCAAAAATGAAGCAGATGAGAGCGAAGATGGGTCGTACGGTTTTGATCAAGGATTTGAGCTCCCTAAACTTCCAAGAGAGAAGGGAAACTTTATTGGGAAGTTTGTCAATTGGGCAAAGCAGTTATTTTAAATTTTAAAAAGGAGAGAGCATGCAAGATTTTGATGATATAGATATAAAAGAAGAGAAGTATTCCACAAATGGCGCGAAGATAAAAGCTATCGGTGTCGGTGGAGGTGGCGGAAATATGATCAACCACATGATCAATGAAGGAGTTGGAGGGATTGATCTTATCATAGCCAATACCGATATCCAAGCACTTGAAGGCTCTCTTGCTCCATTTAAACTACAACTCGGACCTATCGCAACAAGAGGTCTTGGGTGCGGGATGAATCCGGAAAAAGGTAAAGAGGCTGCATTAGAGAGTTTTGAAGATATTAAAAAAATGCTAGAGGGATCAGATATTGTATTTATCTCGGCCGGTCTAGGTGGCGGAACAGGTACGGGTGCAGCCCCTATCATTGCTCAAGCTGCCAAAGAGGTAGGTGCGCTCACCATATCTATAGCAACAAGTCCTTTTAAATTTGAAGGGCGCAAAAGAAGTCATCTTGCTAAAGAAGGATTAGAGCAACTTAAAACTGCAAGTGACTCTATCATCGTCGTTCCAAACGAAAAGCTTCTCTCTATCGTCGAAAAAAATCTAGGTATCAAAGAGAGTTTTAAACTCGTTGATGATGTTCTTTCGCAAGCAGTCGGTGGCATCTCAAATGTAATTCTCTCTCATGGTGACAATGATATCAACCTTGACTTTGCCGATGTAAAAACCGTCATGACTCATAGAGGCTTAGCACTTATGGGTAGAGGAGAAAATGCAGGTAAAAATGCGGCATATGATGCGGCAAAAGCTGCAATCGACTCTCCTTTACTGGATAATGTCTCTATAGATGGTGCTATGGGTATTTTGGTGCATTTCCATATCAATACTAACTATCCTATTATGGAGATAGCAAATGCTATGACTATGATAGAGGAGAATGCTGATGAAAATGCAAATGTAATCTTCGGTACTACGACAGACGATACGCTCCCGGAAGATTATGTAAAAATCACGGTTATTGCAACAGGATTTGAAGATCTATCACAAAAAAATCAAACTGACAGAAAAATCCCAAGCACAAATACGCTCATGAATACTTCAAACTCTAGCAATATCAATAGAACACAAGGGAAAATAGTAGTCGGTGGCTACAATGATGAAGATGAAGATTTCTATCAAGTACCGACATTTTTAAGAAAGCAGATGGACTAAAGGTTTTCTCCTTTTTGTCCACCACTATTCACACTCTACAGTAACTATCTCTTCGCTTTTATCATCAATTCGTGCGGCACTCAATGTGCCACCCCATATACAACCTGTATCAAGCCCTAAAACACTCTCATTTTTATGAAATCCAAGTGTTGACCAGTGACCAAAGATAATTTTAAGAGGAATACTTTTCCTATCAGGATGAAAAAACCAAGGAATGATAAGATCCTTTTTACTTGATGGGGAACCTTTTTGCAAAAGTTCCAAAGATTTATCACCAAAACAGTAGCGCATACGCGTAAAAGAGCTAAATGCATACATTGCATCAAGCTCCTCTGATTTACCATGTTTTATCCTACCTTCGGGCGATTTCATAATCTTTTCAAGCCACATTTTTCCATCATCGCTTTGTAAATTTTTGCTTAATTTATCTGACCATAACTTTGCTTCATCGAGATTAAAAACCGGCGATATACCCGCATGTACCATACAGTAGCCAAGTTCCTGGTCGATATGTAAAAATTGCTGCTCTTTAAGCCACCCTATAAGCTCTTTTGCCTTTGGTGATTGGAGTATCGGATCGATAGTCGGATTACTCTTTTTAAACCCATAATAGGCCGCAATCAACGCTATATCATGATTCCCCAATACGACTTCAATACTTTCTCGATGCTTATAGACAAACTCGAGTGTTTCTAACGATCCTTCTCCTCTATTGACAAGATCACCGACAAGCCAAAGCTTATCTTCTAAAGGGTCAAATGCTATCTTTTCTAATAGCTTCATAAATGCGCCATAACACCCTTGGATATCCCCTATTGCCCATATCATAACTCGAGCTCCTTCTTATAGACAGATGCTTTCTGGTCTATGCTTATTTTAGCATAAGCCGGTGAAGGAGATGGAAGATATATCGTTTTTATATCAATATGAGAGAAATGTGTTTCAAAAAGAGCTTGAGATTTTCTACCTGTAAAGGCTATCTTTTCTATAGATGGATAGCGCTCTAAAATAGTGGGGATATCATTGATTTTTTCATCCTCCAAGGAACTATCTAAAGAGTTTTCTCTTTGACAACTCTCTATCATATCCCAAAGCCCTATCTTAAGCTCTTTTAAGAGCCATATTTTTTGATCTCTATTGTTTATTGGATATCCACTTATTTGACTGAGTATCTTCCAAAACTGATTTTGAGGATGTGCATAATAGAATCCATTCTCGATCGATTTAATACTAGGAAATGAACCCAAAATCAATATTTTGGTATCTTGAAATACAATCGGCTTAAATGGATGCAAGGCGCTCATGCTAGCGAAGCGCTCTTTGAAGATTTCTGATAAGCAATAGCAATATAGCAAAAACATAAACCTTAAAATTTATCTCTGAGGCTTTATGGACATTTGCAAAAATCTCACTCTGCGTCATCTGCTCACCTGCTTGTTGCATTGTTAAAATATCAGGCAAATAGTAGTATGAAAAGAGAACTCCCGTGCAAATAATCAAAAATGCAGCGATAATAGCGAGTGTATCCCGTTCACCTTTTTTATATCTATACCCTTCGTAGATCACAACGACGACAACACTTAGTGTAATCACATAGGAGAGTCTTACAAAATTTTCCGTCATGATCATACCCTCTTGAAAATGCGTTAGAATCTCTGTGCCGAAAACATCAACCGTATTGAAAATTACCGGAGCAACAACAGCTCCGGCATAGAGCGAAGCCCCCATAACTTCGGCTAAAAAAATGATGTAAAACATTGTGAAATATCTAAATACTCTTGGCATACTTACTCCTTAAATTGAACTATAAATCCTCTATCAAAACCGGCTAAATCTTTATAAAAACGGTGGTATTTTACCCCAATTTGAATAAATATCTGCTCGATAATATCTTTTTGATCATATCCCATCTCGCAGGCTAAAAATCGAACATTTTTATCTTTAGATTGTATGATTATATCTTTTAAAAGTTCATGTCCTACTTTACCGCCAAAGAGCGCACCGTGAGGCTCAAAATCTACCACATTACTCTCAAGATTAAAATCATTTGCGATATATGGAGGATTGCTTACTATCATATCAAAAACACCCTCAACTCCTCCTAGAAGATCTGCATTAACAAGCTCTATCCTCTCTTCAAGTGCAAATTTTTCTCTATTGAGGGTAGCAACCTCGAGTGCATCACCTGAGATATCTGTTGCAACTACCTTGAGTTTCGGGAAAGCTCTTGCTAACACAATCGATATCGCACCACTCCCTACTCCTATTTCTGCTATATTTTTTATACTGTTTTGAGCTATGATTTTACTGACCTCGTCGATAAGCAACTCCGTTTCAGGTCTTGGTATAAGCACTCTATTATCGACATAAAGCTCTATATCATAAAAACTTACTTTATTGACTATATACTCATAAGGCTCACTCTGTGCTCTTCTTCTAATAAGTGCAAAATAGCCCTCGATATCATCAACCTCTTCATCATCTCTTCTTGCAAGATAGACTCTATCGACTCCTAGATGATACGCCAAAAGAAGTTCTGCCTCAAATCGTGCACGAGGCGTATTATCCTTGAGTAAAGAGGTGGCTTCTTTGAGTGCAGCGGCTATGTTCAACCTATACCTCAAGTCCCAATTTTTGAACTCTTTGAACTATCGGCGGATGCGAATAGTAAAAAAAGACAAAGAGAGGATGCGAAAGAGGAAAAGATCTATTCTCGCTGACCAATTTAAGTAGTGCAGACACTAGCTCTTCTTTACCGCCAACACTTGATCCATACTCATCTGCTTTGTACTCGTGCCCTCTACTAAAAAGACTAATGATAGGCATCCAGACAAATGAGATAAGCGGAAACAAGATAAGAATCAAAGCGATTTTAACACCGGCAATCGGTGCAACTCCAAGCTCGTCATAAAGCTCTAAAGGGATATTTCCCAAGATAAAAAAGGCTAAAAATACCAATATACTCATCAATAATATATTTTTCCAGATATCACCATTTCTAAAATGCCCTAGCTCATGACCAAGCACAGCAATAAGCTCACTATGATCAAGCTTTTCAAGGAGTGTATCAAAAAGGACGACTCTTTTACTTTTGCCTATGCCACCGAAAAATGCATTGAGTCTTCCATCTCTTTTGCTTGCGTCCATCACAAAAACACCGTTAGCCTTCATGCCTGCTTGCACCATCAAAGCCTCTATCTTCTCTCGCAATACCTCATCATCTAAGGGGGTAAATTTATTGAACAAAGGCGCGATAATCGTAGGATAGAGAAAATTGATAACCAATATGATAGCCATCATGATCAAAAATGCATAGAACCACCATAGCTCAAAACTATCTATCACCCAAATGAGCAGAGAAAAGAGCGCAAAACCAAGCAAGATAAACATCAAGATGCTTTTAATCTGATCTTGGAAAAAAATCTTTGGTGTTATCTTGGAGAATCCAAATCGTTTATCAAGATAAAATACCTGATAGACCGAAATAGGCAGCGTGATGATATACTCTAATGCAAAATAGCCAAAAAGAAATATGATACTCGTCCAAAATTCAGAAAATTGAAGCTGTAAAAAAGAGTAAAGAATACCAAATCCAAAAAATGTCCACCACAAAAACAGTGCATAATCAAGGCTATAAGAAACTAAAGAGAGTTTCTCCTTTGCTATAGCATAATCCGCAGCCTCTTTATAGTGATCTTGCTCTAGTAAAACAGCCTTTGCATCTTTTTTTTGCAAAATATATCGTATTTGAATAAAAGAGAGCGATATCTTTATGAGTATATAGAGTGTAAAGATAGCTAAAAGAATAGAGAGCATTGATGACCTTTTTTTCTTTGCAATATATCTATTTTATCTTAAAAAGTTCATAAAAATACAATCTGCTATAATACGCAAAAAAGAAAAAGGTTTTTCTTGGCTCTTATCGATCTATTTGGCATAAAACAACGATATGATATCAAAGTGCTCTTTGAAGATATAGATTTTCATCTCAATGAGGGGGAGCGCGTAGCTTTGATCGGGCAAAATGGCTGTGGAAAATCCACACTCATGAAGATCATATCTTCTGCCATTACACCCGAAGAGGGAAAGAGAGTCATTCAAAATAACATAGAGATAGATATACTCTCTCAAAATCCAATATTTGAAGAAAATTGTAGCGTGAGAGAGGCTATAGAACTTCAACTTGTTGCAATCAATCGTGCAAAAAAAGAGTTTGCTATGCTCAATGAAAAACTCTCTTATGATTTTGATAATAAAGAGCTTCAAGAGCAAATCAACAAAGTCACTGCATTTATAGACCACCATAATGCATGGAGCCTAGATGATAAGATAGAGAGAGTTTTGAGTGAATTTAAACTCAAAGAGTTTGAATATAGAGCTGTAGCTTCACTCTCAGGAGGCGAACAAAGAAGAGTCGCACTTGCCGGACTCATCCTTAAAAAACCCGATATCTTACTCCTCGATGAGCCAACAAATCATCTTGATGTCTATATGGTCGAATTTTTAGAAGAGATTCTTCTCAAAGAAAAGTTCACACTCTTTTTTATATCACATGATAGATATTTTATCGATAGATTAGCCACAAAAGTCTGTGAGATAGAAAATCAAAAACTTATAAGCTACAAAGGTGGCTACGAAGCCTATCTCAATCAAAAAGAGGAACGACTGCACTCAATGAGAAAAGAGCATGAGAACCTGCTAAAACTCCTAAAAAAAGAAGAAGAGTGGCTCCAAAAAGGAGTACGTGCAAGAGAAAAAAGGAATCAAGGAAGAAAAAAGAGAGTATTGGAGTTACGCGAGGAAGCAAAGACGAACCCTTCTATAATGAGGAAGATATCTATCGAGTTAGAGCGAGAGAAAAAGCACTTTAACGGTGGAAAGAATATCAGCAAAAAGAAGATGCTTTTTGAGATTGATCATTTAGATTATAGCATTCAAGATAATGTGATAATCAAAGATTTTACAACACGTATTTTACAGTACGATAAGATAGCCGTTGTCGGCATTAATGGTTCCGGGAAATCAACACTTTTACAACTTCTTCTAGGAAGACTAAAACCAAATGGCGGCACCATCAAGAGTGGGGATTTTGAGGTTGGCTATTTTGATCAGCATCGCAATATGCTCAAAGATGATGCAACGCTGCTTGAGACATTTTGCCCTAATGGCGGGGATATTATAGAAGTTAATGGCTCAAATATGCATGTGTATGGCTATCTTAAAAGTTTTCTCTTTCCTCAAGAGTTTCTAGATAAAAAGATAGGGCTACTCAGTGGTGGAGAGAGAAACAGAGTTGCGCTTGCTCTGCTCTTTGCTAAGAAAGTTGACTGCCTGATTCTTGATGAGCCGACCAATGATCTTGATATCCAGACTATAACTATACTAGAAGAGAAATTACTGAGCTTCCGCGGAGCCCTCATCGTGGTCTCTCATGATAGATATTTTGTAGATAAGATTGCTTCAAAACTCTTGATATTTAAAGGGGATGGCACCATAGAGGAGTCTTATGGGCTCTATAGTGAATATCTTGAGATTGAAAAAGAGCTGCAAGATATCAAAAAAATAGAAAATGAGATATCGATAAAAGATAATAAGAATGAAAAGAAGAAGACTACAAAAAACAAATTGAGCTATAAAGAGCAAAGAGAGTTTGAAGACCTACCAAAAGAGATAGAAGATATCGAAGAAGAGATCAAAGCTATTAATCTATGCCTAAGCAACCCTGATTGCTATAAAGATAAAGGCTTGGTAAAGCTTGGTGAACAACTCAATGATTTACAACATATCTATGAGGAAAAAAGCGAGAGGTATTTAGAACTTTTGGAACTTTATGAGTCTTTTGCGTAATTACCAATAGATATTAACGCTTCTTTTTCCCCATCTGAGCGCTCTCTTCCTATCAAGCCCCATATAGATATCGATTCGTTTTGTATATCTCTTATTCATCTTATCTCTTACTGTATAGTAGCCCTCAAGACCACTTATTCTTACTTTTGAGCCATTTTTGAGCCCATAATAATTTAGCAAATCTCTTGATACGGCTATAACCTTTTGTCCCGGAGTCAATCTATTATTCCAAGCGCCCACAAAAGGGTCACCCTCAGTTTGATTTACATGTGATGTATACGCAGTAGCCGTAACTTTCAACTGTCTCCCAAGTGGTTTTGCAAGGATGTGGCGTGTATCTTTTTTCTCTCTTGCCTGCTCTTCTTTTAAGAGATCATTGATCCTATATGCAAAAGGGAGTGTGAGCTTTTGACCTATCTTGATACTTCCCTTACTGCTTAATTGATTGAACCGTATAAGATTTTTTGTTTGAAGATGAAAGTCTAAGGCTATATGGCCGAGGGTATCGCCTTTTTTGACTATATAAACACCCTTTTCTATCGCATTGATCTTATATTGTGGAAGCGGAAGTTTGAGTTGTTTTCCGGTTACTATAACTTGATTGATGCCGTTGAGTTTTTTGATATCATAAGATTTTAAGAAGAATTTTTGAGATATAGAGTTGAGAGTGTCGCCCTTTTTTATGGTATAAAGTCCGACATTCTTATCAACCTGCCTCTCTTTTGATGCTATCTCAGGAGGAGCACTATTATCTTTTATGTTTGCATTTGCCTCTTCTGTGGTAGTGTTTGTCTCTTTTTTTGCAAAAACATCCAAGCTAGCACTAGGTTCTGCCTGCTTAAAAAAGTTAAACGAGTATGGGTAGCACTCAGTTGCATTTTTTGGCATCATAACGCAATCTACTACCCATTTGTTATGTGTTTTGTTGGCATCTAGCTCCATAAAGGTCGCTAGAAGCAGCAAAATTATTATAAAAAAACCTCTCATGAATACTTTGCTCTATTATAAAATAGAGAGCATCTCCTTTTTTATATTTTCTTTTTGTATTATTTTATTGTGTATTATTTGTTTATTAAAAAGCGATTTGATAGTATTATTGGGCTTTAACCCAGTTTTTTCTTTGATAAAATCTATCGCTTCTAAATCTCTTGAAAAATCTCCCCCGAGTGCTTTTGCGACCACAGGACTAAACTTTGTCCACTCAGCAGTTGAGTAGATCACGGCTGTGGCCTTTTTATCTCGTAATTTTTCATAAGATTTAATACAAGTTGCCGTATGCGGATCCATGATGTAGCCCTTTTTAGCATATTTTGCCATCATAGTGATACACTCATCATCCGTGGAATATGAAGCATCAAAATCCTCTCTAAGGAGAGTTAACTCTTCATCCGTGAGCGCATAGCTCCCCTTTTTTGCAAGATCATCCATAAGCTCTTTTGTGCGCTTAGAGCCAAATTTATCATAAAGAATTCTCTCTACATTTGAACTCTTAAGGATATCCATAGCAGGCGATATCGTCTGTATCAAATCTCTAGAAGTGAGGTCATATTCACCCTTGTTTATCCAGTCCGTAAGTATATTGTTTTGGTTTGATGAGATAAGTATCTTTTCGATATAGACACCCATCTTTTTGGCATAATAGGCACCTAAAGCATTACCGAAATTACCGCTAGGCACCACAAGATATATCTTCTCTCCTAGTTTTATCTGTCCCTCTTTGATGAGTCTTATGTAGCTGTATATATGATAAATGATCTGAAATATAATACGACCAAAGTTTACAGAGTTCGCAGCTGAGAGCTTGATCTCTTTTGAAGCTATTGCACTGTTGAACTCATCTGAAGCTAAAAGTGATTTAAGAGCATTTTGCGTATCATCAAAATCCCCTTTTACGCCAAATACATGCAAGTTATCTGCACTTTCCGTAATCATCTGCAATCTTTGCACATCACTTGTTCCGCCATCAGGATAGAGACATCCTACGATCACATTTGGTGCATCTTTAAAAGTCTCAAGTGTTGCCGGACCCGTATCTCCACTCGTAGCAGCCATTATGAGGTATTTTTGATCATGTTTTTTTGCAAGATAAGAGAGAATGTACCCAAATGGTTGGAGTGCCATATCTTTAAAAGCTCTTGTGGGACCATGGTAAAGTTCACTCACATAGCAGTCATCCTCTATTTTTTTCATAGGAACAGGATCATTGGCATCATCGAAGAGCTCATATCTTTTTAGTGCTTCATCGATAACATCATAAGGGATATCAATATCACATAATTTTAAGAAATCAAAAGCTATATCTCTATATGAGCTTTCTTTATGTGCAAGCAAAAACGCATCATCCAATCTTGGTAGACTCTCTGGAACATAGAGACCACCAAAGCTTGCGCTAGGAGAGAGTATCGCTTTAGAAAAAGGCACACTTATAGGCTTGAGTGTATCATTGCCTCGTGTTTCAATAAACTGCATTTTGATTCCTTAAAATTACTTTTTATCTGCGTACGGCAAAATAAAAGTGCAATTATACCATTTAATTATTAATGATATTTTTGAGATATAATAAACTTAATTATATAATCTTTAGTTAAAGAAGTGCTAATGAAAACAAGATGCGGTTGGGTTAAAAAAGGTGATTTACTCTATGAATCCTACCACGATAATGAGTGGGGGGTTATCTTAAGAGATGATCGAGCTATCTTTGAGCTTTTCTCTCTTGAAACGCAAGCAGCCGGGCTGAGCTGGCTCACTATTTTAAAAAAGAGAGAGGGCTATAGAGAGGCTTTTGATGGTTTTGATATCAAAAAAGTTGCAACTTTTGATGAAAAAAAGATAGACGACATCATGCAGAGTGCTCAAGTTATAAAAAATAGAGCAAAACTTATAGCCATCGTTGAAAATGCAAAGAAAATGCTAGATATCATAGATGAATTTGGCTCACTGTATAATTTTTTTTGGAGCTATATTAATAACAGACAAATCATAAATGACATACCAAACTATAAAAATGCACCTTGCAGGAGTGAAATATCTGATGCACTTACGAAAGAGCTTAAAAGAAGAGGATTTAAATTTGTAGGCTCAATCACCATCTATGCCTTTATGCAAGCATGCGGAATGGTTGATGATCATGAAAACGATTGTTTTAAAAAGGAGTAAAAATGTCTAAAGTAATCATATTTACCGGCGCCGGCATCAGCGCTGAATCAGGCATTATGACCTTTAGAGATGCGGGTGGTTTATGGGAAAATCACCGGCTAGAGGATGTCTGTTCATATGATTCTCTCGATAAAAATAGAGAACTTGTACTCAAATTTTACGATACAAGAAGGGTGCAATTGTCCAAAGTAGAACCAAATAAAGCGCATATTCAAATAGCCGAGCTACAAAAAAAGTATCCTGATGATATTGCTATCATTACACAAAATGTTGATGATCTCTTTGAGAGAGCGGGAGCACTTAAGACTATCCACCTACATGGCTTTCTTACCTCTCTTAAATGCACAATTTGTGAACATAAAATGGATATAGGTTATACAAAACAAGATAGAGAGACATCCTGTCCAAAATGCAACAATCTGCTAAGACCCGATATTGTCTTTTTTGGGGAGAGTGCTCCCATGTATGAGCTTCTTATTCAAGAGCTGAATGATTGTGAGATATTTGTTGTTATTGGATCAAGTGGAGCAGTTATCAATACCGACAATTTTGCTGCATATACCCATTACTCCATCCTTAACAATTTGGAGCCTAGTTACTATATAGATGAGGCACATTATAATGAGATCATCTATGCAAAAGCGACAGAAGCTATCGATGATATCATCCATGCTATAGAGGTAAGATTATAACTCTATACAGCTTCCAACACCACTACTGGTAAGTATCTCCAAAAGGAGTGAGTGCTCCAACCTTCCATCAATGATATGCGCTCTACTCACACCACCTCTGAGTGCCTCTATGCACGCATCAACTTTTGGCACCATGCCTCCATGTATCGTCCCATCAGCTTTAAGTGCGTTGGTCTTCTCAACGCTTAAATTTGTGATGAGCTCACCACTTTTATCCAAAACGCCCGGAGTATCGGTAAGAAAGAGTACTTTGTTTGCTTTAAGAGCTACTGCTATCTTGCTAGCTGCCAAATCTGCATTGATATTAAATCCCGGATGCCCAACAGAACTACTACCCGCGATTGGTGCAATAACAGGGATGAGTCCATCATCGATAATATCATCGATAAAGAGAGGATCAACACGCTCGATAATGCCTGTATAACCAAATTTATCAAAATCTTTTGGAACTGCTTCTAAAAAATGACCGTCTTTCCCTGAAACACCTAGTGCTTTTGCCCCTTGCGTATTGAGCAATGCAACGATCTCTTTGTTGATATCTCCACTTAAAACCATCTCGGCAATACCCATAATCTCCTGTGTTGTTACCCGCTGTCCATCTACAAAGCTAGTTGGTATATCAAGTTTATTCAAAAGATCTGTAATCTTCTTGCCGCCGCCATGCACAACGACCGGCTTGAGTCCCACAAAATGTAAGAGCACGATGTCTTGAGCAAACTGCACCTTGAGCTCATCACTACTTTGCGCTGAACCGCCATATTTTATAACTATCTTCTCATTTTTAAATTTCTTTATGTACGGGAGTGCATCAAGAAGTGTTTTAACAACCCCTAAATTATCTTTCACCACTCTCTCCTTTTATATAGTTATCCACTGCGTCAAATATGTACTCTTTAATCTCTAATTTTAACTTTATAATCGCCAGAGGCAACTTAAAATCAACCATTTTAACCAAATCTTTCTGCGTGACCAAGAGTCTATCAGCACCTTCCCTTGCGAGAATCTCTTTTAGATTATCCTCATCAAAATAGGAATGATCCCTAAAGTAATATTTGCCTACAATGCCTTTTGGTAAAAATCTATCCAATCGCTCAGGATTTGAGATTGCGGTGACTAGCACCATCTTTTTACCGAGATTTTCAAAATCAACCGACCTTGCAAAATCAATCCCCTCAATCGCCACAATATCTGAGCAACGCTCAAAAAAGCTAAACTCTCTATAAGGACCTGCGGGCATTGGTAGAGTATTGCTACTGTTTTCTGACTTAAGCAGGATATTAAATTTTTTGATGCCTACCTGATTGAAGCCGTCATCTAAAAATATAACTTTAGCGCCCATCTCTTGAGCTTTTTTTATAGCAAATTTTCTATCTTCACTCACGATAACACTGCACTCTTTTGCTAGCTGTGCTATAAGCATAGGCTCATCGGCACTCTTATCAACATCGACAAGTATCTTACCGTCTTGACTCACAAGAAGATAGCCGCTACTTTGCCTTCCATATCCTCTTGAGATAACAAAAGCTTTAGGATATCTCGCTAGCAGTTCTATAAGAAATGGCGTCTTCCCTGTGCCCCCTACGACAATATTACCTACACTAACAATAGGTATCCCAAAATCTTTTTCTTTAGCAAAAAATCTGCGAAGTCCCATCAACACTCCCCACAATAGAGCAAGAGGGAAGAGTATAATTAGAAGAGGAAGATGATACCATCTTGTATGGAACCAAAGTGATTCAATCAAACTATGCATTAAGCAACTTACATATAAGTATTGGCTACTTTTTTCACAACCTCACATACTTTATGCGCCTCATCTTGGGTCATCTCATCAAAGATAGGTAAGGAGATAGTTTTTTGGTATATCTCCAAAGATGAAAGAAAATCAAAAACTTTTAACTCATATTTTTTCTTGTAATATTCCATAAAATTGAGTGGTATATAGTGCAATCTTATCTCAACACCCTCTTTTTTTAGCTCTCTTGCAAAGTGGTCTCTATTTTTATCTATCTCGATAAAAAAGTTGGTTATATTTGACTCATCAAGAGAAGTTTTGATAGTTATGTGATCAATCCCTTCAAGCTCTTTTTTATAGATACTTGCTATTTGCGCTCTATTTTCCATCGCACTATCGATATCTTTGAGTCTTCTAAGACAAATAGCAGCATCTATCTCGCTAATTTTATATGATAATCCTATATCTATCATGTCATAAAAATAACCGACGCTATAGATACCCTCATCTTGCCCATCAACAAGTCCATGATTTCTATAAAGCTTTGCTCTTGTTGCGTAAGACTCGCTCTCAGTGACTAAAATCCCTCCGGAAACAACATCCCGAACAAGATGTGGGACAAAAGAAAACACGGTCATATCGGCTCCGGTTGAGCCTATCATTTTATCTTTATATTTGCTCCCCATCGCATCAGTCGCATCTTCTATGACTTTGATATTCCCCTCTTTTGCTATGGCATATATCTCTTCCATATCGGCAACTTTGCCGCCCATATGATTGACAATCACTGCTCTTAATTTTTTGCTCTTATTTTTTGCAATTGCCTCCTTGAGTTTAGCAGGATTAATCATATAGTCATCACTATTACAATCTACGAAAATAGGCTCTGCATCAAAATGTCTAACAACCTCAGGGACATTAACAAAAGCATTGATGCTACATATAACCTTATCGCCTCTTTTGAGGTCGAGTGCGCACATAGCAAGATGCAGTGCATTTGTTCCGCTAGAAGCACTAACGGCGTATTTACAACCAATAAAATTTTTGAAAACTTCCTCAAGCGTCTCTACGTTGTCTAGTCCGTTAACATCGCCGGAAGCCTCTTTCAGGATCGATCCTATATCGACATTTGTCGGATATCTATAAAATGGGACTACTGTTTTCATCTCGAATCCTTTATTTGTTAAGTGGATTATTATACTATTTTTTTAAAAAAAATTAAAATATTATTTTTAATTTTGCAAAAATCAGCACTCTTTAGCGCCTAAAATTTTTATCTCTTCACAACTGAAACCTGCGCGTTTTCTTGCTTGAACATTTATATGCGGTCTATGCTTATCTAAAAGATTATATTTTTTCAAAATATCAAAATAGAGACTTTTATGATCTTCGCTCTTCTTACTAGCCATATAATGAAACCACTTATCGCCTTTTCTCACATGATCAACCTCTTCTTCGAGTATCACAAAGAGGGCATCCATCATCTTGGCAACTATCCTATCTTTTTTTCTATTTTCAAGTTTTTTTATAATCTGTGGATTAACATCCAACCCATTTGCTTCATAATATCTAGGCACTATAGCCATCCTATCCATCGCAGAGCTTTCGGTCTTTTTTGCTATCTCAAAAAATCCTTGATGTACTGCAAAATCTCCATAAGCAAATCCAAGCTCATGCAGCATTCCCTCAAGCATTATAAAGTGCCTTATCTCATCTTCGGCTACAACGAGCCAATCAAGGAGAAATTCTTTGGGCATAAAGCCAAATCTATAGACAGCATCCAGCGCAAGATCAATAGCGCAATATTCGATATGCGTGATAGCATGCACCATTTTTGCCAGTCCTTCATCTGTATCAAGATGGTTTCTCTTGGGCAAATCTCTTGGATTTACTATAGTGCATCGATGAAAATAGGATGGCTTATCCCAACTTTTTGGCTCATAGTTGAACTCTAAATCATTTTTGGTACAATAAGCCAACAAATCAAGGGTTATTTGCTTTTTTACAGTGATATCATCACTACAAAGAGCAATTTCAAGTTGTTTAGAAAAATTCATAGGAGAATTATAGAGCAATGGAGATTAAAATCCAGCCAATGGGTCAATACCAAACCAACTGTTATATTGTAAGGATAGGTGAAAAAGAGCTTATCATCGACCCGGGCAAAGGAGCAACAAAGTGGGTATTAGAGAATGTGAAAAATCCTTTGGCGATTCTCAATACTCATGGACACTTTGATCATGTTTGGAGCAATCAAGAGCTCAAAGAAAAGCTAAAAATTCCTATCTATACTCCAAAAGATGATGCTTTTATGCTTGAAAGCGATCCATTCTCACAAGGGACACCTCCGAGTAAGGCTGACATATGCGTTCATCCTGATGAAACGATTATGATAGAAGATATTAAGATAAAATTTCTCTATTTCCCAGGACACACTCCGGGCTGTAGTGTTATCGAGATAGAAGATGTTTGGTTTAGTGGTGATTTTCTTTTTCGTAGCTCTATAGGCAGATGGGATTTTCGCTATTCAAACGGCAAATCCATGCTAGAGAGTCTCAATAGAGTTGCTAAGATAAAGGAAAATCATACAATCTATCCGGGACATGGTGAGGCGACAACACTCAAAGAGGAGATGCGCTATATTCCTTATTGGATAAGTCAAGTTCAAAATAGCCTTTAAGAGCTAATAAGCGAACTTATAGCCTCTTCTTCTGACGGTATGAATAACTTGAAAACCAAGAATGTTTTTGAGTCTTTTTCTTATCTGATTGATAGCTACTTCGACGGTATTATCGCTTACATACTCAGGCTCTTCCCAAAGCGCATTGATAATCTCATCTTTAGAGAATACTCTCTGTTTTCTAAGCGCGAGATACGCCAAGATATCAAAAGTCTTACCGTTTAAAGATATGATCTTCTCATCATATTCTATTCTTTTATTGGCAATATCTATTACAAGTTTGCCTATATCAACTTTTGTACCAAAAAGGTGTCTCATATTTGCTAAAACTCTAGCGGCTATAAGATCAGGATGTTCGCAGTGATTACAGATAACATCATCGGCACCTATGTTGAAAAATACCGGTTGCGCTTTGAAATCTTTCGTGAGCACTATAATCTTAGTTTCGCTTTTTTTGCGTTTTACCTCATTGACATATCTTTCTAGGGAAAAATTAACCCCCTCATCGACCACTAAAACTAACTCATAGTGACGAAAGTCGGTAAAATTGGTTGCATCATATAAATCTTTGGCATTATCGACGATACATATAAAATATCTATAAAGCTCATCCTCAAGCTTTTTGACATAATCATCGTTAAGACCAACTGTTAGTATCCTCATGGGCACATATTCCTAATTTTTCAAAATAAATGAATTATTTTTTCGTTGCATATTTATATCTAAAAAAAGCTTATTTAAAAATAAAACTTATTTTTAGGTTTTTTTGCTATTTTAATTCTTTTTGGCTTTTATGTAGACTCTTTTGGGCGCTGGATACCCCTCTACAGTCCTTGAGCTCTCATTTGGGTCTAAAAAATCTTCCAGGCTTTGAGTGTCAATCCAGGGTGTTTTTCTCTGCTCATCGTGCTCTGTTTTTACGATATTTAATACTTCAATTTCGCAAAACCCTGCTCGAAAGCACCAATTTTTGAGTGTATTGACCGTAGGAATGAAATATATATTGGGTATTTTAGAGTATCTATCTCTTGGGCAAAGTGCAACTTCTTCATCACCATCTATCATAAAAGTATCTAAAATGAGTTCTCCGCCCTCATTTAAACTCTTAAACAGTGATTTTAAAGTGGATACGGGGTCACTTCTATGATAAAGTACCCCTAAACAAAAGAGTAGATCAAATTTATGCTCATAAAACTCCAGATGTTCAACACCCAAAAGCTCATAGACTATATCGCTTTTTATAAAATGATTTAAAAATTTAAATTGCATATAGTAGAGTGCTGAGGGGTCAAAGCCAATAATCTTTTTTGGTTTTTGGCTCAACATTCTAAACATATAGTAGCCGTTATTGCACCCTATATCACCTACAATCTTATCTTTTAGATCAAAATAGGGAGCAAGCAGATTGTATTTTTTATCACTTCTCCACTCCGAATCAATCAAGAGTTCATTGATTTTAAAGGGTCCCTTGCGCCAAGGCTTCATCATCTTTGCGCCCTGTTCAATCTCTTGCATTGCATCTTTTGAGATATTCTCGATTTGAATATCTATGATGTCGCCCAAAAAGAAAGAGCACTTATACTCATCTAAAGCATCGATAGTGCTATTGATAGGAGCTATATTTTTCCACGACAAACATTTTTGACGCTCACGCCTTAGCTCATCTAGATTCATAATCTACTTGAGTGTTGCTTTTGTTATCACCTGATCTACCATCGGTCTATCCATATCGCCGGTTGTTACATTCTCTATCTTTGTGACAACATCTTGACCGGATACTACCTCTCCAAATATCGTATAGCCTCCATTGAGCCAATCAGCAGGAGCTGTTGTGATAAAAAATTGGCTTCCATTAGTATTTGGTCCGCGATTTGCCATAGCAAGCAGAAAGGGTCTATCAAAAACTACATTATTGCCGTATTCATTATCAAAATCGTTACCCCAGATAGACTCACCGCCCATACCAGTACCTGTCGGATCACCACCTTGAATCATAAACCCTTTGATAACCCTGTGGAAGATAACACCATTATAATAACCATTTTTGGCATGTGTCACAAAATTTTCTACGGCTTTAGGTGCTATATCGGGAAACATTTTCAGCTCAATATTTCCGGCACTTGTATGCAACACAACTATCTGTGCGTCTTTTGCGTTGCCTGCACTCATTAAACCTAGAACCATCAAACACATAATCAAAATCTTTTTCACTTCGTCTTCCTCACTTTTATCTATTTAGCATTTATTTCGCATAACTGATTGATCTTGTCTCTCGAATAACATTCACTTTTATCTCAGCAGGGTATTGTACCTTTTCTTCTATCTCATTTGCAATCTCTTGACTCAAAATACACGCCTCATCATCACTCATCTTTTGTGCATTGACGATAACTCTTATCTCCCTTCCGGCATTAATCGCATAAGCATACTCTACAGACTCTTTTGAAGTTGCGATACTTTCAAGCTCTTTTACTCTTTTTGCAAATGCCTCAAGCACTTCTCTCCTTGCACCCGGTCTAGCCGCACTTAAAACATCAGCCGTACAAACACACGCACTCTCTATACTATCAGGTTCTGCATGACCGTGGTGCGCTAGTATCGCATTGATAACTGTCGGATGCTCTTTATTTTTGGCACACAAATCTACACCGATATCTACATGCGATCCACCATACTCTTGCGTGAGTGCTTTACCTATATCATGCAATAGTCCTGCGCGAATAGCAAGTTTTTCATCGCCACCTATTTCGGCAGCCATAACCCCTGCAAGCCGTGCTACTTCAAGCGTATGTGCTAATGCATTTTGCCCATAGCTCGCTCTATATTTTAATTTGCCCAAAAGTCTTGTAAGCTCTTCATTCATAGGATAAACACCAAGATCAATCAAGACATCTCTCCCTTCGCTATATGTCTCTTCTTCAAAATCCTTCAAGGTCTTCTCGTAAACCTCTTCTATACGGGCAGGATGTACCCTACCATCGTCTATAAGCGCCTGAATGACTTTGATTGCAATTGCTCTTCTATAAAGATTGAAACTACTCACCGTTATAATACCAGGCGTCTCATCAATGATAATATCAACGCCTAAAAGTGACTCTAAAGACTTAATATTTCTTCCCTCTTTACCGATTATAAGCCCTTTATGCTCATCACTTGGTAACTCTATCTTGCTTATAAGTCTCTCGCCGGCAAACTCGCCGGCATATCTTGTGGTTGCTTGTGCTAAGATATATTTTACTTTTCTATCTATATCTTCTTTCGCAAGTTGCAAAGCATCTCTGCTCATCTTCGCCACTTTGACTCTGTTTTTCTGTTTTGCCATCTCAAGGATATACTCTTGTGCCTCTTCGACTCCCATTGATGAGATCGACTCTAGCTTTTCTCTATACTCGTCAAGCATCTTCATCTTCATCTCTTCTAGCTGATTGATCTTTTTCTCTTTTTCAATGAGCTTATTTTCACTCGACAAGACCCTTTTTTCTCTCTCTTCAAAAACGACTTCACGCTCTTTAAGTCGACCCTTCTCCTCTTTGATACGCAATAAATTTGCCTGATAACTTCGCTCATGCTCAAGCTCTAACTCTTTTAAGGACATTTTTGTTTCACTGAGAAACTGTCTTGCTTCATTTTCTATAGCTTCAGCTTTTGCCTTAGCATCCATCTCAATATAGGATATTCTTTTATAGAGATAAAGGTTTCTAAAAACCAAGAAACTGATCAAAACACCAAGGAGCGTTCCAACAAGTACATCAGGCCATATCATTACTTATCCTTTTTTATCACACAAGACACTTATATCAACTAGGCTATTATAATATCCGGGCTTACATCGTGTGCATTGGTCACGATATCTTCAGATATACACAAATATCTAGCTATGAATAGCGTGGTTTTAATGTTTTTTTTCTCTTTTTCGAAAAATCTATCATACATTCCTCGACCAAACCCGACTCTTTTGAACGTCGAATCCACCCCTATCACAGGAACGACAGCTAAATCAATATCTTTCTTTCTAAAACTCTTACTACACTTCGGTTCTTTTATACCGGAACTATTTTTTATAAGCGGTAATCTGTATTTTACCAGTCTAAAACTTTCATTTTCCATAAATGGAACATATATTAATCTGCAATCTTGCTTAAGTTTTTTTATAATCCAACTTATATCAAACTCTATTTTCATGGGGATATATAACATCACGACCTTAGGATTAAGGTGATTGATATACTCCAAAAGCTCTCTTTGTAATCTTTTATCTTTTGCATAACGATTAGGAAGTTTACTTGCTTTTTTTAACCTCTCAAAACAATCTTTTCTAAATTGATCTTTTGGTGTTTTATGCTCCAAAGCTCTCAAACCTTTTGCTTAAAGTGGTATTTGGTATAATCTTCCAACTTTAATTATATCAAAGGAATCATATGAGAGTTATTGTCTCGTCTATATTTTTATCGATTATGATAATTTTTAGCGGGTGTGGTGAAAAATCACAGGATGAAAAAAAAGCCTCACTAAATAAGCACAATGAAGTTACTCTCCCATTTGTCACAATTCCAAACAAAGAACAGAGCCTTACACTTCAAGGCAAAAGTGTAGCTTTCGAGAAAAAAACAAAGATAACACTGCTGTATCTTTTTGGCTCAAAATGTTTTATATGCAAAAAAAACCTCTTCTATCTTGAAAGGTTAAAAGAACGATACAAACAAGACCTCGATATCTATGTTTTTAGTATCAATGAAGGCGCTGAAGATTTGGAGCTCTCAAATACTTTGGCAAAATATAGTAAAAATCTTGATATCTCTTTTGATAAAGACAATCAAACAATCCTTGATGCACTCTTGGTGCATGATGAGATCAAAGAGGCTGAGATGCCCATTTCATTACTTTATGTTGATGGAGTTTTCAACTCCTCCTATCAGGGTGTTGCTCCGATAGAGATGATCGATTCTGATATAAAATATCTACTCCAATAAGGCAAACATAGTGTTCTCTTTTTTTAAAAAAGCTCTTGGAAAAACAAATGAAGCGATCAGGGAAGTCTCTGAAGAGAAAAAAACAAAACTTACAAAAGATGAGTTTGAGACGATTCTTCTAGAGGCTGATGTCAACTATGATCTTATCGAGAGGATACTTGCTCCGCACTCTAACTCGATCAACAAAATGCAAGCGTTTAACTCACTCATCTCTATCTTTAGATACAAAGCCGACCTTAAACTCAGCGATGACAAACCTTATGTGGAGATGATTATCGGTGTCAATGGTGCCGGAAAAACCACAACTATTGCCAAACTTGCCTCGCATTATAAGAAAGAGGGTAAAAGCGTCATCTTGGGAGCTGCCGATACCTTTCGAGCTGCAGCTATCGAGCAGCTCACACGTTGGGCGAACAAACTTGATATCCCTATAATTGCAAGCAAACAGGGACATGACCCCTCTGCCGTTGTTTTTGATACTATCGATTCAGCAAAAGCAAAAAACATAGACCATGCCATTATCGATACGGCCGGCAGACTCCATACGCATACAAATCTAGCTAATGAACTTCAAAAGATGGTGCGCATTGCAAACAAAGCACTTGCTACTGCACCAAATAGAAAAATATTGGTACTTGATGGCACACAAGGAAGCTCTTCTATCAATCAGGCAAAAGCCTTCAATGACATGATAGGCATTGACGGCATCATCATCACAAAACTTGATGGCACTGCTAAGGGCGGCTCAGTCTTTAGTATCGCTGATGAGCTTAAACTTCCTATTTTCTACATCGGTGTCGGTGAAGGGAGTGATGACCTCATCGAATTCAGAGCCGATGAGTTTATCAATGCTATCTTAGATGAGATATTTGTTTGATTTGACTATTTGCTTGATTTGTTGCCAGTCTATATTCTCTTTTTATTTGATTATGATTATTGTAAAACCGATAGTCAAAATAGCTAAACCTAGCTTTATGCATATCACATAAACCAACGGACTAATATTCATGCTTTTATTTACTTTTTGCTCGTATTCGGTTAATTCTATATTTTTTTCAATTTTTTCTTCAATTGTGATTGTCTTTTCTTGCAGATAAGCACCACTTCGATAGTTCCAATATAGAGTCCACTTCCACCAAAAACCAAAAATGATTATTGCAAGTCCAATAAACATCAATCTTTTACCGCTTGGATAGCCAAAAAGATACGCAACAGACAGTGCAATACTCACAATGACAATCTTTATAATCGTATCAGCACTCAATAGTTTTTTTAGATAAACATTTTTCATTATCTCCTACCTATCTTCGATAAACGATTGTAATTTGAAATGAACTTCAAATTCTGAGGCTTCTCTTTCGGAAATGTCGCACAGTATTTGCAAAATCTCTTTAGCGTCTTTTTTTGAAAATAAACTCAAAAGGAGATAGATTCTTGTAAACTCAAAAAAATTAGAGGTTTTTTGAAATACTATCCATAGCCCAGTAAAAGCCGTTCCACCTGTTCGAAAAAATGCTTCATCAAACTCAATGCTAGATGCACCAAAAAGAAACCATCTTTTTTCAATTTTTGTATCAAACAATAATACTTTTTTTAAAAGTAATATTTCTAAAGCTCCATATAAAAACAATGGTATTAGAAATAAAAAAAACCAACATAGAGGATTATCATCTTGCCTCATAATCTTAAAAAGGGAATATAAAACAAGAATACCTATAAATAATACAAAAACATCGAACCACACTTTCCACCACACATATTTTATAACTAATAAAGGCTCTTTATTAATATCTTTGTCCATCTTTCCTCGCTTTTGTTAATTATAATATAAAAGTAAAGAAATTAAAAATATTTCAAAATGACATTTTTTTAACCCTCCTTTAGAAAAAATACTACACTTTCTCAAAAGGAGTTATCATGGCAAAGAAAAAGGTCCTTTATGAGTGTCAAGCATGTGGATTTCAAACCCCGAGATGGATAGGCAAATGCACAAATTGCGGTGAGTGGGATAGTATCATAGAGCTCTCAAGTGAGCAGATAAAATTTTTAGATGAGACTAAAAAAGAGATGGGAGGAGCGAGCAAAGCGCAAAGTATCACATCTATTACCAAAGAGAACATAAACAGAGTATCTTCCGGAAGTAAAGAGCTTGATCTTGTCCTTGGAGGCGGTATCGTGGATGGCTCACTCACGCTCATAGGCGGAAGTCCGGGAATCGGCAAATCAACCTTGCTGCTCAAAACAGCCGGCAATCTTGCAAAGACAAGCAAAAAAGTGCTCTATGTCTCAGGCGAAGAGTCGCCGGGGCAGATAAAGCTGCGTGCCGATAGGCTTGGTGCCCTTGATGAAAATCTGTTTTTACTCTGCGAGATCAACCTCAGCACTATCCTCAACGAGATACATACCAATAGCTATAACTTTATCGTCATCGACTCCATCCAAACACTCTATAGTGATGATAGCCCCTCAGCTTCAGGCTCTGTGACGCAAGTGCGTAATATCACTTTCGAGCTTATGCGGGTAGCCAAAACGCTTCAGATCCCTATATTTATCATAGGACACATCACTAAAGACGGCTCCATAGCGGGCCCTAGGGTTCTAGAGCATATGGTCGATACGGTGCTCTATTTTGAAGGCGATGTCAATAGTGAACTTCGACTCCTGCGAGGCTTTAAAAATCGCTTCGGCTCTACCAATGAGGTAGGTATCTTCGAGATGAATGAGCATGGACTTGAAGATGCCAAGACAATTACCAATAAGTTTTTTGATAAAAAAACACTCCAAGCAGGCTCGGCACTGAGTGTCATCATGGAGGGAAGCAGACCCATCATCATCGAAGTACAAGCACTTGTGAGCGAATCATACGGGCACGCTAAAAGAAGCTCAACAGGGTTCGATAATAACCGTCTTGGGATGATCTTGGCGCTACTTGAGAAAAAGCTCGATCTCCCGCTTGGCACCTATGATGTTTTTATCAATATCCCCGGCGGCATCAAGATAAATGAACCAAGTGCTGACCTTGCAATTGTCGCGGCGATTTTGAGTAGCTATAGAGATAGACCCCTTAGCTCGCAGACGGTATTTCTTGGAGAGGTAAGTTTAACAGGCGAGATACGAGAGGTAGCTTCTCTCGCTTCGAGACTCAAAGAGCTCCATACACATGGTTTTTCAAAAGCCATTTTGCCTACTAAACCGCTCCAAAAAACGGATGTGAAGTGCTATATCGCCGATGAAGTCTCAAAGGTTGTCGAATGGATGTTTGAGTAGGATTATGCTACACTACACTTATGAAAATAGGAACAGATATAGTCGCAATTAGCAGAATAGAAACAATGATTGAAAAGTACGGCGAGGTCTTTAAAGAGCGCTTCTTAAATGAAGAAGAGATAAAGCTTGCTAAAAGCAATGCAAGCATCGCCGGTTTCTGGGCAGCAAAAGAGGCTATCTCTAAAGCTTTTGGGTGTGGCATAGGCAGCGAACTTGGCTTTCATGATATACTTTTGAGCAAAGATAAAAAAGGTGCGCCACATTTTACCTTGAGCGAAGAAGCACAAGAGAGACTCTTTTTACAAAAAAGCTCCCTCTCCATCAGTCATGACGGCGGATTTGCCATCGCTATAGCCATCATCCTCTAATCAACCTCCACCTACAAAATTAAGCAGCTCTACTTTGTCACCTTCTTGAAGTTTATAGTTTTCCCACTCATCTTTTTTGACGATATTCATATTTACTGCCGCTGCCATCACCTTATTACTTATCTTCAGAAATTCTATAAGTTCATAAAGATTTGTATCCTTCTCAATACTCATATTTTTACCGTTAACTACTATACTTATCACTCTTTACTCCCACACTCTAATTTCGTATAAGCCTTCAACAACCCGTATGCTCCCATATTTTTCTTTGCAAATGCCAGTTGACAAGCTGTTGCGCCTTGATTGTTTAGTGTATCAACATTTGCATTATTATCGAGCATAAATTGTATCAAAGCCACATTGCCTCTAAACGCTGCTTGATGCAAAGGTGTTATGCCCTCACTATTTTGTATATCCATATCTGCTCCCCTAGTTATGAGATATTTTGAGAGCTCTTCTTGATTTTGACCGATGGCATAATGCAGAGGTGTGAGCCCATTATTATCTTGCACATCTATATCAGCACCTTTCGTTAAAAGCATCTTGACGATGTCCATTCTTCTTAGCTTCACGGCTATGTGCAAAGGAGTAATGCCGGCATTGGATTGTTGATCGACAAGTGTACTATCCTCTTTGATACTTTTTTCAATCACTGTAAGATCGTTATCATAGACTGCCTGGTGTAGCACACTCCATCCATTCTTCTCATCTCCAAAACAGAACAAAGAAATCATATAAAAAAATAAAATCTTTTTCATCTATTTGCCCTTTAATTGAACTCTAACAGAAAAAAACTGCCAACTTTCTGAAATAGAAAACTTAACTTTTCTCTAGATGAATCATCTTAAATCGATCACCCATGATAGTAGGAGCAATGAGCGTCTTTATCTTATCTACCTCTCTTGCGTAAACTTCGGATGTTGCATGCAATATAAACTCTTCAAGCATCTCCATAAGTCCAAATCTCACAAGTGCTCGCGCTTGCGTCTCATAGACTCTTTTTTTAAATCCTTGCGTCTCAAATGCCTCTAGAACATGCGCAAAATTGACATCGTAGGTTATATCTGCATTTTGATAGAGAGTGCTCAAATCCACATTCTCATCAAAAAGAGGATAGACTTCATGTTCTTTGTAGAGACGGATAGAAAAATCATTGCGCACATATGCCTCACCATAATCGAAAGAGACAAAATCACACCGTTGCAAAGATGCAACCTCCTTGGCAAACGCTTCATAACCAACGGCTACCTCACCTTGGATGAGTCTATGGCTCTTCGCCCACAAGAGCATCTCTTTTGGTGCCTCTATCCACTCTATGGCGTGCTCTTTTACAGCAGCTATCTTGCCATCTTTGAGAAGCTCACAAGGAAAAGCGTCAAATATCTCATTGGATATTGCAAACACATAGGGTGCATCAACCTCACGAAGACTTTTTTTATGCTCAACCTGCACCGCATCACCGAACATTGAGCTTATATACTCTTTTTGTGCCTGGATGAGTGCTTCATGTTTTTCTATGATGACAAAGTGCATACTCTTTAAAAGCTCAGGCTTTTTTGTATAGAGCCAATGGATTATATCGCAGATGAGATACCCTTTGTGCGCACCGATTTCGACTAAAGTACCCTCTGCTTTTGAGGCATCCTCTTCTATGAGTTTTAGCAGATAATTAGCGATACTTGCACCAAAGAAACGGCTCGTGCTCACGGCAGTATAAAAGTCGCCGCCCTTGCCTATCGCCTTATAGTTTACATAGTAGCCCTCATCTCCATAGAGCCATGCATTCATATATTCGCTAAATAGCAACTACGATACCCTCGTTTCGCTCAGAGCTTTTTCAAATCGGGCAAACCCCTCATCAATCTCCTCTTTTGTGATAGTCAAAGAGGGGAGAAAGCGCACTGTATTTCTGCCGGATTTCAAGACGATTACTCTTTGCTTCATAGCATTTTTAATCACAGCATTTTTTATCGCATCATCTTTTGCAACAATCCCTCTCATAAGCCCCAGACCTGTCTTTTTGATAAAGAGGTCACTATATTGTGCAATGATATGATCCAGCTTTTTATCAAAATACTCAATCGTCTCTTGCAGCTGACCGCCCTGCTTAAGCTCGCTCAATATATCAAGAACCGCCAAACCTGCTGCTGTGCTAAGATAGTTACCGCCAAATGTTGTCCCATGCTCGCCAGCACTCAATATCTCTTTGTGCCGAGTGATGATCGCACCTATTGGTACACCTCCGCCTAATCCTTTAGCAACGGTCACGATATCAGGAGTTATCTCGTAGTTGTTTGATTCTAAAAATGACCCCGTTCTGTAAATCCCTGTTTGTATCTCATCGACGATAAGTAGCAATTTCTTCTCTTGCAAGAACTTTGCCAACTCTTGCACTTTGTGTTTATCAAAATTCATTACGCCACCCTCACCTTGAGTAAGCTCGATGATGACCGCAATCGTCTCCTCATCAATGGCGTCATAGATATCATCAATATTTGCAACATAGCTAAACCCTTTAGGGTATGGTGCAAAAGTATCAGGATGGAAACTCTCTTGGGCAGTTGCTGTCAACGCAGAGAGTGTTCTGCCATGAAAAGAGTGCCCTAAAGAGATAATCTTATATTTTTTAGTATCAAAGTTTACCGTCCCATATTTACGCGCCATCTTGATAGCGCCCTCATTTGCTTCTGCTCCGGAATTCGCAAAAAACACTTTCGCATCATACCCGCAGAGCTCCACAATCTTTTTTGCCAATTTTGCTTGCGGCTCAATCACTTGCAAGTTTGATATATGGATGATTTTTTGAGCTTGCTCGCAAATGGCCTGCGTTAAGTGTTTATTGGCATGGCCTACGCTACTAACACCGATTCCGCTTGCAAAATCTATATACTCTACACCTTTATCATCATAAAGCTTTGAGCCGATGCCGTGTGTAAAATTTGTATAGTCTCTTGCATAAGTTTGCAAGACATACTGTTTATCTAACGCTTCTAAATTCATTCTACTCTCTTTAAAAAATTTCCCTAATTATACTCTAAATATTTTTACCTTCACTTCTGCGTAACAGGCATTTTTACCCTCTAAACTCTCTAGTGGTGGTGTTATCTTGTTGATATGAAGCGTATTAGCATATATAATCGCGCAATCTTCTCTTGCTCCATCATCAAGTTCTACAACAAGCTCGATCATACCTTGTGGTGAACTTAAAAATACCGACTCCCCCTCTTTGTAACCACTTTTTGGATTGAGAGTGACCTTATTATCTTTTCCAAATTGTGTATTGAGTGATCGCTTCGACTTTCTGTTTACCAGCCAATACTCATCACTTTTTTGTGCTTCTTTTTTGTTATATCTTTTAAGTCTCTTTATATCTAAGAACTCATCATCATAATCATCCAAAAATTTGAATGGCTCTTCAAACCCATCCTTATAAGGATTTTCTTCAAATGAGGGCAGGATAA
Source organism: uncultured Campylobacterota bacterium (assembly GCA_937141405.1). Classification (GTDB taxonomy): domain Bacteria; phylum Campylobacterota; class Campylobacteria; order Campylobacterales; family Sulfurovaceae; genus BN30871. The sequence goes on along the minus strand of CAKZQQ010000005.1, from coordinate 46,247 downwards.
AAGCCTCTTCTTCTCTCTCACATTGATTGAGCCAATGATCGATATACGCTTGCTCACTCAGTAATCCATCATAGCCCATAAGCGAAAATAATTTTGATGTAAAACTATACTCGCTTATGCCAAAAGAGGCATCTTCTATCTTGTTCATCTTGAGTGCATACTTTGAGCCATAACTGAGTCGAACATCCTCTTTTTCAAAGAAATTTTTTGCCGGTATGACGATATGGGCCATCTTTGATGTTTTATTTTCATAGAGCCCAAAATAGATAAGATTTTTTACTTTTTCGAGTTCATCTATCACTCTTGCACTCTGGGGCATAGATTCAGCAGGGTTACCTCCCTGGATAAGCACCGTCTCAAAATCACCAAACGGCGTCAAAGCTTTTGATACACAATTACAAGTGGATTTGAAAGGATCATCAAATCCAAGTCTACTCTCTCCCATATAGCTTACTCCACACCCCTCTTTTCCAAAGAGCCCTAAAAGTGCTGCTAAAGAGTCGATAGCTCTAAGAATATAAGCACCATTTGTATATCGTTGCACTCCGGTACCCACTAAAAAAACAGTTTTTTTACCCTTTATGAGCGAAAGCATATCACCTATCTTAGCAAGGCTAAGATCAATAAGTGCAAGCAAAGATTTGATGCGAAAAGTTCTTATAAAATCATAATACTCATCCCAATCACTCGCATGTTGGGCGAGCCACTCTTTATCATGCATCTCTTCCATAATCACAAACCGACTCAACAAGAGTGCTAAGAAAAAATCACTCCTAGGAGCAAGCTGTAGATGCAGATGTGACATTTTTGCAATATCACTCCTAAAAGGATCGATAGTAATCAGTATTTTATCTTTGATGAAGGGCATAAGGTGTCTATTGGTGACGCTTACATCCCTACCCCACGCAACGACGACTTCGCTTTTTTGGATCTGCTCCAAAGGAAGCTGTTTGTGATCCCCTCTGCCCTCTTTTATGCCCGCTGCACCCGCACCGTCACACAAAGAGCCCTCCGTTAAACTTCCGCCAATCTTTTGGACAAGCAGATTTGTAACATCTTGCATTACGCCAAGATTACCACTACCTCTCCAAAGAAGCGTATTTGTAGTTTTAAGGTTTTTTACAACCTCTTTTAAAGCCTCATCAAGACTTACTTTTTTACCGTTAACCGATGGAGATTTGATGCGCTTCTCTTTTGGTAAATAGCTATTGAGCAGTGGGCATAGGTAGCCACTTGTATAGGGATTGCTCTTATCGCCTTTTATCTTACCTTTATCAAAAACGATAGAACATGCATCATAACAATCAAGTCCACATGCACTTTTTATCATCTCATATCCTAAGCTTTCATATATGGATATTCTATCTAAAATATAGCAAATCATAGATCAATTATAAATTAATTGGGGGGATTATAAGGTGTGACGATAAGCCGAGTTCTGTCGTGGGTAGTTATTTATCTAGGCCTTATGTCACCATAAGACTCAAGCGAAGTACTTTTGCCACTAAAAGTGACGAGTGTGAGACTTATTACCATATACTTCTTGCTACAGACAGGGTTTACCTAGCTACTCATGTTACCATAAGCACTGATGGGCTCTTACCCCACCCTTTCACCTTGACCTGATCCAATTGGCTCAGGCTGACTTCTCTCTGTTGCACTTGCCCTCGGATTACTCCGGCCACCCGTTAGGTGGAGTCTTGTCTCACATGTAGCTCGGACTTTCCTCTACCAAATAATTGATAGCAACTACCTATCACACCTAGGGCGCAATTATAGCATATTTTATTTGTAGCGATACAATTATTTGATTTTAATCAAAAATTATTTTTATCATAAAAAATAGATATCTATGTCATAATGACAACCGTTTTTTAAAATATTTGAAACTAAATGGAGATGAAATGTATAAAAGAATCATTGTTTGCTTACTCTTTTTATTTGTATCGGCAGAGTGTAACGAACAAGAAAAAATAGTAAGCGAGGGTGCTGAACTTTTTAAAGTTAAATGCGCCATATGCCACATGTCAGATAGACCAACTTCAAAAGCAGAGATGGATGCACTCATTGCCCCACCCATGGTAGGTGCGATGTATAATGTATATATGAATTTCGATACGCAAGAAGAGGCAAATGCTTTTCTTAAAGATTATCTGATGAACCCAACGAAAGAAAAAGCGATTTGCAAAGAAAACAAATTGCTAAGATTTGGACTTATGCCTTCTCAAAAAGGTCTTTTGAGCGATGAAGAACTCGATAAAATTATCGAATATCTCAACAAAACATACGGAATAAAGTATAATTAATCCCAGATAAGCCTTTGGCTTATCTCGTTATTTTGCCATCGCCTCTTTGGCATATTTTTCGCCGAGATCATATGCTTTAAGGTTGAGTTCATGCACTTTAGCAGGCACTTTTGAGAGCATTGTTTCTTTGAGCGTTTTATTATCTATAGCACCCATAATAGTGTTCGCAATAGCAAGGGCTACAACAGATTGCGTGATTACATTACCAACCTCTTCTTTGGCAATTGTGATAATAGGAATCTCTACGATTCGCCATTTTTTTCTATCTTCATCGGTTGGTTCTACAAGATTTGGTTCGATAACAATAGTACCGCCCTCACTTACGCCTCTTTTGAACAGATCAAAACTTACCTGCGCAACAGAAAGCATAAAATCTATCTCACCGTCATTTGCATAAGGATAAAATATCTCTTCATCATCAAGCGTGATATCAACAACAGTTGGACCACCTCTAACTTGTGAAGTATATGTAGCTGTCTTTAGACCATAACCTCCGGCCTTGATCTTGGCTTCAGCAAAAATCTCTCCTGCTAAGAGTACGCCTTGCCCGCCAACACCTGTAAATCTCATTAATGTTCTAGCCATCTCTTCTCCTTATTTTTCCGCAAAATCAGCTGCAGTGATATTTTGTCGTTTTCCTTGATGCGCCAATTTTACCTGCTCATACATTTCACAATATTCAGAAGCATCCTCATCATGATATAGAACTCCCATAGGAAAGAGACCGACTTTCTCCTCTTCGCTCATTTTGTCAAATTTGATCTTAGAAACGGTGATACTATCAATCCATTCAAGATTTTCCATAGCACTTGCCATTTTATTTTTTCGCCCTAAGTTGATGTGGCAATTTGAGAAAATATCAAAAAAGCTAAATCCTTTATGCTCAAACCCTTTTATAAACAGTTTTTCTATCTTTTTCGGATCTGTAACAGATTCTCTACCCACAAATGATGCGCCGGCTGCTATAGCAAGTTTACACGCATCAAAAGTAGGATCGATATTCCCTTTTTGCATTGTTACAGTCCACATACCTTGTGGTGTTGTTGGACTTGTTTGAGAGTTTGTCAGACCATAGATAAAATTATTAATCAGGATAAAATTGATGTCAATATTTCTTCTACAACCGTGAATCGTATGATTCCCGCCAATCGCCAATGCATCACCGTCTCCAGCTACACAAAAGACTTTTTTATCGGGGTTTGCAAGTTTGATTCCTGTAGCGAAGGCTATCGTTCTACCATGCGTTGTGTGTACTGTATTGCAATCAATGTACGAAGAAAATCGCCCGCTACATCCAATGCCCGATACTATACACATATCATCTTTGTTGTATCCGAGCTTATCTACCGCTCTAATAAATGCCTTTAAGATAACACCGTCACCACACCCCCAACACCACAGTGTTGGCATTTTATCTACTCTTAAATAGTTATCATAATTAAATGCCATAGTTACATTCCTTTCACTTTTTCTACGATTTCATAAGGAGAAAGTGCTCTACCGTTAACCTTGAAAAGTCCATCGATATCTAATCTTCCGGAAGCTCTTTGAATCTCATCTCTATATTGACCGATATTAAGCTCAACACATAATACTTTTTGAATCTTATCCGTCCAGTGTTTGATTCGCTCTGCCGGACTTGGCCATAAAGTGATAGGTCTAAATAGTCCTGCTTTAATACCTGCAGCTCTTAGATGTCGTATAGCCTCTTTTGCCGCCAAAGATACCGAGCCGTAAGCTATGATCAAAAGTTCCGCATCATCAAGCATATACTCTTCATATAAGTCTATCTCCTCTTGATGGGCTTCAACTTTATTAAATAATCTTTCAATCAATTTACGGCAAGTCTCTATCTCTTCAGTTGGAAAACCTGTTGCATTGTGATGCAATCCGGTAAAGTGGTATCTATACCCTTTGAACATAGGATTGAGAATTGCCGGCTCATCTTGTCCTACACCATACGGTTTATACTCAGCCGGATCACCTGTAAATTCTGCCCTAGGTTTAATGCCTGCTTCAACTTCCTCTTCAGAAGGGATCATAGCTTTACCGTGCATATGCCCTAATGTTTCATCGAGAAGCACAAATACAGGTTGCATAAATCTATCTGCAAGATTAAAAGCTCTTACCGTCTCTGTATAGCATTCTGCCAAATTTCCGGCACACAAAGTGATAGATTTATAATCACCGTGGCTAGGATTTTTTGCTTGTGCAACATCCCCTTGAGAGACACGAGTAGGAAGACCTGTCGATGGACCTCCACGCATAACATTGACTACAACGAGTGGCACCTCTGCCATTTGCGCAAGACCGAGATTTTCAGCTTTCAGTGAAATCCCGGGTCCACTTGTAGCCGTCATAGCTCTAACACCGCTCATAGATGCTCCTATCGCACATGCAACACCTGCGATCTCATCTTCCATCTGAATACATGTTCCTCCTTCTGCCGGAAGAAGCTCAGATAGCTCATGCATAATCTCACTCGAAGGTGTGATCGGATACCCGCCAAAAAACTTACATCCGGCATCTTTTGCAGCATGTGCTGCAAGTTCATTTCCACTTGAAATTATTTCTCTTAACGCCATAATTTTTCTCCTTATTGACCTGCAGGTAATCTATAGTTATTGTTGATAATTGCCTCTGCTCTTTGTTTCGCAGCATCAGTAAGTTTGGCAAATTTATACTCTGATTTTTCTGCTACATATATTGCAAAATCCGGGCAAGTAAGCTCACACTCTCTACAGCCTATACAGGCTTCAGGAGCAACCACGCTTATCATCGCTCCAAGTGTTGAAGTCGGCTCTGCTTTCATGGAAAGTACACCCGCAGGACAAACATCTACACATTTATCACATGCTTTACATCTCTTGGTATCTACCCAAACCGGTGTATTTTCAGGAGCTTTCATATTTAATGACATCTCATTCCCCTTTTTGTTGATTTATTATTAGTGAAAAAGAAACACATCTTTAATATAGGTGTAAACGACAAAGCTATTAATTCACTTAGTATAAGAATATCCAAGATTACATAATGAAGCTTTTAATGAAAAATATATCATTTATACTTTCAAGATATTGTTACTATTTGAAGCACTAATTTCTAGGCTTCAGAATCCATCTTGCCGATAGCACAAGAGACAAAGCTTTTGGCTTTCGCCTTAACCCCCTCAAGGGAACTCATATCCTCCCCGAGAAGCGGATATCCAAGCGCTTTAAGCTCTTTTGCTAAAGCGGGAACATCCTCCTCATTTATATCAAGTGTTATCTTTCTCGGCATTACATCAAGGTCCACCTCAACTTCTCCAAAAAGCGGTTTTAACTTCTTCTTTAGTGTTGAAGCACATCCACCACATTTGACATTTAAAACTTCAAAGCTTGCTTGAGACACGCTATGCTCCTTTTTTTCTTTGAGTATAGCATAAAAAAGAAAATTAGATAATTATTCTTCTCTTTCCAAAACTTCTTTTACCGCTTTGCCTATGTCAGCAGGGCTTACAACAACTGTCACTCCGGCTGCTTCAAGAGCATCCATCTTCTCTTTTGCCGTTCCGGCTCCACCGCTTACAATCGCTCCGGCATGTCCCATCCGCTTCCCTTTAGGCGCACTTTGTCCGGCAATAAAAGCAACGACGGGTTTTGTGATATTTTTTTTGATAAACTCAGCTGCTTGGATCTCCAAATCGCCACCTATCTCACCAATCATAACGATAGCATCCGTATCCGGATCTGCTTCAAACATAGGGAGGAGTTGTTTGTAGCTCAATCCGATGATAGGATCGCCACCTATACCAACAGCTGTTGATATACCGTGCCCCTCTTTGCAGACTTGATTTGCTCCCTCATAGGTCAATGTGCCTGATTTTGAGATGAGTCCAACTCTTCCTTTTTTAAAGATAGAGCCGGGCATGATACCTATCTTGCACTCTTCAGCCGTTATAATTCCCGGACAATTCGGCCCTATGGTTTTCATATGATTCTTCTTGGCATATGATTTAGCAAACATAATATCTTTAACAGGCGCACCCTCTGTGATAATGACAGCAAGTTCGATACCTGCATCTGCTGCTTCCATGATGGCGTCTGAGACAAATATAGGGGGAACAAATATCATACTCACAGTTGCACCGGTAGCTTCTACGGCTTCTTTTACTGTGTTAAAAACAGGTTTTCCGAGATGTACATCTCCACCTTTGTTAGGTGTAACACCGCCAACTATATTTGTGCCGTATGCGATGCACTGCTCGGCGTGAAATGACCCCTCTTTCCCGGTAAAACCTTGAACGATAACTTTTGTACTTGAATTTACTAAAATCGACATATAACTCCCCTTATCTATGCTTGCTCAGCAGCTTCAACTGCTTTTTTAGCGCCATCGGCCAAATCTGTTGCTGCAATAACATTTGAAATATTTGCATTTTTAAGAATTTGCGCTGCTTCTTCGGCATTAGTGCCATCAAGTCTTACGATAACCGGAACATGCACATCAACTTTCTTTGTCGCTTCTAAAATACCTTCAGCGATTCTATCACATCGAACAATGCCGCCAAATATGTTGACGAAGATTGCTTTGACATTTGGATTTTTTAAAATGATCTCAAACCCTTTTGCAACAGTAATAGCGTTCGCTTTACCACCAACATCAAGGAAATTTGCAGGACTACCACCCATATAGTTGATCGTATCCATCGTCCCCATAGCAAGCCCTGCACCATTAACCATACAGCCTATTTCTCCATCAAGTGAGATATAGCTAAGCCCATGTCTGCTTGCCTCTCTCTCATCCGGATCCTCTTCGCTCAAGTCTCGCATCTCTTCAAGCTCGTGATGTCTTCCGATAGCCGAATCATCAAATCCCATCTTTGCATCAAGTGCTATAAAATCACCACTTCCCGTCTTTATAAGCGGGTTTATCTCAATCATCTCTCCATCTTTGTCCATATAGACATCAAAAAGTAATTTTGCAAAATTAATAAATTTTTTCTGCTCCTCTTTGTCTAAAATTCCAAGCCTAAAGACAAGTTCTCTCCCATGAAATGCTTGAAAACCTATAGTAGGATCAACAGCAACTTTTATTATCTTCTCAGGAGACTCTTCGGCAACTTTTTCTATCTCCATGCCTCCCTCGGTGCTTGCCATGATTACCGGCATCTCTTTGGCTCTATCAAGAGTGATGCCAAGATAAAGCTCATCTTTGATATCAGCACCCTCTTCTATGTAAACCTTTTGAACTAATTTACCCTCAGGTCCCGTTTGATGAGTCACAAGCGTCATCCCCAGTATCTCGTCGGCAAGTTTCTTTACCTCGTCAAGTGACTTAGCAAGCTTAACGCCCCCACCAAGACCTCTACCTCCGGCATGAATCTGTGCTTTTACTACCCAAAGATTACCTCCAAGCTCTTTAGCATTTTGTACAGCTTCCTCGGGTGTATTAGCGACGATTCCTCTTGGAGTAGGAATGCCGTATGTTTTAAATATCTCTTTTGCTTGATACTCATGAATATTCACAAGAACTCCTTGTTTTTATAAATAACTTTAAAATTATAGAACTTCTATATAAAATTAAAGATGAAAATTATATTTTTTAAAAAGTCGGCTCTACGAATGATACCATTCGACACACTATTTTTAACGAGAGAGAAAATCATATTTCACTCTCATTAAAAAATGTAAGATACTATAGCAAAAAAGTTACACTTTCGGTGCTATCATATCCTCTGGTTTTACATACGCATCGAACTCTTTTTCACTCAAAAGCCCGGATTTGATAGCCTCTTGCTTTAATGTTGTTCCGTTTTTATGTGCACTTTTAGCTATCTTTGCTGCATTTTCATACCCTATATGAGGATTGAGTGCGGTCACAAGCATCAAAGAGTTACGCAAATAAGCATCGATATTTTCTCTGATCGGCTCGATACCAACAGCGCAATTTTTATCAAAACTTCTCATAGAATCAGCAAGTAACTTTATCGACTGTAAAATATTATAAGCGATAACCGGTTTAAACACATTAAGTTCAAAATTACCTTGACTTGCTGCTATGCCAACTGTTGTGTCATTGCCCATTACCTGCACTGCTACCATCGTAAGTGCTTCTGACTGCGTAGGGTTAACTTTGCCCGGCATGATAGAGCTACCCGGTTCATTTTCAGGAATGGTTATCTCGCCTATCCCGCATCGTGGTCCGGAGGCAAGCCATCTGATATCGTTGGCTATCTTCATAAGATTTGCCGCAAGTCCTTTAAGCGATGCGGAAAGCATCACTTCAGCATCATGTCCTGTAAGAGCATGAAATTTATTTGGTTGCGAAACAAATCCATAATCTTGCTTCATAGAGGCATTGAGAGTTTTTGAAACAAGATTAGAAAAATCAGGATGCGAATTAAGCCCTGTTCCTACAGCTGTTCCGCCTATGGCTAGCTCTTTACAATAGTTGAGTGCATCCTCTATCTGTCTTTTATTGGCATCCAACATAGCAACATAACCGCTCAGCTCCTGCCCTAGACTCAAAGGTGTTGCATCTTGCAAGTGTGTTCTACCTATTTTAATTACATCATCAAACTCTTTTGATTTTGCCTCTAAAGTTGCTCGCAATTGATTGATAGCAGGGATAAGATCTTCATTAATAGCAACAACTTCGGCTATCCGCATTGCTGTCGGATAAGTATCGTTTGAGCTTTGGCCCTTATTGACATCATCATTGGGATGCACACTTTTGGTTTCTCGAAAATTACCGCCGAGTATCTCTGTTGCTCTATTTGCAACAACTTCGTTGATATTCATATTTGATTGCGTACCCGAACCTGTCTGCCAAACTACGAGAGGAAACTCACTGTCATGTTTGCCTGCAAGTATCTCCTCGCAAGCTTGCGATATAGCGTTACACTTTGACTCATCAAGTCTTCCTAACCCATGGTTGACAAGCGCGCATGCTTTTTTTAAATTTGCAAATCCATAGACTACCTCTAGGGGCATCTTCTCATTACCAATCTCAAAATTTTGTAACGATCTTTGCGTTTGCGCCCCCCAATATTTACTATCAGGCACTTTCACCTCACCCATCGTATCTTTTTCTATTCTAAATGACATCACAAAACTCCTTTATTAGCTTTAAGCAAAAAAATTATTTTTTCCTAGAACTTCTATCATATTTTTTACCGAAGTAACACTTTTTGCAAATCTTACCTCTTGATCCTCATTGAGTGTCATCTCAAATATCTTCTCGGCCCCACCTGCACCAAGCACTAAAGGGACACCGGAAACAACATCTTTATATCCATACTCTCCATCAAGATAGACAGCACATGGATGGATCTGTTTTGTATCTTTGAGTATCGCTTCAACCATAATAGCTGTCGATTTTGCAGGTGCATAATAAGCTGAACCTGTTTTAAGATAACCGACGATTTCAGCACCACCATGCTTGGTTCTATCCACAACATCTTCTATCTCTTCGGGAGAAAGTACATCAGAGAGAGGTACCCCCGCAACAGTTGAAAATTTTGGTAATGGAACCATATCATCCCCATGTCCACCCATAACGGAAGCTCTAATCTGCCCTGCGCCATATCCTATCTTCTCATAGATAAAGTGTGCCATTCGTGCACTATCAAGGATACCTGCCATACCCAAGACTCTCTCTCTTGGAAAGCCGCTCTCTTTAAATGCCACATAAGTCATAACATCAAGGGGATTAGAGACCATGACGATAATAGAGTGTGGCGCATAGAGCTTAATATCCTGTATAACATGTTTTGTAATCTCTGCATTTGTCATCAGAAGATCATCTCTACTCATGCCCGGCAATCTTGGGCTTCCTGCTGTGATAACAACGACATCTGAATCGGCAATATCTTCGGGCTGTTCAGCAACTGAGACGATGGTATGCATTCTAGCTGCATTGGCAGCTTGACTCATATCAAGTGCTTTTCCTTTTGCTATTTCTGTATTTCTATCTTTAAGCACAACATGATGACACGCCCCATTCATAGCTAAAATATATGCAACCGTTGCCCCGACATTTCCGGCACCTACGATTGTAACTTTTTTTCCTCTCATTAGCGTCCTTTATAACCTAAGCACTCTATCAAAGCATAAGCCATAGAATTTATATCGATTATGCTCTGATCACTCTTTTTGTGATTAGTAGTAGTTTTTACATCTTTTTACACTAGATGCAAAGAAGTGAGTATGTCAAATAATATGACAACAATATTACATTTTAAGAACTTTACATAGCCTTTAACGACTACGTAAAGTGTCAATTAAACTAGATAGAATCAATGATGCTATTTAAAGTAGTTGACGGTCTCATCGCAGCCTCTGCCTTTGCATCATCCGGATGATAATATCCGCCTATATCTTGAGGTTTGCCCTCAATCGAGAGCAACTCTTCGATTATCTTAGCCTCATTTTCCTTCAAAGCTTTGGCGATAGGAGCAAACTTGGCTGACAATTCAGCATTATCACTTTGGGCTAATGCCTCTGCCCAATATTGTGCCAAATAAAAATGACTTGCCTTATTGTCTGGTTCGCCACATTTACGAGATGGAGCCTTGTTTTCACCAAGGTAGCTATCATTTGCCTTATCAAGCGCTGCTGTAACTGCAGCTAAATCGGCTGAATCATTTTTTTGTGCGATAAATCTCAAAGATTCGGCAAGCGCTAAAAATTCACCTAATGAATCCCATCTTAAGTGACCCTCGGCTAAGAATTGGTCAACATGCTTAGGAGCAGATCCACCGGCACCTGTTTCATACAATCCACCGCCCGCTAATAATGGAACAATGGAAAGCATTTTCGCGGATGTTCCAAGCTCCAAAATTGGATACATATCAGTAAGATGGTCACGAAGAACATTCCCTGTTACAGAGATTGTATCTTCACCTTTTCTAACGCGTGCATTTGTATAACGAGTAGCGGCTGCAATATCCATGATTTGAATATCAAGTCCTGATGTATCATGATCTTTTAAGTACTCATTTACTTTTTTAATCATCTCTCTATCGTGAGCTCTGTTTTCATCCAACCAGAAAATAGCAGGACTTCCCGTGAGGCGCGCACGCTCAACTGCCAATCGAACCCAGTCTTTGATAGGGATATCTTTGGCGCGAGACATTCTCCAGATATCACCGGCTTCAACATCAAAACTCATCAACTCCGTGCCATCTTCAGTAGTTACGGTTACCTTTCCATCTTCTGCCATCTCAAAAGTTGTAGGATGGCTTCCATACTCTTCTGCTTTTTGTGCCATAAGACCAACATTCGCGACATTGCCCATAGTAGTTGCATCATATTGACCGTTTTTAACACAATCAGCTACCATCTCTTGGTGGAACATCCCATAAGTACTATCAGGAATAACAGCAACGCACTCGCATGCATCACCATTTCTATCCCATTGCTTTCCGCCTTCACGTACAACTACCGGCATAGAAGCATCGATAATAACATCATTTGAGGCATTAAAGTTTGTAGTACCTTTATCAGAATCAACCATAGCAATTTTTGGAGAATCAGAATCAACTACAGCTTTAAATGCGGCTTTGATTTCCGCCTCTTTAGCATGTCCGGAGATTTTCTTTTCGATATCAGAGATACCTAAACGCGCATTGACGCCAAACTCTTTAAATTCTGCTGCATACTTTTCAAATACAGGAGCAAAAAATACTTCTAGAGCGTGTCCAAACATAATCGGATCGGAGATTTTCATCATAGTAGCTTTAAGGTGGATTGACCATAAGACACCATTTGCTCTTGCATCATCAATTGTTTTTTGAATAAATGCTCTTAGTTTTTTAGCGGACATAAATGTACCGTCTAAAATCTCTTTATCAAGAGCGTTAATTGTTGCTAACTCTTTACCGTTCAATGCAATAGTTACTTTTCCACCCTTGTGCATTGTAATAGCTTTTTCATTACCATAAAAATCACCATCTCCGGCCATATGAGCAACATATGCTTTAGAGTTTTCACTAAATGCTTTAAGTCTATGAGGATTATTTTGAGCAAACTTTTTAACAGCTGCAGCAGCGCGTCTGTCAGAGTTTCCCTCACGAAGAACAGGGTTAACAGCACTTCCTAAACATGTATTATATTTTGCACGAATTGCCTCTTCCTCTGAATCTGCAGGATTCTCGGGAAAATTAGGTATATCATAGCCTTGGCTCTGAAGCTCTGCGATACACTCTTTAAGTTGACCGATAGAAGCTGATATGTTTGGAAGTTTGATAATGTTTCCATCTGCTTGCAAAACAACTTCTCCCAACTTTGATAGATTGTCCTCAGCTAAGCCCTGGCTCGCAAGAACTCTCCCGGCTAGTGAGATATCACTCGTAACTACCTCTACTCCTGCGGCTTTAGTGAAAGCGTTAACGATTGGCAATAATGAATATGTTGCCAACGCAGGTGCTTCATCAATCTTTGACCAAATAATTTTTGCTAAATCTGACATATTTATGATCATCCTTTATTTTTATTTTTACTGAAAGAAGTGTAACACTACTTCACAATAAATATGTTAATTTAATGGGACATTTTCTTCAAAAAGAGTCAAAATGTTTCTTTATTACACAAAAATCAATATTGGACAAAAATACTCCTAATATATTAAAAAGAGATGATTAATATCAATAAATATATTTTATAAAAAAACTTTAAGGAAATTAGTGTTAATATAGTATTAAGACCGAAAGGTCATAGTGTTCATTGAATTTAGATTATATATTAATTAAACAAGTTTAAGCGTAGATTGCGCCAAGAGAAATGAGACAAAGATATTTTGATAATTTTATTTTATGCTATTATAAATTAAATTGATGCAAATCTGTTCTCTTATGCCCTTGGTAATTTTTACTATAGTATTTAAAGGGAAAAAAGATGAGTAAAAATATATTAAATATTATCAACAACAGTGATGGGACAAGATCTGAGATAAATATCCCCGATGGTGGGGGTTCGCCACTTATTGTTCAAGCACAGCCTAATTCAAGCTATGAAGTTAAAGATTTAACTAAAAATTTAGCGCCTGATATGATAAAGGTAACTAGAAAAGGTGATGATCTTGAAATTAAGATTCTCAATGAGACTGAGAGCGAAGATGATGACTCTACTGTCATCGTTAAAGATTATTACGAAAATGACGAGGGACAAATATTTGGTGTAGCCGAAGATGGAAATCTTTATGTCTATAGCCCTCAAGAGCTTGATTCAACAATGCTCGCAGAAAATCTAAGTGATGGTCTATCGTCTTATCAAGTTCTTAATACAGAATCAGACAGTGGCTTTCTTCCAATTCTGCTTGGCGTACTTGGAGCGGGAGCCCTTGCCGGTGCAGGTGGCGGTGGCGGTGGCGGTGGCGGCCAAGCTGCTACTATTGATACGACAGCTCCTATTGTTGATGTTGATGATATCGCTTTAACTAATGATGATACCCCTGAACTTACAGGAACTATAGATGATCCTACTGCAACGGTTACTGTAACAGTAGACGGTGTGGATTACACGGCTACGAATAACGGTGACGGCACATGGACACTTGCAGATGATGTTGTTGATACACTTGCCGACGGAACAACAACTGTAGATGTCACTGCAACAGATACTGCAGGGAACGAAGGCACAGGTAGCGGCAGTGTAACTGTCGATGCTACAGCCCCTGCTGCACCAAGCGTAGAGCTTGCGAATGATACAGGTTCAAGTACAACAGACCTTATTACAAGTGACGGCACACTTACTGTTACACCAAACGAAGCAGGCAATACTATAGAGTATAGTACAGACGGTGGCAGTACATGGAGTACAACACCGCCTAGCGCAACTGAGGGTTCTAATACCGTCACTGTAAGAGAGATAGATCCTGCAGGCAACCCGAGTGCTACAGCATCGATTACATTCACACTCGATACGACAGCTCCTATTGTTGATGTTGATGATATCGCTTTAACTAATGATGATACCCCTGAACTTACAGGAACTATAGATGATCCTACTGCAACGGTTACTGTAACAGTAGACGGTGTGGATTACACGGCTACGAATAACGGTGACGGCACATGGACACTTGCAGATGATGTTGTTGATACACTTGCCGACGGAACAACAACTGTAGATGTCACTGCAACAGATACTGCAGGGAACGAAGGCACAGGTAGCGGCAGTGTAACTGTCGATGCTACAGCCCCCGATATAGATCAATTAAAAATAACAAATATAGTAGATCATTTCGGAGATTACTCTTCTGTCACAATGTATGGAACAGGCGCAGAGGTCGGCAACACTATTGCCATATATGATGAAGATGATAATTTGGTAGCAACAGCAACTGTACAATCAGATGGAACATGGAGTGTAGATATCTCTAATTTGAGTAATACACCAATCGATGATAATGAGTTCTTTAGCGTCACTGAAACAGATACCGCAGGGAATACAACAGGACAAACCGACTCAACTCACTATTATCATGGTGACGCAAGTAACGCGTCTACTGAATCTACAGACGATTATGTGTTGACAGGTGACGGTGATGATACAATCAAGACTGATCAAGCAGTAATAACATCGGGCAACGAAGATGATGCCAATGATTATCTTATGTTAGATGGCGGCAACGGAACAGATACTGTTAATTTTGGCGGCAATATTTCTGATTATACTATTACCACTGATGTAAATGGCAATATCATTGTTACAGAAAAAGCCACAAGCGATAGCAATGGTGATGGCATAGGAGATGTGACTGAGCTGAGAAACATCGAAACTATAGTATTTGCAGATGGTACCTATAATGTAATAACAAATAATTTTATCCCTACTTCGACTAATGACTCTATAACCATCTTAGAGGATATGAACAATACAGCAGATGTATATACTTTAACTACAAATGATTTTGGAACTTATAGTGATGTAGAGGGAAATAGTTTAGCCTTCATCAGAATCGATTCATTGCCAACTAATGGTATCTTATATCTTGATGGAGACGCTGTTGCGGCAGGAACTGTTATTGAGGTTGCTGATATTGACTCCGGACTTTTGACATTTGATCCAACTGACAATAGTGATGCGGATAGCAACTTTACATTTAGCGTGTATGATGGCACTGATTGGAGCGCTACAAGTTACACGACAGCTATAAATATCACAGCTGTTGCCGATACTCCGACTCTTACGATCGATGGTACACAATCATCAGGCGGTGATGATCTTATCGATCTCGTGACAATACCAAGCGGTACGGGCTTAATACAACAGATATACAATAATGTGAGTTGGGGAGCCGTCGATAGTGGAAACCTTGAATCAGCAGTTGAGGGTCTCACCCCCGATTCTGAGACGATTGTGACTCAACCTTATGCAACGGGTAATAGCGGTGCTGAAGCAGACTACATAACAACGGGGACTGTTGAGGTAACAACAGGACTTATCTATCTTGAGGCAGGAACAACGATCTCTTTTTCCGGCTATTTTGATGACTCCCTACAAATAGAACTTGGTGGCACCACACTAATTAGCACTACAGGAGATGCATATGGAACATATGACACTTCAATTGCCGGAACAACAGGAACGGGTACAGGAACAGCCACAACCGCAGGAACATATACCGTAAGTGAATCCGGGTATTACACGCTTAATATACATACTTATAATGGAAATGATGTAGGCTATTTTTCAATCAATGTCTCAGTTGACGGAGCAACACCGGTTGCACTTGATACAACCAATTTTAATCTCTATTCAAATGCAGCTGACATAGATGGACAACATTCATCACTTGTATCAACTGATGGTGAAAATGGTTATTATCCTATTGCCTTAAATGAAGGAATGGAAGGTTCACCTATCAAACTCACAAGTATTTCTGCTGCTCTTACCGATACTGACGGCTCAGAAACTCTTAGTATTACGATTTCCGATATACCGGAAGGTTGTACGATATCTGATGGTACCAACACATTTACTGCAACGTCGGGATCAACAACGGTAGATGTAACAAATTGGGATTTGGATAGTTTAACTTATACGGCATCCGATGTTTCAAGCAGTGGATCTATAAATGAACTTACAGTAACGGCAACAGCAACAGAGGGTGCAAATGGAGATACAGCCTCTGCATCTGAGACAATTACCGTTACGATCAATACTGCACCGGTTGCTGTAGCTGATCAAGCCGTTATTAACATGCCGGACTCTACTACTACCGCTTACTATATAACTAATCATGAAGAAATTGGCACCGTTGATCTTACAACAGGAGTTCAGACGGTTATCGGTTCACTTGGCTATACTCATGGCCAAATTTATGACATCGCTACGACTTCAAGCGGAGAATTATATGCTATCACATCAAGTGAAAGACTATATAGCATTAATACTGCTACGGGGGCAACTACTTCACTTGGCACTGTAACAGGTACAAATAATGGCAACATATACGGTCTTTCATTTAGTGAGGATGGCACCCTGTATGCGATGACTAATGGAGGCTCTTTATATTCTATCGATACAGCTACTTTGGCAGCAACTCTTGTTACACCACAGGACTTTGGATACGATTGTGATGACCTTGTCTATTATGATGATGGTTTATATATATTAGCTGACAATAACCTATTGAGATATGACCTCACAACCGGCAGTGTTAACACCATAGTAACAGGAATGGGCGGAACATTGTATGGTCTTGCGCTTAATGACGATGGCAATATATATGTGATTAAAAATGATGGAACGGCTTATATCGTTGATCCTACTAATAATACCTATACTTCTGCAAACAACATAGATTTGAGCGGAACGATTTATGGTGCCGCTTCAACAACAATGACTGCTACAACCGTCACCGCTACAGGGGATGTTACCCCTGAAACTACCGGGCAAGATCATGATGCGGATGGTGACTCTTTTTCAGTTACGGGAGTGCTTGCAGGTAGCACGATGAGCGCCTCCGGCAGTGTGGGTGCAGAAATTCAAGGCACTTATGGTACTTTAGTGATGCAAGCAGATGGTAGCTATACCTATACTTTAGATAAAAGTCTTACAGCAGGAGCCAAGAATGCATATGAAGAAGCGAGTGATCGTGTATTCTATTATGTAGATAATGGAGGTAATATAGGTACGGTAGATCCGGAAACAGGCGCAACTACTGTAATTGGATATTCCGGGCATACATTCTATGATATTGCTATAACTCCAAACGGTACATTGTACGGCATTATGGGAAATGGTGAATTTTACAATATCAATACTTCAACAGCCTCTTCTACTTATATTGGTACGGCAAACGTATCAGGAGAGATAAGAGGTTTAGTCTCTGACTCAGATGGGACCCTATATGCCCTTACTTATTATGGAGACCTATACACTATCGATGCAACGACGGGGGCAGCGACTTACGTAGATGGTCTTGGTGGTTATTATTGTGACGATATACTCTATTATGATGGAGATATTTATGCTTTATCAGATGGCAATCTCTTAAAATATGATTTAGATACAGGCACCGTTACTACTGTGGTAACCGGAATGCCTAATAATATGTATGGTATAGGGATTGATAGTGATGGTTCTATCTACGCATTTCAATATTATGGAAACATCTATGCAATAGATCTTGATGCCGGCACTGCAGCTGACACAGGGGTTGATGTAGATGATTATGTTTATGGCGTATCCTCAGCATTTAATGATCTTTCGGCAACAGCATTTTATGCTACAGATACATTTACCTATACTATCACTGATGAAGATGGCATGACGAGCACAACAACACTTACAATCAATGTAACTGATCCTGATACAACATCCATTACGGGCAGTGTTACCGACACTGTGCTAACCGGCGATAGTGATAGTAATATTATCATTAGCAATAACAGTGATGGAGCGGAGCTTTATGGCGGAGACGGCAATGATATTTTAATAGGAATGGAAGGTGTTGCAGATTCACTCTATGGTGGAGATGGCAATGATATCTTAGTTTATGATGCGTCAGATGTTGTTGTTGATGGAGGTAATGGCTCGGATGTACTGATTTTTAATACCGATACAACCCTTGATTTTGGTACATTAAATAGCTCAACAAACCCAATTACCAATATAGAAACGCTTGATCTTACAGACGCAAGTGTAGTGCTTGAGAATTTAAGTGGTAGTGATGTACTTGATATCACAGGTAATAGCGCAACTACGCTTAAAATACTCGGCGATAGCGATGATACCGTCAACCTAGATGGCTGGGCTGCTAACGGACAAACTAACCAAGATGGCATCACTTATAATGTCTATACCGACACATCTGGCACTTCGACTCAAATCTGGGTTCAAGCAGATGTCGGTCATATAGTTCTATAATCAATCCGGCAAGAGAAAAACAAAAATTGCTCTTGCCGATTATTCAATCTTACACTTAAAAGGAATTCAATGAGATATATCATGGGAGTATTGGCAATATTGTTCGCTATCTTTACATTGAGCGGATGCTCTTCAAAGGTTGAACCAAGCATGATCAATCATAAAAAAGGTGATGCAAAAATATATTTCTACAGAGACGCAGCGAGCGCATCCTCGCCGGCAGCTATTGTCTTTGTTAATGGAAGAATTACAGGGGTAGTAAAACCAAATCAATATATAGAAACAAATGTTTGTTATGGCAAGGTAACTGCAAGTATCAAAACAAAAATAGGCAATAGACTTGCTAGCAATACCATCGCTCTAGATGTTTCTAGCGATAACAACTCGACACTTTTTGTAAGACTTTATGATACAAGCTCAGGCGTAAAAGCACAAAATGTAACGCCTGATGAAGAGATTTTAGACAGTAAACACTATGGAGAGAATGCGATCAATAGATACATCCCAAGATGCCCGAATCGCAGATAAAAAATTAGGGATATTGTATACTTATCCCTAATGCCTCAACATCTTTCGCAAAGGATTGCGAGACCCTAAGGTTTGACTCTATAACAACATCAGCCGTATCACCTTTTAAACACAATTCAAGTGGATACTCTCCCGGATTTGCTATCACGATATCAAATATACTTTTTATCATAGCATCATCTTTGATATCTTCTATAGCAACAGAAAAAGGAAGATAATCTACTGCCGCATTTCCCTCCTCGACCTTATCATCTTTGAGAACCTTCACTCTCTCTTTTTTTACATCTTTTAACCTCATAATTTTTAAAACATTAAAACCGGTTTTATCTTCTTCTTTTTTTATCTTCACTTTAAAAGCGATGGGTTTTAAAAGGTCAAAATCCTCTTTAAGCTCGCTAAGCTTATCTTCATAAATCATAAACTCTATACTCCCGTGATAATCAAGCAATTTCACAATAGCAAATTTATTTCCTTTTTTGGACATCTTCTCGACAATCTCTTCTACTTTACCTATAAAGAGTGCTTGAGAGCCGTTGGCGAACTCGTCCACTTCGGTGCTAAGGTTGTACTCTACACTCTCTAACTCTTCTCTATAATCATCTAGCGGATGACCTGAGACATAAAATCCAAGCGTCTCTTTTTCCATCTCTAAAATATACTTGAGGTCATATTCACTCATCTCTTGTATCTCAATAGAGACAACCCCTATCTCATCACTCTCTCCAAAAAGAGAACCCTCTATCATTTTTTTAGCTTGCGAAGCCTTATAGGCACCCTCAACCAAAATCTCCACCTGCTCCAGCATCGCATGTCTTGTATGGCCAAGTTCATCAAGTGCACCTGCCTTTATGAGTGACTCCAAAACCTTTTTATTGACCTTAGAAGAGTCAATACGAGAGAGAAAATCAGAGATCGAATGGAACACCCCCTCTTCTCTTGCTTTGAGAATAGAGCGAACGGCGATCTCACCTACCCCTTTAATTGCACTCAATCCAAAGAGAATTACCTCTTTGCCATCTATTTGGTCTGCTTTAAACACAAGATCTGAACGATTGATATTTGGAGGTAGAAGTTCGATATCCATATTTTCAAGCTCAACGACATATTTGACAATCTTGTCGGTATTATCCTTATCGAGTGTCAAAAGTGCCGCCATAAACTCAGTAGGATAGAAACACTTCAAATATGAGGTATAGAAAGTAACCATGGCGTAAGCAGCTGAGTGAGATTTATTGAACCCGTAGCCTGCAAATTTGACGATAAGCTCAAAAAGTTCTTCGGCTTTTGCTCTGTCATGCCCTTTTTTTTGTGCTCCATTAGCAAAATCCGTTTTGAGTTTATCCATCTCCTCTTTGATCTTTTTCCCCATCGCGCGTCGTACAAGATCTGCCTCACCAAGACTAAATCCACCGATAGTTTGTACTATCTGCATAACTTGCTCTTGGTAAACAATGACTCCATAAGTCGGCTTGAGTATAGGTTCAAGCTCCGAAAACATATAACTAATCTTAGCTCTTCCATGCTTTCTCTCGACAAAATCTTGCAGCATGCCTGACTCCATCGGTCCCGGACGATAGAGTGCAAGCATCGCGATAATATCTTCAAAACCGGAAGGTTTGAGTTTTTTCGCTAAATCTCGCATCCCCACTGATTCAATCTGAAAGAGTCCTAGAGTCTGTCCCTTGCCTATATACTCATAAACCTCTTTGGTGGATATATCAACTTGCTCAAAATCAACTCTCTTTCCATATCGCTTCTCGACCAACTTATTTGCCTCTTCGATGACGGTTAATGTCTTCAGTCCCAAAAAGTCAAATTTGATGAGATCGACCTCTTCTACATATTTTCCACTATATTGCGTCGCGAATGTATCTGCTCCACTTGGTTTAAATAGGGGTGTTTTGAGCCACAATGGCTCATTCGATATGACAACACCTGCCGCGTGTGTTCCGGCATTTCTATTGAGTCCTTCAAGTGATTTTGCAAATTCCCACACCTGCTTCATCTTTGCATCACTCTCGATAAGTTCTTTTATCTTTGGCTCTTGCTGAATAGCGCCGGGCTTGATATCTTTCTCTTTATCCTCTTCTCTATCTAAGACAATGCCAATCTCATCAGGAATCAGCTTCGCAAAAGCATCTGCTTGCGCATAAGGCACATCAAGTACTCTAGCAACATCACGGATAACCCCTTTTGCTAAGAGCTTACCAAAAGTGATGATTTGTGCCACATTTTCTCTGCCGTATTTATCGATTACATAATCCAAAATCTCTTGGCGCCTTGCCTGACAAAAGTCCATATCAATATCGGGCATTGAAACACGCTCCGGATTCAAAAACCGCTCAAAAAGCAAATCGTAAGGCATAGGATCAATATCAGTAATCTTTAAGGCATAAGCGACAAGCGATCCTGCGGCCGAACCACGACCCGGACCCACAGGTATCCCTCTCTCTTTTGCTACTCTGACAAAATCCCAAACGATAAGCATATATCCGGGAAATTTCATGCTATTGATGACCTCTATCTCTCGCTCTAGACGCTCTTTATACTCCTCATGCTTCTCTTTCGGTATATTTTTAAGTCGATCTTCGAGCCCTTTTTTTGCCTCATATACAAAAAGTACTTTATCATTTTCAAGCGAATACTCATTTTGAGCCTCGGGAAGTGCGAGGTTATGCAAAGCAGCCATATCTCGACAAAATTTAAAATTTGGAGGTGTAGCATCACCGAGTTTGATCTCTAGGTTACATTTTTGTGCGATCTCTTGTGTATTTGCCATAGCATCAGGGATGTCAGCAAAAAGTGCATGCATCTCTTGGGGAGATTTTATATAAAACTCTTGAACGGAGTGCCCCAACCTATTTGGGTCATCATAGAGTTTATTCATCGCTATACACATAAACGCATCATGCGGTCTAGCATCGCTCTGCTCTTTGTAGTGAGTATCGTTTGTGCCGATGATTTTAATACCCGTCTCTTTAGAGAGTCGTATCGTCTCTTTATCAATGCGATATTGATCCTTGATGCCGTGACGCATAATCTCAAGATAAAAATCCTCTCCAAATATCTCTTTGTACTCCAAGGCTATTCTTTTTGCCTCTTCATATCCCTTTGCGCCAAATCCTATATTTCTTTCACTCAGATTGAGATGCCAATTCACCTCACCTTGCAGGCAAGCACTTGAGCAAACAAGCCCTTCGCTATATTCTTTGAGGAGCTTTTTGTTAATTCTCGGATAATAATAAAAGCCATCGATATAGGCTCTAGAGCTGAGATACATAAGGTTTCTATAGCCTGTCTCGTTTTTCGCATACAAACAGAGGTGAAATCGCTGTTTTGAAGTTTTGTCATCAAGCTCTTCTTGATTGTGAAGATAACACTCCATACCAATAATAGGCTTGATACCCTCTTTCTTCATCGTTTTATAAAAATCAATTGTTCCAAACATATTGCCATGATCGGTCATAGCAACACTATCCATCCCAAGCTCTTTGATCCTTTTTGCCAACTCTTTTATCTTATTGGCGCCATCAAGCAAAGAGTATTCCGTATGAAGATGTAAGTGTGTATATTTTGGTTGATCGGACATAAAAACCCTCTAATTAAATCTTAAAAGACTATAGCAAAAAGGAGGTAAAAGAGAAATAAGACGGAAGAAGTTTAATTCAATTTTTTCGGTTATTTTCCTTGCATCTGATAGTAAGTACCACCCGCATAGACATTATGACCAAAACCACACTCCCATGACTCCCCTGCTGTTTGTTCTACAAGGACGCGATTATCTTTGAACGTAAAGTCAAATGTACAATTAGCATACTCTTTTGGATCTTGAACATACCTTGCATAATTATCTTCGATAGCAACTTCAGCAACAAAACTCCCAAGATTTGGACCATAATACATAAAATGTTGCGGTACATAATAGCCGTCGTAAGTGACAACATATCTATCGCCACTTTTCTCCACAACTATCGAATCCCACAGAGCTTTACCCGAATAGCGCCAATACTCACCGACATAACTTCCCTCAAGCTCTTTTTTGGCTTTATCAATCTGCACTTTGTATTTTTTTCTATTGTAAATCGACTTCTTATCTTCTTTTGAAAGACCGAGCCAAGCATCTGCTTTGAGATATTCTCCTTGATGAATGTAGGTGAGTGCAACATTGTTGTACGCTGTTGCCCTGTAGGTATCATCAAGCCTACAAGTTTCTGCCCAGCCTACTTGTGTCTCATATTGCTCTCGTGCTTTATCGAACTGTTTTTGCTTGTAGTATTTATCGCCCAATGACGCATACTGCCCAATCTTTTTACAATCAGCAGCCAACTTAGCATCGATTGACTCATCAGCATTTAAAATAAGATTTATAAAGACGAAAATAGACAGTATTAATTTTTTCATATAGTATCCCTAACTTATGAATAGTGATAATAATAAAAAGAGTTTTTCCCTAACAAAATTCGCTGAGTGTGCCGGTGCGTACCATATTGTAACTCTCCATGCCTACAAGCTCTTTGATAATAGCAAGTCCAAAACAGATAGCTGTGCCGGGACCTCTTGAAGTCATCACTTTGCCCTCAATGACCACTTTCTCTCTATCGGTATAGCCACTCCCACCAATCTGCTCTTCAACAGATGGATAGCATGTATATTTTTGGCTCAAAACACCTGCTTTATGGAGTGCATATGGTGCAGCGCAGATAGCAGCTATATATTTATCTTTGGCTTGAAAGCTTTTGAGCAAATCTTGGACGATATGATCTTCAGCGAGCTTATTGGTGCCACCCCAACCTCCTGGCAATACGATGATGTCAAAATCATCGGCGATTACATTTTTGATAGAAGTTTCTGCTTGCACGGTTATGCCGTTCGCACCCGTAACCAAATCACTTGCAAGCTCGCCCTCAAGATAAGCCACCGTAACCTCGATGCCCCCTCTTCGCATGATATCGATAAGCGATACCGCTTCTATCTCCTCAAAACCCTCCGCTAAAGGAACCAACGCATTTGCCATGATATCTCCTTATTACTGTTTTGCTTTTTCTAGATAAACACCTTCTATAGTATCGACTTTTATCATCTCGCCCTCTAAGATATGAAAAGGAACTTGTACTACTGCACCACTCTCGAGCGTTGCCGGCTTCTTCCCGCCTTGGCTATCACCTTTAAAGTTTGGTGGCGTCTCAACAACTTTAAGCACAACTGTTTGTGGTATCTCTACCGAGATTGCCTTGCCGTTATGAAAAAGAATATCTGCTTCCATTCCATCGATCATAAAGTTAAAGGTATCTTCACCGACTTGCTCTTTGGTGAGCCCTATCTGCTCATAATTTTCAGTATCCATAAATTGTAAAAATTCACCATCATCGTAGAGATATTGCATCGTTTTTTGCTCTAAGTTCGGTACTTCAAACTTATCGCCGGCATGAATCGTCTTTTCTATGACTTTTCCCGTACCTAGATTTTTGATTTTTACTCTTACAAATGCTGCGCCTTTACCGGGCTTTACATGCTGAAATTCTATTACCTTATAAGGGTTGTTGTCAAGCTCAAGGCGAACGCCTTTTTTTATATCTCCCATACCAATTGTAGCCATATGATCTCCTTTTGAGTGAGCTAATTATACTACAAGGATAATTAAGGGCAAAAGACAAGAGGAGCTAGTCCTCTTTTGGCTTAAAATCCATCGCATCACTGCCGTCCATCAAGATGGGAATAAAGAGAAGTGAAACAAATACTGCCGCAACAGTTCCTGAGATAAGTGCAACTCCAAGACCGCCAAAGATAGGATCGCTTGCAAGTAGTGCGGAACCAAGTATGATAGCCACCGCTGTGAGTGCGATAGGTTTTGCTCTTGTAGCTGCTGCTATCGCTATAGCACGCCTCTTTTCTACCCCTTTATCGACCATAAGGCCTTTTGCAAAATCTATGAGCAGAAGCGAATTTCTTGAACTTATCCCCATAAGGGCTATGAAGCCTATGAGTGAAGTGGCTGTCAAGAAAAATGTATCTGTCGTTACGATATCGGCAACTAAATGCCCAAAGATAACGCCGATAATAGAAAGAAATGAGCCCAAAAGCACAATACCGCTCAACTTAAAGCTTTTATAGTAGACAACAAGGAGTAAAAATATCAATATAAGCGCAGCTATAAATGCACCGCCAAGGTCTCTAAAAGTATCGAGAGTCACTTTCATTTCACCATCCCATCTAAGAAGCACCTCTTTGCCTGTCTTTTTATCTTTGAGGTGGAGATCAAACATATATGTTGACATCCCCGACTCTTTTGTGACCTCATAATCTTTACTAAAATAATCAATCATCTGACTTCTGGCATCTAAAAGCGGGTAGACTTGTGAAACTTCGTCAGTTTCGGCAATCACATTTTGCATACGCGCAAGATTTTTATGCATGATAGTTGGGCTTGAATCCACTTTTTTAATATCTACCACTTCGCTCAGAGAAACAAGCATCCCCTGGGAATTCATAAGCTGTAATGATGAGAGTTTTGAGCGCAGAGCAAACTCATCTTGCTCAGCTATTGTTTTGCTCTGCTTATCAAGCACTAAGAAAATTGGTATCTGATCACTATAATCTTTAGTATTTTTGTAACCCACAACCATGCCCTCAAAAGCAAGGTAGAGTATTTTGTTGACCTGATCAACACTCAATCCGCTTCTTGCGATACGATCTTTGTCGGGAATGAGCTGATATTTTTTAAATATCTTATCGCCGACGATATCAACATCGACAAGCCCTTCTGTTTTTGAGAGAATTTTAACAACATCTTTTGAAACTTCTCGTATTTTTTTCACATCATTGCTATAAACTTCTACAACAATAGAAGCCATCGTAGGTGGACCGGCAGGTTGCTCTATAAATTTAATCGATGTGCGCTCCACCAAAGGTTCACATTTTTGTTTAATAATCGGCCTAATTCGATGTACCATTTGAAAGGAGGTTTCATCTCTATCGTGCTTAGAGGTGAGATTCACAGAAAGCTCTGCAAGATTCTCACTGTTTTTCATGCCTGACCCCTTGACCAAACCTGCATAATCAAGTGGAATACCATCAGATAGAAATAGCTCCATATTGAGGATTTCCGGCTCTTTTTTAAGCTCACCTATCACGCATTGCGATATCTCTTGAGTCTGTACAAGCGATGTGCCACTCGGGGCATCTATATAGACAGAAAATGTATTGTCACTTTTCCCCGGAAGCATCTTGGCTAAAACTATCTTTGTCGGAAACATCAAAATCGCTATAACAAACAGAGCAAGCGTTATCTGTAAAACTCTTTTTTTCTTGAGGGGCGTTTCAAGGATCGAAAAAACAAAATTTTCAAATTTTTTCATCTATTTCCCCTTGTGCCCATGCTCTTTTTTGAGCAATTTCAAACTAAGGTAG
The DNA here is from genome assembly GCA_937141405.1 of uncultured Campylobacterota bacterium. GTDB lineage: Bacteria > Campylobacterota > Campylobacteria > Campylobacterales > Sulfurovaceae > BN30871. The sequence continues at coordinate 19,651 of CAKZQQ010000005.1, read as the reverse complement.
GGTGTAAATATATATGCCACAAAAAGTGAAGCAACGAGCGCTACAGGCACATTGAGAGGTATAGGCTTCATGAATGAGCCCATCATGCCACCGACAAAAGCCATAGGCACCATCGTAAGGATGATAGCAAGCGTAGCAATATTTGTAGGCGGCCCTATCTCATTGGTTGCTTCAACTAAGAGCTCTTCCATGCTCTCGTGAGGCGAATTATGATCATGAAGATGCCTATGAATATTTTCTATAACGATAATAGCCGCATCAACCAAAAGTCCCAAGGAGAGTAGAAAAGCAAAAAGAGTGATACGATTTATACTCTGACCACCGAGATATGCGATAAAGAGCGTCACAGCCAAAATGGCAGGCACAGTAAAGGTGACGATAAGCGACTCTTTCCAACCAAGGGCAAACACAAGCATAATCGCGATGATAATAATTGTGATGATAAGATGGTGCATCAACTCATTGACGGCATTATCTGCTCTCACACCGTAATTTCGTGTAACTATATACCCTACTCCGGCATTATCAAGCGAACTTTCTTGGGATTTGAGATAGTCCAAAACCTCTTTTGCTACAACGACAGCATTGGTACCTGCAAGTTTAGAAACACTCAAAGTAGTTTGCTGAGTATCTTTGCTCAACGCTTCCTCTTTTGAATCCCTATAAGTGATAGTCGCTATCTTTTTGTTTTGTATATCTATGCCCTTATATATCTTCGCAACATCCCTGAGATAGATCAGAGAACCGCCATATTGAGCAACAGCGATATCTTTTACATCCTCAACGCTCTCAATAGCATTTTTAAGTCCAAAAACGACCAATTTTCCATCAGGTGTTGTCGTACTCACATCAGGAACACCTTTGGCTACTGATTGAATCGCCATCATTATTTGACCGAGTGAGAGGTTATACCCTGCAAGTTTTCCTAAATCCACCTCGATGTTATATTGTGCTCTTCTATCGCCTTTAAGATTTGTTTTTGAAACATTCTCTATAGCATTCACAGAGTGCTGAATATCACGAATCTTTTCATAGAACTTGATTTGATCTATTTTTGTGCTATCTTTTACATAAAATGCGACTGTTAATATAGGTATATCGATATCGATATCAAAAGGCTTGATAAGAGGTTGCATCGCACCTTTTGGCATCAAGTCAAGATTTTGCATCACTTTATCGTAGAGTTTGAGATTTGAGTCTTCTCTGTCTTCTCCTATATAGTACATCACATTGACAATACCTACATCATTCATCGCCATGCCATATATATGCTCTATACCGCTAATCTCTCTTAACTTTCTCTCCAGGGGATTGACAATCACCTTTTCTACTTCACTTGCATTAGCACCCGGAAGTGCAACGATAACAGCACCGCCGGAGATAGCAATTTGGGGATCCTCTTCTCTTGGCATAAAATTAAGGGCGATATACCCTACGAGGATTAAAAATGCAGCAAGGACTGAAGTGAGAGGGTTTTTGAGAAAACCTTGTGCAAGCTTTCCGGCTATATCCATCGATTTTGAGCTATTCTCAATCTCTTTTCCCATCTATTATAGCTCCAAGGTAACTCGAGCAAACATTCCCGGATAGACACTCTTTCCGGCTTTATCAAATTTTATTTTTGCTTTAAATTTATGCGTCATGGGATTAGAAGCCGGAATGATAGAGCTTATCTCGCCTTCTGTACTCAACTCGATAGAAGGAATATCCACCTTTACCTTATCGCCTTTTTTGATATTTTTAAGATCATTCTCGCTAATTTCAATCACAATCCTTATATCTGTAAGATCGGTCAAGACAACAACAGGCATTCCAGGATTGACCATTTCACCTTCATTCATATTTTTTGATATTATTATCCCATCGTTAGGTGCGATTACTTTAAGATATGCATCTTGAGCCTCAGCTATACTCAACATCTCTCTTTGATTTTGCGCAGCAAGTCTCATGTTTTCAAGGTCATACTTTGAAACCATCCCTTTTTTAAACAGTCTTTCATATCTCTCAAGATTTTTCAATATATTATTGAGTTGATTTCTATACATCTGCTTTTGTGCATTGACTTCTGTCGGGTCGATCTCATAGAGCAAATCACCTTTTTTGACCTCATCACCTTCGCTTACATTCATCTTTTTAAGATAGCCCATATTTCGGCTTGCTAAAACTTTTTGATTGTCCGATATGGCCGTACCGCTTAGCACAAGTTCAATAGCATTTGCAGAACTAAATAGCAATAAAAATGTAAAAATTAGAACTCTTATCATATCTCTTCCCCCCTATTTAGTAACATATCTAGCTCAAATATCTTTGTATTATACTTGTTTTTTACACTTAAAAGTTTTGTAAGAACTTCTAGTTTTTTTGACTGCTTGATAAGTACATCACCTACAGGCACGATTCCCTCTTTATATCGCTCATTATAGGTAGTATAGACTCTTGATGCAAATTTATACTGTTTTTGATAACTTTTAATCTCTTCGAGAGCACTAAGCGCTTCGGTTTGAAGTTTTTTTGTTTTGAGATAGATACCGCTTTTAGCTAGTTCAACCTGCTTTTGCGTTTTAAGATATTCTATTTTTGCTCTTTGTAGATTAGAGTAGTCACTGCCACCGTTAAATATATTCCAAGAGAGTTGCACACCTACGGTATAAAAATCTTTATCTTTGTCAAAATTTGCTTCATTATCAGCGCTACCGTACTCAGCAAAACCACCGATAGTGGGTCCAAAATTTGCCCTTTGAACACTCACAGCTCTCTTGCTTACATCAAGTCCCATTTTTGCCTTTTGTATATCAAGGTTAGAAGCAATAACATCATCTCTTGTAATCTCTTTTGTGGTTGCCAGATTATTTTTTTGTGTAACGATAGAGCTTACCTCTTGATTGAGCAAAAAAGAGAGATATTGATAAGCAAGATCTCTGTTGAGTTTCGCTTGAATATACATACTCTCGGCCTCAGCACCTTGTGCTTGCACCTCTAGCAAGTCAGACTCAAGCGCAAATCCCTCTTTTTTCATCTGTTTGACTGTCTGCTCTAATTGCGTTATATTTTTAGTGATAAGAGAAAGGTTTTTGATATACTCTTCGATAAGGCTAATATCGTAAAATGCCTTTTTGACTTGATAAATCTTCTCTTGTAAAACTTTTTTTGTATCGAGCTTGCTCATAAGGGCCAATTTTTTGGCGATTTTTCCGTATTCATATATCTTACCGCTTGTATAGAGGGGGATAGAATATGTAATTTTTGTCAAATAGTGGTTTCTTGCTTCCGGATAATTGAGATCATAGGGTTGGATAGTGAGCACATCAGGATTTGAGGGATCAAATTCTCCAGCACCGAAATCACCAAAATTTGCTTCTCGGCTTTGGAGCTTAAAACCAAAGACGTTTCCTGCATCATCAGATCGCATTGCGCTAACAGCAGCATCAAGTTTCCCAAACTTCATTCCGCTTACTGCTTGCGCCTCGTAATATTTCATCTTTTCATCAAATTCGGCACTCTTTAGCTCTAAATTTGATCTTTTTAAAATCTCAATAGCATCATGGAGTCTAAGATTATTTAGTCCGGCAAAAAGAGGCATGATTAAGATAGATGCTAAGATAAAATAACGAATCAAAATCCTCTCCTTCCATTAATGAAATTCAATATTGTACACAATATTGATTAACACGAAAATAGATGCTTAAAGCACCGCATATGCAACACTTCTTATGCACGCATCTAAAGATTCTAGCTCATCGAGCAACTGTTTTGTGACATTTCCATCCACTCTTATAACTGCGAGTGCTTGTTTTTTTGCATCTCTTCCCAATCTAAAATCAGAGATATTAACACCATGCTGTGATATGATTCTGCCAACATCACCGATAACACCCGGAGTATCGGAATTTCTAAAGAATATCATAACCCCTTTTGGCTCAACATCCACCAAATAGTCGTCTATCTCGATTATTCTTTGAACAGTTCCGTCAAATACGGTACCGCCTAGTCTTATGACTCCATCCTGCGTTGTTACTTTAACAACAACCTTATTTGTAAAGCCGCTATCATTTGGTTTGCTCTCCTTGATAATCTCTATACCTCTCTCTTGAGCAACAAATTCGGCATTAACATAATTAACTTGATCGGCAAGAGACTCCATTAAAACCCCTACGGTTGCAAAAGTCGTAAGTGATTCTATATATTCGCCTATTTCACCAAACGCTACTACCTTGATAGATTTTATCGCACTTTTTTTTCGTACCTGCGCACATAGGTGTCCCATTTTTTGTGTTAACTCCAAATAAGGTCTTACAAAATCAGGTAACTCATTCTCTTTAATAGGCAGATTTAAAGCATTTGGATAAGAGATACCCTTAGCTGCCGCTATAGCATTTTCACTTGCTTGAATGGCAATATTCTCTTGTGATTCCAGTGTGTTGGCTCCAAGGTGGGGAGTAACGGTTACATTATCAAGATCAAGCAGAGGATGGTTAGTAGCCGGTTCTTTATTAAAGACATCGATTCCTGCCATAGCTATCTTTTTTGATTTTAAACCTGCAACAAGGGCATCTTCATCATACAATCCGCCTCTAGCACAGTTGATGAGGATAACACCATCTTTCATGGCTGCTATTTCATCTTTACCTATCATTCCTAGAGTCTCTTCTGTTTTTGGAGTGTGAATAGTGATGATGTCGCATGCTAAAATATCTTTGAAATCTTTCGTGTAGGCAATATCTAGATTGGTCGCTTTTGAAGGGTCAATGTAAGGGTCATAAGCCACAACATCCATCTCAAAAGCTTTTGCTCTTTTACCGACTCTTGAACCGATATTTCCAAAACCGATGATACCAAGCTTCTTATCTTTAAGCTCCGTTCCATACCAATCCTGTCTTCTCCACACTCTATCAACCTTAAGGTTGTTATGTGCATATGGAAATTGTCTCACGCAAGAGAGCATATGTGCCATAGTAAGCTCGACAGCAGCAATGGTATTGGCTGTAGGAACATTCATCACAACAATACCGCGCTTTGAGCATCCATCAATATCTACATTATCAACACCAACACCTGCTCTAACAACAGCTTTCAGGTCGGTAGCATGTGTTAGAAAAAACTCGTCAACATCAGTTGAGCTTCTTGTTATCGCTACATCGGCTTTTGGTAAAATCTCTCTAACTAGCTTATCTTTTGGCTCATCGGCCGCATTGATCATCTCTATATCGGCATCTTGCTCTAAAATAGCAAGACCCTTTGGATGAATATGGTCGCAAACCACAACTAAGTGCTTTGGCATTCAAATCCCCTCTAAATTATTTTTTTAATTGATCTTTTAATATATCGCCTAATGTCATGCTATCGTCTTGGTCTGCATTTACTTTTGCAACTGCATCTTTCTCTTCTTGCATTTGAAGCTTCTTCACAGAAGCTCTTAAGCGATCATTTTTCTCATCCATAAAGACAATAACTGCACTGATGTCTTGATCTTTTTCAATCTCTTCGATTTTAAGCGGGAAGAGATCTTCAGATCTTATGAGTGCATCTACTTGATCGTCAATAGCAATAAATACGCCAAAATCTTTTTTGTCTTTTACTTTCCCTTGAACGATATCTCCAACTTTATGATTTTTAGCAAACATTTTTATAGGAGAATCGCTAAGCGCTTTCATGCTCAAAGATATTTTTCCGGCATCTTTATCGATTTTTATAATTTTGACTTCTACTTCATCGCCCGGTTTAAAACTATTTTTGGCATTTTTAGATTTATCCCAAGATATCTCTTGGTTATGGAGTAGACCTTCAACCTCATCCAATTTCACAAAAGCCCCAAAGTCTGTCACAGACGTAATTTCACCCTTGAGCACATCTCCGACTCTATTGTTTTGACAAAATTGATCAATTGGTTTAGGAAGTAAATTTTTCAAACTCACTCTTAATCTTTTTTCATTTTTATCTATCTCTATCACTTCAACATTTATCTGTTCGCCAACAGTGAGATGATCACCCGGATGTTTTACATTTTTATCCCAAGATATCTCTGAAACATGCAAAAACGCTTCAAGGTCATTCCCAAGATCAACAAATACACCATATGGCTCAATGTTTCCTACAATGACAGCTACGGTATCGCCTTTTGAGACGATAGAATCTATATCACTCCATGGATCACTATGCGCATCCTTTATGGAGAGGGAGAGATGTTTTTTCTTTTTATCATATTCAAGCGCAACAACATTAACTTCATCGCCCTCACTAAAATATTTCGAAGGATTAACGGGACCTTTATGAGAAATTTGCGAATAATGAACAAGTCCATCAACTCCACCCACATCGACAAAAGCACCATAACTTGTTATCTTTTTAACGATACCTTTAATGATATCCTTTGAGTTTAAAAGAGCTTCCGCTATCTCATCTATTTTTCCATTTTCTCTCTCGATAAGCTCTTTTCTAGATACGACTACAGAATTTTTATCTTTATCAACTTTTGTAATAACAGCTTTAACTTTTTTTCCGATTGGATCAATTTTTTGAGACAAATAAGATAGTGTTCTTGGCATAAAAAAATCTAGACCGTCACATTCGATTATGTAACCACCTTTATTTTTCTTGATAACTTCACCTTCGATGATATACTCTTGTGTTTCGTCATAGCCGGCTATAAACTCTCTTAAAGCTCTCTGTTTTTTCGCAAGTTCATAGGAGATATTGAGTCTATCTCCTCTTTTCCCGGTTACTACAACCGTGATATCATCACCCTCTTTAAAAAGAAGATTACCACTCTCATCTCTGAGTTGATCGAGTGATAAAAATGCCTCTTTTTTTGTACCTACATCTACAATGGCTTGATTGTCATCCTCATTGATCTTGACTATCCTGCCCTCTACTAAGTCACCTTCTGACTCTTCATTTTTAAAAGACTCTTCAAGCATTGCCTCAAAGTCTACATCCTCTATTTCGATATCTTCGAACTTCATTCCACTTCCTTATGTGCCTATTTTGACGATATTATACAATAATTAGATTAAATTTGCTTCGAGTGATTTCAACAAATTGCCTTAACTTTGTCCACTATCTCTTCAACAATCCAATCCGGTGTTGACGCCCCGGCTGCTATCCCACAATGCTCTTTATTCTTAAACCAAGCAAGGTCAACTTCATCTTGATTTTCAACAAGATAACTATCGTCACAATACCTTTTAGAGATCAAATAGAGCTGCTTTGTATTTGATGAGTTCTTCCCGCCAACAACAATCATCACATCACACCTTTTTGCAAGTTCTTGTGTCGCATCTTGATTCTCAAATGTTGCATTGCAGATAGTGTTAAATACCCTCACCTCTTTTACACAAAGTATCAAAAAATTAGCGAGTTGCAAAAAATCATCAGGCTTTCTTGTTGTTTGGGAAACAAGTGCTATTTTATTTGAAAGTTTCTCTTTTTCAAGTTCATTTTTATCTAAAACTATATAGACATTGCTCTCTTTAGCTGCATAACTCATAACACCTCTGATCTCAGGGTGATTTTTATCGCCGAAAATCACTATGTCATACCCCTGATTACTCATCTCTTCAACGATATTTTGAGGCTTGGTTACATAAGGACATGTAGCATCTATGATATTGTTTTTTTGCTCCTTTAATATCTTGAGCTCTTCTTTTGGAATCCCATGTGTCCTTACAACTACTGACTCATTTGGCTCTATCTCACTCATTTTATCAACATAGGTTACACCATAACCACTTTTGAGTCTATTGATCTCATCTTGATTATGTATCAATGGTCCGAAAGTTTTACTATTTGGATTTTGTTCAGCAATTCTAATTGCCCTTTTAACGCCGAAGCAAAAACCGTAAGAACTTGCGAGCTCTATCTTCAAAACTCTAACCTAGTAATTTTCGAGAGGATATCAAAAAAATTAGGAAAAGAGGTATCAATACAATCGATATCATCGATTTTCATACCGGAGAAAATACCTGCTATCGCAAAGCTCATAGCAACCCTATGGTCTCCATAACTATCTACCGTAGCATAATGAATATCGCCTCCTGTGATACTATAGCCATCTTCAGACTCTTCGCATACAATGCCGCATTTTTTGAGATTGGTAATCACAGAAGTGATACGATCACTCTCTTTGACGCGAAGCTCTTTAGCATTACTCACAACACTTGTGCCCTCTGCAAAAGCCATAGCAACGGCAAGTGCAGGCAACTCATCGATAAGCCAAGCTATCTTTGATGATACCTCTATAGCTTTAAGCTTTCCATTATATGTGACGGTGATGTCGCCGATTGGCTCATACTTATCCTCTTTGAGTTCATACTCTATATCTGCACCCATTTTTTTGAGTACTTTATAGGCACCTATGCGGGTTTTATTGAGTGATACATCTTTGATGATAATCTTTGAGCGAGGAGTGATTGCTGCAGCTAGCGCGAAGAAGAATGCACTTGAAGGATCCGCGGGAACAGTAAGCTCAAGTGGCTTTAGAGGTTTTTTAAGAGGCTTTATGGCTATCCAGCCATCCTCATCTTTTTTGATATTTGCACCCATACCTACAAGCATTCTCTCGGTATGGTCCCTACTTAAAAGATTCTCCTTATAGTAACAAGTTCCGTTTGAGCGAAGTGCTGCTAAGATGAGCGCTGATTTTACCTGCGCAGAATCAACAGGAGAGTGATATCTAAAAGATTGCAATTTTGAGCCTCTTATATAGAGTGGAGCAAGTCTGCCATTCTCTCTACCGTCTATGATTGCCCCTATTTCTCTAAGCGGCTCAACTACTCTGCTCATAGGCCTTGCTTTAAGGTAAGCATCGCCGGTAAGTATATACATGCCCTCCAAACTACTCAAAAAACCGCTGTAGAGCCTGATGGCAGTACCCGCATTACCGCAATCAAGGATATCTTTTGGCTCTTTTAATGATGATGGCGGTGTGATAGTAACGCTACTAGCTACTCTTTTGATATCTGCACCTAACTGTGCGGCAATATTTAATGAATTGAGCGTATCTTCTCCAAGAAGATACCTGTCTATCTTTGATGCCTGATCGCTCAAAAGCGAGAAGATGGCACATCTATGTGATATCGATTTATCTGATGCTATCTCATCACATATAAGATCGAATGCCTGCTCACTTTTTCTGACCAGTACGCTTTTCATCGTAATTTTGCTCCAAAGTTATCTTCAAGTTTTGAAAGTATCGCACCAACAACACTCTCTATGTCCGTATCTTCTAGTGTCTTTTCATGTGACTGAATATACATCCTAAGCGTTAAACTTCTATCCTTTTTTAAAGCTTTATCACTGTAGATATCTATCGGATAAAATGCTTTGAGATAATCCAAATCTAAAGTATCAATAGTAGATTTGATCTCGGAGTAAACGATATCTTTTGATAGAACGACGCTGATATCTTTATAAACCCCTTGAAAATTGGATATTGCACTTGCAACTTTTTTTGTTTTTATAAGAGGGTGAACATCTAGCTCTGCGATAAATGTATCTTTAATGCCAAAATCCTCTTGTGCAATTGGATGCAATTTAGAAATATATCCGCAAACTTTTCCCTCGATAACTATATCAGCAGATTGGTATGGATGAATTAGGCTATTTTGAAAAGTACAAGGTGCCAAATCAAACAGCCCTATGGATGAGCCTAATTTTTGTATAAATGCATCGGCATATATCATTTTTGGCTTGCCGCTATTGGTTATATTTTCCGAATCACTGCTACCGCTAAAAAGAAAAGCTATCTTCTCTTTTTGTTCTCTATTTTTATCGAAAACTGCTCCTATCTCAAAAAGAGGTATGGTTCTTTTTGAATAACTTGCATTTCTCTTTGCTGCTAGAAGAAGGTTGACAAGAAGTGTCGATCGTAGAGTATTCAGCTCTTCAACAATCGGATTTAAGAGTTCTAGGTTTTTATCAATAACCTCAAATCCATATTTTTCCAATAACTTTCTTTCGCTAAAAATGTAACTAACCGTTTCATAAAATCCGGCTCCAACACTTTTGCATCGTATACTCTTTTTTGCCAAATATTCGTCATAAACCGCTCGTGTATGATAATTTTCAACAAAAGAGAGGGCTTGAGACTTAATGTTATCAATGCCGGTCATTCTTAAAATCTCTTCAGCAATATCTTGAGCATTGAGTATATCTGCTCTAAATAGAGGCACGGTAATCGCCAAGAGATCTTCACTGGAAATTGATACCTCAAAGCCTAATCTCTTCAAGATAGAGACTACACTACTTTTATCGAGCTCTGCACCAATAATCTTTGATAGTTGACTTATCGATACCTTGATGATAGTGTTCTCTTTTTTATATTCATGAATTAAGAAACCATCATATATCTCCGTGTTTGAGCTTTTCTCTAGAAGTTTCAATGTATATTTTATGCCGAAATCTACATCCGGATTGCTCCCCCTTGAGGTATTGTAGTAAAAGTTATCAGTCTGTATATCTTTTTTTGTAACATCCATCGAAGATAAATTTTCCGCAGAGATATAGCTCGCTTCGATAAACACTTTTTCGCCGTTGATGATAGGGGTGCAACCTGCATACTGATTAACGCCGACGGTTGAGCATATATTCTCAGAGGCCAAAACCTCTATAAGCCCTTTTTCATTCTGTGATATTTTGATCTTTGCAACCCCGTCATCCTTGCTAAAACAGCCCTCATTGTAAGCTCTTATTATCACCCCGATTGAGTTTGTTGCATAAAGTGTAATCGCGGATATCCTATCTTTAACTTCCTCCTCGATAAAAGCTAATCGCAATTTTATAATAAACGGCAGAGAGAGTACATCGATATTTACAAGTGCGAAAATAAGATCTATATCAAATTTCTTTTCACTTTCTAGCGAAGCATGCCTTGATATACCTGCTCTTGAAGTATGCTCATTGAGCTTAAGATCAATCTCTCTCATGTCCCTACTAAGCGCAGCACTCAAATCGCGTGCGACACCTAAAACACTCAAGCAATCGCCTCTGTTTGGGGTTAATTCCACCTCTATAATGCTATCAGCCACAGACTCATAATTGCTCAAAGCTTCACCAACTATAAGTTCGCCTATACTTGCATCAAGTATCATAATGCCCTCGCCAAAACTAGGCAGTCCAATCTCCGAAGCAGAACAGATCATCCCATCGCTATCCACACCTCTTAAATTAGCATGCTTTATCTCAAGCCCGCTTGGAAGTTGCGTGCCTATGGTAGCAACGGCAACATACTCGGCATCAACAACATTAGCGGCACCGCACACTATCTGTCTTATGCTATATCCGGTATCTACTTCGCAAACATTGAGTTTATCGGCATCAGGATGCTTTTGACAAGATATGATTTTACCGATAACAACACCTTCGGGAATTTCTATCTTTTGAAGACTTGCAACCTCTAATCCTATAGAATTTAACGTATCACATATAAGCTCATCGGAGATACCTTCTAAATCAACAAATTCCGATAACCAATTTCTTGTTACTATCATCTAAACTGCTCCAATAAACGAATATCACCCTCAAAAAGAGATCGAAGATCAGGTATCTCATGAATCAACATTGCAAGTCTCTCAATCCCGATACCAAAAGCATATCCGCTTACATCTTCATAGCCTACGGCCTTAAATACATTGGGATCGACTATACCACAACCAAGTACCTCGATCCAACCCGTATGAGAGCAGACGCGACACCCCTCGCCTTTGCAAAATATGCATGATATGTCAACTTCTGAAGAGGGCTCCGTAAAAGGGAAAAAGCTTGGTCTAAATCTGACCTTCACATCACCGAACATCTCTAGAAGAAATTCTGTTAGTATCGATTTGAGATGGGCAAAATTGACTTTATCTTTTGCATCGATAACTAGCCCTTCCACCTGATGAAACATCGGAGTATGGGTTAGATCATAATCTCGCCTAAAAACTACCCCCGGAGCTATCATTCGAATAGGTGGTTTTGTGTCCATCATTTTTCTTATCTGCACCGGAGATGTATGAGTTCGAAGGAGTGAATTATCGGCAAAATAGAAAGTATCTTGCATATCTCTAGCAGGATGATTTTTAGGAAGATTCAAAGCTTCAAAGTTATGGAAATCATCTTCAACTAGTGGCCCATTTTCGATAGAAAAATTCAAAGAGACAAAATACTCTATAATCCTATCCATAGTCTCCATGACAGGATGCAGTGCTGCTGTCTGGTAACTATTTTGATACAGTGTAAGATCTAGGGCATCCTCTTTGAGCTTTGCTTCTACCTCTTTGTTTTTTATCTCAGAATATTTTGCATCAAAAAGCCCTAAGAGACTCTCCTTGAGCTCATTGAGTCTTTGTGCTTCCTCTTTTTTCTCTTCACCTTGGAGCTCTTTGAGCTTCACAAAACCCTTTGAGAGCACCCCTTTTTTACCAAAAATCTCAACTCTGACCTTCTCTAAATCATCTAAAGAGACAGATTGATCGATGAGTTGTGATATATTCTCTAAATCTTTCATGACATCCTAATTTTCTAGCTTAAAATACTGATAGTAACTATCTAAAGTTCGTTTGAGAGTTTACCATAGTAGCATTTATTTCTTGCTTGAAATTGTGCTATAATCGTCTCAACATAAATTGCAGGAGTATGTATGTGTATATTTTGTAAAATAGTAAATAAAGAGTTGCCGTGCAACATGGTACTTGAAGATGAAAACTTCTTAGCATTCCATGATCTCTATCCAAAAGCCCCCATACATATATTGATCATTCCAAAAGAGCATATTGATTGTTTTCAAAATGTTTCAGGAGAAACAATGCGTGCCCTTACGCCTTTTGCACAAAAAGTTGCTGAAAAAACAGGTGTAGATAAAACAGGCTATAGACTTATTACAAACAATGGAGATGATGGTGCACAAGAGATACACCACCTCCATTTTCATATGCTTGGTGGCGGTCAATTAAAATGGGAACATATGCATGATGAATCTCACAAAAATATGTGAGACTCCTCTATCTAAGATTTTCTAGCCAACTTTTGAGTGCTTCTATCTGCTCTTTAGTGCGGATAGTAGCCGTACCACCCTTTGACCTTCTGGCATTCATACAGGCTCTATTATCTAAAATGCCTAAAACATCCTCTTCTATATTGGACTCAATACTCTGCAATGCTTCCAAGCTCAGCTCTGATATATCCACACCTTGCTCTTCTGCTAGATTGACAGTATTACCGACGATATGATACGCATCTCTAAAAGGAATGCCTAATTTTTTTACAAGATAATCAGCAAGATCAGTAGCACTTAAATGGCCAACCTTACAAGCACGCTCCATTGCCGCTTTTTTGATTGTCATCTGAGCAAGCATCTCCTCGAGTATGCTCAAAGAGAGTTTTGCCGTCTTGACACTATCAAAAACCCCCTCTTTATCTTCTTGCATATCTTTATTGTAAGCAAGCGGCAAACCTTTCATTACCGTCAAAAGCGAGATTAGATTTCCATTTGCCCGACCGGTTTTTCCACGAAGTAGTTCGGGGATATCCGGGTTTTTCTTCTGAGGCATGATAGAGCTCCCTGTCGCATGTCTGTCTGATAATTTTATCCATCCAAACTCACTACTACTCCAAAGTATCAACTCTTCACTGAGTCTACTAATATGCATCATCATCGTGGCGATATTAAAAAGAATCTCCAATGCAAAATCTCTATCGCTCACGGTATCGAGACAGTTGAGTGTAGGCGCATCAAAACCTAAAGCAGATGCAGTCATATCCCTATCTATCGGATGGGGTGTCCCCGCAAGCGCAGCACATCCAAGTGGGGAAAGATTATTTCGCTCATAACTACTCAAGAAACGCTCAAAATCTCTTTTGAACATACTTGCATACGCCATTATGTGGTATCCGAAGTTGATGGGCTGTGCATGCTGTAGATGCGTCATACCGGGCAGGAGTGTTTCGGTATGCTTTGAAGCAATTTCAAGGAGGCTCTTCATAAGATTGGACAAAAGGGCTGTGATCTCTTTTGTCTCTTTTTGAACATAGAGTCTAAAATCAAGCGCGACTTGATCATTTCTACTTCTAGCAGTATGAAGTCTTTTGCCGGCATCGCCTATCTTTTGAGTAAGTCTATACTCGATTGCCATATGGATATCTTCTTGTTGGTCTTCCTCGATATCCCAGCTTCCACTTGTAATCTCTTCTAATATCTCATTAAGTCCTAGATTTATCTTTTTAAAGTCATCTCCGGAGATTATTCCTTTATTTGCCAACATTGAAGCGTGTGCCAATGAACCCTTGATGTCTTCTAGATAGAGTGTTTTATCGAAAGGCAATGAGTTATTTAGCTCTTTAAGCAAATCGGAGCTCTCAATACCGATTCTAGCTGATGCAATCTTTTTCTTACTCACTTCAATACCTCTTTTTTGGTTTAATCCCTATCATTTTATCTAAATTTAATAAAATAAATTCAAAAATAGAGTCTATTTGGAAGATAAAACCACAGGTAATACACAATTATTCAATACGATTTTTGGTAATTTTAACTATAATATCTAAATATAAAATAGCTCAAGGGAAGGCAATTGCAGGTGAAAAAGATTTTTGTTGTTTTTTTTCTCTCTTTTTTGTTTATAGGGTGCTCTAAAACAAATAGTAGTGCTATTGCGCCAAAAACGGATGCCTCATCTGAGCAAGATATTTTTGATGACTTCGATGACTTCGATAATGAGTTTGAAACACAAGCAGTTTATGACCCGCTTGAGGGCTATAACAGAATTATGACGAGTTTTAACGATAAAGTATATATCTACCTACTTGATCCAATAGCTTCGAGCTATGCCTATATAGTTCCAAGAGGTGGAAGAGTAGCGATAAAAAACTTTTTTTACAACCTTGAAACTCCGGTAAGGCTCACAAACAATGTATTGCAGTTCAAATTTAAAAGAGCCTCCATTGAGGGTGGAAGATTTCTTGTCAATACAACGTTTGGACTTGGAGGTTTTTTTGATCCGGCAAAAAGTGATCTCGGATGGGAAAGTTATGATGAAGATTTTGGCCAAACCCTAGGAAGTTATGGCGTAGGCGAAGGTATCCCTATCGTGTGGCCTTTTTTAGGACCTTCCAACATAAGAGACTCGGTGGGATTAGCAGCTGATAGCTTCATTAGCCCTCTTCCATACCTAGGAAACCATATGTTTGATTATGATATACCGCAAACTACTGCTATGGGGGCTGTCATTAAGGCCTACAAAGTCATCAACAAAACCTCTTTACAGCTAGGACAATATGAGAGTATCAAAAAAGATGCACTTGATTTTTATCCATTCTTACGAGACAGTTATAAACAACTCAGAGAACAACAAATTAAGGAGTAACACAAAACATGAAATTTAGAAAAATAACAACAGCTATAATCCTTTTTACAACGCTTTCTTCGGGACTTTTTGCTTTAGAAAAAAACGCGATAGAAAAAGATATATCTATTAAAATCAATCAAGCACTCAATATTCTTAACACAAAAAGTTTGACAAAAAAACAACAAGCTCAAAAGATATTTAGTCTGCTTGATGAAGTGTTTGATTATAACATCATGTCTAAATTGGCGCTTGGAAAACAACAATGGGGAGCAATCTCAAATTCAGAAAAAAAAGAGTTTGTTAAGCTTTTTGAAAAAAAATTAAAACAGTCCTATGTCGATAAACTTGCGCTTTATGACAATCAAAAAGTAGTTGTACTCGGGCTCAAAAACTATCAAAAAAATAGGCTCCAGCTACAAACAGAACTCATAGGCAAAGACGAAACATATCCTATCAATTATAACTTTTACAACAATAAAGGTGATTGGAAAATCTACGATGTAGATATCTCAGGTGTAAGTATCATTCAAACATATAGACAACAATTTTCCGGACTTCTCAAAGAAAAAAGCTTTCAAAAAATTCTCGCTCAATTAAGAAGTGAAGAGATTAAATGATCAGAGAGTTTTACGCAAGGTGGGTAACACGCTACCCGCTTGCCATACTCGCCTTTATCTCATTGTCCATAGGAATCTTAGGGTATTATGCGACAAAGTTGGAGATAGACGCCTCTTCTGAGACGCTACTCCTAGAAAATGACAGCGATCTAGCATTTTCAAGAGAAGTATCCAAAAAATATTATAGTCCAAACTTTTTGATTCTCACTTTTTCTCCAAAAAAAGGTGCCTTGCTCGATGATGCTAATCTACAAATCATAAAAGAGATATCTGATGACCTTCTTAAAATAGATACGATTGATTCTATAACTTCAATTCTCAATGTCCCCCTTGTGGAGTCTCCTCCACTTCCACTAAGTGACCTTGCCGGCGGAGTCGATACCCTCAGTACAAAGAAATTTGATAAAAAATTAGTCAAGCATGAATTTCTTACTTCAGAATTTTATAGTAACAACTTAGTGAGTAGTGATTTCACAACTACAGCGATTGTACTTAACCTTAAGAACGATAATCAATATACACATTATCTCGAAGCAAGAAATGCACTTCTAGATAAAAGTAGAAAAACTGCGCTTAACAGAGATGAAAAGATAAAACTTGAGCAGATAAACAATGAGTTTAAAACCTATCGAGACAAAACAAGAATCAAAGAAGCAGAAGATATAGCAAGTATCAGGGCTGTGATGAAAAAATACAGCGCAGAGGGCTCTATGTTTTTAGGTGGGGTCAATATGATTGCAGCTGATATCATCGGTTTTGTTAAGAGCGATCTTGTTATATACGGCACATCTTTACTGGCGATTCTAATGATTATTTTATGGGTTTTATTTAGGAGGGCATTGTGGGTTTTTGTGCCTATCATTATCTGTAGTGTTTCCGTTGTAGCGACCACAGGACTCCTTGGTTTTTTTGATTGGGAAGTGACTGTTATATCCTCAAATTTTATTGCATTACAGCTCATCATTACACTTTCAATCGTTATCCACCTCATAGTAAGATATAGAGAGGTTGAGGATATCACACACGATAAGATATCTCAAAAAGAGCTTGTTGTTGAAACGATGGATTCCAAATTCAACCCGACATTCTTCGCCGTAATCACCACTATAGCAGGATTTGGCTCATTGGTTCTCTCAAGCATAAAACCTGTTCAAAACTTAGGACTTATGATGAGCACAGGCGTTGCAATATCGTTTATCATTGCTTTTCTCCTTTTTCCGGCTATCCTCATGCTTCGACCAAGAAAAGAAGAGAAGCACTCATTTGTACGCAGTAGTAAATTCTCTTTTGTAAATTTTACCGCAAACCTTGTGCTTAAAGATAAAAAAGCTATTTTCATCACAAGCATCATCGTAGTTATCTTCTCTCTTACCGGGGCATCAAAACTTATCGTCGAAAATAGCTTTATTAACTATTTTAAAAAAACCACTGCTATTTACCAAGGCATGAAGGTAATCGATGAAGAACTTGGGGGCACAACACCGCTTGATGTAATCATACAATTTGATAACAAACAAGATATTAAAACTACCGAAACCCAAGATGATGATCTCTTTGATGATTTTGAAGACGAATTTGCAAAGAGTGCAGATGACCCGCAATACTGGTTTACTCAAGATAAAATGGAGGCGATTTTGGCTGTTCATAATTATCTCGATTCACTCCCCGAAGTTGGAAAAGTACAATCTCTTGGCTCGCTCCTTAAAACAGGAAAATTGCTCAATCACGGCGAAGATTTAGACGGTATCACTTTAGCACTCTTTTACAAGATGTTCCCTAATCGATATAAAGACCTACTCCTTCGACCCTATATCAATATCGAATCCAATGAAGCAAGGATTTCAACGAGAATCATAGACTCCAATCCAAATCTCAGAAGAAACGAACTTATCAAAAAGATAGAGCATGATTTAAGAGGCGTGATACAAAATAAAGATACGAAATATAGACTCTCCAATCTTATGGTGCTCTATAATAATATGCTACAATCCCTCTTTGACTCACAGATTAAAACTTTAGGATTTGTTCTCATACTACTCTTTATTATGTTTTTATTGCTCTTTAGGTCTCTCAAGGTTGCCTTTATAGCACTCATAGCCAATATCGTCCCTATATCACTCCTTTTTGGAATCATGGGATGGCTAGGCATACCGCTTGATGTGATGACCATAACAATTGCCGCTATTTCTATCGGGATTGGCGTTGATGATACCATCCACTACATACATAGATATAAAGAGGAGTATGATAAAGCGGGAGACTACCTCCAAGCAATGGTAAATACACATCAAAGCGTTGGATATGCGATGCTTTTCACATCACTCATCATCATGATAGGCTTTTCAGTACTTGTGTTTTCAAACCTTATTCCTACAATATATTTTGGATTTTTAACGGTTATTATCATGTTCACGTTATTAAGTGGGGCTATACTTCTTTTACCAAAAATGCTTATAACACTCAAGCCTTATTCTAAAAAAACAAAGTAAGACCCAAGAGGGTCTTCGTAGAGTTTATTTGCTTTTCACGTCTTTCTTGATATTCTCAACGAGAGCAGGACCAACACCCTTGACACTGAGTAAATCTTCAAACGATTTATAGGGTCTAGCATGCATGATGGTATCGGCCTTTTTATCTCCGATGCCTTTGATGGCCATTAAATCCTCTTTTGAAGCCTTATTTAGCTCACCTAAACTCATCGCATGTAGCATTCCGAATGTCATGATGGCAACGATAGCCAACTTCTTTAAACTCATAATCACTCCTTTAAATTAATATTATGCATATAAGCATAAATAAATTATATATTTATATTTTTGAAGTTAAGTAAAATATGTCAAATTGTCATATTTTTATATAAATAAATGTTTCTATTGTATTCAATATGCAAAATAAGGGTGCAACAATGTTGATATTTTATTGTTATATAATAGTCTCATTTTGCAAATCTTTGACTTGAATTTATAGATACTTTGATGGTATATTTACTATCTTAATTTTAACACAGTATAGGCAGAATAATTTCTATACAACCAACACTAACAACAACAGAAACAAAAGCATAAACAAAATTCCGAAACAATAATAAAAAAATGATTTTGTAAATAAAGAAAGAATTCTCAATGTGGCAGCGACCTACATTCCCACACCCGTAGGGTGCAGTATTATCGGCGATGAGAGGCTTAACTTCCGGGTTCGAAATGGAGCCGGGTGTGACCCTCTCTCTAACCCCACCACAAAGAGAAGCAAACTTACCGTAGTAGGCTTGATTCTCTCTGATTGAGAAAGAGAAACTTAATATTGTTAAGAGTCTAAGTAACGATTACAACTATGTGCTTTGCACTTAATAAGGTAGTACCTTATATAGAAAAAAATAAATACAGACGATCTATTAGTACTGGTCAGCTAAATATCTTTCGATACTTACACACCCAGCCTATCAACGCAGTAGTCTTCTGCGGATCTTCAGGGATGATTCATCTTGGAGTTGGCTTCCCGCTTAGATGCTTTCAGCGGTTATCACATCCGAACATAGCTACCCAGCGATGCCCCTGGCGGGACAACTGGTACACCAGTGGTTCGTTCAACCCGGTCCTCTCGTACTAGGGTCAACTCTCCTCAATCATCCAACGCCCACGGCAGATAGGGACCGAACTGTCTCACGACGTTCTGAACCCAGCTCGCGTACCGCTTTAAATGGCGAACAGCCATACCCTT
>CAKZQQ010000004.1 GCA_937141405.1 uncultured Campylobacterota bacterium | reverse complement strand
TTGGATTAAAATCTCTTTTGATGGTCCATTTGAAAAATCCGGTCGCTTGAGATAAGAGACTTAAGTCCATACGCTGTTTGTACATATAGTAATAGAGTGTCGAATATTTTTCTTCTTTTACTTTAAGATAAGCATCTTTAATTTTTTCTTCTATATCATCCAAAGCTTGTCTTGTAACAGTCTCTTCAACGACCCAGCCACTTGAGCTTACACTTTGTACTTTACCATCTTCTGCCTTTGCATAGATAGCTTTTTTCATTTTCGCATAAGTGCTGCTGTTATCTTGTGGTACACTTTTCGTATCCATCTATACCACTTCCAATAGCATGAATGCTGTAGAAAATCTTCCGCTCTCTGGGATATAGCAAAGTAGCTTTTCGCCTTTTTTTAATTTTCCGGAATTAAATAACTCTTCTAGAATAATATAAATTGAAGCTGAGCCGGTATTACCTTTGGTAACTAGATTTGTAAACCATCTCTCTTGCGGTATATCACATCCGGCAGCTACCATTCCTTGATATACTCTGTCCTTAAAATACTCCGAACTGTAGTGCGGCAAAAACCAATCTATTTCATCTGGGTTAAAGAGCTCTTTCTCTAACATTTCTTGCAGGGGTTTTGTCACCGTATATTTAACAACCTCTTCATTTAAAAGTTTTATATCTTGTTTTATAGCAAATATAGATTTTTTTAGCCACTCTTCCGGGAGGTATTCTCTGTAGCCTCTCACGCTTCCGTCGCTTAGCTTTTCACAACCTGAGTACATGCAAGCTTCTTGCTCGCAGGCATAACTTTTTATAAAAATATTTTCTATTTTTAGAGAGAGGGCATCGTCACCATTTGGTGCACTGCCAAGTCCTATAGCTCCAGCTCCATCGCTGAGCATCCATCTGAGAAAATCTTTTTCAAAAGTAAGCTCTTTATTTTTCTTGACCATTTCAACTTTGGCTTGAACTTCCGGCTCAAAGTTTCTCCCCCTCATGGAAGCAGATATGTTTTCGCTTCCTGTCGCAATCGCTGATTTTACTTCTCCTGCTTTTATGGCGAGGTATGCGTATCGTAAAGACATCAGACCACTCAGGCAGATACCGGCCAAACTTGCTACTTCCATAGGTTTTAATGAGCTTTCCCCGTGAACCATTAAGGCATGATTTGGCAATAGCTGATCAGGAGTGGTCGTTCCACAAGCTAGTAGATCGCATTCTTCTAGGGAAAATCCACTTTGTGCTAAAGCATCTATCGCATTTTTTGCTAATTGTGCATTGGAATGAGTTGTTGCGCCTGTTTTGGGGTCTATAGCATAGTATCTTGATTGAATGCCATTAGATTTCAAAACAATTCTTTTTACCAAAGAGGGTTTATCATCTACCATGCCTAAAACCTGCTCCATATCGCTATTATTGACAGCTTTATTTGGCATAAAAACTGAAATGCTATTTATGTATACGTCCTTCATCTACCACTAGGCCTTTCGTATTTTCTCTCTAGATCTCTTAGTTTGTTTTTTCTAAATTTGTTAATAATTTTTCTCACAATTAGATTAATTGGCATGATTGTAAAAACAAGCAATACAAGAAACCCTATATAAAAACTCATTCCAATTTTTCTGCCTAAACTCTTTTTCTTTCCAAAAAGCTTTACAAATTTTGCCCAAATCTTTGAGCTTCTTGTTGCAATAATTTCTAAGCCAATAAGCTTACCGTCTATATTGACAGCCCCTAAATTGCTAAGAAGCGGTTTTAGCTCTTTTTCTTTATCAAGCTTTAATTGTGTATTTAAACGCTCACCAAATCTTGAAGCAGCATCAATATCACTTTGTAAAATGCCTGCCGGAGGAAAAAACCAAAACGCATCTTTTTTTCCACTCATAAGCCATTTAGGCGTTGTGATGAGAGAATAGACTCCCTTTCCTTGATCGGTTAATGCCACATTATCTATCAAGATGGCATTGAGATTATTGAGCAAGTCCTTCATTTTCTCTTGCGCCATTACCCACATATCCCTGCATGCGATAAGTGTAATTACCGGTTTGTTTTTAAAGATTTTCTTTGCCTGTTCAGATTTTAAAAACCCTACAATAGGAGAAGATGGTGATAAGAACCAAATCGTATAGCCCAAAATAATCAAATCATAATCATCTTCTATATCTTGAATGGGGTTTACCGGTGCCCCTTCGACAAGAGCCGCTTCAACAAACTCATCCGCAAATTGATAAAAACCCCATGGATATGGATATTGTTCAACGCCCTGTATCTCTCTGATATCGACTTGAATCTTATCATCAGGTAGTTGAGATATGAAACTCTCAACAACACTTTTTAATTGACCCGTCTGAGAGTAATATATAACTAAAACTTTTTTCATTTTTTCACTTATTAAATTATGTAAAAATATTATTTTATCCAAATAAAATTAAGATGACATAAAGGTAAAGAATTCTTTAATGCCACAGAAAACCTCTCAACAAAAGAAATCGTTGCATACATAGTCTAGAATGCAAGAGAGATAGCCTTATATTATCTCTCTTTTTATCAAAATGAGAAACTCTTTTTGTCGAGGAAGGATAGAAGCAATCAACATCAACATCTATACATTTACCTCCTCTGTATGAATGCAAGACGAGCACTTCAATTTCAAAATCAAAACGTCTATTTTTTATCTTTAGATCAAGAATGGAAACAGGATAAATTCTAAAACCACTTTGCGTATCCCTAAACTTTTTAAATGTCTCTATCATCACCCAAAAATTACTGAATTTTCTTCCAAATTTTGAAGAGCGAGGTATGTTTTCACTACTAAAATCACGATTTCCTATCACAATACTCTCTGGTTCATAGGCATCTACTAATTTTTGAATTTCACTACTTAAATGCTGTTTATCGCCATCCATGGTAACAAAACAATCAAAGCCAAGCTCTTTTGCTTTTTTCGCGCCACTTAAGATAGCTTCACCTTTGCCTTGATTTTCCTTATGAGATATTAGTTCAATATTTAAATCTGATACATCAAAGGCTTGATCTGAGCCATCATCTACTACTATAACCGTATATCCCTTTTTGGATATATCTTCCAATACTTCTCTTATGTATGGAGAGTTATAAACGGGGATTACGATGCAACAGTGCATACGCTCAAACTCGCTACAATTTTATCCGCATGGTATACCTCAAAGAGATCATCAGTTCTTTTATATATTATGGTATCATTTGGTAAAATCGGTTTTAAAAATTTTGCTTTTTTTATTTCAATAACTTTCGCACAAAAGAGTTCTTCAATCAAATCAATTATTATAAAAGCAGGTAGTATGGGGTTGTTTTTAAAATGTGCTTGAAACAGAGGATGTGATGCGTCAGCCAGCTGTATATGGCAGTTATCACTATCTCTCTCTAAGAGTGTGTATAGCTTATGTGTAAACTGATTCATAAAACGGAAAAACCCCTGCTTTTTTAAAAGTGAATTATAATAGCTAAAAGTTAATTATTTTATAATTAACCTTTTTTAGGTTTCGATTTTGCTTTACGCGTTTTTATCGTAAATATATTTTCACTATTGATATATCTATAGCTAAATTTGAAATGGAGCTTTTCTAAGATACTGTTGACAATGTAAAGACCAAGCCCAAAACCGCTACTTCTTTTTTCTTCTTGCGAGAATGGTTCGATATAAAATGAGAGTGGATGTTTGAGCTCTACACCTTTGGATGTGATACTGATAGACCCATCATTTGCTGTTATTTTGACGGTTTTATCGCTACTGTATTTGATACCGTTATCGAGAAGATTTTTGATGGCAAGTGCAAAAAGTTTAGCATCTGTTTTTAGTTCAAAATCTTCAAAATCTACAACAACTCGTTTTTTATCCGTCATAAGAAGTTCTTGTGCTTTTGTCACAATCTCCATAAGAGAGGTCTCTTTTATATCCGGAGTAAAGTTTTGCATAGCGACCCTCTCAACTTCAGCGAGCTCATTAATTAGCTCATTCATCCTATCAAATGCTCTGATGAGAATCTTTTTTGTTGCGTCATCATCTATGGATTCTACAACTATTCTTCCTTTGGTTATCGGGGTTTTAAGCTCATGCATGATATTTCTCATAAAGAGATTTTTTGAGGCGATGAGTCTGTTGATATGCAAGATAGCATGATCAAAACTTTTCGCGATCTTGCCTATCTCGTCATTATAAATATAGTCGATTCTGCTTTGTATATCTCCTTTAGCAAATCGCTCTATCTGTTTATGGAGTTTTTTAAGAGGATGGAGTTTTTTTAAAATTGCCAGATAGAGAAGAACAAGCAAGACGATAAGAAATATCCCTATACCCACGGCTATTTGAACCGTATAGTTTTTTGGACGATTATCTTGAAGCATAAGGTTATAGCCCAGTCTTTGCACATAAATATAGTGTGCATCGGGTGTTTCAAATACCCTC
Organism: uncultured Campylobacterota bacterium; assembly: GCA_937141405.1. GTDB lineage: Bacteria > Campylobacterota > Campylobacteria > Campylobacterales > Sulfurovaceae > BN30871. The sequence goes on along the minus strand of CAKZQQ010000004.1, from coordinate 60,542 downwards.
ACTTGACCGAACATCGATTGACCAGCAAAAACCGTTTTCCCCTCATCCTCTATGCCGTCTTTTACTTTTTCGATAGAGGCGGGTCTGACAGAAAAATCTTTATAAAATTTTTGCAACTGATTTTCGGTAGGGTTGAGTTGAACATTAGAGAGAAAAGCATCGGCGATGAGTTTATAGTGGCTTACTTCATCGATCTTATATTTATCGTTATTCCATGAGATAAAAAAATAGATAGTAAGCGTAAGTATGATAATAGCCAGTGAAAAGAGCAGATGAATAAAAGTTCCAACGGATAAGTTTTTCATACTCTATCTGTCAACATATAACCTACGCCGCGAATCGGCTTTATATAGCTTTTTTCACTATCGATTTTTGCAAGTTTTTGTCTGATTCTTGATATCATCACATCTATGTTTTTGATCGAACTCTCATCATCAATGTGATCACTATCATAGATGAGCTGTTCTCTTGATATAGAGCCGTTTTTGTGATTGATAAGTGTTGAAAGGATATCAAATTCTGCTGCTGTGAGCTCGAGCATATGCCCCTTAAAGATGATAGCATTTGCTGCTGAGTCTATCTCGAAAAGTGTTTCAGTTTTCTTTGATGCCTCGTCGCTGATATGGGTGCGTCTCAAAATCGTCTTGATGCGTGTTACAAGCTCTCTAGGATCATACGGCTTTGGCATATAATCATCAGCACCCCTCTCTAATCCTATGACCTTATCGGTGATGTCATCACGCGCAGAGGAGATGATGATAGGGATGTTGCCGGTCGCTCTGATCTTAGGAATCACCTCAAGTCCATCCATGCCGGGCAGGGTAAGATCGAGAATGACAAGATCAAATGGATATTGACTTAAAAGTGAGAGACCCATATAGGGGTCTTCTGCCCCTATGACCTCCATGTCATGTTTTGTCAGATAGTTTGTCAGTATCAGTGCTAGTTCAGAGTCATCTTCTATAAGCAATATGCGAATTATGGTCAATCCTTTTTATCTCACAACCAATAGGCCAATTGTCCCATAGCGGTTTATGTAGACCCTTTTTGCACCTTTTGAGCTATTGTTGAGATATCTGCTAAGATCCTCTATAGAACCAATCGGCGAATTTTCTACCTGTATGATAACATCTCCAACTTGAAAACCTTCTTTTTGTGCTTTACTATTTGATTTGATTGCAGTGATAGCGATTCCATTGGTTATCGGCAGTCTTAATCTTTTTGCAATTTGCGGGGTGATGTTAGCAAGCTCTGCTCCCTCAAGCAATTTTGATGATTTTCCTGTGATAACGGCATTTTGTTGGTCGCCAAGTTTGAGCGAAGCAAAGTGTATATCTCTGTCTCGCTCGAGTTTTATCTTTATGGTCTCGTTTGGATTTTTATTGCCGATGATTCTTGAAAGTTCTTGAGGAGAGTCGATCTCTTCGCCATCAACTTTTAAGATAAGATCACCTCTTTTAATCCCTGCTTTATCGGCAGCACTACCTTGTTGCACATTGGTAACAACAGCACCTTTTTTGTTTTCATAGAGGTCTTTGAGATCTTTTGTTAGTACCGAGATATTCACACCCATATAACCTCTACTTACTTTGCCGTCTTTTGCAAGTTGGGTGATGACATTTTTGACCATATCTACAGGGATAGCAAATCCGATGCCGTGGTTGCCACCTGAACGAGAGAGGATAGCCGTGTTGATTCCTATAAGTGCTCCTCTGCTATCGATGAGTGCACCTCCGGAGTTGCCCGGATTGATAGAGGCATCCGTTTGGATAAAATTTTCATACCTATTGATGCCTACCGCATCTTTGCCAAGTGCGGAGACGATTCCTTGCGTGACACTTTCGCCGACTCCAAAGGGATTACCTATAGCAAAAACGACATCGCCGATCTTGATATCTTTTGCATTGGCAAATGCTATAGGATGGAGATCTTTGGCATCTATCTTGATGAGTGCTATATCGCTATCTTTATCGGAGCCTATAAGTTTTGCTTTGTGCTCCTCGTCACTTCCGCTGAGTGTTACGCTTATCTCATCGGCACCGTCAACGACATGATAATTGGTGACGATGTAGCCATCTTCGGTGATGATAACACCTGATCCTAAAGCTCTCTGCGTTCTATCTTGTGGCACTCTTCCTTGATAGTCTCTTCCAAAGAACTGTTCAAAGAAGGGGTCATTGAAGATATTTGGTCGATTGCCCATCTTGATATTTGTCTTTGTGGAGATGTTGACAACGGCGTCTATCCCGTTCTTCAAAATAGGTGCAAAGGAGAGGATCTCATCATCATCTTGAGGCAAGATGCGATCGGGATTTTTTGGTGCCTCTTTAAACTCTATGTTCGTTGCATTGAGACCTATGCAAAGAATAAGGGGTATGAGAAGTATTTTTTTCATAATGATAGCCTTTTTATTTTTTTATGGTTGATTATAAAAAAAGAGGGTAAATTGAATGTAAATAGCGAGTTGTCATATCTATTAGATGGTTTTGCGTATAATATGCTGTATGAATACAAAGGATGAATATGGGAAAATATACTGAGATAAAAAGGATTTTAATCTTTACTTTTTTCGGTCCTCTTGTTGGGACAATTTTATTTTTTTTCACGACAATGATTATATCTTCAGTCACTGCACATCGTCCGAGTTTTTTGACATTTTCAGAGAAACTTTCACTTTTTCCCCTCTTTTTATTTTTTGGATATGTAAGCGCTATTATTCCTGCTTTTGTTGTAGGTATTATCTCGGCATTTTTAAGTTTTAAAAATCCATGGGCAAATTATGGTATTTTGATTATCTTATCTGTGATAGCTTGTATGTTTTCTTTCTTTCTTGAACGCCCTAGTGATTTTATAATTCCAAGCATTGTTGGGATATCTACAACTATGGTTATGGGGTACTTTGTTTTTTTAACAGGGAAAAGATAACAAAATATTCTTTTGGTTGATTTGCAGAGACAAAGAACTCACATGATTGGTGATGTCACTTTTCTGTATTCTTGGTTGTTTGTATGCCTCATTCTCTCTAAAAGCTAAGGTACAAAAAACAGTATTACGCCTTTAGTGATTTCCTATAAAGAAATGCAGCGATAGCTAAAAGCACTAGAGACACTAAGATGCCAAAAGGCAGATTGTATGTTAAAACTTCCCCTTGAAACATCTCTTTATTTTCGGCTAACTCTAAATCCAAGTTTTGCATATCTTTCATGATAAAGTAGTTATTAAGTGCTCCAATGAGCATAAGTCCAACAGCTAAAAATAGTGTGATAGCTGTAGGTTTTTGCCAATTTTTCGAGGGGTAGATCCAAGAAGCGAGAGCAAAAAAAAGTATTGATATAGTTGTCAATATGGCGATGACAATTAATCTACCATTTGTTCCATTACCATCATGAGGAATATCTTGGAATGAGCCAAATACTATTGATGCCGTAAATATTGCGGCAAAGACATAGGCAACTATAGAAAAAAACTTACGCATTTGCTCTGTCAAAATATCTATTGATATTCGGAAGGTAAAGGAGTCCTAATACAACTATCGTGATTAAAATAGTTACTATGAGTGATTGTTTCATATTTGAAGCTGCAAAACTGACAATCAAAGCAAGAACGGAGTAAGCTACATAAAAAGTTCTTGCAAGTTTTATGCCCTTAAGCATGCCGACAGCTGTTGCCAATCCAACGATCGAGCCAAGTACTATCATGGCATATTGTATCGATATTGAAAGTTGACTTGCTTTTTCCATTACATCCATTGCGATCGGGTTATTCATCACTGCATAAATCGAAAGAGGAGCCAATATTGCACCAATGATAATCAATACGCAGATAATAGTAAGCAATATCGGTCGTTTATTTTCCGCTGTTTCTTCCATAAAATCCCTTTAAAAAAATAGTGATAAAAGTATACCAAAAAAGATTAAGAAATAGAGATTTTGTGATTAATATTCTAGAGTAAAATATAAATTGATTGATCGAGTATATCACCGCCTTAAAAGAGGTGCACTAAGAATACTAAAATAAAAAACTCAAATGAGAGCAACACCATACTTTCATATCTTAGATTATTTATATATAATGGTTCATGGATAAAAGATTATGTTTTAAAATGAGACTACAAGTCTTTTAGATGCTAAATGAGAGTGAGTATCTTGAGATACAAAGCACATAAACATCGGAGTTACAAATGAGACATCTAACAAAAATCCTAATCGCACTTTGCCTATCTTCCCTATTGAACGCACAACAATCAGCACATGACATCATGGAAAAAGTCGATACCAATCTACGCGGAAAAAATGTCTATATGCAAATGAGTATGAGTATCACTTCATTTGGACATAAACGCACCATGAAGATGCAAACCTGGTCACAAGGAAAGAAAAAAAGTTTTGTAAAGACGATCTATCCACCAAAAGATGCTGGAATTACTTTTTTGAGTCTTGACAATCAGATGTGGCAATATGTTCCAAAGATTGAACGCATCATTAAGATACCGCCATCGATGATGTTGCAAAACTGGATGGGAAGCGATATCACCAATGATGATATAGTCAAGCAAAGCTCTATCGTGGATGATTACAATGCAAAGATAATCAAACAAAACGGCAAGATGGTCACCATAGAACTTATCCCCAAGGAGGATGCTGCCGTGGTGTGGGGTAAGATCATCTCCCTTATTGATACCTCAAACTATACAGATACAAAAGATATCTTTTATGATGAGGAGGGCAAAGAGGTTCGAACTTTTATCTACGATAAGGTGAAAAAGGTTGGGAAGTACTACACACCGACCTATTGGAAGATATCACCAACCGATAAAAAGGATAGTTTTACTGAGATTACCATCGAAGATATACGCTACGATACAGATATCTCAGAGCAGTATTTTAAAAAGTCGGCACTCAAGAGGTTTTCAAGATAATGTTTTTTCTCGCTCTTAAAAATATTCTTTTTTATAAGGGCCGCTCCATTACTACATTTGCGCTTACCTTCTTTTCTACTTTTTCTTTCATCGTCTATGTTGCGATGATGGACGGCTCTCATAACTCCATACTTCATAATGCTTTGAAAGTCTACGTAGGTGCTATCGAGATATATGAGAAAGGGTATAGAGAGATCGGAGGCAATGAGTATCTTCTTTATAATGTGCACAAAAAAGAGGAGATTTTAAAAAATATAGAGGGAGTATCTTCTTTTACCTCTCGATATGAAACCTATGGTTTGCTTTCATCTGATGAATATTCAAGTGCCGCTATGGTTGTGGGTATAAACCCAACCAAAGAGGTGCAACACTCTCAGCTAAAAAATGCTTTGATTTTAGGAGAGTATCTAGATGGGAGTGCAAATAACTGTCTTTATGTGGGAAGTGATTTGGCAAAGAGACTTCATGTAAAGCTTGATTCGAAAGTGAGTTTTATAGGCTCAGCGAGCGATAACTCTTTTGCGGCAGATATTTTCAAAGTATGCGGTATGTTTAAAACAGGGGCTTATGAGTTTGACTCCTCGAGCGCTTTTATTGATAGGGGTTATTTTGATACCTTGATGCTCTCTGAAGATATGGCATCGTACATTCATGTCAATGTTACCGATCTCTCAGATGTAGATTTGATCCAACAGAAGATACAAGCCGCACTTGATGATCCTAAGCTAGAAGTGCTGACCTGGAAGACGCTCATGGCTTCGATGGTTGAGGCCATGAAAGTTGATAGCATTTTCGGTTATATCTCCATAAGTCTCTTTTTTGTGGTGATATTTTTTGTGATTATGATATTTAGTTTTATAAATGCCAGCTCACGATTGCGAGAATTTGGTACATTGCGTGCTATTGGCCTCTCGTCTGCCAATATCAATGTATTGCTCTTTTATGAGATATTTATCCTCTCCACATTGGCTATCATATTGGCGGCTCCCCTTGGGGCTTATGTGGCATATTATTTCAATGCCAATCCTATTATCATCGAAGGAATGAGTGAAACTTATAAGGAGTACGGCATCGTATCGGATGAGTTACCGCTCTCTTTCGATCTCTTTACAATTGCTTGGAATGTCGGCATTGTTTATCTTTTAAATTTTTTAAGCATTTTGTATCCTATGCGTTTTATCAATCGTTTCAAACCCCTAGAGGCGCTAAAGCATGTATAAGATTATATTGAAATTAGCATTCAAAAATGCCTTTTTGAGACTTGCGCGCACAATCCTTGTGATTGTGATGATAGCTGTAAGTATGAGTATGATGCTCAGCATTCAGGGTCTCTACGACGGTATGACTTTTTCTATGGCAGATAAAATCAAACGCAGTGATTGTGGTGATATCTCACTTTATAGTAAAAACTATCGTATCACAAGAGCTATCAAAGACGATATAAGCGATGCGACCGCCATACAAAAAGAACTTTTGAAAAACGGAGATGTGGACGCCGTTGTTTTGCGTTTAAAAGCTGAGGGTTTAAGCTCTACTGCTAGAAAATCAGCATTTTCCGTCATAGTCGGTATAGACTTAAACGAAGAGGAGAAGTTTGGGCAATTTAGTAGATTTTTAAAGCAAGGCGAAATCCGTCTAGGCAAGCGTGATGTTTTGCTTGGAAGTGAGCTTGCCAAAAAACTCAAAGTAAAAATAGGCTCAAAAGTTATCTTCTCGACTCAGGATAGCACAGGGGAGATAAACGGTATATCACTCAGGGTTCGCGGTATCGTAGAGACGAACAATATCCTCTTAGATAAATCGGCTCTTTTTGTGGATAAAACACGACTGCAAAAGTTTCTGGGGGTCTCAAAAGAGGAAGCAACGCAAATAGCGATTCGCACAAATTCCCAAACTTTGCTCAAGCAGTTACAAGCAAGATATCCCCACTTGGATGTGAAAAGTTTCTTGGAGCTTTACCCCATAATACAGCAGATGCAAGATTTGATGTTTATCTTTAACTCTTTAAGCTTTTTGATAGTGATGCTAGTTGTTTTCATCGGAATCATGGGAGTTATGTATGTATCTATCCTCGATAGGATACGAGAGTTTGGGATCATGAGAAGTATCGGGATGGGGTATTCACTCATTCGCTCACAGATATTTTTAGAGGCTTTTTTCGTCGGTTTTGTGGGCTATATCATCGGAGCTTTTTTAGGCTTTTTCGCTTTGAAGTATCTGCAAAATTATGGACTTGATTTGAGTGAGTTTGCTGATGGATTGGCAAGTTTTGGCTATAGCAGTACGCTATATGCAACGATAAAATTTAGCTACTTTAGTTCCACTTTCATCGCAATTATGGCAGCATCATTTTTGAGTGTGCTATTGCCGTTAAGGAAGATCAAAAATATGAACACTATCGAAGTGACAAAGGCTAACATATGATTAGATTGCAAAACGTAAACAAATACTACTACAGAGGTGAAGAGCGTGAAGTTCATGCACTTAAAGAGATAAATCTAGAGATAAAAAAAGGAGAGTTTTCTCTGCTATCGGGACCCTCAGGCTGTGGAAAAACAACACTGCTCAATGCAATCGGAGCTCTTGATAGTATCGATAGCGGGGAGATATATCTTGATGATATGGAGATAAGCTCTTTAAGCGAAGATGCGAGAACTAGACTCAGGCTCAATGAGATGGGATTTGTATTTCAAGCGTATAATCTCATCCCTGTTTTGAACGTAGAGGAGAATATAGGTTTTATCATGAAACTCCGCGGTTTTGATGAAGATGTGATCAAGGCAAGAGTTCAAGAGCTAGCATCTCTTTTGGAGATTGATACCAAATTGAGTTCACTTCCCTCTACACTGAGTGGAGGACAACAGCAGCGTGTTGCCGTCGCTCGTGCCGTCGCTCCAAAGCCCAAAATCATTCTGGCAGATGAGCCAACGGCAAATCTAGATTCTAAAAATTCAAAAACACTCATGGATATGATGCGCTCGCTCAATGAGAAAGAGGGCATAAGCGTACTTTTTGCTTCACATGATGAATATGTGATGCGCTATGTAAGAAGAATTATAGAGATGAATGACGGGGCTATCGTTGCAAAGTAGAGGAGTATTTTTTTTATTGGTATTGATATCATTGTCGCATGCAGAGTTTGCAAATAGGATTGAAAATAGCAACTTTACCATATCTCAAGATGGTACAGATCAAACATACCTTTACAATTATGATAGGCTCAGATTCCGCACTGATTATACCCATGGTGCGTTTTTTGCTACGCTTATAGCTGATGGGGTCAATTATTATGGAGAAGACTATGTAAACTCTTTGGATTTTCAATATATAAAACTTCAAAAATCAGATACACTCTTTAAAACACAAACATCATTGAGCGATTATAGTAATGGTGCAAGTTACGCAAAACTCTATAGGTTGTATGGCGGCTATGAGGATGATGCAAATAGATTGGTGATAGGGCTTCAAAATATCGCCATGGGAGTTGGTCATGTTTGGACACCTACAAATATCTTTAATCCTACAAATATATATGCTCTTGAACCTGATGAGACATTTGGAATCTTTGGCGTCACATATACAAGGCATATCTCGGACACTTCTCAGATTACGCTTGTGGGCTCTCAAAGAGAAGATGATAGCTATAAATTTGCTTTGCAATACAAGGCATATTTTGATTTTGCTGATTTTGCCATTGATGGAGTCTATTCTGATGATACAAAGATGTTAGGATATGAGGTAGAAGCCAATTTGGGTGAGACGGGAATCGAAGTAAGAAGTGAGGGAGCATACATCAAGAGCAAGCTCAAACAAACGGCGCTCACAACTGAAGAGGAAGAGTTTTTCCAATGTATGGTGGGCGCGGAGTATGCTTTTGTCGATGGCATAACGCTCACGGGAGAAGCGCTCTACTCTTCGAAAAAATTTTCATATGCACAAACGCTACTCAATCATGATTCGGAGATTGTTCCAAATCTAGTAAATTCTCATCTCTATACAGCACTCACACTCTCATATAGCTTCAATATCTATCTTGATGCATCGCTATTGTATATAGAGAGTTTTGATGATGGAGGAGATAGATATATAGCGCCAAATGTAACCTATACATTAAATGATTATAACGCTCTAACGGCCGGAGCGATGCTTCACGATAGTGGAGATACATACTATCTTAAATGGGTTTTCTCGTTTTAGCTTTTGTTATAGTACATAAAATTTGAGCGATAGTACATTTCACATCTTAGAGGATTTTATATATAATGCATATAGACTTTACTCTCTAGATAACAAGGATGATTATGCATACACTTATCTTTAGAGCTCTTTTTTTGAGCTTGATTTTGATCTTCCCTTTAAGTGCCGAAGATATCGGCGGTGTGACTCTAGAAAAGCAACTGATGCGTAGTGGCAACACTCTGTTGCTTCAAGGTGCAGGTGTGCGTGAGAAATTTTTCATTGATCTCTATGTTGCCGGACTCTATACAGCTACACCAAACCATAATGCTCAAAAGATCATAGATGCCGATGCCCCTATGACAATCAGACTTCATATCATCTCCAAGCTTATAACGAGTGAAAAAATGCAAGAGGCCACCAATGAGGGATTTGAGAAATCCACGCATCACAACACAGCGCCTTTGAATGATGCTATCAAAACTTTTATAGCGGTGTTTGATGAACCGATCGTCAAGGGTGATCTCTTTGAGCTTCTCTACATGCCCGGTAAGGGAGTGAGCATCTACAAAAATGGAAAGTATAAGCAGACTATCAAAGGCTTGGCTTTTAAAAAAGCACTTTTTGGCATCTGGCTTGGCAAAGAGAGCGCACAAGAGAGCCTTAAAAGAGAGTTGGTGGGCAAGTAAGGGATCATGAATGTAGTTAATTATAGGTATGCATTCCACCTCAAGAGAGGTTGTGTAGTCAAGGAAAAATTATGGATATAGAAGTAAGAAAAAAATGGTCGATGCTTAGGCATCAATATTATTCATCAGGTCGTAATGAAATGTTACTAGGGAATTATGATGCAGCTGGAATATTACTAGGATATGCAGTTAAAACATCTTTTAAGCATGCATTGATTGAATCTGAATTTAATGATAGTAATATTTTAATGAAACATGAGCCTCAAATTTTAATGAGAGCATGTAAAGAATTTGGAGTTTTAGATGAAATTGAAATTTCTAATGATTTTTTAGACTATATAAACGACCACTTTAAACCACGTTATCCCATTCTAAGTAAAGAAGTTCAAGATGATATTGAAGCCAAGGGAAGAACTAACATTATTGGTCCACTTTTGTTGTCTTGGTATGATGATATAATATTTCAAATTGATAATTGGTTAATTAAAAAAACATCTGATAATTTAGCATCTTGTTTTTTTAGAGCTACGGCAGATATAAAATCATTTAGAGGAAAACTCTTCTTCCATGCAAATTATCATGCTTGTATGATGATAGAAAATCTTATTGAAATGTGGAAACGTCACGATGGTGATAATTCATTAATAATTAAGGAACTTGAAAAAGGTAAAGAGTACCATTGGGAAGTACATGGAGCAGGTATATTACCTCCACAAATTTTTAATAATGTTAACTACAGTAAAAACTTTGCTAAAAGATTTCATTATTCTACATGGTCTGGTGATACAAAAGAACCATATATACATATTAAAAACTGGAATTGCATTATGATTAATCTTCTTCCTTGGGAATAGAAAATATAAAATGAAGAGCCTCAATAGAGTTATTGACTTTTAGAAACATCAAATATTAATTGACAGCATGATAAACATTATAGTTAATCGAATATAACCATCATCGTGATATAATCTTTGCATTATAAAAAAGAGGCGCTATGAACTATTGGCAAAATATATACTCACACTTTGATCCCGTTGCTTTTCATATAGGTTCACTCGCCGTGCATTGGTACGGTATGATGTATGTCCTTGCCCTTTTAAGTGCACTTTGGTTTGCAAAGCGGATGATAAAAAAAGATGCGATGCCCATAACCGAAAAAGAGATCGATAGCTACTTCATCTGGGTAGAGATTGGTGTGATATTGGGTGCAAGGATAGGCTATATCCTCTTTTATGATCCTAGCTCACTCTACTACATCACGCACCCTTGGCAGATATTTAATCCCTTTGATGTAGAGGGCAATTTTGTGGGCATCCGAGGCATGAGCTATCATGGTGCAATCATCGGTGCGTTTGCTGCGACACTCCTTTTTGGACTTAGAAATAAAAAGGTAGTCTATCCGATACTCGATCTTCTGGCACTAAGTGTCCCTGTGGGTTATATATTTGGAAGGATCGGTAATTTCCTCAATCAAGAGCTTATAGGCAAGGCGACCGATGTTTCATGGGGTATTTATGTGGATGGTGTGTTGCGTCATCCTTCGCAGCTCTATGAGGCATTTTTAGAGGGTGTGGTCATCGCACTTATCCTTTTTGTTTATAGAAAATATAAACATTTTGACGGAGAGCTTATCATAGGTTATGGAGTGCTGTATGGCATCATGCGATTTATTGCCGAGATATTTAGAGAGCCTGATGTGCAGATAGGCTATCTCTGTTGTGGGCTTAGTATGGGGCAGTTGATGAGTATCGTTATGATCATCTTTTTTATAAGCCTCTACATACCGCTTAAAAAGCTTTCGCTTAAGTATCGCTCATAGCCTTATAGTCAACACCGATTTTAATGATAGCTATCAAAAATGATGTGATAGCAGGCCCGATGATGATACCCCAAAAACCATAAGTACTCATACCGGCAACGATAGAGAAAAATATCACCAAAGCATTGATCTCCACAGTACTATGGAGCATCTCCTCTTTGATAAATTTGATGATGATAGGTTTTATAAATGTATCGGCAACGATAGAGATGATGATGATGGAGTAGAGTGCTATAACGATTGCACTTACGCTATCGAGCGTTGACCACGCATAGAGTGAGACCGGTATCCAGACGATCGCACCACCCACAACGGGGATGAGAGAAGCAAGCCCATAGATGATCCCAAAGAGCAATCCGTTAAATCCAAAATAACTGACGATGATTCCAAAGAGGAAACCTTCAAAGATAGCCGTTACAATGGTTGAATAAAGAACAACTTCCATAGTCGAAGAGACCTCATGGCTCATTTTTTGAAAACGCTCTTCCGAGATTGGGATAAGCGGTTTGATAAAGTTGAACATCGCAACTCCATAGTAGTTGATAAAAAAGTAAAAGAGGAGCACTAAAAACATATTTTTTGCAAAACCGATTCCTGCTTTTCCTGCTGTCGCAAGATAGGCAGAGGATTGCTCAACAAATTTGGCTATCTGATCATCATTGATCTTGTCTATGGCGTATTCATTGATGAGCGGGATTTTTTGGAGTAACTTTTGAGCCATATCCACCGTTTGTGTGATTGCCGTATTATCAAGTTGTGAGATATACTCAACACCTGAAGTTGCTATATAAATCATCGGAACAAAGAGTATGAGTATGAGCATCATCGTTGAGATGATAGTAGCGGCAAGTCTTGAGTTTAGTTTTTGGCTGAGCTGATTGACGATGTTATAAGTTGCCATAGCAAGAAGTATGGCGACGCTGAGCGAGAGTAAAAAAGGTTTGTAGATACTATAGATACCAAGGAGTGTAAGGATAAAGATACCTAAGATTATCAAGCTTGTATTATTCAAAAAGTCCTCCGCTGCCACCTAATTTGAAATACTCATAGCTTTTTGGTGTTGCTATCCTGCCTCTTGCTGTTCTTTCTATATAACCGTTTGCTAGTAGATACGGCTCTATGACATCCTCTATCGTTCCCTCATCTTCACTCAGTGCTGCGCTGATGGTGTTAAGACCCATAGGTCTACTTTTTGCAGCTATGAGAAGATTTAAAAACTTGATATCAAGCTCATCAAAGCCGAGATGATTGACTCCAAGTTCATCGAGCGCATAGTTGCTTCTTGCTTTTGTGATGATCTCTTCATTTTCTACATCGGCAAAATCCCTCACGCGTCTAAGCAACCGAAGTGCGATTCTAGGTGTGCCTCTGCTTCTTTTTGCGATCTCATAAGCCGCGTCATCATCGACTCTTTTTTGCAGTTTACTCCCTGCTTGTTTGATGATACGAGCAAGCTCATCGGTATCATAAAACTGCATTCGAAAATGCATACCAAATCTATCGCGAAGCGGGCTTGAGAGCATGCCGGCTCTTGTTGTTGCGCCTATGAGTGTAAAACGAGGGATATCTATCTTGACAGATTGTGCTGCAGGACCGCTACCGATGATGATATCGAGTCTAAAATCTTCCATGGCAGGGTAGAGTATCTCTTCGATTGCAGGAGACATTCTGTGAATCTCATCGATGAAGAGGATATCGCCTTCTTCGATGTTCGTCAAAAGTGCAGCGAGGTCACCCGATTTTTCTATCATAGGCGCTGCAGTTGTTTTGATATTGGCATCCATCTCGATAGAGATGATATTGGCTATGGTTGTTTTACCGAGTCCCGGAGGTCCAAAAAAGAGCATATGATCGAGTGCTTCAGCTCTCTTTTTGCTTGCCTCTATGAAGACTTGAAGATTTTTTTTGATCTTCTCTTGACCGACATACTCATCCCAAGTCGTCGGTTTTAATGAAAGTTCACTTTTGATCTCATCTTCAAATTTTTCTATCTCAACGACTCTTTGCATGGGTGCCTATCAATTGTATGTTTGGATTTTGTTGATGACACGCCCACCGTTTGTAAATGATCTAGCGATACTCGAAGAGAGATATTTCTGCTTCGTGGTTCTTGTATAGCCGCTTAAGACGATTGCATTTTCGACCTTATTTGCTTGTATCTGTGAGCCTTTGAGAGATTCGACAGTGGCAAGTTTTTGCTCTATCTTTTCAGCCGTTGCTTGACTTACAGAGGGCTGTGAATTACAGCCTGCTACAAAGAGTCCAAGGAGTGTTACGAGGAGTGTGTGTGTAAAAATCTTTTTCATTATCAACCTTTTTAGTATGTATGTTTTTCTTCAGGAAATTTTCCGCTTTTCACTTCTGTGGAAAATTGAGCAAGTGCTGTTTTAACATCATCGGCTCCTTGCATATACTGTTTTACGAATTTTGGCACAAAAGTGGTAAAAAATCCAAGCATATCACTCCAAACGAGCACTTGCCCATCAGTTGCGCTACCTGCACCTATACCAATTGTCGGTATAGTCACTGCTTCGGTAATCGCTTTGGCAGCTTCAGATACGACACCCTCGATGACGATGCAAAATGCACCTGCTTTTTCTATGGCAATCGCATCAGCTATGAGTTGTTCGATATCCTCTTGAGTCTTTCCTCTTACTTTGTAGCCTCCCTCGCTTCTGACAAATTGAGGCATAAGTCCTATGTGTCCAACTACGGCTATGGAGTTTTTAGTAAGATGTTCTACGATGTGTGCACGCTCTTGCCCACCCTCTATCTTTATCGCTGCTGCTTTTGTCTGTTGGTACACCTTTGTAGCATTTCTAAGCGCCTCATCTTCGTTGTTATAAGTACCAAAAGGCATATCGGTTACAATGAGTGCATCAGGGGCGCCTTTACATACGGCTTTTGTATGGTAGATCATCTGATTGAGTGTAGCACTGAGTGTATCCTCTTCTCCGGCAAAGCTCATATTGAGACTATCACCGACGAGGATGATATCGGCACTCTCTTTGATAAGTGAAGCAAAAAGAGCATCATAGGCAGTAATCACTACTATCTTCTCTTTTGATTTCATGTGCAAGATATCATTAAGAGTTAACTTTTTCTTCAAGTCTAAACCTTTGAGTTTTATATTTCGCTCTATTTTATCAAAAAAAAGTATAATTACACCATTAGCAAAAATGAATAGAGAGAAAAATATTGAAAAAATTAGTCGCATATATCACCACAGGATACCCTGAGCTCTCCTTTACAAAAGACCTTGCACTCTCTTTGAGTGAGGCAGGTGTTGATATGTTGGAGCTTGGCATTCCCTTTTCCGATCCTGTTGCCGATGGCCCAATCATAGAGCAAGCAAATCTGCTCTCTTTACAAAACGGCTTTAAAACATCGGATCTTTTTCAAGTTTCCAAAGAGATATCCGGGGCTATCGATACTTTATGGATGGGGTATTTTAACTCATTTTATCATCATGGATTTGAAAATTTTTCACAAAGCGCCAAAGAGTGTGGCGTGAGTGGATTTATCATCCCTGATCTTCCTTTTGAGGAGGCACAACCCTATCTTGATATTATGAAGAGTCTTGATATGGCACTTATCAATTTTGTAGCTCCGACACACGATAAGAAAAGGATAGCAAAGGTCGCAAAAGATGCTAAGAAATTTATCTATCTTGTAGCGTATGCCGGTATAACAGGCAAGGGCACGGAAGAGTCTTTGGATGCTATTATTGCCGATATTCGAGCAGTGAGCAAGACACCTATCTATCTTGGATTCGGTGTCAATGAGAAGAATGCAAAAGAGAAATCACAAGATGTTGACGGGGTCATAGTCGGCTCCGCGTTTGTGAAAGTTTTACTTGATGATATGCTTAACTACACACAAAAAATTGCAAAAATCTCTACAATGGCAAAAGGAATCAAAGAAGATATCAATAGCTGACATCAACAGCATTTATTTTGCTTTTCTCGCACCGCAAAAGCAGCGAGAGATTATTTTTTCTTCTCAAGTGCTTCTTTGATAGCAAAAAGTAAAAATATAAAAAGCGCTCCCATGATAACGCCGACGATGCCTTTGAACATACTGCTTAGTCCCGCAAAGAATCCGATTTTCGACATATCAGAAAAACCGCCAAGTATTGCTGCGATGATACCGACAACAGCAGCGATAGTCACGATAATCTCACCTATACCAAGTACGATACCTCTCACTTTTTGCGTGATTGGGTCAAAAAAGCTTATCGTCTTCTCTGTCGCATCATTGATCTTCTCGGCGAAGCTCATTTGTGCCTCATCAATCTCATCATCAAAATCTTCCAATACTTCATCAATCTCGTCAACTATCTTCTCTTTTTTAGCTCTCGGTGTTGTAGGTTTTTTTCTCTCAGCCATAATGGTTCTCCTTAATATTTTTTGATTTTATATATCTAAATTATAGCGTAAATAATTTAATTCATATTTTTTCTAAGCAATTAAATGGATAGGAGTTGTCAGCAGATATTAAACAAAAGGAGGTATAATACTTGCCTAAATTTGTAAAAAGGAAAATAATGTTAGAAGGTATAATTAGAGAGAGTATCGGAAAAAGTAATGCGAAGCAACTTAAAAGAGATGGATATCTAATTGCCAACATTTATGCAAAGGGTATAGAGAATGTCTATGCTGCATTTAAAGAGGGTGATTTTATCAAAGCTGCTAGAGCTAAAAAGACGCTTATCCTTCCTGTTAAGGTTGATGGCAAAGAGTATAATACGGTAATCCAAGAGTATCAATTTCATCCTGTAACAGGTGCTATCAGACATGTTGATTTGCGTGTTGCATTGCCGGGTGTCGTGACGGATTATCTTGTTCCTGTAAAAACAACAGGTGTGCCAATCGGTCTTAAAAATAAAGGTGTACTCATCCAATCTAAAAAGAGATTGAAACTTCGTGGTAAGATCGAAGATATGCCTGCAAATATCACACTTGATGTATCAGCACTTGATAGAGACGATTCAATACTCGTAAGAGATATAGAGGCACCTGCAAATACTCGTATCATGGATAGAGATCATGTTGCGATATGTGGTGTAATCAAGTCTAAATAATGACTCTTTTCGTAGGACTTGGCAATCCGGGTCATACATACGAAAACAATAGACACAATGTGGGATTTAGAGTAATAGATGCGCTTGCATCTGCTCTAGATGCACAAGATATATCCAAAAGTTCATTCTTCGGAACACTGCTTAAATCAAATGACATTTTACTACTCAAGCCGACAACCTATATGAATCTATCGGGTAAAAGTGTGCAAGCCGTTGCAAATTTTTACAAGATAGAGATGGACGATATCGTTGTTATTCATGATGATATAGATATCCCTTTTGGCACACTCCGATTTAAAAAAGGCGGTGGAGATGGCGGCCATAATGGTCTAAAATCAATCGATTCTTTATGTTCAAAAGAGTACAATAGGGTTCGAATAGGTGTAGGAAAACCACAACATTCAAGTGAAGTAGCAAGTTATGTATTGAGTGATTTTGATGCCAATGAAGAGCAAGAGCTCAAGACACTTTTACCACATATTCAAAAAGCTTGTTTAGAGTTCAAAAAGAGCCCACTTGATACGATCCGCACACACTATACGCTAAAACAAAAAGAGGAGTAGCCAAAGAGATGACCTCGGGATTTAAGCGGTACTTCCTTTATCTAACTTACCACTATCTAAAAAATTTTTTGATTCTTCTTGGCGGTATCTCCTTGGCGTTTGCCGTGATTGACTATTTTCAACACACAAAAGAGCTAGAGGGTGCATTCAATATGGATATACTCTATATCTTTTATATGTGGCAAGAAGCACTAGCACTACTTTATCCACTTGTGCTTGTCTTTGCGCTCATCATGACAAAAATAGCACTTGTTAAAAATAGCAACATGGCAGCATTTTACGCTTTCGGGTTTAGCACCGCAAGGCTTTTTGCTCCTTTTTTGGTCGTAGCAGTTGTTGTGTATCTTCTTTTTTTAGCACTGCACACAACATCATTTTCGTATGCAAAAGAGAATGCCGAATCACTCCTTCATGATGAGATGGGAGCTTATCTTCAAGATGATCTCTTTTTCAAATATAATGACACTTTTGTCTATATAAAAAATCTTGATCCCGTCAATAAAGTAATCAAAGATATGACGATATTTAAAGTAACAAAAAATCAGATTGATTATGTGATGCACTCCAAGAGATCGGTCTTCAACGGAGAGTCTTGGGATGCGTATGATGTTGATTTAAAAACACATCACCATAAAGACGGTAACCTTGTGAACTATGATGAGTCGAGACTTGCTAGCATCAAAACTTTAGAGGGGTATAAGCCTAAAGTCATCGAATCACTCTATGATGGTAAGGCACTGACCATCGATGATTCTCTCAATACCTGGAAGGTGCTTTTAAAAGAAGGGATAAATTCTGATAAGATACGCGCTTCATTTTATGAGAAGGTTGTGATGCCGTTCTTTGCTCTCTTTTTGATGGCGATACTCTTCTCTTGGATACCGTTTTATGGAAGATTTGCAGATTTTTCAAAGACCGTAGCGATTTCGCTTGGGATTACTTTTTTAGTTTGGGGTGTCATATTTGGATTGCATCAATTAGGTACTAATAGTGTTGCACCTCCCGAGGTGACCTCCTTGTTGCCTATAGTTTTACTAGCATTTTATACACTCTATAAATATAAAAAAGAGTATATGCCAAGTTAGCCAATTCAACAAAAAAGAGGCTTTTTTTGGGTAAAATCTACAAAATTTGATCTAGTATCTACATTGAGAGATTCAAACAAGGATAGCAATGCATATTGATTTTGAAATGTTGGCACAAAAGTACGACACCCCCTTATATGTGTATGATTTCGATTATATTAAAAATAGATACCTTGAGCTAAAAGAAGCCTTTAATGGCCAAAAAAATATTATCAATTATGCTGTAAAAGCAAATTCAAATCTCTCTGTCATTTCGCATTTGGCAGGGCAAGGAGCTGGGGCAGACTGTGTTAGCATAGGAGAAGTTAAAAGAGCGGTGTTAGCAGGAGTAAGTAAATATAAAATTATATTTTCAGGCGTAGGCAAACGAGATGATGAAATCAGAGAGGCTTTAAATCTTGATATTTTACTTATAAACCTAGAGAGTGAAGAGGAGATGAAGAGGGTTGAAGCAGTAGCATCCGAGCTAGGTAAAATTGCTAGGATTTCAATAAGGGTTAATCCAAATATAGATGCAAAAACTCATCCATATATATCTACCGGATTGCACGACAATAAATTCGGCGTAGAGATAGATATGGCAAAAAGAATGTATATATATGCTAAAAAATCTTCATTTTTAAATCCAGTCGGAATTCATTTCCATATAGGCTCACAAATAACAGAACTTGAGCCTATAAGCGAAGCTTGCTCTATAGTGGCTGATTTGGCACATACACTAAAAGCTCTTGAAATTGATATTAAGTTTTTTGATGTTGGTGGCGGAATAGGAGTTGTTTATGATGAAGAAACAACTATAGACATACAAGAGTATGCTGAAATGATAAAGAATGTTACTAGAAAACTAGATGTTACAATCCTTTGTGAGCCAGGTAAATATATGGTAGCAAATAGCGGATATTTTTTGACAAAAGTATTATATGAAAAAAGAAATGATCAAAAAAGATTTGTTATAGTTGATGGTGCTATGAATGATTTGATTAGACCATCTTTGTATAATGCTTATCATAAGATTGAAGCAGTTAATAAAACAGGAGAAAGTTCTCCGGCTGATGTGGTTGGACCGGTATGTGAAAGTGGAGATTTTTTTGGTAAAAATGCTCCATTACCACAGTTAGAGCATAATGATTTACTTATAGTTAAAAGCGCAGGAGCATATGGATTTAGTATGTCGAGCAACTATAATACACGCAACAGAAGCGCAGAAGTTGCCGTGCAAGGATCAAACGATAGGTTGATTCGAAGAAGAGAGAGATTTGAAGATCTCATAGCATTAGAGAGAGATTACTTGGAAGAACTTTCTCTAAAAGGAGAGTAAGATGAGCTTAGAAGAGATACGAGAAAAGATAGATAAAATTGATGATGAGATACTAAAACTACTCAATAAAAGAATGGGATATGTGGGCGAAGTCGGAAAGATCAAAAATGCCCTTGAGAGCTCAATCTTCAGACCGGAGAGAGAGCACTCTATCATCAACAGGCTCGTAGCTCTTTCCAAAAAAGAGGATGGCATACTCGATAAAAAAGCGATTGAAGCGATATTTTATGAGATCATTGGTGTAGCAAAAAATCTAGAGCGCACAGAGAAAGTTGCCTATCTTGGACCCAAAGGAACTTTTACGCACCAGGCTGCAGAGATGCGATTTGGCTCTCTGAAAGACTATATCCCTCTTGCATCTATCGCATCGGTCTTTAAAGCTGTTGATAGCGATAGAGCAGTGTATGGTGTTATCCCTATCGAAAATTCAACTGATGGAATCGTAGGCGAGACGCTTGATCTTTTGGGGCAATACAATCTCAAGATACTTGCCGAGATATATATGCCAATCCACCATTCGTTTTGCTCTTTGAGTAACTCCTTGGAAGATATTACAAAGATATATTCTAAAGATATCGCATTTGGACAATGTAGAAAATTTTTAAATGAACATAGGCTCGATCATGTTGAGCTTATCCCTGTGGAGTCGACGGCAAAAGCTGCCGAACTCGCAAAAGAGGATGATAAAAGTGCTGCCATATGTCCCCATATTGCAGCGAAACTCAATAATCTCCCAAGTATTTTTGAAAATATCGAAGATATGCACGATAACAAAACGAGATTTATCATTATCGGCAAATCTCCAAGTTCTGCAAGCGGTAATGATAAGACATCTATCTTGGCAAAACTCTCCAATGAGCCGGGATCGCTCGTAGATTTTTTAAGAGAATTTGAAAAAGAGAATATCAACTTAACTAAGATAGAGAGTAGACCCGCCAAAGAGAATCGCGCATTTTCGTATTGGTTTTTTATAGATTTTGAAGGGCATAGAGATGAGCCGAAGATATCACAACTCTTCAAAGAGGGCAAATATGATATCAAATGGCTTGGAAGTTATGTAAAGGCAGAAGATGAAATTTAACGATACACTCAAAAGCATAAAACTCTACGAAGCAGGCAAGCCGATCGAGCTTGTGGTGAGAGAATTTGGAGTGCCAAAAGAGAACGTCGTAAAACTCGCTTCCAATGAGAATCCTTTGGGCCCCTCAAAAAGAGTTCAAGAGGTTATCTGCGCATATGCTTCAAAGGCTAATCTCTACCCGGATGATAGTATGTATGAACTCAAAGACGGACTCTCAAAAAAGTTTGATGTTGCAAGTTCACAGATAGCCATCGGAGCAGGAAGTGATCAGATTTTAGAGTTTATCTCAAGAGCACTACTGAGTAAAGAGGATTCTGTTTTGATGAGTCAAGTAACATTTGCGATGTATGAGATATATGCGAAGCAGATGGGAGCAACGATTCTCAGAACACCGAGTTATGAGCACAAAGTTGATGAATTTTTAAAGCTTTACGCAGAGCACAAACCAAAGATTGTCTATCTATGTATCCCAAATAACCCAACGGGTGATGCTATGAAAAAAAGCGATGCCCTTGAAATCATAAAAGCCGTCGATGAGGAGACACTCGTCGTTGTTGATTGTGCTTATATGGAGTATGCGGCTTATAAAGATAGTGCTTACAAGATAGAGCCAAAAGATATACTTGAACTTCCCAATGTTATCTATCTAGGCACTTTCTCTAAAGCATATGGTCTTGGAGGTATGCGAGTAGGCTATGGGATAGCCAATGAGGAGATCATTCAAAATATTCTCAAGATGCGTCCACCTTTTAACATCTCTACACTCTCATTGGCTGCAGCGATTGAAGCCCTCAAAGATGAGGTATATCTTGAGCAGGCTCTCAAATTGCATACCGAGCAGATCAAGCGATATGAGACTTTTGCGAAAGAGAACGGTATCAAGTACATAGAGAGCTATACCAATTTTATCACCTATCTTTTTGATGACAGTCGTAACTCAAGCGATGTCGCCAACAAGCTTTTGCAAAGAGGTGTTATCGTGCGAGACCTTGCAAGCTATAAGCTCAATGCAATCAGGATAACGATAGGAACCGAGAGTCAAAATGATATACTTTTTGAACAATTATCAGAAGTAATGGATTTGAAGTAGATTTATGAAAGATATCAAAAGCTATACGATTAAAGAGTTAGAAACACTCTCAGAAGAGATCAGAGAGAAGATTCTTCAAGTTGTTAGTAAAAATGGAGGCCATCTAAGCTCAACGCTTGGAGCAACCGATCTCATCGTCGCGATGCACTATGTTTTTGACGCTGCAAAAGATCCGTTTATATTTGATGTTTCTCATCAAGCTTATGCACATAAACTTTTAACGGGAAGATGGGAACAGTTTGATACCTTGCGACAATTTGGAGGCATCAGTGGTTATACGAAGCCAAATGAGTCACCTTATGACTACTATGTTGCAGGGCATAGTTCAACCTCTATCTCTCTAGCTGTCGGTGCGGCAAAAGCGATCAAGCTCAAGGGAGAAGATCGGTTGCCTATCGCATTTATAGGCGATGGCGGCATGAGTGCCGGGATGGTCTATGAGGCACTCAATGAGCTTGGTGATAGGAAATATCCGGTTGTGATCATCCTTAACGACAATGAGATGAGCATCGCAAAACCGATAGGGGCTATCAGTAAACTTCTTTCTCAAACGATGGCAGGGTCATTCTATCAGAAGTTTAAAGGCAGGGTAGAAAAAGCGCTCGATCATCTTCCCAAAAGTGCGACGTATATGGCAAAAAGATTTGAAGAGTCACTCAAACTTATAACACCGGGCATCCTCTTTGAAGAGATGGGACTCGAGTATATCGGGCCGGTTAACGGTCACGATATAGAGGGGCTTATAGAGACATTTAAAGTCGCAAAAGGTCTTAAACGTCCGGTCATTATCCATGCACAAACCGTGAAAGGCAAAGGGTATGAATTAGCTGAGGGAGCCGGCTCTAGCAAAGAGCATTGGCACGGAGTTTCCGCCTTTGATTTAGGCAGTGGCGAGCAGTTGAAGAGAGGCTCAAAAAAGAGTGCAACGGCGATATTTGGTGAGACTATGTATGCTCTTGCAAAAGAGGATGAAAAGATAGTCGGTGTCACTGCGGCAATGCCCTCAGGCGTTGGATTGAGTCAAGCGATAGAAGCATTTCCGCAAAGATTTTGGGATGTTGCTATAGCAGAGCAGCATGCCGTTGCGTCTATGGGTCCACTTGCTAAAGAGGGTTTTAAACCATTTTGTGCGATCTATTCGACTTTCTTACAACGAGGTTATGACCAGATTATTCATGATATTGCTCTGATGAATGCGGGTGTTGCTTTTGCAATAGATCGAGCAGGTATAGTAGGACAAGACGGCGAGACACACCAAGGCGCTTTTGATATCTCCTATCTTAGAGCAGTGCCAAATATGACACTTTTTGCTCCATATAACGATACGACACTCAAGCTTGCTATCAAGTTTGCAAAAGATTTTCCAACCCCTTGCGCATTTCGTTATCCGCGAGGTGCTTTTATAGCCGATGATTGTGATGCAAAAGAGTTTAAGCTCGGCAAAGCAGAGATCATTAAAAAGGGATCAAAAGTAGCATTTATAGGCTATGGTAACGGTGTTGGAAAAGCATTGGAAGTTGCCAAGATGATAGATACTATCACCCCGACAATCGTTGATCTTCGATTTGTCAAACCACTTGATGAGGCACTTTTGAAGAGATTAGCTAAAGAGCACACGCAGTGGTTTATATTTAGTGAGAGTGCCAAGATGGGCGGTGTCGCTTCGGCGTTATTGGAATTTTTAAATTTTGAGGCGATCAAAAACATCGATTTAGTAACTTTTGAGTATGATGACGCATTTATAACACATGGCAAAACAGAAGACGTAGAGAAATCTTTGGAGTTAGATAAAGAGCATTTAGCGCAAAGAGTTATAGAAAATTTAAAGGAGCAAGCATAATGTCAAATACATATATATTTACAAGTGAATCTGTCACAGAGGGACACCCTGATAAGATCGCCGATCAGATAAGTGATGCGATTCTTGATGATATTATCAGTAAAGATCCAAAATCAAGAGTTGCGTGTGAAACACTTGTGAGTAATGGATTTTGCGTCATTGCCGGTGAGTTAAAGACAACGATATATTCACCGATGCAAGATATCGCAAGAAATGTTATCAAAGAGATAGGCTATACGGATGCAAATTATGGATTTGACTATAGAAGTGCTGCCGTACTTAACGGCATAGGAGAGCAGAGCCCTGATATCAATCAAGGCGTTGATCAAGAGAGTGGCGACATAGGTGCAGGCGATCAAGGACTTATGTTTGGATATGCGTGCGATGAGACTCCAGAACTTATGCCGCTTCCTATCTCTTTGGCGCATAAGCTTACTGCCAAACTTGCTGAAGTTAGAAAGAGCGGGGCAGTTCCATTTTTGAGACCGGACGGGAAAGCACAAGTGAGTGTCAAATATGTTGACGGTAAACCTGTTGCAGTCGATACCGTAGTGGTCTCCGCACAACATCACGACGATATCCCTGAAGATATCATCAAAGAGGCGATCTTCAATGAGGTGATTAGTGAAGTGATCCCAAAAGAGCTTATCAATGATGAGACAAAATACCATATCAATCCAACGGGTAGATTTGTTATCGGTGGTCCTCAAGGCGATGCAGGGCTCACCGGCAGAAAGATCATCGTCGATACTTACGGCGGCTCATGCCCACATGGTGGGGGTGCATTTAGCGGGAAAGATCCGACAAAAGTCGATAGATCAGCCGCGTACGCCGCAAGACACATAGCCAAAAATCTTGTTGCCGCAGGGGTTTGTACGCGTGTGACTATCCAGCTTGCCTATGCGATAGGCGTAGCGAAACCTGTATCGATCTATGTCAATACACATGGAACATCAGTTGTGGATGAGACACTTATTAGTGAGTGTATCGATACACTTTTTGACCTCACTCCAAAGGGCATCATCGCTTCACTTGATCTGCTCAAACCTATCTATCGTAAAACTGCATCTTATGGCCATTTCGGTAGAGAAGATCAAGGTTTTGGATGGGAGAAACTTGATAAAGTTGCAGATATAAAAGCGTATCTCAAACTCTAAGTCTACATCACCCCTTTTCTTTTCCCCTCTATAAAAGAGGTGGTGAAGTGAATCTCTCGCAAAAAGAGGATCAACGAAGTCACCAAAAAGAGCATCGCGGTGATGAAAAATCCTGCGATGAAGAACTTGTTATTAAAATCAAAAAGTGCACCGGAAAATATGCTTAGTATCACGAGCGCTACCATGAGTCCTGTAGCTGCCCCAAAGAAGATAGAACTATTGATATTTTGCATTCTTTTAACTAAAAATTCTCTTCTTTTGACGATGGCGCCATCTTCTTGAAAATCGGGATCTTTGGTTCTCTCAACAAGCGTATGATGATCGATAGCCTCAAGCTTATCTATAATCCTAGCAAGTCTACCGATGAAGACATTGAGCAGTCCCGCAACCCCTGCAAGTAAAAAAACAGGAGCTACTGAGAGCTGAATCAGTGTTGAAATATTTACTACGACCGTATCATCAGGCATTATCATTGCTATCCTTTAAAGTCTCATGAGAATATAGTTACTATTGTAGAGAAAAGTATATTAAATGTTTTTTATTTTTGTAATTTTTAATATGACCTTATCATTTAAAGTTTACTTAAAATAACTTTTGATATAGTTTGTCGTAATTGATTTTAAGGAGAAAAAAATGGCTGTAATAATTACAGATTTATGCATCAACTGTGCTGCATGTATAGATGAGTGTCCGGTTGAAGCGATCGTTGATGAGGATGAGAATCCAACAGGTGGAGAGACATATTATGTTTATGCCGATAAATGTGTTGAGTGTGTAGGTTATCACGATACTCCTGCATGTGCTGAAGCTTGTCCAACAGAAGGCTGTATCCAATGGGGTGAAGTCGCTGATGGTATGCCGTCTTCAGAAAATAGAAAATCAGCCGGAACTCCGGTAGTAGATTAAAAGGTTACACACCTTACCTAGGTATCACGCTCGTGGTACCTATATCACTTCTTTTATCTTAGCTTAATCATTTTTTAGATAACATACACGCCCAAATACTGCGCAGAAGATAATTTTGCAAAGTAAAATCATACAATTTTAGGAATTAAATTTATGGAACAAACACTATCGATAATCAAGCCTGATGCTGTTGCAAAAAATGTAATAGGCAAGATACTCAGTCGTTTCGAAGATGCAGGACTTAGAGTTGCTGCGACAAAAAAAGTACAGCTCTCAAAAGCAGATGCTGAAGCTTTTTATGCTGTACATTCTGAGAGACCTTTCTTTAATGACTTGGTATCATTTATGATATCAGGTCCAGTTGTTGTTACCGTCCTTGAGGGTGACAATGCTGTTGTTACAAATAGAGAGCTTATGGGTGCAACAAATCCAAAAGAAGCCGAAGCGGGAACTATCAGAGCAGATTTTGCTGATAGTATCGATGCCAATGCAGTACATGGAAGCGACTCTTTGGAAAATGCGAAGATTGAGATCGAATTTTTCTTTGCAAAAAGAGAGATTTGCTAGGTCTTAGATGCAAATAGCATTGAGTAAGATATCGACAACTCCAAAAGACTTTCAAGCAGAATCCGGAGGCTTGAGTCTTTGTGGGAGCTTGGAGCGTATCTCAAGAGATGTCGTTGCGCTTAAAGCACGGCTAAAAGGTGAGATCGAGCTTGTGTGTGATCGGTGTGGTAAGAGTTTTACGCTACCACAGGACCAAGAGTTAGATCTAAAGTTGAGCGACAGTCTGATAGAAACTCAAGATGATTTAGATATAATTGAGTTTTTAGATGGAATTATAGATATTGAGTATATAATTCAAAGCGAAATAGAGTCACAAAAAGCACTCTATAATTATTGCAAAGATTGCAGCGATAGAGAAGATTACGAGATAGAATTTTAATAAAAGGAAAAAACAATGGCAGTACCTAAAAGACGACACAGTAAGACAAGAGCAGCGAAAGGAAGAACTCACTATAAAGTGAAACTTCCTATGCCTGTAAAAGATAGTGATGGGACATGGAGATTGCCTCATCATATGAACTTGACTACCGGCGAATATAAGACTAAAGCATAACCTCTATGATTAGATTAGCCATAGATGCTATGGGCGGGGACTTTGGTCCCGAGCCGATAATCGAGGGACTAACGCAAGCGCTTGACGAGAAAGAGTTTCATCCAATCTTAGTTGGTGACAAAAATCTCCTCCTCTCCTTGATACCCCCATATTATCTTGATAGCATAGAGATAGAACATGCAGATGATGTGATATCTATGCATGACTCAGCCGTTGATGCGCTCAAACGCAAAGAGTCATCTATCTATAAAGCTGTTGAGCTTGTTCGTGAAGGCAAAGCCGATGGTGTAGTTTCAGCGGGACATAGCGGTGCAACAATGACGCTCGCAACACTTCGCATAGGAAGATTGCCTCATATCAGTAAACCGGGACTTGCAACATTGATGCCAAGTCTTGGTGCGAAGAAGACACTCGTACTTGATATCGGTGCTGTTGTTGAGTGTAAACCACAAAACCTCTATGAGTTTGGCATCATGGGTGGAAGTTATGTGAAAAAGGTGATGGGGACTGCAAACCCAAGGATAGGATTGCTCGCAAACGGTGAAGAGGACTCTAAAGGGAATGATCTTACAAAAGAGGCATTTAAACTTCTGAAAAACTTAGAGGGATTTGTCGGTAATGTTGAGGGAAGAGATATCTTCAACGGAAGCGTAGATGTTGTTGTTTGTGATGGATTTACGGGAAATATCCTTTTAAAAACGAGTGAAGGTGTTGCAACTACGATAGTCACGCTTATGAAGAAACATATCCGCAAATCGCTACCTGCTAAGATTGGCGCTTTCTTGATGAAGAAAAGAGTCTTTGCAAATCTACAAAAGCAGATAGATCACAATGAATATGGTGGAGCACCGCTCCTTGGAGTAAACGGCTGTGCAATCGTAAGTCACGGTAGCTCAAATGCGAAAGCTATCAAAAATGCTATATTTCAAGCGATTAGCTATAGTGAGTCAAATATAAATGATACGATTGAGGACATTCTGACAGAAGATAATGCTAAGTAGCCTTTGAGGCTAGCAAAAATTGTTGAATTATGTTAAAATCATATCTTTGTAAGATCGAATATAATCTAGGGGACGATAATGGCGCCTTTGCCTAATTCTTATGCAGCACTAAGATCCATAGGGGCGTATGTTCCTGAGAAAATCTTACACAATACCGACCTCGAAAAGATGGTCGATACTACAGATGAGTGGATATATAAACGCACTGGCATCAAAGAGAGACGTATAGCTGCTAAGAATGAGAGCACGAGCGATATGGGTGTAAAAGCTGCTGCGATTGCCATAGAGCGCTCAGGTATCAAAAAAGAGGAGATCGATCTCGTTATTTGTGCGACTGTGACGCCTGATTATTTCAATATGCCTTCAACTGCGTGTGTCATATCAAAAAAACTCGACATCATCAATGTACAAGCTTTTGATATCAGCGCAGCTTGCAGTGGGTTTGTCTATCTTCTCTCTATCGCAAAAGCATTTATCGAATCGGGCATGAAGAAAAATATCTTGCTAATAGGCGCTGAAAAGTTTTCATCAATCATTGATTATACAGATAGAGGTACCTGTATCCTCTTTGGTGATGGAGCAGGTGCGGCAGTACTCAGTGCTACAGAAGATAAGAGCGAGGCGATCATCGATGTGCATGCAAGTGCCGATGGAACGTATGCAGACTTCTTAGTAACTCCGGCACCCGGGAGTGTCAATCCGGCAAATCAAAAGATGCTTGATGAAAAGCTCAATTTTGTCCAAATGAAAGGCAATGAGACTTTCAAACTTGCAGTCAAGACCCTTACAAAAGATGTGACAGATATCCTAAAAAGAAATAACATCAGATCAGAAGATATCAAACACTTTGTACCGCACCAAGCAAATTATCGTATCATAAAAGCTGTCGGCGATGCGCTTGGGATGACTAAAGAGCAGGTCGTCTTAACTGTAGAAAAGTATGGCAATACCTCAGCTGCGTCTATCCCGATGGCAATCAATGATATCTACGAATCAGGCAGACTTAAAAGTGGCGATGTGATGCTTTTAGACACTTTTGGAGGCGGACTTACCTGGGCAAGTGCATTGGTGCCATTTTCTCCTAAAAAGGGGTAGATATGACCATAGGCTTCATAGGTGATATCGTCGGTCGTCCCGGCAGAGAGATCATCAAAGCACATCTAGCAAATCTCAAAAAAGAGTATGGTATCGATCTTGTCATTGCTAACTATGAAAATGCAAGCCATGGCTTCGGGCTCAATGCAAAAAATGCCGCTGAGCTTCTTGAATATGGTATCGATGCGATGAGTGGCGGCAACCATAGCTTCGATAAAAAAGAGATTGCCTCACTTTTTGAGAGTCACCCGATCATACGACCCCTGAACTATCCTAAAAGTATGCCCGGAGAAGGTGTTTTAAAAACTACTATCAACGGTACAAAGGTAGCGCTTGTCAATCTCATGGGGCATTTTGCGATGCCGATGTGTGATAACCCTTTCAATGCGGTAGATAGTGTACTCAAAGAGCTTCAAGAGGAGGGATACAAACATATCGTTATCGATATGCATGCAGAAGCTACGAGCGAGAAACAAGCACTATTGCACATGCAAAAAGAGTGTGCAAGTGCGATACTTGGCACGCATACCCATATAGGCACGGATGATCTAAGCATCGTTGAGGGATGTTGCTATGTGAGCGATGTTGGGCTTACAGGGTGTAGAGATGGCGTGATAGGGATGGATAAGAGCGCGCCTATCAACCGTTTTATGAATGGATTTGGGGAGTATTTTGATGTACCAAAAGAGTGTAAAAGTATCTTACAGATGATAATCTTTACGCTTGATGATAAGGGAAGATGTGCGAACGCACAGAAGATAAAGGTTTATAGTGAGGGTGATGTCGTTATCACCCAAGCGAGGATAGAGTCTAAATGATTTTTCCGTTCGCCTTGAGCTTGTCGAAAGGTAGCGGATGTGGAGACATTTGGCATCACGACTGATACACAAGTACTCTTTGATAGTAATGGTAACGGCATAAAGACAGCTACAGGCTGGGTGAGTAGTGACGATGGGATACTCGTGCTTGATCGAAACGGTAATGGAACCATAAAACTAAAACTTTCTTCTTCATCACTTTTTTTAGAAAAAAGTAAGATAAAAAATCGTGAGCCCGATGTGTTTCTCATCTACTTCTCCAAGCAAAAACAGAGGGGTCTGCGGAACTCACTATGCTCAAACAGTCCTCGACCCAACTCCTCTCTTTTTTCACTCAAAGCAGGAAACGCATATGCTCACACAAGCGAGGCAGCGTGATGCACTACTTCTTTTTCTTCTTTAGCTCATCTACATCTTTAAAGAATTCACAGATAGGCACATCAAGTACTTTGGAGATCTTAGAAAGATGGTCTATATTGAAATGGTTATTATTGATTCCTTTTTCAGCTCTAGCTATAAAAGCGTTCCCCGTAAGTCCTATATCTAAAGCCAATTGTAATTGCGTATATCCTTTGAGTTTTCTATATCTTACAACATTATTTGCGATAATCTTATGGAGCTTATCAGTATGTTTATTTAGTTTTTCAATTGTCATGAGCAATGATATATCTATCATAGGTTTAACTCAATGACTTATTTATCATATTTTAAGAATTGTTTTGCAATAATTTTCAATAAAATTATTAAGTATATATGATAAAATTTATTTACTTTAATTGAAGGGAGTGCAGATGAGCGATAATGAAGAACCTTTGTTGGTTGTAAAATATGTGTGGTGGAAGGTATGGTTTGATGTTTTTGTATTAAGTATAGGATTATTGGTAGCTTACTTTTTATCTAAGATTATGTTAAAAGATAACAATATTCTTTTTATTATTCCTTTTTTGCTAGCTATTTTTGTATTTTTTGCAATTTTTGAATATTTATTGACTGAAGAGATAGTTTTGTTTAAAAATAAGATTGAAAAAAGATGGAAATATTTTAACCCTCGTGCAATCTATTTTAAAGATTGTTATATACAAACTGCAAGCAATAGTGTTTTCTTTGGATTAATAATAATATTGAAAAGAGAAAAAAAGTATGTTGATTTTAAAAATATAACTATACGAGTAAATAGTTTTTCAAAAGAAGATCAAAAGAAAATATTAGAGGTATTATCTGATATTTCAAAGAGAGAAGTATCGGAACTTGAAGGTTATTCAAAACTACAACCATTTATAAAATAAAAAGGAGCATAAAATGACGGAAAAAAAGAATTTTCGATGATAGGTGGTTCAATGGATGATGTTATCTATGATGGAGATACGAATATAGATAGGAGGAGAGTAGCGCGATGAAGAAGATATTGATTATGTTATTTTTTTTAAATGGAATGTGTAATTTATATGCGGGTTCAAGTGGATATCATGGTGAAGCGGCAGAAGCTGCTCATAAAATTGAAGAAATCTTAATCGCAAATAATATGTGTCAAATAGTGAAGGTTAGTTTGCAAGGACATAAATACAATGATTGTAGCAATAAAGAACTTTTTTTTTCGAGTCCAGAATATGATGGATTTGGAATTACTACTTACGGTATAACAGATAAAAAAGCTTTATCAGAAATAGCTGCGCTATTAAAATCAGAATATGCTAGACATAACGGTGAATTGAGTGTAGGATTAAGAGCAGTAAGAATCACATTTGATGAGTACCAACAAAAAGGGTTATTGAATCGCTTGTGGTTAAAACTCACTGGAGATTTGATTATATATAAAGTAAAATTTGAAAGGAAAGAAAAATGAGTTATTCAGTCAAATTATTGACTATTGTATTTTTATTTTGGTGTAGTGTGCCAGTTTTTGCTGCTGGAATTGGCGGAGAAAAAGGCAATAGTAGACATATAATTTACGATAAGACTTATGATCTTTTGGTTAAAAATAAGTACTGTAAAGACAAAAGATCTTGCCCGCAGCAAGGTATAATATCAGTAGATGCAACTCTTGATGGTCTTATGGTAAGTACTTATGGAATAGCAGACCAAACAGTACTAAATAGCATTAAGGATATAGTATATATCGAGTATAGAAAGAATAGTGGCTCCTTTAGTATTTGCTTTAGAGCACACAAAGAAACCTGGGAAGAAAGGCATGAGATAGGGTTTATCCGTAATATATGGTACAGAATGTTCAATAAGCCATTAATGGAAATCAAATTAGAAAGGATAGAAAAATGAGTTATTCAGTTGAACTTAGAACATACATAGGTATTGGTGGTGATAGTATTTTGCCTCATACATTTTTAGTTACAAAAGATCAATATGGCAATGAACAATATTGGGGATTTGCTCCAGAAGAAACTGAGTTAATTGGTCCTGGACAAATTGATATAGAATGGCATCCTTATGATAGTACATCCGGACAAATACCTTTAACGGAGCAACAATATTTAAATTTATTAGAAGGAATTGCAAAGTCATATACAAATCCTCCCGAGTATAATTTACCATTAGGACAGCAATGCACAGTTTGGGCTTTAAACCAATTAGCAGATGCAGATATCATCCCTCAGAGTATAACTCCTTTTTTAGATGATCCTGAATTGCTTGGTATCATTCAAACATTAATGTTTAATCCATACACACAAACAGCAGGGTTTGAATTGTATGATCTTTTGGCTGCTATAGATATAGGGGATATATCTAAAAGTATTCTTGATTATATTTTAGAAATATTTGATATGGCAAATCCAATGAATCCTGAAATCAATGAACTATGGGAGTTTGCGCAAAATTGGAAGCCATATATGTCACCTCTTGTTCTTGATCTTGACGGGGATGGTGTGGAGACTTTTGGTATCACGGCTGATACACAAGTACTCTTTGATCACGATGGGGATGGCATCAAAACAGCTACAGGTTGGGTGAGTAGTGATGACGGGATACTCGTACTTGATCGAAATGGAAACGGACTTATCGATAACGGAAGTGAACTCTTTGGTGTCAATACTAAAGTAGATGGCACCAATGCTAAGGATGGTTTTTTGGCTCTTCAAGATCAAGACACCAATAATGATGGCGTGTTTGATAGTAATGATGCTAACTTTGCAAATGTAAAAGTTTGGAGAGACTTTAATGGGGATGGTATCAGTAATGAAGGAGAGCTCTTTAGCCTCAGTGAGCTTGGTATCGCTTCTATCGATTTAGATTATACATCTCAAGATATTAAAGTATCGGGAGATAATAAATCTATAGCAACCGGCACATTTACTTGGTCGGATGGAACGATAGGGCAAGTTGATGATATAAATTTCATCACCAATGATTTTTATAGAGAATTTACCGACGAGATTGAGTTGGATAATACTGCCTTATCTCTACCAAATATAGGTGGTAGTGGGATGGTGAGAGATCTGCAAGAAGCTTCTGCTCTCTCGGGTGATCTAACACAAACATTGCACGAGATGCAAGATTATATGACTAGAGATGAGATGATGGATGTACTTGATACGATGTTGATGCAATGGTCACAAACATCAACAATGCAAGGCAGTATAGAGAAAGCAGATGAACTACAGGGCAAAACATTGGTATATCTACCTAGTACTTCAAGTTCAGATATGCGGCTGTATGTAGACATGAATATACACTTTTTTTATGTTACTCAAGGCGGTAATGGAGTTGGAGGCATAGAGAGTATTTCTCCTGAAGATAGTGCAAGGTATGAAGCTCTTAAAGCGCAGAGTGAGCACCTTGCAAAGATAGTTACCATTTTGGAGCAATTTAACGGTGAGAATTTTGTTGATATAAGTCAGGAAGTGACTGCAACATCAAGTAGTGCCACAATTACTAATTTTATAGGAAAAATAAGTGATGAAAGCAGTAGTAGCGGAGGATTTGGCACTGTCGAATATGAGATACCTTATACTTTCGTTGGGCTTTCAAGTAGACAAGTTGAGGTACTAGAGCAGAGCTACACGGCACTCAAAGAGTCTGTTTATGGTTCACTTGTACTGCAAACGAGACTTAAAACATATATGGATGCCATTACATTGAGTTTTGATGAGGGTGGATTCGGACTTGATATGAGTGGTGCAATAGATATGCTCGATACTCTTTTAGAAAGTGATTTGAAAAATGCAGTTATTGATTGGAATGATCTGTTGCATTATGGGCAAAATACATTTGGTATCTTGGCTGATAATCTTACAAGTAGTCTACATGATTGGATGAACTTTGTGGCTAATGATGCTACTATGATGGAAGAGCTAAAAGTCTTAGAAGGGTTAGAGTTAGCTGATGGTGCTTTGCTGGTTGGGTCTTTTGAAGCCGACAGTATTGACACAGGCTATACTTCGAGCGACAATGTTATTTTGGCAGGATCGGGTGATGATATTGTAGAGACGAAAGCCGGCAATACATTAGTATTTGCAGGTTCAGGGGATGATATTGTAACAACTGGTGTTGGCAACGATGTTGTAGATGGTCATGATGGCAATGATACCATCACAACAGGTAGTGGTGATGATACTGTGTATGGAGGAGATGGCAATGATGTTATCAATGCAGGAAGTGGGAATGATATTATTATCGGTGGAGAAGGTGATGATGTCCTTAGTGGAAGCTATGGTAGTGACACTTATCTTTATAATAGAGGCGATGGAAAGGATATTATCAGAGAATATGACCATTGGATAAGAGGTACCGATGTATTAATATTTGGCGAGGGTATCTCAAGAGATGATATCATTGCTAAGGTTGATGGAAACAACCTCATACTCGCACTGAAAGAGGATGGGAAATCCTTTGATGAGTTAACAGATAAAATAACTTTAGAAAATTGGTACAAAGACTTTTATAGTGTTGAAGAGATTCAATTTCATGATGGCACAAAATTAACAATGTTTAATGATATTATATCACTACTGTCAACAGATGGTGATGATATTATAAAGGGCTACAATTCTCAAGACAACATCATAGATGCAGGTGTAGGTAACGATACAATAACTATAGCAAGTAGCAAATCGAATGTTATTAATGGTGGAGATGGAAATGACATCATAAGTTCAACATCGGGAATAAACACAATTTATGGAGACAGCGGCAATGATACCATCACAACAGGTAGTGGTGATGATACTGTGTATGGAGGAGATGGCAATGATGTTATCAATGCAGGAAGTGGGAATGATATTATTATCGGTGGAGAAGGTGATGATGTCCTTAGTGGATATTACGGTGATGATATTTTAGAAGGAGGATTCGGTAGTGATGTTATAACAACAGGGCAAGGGGCGGATGTTGTAGTGCTCAATGATCTAAATGCTTACGATACTATATTAGATTTTAATATTTTAAATGATGTGTTCCAATTAGATAGTTCAATATTTGAAAGTTTAGATATTAATATGGATGGAATCATCTCAAGTGAAAATTTCATCTCCGGCGAGGGTATAAGTGAGGCAGGAGATGAAAATGATTTTATCATTTATGACCAAACGAGTGGAAATATCTTTTATGATGCCGATGGGAGTGCAGATGTATTTACGCCTATTCTGATAGCTGATGTAAGAGATGGATTGGCATTGGAAGTTGAGAATTTTGTCGTGATATAAATGAAATTTAGAATCAAGAGGTAGCGACAACTCATCCCTTTTTGATGATCCTAATCTTTTGTGCCTCAAAGAGGCTGATTGCTTCTTGCACAACAGGATGATCTTGGATAGGAACCTCTCTCTTTGGCTCTTCTTTGGGTTCTTCTTTTTGTTCCTCTACGGCTTCAGGTTCGATTTTTTTTTTGATTGCTTCTTTTTGTTTATTAACAATCTTAGCATGCTCTCCAAAGAGCTCTTGAACAAAGAGTTTGACGATCGCATAGCCGTTTCTGAGTATCTTTCTGTGCTCTTCGTCTGCACATGAAGCAAGATGGAGTGTGTCATCTTCAAATGATTCAAACTCTATAAAATTTTCAAAACATTCGCCAAGCGCATAGTCTCTATCGTAAAGCTTTACGATAAGCTTTTTATACTTTTGCGAATAATCAACCGCCGGTATCTCATCGGGTACTTCTTCTTTTGTGGAAGGCTCAGTGATATCCTCTTCGTCGATATTGACGACCTCTTCTTCGGTTACCTCTTCGGTAGTAGTAGTTTGTTCATCAAGAGGTGCTGCTGCTTCTTTTGGCTCTTGCGGTTGTGGGGCAGGCTTTTCGACAGATTTTTCTATGGGCTTTTCAGGCGCTTGTGAAGTGCTTGCAATATCATCAAAGGAGATATCTTTAAGCTCTTTTTCGAGATTTTTGATAAGTGTATCGATCTCTTTAAGCTCTAAAGATTCGACCATTTTAAAGAGTGTGAGCGAGAGGACGAAGTCACCCTCGGCACCATTTTTCAAAAGCTCTTTAGACTCACCAATTGCTCGAAAAAAACGCTCGATAATGAGTGGCTTGAGCTGTTTGTTCTTTGAGAAAAGCGCATCTTTGAGATAGAGTGTAAGCTCATCGAGCACCATCTCCGCTTCATACTCTGAGGCAAAATTGAGAAAATCAATCAACTTGTCTTGATCTTTTTGGATGATGATCTCTATAAGATTTTCGATCGTGGAAGGATCGATGATACCAAGCATATCGGTCACCGTTGCAACATCAACGAAATTTTTCGAATAGACGATAGCTTGATCAAGTAGCGTAAGTGCATCTCTGAGACTCCCCGCACCGCTTCTTGCGATTATTTTGAGCGCGTCACTTTCAAACTCGATCGACTCTTTAGTGAGGATATACTCGAGGTGATGATAGATCATCTCCTCGGGAATCTTCTTAAATCGAAAGTGCTGCGTCCTAGAGAGGATAGTCGCAGGCAATTTAAGCGGATCAGTTGTTGCTAAAATGAACTTGACAAAGTCAGGCGGCTCTTCAAGTGTTTTCAACAGTGCGTTAAAAGCTTGGTTGGTGAGCATATGGACTTCATCGATGATAAATATCTTATATCTCGCGCTACTTGGTTGGTACTTTGTATGCTCGATAAGCTCTTTGATATCATCGATTCCCCGTGTGCTTGCCGCGTCCATCTCGATGATATCCATATGGCGATTTTCATTTGCCATGATGCAGTGAGAGCACTCATTGCACGGATGAGACGATGCGCCCTTTTCGCATAGGAGTGCTTTTGCAAAGATTCTTGCCGTTGAAGTCTTACCGCTTCCTCGAAGTCCCGAGAAAAGATAGGCATGTGAGAGTCTCTTTGTATCAAGTGCAAGTGAGAGTGTCTGAGAGATAGAATTTTGCCCTATGAGGTCCTCAAAAAGACTTGGTCTATACTTTCTAGCAAGTGCAAGTGACAAAAAAACTCCTTGGCATATTTTCTTTTGATTATATTCAAAATTTACTTTTAGTTGGTATAATTTATCGATAAAAAGATGATATACAGGGCATAAAATGAAGTGGAAAGATAGAGAAAAAAGTACCAATGTAGAAGATAGAAGAGCACAAGGTTCAAGTGGTCGCGGCGGGATATCGATGGGGACGATTATGATGCTGTGGCCGATTATCAAGCCACTCTTTAAAACAAAGTTTGGCTGGGCATTGATCGCCATAGGCGTGGTCGCTTATATAAGTGGGTACAATCCACTCTCCCTGCTTGGTATGGGCGAGAGCACAACAACTGTTGTTGATGAGAAAAAAGATGACGCGCAAGCAGATTTTATGAAAACGGTCTTAGCCGATACCGAAGTTGT
Source organism: uncultured Campylobacterota bacterium (assembly GCA_937141405.1). Taxonomy (GTDB): domain Bacteria; phylum Campylobacterota; class Campylobacteria; order Campylobacterales; family Sulfurovaceae; genus BN30871. The sequence goes on along the minus strand of CAKZQQ010000004.1, from coordinate 23,013 downwards.
ATGGAGTGATATATTTCGCTCATACGGCCATAGCTACAAAGAGCCAAAAGTTGTTCTCTTTCGTGGAAGCACAAAGAGTGGATGCGGATATGCCAGTGCGCAGATGGGTCCATTTTATTGTCCCAATGATGAGAAAGTTTATCTTGATCTCGGCTTTTTTGATGAGTTGAAAAATAGATATAACGCCGGTGGCGATTTTGCACAAGCCTATGTGCTCGCACATGAGATAGGGCATCATATCCAAAACCTTCAAGGCATACTTGATCAGGTACAAAATCTCAAACAGCAACTTCGAAGTGAAGCAAAAGTGAATGCTCTGCAAGTCAATGTAGAGCTTCAAGCGGATTGCTACGCGGGACTTTGGGCGCATCATGCACAAGAGAGATTTAATATGCTTGAAGAGGGAGACATAGAAGAAGCGCTAAATACCGCTTCGGCTATAGGGGATGATGCATTACAGAAAAAAACACAAGGCTATGTGGTCCCTGACTCTTTTACGCATGGAAGTTCCAAACAGAGAATGGAGTGGTTTTACAAAGGGTTTAAAAGTGGTGACTTGAAAGCTTGCAACACCTTTTCAAGTAAGTGATTAATGAGCTTTTATTTCAAGCTTGGGTATAATCTTTTTACTTTTTTTGCGGAGCGTTTATGAGTTACAATCATACAAAAATAGAGAAAAAATGGCAGGATTATTGGGCTGAAAATGCCAGCTTTGAGCCTAGCGATGATTTCTCAAAAGAGAAAAAATATATCTTAAGTATGTTTCCGTTTCCTAGCGGAAGACTCCATATGGGACATGTAAGAAACTATGCTATCAGTGATGCATTTGCCAGATACTATAGACAGCAAGGCTTCAACGTATTGCACCCGATAGGTTTTGACAGTTTTGGGATGCCCGCAGAAAACGCGGCTATCAAAAATGGCTCACACCCGAAAGAGTGGACCTATGCAAACATAGACTATATGAAAAATGAGTTCTACTCTTTAGGTTTTTCATTCTCAAAAAAGAGAGAATTAGCAACAAGTGATGAACTCTATACGAAGTTTGAACAGGGCTTTATCATCGATATGTTCAATAAGGGGCTTCTTTACCGCGAAAAAGGGCTCTTAAATTGGTGTCCGCATGATCAAACTGTTTTAGCAAATGAGCAAGTCGTAGATGGGTGTTGTTGGAGATGTGATACGCCTATTGTGAAAAAAGATATGAATCAATACTACTTCAAGATCACGGAGTATGCAGATGAACTTTTAGAAGATTTAGCGAGACTTGAAGGCGGTTGGCCCAAGCAGGTTTTGACTATGCAGGAGAACTGGATAGGAAAATCAAATGGACTTGCGTTTGATCTCTTTTTTGATGATGCAAGTAGGGCGAAACTTAATGCACAATTTGATAGCTTCGATGTTTTTACAACGCGTCCGGATACTATCTATGGTGTCTCTTACGCGGCACTTGCGCCTGAGCATAAGATAGTTACATTTATGATCGAAAATAATCTTTTAAGCGAAGATATAGTCAATCAAATCAAAGCGATGAAAAACAGCTCATCCATAGAGAGACAAAAAGAGAAAAGCGGTGTGGCTCTTGGCATCAATGTGATCCATCCATTAACGCAAAAAGAGATACCGGTTTGGGTGGCAAATTTTGTTTTGATGGATTATGGAAGCGGGGCAGTTATGGCGGTACCTGCTCATGATGATAGGGATTATGATTTTGCAAAAAAATATAACCTGCCAATCAATGCCGTCATTAAACCTTTTGATGGCGAGCTTGATATCTCAACTTCAGCTTTTACGGAAACGGGCGAGCTCTTTAACTCCGGTGAGTTTGATGGTATGAATTCTAAAAAATCGCAATACAATATAATCAAGATGTTTGAAGAGAAAAACATCGGTAAAAAAACAATCAATTATAGACTCAAAGATTGGGGTATCTCAAGACAGAGATATTGGGGTGCGCCTATCCCCTTTGTGCACTGTAAAGAGTGTGGTTTAGTGATGGAGAAAAAGGAAAATCTCCCTATCGCACTGCCGGAGGATGTAGAGATAACAGGAGAAGGAAATCCGCTTGATCGCCATCCGACATGGAAGTATTGTAAATGTCCGAAGTGTGGGGGTGACGCTACGAGAGAAACGGATACAATGGATACTTTTGTGGAGTCAAGCTGGTATTTCTTGAGATTTTGTGCCGCGCCTTCAAATTGGGAGAGTGAGCCTTTTTCAAAAGAGCAACTTAGCTATTGGATGGGGGTCGATCACTATATCGGCGGGATTGAGCATGCCATTTTGCACCTGCTCTATGCGCGATTTTTTACAAAGGTTTTCCGTGATTTGGATTACTTAGAATTTGATGAGCCTTTTGATAAGCTCCTTACGCAAGGAATGGTACTCAAAGACGGCTCGAAAATGAGTAAATCCAAAGGCAATACCGTCGATCCTGATGCAATCATCGAAAAGTTTGGAGCCGATACGGCAAGACTCTTTATCCTCTTTGCCGCACCGCCGATGCAAGAGCTTGAGTGGAGCGATAGTGCCGTGCAAGGGGCACATAAATTTATCAAAAAATTCTACGAGAAACGATCACAGATCATAAAGATGGATACGCTACCTATTATAGATCACGCGAAGCTCTCAAAAGAGGAAAAGTTTGCTAGAAAAAAAGTCTATGAAGCACTCCAAAGAGCCCAGGATGTCTACAATGAAAAATACTCTTTCAACACACTTATAGCAGGAGCTATGGAAGCGATGAACGCCCTTGCCAATCAATCCAATGCTACTATTTTAAGTGAAGCCTATTGGATACTCTGCTCTATCTTAGAGCCGATTATCCCCCATGTTGTTTGGGATATAAGCAGTGAGTATTTTGGACTCAACAATCTTACAAAACAGAAGATACTTGATGAGGTATTTGTCGAAGAGAGTATCACTTTGGGTGTTTCAATCAACGGGAAAAACAGAGCCGAGATAGAAGTCGCCAATGATGCCTCAAAAGAGGATATAATAGAACAAGCAAAAAGTGCTGCTGCTAAATGGATCGAATCAAAAGAGATCGTCAAAGAGATCGTCGTTCCGGGGAAACTTGTTAATATCGTTGTAAAGGGATGAACTTGAAAATCACACAGTATATATCTATATTTTTTGTCATAATGCTACTTGGGTGCGGGTATAAACCTTCGTCTCATGCAATTAAGAGAATATTTAGTGATAAGATATATGTCAATGTCATCGTCGATAGTGCTGAGCCTGAGAACGCTCCTTTTATCAGGGATGAGCTGAGTAGGCTTGTGATTTCAAGAATCTCAGGCGAGATCGCTTTACACCCGCAAAAGACAAATACCATAACCGTATCTTACAGAGGCACTACCTTTACTCCGCTTGGATATGATGAGTATGGATATGTGGTTCGATATCAAACGATTGTAAAAGCAAACTTTACATTTGTCGATAAAAACGGTAAAAAATGGAGTAAGATGATTACCTCTGTCAGTGATGAGAGTATCAGTGATAATGCTGTTCACGCTTCTGCTTTGAGAGTCGAATCTATCAAGACAGGTTTGGTTAAAACCGTGGATGAATTTATGGCATATTTGAGTGCAAAAGGTGCGCTCAAGGAGAGTCATTGATCCCCTCTTTTGCATCATTTTTAGAGAATAAACCACTCTATTATGACGAGATAGACACACGCAGAATCATCGAAGCCTATGGAGTGCTCAAAGCACATATACGATGTGTAAAAGCGGTGCATATAGTCGGTACGAACGGTAAGGGGAGTACTGGAAGAGCTTTGGCGCACCTTGCTTTTAAAAGCGGCTTAAGAGTCGGTCATTTTAGCTCACCGCATATCTTGCATTTCAATGAGCGAATATGGATCAATGGGGTATGTGTGGATGAAGCGAGTCTGGAGATAGCACATCAAAGATTGTATACGATCTTGGGAAAAGAGAGAAGTGAAGCGCTCAGCTATTTTGAGTACACGACACTCTTGGCTTTTATACTCTTTGAAGAGTGTGATCTTATAGTTTTGGAAGCAGGACTTGGAGGCAGAGATGATGCGACCAATGTCTACCCTAAAGCGTTGAGCCTCATCACGCCCATAGGCTTAGAGCATCAAGCTTTTTTGGGTGATGATATCGGCTCGATCGCGAGAGCAAAAATCGAGAGTATCAATAAAAAGGCGATTGTAGCTCCACAGCCATATGAGGAAGTTTTAGTTGTAGCTAAAGCTATCGCAAAAGAGAAAGGTACGCAGATAGAGTTTCTCGATATTGCAGCGTTGCCGTATCTTGAGGCGATTACAACGATAGCCGAACAAAAAGCTTGGAGTGACTTTTTGGTAACAAATATCTGCGTTGCGCTCAAGGCTTTGGATGCTTTAGAGCTCACATATGATCTTAAAGATCTCAAAAGCCTAGAGCTTTTTGGAAGACTCTATCCATTACAAAAAAATATACTGCTCGATGTAGGGCACAACTTGCTTGCAGCCCAAGTGATTGAAAAAGCTTTAGCCAAAGAGACCGTGCTTATATACAATTCACTCGATGATAAAGATTATGAACAGATACTTAAAACACTTCAACCTAAGATAAAAAAAGTGCTTATCATCCCCATCCAAACCAAAAGAGCATTGGATATAACGCTGCTTCAAAAAGCGCTTGAAAAGCTTGGGATAGAGTATGAGTCGTTTGATGTTAAAAAACTAAAAGAGGATGAGCACTATCTTGTGTTTGGCTCTTTTTATGTCGTTGAAGCATTTTTGAAAGCTTCACATATTGAGACGATCTGCTAATGGAATATAGATGAATGCCAATATATTTGAATTTTTAGAGAATGATTCAAAAAAAGAGTCTCTAGGTATCATCTGCGCAGATGAAAAAGAGGCACAGCTCTGTGCTTCTATGGCGACTTTTCTTGGATTTACGCCTTTTGTTTTACCTGATATTCGAGCAACTTTCGGGGAGGATTTGCGATCATATCAAGATGAGCTCTTTGATCTTTTTGCTACGCTCAAAGGGTACTACGGCTCGCAAGATAAAAAGATAGTCATAGCGCCTCTTCGAACAACACTGTTGCCGTTGCCAAAAGAGGAGTGTTTTGATAGTTTTGAAGTAGCATTTGGAGAGAAGATAGATGGCAGCATCAAGGAGAAGCTCTACGCTTGGGGGTATGAATTTGTCGATATCGTTGCCGATCGAGGCGAGGTCTCTTTTAGGGGTGACATCATCGATATCTTTCCGATAGATCGCGAAAAGGCTATCAGGATATCTCTTTTTGATGAGGATGTTGAGAGCATCAGAGAGTTTGATATAAGCTCTCAAAAGAGTGATCCGCATGAGTTTGAATCCATTACGATTTTGCCGGCCTTTTTAGCATTGAGTGCAGAAGAGTTTGAAACGCTTTTAAAAAAAGCAAACAATGCGTCATTTGATGTGCTTGTAAAAGATATCAACTCTATCGGACTTTGGCTACTTGAAGAGCGTGCTTGGAGACTTTTTGATTGGGATATAACGCTCTATGGCACGGCAAAGATATCTGATGAGATGAGCGAACTTGAATCAAGTGATGCGCTAGAGCAGTTAAAATCCATTGCTAAAATCCCGGAAGCAAAAAGATATAAAGAGATAGAAGTCGTTGATGTCAATAAGTTTTTAAAAACGCATGCCAATAAAAAGATCACCATAATCGCCAAAGATGAATCGCTCGTCCGAGGTAGCATCTTAGAGAATTTTGATGGTGTGGAGTTTGTCTATCAAGAGGGAATCTTTAACCTTATGAGTAGTGATAGGCTTATCCTCTCACTCAATAAACCGCTAAAAAATAGACGCGTTAAAAAGAGCAATATAGTGCTTGATGAGCTTAAGCCCGGTGATTATGTTGTGCATGAAAATTATGGCGTGGGTCTTTTTAGTGCTGTTGAAAAGAGAGAGGTCTTAGGCTCCACAAGAGAATTTGTGGTGATACGATACCAAGGCGAAGACCAGCTTTTAGTACCTGTAGAAAACCTTGAAGTGATCGATAGATATATAGCAGAGGGTGGCTCTTTGCCGATCATTGATCGACTTGGAAAAGCAAGCTTTAGACATCTCAAAGAACGACTCAAAGAGAAACTTTTTGCCATCGCAGCGAAGATTATCCAACTATCTGCCGAGCGCCATCTTAAAGCGGGCATCATCATAAAGGCTGACGGGGCACTTCAAGAGAAGTTCATCGCCGATGCAGGATTTTTCCATACGAGTGATCAAGAAGATGCGATTCGAAGCATACTCGATGAACTCTCAAGCGGACGAATCATGGACAGACTCTTAAGTGCTGATGTCGGTTTTGGGAAAACAGAGGTTGCGATGAATGCGATGTTTGCCGTAGCAAAAAATGGCTACCAAGCCGTTATCATAGCTCCTACGACACTGTTGAGCTCCCAACATTACAAGAGTCTAAAAGAGCGGTTTGATCCTTATGGTATCAGTGTAGGCAAGCTCGATAGATTTACAACCACTAAAGAGAAAACAGCGATCAAAAAAAGAGCCAAAGAGGGTACTATCGATATCGTAGTAGGCACCCATGCACTTCTTGGGGTTGAGTTTGCCAAGTTGGCATTTGTCGTTATCGATGAGGAGCATAAGTTTGGTGTGAAGCAAAAGGAGAAGCTTAAAGAGATGGCAAGCGATGTGCATCTACTCTCCATGAGTGCTACGCCGATCCCAAGAAGCCTCAATATGGCACTCTCAAAGATAAAGACATTTTCAGAGATATTTACACCTCCGCTTGAACGGCTGGGAGTACGAACATTTGTGAAGAGTTTTGATAAAAATGTCATCAAAGAGGCGATCAATAGGGAGATAAGACGAGGCGGACAGATATTTTATGTGCACAACTCAATAGCAGCACTAAAAGATAAGAAAAAAGAGCTTTTAGAGATATTGCCAAAGCTCAAGATAGCGATATTGCACTCACAAATAAGTGCCAAAGAGAGCGAAGAGGAGATGATCGCGTTTGAAGCGGGCGAGTATGATGTGTTACTCTCAACAACGATCGTTGAATCAGGTATCCATCTTCCAAGTGCAAATACGATGATAGTCGATGGTGCAGAAAATTTTGGACTTGCTGACTTGCATCAGTTGCGAGGCAGGGTCGGCAGGGGTAAAAAAGAGGGCTATTGCTACTTCATCGTCAAAGACAAAGATGTGTTGAGTGATAATGCTAAAAAACGGCTACTTGCTCTTGAGAGTCACTCTGAGCTTGGCAGTGGTGCTATCTTGGCTTTTCATGACCTTGAGATTCGAGGTGGGGGTAATTTGATCGGTGAAGCGCAAAGTGGGCATATCAAACAGATAGGCTATGGTCTCTATCTGCGTATGCTAGAAGATGCAATCAGAGAGCTTAGCGGTCAGGCACACAATGAGACAAAAAGCGTTGAGATGAAGCTGAGTGTCAGCGCCTATCTCAATGAAGATTTGATCAGTGAAGATAGATTGCGACTTGAGCTTTACAGAAGACTCTCTTTGTGTGAGAGTGTCGGTGAAGTCTACGAGATAGAGTCTGAGATAGCTGATCGCTTTGGAAAACCGGATAGCATAACGAGACAATTTATAGATATCATTGCGATGAAGGTGATGGCAAAAGATATCGGAGTCTCAAAAGTTTCTAGCTATGGCGAGAATGTATTTATCGAGTTTGAAGATGAAAACAAAGAGCGTGTCGTGCTCAAATCTCCAAGTAAAGATGATGATGACATCATCACTACAGCGTTTGGGTATCTGAAAAATATTTCAAAGTGACATACTTCTAGATGATTTTTATTTTGAACTTAGTGATAATGAGTTTGATATTTTGCGGTCGAAAATTTCGACCGCAAATTTTGCTAAAACGAGAACATTAACCTTCAATTAAACTCTATCGTCTATACTTACCTAAATTTAAATTGGAGTGTTTTATGAGATCGACATTGATTGAAAATATAAAACAGGAGATAAGCAAAAGTGTTGTCGGTCAAGAGAAGATGATTGAATCTCTTTTGATAGGACTTCTATGCCAAGGGCATATACTTTTAGAAGGCGTTCCCGGGCTTGCAAAGACAACGACGGTAAACGCACTCTCGCGTGTTTTGGGACTCAAATTTAAAAGAGTTCAGTTTACTCCTGATCTGCTGCCAAGCGATATCATAGGAACAGAGATCTATGATCCGGCAACGAATAGCTTCAAGATCAAACACGGACCGGTATTTACCAATCTACTCTTGGCCGATGAGATCAACAGAGCACCGGCAAAGGTGCAATCGGCACTCCTAGAGGTGATGCAAGAGCGACAAGTAACCATAGGTGATGACACCTTTAAACTTGATCTTCCTTTTTTGGTGCTTGCGACACAAAACCCCATAGAACACGAAGGTGCTTATGAGCTTCCCGAGGCACAACTCGATAGATTTATGATGAAGGTTGTTGTGGGCTATAACACCAAAGAAGAAGAGCTTGAAATCGCAAAGCGTGTCGCGCAAAATAGCTTCGAGACGATTGAGCAAAAGGTGAGCAAGGAGGATATCGAGATCGCTGCAAAAGAGATGCGAGACATCCATCTTGATCCGCAGATAGAAGAGTACATCATCGAGCTTGTAAGAGCAACAAGAGAGCTAGAAAACTATGGTCTTGAGGAGTATAAGCCTTTTGTTGAATTTGGTGCATCACCGAGAGCCTCAATCGATCTCTATAAAGCCTCAAGAGCGGTTGCTTATATCAAGGGGTATGATCATGTCTCTCCTATCGAGATCGCCTATATCGCAAAAGAGGTTCTCAGACATAGGATTGTGCTTAGCTATGAGGCGCAGGCTTCAGATATAACGCAAGATGATATCATCAATAAGATACTCTCAGCAGTCCCAATCCCGTAGGTAGCACATGGCAAAAAGTTCAAAAGAACTCTTACTTAAAAGTAAAAAGCAGGTCTATTCTGAGAGACTTGGTAACCATGCTTCGCTTTTTCAAGGCGAGGGTTTTGAGTTTAGTGAGCTTCGAGAGTACATCTATGGAGATGATATCCGCAAGATCGATTGGAAGACGACTGCAAAGCTTGGCAAGCCTTATGTCAAGGTATATCATGAAGAGCGAGAGCTCAATGTTGTGGTGCTCTCCATCGTCGGGGGTTCGATGTTTTTTGGCTCATCAAGACAGAAGAGTGAGCTGATGGCTGAGTTGATCTCTGATATTGGGCTCAGTGCCATCAAATTTGGGGATCGTTTTTCTCATTTTTTGGTTGCCGATAAACTTTATGAGTATGTGAAGCCGACAAAAAAAGAGTATGGTGTCTATAGTGCACTTGAGTCGCTTGGTGATTTTGAGATGATTGGTAAAGAGGGAGATTTTGAGATGGCAAAAGAGGTCATACGCAAATATGTAAAATCAAAATCACTTATCTTTATCCTCTCTGATTTTGTCGGAGATGTTGATTTCGGTACACTTTCAAAAAAACACGATATAGTCTCGATAATCATAAGAGATAGACTCGAAGAGGAGCCTTTAGAGCTTGGTGCGATTGGTCTTGTTGATCTTGAAGATATCAAACCATATAGCGGCAATATGACAGGCTCTATGATCGCATCGTACAAAGAAGTTATGGTGCAAAATGACAAAAAACTCATAGAGGGCTTTAAAAGACAGGGCATTCGATGGCTCAAAGTTTATACGGATGATGATGCCTATTTGAAATTGGCAAGAGGACTGTAGTATGCAAGGAATCGAAGGACTTATCGATATCAAGCCCTATCTAGAGATAGAGGATTATAGTTTTTATTGGTTGAGTGCAATCATTCTCTTTGGTGTTGTGTTGTTTGCTCTGCTGCTTTGGATTGCTATTTCGAGATTTTTAGAACATAGAAGATCCAACAAGGATAAATTTTATCTTGAGAAGATAAAAACTGTTGATTGGAGTGATGCAAAGCAAGCAGCCTATGGGGTAACTTATTTTGGAAGATTGATAACGAAAGATCAAAGAAGTAGTGAGATATATGACCAGCTTTTGCCCTCTTTGGAGCAGTATAAATATAAAAAAGAGATTCCAAAGCTCGATAAACAGAGTCTCGCTTTATATAATCTTTTTGTGCAGGTGCTAGATGAGTCAATTTAGTTTTGAGTATCCATGGGTATTTTTGCTTTTAGTGCTCTTTTTGATTTGCAATTATTTTTGCAAAGAGAGAAGAGTGAGCATCTACTTTCCACATATATCAACTATCATGGCAAAAAGCAGTAAAAAGAGCTCTTTGGTGGAGTTCTTAAAATGGTTTGGTATCATTTCGGCTATCGTTGCACTCGCATCCCCTGTTTTAAAAGACAATGTAAGGTTTGACAATAGAGAGGGGAGAGATATCGTGCTGATATTGGATTCGAGTGAGTCTATGCGTGAGTTTGGATTTGATACTTCCAATGTCACAAAAGATAGATTTTCTATAGCAAAAGAGGCTATGGGAAAATTTATCAAAAGCAGAAAAAGTGATAGAATTGCCTTGGTCACTTTTGCGGATAGCGCTTTTATCGCTTCACCACTTACTTTTGATAAAAAGTTATTGACGCAGTTACTATCGATGCAGAGGGTTGCAATCGCAGGAAGAAGAACTGCTATCAATGATGCGCTTGTCTATAGTTATGAGATGTTGAGCAAGAGTAAGGCAAAAGAGAAGATAGCAATCCTTTTAACTGACGGTATCGATAATGTGAGCATCATTCCGGATAGTGAGGCTTTATCGATGATAAAGAGTAGCGATATCACACTTTATACGATCGGTATCGGCAGGGATGGCGAGTATGATGCATATAGACTCAATGAGTTTGCCAAAACGGGTAAAGGCGTATTTTTTAAAGCAAGAGACGCAAAAACACTTGATGCGATCTATGCGCTTATCGATAAGAAAGAGACGACAAAACTTAAAGATAGATCAAGCATCAGATACACCTATCTCTACTATTTTCCGCTTTTTGTTGCGATCATTGCACTCCTCTTTTTCATCTATCTTAAAGAGAGGGTAGAGCGATGAGTTTTGTCTATCCTCAAGTCTTCCTTTTTCTGCTTGTGCCCCTCTTGGTTTTGGCGTATTTGATCATGACAAATAAGAGCAAAATCGATAGATTATTTGAGGGCGAGGTGCTTAAAAGACTTAAAGTAGATGAGGGCTCTTTTTCAAAACGCTCTCGTGAGATACTCTTTTTTGCAGCCCTCATCTTCATGGTGATAGCCCTTGCTAGACCAGTGATCTATAAAGGAGAAAAGAAGGCAAAAATAGAGGGTTCAAGCTTTCTTATTGCACTTGATATCTCCGGCTCTATGAGAAGTGAAGATGTCTATCCAAACAGACTTATGTTTGCAAAGCAAAAGATCGTGGAGTTGCTCAAAAATGCCACGGGCGATGAGGTCGCTTTGGCGGCATTTTCTAAACAGGCTTTTGTGATATCGCCTCCAAGTTATGATAAGGCAACATTGATTGAGATGATAAAAAATGTCGACACGAGTTATATCAATCAAAGTGCAACTGATTTCAGCTCAATCCTCGATCTTGCCGGTGAGATATCCAAAGAGAAGGAGAAAAAGAAAAACCTTATCCTCTTTACTGATGGGGGTGACGGGGACTCTTATGATGCACTCATCACTCAAGCTAAAGATGATAATATCGTTGTCTATATCGTTTTAGTCGGCACCAAAAAAGGTGCTCCCGTGCTTGACGGTAGAGGTGAGATATATCGGGATAAAGAGGGCTCTATGGTTTTTACCTATGCAAATGAAGATAGTTTTGAGCTTGCAAAAAAAAGTGGCGGTATAGGCGTTGTCGCTTCTTACGCTAAAAGCGATATACTCGATATATTGAACAGCATTCACAAAGGGGTTAAAGTCAATAAAAGTATCTCCATAAAAGATCAGAGAGAACTCTTTTACTATCCATTGGGTTTTGCACTTTTCGTGTTGCTTATCTCTTTGAGCTCTATGCCAAGGGTGAGATCATGAGATTGTGGATATTGCTACTTTTGGGAGTATTTGGTTTGAATTTTGCACAAGCAGGCATCTTTGATTTTAAAGATATAAATAAAGCAAAAGAGGCTTACAAGAAGAAGAACTATGATGCAACAATTGCTCATCTCAATAGCCTTAAAGACTCGATAAAAGATCCGGCATTGGAGTATGACTTAGGAAATGCATACTATAAAAAAGGCAAATATGAAGAGGCACTCAAACATTATAAAAAAGCAAAAGGTGTTGATGAAGCCAATAGACTTTACAATACAGGCAATGCTTACGCTAATAGTGGTGATATAGAGAGTGCCATAGATGCCTATGAGCAATCTTTGAAGATACGCGATGATGCAGATACGAGAAAAAATCTTGAAATTTTAAAACAGAAGAAAAAAGAGCAAGATCAAAAAGATCAGAAAAATCAACAAGATAAAAAAGACGAAAAAAATCAAGATCAAAACAAACAAAATCAAGATAAAAAAGATCAGCAAAATCAAGACGAGAAAAACAAAAATAAACAAGATCAAAATAAAAACAAACAAGATAAAGAGAAGCAAAACCAAAAGAATCAAGATCAAAAAAAGGACGATAACGCATCACAAAAAAAGAGCCCTGAGCAAGATAAAAAAGAGAGCAGTGAGGATCAAAAAAAATCAGAAAATAAAGAGCAGGAGAAAAAAGATACAAAAGGCATGACTCCAAAGGAGAAAAAAGAGGCATTGTCAAAAAAACAGATCAAGCATCTTATGGAGAAGCTCAAATCCAAAAAGATGCCAACAATGATGTATGAGAGCGGAAATCCTAAGGAGAGAGAAAATGATGAAAAACCTTGGTAAATATGTGATGCTATTTTTAGTGGGCTGTTCACTATTGCAAGCAGGTTCATTGCGAGCATTCGTTTCAGATAGTGATATAGAGCCGGGAGAAAGCGTGGTGCTTTATATCAAAGCACAAGGAGACGATATAGAGTTTCCTACTATTGAGAAGATTGGTGGTTATAGAGTTAAATCCGGCTTGAGTGAAACAGGTTATTCTATAAATTCTGTCAATGGGCAAACAAGTAGCATAAAAGAGGAGAGCCGCTCTTTGATCTTTACTCCCGATAAAGATATGACCATACCACCAATCGAAGTAAAAGTTGACGGCAAGATACTCAAAAGTGATCCAATTAAGATCACTCTCTCTAAAAAAAGTGTAACACCCCCGACCAATACAGACAATACAAGTATTGCAACACTCTCTTTGCTACCTTCAAAAAGTGAAATGTATGCGGGGGAGAGTATCATTGCTACGCTCTATTTTCGCTATAGAAGAGATGCAGATATCGTCAAAAGTGAGTATCAGAAGCCTAGTTTTGATGGATTTTTAGCAAAAGAGATTGGAGGGGTTCAAGAGTATAGAGATGGCGAGTATGATGTCAAAGAGCTCAACTATGCATTGACGCCTCTTGATAGCGGTAAGATAGATGTTGAGCCTGCTAAGCTTAGATTTTCACGCTATGTTCAAAGTAATACACACGATATGTTTGATATGTTCTACAAAAAGGCTGTCGCAAAAACTATTGCCTCAAAAGCATTCTCCGTAGATGTGAAACCTTTACCGAAAGATTTTGATCTCGTGGGGGACTTTAAATTAAAAGCCACAATTAACAAGAGTGAAGTTGAGGCTAACAAACCGGTGGAGCTTGATATCGTACTTGAGGGATATGGTGCTATTGACACACTTGATCTTTCAAAATTTGATGCTCTAAGCGGAATAGCACTCTATAAAGATGAGCCTGTTAAAAAAGAGAGCATCAAAGATGGCAGGCTCTATACAAGCTATCATCAAAAGGTTGTTTTCGTCTCTGATAGAGATTTTACGATTCCCCCTTTAGGGCTAAGTCTTTTTGACCCACAAAAAGGTACGGATAAAACTTTAAAAACAGAACAGTTTTCTATCAAGGTAAAGGGGAGTGTTGCTCCCGTAGCTTCTCCGACGACAGGCGCAGAGCAAAAAACCGTTCAAGTAGAGCCACAAAACACTCCGAGCACTCCGAAAACAGAAAAATCAGAAACCGCCAAACAGGCATCTTGGCTCTATTTCGCGATATTTATCTCGGGAGTTATCATCGGTGTGTTAGCACTCCTGCTTTTTAGGTTTATCCGTGCTAAAAAGGGTGATATAATGAGCAGCGATGATCTTCTCTCCAAGCTCTACCCGTATATCTCAAAAGATAAAGAGGTGGAAGCACTCGTACGTGAACTCTATGCGAAAAAGGCAGGAGATAAGAGTATCAAGATAGACAAAAAGAGGATAAAGCAAGTGCTAGCAAACCTCAAAAAGTATCAGTAGTGAGTGATATGAAACATGCTCAAAAAGCTCTTTTAGATTGGTATGAAAAAAACGGTAGGCATGATCTGCTTTGGCGTAATACCGATGATATATACCACATCTATTTAAGTGAGATTATGTTGCAGCAGACACAAGTAGATCGTGTTGAAAAAGAGTACTATCCTCGTTTTTTAGAGAAGTTTCCAACGCTCAAAGTGCTTGCTTGTGCCCCGCTTGATGATGTATTGGCAGCTTGGAGCGGTCTTGGGTACTACACAAGAGCACGTAATCTCCATAAAAGTGCTCAGCTCTGTCAAGAGGGTATGCCTAAGAGTTTCGAGGAGCTTTTGGAGCTCCCTGGAATCGGCAGATATACAGCAAGCGCGGTATGTAGTTTTGGCTACAACCAAAGTATAGGTGTCGTTGATACCAATATCGCAAGAGTAATTAAAAGGCTCTATGCTTTGGAAGGTATATCCGAAAAAATTGTTCATCAAAAGGCAGAGGATTTTCTCAATACTCAAAGACCAAGAGAGCACAATCTAGCCCTTATGGATCTAGGTGCCATGGTCTGTCTGCCGCAAAATCCAAAATGCAATCTCTGTCCGTTAGCAGATATGTGCCAAGGAAAAACAAACCCTGAGCTCTACACAAAAACAAAAAAGAAAGAGTATGAAGCGCTCGATCTTTTCTACGGCGTGTTTATAGAAGATGAAAAGATAGCTCTCGTAGAGGCGAAAGGAGGTATGTATAAGGGCATGCTTGAGCTTCCCAGTGTTGATCCAATTGATGAGCTTTTTCTAGGGAGTTTTAAACACTCCTACACAAAGTATCGGCTTCGTGTTCATCTCTATAGTATGCAGAGCGTCTCTGATGAGGTTATCTGGATAAAACTTGATGATTTTGATAAAGCACCCATATCTTCTCTTACTAAAAAAGCAAAGCAATTTTTTTGATATCAGTCTAAAATATCATGAAGCTTATTTGCTTCTTGCATCCACTCTTGGAGTGCTTCCCACTTTTCATTTTTGACTAATGTCTCGCATTTTTCAAGCTCATTTTTAAATGATTTGATAGACTCAAGGATATGCTCTCTATTTCTTTTAAATATGCCACTCCACATTTTCGGTGAACTTTTGGCGATCCTACTCATATCCCGAAACCCTCCACCGGCAAGAGCGACGATGCTTTTGGGGTCTTCTTGTTTCATGACGGAATTTGCAAGTGCATAACTGATGGCATGGGGCATATGAGAGATATAAGCAGCGTGTCTATCATGCTCCTTAGATTCCATATAGACAATCTTCATACCAATATCAGTAAATATCTTTTTGGCTTGCTCTTGTTGGTGCTCTCCGCTTTTACCCATATCACAAAGAACAACGGTTTTATCTGTATAGAGTCCCTCAAATGATGCGTTTGGACCACTTTTTTCTGTTCCGGTCATGGGGTGAGCTGCTA
The DNA here is from genome assembly GCA_937141405.1 of uncultured Campylobacterota bacterium. Classification (GTDB taxonomy): domain Bacteria; phylum Campylobacterota; class Campylobacteria; order Campylobacterales; family Sulfurovaceae; genus BN30871. The sequence continues at coordinate 7,260 of CAKZQQ010000004.1, read as the reverse complement.
CAAAATTTTCTCTTATCTTCTCCGGAGTTCTATTGGATATAAGTGCTTTTGTACTCCCTAGGTCTATAATCGTTGTCTCTTTTGTAATATCGGAGAGATTTTGTAAAATTTCGATACTGCCATCAATCGGTGTTGCTAAAAACAAAACATCACATCTGTTTAATCTTCGATAATCATCCACGATGGTATCTACAAGTTTAAGCTCCAGCGCTTCTTTGGCATGCTTACTATTGTGATCATAGCCGTAGAGTGTCACATTTTTATACTCTTTTCTTAGGGCTATTGCAAGAGAGCCGCCCATAAGTCCAAGTCCAGCAATTCCAATAGTTTTCGCGTCCATAGGTCTCTTTTTTTGTAACATTTGTTGTCGCATTATAGCATAGAGAGCATTATGGGAGTCTATTTATGCTTTTTTTAGTCAAAAAAAGATAAACTATTGTCACTATTTAATTAAAAAAACAAAAAGGTTATCTCCTATGTTTAAAAAAGTATCATTAGCTTGTTTGGTGTTAGGCTCTTTTGCTTATGCCGAGCAATTAAGACAGATAAAATTTGAGGGGCTCAATACCCTCTCAGATAAAACGGCAACAGATATATCGGGGTTAAAAATAGGTGAAAATATTACAAACGATAAGGTCACAAACTCTATAGCAAATTTTTATAGAGAGGGGTATTTTAAAGATATTTGGGTTGAGAAACCTTCCAGCGGTGTGTTGGTATTCCACTTCGATGAGAAGCTAGCTATCTCAAATGTGGAGATCAACGGGTATGGTAGTGGTGATGATGCCAAAAGACTTCTTGAGAGTGCGGGGGTAAAAAAAGGGGATTTTTATGACTCTAAGAAGATTCAAGTAGCAAAAAGATCCATCCTTGCTTCGGTTCAAAGCGAAGGCTTTTATGATACTGTCGTTGAGGTAACGACAACACCTGTAAGTGATAGCAGTGTAGCTGTTACTTTTGATGTCAATAAAGGCGAGAAGATTAAAATCAAAAAACTCAATCTCAACGGAGCAGAAGAGCTTGATGAGTCTGATTTTGATGAGTTACTTGCCAATAAACAAGAAGAGTTTTTGGGGTGGCTTCCAATGAGAAACAGTGGTGTTGCTAATGTTGAGCAACTTGAACTCGATCCGCTAAGAATCAAAGATGTTTATATGAGAAAAGGCTTTTTGGATGCTCAGGTAAGTAAGCCGTTTATGCGAGTTGATTTTAGTTCATACGAAGCGGAGGTCAACTATAACATCGTTGAGGGTGAGCAGTATAGAGTCGGTCAGGTTATCGTTTCAGGAACACCCAGCGGGATCAATATCAAAGATATGAAAGATGATTTCAAACTTATTAGCGGAAAAGTTTTCAATATCGAGAAGATGAGAAAAGATATAGCAAACATAAAAGAAGAGGTCGGTAACCTTGGTTACGCATTTGCCGATGTATCCCCTCAGATAAATAAAGATGAAGAGAAAAAAGTCGTTAATATCAGCTATATGGTTCACTCGGGCTCAAAAGTTACTATCAATGATGTTATCATCGCTGGAAATGATACAACAAAAGATAGAGTTGTAAGACGCTATATCTATCTCGCACCCGGCGATACCTATAGTGCTGTAGATATGAAAGACAGCAAAAATGCACTCGGAAGAACAGGATTTTTCGATAAGTATGATATAAAATCACAAAGAGTCTCTGAAGACAAAATGGATCTTATCGTTGATCTTAAAGAGGCGCCGACAGGTACTATTTCTCTAGGTGGCGGGTATGGAAGTTATGAAGGCTTTATGGTCAATGGCTCTGTTTCTGATAGAAATCTTTTTGGAACAGGGATCGGCGCAAGTATAAGTGCCGACCTCTCTTCGGTTACTACAAATTTTAATCTTAATTTTACCAATCCAAGGCTTTGGGACAGTGAGTATAGCGTAGGTGTCAATCTCTTTAAAAGAGATTATGAATATACAAACTATGATCTCGATCAATTTGGTGGTTCTGTTACGCTTGGGAAGCAATTTATGAGAAACTTCTATGTATCTACGGGAATCTCTTACATCGATAATGAATCAGAGGCAGATATAGACTCCTCAAGTACAACAGCATATAAACTTCTCTATTCTGATAAGTATGAGAAGCTCTCGGGACTCATCGGTTTAACTTTTGATAATACCGACGATTTTTATGTGCCCAGAGAAGGGTTTATAGCAAGTGCAAATCTCGAGTATGCTATGATTGACGGTGATATGGATGCACCAAAATATGGCTATACAGATTTCTCAGATTTTGTAAAAGCGAGTCTAAAATTTGGAGCTTTCTATGGACTTGAAGATCTTATAGATTATGACCTTATTTTGCGATATAAAGCAAGATATACGATATTAGAGGCTTTGGATGATGATAAGTATGTACCGATTGCGGAACGACTCTATCTTGGTGGTATAGGAAGTGTGAGAGGGTATGATGCCTACTCAATCTCTCCTATATATTATTCTACTGATACAAGTGGTAATATTGTAACTAATAGGGTAGGTGGTACACAGACATTTTCAAACTCTATCGAGGCAAGCATCCCACTCTCACAAGAGGCAAAAATGCGTCTGACTTTCTTTGCCGATTACGGGATTGTAAAATCTGATCACTTTATCGAAAATTATGACTCAATCGATAGAAGTTCAGTAGGTGCAGCGATCGAGTGGAATTCTCCATTTGGACCGATCAATTTCGTATTTGCAAAAGCGATCAGTCCGGAACCTGAGGATGAAACATCAAGCTTTGAGTTTACTATGGGGACGAAATTTTAATTAGAGGCTATTTTTAGGAATAGCCGTTTTGTCTTTTATGTTTATCGCAAAGCTCTTTGGCTTTTTAAGCGATTTTATAGACTCTCTTGCAAGGTAGAGACTTCCGTCGGTCTCTATCGTTAAAGTTTGATTTTCATAGCTGAAATTACAGTATGTTTTTTTAGTTCTCTCTCCCAAGATAAGAGATAGTTTGTAGATAAAAGAGTACCAGTGGAGTATCTCTTTTTTTGGAAGTAATTCTCTATATTTTTCATAAACAAACTTTTTTGTCTTTCCGTTCTTTTTAGTTGCAAGGAGTGTTGATATGAGGATTATCTGCTCATGCGTAAAACCATAATTAAGCTCAGCCGAGGCGATATAAAAAGAGTGTTTATGCGATCCATATACGGAGATATCTCTCCCGATATTGCTGATGTTAAGGGCATTTTGTATCTCACTTAGATGTGTGAGTTTGAGATCAAATCTATCTTCAAAGAGTTCAAAAAGTCTCTTGGCATACGATCTTTTATCTTGCAGTGTTTTTTTGATGAGTATGTTGCTAAATCTATCCATGATATTGACAATGCTTGGATTGATGTGTGCCGGAAATTTATAATTTGAGCTTTTTAAAAAAGAGTTCAAAAAAACTCCCTCTCTGACTCCCACACCGCTTGTAATGATGTTTTCCGCATTGATATATTTGGCAATCTCCAAAAATATAAGCGCACCCTCTCTTATGGTGTCATATCTACTTGGATTGATATCTAGTTTTTTAAGTGTTTTTATATTGCCGTCAATTAACTGCTCGATACGCTCTTTTTGCTCCGCGCTCTTATAGGTAAAACCATGCAGTTGATCCAAAGGATAGGAGAGTGTTTTCATAATCACTTCGCCGATAGATCGGACACTACCTCCAATACCGATGATATCTTTGCCTTTAAAGTTTTCAGGCAGGCTTTTTAACTCTTCGTAAATAAATGCTTTAGCTTTTTCGTTCTCTTTTATGCCATCAAAAAAAAGCTCTTTAAGGCGTACGGTTCCAAGATTAAGTGAATGTGTTTGTGTGACCCTTCCATTTTCTATAAGGGCAATATCGCTAGAACCTCCGCCTATATCGACAGTTATCGCATCGGTAACAGGCAAGAGGTTTGAAGCGGCTAAACCGCCATATAGAGCTTCGCGTTTGCCGTCTATTATCTTGATTTGGATTCCTAGAGTCTTTTTGATCCACCTAGTAAATTCTTTACCGTTTGGCGCATCTCTCAGTGCAGATGTTGCAACACAGAGTATCTTGTTTGCACCATAACTTTCTGCTGTATTTTTAAAAGATTGGAGTGCTAAAAAGGCTCTATTGATACTAAGAGGTTGAAGATAGCCTCCGTTTTTATACGCTCCTTGCGCTATTCTTACATTGCTTTTTTCTTCGCAAATAAGCGAAAATCCATATCGACTGCTTCTCTCGAAAATTACTATTCTAGCGGAGTTGGAACCGATATCGATAATCGCTGTTCTTTTTGCCATAACAAAAAGAACTACAGCTCTTTTTGAAGCTGCTCAAATTTAAACATAAGTTCTTCAACGTTTTCTACATTGTTGGCATCCGGTATGATGCAATCAACCGGACACACGGCTATACATGAGGGCTCATCATAATACCCGACACACTCTGTACATCTATCGGAATCAATGATATAGACAGGCTCATTTTCTTCTATTGCTTCGTTTGGACACTCTTCGCGACAAGCATCGCAAGCTATACATTCATCACTTATAAATAGAGCCATATTTTTAATCCTTAAAATTAAAATTTTAAGAGTTATAACCCATTAAAGCTTATTATTTATTGAATTTTTTATATTTTTATATTTTTTTTATATTTTTATATCTTACTCTGGAGTGTTAGCCTTGCTATTGCGCCCTTTTTATCATTTCTATTTTTAAGCTCAATTTTCGCTCTAAGCGCACTTGCAGCACTTTGTGCTAAAAAAAGTCCAAGCCCGACTCCTTGAGAATCTTTACTTCTGACAAATGGTGCAAAATAGTCTTTATTTTCATCAACACCGCTTCCCTCGTCCATCACCTCTATGACAAGATCATTCTCTTGCGCATAGCTTCTAAGAAGTACGCGTTTCCCTTTTGGCGTAAATCGAATGGCATTTTGTACAAAGTTTTGAAGAATCTGTGTTAGAAGAATTGTCTGAATCTTAGCTATATATTTTGCTGGAGAGAGATCATAGGTAAAGTTTACCTCTTGCGTTTTAGCATAGACGCTAAACTCTTGTGCTTTTGTTTTGAGATATTTCATCACATCAACTTCCTGTGAAGACTCAAGTTGTGCGCCTTCTGCCCGACCATATTCTAATATATAGGTAACTATCTTGTTCATCTCATCGATCGATTTTACATTTTGCTCTATGGCTTCTTTGAGATCATCAATATTTTGATTTTTTTTCAATAGCGTGACTTGATTTTTTGTCTTCATTACCGCCAAGGGAGTTTTAAGCTCATGCGCACTTCCTATAAAGAGCTCTTTCTTGTATTGGATAAAGTTGTTTATACGAAGCAAGAGATTATTGAGTGTTTTCCCTAGTATTTCAAACTCTTTTGGTAGCTTTGAGGTATCAAGCGTATCAATCATCGTCTCATCAATATTGGATAGTTTTTTGTTGAGCACCTTTATGGGTGTTGTCAACATACCCGATATAAAGAATGCATAGACTATGATAATTCCCATACTCAAGATATTGACAAAGATAAAACCATTGTAGATCTGCGACTGTATCTTTTGTAAATCACTTATATCTTTTCTAATCGAGATATAACTTCTTTTCTTTTCATCTTTGAGGACCCTATAAGGAAGTTGCATCTCTATATAGTATTTATCATGTTTTTTATATTTGTATATCTTTGTCTGAAAGGGCATATCGATAGGAATATATCCTATGTAAGCATCTATATTGAGTGTCTCTTTGAGAACACTTCTTTGCTCTTCTATCGCTTTTTGTACATCATCATAGGTTGCAAAAAGGTAATTGGCTTGCTCTATAATATTGTTTTTAGATTGTCTGTCGACATTGTAGGTGATATATGTATAGAGTATGGTAGAGAAAAAAACTAAGAGTATCGCCATCGCGATACTAAGTTTTAGTAGAAACTGGACCCTTATGCTTTTTTGGGAAAGCAAAACCTATAACCTCTTCTTCTAACTGTCTCTATCGTTGTGATGTTAAGAGGTTTGTCCATTTTTTGTCTTATTTGGTTGATTGCAACCTCTATAACATTTGGGGTAACAAGTTCAGGCTCTTCCCATATAGCATCAAGGAGTTGCTCTTTTGAGATGATCTGATCTTTGTGAAGTGCAAGGTGAGTAAGGACTTCAAACGGTTTTCCTTTAAGCTCTATCTCTTCGCCGTCATAGATGATCTTTTCCTCTTCAGGATTGATGATGAGATTTTCAACTTCTATGATATTGGTACCGCCAAATCTAAGTTTTGCTTCAATTCTCACAAGAAGAATTTCAAAATCAAACGGTTTTTTGATATAGTCATCAGCGCCTGCTCTGAGTGCTTCAATCTCACTCTCTTTGTCATCTCTTGCTGAGAGCATTATAATCGAAGTTTTTGGAGCATTTGCCTTAATATCTTGGATGATATCAACTCCATTGCCATCAGGAAGCATCCAGTCTAAAAGCACTAAATCGTAGTTTCTAATCTCGAGAAAATACTTTCCATCACTAAGATTTTCTGCTACATCATTTTGGTAACCAAAGCTTTTAAGCCCATCAGACAGCGTTTTACTTAATGTAACTTCATCCTCTATAATCAATATTCTCATCGTTGGCTCCAAATGTTGTTTTTTTAAGATTTGTTTAATTATAGCAAAAAAATAGAGAGTTTGGAAAGTAAATTGTTAAAATTTCCACTTTTTACTTACGCCGACTTGGCAATTTGAGATAATATCCGGCTTTATAAGTCTTATTTGAAGCTTTTTGATGTTTGGGTAACTCTTTTTAATAATGGATTTTAGTCCTTCGAGGGCATTTTCAAGCAGTTTATATTTTTGCTTTGCAATATCCGCTTCTATCTTAGCGATGATTTCTGCATAGTCTATAAAATCTTTTCTGTTTTTTTGTTTATAGTCTATCTTGATATCAACGATAAGTTTTTGGGAGGCTGTTCTCTCTTTTTTGAGTATCCCTATGATGGCATCGATTTCTAAATCTTTGATATGAATCCTCATCAAATCACTCTTGTTTCTTCTTTTTTAAGAAGTTTTTTGATGTTTGGAATATGTTTATAAAGGACAACCCAGGCGATAATCCAAAGTGGTGCATGTGCCATATGTGGCATCAATATATAACTCGCTATGATTAAAACACTGAGTGCAACAAGTGATGAGACGGAGGATACCTTGAGTGCTTTTGCACTTATAAACCATGCCACAAGTGCTATAAGGGTAGGCAAGGGCAATAAGATGATAAGTACTCCAAATGCAG
>CAKZQQ010000003.1 GCA_937141405.1 uncultured Campylobacterota bacterium | reverse complement strand
TGGACGCGTATTATAACAGTAAAGTTTTTAAAAGTCAATAGGATTTGGAAGTTTTTTGGGAAAAAGTTTGGAAAGTTCCCTCTTTATATATATAGATAGAAAAATAATAATAAAATACTCCTTTTTGCTCTATAAAGAAAGTTTTTTTACTATAAAATATGCATCAATTTAAGCAAAAGGGTTATTGTGTGAACAGAATATTATTAATTTTACTCATTACATTTATCTTTGTTGGATGTAATGCCACGCAAGAGATAGTACCACCAAACGAAGATGAAATTTCACAAAGAATAGAACAAAACAAAGTTGATGCCAAAGAGGCTCAAAAGAAGTACGAAAGTAACAAAAGGGAAAAACCTGCTTCTTTTTAATATGTAAAATATATTTTTTATCTCGTATTTATTTTTTCTAATTATACTTACAGTGAAATATTGAAATTTAAAAGGGGTTATTATATGGCACTAAATGAAAGAGATTATGCAAATGCTCAAGAAGGAATGCTCACACAAGAACTCTCTTCTGTAGCGTTTATAAAAAAGACATATCAACTGTTAGCCGCAAGTATGGTCGCTGCTGCAGCCGGCGCATATGTAACTATGCCGTTCGCTCAAAGTATATTTGAATACAGATGGGGTATATTTGCATTTGAACTTTTTATGCTCTTTATCGGACTTAGAGCGACAAGAAATCATCCCGGACTCAATCTGGCGGCACTTTTCATCTTTACTTTTGCAACCGGCGTATCGCTAGTGCCTCTACTCTCGTATTTTATCAATAGTGGTAGCGGTGCGGTTATAGGTAACGCGTTTTTAGCAACATCAGTACTTTTTGGCTCACTTAGCCTCTTTGCTATTAAGAGTAAAAAAGACTATTCGAGCTGGGGAAAACCACTCTTTATCACCTTAATTGTCGTCATTCTTGCTACGCTTATAAATATGTTTGTATTTCATAGCCCAATGGCGCATGTGATTATCACTGCGGGTATCTTGATTCTGTTTGGTTTTTTTACGATCTATGACACGCAAAATATAGCCAATGGCGCTTACACCTCACCTGTAGATGCTGCTGTATCGCTTTATCTTGACTTTTTAAATATGTTTACGGCGCTGTTGCAACTTCTTGGAATATTTGGAGATGATTGATAGCAAAGAGACAAATTTCGTTAGACTTATCGATGCCAACCTAAATCGCCTCAAAGAAGGCGTTAGGGTCATCGAAGATATCGCTAGATATCACGATAACAATCCTCAAATAGCCAAAACACTCAAAACACTAAGACACAAAGCAAAGATAGAAGAGAGATATAGTGAACTTCTAAACTCAAGAGATAGCCAAAATGATGTTTTAAGAGCAAGCACCACAGAGGAGATGGAGAGAGAAGATATACGCAGTGTGCTTATCGCAAACTACAAAAGAGCTCAAGAGTCGGCACGAGTACTTGAAGAGACGACAAAAATTTGGGACGCTCATCTATCTGAGAAATTTAAAGATATTCGATATCAACTTTATGCTCTAGAGAAAGAACACCTCTTGGATTAGACGATCATAAAGATACCTTTTTGCGAAACTTTAGAATGGTAAATTTTATGCCAAAAATAGAATGTCATCTTATCTTCAATTCTTTTTAGATATAATCGCCACAATTATATCAAATATAGAGTTATTTATATTGCACAAAGAGGATACAACATGGCATCAACATTTTTTGTCACACAAATAATACTAGCACTTATCTTAACTGTTGTGGTTTTATTGCAAAAAAGTTCAAGCATAGGGCTTGGAGCTTACAGCGGAAGCAATGAGAGTCTATTTGGCGCTAAAGGGCCTATGGGATTTCTCTCGGTATTAACCTTAGGCTTGGCAGGTCTTTTCATAGCAAATACACTTGCACTTGGTTATTTTTACACTAAAGAGAATAACAAATCAGTTGCAGATATGATTCCTCAAAATAATAAAATCATACCAGCTACGCAACCAACCGAAAAAACCCCTATAACCCCGGAAATTCCAAAGACGCCGGAGTCAAAGTAGAACCCTAAAAGTCAAAGAGTTTTTTGATCTCTTCGGCTTTTAATTCTCCCGATACAAAATCGTTCTCAGCCTCTAAGATTGCATCTTTTACCCTCTCTTTTATGGGAGAACCGCAGAGTCTCTCTTGTGCGATATAGCGCATCTCTTCGAAGTCCGGAGCAGCAGCTAAAATATCCGATTTAACCGGGCTCTCATCCCATACTCTAGCCTGCTCGTTATCCGGAGTACCTTCAAGATCCAATACCAACTCCCCGATACTGTTCTCTCGATAATATTTTTGATCGATCTGGGCTGTTTTTTTAGCTGACGAATAAACCCCTGTTTCTTCTTGAATCTCACCCACAAAATTTTTCACAAAATATGCCCCGGAGAAACCAATAATTAAAAGAAATATAAGTCCTTTAAACATTTTAGACCCCCCCTCTTTTGTGTCGTTGCAAGATTATACACAAAATTGTTTAAAAACCATTTAAAAATAAATTATTAATATGATAATTTTTAATGATTATATTAAAATATAAAAATTTGATTTGAGAAAATTGAGTTACAGAAAAATTTATTTAATAGCAAAAATCATTAAATAATACCTATGAAAAAGTGTAGCTTGCGGGGTAGAGACTTTGGTTTAGCCTCTTTTTAAAATTTTATCTGATACAAGCTTTTTTATCTTTTGGTAAATGTGCTTAGCGAAGATTCTTATCCGATTTTTATCATAATCATCGATAGCAGCCAATAGTTGAGCTATAGCTAGATTTGCACTTTTATCATCCCAGATATCCTCATCGACATCTGGATATTTCTCAAAATTATCATTGAATTTAACACCAAAACGCTCCTCTAACTTCTTGTTGCTTTTGCGAAAATGATCATAATATTTTCTAGCTTTATCTTTTGAAGGCAACATCGGTTTTCCCTCATCATATAAATGCTCTGATATATAACGGCGCAAATATGAATTGCCCATATGGGCATTGAGAAGATGACTGACTTTTGTTTTTGCTAAACTATTTGATTCATTAAGCCTATATATTGATTTTTCAGGCTTCGGCAAATTTAAAATCGAAAAAAAATCAAACACTGCATCATTATCTTGTAAATGAGATTTTTCAAAAACGTTTACAACCATATTGTCATCACCAAATACATCCGCCCACAATGAAATTCGTTTATGATAATCTAGGTAATAATCGTGCTGATTGGTATATGTCGGAATTGCATATGGCTCAGTTCCATAAAGCAACATCTCGGGGCTTTTCCCCGACTTTGAGGCTTCTTGATGATGAGATACGGCCTGTTCATCTTGTCGTCTTAAATATACAATAATCTTTATTTCTTTAAAATATCCATTGAGTGCATTATATAACTCTTCTAGAACTTTTTTTTCAAAAATCCAAGCAAAAGATTCATTTGAGATAAGTATATTGTTTGTAGGGAGTTTAGAGAGCTGAAGAGCTAAAAGATTAACATTTTTAATATTCATGCAGATTGTGGATCTGCACTGTTTTCGATTGAGAGTAAGAAATTCTCCCGCATGAAATAGACTCATATCATGCTTCTCTAGCAAAATAGTATTTTCTTCAAGTGCCCTCTGGATAGAAGTTGTTCCTGTTTTATGATTGCCTATATGGATATATAATTTTCTTTGCATATTAATTTTTGACCTAACCTATTTTTACTCTTTTAACGCGACGAAAGAGAGAGTTTATGTCTATGAAATATTGCACTCATTACTGTAAAGAGTATAGCTTAAGTTAGATTATATTTCAATACCTGAAACAATAAAACTCTTTTAAGGCTCGTATTCAAGGGGTTTGATTATACATATTGATTGTTATTAGATTGTAAGATGGTGCGGATGAGAGGACTCGAACCTCCACACCGTGAGGCACCAGATCCTAAGTCTGGCGTGTCTACCAATTTCACCACATCCGCATCAATATAAGTTCATCTCTGTTCAAAACTAACTCTTGCCAAAAGCAAAGCTTGAGTAATTGAAAAATAATGGCTTTTGCTCATTATCTTGAGACATTGTATGGTACGCCCGTTAGGATTCGAACCTAAGACCGCTCGCTTAGAAGGCGAGTGCTCTATCCAGCTGAGCTACGAGCGCACATTAAAAAATTCCGAGATAGCCTGAGCTTACCTTTTATGGTACGCCAGAGAGGACTCGAACCTCTAACCCTCAGATCCGAAGTCTGATGCTCTATCCAATTGAGCCACTAGCGCATTGGCATGGGGTGGGCGACGGGGATCGAACCCGCGACCACCAGTGCCACAAACTGGTGCTCTACCAACTGAGCTACACCCACCATAGTGCTTTGGATCTTTTTTTATTAATAAATGGTCGGAGTGAAAGGACTCGAACCTTCGACCCCCTGGTCCCAAACCAGGTGCGCTACCAGACTGCGCTACACTCCGTTTTTTAAAAGAGTGCAATTATATTGAAAAACCCTTAAAAAGTCAATAGTTTTTCTACCGCCTAAAGACAAAAAATACCCCTCCATAAGTAATGTTTCAGTGGCTTCTTAGTATAGTAATCAAACTATTTAAGGAGAATTAAAGTGTTTGAAGAGATTTTTGAATCGATTAATAACTTTTTAGCCACCTTTTTCTTCTTTGATCTATCATTTGGATCAATCGGAGGGGGCGGTATTCCATTTATAGTCGTCTGGCTTATCATTGGGGGAGTCTTTGTGACATTTCGTTTTGGTTTTGTCAATCTAAAAATGATGGGGCACGCTTTTGATATCATTAGGGGCAAATACAAAACAAAAGAAGATGTAGGAGAGATTACGCCGTTTCAATCACTCACAGCTGCGCTCTCAGCAACTGTAGGGTTGGGAAATATAGCAGGTGTTGCGATAGCAATCTCGGTTGGTGGCCCAGGGGCAACTTTTTGGATGATATTAGCAGGATTTCTAGGAATGAGCCTCAAATTCTCAGAGGTCACATTAGCGCAACTCTACAGGGAAATAAGACCGGATGGACATATCATGGGTGGGGCAATGGAATACCTCTCACGAGGATTTTCAAAAAAGGGCTATGCAACTACCGGAAAAATCTTGGCTGTGATGTTCTCAATCTTTACGATAGGCGGCTCACTTGGTGCCGGTAATGCCTTTCAAGCAAGCCAAGCATTGGGCGCCGTTTCGGAACACATCTCTTTTTTTGACACCAATCCTCTTATCTTTGGATTTATCTTTGCAACATTAGTTGGTTTTGTTATCATCGGCGGCGTCAAGCGGATAGCCCATACTGCCGAGGCTATTGTTCCAACAATGGCTATCATCTATATCCTTACATCTTTTTGGATCATTCTTCATCATGTCCCCGAAATTCCTCATGCGATATCACTTATATTTACAGAAGCTTTTACTCCAACTGCTGCTGCCGGAGGAGTTTTAGGGGTCATCATTCAAGGCTTTAAAAGAGCTGTATTTTCAAGTGAGGCGGGGATAGGCTCTGCTGCTATCGTGCACTCAACTGCAACAGTCAAGTATCCTGTAAGGCAAGGTTTTGTCGCACTTTATGAACCGTTTATCGATACCATAGTTATATGCACTATCACAGCACTTGTAATCATCCTTACCGGTGTTTACGATCCTAGTGGACCTTATGCTGATCTAATAGCATCCAATCAGGGTGCGGCACTCACTTCTGTAGCACATGCAAGTGTCGTTTCGTGGTTTCCGATAGTTCTTAGTTTTTCCGTGATGCTCTTTGCATTTAGTACTATGATTACCTGGTCATACTATGGAGAGAGAGCATGGACCTATCTTTTTGGAGAAAAATATACCATCATCTATAAAATTGTCTTTTTACTTTTTACACTTCTGGCAACTGTCACAAGTGCTAAAGTTTTATTGACTTTTTCTGATTTACTCTTTTTGGCGATGGCACTACCAAACCTTATAGGTATCTATGTATTACAAGGGGATATAGCGAGAGAGCTTAACAACTATAAAAGAAAATTAAAAAGCGGAGAGCTTGATAGAGAAGTTATAGAAGATTGAGCTTAAAGAAGCTCAACTCCTCGCTCACCTTTTGCGGTTTCACCGATAACATATCCATCAGTTGCCTCAAGAATCGCTTGAACATCCTCTTTATCAACAACCCAGACCATACCCACACCCATGTTGAATGTGCGATACATCTCATCCTCTTCTATATACTGTTTCATAAAATCAAATATAGGCAGTGTTCTTATCTTATCCTTATAAACAACCGCTTTGATATCTTCAGGTAAAACCCTTGGTAGATTCTCTACGATCCCACCACCTGTTATATGCGCGAGCGCTTTTAGTCGCTCTTGATGCTCTTTGAATAATTTAACATAGATACGCGTCGGCTCTAAGAGAGTATCCAGTAACGGCTTACCGTCAAACTCTGTATCAATGCTCATACCTAAAGTATCAAAAAAGAGTTTTCTCACTAACGAATATCCGTTTGAGTGAATACCCGAACTTGGAAGCGCTATAAGCGTCTGCCCCTCTTTTACATTGGATACGGTATCAAGCTTAGCTCTCTCTGCGATCCCGACAGCAAAGCCTGCAAGATCAAAATCTTCCATACTATACATCCCCGGCATCTCGGCAGTTTCGCCGCCTACAAGCGAGCACTCAGATTCTCTACATCCTGCGGCAATACCGGATACCACAGCTTTTGCATTATCTAAAACCAATTTTCCCGTAGCATAATAGTCCAAGAAAAAGAGCGGTGTCCCAAAGTTACAGATAAGATCATTGACACACATTGCAACGAGGTCAATACCGATTGTATCTAGCTTTTCACTCTCAATAGCAACTTTTAGTTTTGTACCAACCCCATCAGTTGCAGAGAGGATTACAGGCTCACTATATCCGCTTGGAAGGGCATATGCTCCTGCGAATGAACCTATACCACCTATAACATTGGGAGTAAATGTCGATTTTACATCCTCTTTTATCGCTTCAACAAAAGAGTTCCCCTCATCGATATCTACACCGGCATCTTTATATGAAATCTTTGACATATCTACTCTTATCAATCCCATTTACACGGAGGAAGTATCTTTTTAAGTAAAAATATTGAAGGACAAAAATTAGTCAATGCCCACACAATCAACATAATCATCATAATAAGCTGGAGTATAAAAGCTGCCGCTATCCACCCCGATGCAGCAAGTCCCATAATCAACCCCAACATTATTGCCATCATAAGTCTTTGAGCTCTTTCAGCACACATCTTTAACTCCTTTTTTCATAATTATAGCAAAATTAACTATTTTTCTTATCTCTTGCCATTCTTCGTCGCACATTGGCATCAAGTGATTTTTTTCTTATCCTAATATTTAACGGTGTCACTTCAACAAGCTCATCATCTTCTATCCACTCCATTGCTGCCTCTAGTGACATTTTGCGCGGCGGGACAAGTTTGATAGCTTCATCTGCACCGCTTGTTCGCATATTTGTAAGTTGTTTCCCTTTGAGAGGATTGACATCCAAATCGCCCGGTCTTGAAGATTCTCCTATAACCATACCGCTATAGACTTTATCTTGCGGCTTGATAAACAAAACACCTCTTGCTTGGAGATTAAATATAGAAAAGGCAACAGCTTCTCCGTTATCCATAGAGACAAGCGCACCTTGTGTTCTGCTTTCAACCGTTCCGCTATATGGACGATATTCAAGATAAGAGTGGTTCATTACCCCTTCACCTTTTGTATCGGTCAAAAATTCACTTCTAAGCCCGATAAGTCCACGCGCCGGGATCTCAAACTCCAACCTTACCGTACCGTCCGGCATAGGAATAAGTGATGTCATATCGGCTTTTCTCTTGCCTAGTTTCTCGATGATAACGCCTTGAAAATCACTTGGCACATCAACAACAAGATGCTCAAACGGCTCTAGTTTGACGCCATTCTCTTCTCTGATAACAACCTCAGGGCGTGCTAGTAGAAACTCAAATCCCTCTCTTCTCATATTTTCAGCTAAGATGCCTATTTGAAGCTCACCACGACCGGAAACTTTAAACGAAGCATCACCGAGTGGCTCCATTCTCATAGCTATATTGGTCTCCATCTCTCTAGTAAGTCGCTCTCTGATTTTATTTGAAGTAACATGCTTTCCTTCTGTTCCTGCAAGCGGTCCATCATTAACAGAGAAGATAACCGAAAGTGTCGGTTCTTCTATATGCATCGGATCAAGTGCAACCGGATTGGTATTATCACAGATACTATCACCTACATCGATATCATTAAATCCTGCAATCGCCACGATATCGCCTGCTTCAGCCTCAGATATCTCTATCCTATCAAGCCCTCTAAACCCTATAAGTTTTGATACTCTACTCTTACTTTTTGCGCCACTTGCTTTGATGAGAGTAAACTCTTCGCCCTTATTGAGCTTACCGTTAAATATCCTAGTAATTCCGATACGGCCGACAAAGTTATCGCTATCAAGTGTAAAGACCTGAGCTTGTGTATCTGATTCACTTGATCCCTCAGGATATGGAACATATTTTAATATCGCTTCAAAAAGAGGCGTCATATCAACATTTTCATCCTCCATCTCCCACTTTGCATACCCGTTTTTTGCTGCTGCGTATACTATAGGAAATTCAAGCTGAGCATCATTTGCTTCAAGTGCTACAAGAAGGTCAAAAACCTCATTGACAACTCTATCGGGTTCCGCTGCCTCTTTGTCTATCTTATTGACAACGACGATAGGGATGAGTCCGAATCCAATCGCTTTTTTGAGTACAAACTTTGTCTGTGGCATAACACCCTCTTGTGCATCAACAAGCAACAAGACGCCATCAACCATTCTTAATACACGCTCGACTTCACCGCCAAAATCGGCATGGCCCGGAGTGTCTATGATGTTGATTTTATGATCACCATAAATGATGGCTGTATTTTTAGAGAGGATCGTAATACCTCTCTCTTTTTCGATATCATTACTATCCATGACCCTATCGCTAAACTCTTGGTGGGCGGCAAATGTCCCGCTTTGTTGCAAAAGTTGATCCACCAAAGTGGTTTTCCCGTGGTCGACGTGTGCAATCACGGCAATATTTTTGATTTTTTGCATTCTATATTCCTATATATTATTTCGCGAATTATACCCTAAATTTATTAGATATCGCTCCATTATTAAAATCCATATATCTCTTTATATGTTTTTATAGCATATCGATCGGTCATAGAGGCGATGTAATCAGCTATGACTCTGTGTTTTGTGCGTCTTTCCAAAAATGATCTTTGTCTCTTTGGCAGGAGATATGTATCTTCGCTAAAAGCTTTATAGAGCGATTTTATGCACTCTTTGCCTGAATACATCTTCGTAGCAATTTTCTGGTGTCTATAGAGGTTTTGAAATAGAAACTTCTTGAGCAACTTAATCTCTCTTTCTAGCACTGCATCGAACCCTATAAGGAGTGTCTCGCTTGAGTCTATCGTCGCACAAAGTGGTCTATCAGATGGATATTTGGCTACCTCTTCTTTTGAGTGTGCTATAAACTCCTCTATAAGCAGAGTTATCAAGTTGGCTACAAAACGATGACGAAAAAGAGTATCTTTTTCTCCTATGCCCTCTTTTTTAACTCGCTCATTTACTCTTTGTGCAAGTGGCTCTTGGAGAAGGAGATCAAAATCAATCAGCCCATATTTGACCCCATCATCAATATCGTGGCTCATATAGGCTATCTCATCAGCTCTATCAACAATCATCGCTTCAATCGAAGGATGTTTTTTTAGATCAAACTCGCTATCCAATTGTACTAAAAAGCTTTTCTCATACGGGTATGAGTGTTTTAAAACGCCTTCGAGTGTTGCAAAAGTGAGATTGAGCCCATCAAAATCTTTATATCGTTTCTCTAATTTTGTTAAGACTCTAAAAGATTGAAAATTGTGATCAAATCCATTCTCAAAGCCATCAATTTTAAGCAATCTATCAAGCTCATCACCTCCTATGTGCCCAAAAGGAGTATGTCCAAGATCATGCGAAAGTGCGATAGCTTCACAGAGTGTCTCATTGAGTCCAAGCTCACGAGAGAGACTTCTAGCAATTTGACTCACTTCAAGCGAATGTGTCAATCTGGTTCTAAAATAGTCTCCTTCATGATTTAAAAAAACTTGCGTTTTATACTCTAACCTTCTAAAAGAACTTGAGTGCAACACTCTATCTCTATCCCGAGAAAAAGGGTCTCTAAAATCATCGTTAAAAGAAAAAAATCTCTGCGCTGCTTTCATTGTATCCCTTAAAAATTTGTTGGGTATAATTATATCAAATTAGAGCCAAAGGGATCCCACGATGAAAGTAACGCTTCTGCACTCCACTCCACTTAATGTCTGCTCTCATGCGATAAGAACATGCTGGCAAAGCTTCGATAAAAGTGATGACGGAGGCGAGAAAGATCTTGCGCTTATCGATAGGGTCGGCAATAAATATAAGCACGCCTCCACACTTGAACATATACACTATAATTTTTTTATTCAAGGTATCAGCAGAGCACTTTTACAAGAACTTGCACGACATAGAATGGCAAGCCTAAGTGTCAAAAGTACGCGTTATACCCTCAAAGAGCTCAAAGAGTGCGAGTCAATAGATTATGAAAAATATCTTGTCTTCACAGGCAATGAAGCGGTTGATAGTGCCTCAAAAAATGCACTCGATGCACTACAAAAACTGCTTCAAAGTGGGATCAGTAATGATATCGCCAAATATGCACTACCGGAGAGTTATAAGAGCGAGCTTACATGGAGTATCAACGCAAGAAGCCTGCAAAACTTCCTCTCACTTCGCACCAACAAAGCAGCTCTTTGGGAGATACGAAACTTAGCTTATATGGTCTATGAGGCACTCCCTAAAGAGCATCAATTTCTCTTTGAAGAATCTCTCTATAAAGAAAAAGAGTCGTAGATAGTATCTTGCTTTAGTATTTGAATGACTCTTTACCTCATCGTAAGGCGCGAGGGGTTATAATCGATAAACTTATGTGACGGACTTTTATGCACAAATCAACCACACCAATCATTTCAAAAAAAAATCTTGTCTTTATCTTGGGGATACTTGCCGCACTAGGCCCACTCTCCATTGATATGTATCTCCCTGCATTTACTGCATTGGAAAAAGTTTTTAAAACAGATGCTCGCCATGTACAATTGACACTCTCCTCTTTTTTCGTTGCACTTGCGTTTGGACAACTTGCCTATGGCCCTTTGTCAGATCGTTATGGACGTAAACCTATACTTTATGTCGGACTTAGTATCTATGTCGTTGCCTCTGCATTATGCATCTTTGCAGCGTCGATTGATCAATTGATAGCCCTACGGTTTTTCCAGGCGCTTGGTGCAAGTGCGGGTATGGTTGTCGGCAGAGCCATAGTCAGCGACCTCTATAGCGCACGTGATGCGGCAGGTATCTACTCGACCATTATGCTAGTCATGGGAGTAGCTCCTATGCTAGCACCCATTGCAGGGGGGCATCTTGTTGCATTTTATGGGTGGGATACGATCTTTGGCATTTTAGCAATCTTTGGAGCATTGGCACTACTACTTATCTATAGAAATTTGGTTGAAACTACTAAACCAAATTTAAAACTACAACTTACTTTCTCTTCTGTCTTCTCGCGCTATGGTGCACTGTTTAAAAATAGACGCTTTTTAGGCTATACACTCTCCGGAGGACTTACGATGTCAAGTATGTTTGCCTACATTGCAAGCTCACCGTTTGTATTTATCGAGCACTTTGGCATCGCAACCGATCACTTTGGATGGGTGTTTGGCATCAATGCTCTTGGCTTCATCTTTTTTGCTCAGATCAACACACAGCTTTTAAAGATCGCTTCACCGCTTAAGATTATCACTATTGCTATAGTGGCACAAGTTGTTTTTGCGCTACTTATGATACTCCAATCATGGATGAGCGGGGAGCTGTATGCCGTTGTGATACCTCTTTTTCTTACCATTGCGCTTACAGGGCTTTTGATGCCAAATATGACAGCACTCGGTATGGCACACTTTAGTACACACGCAGGAGAGGCTTCTGCTTTTATGGGAAGTATTCAGTTTCTTATCGCGGGACTCGTCTCTATGGGAACGGGTGCTCTACACTCAAGCTCGCCACTCATCATGGCATTTGTGATGTTTTCATGCGTATTTGCATCTTTTCTCATATTTTATCTTTTCTGCAAAAAACCAAAAGGAGTAGAATGAAAAAAAATATCATTGTAAATAAGCTGAGTATCCTCTTTGCGCTCATATCCTTACCGCTTTTTGCACAACCGCCGCAAGAGGGATTATACGTAAGCAAAGGGTGTGATGTGATGATTGGGATTGAGAACCCTTATCGTGATTATTATAGGTATAATCTTCATAACTATGGAGGTGTAAATAGTTATGGGACACTAAAAATCGAAGATGCATTTATAACCTTTACAGACCTCAATGCTACTTATTACACAGATAGCGATAATGGGAAAATGCATGATAGCGATGTTGCTTTTACCGTCAGTGCAAAAATAGATAGTCCCTCAAATTTAAGTATACAAAATTACGGCAATAGCATGAACCCCTATATGGTCTTTGATGGATGTGATAAATTTTTAGAGTATACTCGCATTTCAAACGTTTCGGAAATGCTCAACTATATGAAGTTAGATAGATACAAACCAAAGAAAAATAGTTATTACTTTTGGCACTATGACTATAAAAAGTATTTTGATTTCGATGAAGCAAATGAAGAGGCTCATAATAACTTAGCATTTTATCTCTACCAAAAAGGCTACAATGAAGAGGCTGAGGCTCTGCTTTACCAACTCATTGATAGATTTCCCGATAGAACTGTAGCCCATTTGAACTATGCGGATGTCATGGAAAAGGTCAAGCAAAAAAAAGATTACTATGAGAATGAAAACATAGATAAGATGCACTATCTAACCTATATTGCTCAGATGCTCTATGACAAAAAAGAGTCCATAATCCCAAAACGGCTTCATCAAACCTATGGTGATTATTACCCCATACTCAAGATAATAAACGCACGCATCAAACAAAAGTATGTCATCCTAGGAGAAGCCAAAGGTGATCTTAATGGAGATAAAAAAGAGGATATCTCTTTTGTTATCGAACTAGCTGATAGATACAAAATAAAAAAGCTAAATGCCTTCAGTAGTAGGTATCCGAATGCAAATCCACGCATATGGCTTGTTTGGCTCAAAGATACAAACGGGTATACACTCTTAGGAGAAAACAAGAACATACTTGAACCGGACGAATATACAAATTGCGATGATCCGTTTGATGAAATTGCCATAAAAAATAACAATTTATCTTTGTATACCCATTATTGGTGCAGTGCCGGCGGTTGGGGCCAAGGAAGCATTAATTATCAATTTATCTATCGGGATAATGTATTGATACTAGCAGGCAAAGAAGAGCATCATGACAATAGAGCAACAGCTGAAGGAGCAATCATAAGCACCAACTATCTCACAAAACGCCAAAAAACACAAAATACAGTTGATCATGGTAGCCCTGAGGGCAAAGTAGAGTGGGAAAAAATAGATGATAAAACACCCATTCTCTTTGATGACGCCTCTTAAAAGCAGAAAACAAAGCATTGAGGGCTTGATACACAATCTTTTTCAGGCTTATGCCTATCCAATAAAGGCAACTCTATTTGTAAACATCTTTTCTGTGAGCTATTTTAATAACTTCAACCATTATAGCCTCATCAATAATCTCATAGATGATTCTGTAGTCTCCTACTCTTAGGCGAAAGAAATTTGACATATTGCCCATGAGTCTTTTTCCTTCATGAGGATTTGTACGCAAGACTTCATCTATCTTTTGGATGATTTTAACTTGCCATATTTTATCTATGCGTTTTAAATCTTTAATAACTTTCTTATCAAAAATTATTTCATACATCAAGTGCCTTTTTTAATTCTTCAAATGATATTAACTCTCTATCGGCACTATTTTTTCTTTTTTGCACATCATAATAATCTTCTAAATCATCAAGATAATTTGCCAGTGCTTCTTTAACAAAAAAACTTTTAGGTCTTTTTGTAACTTTTGCAAGTTTATCTATCCTTGCTTGTGTCTGACTATCAAGTCTAACTGATAACATAATAAACTCCTTTGTATTACATGTAATACATTTTATCATATTTTATAGACTTTGTGCAAATTTATATTTACAATAGCCATATTCTTACTTCCTTCTACGATAGCTCAATGCTTCTAAGAGATGTGGTTTTTCGATATCTTTTACGCCTTCAAGATCGGCAATCGTTCTTGCAACCTTTTTGATGCTTGCTATACTTCTATGTGTCAAAGCAAATTTGGCTATGGCGCTCTCCAATATCGCTTGTGCTTCTGCACTCAAGAGACAAAATCGCTCAATCTCCTCTTCGTTGAGCTTCCCGTTGAGTCGCTCTTGAGCTCTACTTTTTTGGTTGACAAAAGCCTGTAAAACCTTCTCAAGCATCTGCTTTGAGGAGATGTCGGCACTATCATCTTTGCTTACCTCCTGCATCGTGACAAATATATCGATACGATCCAAAAAAGGATCACTAAGTCTATTTGTATAGCGTTTTATCTCACTCTCATTACATCTGCACGGTTTGCTTTTGGAAAGCAAGTTGCCGCAAGGGCATGGATTCATCGCAGCTATAAACATGATATCTGATTCGTAAGCGACCTTTGAGTTGACCCTTGCGATATGTACTTTTTTATCTTGAAGTGGCTCCCTAAGAGCTTCTAGAGTCTGTTTTGAGAAGTGAGGCAACTCATCAAAAAAGAGGATGCCTTTATGCGCGAGGGCTACCTCGCCGATACGTGCCGATACTGAGCCACCGCCAAAAATAGAGGCTATCGTTGCCGTATGGTGTGGAGAACGCATAGGTCTCTTGGCTGCAAAATCAGGTAAGATGCCATCTAAAAATTGGTGCTTTGCGATAGAGAGTATCTCTTTCTCATTCAGAGGTGGCAATATGTCGATAATCCGCTTTGCGATCATGCTCTTACCACATCCCGGGTTTCCTTGCATCAAAAAATTGTGCATCCCTGCCGCTGCGATAAGTGCGGCGCGTTTTGCGATTTTTTGCCCCTTGATATCTAAAAAATCGCTCTTAAAATCACTATTATAGTAGTATGCATCTTCAGTAACCTTGAGCACTTTTGCATCATAAGAGAAGTTCTCTATCTCTTGAGGCTTTATATCTCCTTTGATTGCTCGAAGCGCATCAAGCAGGCTCTCAACGGGGATAAAATCTACCCCTGATATATAGGCAAGATACTCCATCGCCTCTTTTGGCACAATCGCTTTTTTGATAAGTCCTTGCTCTTTAAGCGAAAGGATGATAGGAAAGAGCATGGAGCTGCTTTTTACCCTGCCGTCCAATCCAAGCTCGCCAAACACATAGAGTCCCTCTTGTTCTATCTTGGTTTTATTGGATGCGATAAGAAGTGCGAGCGAGAGATCAAAGTGTGTGCCGCTCTTTTTGAGATCACTTGGTCCAAGATTGATGGTGATTTTGAGAGGTGGAAAATGAAATTCATTAGTCAAAAGCGCTGATTTTACCCTATCTTTTGACTCTTGTATATCACTACTTGCAAGCCCAACGACGGTGAACCCCGGCAAGCCTTTTGTGAAAGTCGCTTCCACATCGATCACTTTTGCATTGGCACCTTCAAGTGTAGCGCAAGTAAGCTTATTGAGGATGGCATCCTCTTTTGGTTTCTCTTCTTTTATCTGTTCTACTTTTCCCATGCAGGCATTATCACATAGAAAAAAAATGAAAGCTAAAAATATGTCATATTGTCATATTTTCCTGCAAAGGGAAATGTGAGGCTATCCACACCTGCACTATTATCATATTTCTTTAAAAAAAGAGATGTCTCTACTAATCTTTAAGATAAAATGTAATCGTAGTAATAACCCTAACAACCTTTTTTATCTCTTGTGTATCGCCATAGTCTTGTCCAAAATCTTGTATAGAAAAATTGCCTTGTCTCGCACTATAGATTCTTCCTACACTTGTGCCCGCATTTTTTGCAAATTCATTGGCAGCAATTCTAGCATTTTTAGTTGCTGTCTCAAGCATTTCAGGCTTGATGTCATTCAATTTTGTAAAACGATATGTAGGATTACCGCTTGAAACATTTATCCCCTCGGTGAGTAGTTTATTGACCTTTTGACGTAGACTTGCTATAAGGTGAATATTTTGAGTAGATACTTTTATATCTCCTCTTAATCTATATTGCTCGTCAACAATTTTTTGATTTTCATCTCTATAAACAGCATGATCATAATCAATAGTTCCTATGGTAATCTCTTCATCCTTTATACCGTTTTTTAGAAGTAGATCTATAATAGTTTTTTGATCTTTCTCTGCTTGTGCATAAAGCGCAGGAATGTCTTCTCTTTTCGTGCTGCCTACGGCATAGAGTATCGTCCAATCTGCCCTGTCTGATTCGACAACTCTCTCGGCAAGCCCTTTAACGGTCGCCGTATTTATGGCCACTTTTGCATTGTACATAGTTTGCCCTATAAAATACCCCGCTAGTGCTATCCCGCCTGCTATCAAAACTGCAAAAATGATCGTGCTTAACTTACTTTTTTCCATAATTGTTCTTTATTATTTTTATGATAATTGTTTCAGCATACGATTTGCACGCTCTTTTGGTGCAGGATGAGTTGAGAGCCATCCTCCGCCTCTACCGCCTGATAACTTATCTAACTTTTGCAATGCCGTAACTGCTGCCATTGGATTATATTTTTTGGTTTTGAGAAATTTTAGAGCATAATCATCTGCCTCTCGTTCATTACTCTGTGAATGTTGTGCTTTTACGACTTTCTCAAATAAGCCTCCAAGCTCCGAATCAGATAGTTGTGCTGCTTTACCTCCGGCTGCCGAGAGAGTATCGCGCAATGCGGAAGTGGTTAATGCAGCTTGCATACGCTTTTTAGAATGGCCAAATTTGATATGTCCCATCTCATGACCTATCACATAACGAACCTCATCATCTGTCATCAAATCCATCAAGCCACTATAAATACGCACCGTTCCATCTCCCATAGCAAAAGCATTCACTTCTGAAGTTAAATAAACTTTGTAATTAAATCGTTGGCCATCATATGAGTTTAAACCTCTTGTGAGGTGTATCAATCGCTTACCATACTTATTGCCACTAGTAGCAACTTTATTTTGCGAATCATACTCTTTGCTAAGTTGTGAATAGTATGCCTTGATATCTGCATCTGTTATGGACGCTGCCTTGGTCAAACTTCCTGCAGCATCAATTGCTTTATTGAAATCAAATGCCTGCAATGGCATGGTTGCCGATACTCCCAAAAGCAACATTATTTGCTTCATTCCTTCACGTCTATCCATCTAATCACCTCACTATTAATTTTTTTGATTGAAAATTTTATCTTAATAGCAATTAAATTTAAGTTATCTTCGATTTTATGGATGCAGTTTTTTCCACTCTTTTTCAAACTTCTTGCGCTTGATATAAGAGAGTTTTTCTACGAAAACCTTACCATCGAGATGATCCATCTCGTGCTGTAGAGCAATCGCTAAAAAATCATCATCATCGATGAGATGCTTTTCGCCAAATCTATCTTGATACTCCACTTTCACATACTGCGCACGAACAATATCTTCAAAGACGCCGGGTACACTCAAACACCCCTCTTGAAAATCGGTCTCACCGCTTATCTCTAAAAGGGTTGGGTTAATGACTTCGAGCGTATTCTCTTTGGGTTGAGAATCTTCTAGCTCTTTATCAAACGGAATATTGATGATGAGCGCTCTTAGATGCACGCCTACTTGCACAGCAGCAAGCCCTACGCCGTTTTTAGCAATCATAGTCTCATACATATCATCAAGAAGCGCATGGAGGCTCTCATCAAAATGCTCAACCGGCTTTGATATCTCCTTGAGACGCCTATCCGGATATATAACGATTTCTCTAATCATGCGCTATAGACTCTTTGCGAGAACCTTGTCAATCAAGCCGTATTTCAAAGCTTCCTCGGCAGACATAAAGTTGTCTCTTTCGGTATCTTTTTCTACCTGCTTGAGTGTCTTGCCTGTATTTTTTGCCATAATCTCATTGAGTGAATCTTTGAGTCTTTGAATCTCTTTTGCTTGGATTTGAATATCTGTTGATTGTCCTTGTGCGCCACCTGAAGGCTGATGGATCATGATACGAGAATGCGGAAGTGCATATCGCTTGCCTTTCGTACCCGCTGAGAGTAAAAAAGCGCCCATAGATGCTGCTTGTCCTATGCAGATCGTGGCGATATCAGGCTTGATATAGTTCATCGTATCATACATAGAAAAACCGCTTGTTACAACGCCGCCCGGTGAATTGATATAAAAGTAGATATCCTTATCCGGATCTTGTGCCTCAAGAAAAAGAAGCTGTGCTACGATCGATGAAGCAACCTGATCATTAACCTCGCCACTTAACATGATGATTCTATCTTTGAGAAGTCTTGAGTAGATATCGTAACTTCGTTCGCCCTTGCTTGTCTGTTCTATCACATAAGGAATGTATGACATTTCAACCTCTTTTCAAATAATTTACTATATCTTGATGACAATTAATTGTCAATGCCTAAAAGTTTTGCAAAAAGTTTATCTTCGATGATTCCCATTTTAATGGCAGGCAAAAGATTATTTTTTTGATAGTACTCGATAGTCTGTTGTGGATCTTGCCCTGACATCATCGCTTCATAATAGATCGTCTGAGAAACTTCTTGATCATCTACTTTGATACCCTCTTTTTTTGCAAGCTCATCAACAAGGAATGTTGCTTTAACGCTATCAATTGCTTCTTGTTTGAACTCATCTCTGAGTTTCTCAAGCTTTTTAGCATCATTTTTGTAACTTTCAAGCTCTTCTTTGCTCATTTGGCCTGCTTTTTGATTGACTTTCGCATCTACCTCTTGCTCTACGATATTGTTTGGTAAAGCAAAATCAAATTTACCCACGAGTGCTTCGATAGTTTTTGATTTGAGCTCATCTTGGTAGAGTTTTGAGAGTTTCTCTTTTTCCATCTGCTCTTTTATCTTCTCTTTGAGTGTTTCTACGGTTGCATCTTTTTCTTCATGCAGTAGTTTTTTCGCAAAATCATCATCGATAGTCACTTTTGCTTTTTGTTGAATCTCATGAAGTTTTACATCAAATGTGGTCTCTTTGCCTGCAAGATTCTCTGCTCCATACTCTTTTGGGAAAGTAACATTAATCGTCTTCTCTTCGCCTGCTTTCATGCCGATAAGTTGCTCTTCAAAGCCCGGGATAAACTGTTTTGAACCAATTTTAAGGTTGAACTTCTCAGCTTTGCCGCCATCAAAAGGAACACCCTCTATCTTGCCTTCAAAATCGATAACAACACTATCGCCGTCTTTGATGCCTCTTTTTGTTTTGATTGCCTCAAAAGGCGCTTGTGCTTCTGCAAGACCTTTGAGTCGCTCATCAATCTCTTTTTTTGTCACACTTGGTTTTTTAAATGTCGGTATAACCTCTTGGTATCCCTCGATAGTTATCGTTGGTTTTAGTGAGACTTCAAGCTCCACATCGATACCATCATCACCATTTTCAAACTTTTTAAAGAGTGGCTGCCCTATCACATCACCTGGATTGATCTTTGCACTTTTACTTCCCTCATCAAGCATAGTTCTTACAGCTTCACTTTGTGCGTCTTGTTCGAGCTTATCACCATGCATTTTTTTCACGACATGGGCAGGAACTTTCCCTTTTCTAAAGCCGGA
Source organism: uncultured Campylobacterota bacterium (assembly GCA_937141405.1). Taxonomy (GTDB): domain Bacteria; phylum Campylobacterota; class Campylobacteria; order Campylobacterales; family Sulfurovaceae; genus BN30871. The sequence continues at coordinate 226,358 of CAKZQQ010000003.1, read as the reverse complement.
TATATTCATAGTTTTGCCGGCTTGTTGGGCTAATTTATCGACCTCCTGCTCTAACATCTCTTTTGAAATCTTCGCTTTCATTGAGATATTGGCATCATCGATTCTTTTAGTTGTAACTTTCACGCATATCCTTTTTATACAATATTGCGTGATTGTATCGAAAATTTAGTTAAAAAGATAAAATTATGATATTCCAAAGAAGAATCTACAGTAATCTAAGAACTTAGTATACCTGCTAACTGATTGACCATATCAGAGGTGCCGGCATCTTCAATCAACTGAAAAATATTCTCGAGACTTTTACCAGAGTCTTGGAATAGTTGCATCTTTTACCTTTTTTAATCAAATATACTTGTATCATCAGCTTTCATACTTTTTGCAACCATAGCTTCTATTGCGTTAATACAATTTGGAGTTTGACCAACTCCTCCCGGATCATTTTTACACTCTTTGACTTTTGCCTCAAGCTCTTGAGCATTCTCATCTTGCATATAATATTCTTTTGTTTTTGTTTTCTCTCCGCATCCGCTAAAACCTATTGCTAGAAGCAATATTGCAAATAATGTTTTTTTCATTCTTTGCCTTCTCTCAAAACTTCAAGAACTATTGTCTCAAAAGTATCCATATCGATGTCAATAGACTCAAGTCTGCCGTCTGGATACTCTTTAAGCATCTTACCGGGATATCGCTTTTCGTCTCGATATGTTGCAGGAAAACCTTTTGCCAAAATCTCTTCCACTATGTTTATGCTCTCAAACTCTTTAGCAAGTTTTAACATATTTTCATCTGTCATTGTTGGTCTCCTTTATAGTCTATTCATATTTTAGTTTAGTTTATTTTTTACCAATTTGATATCCTATTCACTCTGTCTTTTTTTATTCAGAAAATAAAGTGCTATTAGACCAATTGGTGCAATGATAAAAGAAAAGCCATAACAAAAAATTATTGCAATAAACTTTATCAAAAAGAAAAGCAACGCTAAAAACCCTTCAAAATAGAAAATATTTTCTCCTACAAAAAATCCGACGATTGATTCATAAACAAATATAGAGTAAGGATATAAAAGGGCTAAAAATATAAAAGATATTATCGAACCAGTTAACTTTAGTGTATCTGTTTCGTGTGACCATGCTATAGAAATAAATAATGCTGCAATAATAAAGCCAAATATCAATTGTCTATAATAATAGCTAGGCGTTAGTCCCTTAAATGATAAATTGAAAAATTCTTTCATTCTATATACCCTTTTTTAGTTATCAAATATACTATGGTTGTATTCTGCTTTCATGTCTTTAGAGATAGAAGCTTCTATGGCATTAATGCAATTTGGAGTTTGACCAACTCCTCCGGGATCATTTTTGCACTCTTTCACTTTTGCTTCAAGCTCTTGTGCATTTTCAGGCTGCATATAATACTCTTTTGTTTTTGTTTTCTCTCCGCATCCGCTAAAACCTATTGCTAGAAGCAATATTGCAAATAATGTTTTTTTCATTCTTTCTCCTTACCAATGTATTTGTTATCGTATTGATAAAATGTAAAAAATTATAGTGTTTTCAGAATCACAATGGACTTAAATTATCAATAATTATTTAAATATTTTGATAGTGTCATCAAGTTTTTCTTCTTTTTAAAACCCAAAAGATTTATTATCAGTAGGATCTGCATATCCAAATACTCCACTTAACTTTTTCGCCTCTTCCTTTGCATTGATACACTCTTCAGAGATTCTTTCATTTTCATATTCTCCCGCTTTTTCACATTCTCTAAATTTTTTCTTCGCAGATGAGAGAAACTCGCTTAGAACATCATATGCAATTAGGCACTCTGAGCTACTATCTTTACTTTCATTGCACTTCTCATATTTTTCTATAGCTGCTTTTTTATTAGTGCTGTAGTAGTTTTTATCCTTCTCGCTACATCCACCCAATATCAAAGCACTGATTAAACCAATAAAAACTAAACTTTTTTTCATTTTATTCTCCTTAGGATTTCATCATTTTCTCTACTCTTACACTCATAAATCTCCAGCTAAGTTCCAACAGACAATAAAATCGCTAGCTACCTGGCAAGCCGATTGCAACAAGCAACAAAGGAGAGGTAGCTACCCCTATGATCACCAATACCCATGCCAAAATATTCACTCCTATAGCGCTGGTATTTTTAGATTTTACTGCTAAAAAAGTCCCAAAAAGCGCTACTATCATAGCCAACGGCACAAAAACAACACCAAAAAATAAAATTCCTACTCCTGCGAGAACACACGCTATGATACCTGCTGTCATTCCTCTTTTGTTTTCTACTTCTTCCATTTTTGTTTTCTCCTTTTTTTGATTTTTCAAAGTATGGCATTTAAAAATGGGGTAAAGATGGGATATAATAATAAAAGTTAAGAATATAAGGTCATTTATGCAGAAATTTGAAGCAATATCCGTACTCTACATAGACGATGATTGCGATCAAGTAATTGAAGCGGTAGATTTTTTAGAGTTAATTTGTGGGAAAGTATATAGTGCTACAGAGCCGAAAATAGGACTTGAATTGTATGAAGACTATGGTCCAAGTATTGTCATAACCGATCTGAAAATGCCTGCCTTAAGCGGATTGGACATTGCAAGAAAAATACGCGAAAAAAATGAAAATACGGCAATCTTTATCACTACGGCATACACGACAGAGGATACGCTTATAGAGGGTATAGATATCGGTATCACAGGATGGTTAAAAAAACCGGTAGAACCAAATGAGCTCGAGACAAAAATAAAAACAGTCTATGAAAGTTTTTTTACTAATGAGACAATTACTATTGCGCCAGAAAGCACTTATCACATACACAATCAAATTTTACGAGTACAAAATGAAGATATAAGCCTCACAAGAAAAGAGAAATTACTTTTGAATACTTTGCTACGTAATGCTGGCAATATAGTTCCTTATGAGCAGATAGAATATAGTGTTTGGCATGATTCTTTTATGAGCGATGAAGCACTGCGTACGGTGATAAAAATTTTGCGTAAAAAAATTCCCGGCATCAACATCAAAAATGAGCGGCATAATGGATATAAAATTGAAATTTTATAAATTATCCCATCTTATTGCCATTTTGGTATCTTAATATAGTATTATGAAAAATATCATATGGATCATCTTTTTACTTGTAAGCTCCCTTTGGGGAAACAATCTTATCACGCACATTGGCTATAAACATGTAAAAAACGGGCAGCTCTTTGATGCTAATGCTTCACTCTCTTTTAAACCTATCGATCTCAATAGAGATAAAAAAACGGGTGCTTATCTTGAAATACCGCCAAATGAAAGCTACTGGATAGGTTATAGTTTTTTAGAGCCCTCCTCAGAAGGTATGCTCTATATTGCGATCGATGATCTAGAGGTTGACCATCATCCGCTCTCGCCTAAATTAAAGTATACACAATTTAGAAATAACGGCATACAATATATCTCCTTTATGTATAAAAAAGGTGATCCGCTTATTCACACTATGCATATAAAACAAAAACCCTACACTCAATACCTTTACGGCATGGGTGTGATAGAGGCACAAAATTATCAAGAGATAATGCAAAGAGAGAAATTCCGGTTTGTTTTTGCTATTTTTATTGTAGGTTTTCTCTCTATGGCGATAATTTATAGCTTAACTCTTTGGGCTTCCTTGCGTCAATCGCTCTATGGGGTGTATGCGCTCATGCAGTTTGGTTTTGTATCTTATCTGGTTTTTTCACCCACAATAGCTCTTGCTCTCTTTGATCAACGGGTAGATCCTCAACTATTTTTAGTCTCAGGCGGCATTACCACATTGGTAAGTACAATTTTTGTTAGAATTTTTCTTCAAACAAAAACCTATACGCCAAAAATAGATAAACTTCTACTCTTTTTTCTCTATTTCAATATTGGTACGATTATCTTTTCGCTCTTTGGATATCCCGAAGGCCTTCATTATATAAGCCATTATGTTGTTGTCTATCTTATCGTTGCAGTAATAAGGTTTAAACAAGGTTTTATGCCCGCAAAGTTTTTTATTTTGGGATGGGGCGTCATCACCATTACCATTATAGCAGCAGAGTTTTTTAATGTTTATCATATATGGTTCATACCTTTAGGTTTTATCTCTATCCCTTTTGAGGCGATTATGATGCTTATGGCGATAAGTTATCTACTTAAGGAGCTCAAAGAAGCTGAGGAGAGTGCAAAAAAATCACTCTCCTACCAAAGTAAATTTGCCGTCATAGGTGAAGCTATGGGTCAAATAGCCCATCAATGGAGAACCCCTTTAAATACGATGTCTTATCTTTTTCTCTATATAGAAAAGAAATCGGATGATCACAAAATTAAAGAAAAATCATTAAAGGGAGCAGAGTATATACAGCATCTGTCGCAAACCATAGATTCTTTTTTAGATTTTTACCGAGTTAACAACACACAAGAAAACTTGAATATAAGACAAGAAGTGGAATATATAATTGATTTTTTATCTCACGAAACAGAAAAATATGAGATCTACATTCAAATAGAAGAAAAATCCAAGTTGCAAAAAAAACTCTACAAAAACGCTCTACGACACATCATAATCAACCTCTTGCAAAATGCTATTGAAGCGCATCTAAAACACCCGGCAAAGAGTAAAAAATCAATCATTATACAAATTGATGAAACATCCATCTCTATCATAGATAATGCGGGTGGAGTCTCTTTGGATATGAGAGGAAGATTGTTTGAATCTTACGTGACAGATAAACAAAAAGGAAGCGGTATTGGCTTGGCAATGAGTCGTCAAATGGCGGAAGAACAACTCGGTGCTTCGCTGGAGTTTACCCCTACACTCGACGGTAGTTGCTTTACATTAAAATGGAATATATAAATCTACTATTTTATAGAAAAAATTACATTTTTAATTTAGATGTAAAATTTCAAGATACTATAATATTATAATAATATCTATGATAGAATAGTAAATATTATCTGTTGTTCAAGGAAGATTTATGCTACATGACAAACAAGCAACGGTACTAATGGAAGAGATGTATATGCGAGTTTCGATAGAATATACAAGACCCGAATCGCGTTCAGAAATTTGTGACAAGATTGGTGAGGTTGAGATCGATCTTGATGTGCGACCGGAAGTTATTCACCGTCGATTAGAAAACAATGCCGGTACATTTAGTGTCGAATTTGGTGGAGAAAATTATATCTGCACTCGAACATCGGGAGAGTTTATCGAGCGATTGCTCAAAAAACTCGATATCCAAAAATGTGAGTATCTTTAAGAAAATTGGAGCCTTGGTTGATTACCAAGACTCACCGTTTAGATAGGCATCGATAGAGTTTGCCGCATCTCTACCTGTTCCCATAGCCAATATCACGGTCGCTTGACCAAGCGTGATATCGCCGCCTGCCCAAACTTTCTCTTTGGTTGTTTTTCCGCTTTTTTCATCAGCTTTTATGTTGCCCCATTGATTAAGCTCTAGCCCTTTTGTAACATTGGTCAATAACGGATTTGCTTGTGTGCCGATAGCGATAATCGCAAGATCACAGTCCAAAACAAAAGATGAATCTTTCACCGGAATCGGGCGTCGTCTGCCGCTCTCGTCAGGCTCGCCAAGCTCCATTCTTTCACATCGGATACCTGAGAGTTTGCCATCTGTACCGACAAACTCAAGTGGAGATGTTAAAAACTCAAACTCAACCCCCTCTTCTCCGGCATGGTGCAACTCTATCTGGCGAGAAGGTGACTCCTCTTTGGTTCTACGATAAACGATCTTTACGCTTTTTGCTCCTAGGCGCAACGCTGTTCTTGCTGCATCCATCGCCACATTACCTGCGCCCAAGATAGCTACATTTGTTCCTGGGATAATCGGTGTATCAAACTTTGGAAAGTCAAAAGCTTTCATCAAGTTTGAGCGTGTGAGATACTCATTGGCTGAAAAAACGCCATTGAGCTCTTCTCCGGGAATGCCCAAAAAGTTTGGCAACCCTGCGCCAACACCTATAAAAACAGCATCATAACCCATCTCTTCAAGGAGCTCATCGACATCTACCGTTCGTCCTACGACTGAATCATACTCAATCTTCACACCAAGCTCTTTAAGTCCCTCGATCTCATAATCGACGATATCTTTAGCAAGTCTAAATTCGGGGATACCATATAGTAACACGCCACCTGCTCTATGAAATGCTTCAAAGACAGTCACATCATGCCCTTTAAGTGCCAAGTCACCTGCGACTGTGATGCCTGCCGGTCCACTCCCGACTACGGCAACTTTTTTGCCTGTCGCAGGGGGAATTACAACTTCGTTTTTAACGCCGTTCTCTCTTGCCCAATCGGCGATAAACATCTCAAGATTGCCGATAGCCACAGGCTCTCTACCCTCTTTAAGTCCGACAACACACTCTGCTTCACACTGCATCTCTTGCGGACACACTCTCCCGCACACGGCAGGCAGTGCTGTACGCTCCCATAACTTATTGATAGAACCGTGCAGATCTCCTTGAACGATACAATCTAAAAACCCGGGAATATCTATCCCCACCGGACACCCCTTTATACAGGCAGGGTCTTTACACTGGATACATCTTGCTGCTTCAAACTGCGCCTCTTGGAGGCTATAACCTAATGTCACCTCATCAAAACATTTAGCACGCTCTTTGGCATCTCTTTCGTTCATATCTTGTCTAGGGATCGCTCTGCGCTCTTTCTTTGTCATATCTGCAACACTACTGTTCATCGCTCTCTCCCTTAAACTTTTTTATTTAACATACACTCTTTGGAGTGCTCTTCTTCATGCTTATAAGCAGTAAGTCTTTGCATAAGATTATCAAAGTCGACCTGATGCCCGTCAAATTCCGGTCCATCCACACAAGCAAATTTGATCTCACCGCCAACTGTTACACGGCATCCTCCACACATACCTGTGCCATCAACCATGATAGGGTTGAGACTCACCATTGTCGGCACCGAATACTCTTTTGTGAGCAAAGAGACAAATTTCATCATAGGAACAGGTCCAATCGCTACAACCAAATCTACCTTTTTAGACTCTAGTATCTCTCGAAGTTCATCCGTAACAAATCCGTGTCGCCCTTTTGTACCATCATCTGTACAGATATGAAGCTCATTGGAAATCTTGCTCATCTTATCTTCTAAGATGAGATAATCTTTGGTGCGTGAACCAACGATTGAAATCACTTCATTGCCCGCCTCTTTCATACCTCGAGCGATCGGATGCAAAACTGCCGTACCGGTTCCCCCACCGACACAGACTACTGTACCGAAATTCTCAATATGTGTTGGAGAACCAAGTGGCCCAACGATATGCGCATATCCCTCTCCGACTTTAAGCGAAGCAAAGAGCTCGGTACTTTTTCCTACAATCATATAGATAATAGTAATCGTCCCTTTTTCCTTATCGACATCTGCCATTGTTAGAGGAATTCTCTCGCCGTTTTCATTGGCAATAAGAATCACAAATTGACCCGGCTTTGCTTTTTTGGCGATCTGTGGTGCTTCGATCTCATTGAGTACGATTGTGCCTTCTGCCATCTCCTCACGCTTAATAATCCGATACATTAACTCTCCTATTGCATTCTATTATTTTAAGATAGTAATCGTGTTCAAAAATGTTTCACTTATACACTTGATTGAAAATCTTGATAATTATAACACAATCTTAAATTGTTTTAAAAAGATAAATATCCAATAAAAAATAATAGTGCATTAAGATAGAAACATTGATACAAGATGTAACATAAAAAGTATAATCTCTTAGTCAAAAAAGTATATAATGAAGAAAATAGGTTCGATCTTTACAGTATGAAAATATGGAGAGCGGAGGAAAAAATGAAAATAGCCATTACCGGAGCAAGCGGATTTGTAGGGACGGCGATTCAGAGATACTTCAAACAAAACGAGTATGTTCATATCCATAGAGATGAAGATGTTGCACAGATAGTCCAAAAACTAAAAGGTGTAGATACCGTCATCAATCTAGCAGGCGCACCCATCATACATAGGTGGGATGATGCCTACAAAAAAGTGCTTAGAAGTAGTCGCATTGATACGACGCAAACACTTATCGAAGCGATCAATCAAAGCGATGTAGCGTACCTCATCTCTACTTCAGCTGTTGGAATCTATCCAAATAATGCCCCATGCGACGAAACAAGTCAAATCGGCGATGATTTTCTAGCGCAGCTTACAAAAGAGTGGGAAGAAGCTGCACTGGCATGCAATAAACCAACAGCCATTTTGAGATTTGGTGTCATCTTTGGTAAAAACGGCGGCGCACTTACTACGATGCTCCCTGCATTTAAATTTGGTCTCGGCGGAGTCATCGGTAATGGAAAGATGATGACAAGCTGGATAGCCCTTGGGGATCTCATGAAGATATATGGATTTCTCTTTGAAAAAAGGCTAACGGGCATCTTCAATGCCTGTGCACCAAATCCGGTAACAAATCGAGTTTTCACTAAGGCACTAGGCAGTGTTCTTAAAAGACCTACGCTCCTGCCTCTCCCTACTTTTTTACTCAAGATATACTATGGCGAAGGGGCGAAGGTAATCACTGATTCAAAAGAGGTGAGACCTAAAAAACTACAAGAGCTTGGATTTGAATTTGACTATCCTGACATAACAAGCGCCTTAAGAGCAGCGGTGTAGTAGTGGGGATGAAAAAAGCTATAGTACTCCTCAATATGGGTGGGCCCAATAACCTTGATGAGGTAAAACTCTTTTTAACCAATATGTTCAATGATGCACGCATCATCGCTGCACCAAAACCTTTGCGTTGGCTCATTGCCAAGATCATCACTACAAAGAGGACAGAGGCAGCAAAAGAGAACTATAGACTTCTTGGCGGTAAATCGCCTATCATGAAATATACCAATGCGCTCGTAAAAAAATTGGAAGCAAAAGTAGATGCTAGAGTATCTCCTCTCATGCGCTACACCCCGCCTTTTGCAAAAAAGGTGCTTGAGAGCCTGCAAGATATGGATGCTATCTATGCGATTCCCCTCTATCCCCAATACTCTGCGACAACAACAGCTTCAAGCTTTGATGATCTTTTTAGAGATGCCGAAAGTCTTGGGATAAGTGACAAGATAAAAACCGTAGAGCACTACCCCACACATCCACTCTATATAGCCTCCATATGTAAACGCATTCAAGAAGCGCTTGGCAAAGATAAGGCGGAAGATTTTGAGCTTATCTTCTCCGCACACGGGTTACCTCAAAAGATGATAGATAGAGGCGATCCCTATCAAAAAGAGATCAAAAATACTCTTTTTATGGCAAGAAAAGCACTCATAGAAGCCGAGCTTAATTTTGCCGCAACACATCTTGCTTACCAGTCGCGTCTTGGACCCATGAAATGGATAGAGCCCTATATGGATGAGAAGCTTAAAACCATGCGAGGCAAAAAGGTCATCGTCTTTCCAATAGCTTTTACTATCGATAACTCCGAGACTGAGTATGAACTAGATATCGAATATAGAACCCTTGCAAAAAAGATAGGTATAACTGAATATAGAGTCGCAAAAGCACCCAATGACGATGATAATTTTGTGGATTGTTTAGTTGATTTGTATAAGAAAATGGAAGTAAAATAGAACTCAAAGAGCACAGAGGCTCTTGGAGTGTTGATTATCTAACGCAGTCAAAGAAGTAGTCAGTTTTTCCTATCTCTTTTGTGTCCTCATCAAGTTGATCAAGAACTGCATTAGTAATCCATGTAAGGAGATTTAAGGTGCCTTTATAGCCACTGATTGAGTATCTATGAAGGTGATGTCTATCAAAGATTGGGAAACCGATTCTGATAAGCGGAGTGCCCGTATCTCTATAGAGCTCTTTACCGTAAACGTTACCTATCAAGAAATCAACAGGCTCTGTAAAGAGTAAACTTCTTAGATGCCAGAGGTCTTTTCCAACCCATATTTGGCAATCTTCAGCCCATGGAGATTTTGAAATGACCGCTTTCATATCATCTTCCCACCCTTTTTTAGGTGCATTGTGACATAGTACATGCGAAGGAATTCCACCCATCTCAACGATAAATGAAACAAGCCCAAGCAAGAAGTCAGGATCACCGTAAAGCGCAAACTTCTTACCATGCATATATGGATAACTATCTTGCATGGCATCAACGAGTTGTGCTCTTTGTTTCGCAAGCTCTGCAGGAACTTCTTTGCCTGTAAGCTCTGAGAGTTTCATAACAAATGCATCCGTCCCTGAAAGACCTATAGGATTGCAAGTCTCATACCCTTGTTTCCATTTGTTTTTGATAGTTTTTGCTGTTTGCACAGTCGAATACTTTTGCAAAGAGATTGTTGCTTTAGCATTGATTGCTGTTTTAGCATCCTCCATAGTCGTACCGCCGGCATACAATTTATATTCGCCTGCACCGGTATTCCATTGCTCTTCGTGATCCCCGATCATAACGATCTTGTCAGAGAACATTTTAGATATCTCTTTGATCTCAGCTACACTTCCAAGGTATGGCTCAAAACCGGGAATGATGTTGATTCTCTCTTCATCAACAACTTTCTCTTCTCTTGAAGGGTTCAACTGCTCAAGCATCGCTTTCATCATATTGTCATAGCCGGTGATGTGGCTTCCAACAAATGAAGGTGTATGTGCATATGTGATAGTTGTATTATCCAAATCACCTTCAGCATCTTCTACGGCACCTTGTACGAATGCATTGAGGTCATCCCCGATAACTTCAGCCATACAAGTTGTTGATACTGCTATATGCTCCGGCTTATACATTGCACTACAGTTTCTAAGACCGTCTTTCATATTGGCTAGTCCACCAAAAACCGCTGCACTTTCACTCATAGAGTCAGATACACATGGTGTCGGCTCTTTGAAGTGACGAGTAAAGTATCCTCTAAAGTATGCAACACATCCGTGACTTCCATGAACATACGGCATAGTATTCTCAAAACCGAGTGCTGCCATGATAGCACCGAGCGGTTGACAAGCTTTCGCAGGATTAACCGTGATCGCTTCACGAGAGAAGTTTTTCTCTCTATACTCCCAAGATTTTGTCCACTCGCTGATCTCTTCAAGTTTTTCCGAATCAACGGAACCCATATTGCCTTCAAACTCTTTTTTTCTTTTGAGTACCTCTTGGTATTCGGGTTTTAAAAATAGTTTCTGTCCGTTTACTATATTTTCTATGTCTTGCATATTATGCTCCTTCTTCTTCTGTTTCCCAAGGAGCTTTCGTATGGCTCCATACCGGAGAATTCAATGCCAAATCCATATCTTTTGCAAATACTGCAAAGGCATCATACCCATGGTAAGGACCACTATAGTCCCATGAGTGCATTTGTCTAAACGGAAGTCCCATTTTTTGGAAAACATATTTCTCTTTGATACCACTTCCCACTATGTCCGGCTTGAGTCTTTTCACAAATGTCTCTAGTTCAAGCTCATTGACATCATCATAGATAAGTGTACTTCCTGAGATATCCTCTTTTGTTCTTTTATAATCATCGCCGTGAGCAAACTCATATCCGGTTCCGATAACTTCCATACCAAGATCTTCATATGCGCCGATAACGTGTCTAGGTCTTAATCCCCCGACATAGAGCATAACTTTTTTACCCTCTAGTTTCGGCTTATATTTTTCTTTAACAGCGTCTGTCATTGCAGTATATTTTGCGATAACTTTTTCTGCTTTTTCTTGAATCTCCGGTCCGAAGAACTCAGCGATTTTTCTTATGGACTCTGTCGTTTTAGTTGGTCCAAAGAAGTTAAACTCCATCCAAGGTATACCAAACTCTTGCTCCATATGTCTAGAGATATAGTTCATACTTCTATAGCAGTGAAGCAAGTTAAGCTTTGCTTTTGGAGCGATTGCTAACTCTTTATAAGATGCATCCCCACTCCATTGAGCGATAACTCTAAGTCCCATCTCTTCTAACAATAGTCTTGATCCCCAAGCATCACCACCAATGTTATAATCCCCAATGACTGCAACATCATAGTCTGTTGTTACAAAATCTTGTCTAGCACTTGTGTCCGGCATGATCTCATCACGGATTACATCATTTGCGATGTGGTGACCAAGTGATTGAGAAACCCCTCTAAAACCTTCACATGAAACCGCAACAGTTGGTTTAGAACTGTCTTTTTTGTGTACTTTGGCAACTGCTTGAATATCGTCCCCGATAAGCCCGATTGGACACTCTGATTGGATAGAGATACCGTTATTTAAAGGAAACAACACATCAATCTCTTCAAGTGCTTTTTTAAGCTTTTTATCCCCACCGAATACGATATCTTTTTCACTAAAATCTGTAGTAAAGTTCATAGTTACAAATGTATCTATCCCTGTATGCCCTACATAATAGTTTCTTCTTCCGGCTCTACTATATTGACCACAACCAACAGGACCGTGGCTGATATGGATCATATCTTTAACGGGTCCCCAAACAACCCCTTTACTTCCTGCGTACGCACATCCGCGTTCACTCATTACTCCAGGAACTGTCTGTTTGTTACTCTTAGTCGTATCGCATGCACCTTTTACGCCCTCCGGAGAGTCAACGCCAAGGTGTTTTGCTCTATTTTTTCTAGCTTTCTCAGGGTATTTTTCTAGTACCTCTTCGATAGCTTTATTTTGTATTTCTTGTAATGTTCCTGATACCATTTTATACTCCTTTTGTAAAAGCTTAAGAAACTTTTACTCTATATAGGTTCATGTCATCTAATTTTCTACACAAATCTTTTGTTGCAGCACCGTCAACACTTTTTGAGATTTCACTGATTTGATACTTATTTGTATAGTAAACCATTTTGAAATCGCCTTCCACATCTACATTTGTATAATAATCAACAAACGCAGTGTGTGCGAATGTTCCCGCAGGAACTTCGAGAGTCTCTAACTGTGCGCCCTCTCTTGTTTCACTTGTTAATGTAACAGTTTTTCCTGTCGCATCAACACCCTCTTCGACTTTTTCAATTACCTTGTCGAAACTTATATTGTTTCCTTCACTTGCTGGAAAGTGATAACCACATACAAACATTTTTTCTCCTTTTTTATTGTTATTTTCTTCTTTGAGAGAGGCAAAGCCTATCTCAAATTCATCTCACTAAAGCTTTCGCGTTGCGAAGAACTTCACTCTTTTGTTGCCAACATTTCTGCCTCAACAGAGGCTAGCTTTAGTGCCTTAGCGGCTAGCGTAGCTTGATGGGCTTTTGCTCATCAAGCGTCCTGTTAATACTAGGCTTCTTCTGCTCTTTTACCAATCGCATCAGCCTCAACCTCTTCTTCAAGACCGAATTCCATCAACAATGTTTCAAGATCATCCATCTCAAGTGGATTAGGGATAACTTTAAGATCATTAGCGATAATTTTTCTTGCCAATTCTTTATATTCCATAGCTTGATCTGAACTTGGAGCAAATTCGACAACTGTCATTCTTCTGAGCTCCGCTCTTTGAACGTGGTTAGATCTTGGAACAAAGTGAATCATTTGTGTACCGATTTGCTCTGCCAAGTTTTTAGACAAGTCATACTCTTTATCCGTCATACGAGCATTACAGATAAGACCTGCAAGTCTCACACCACCTGTATTTGCGTATTTCAAAATACCTTTAGAGATATTATTTGCAGCATACATAGCCATCATCTCACCTGACATAACGATATAGATCTCTTGTGCTTTCCCTTCACGGATTGGCATAGCAAATCCACCACACACAACGTCACCAAGAACATCATAAGATACAAAATCGAGTTCATCATCATATGCACCCTCTTCCTCTAGGAAGTTGATAGCTGTGATAACACCACGACCTGCACAACCAACACCCGGCTCAGGTCCACCTGACTCTGTACACATGATATAACCCTCTGTGATCTCTTCATCCTCAGGATTAAACTCTCCCGCGCCCGGCTTACATACATCTTCAAGTTCAAGATCTTCAACAGTTCCCGCCTCACTTGCAAGTTGCATAATAGTTGATTGCGCTTTTTCATGCAGGATCAATCTTGTTGAGTCCGCTTTAGGGTCACAACCCACAATAAGTATTTTTTTACCATAGTAGTGACACATAGCCGCTAGGGTATTTTGTGAAGTTGTTGACTTTCCGATTCCGCCTTTGCCATAAAAAGCAATTTGTCTTAATTCTGACATAATTTTTCTCCTTTTTTTAATTACGAAAAGAGAGATGCATAAAGCGTTCCATAGAAGAAAAAATTTGGTATATTGTAGGAGAATTGACTATTTACAAGGAAAGCAAGTTTCTTGATCGGGACAATATTCGCAAGCAGGAGCAACCTCGCCTACAGAATCGTAGATAAACTTTTTCCAGAGTGTATCTTTGGGTTTCATTTTTGCAAGATTTGGGAAGTGTTCTATCATAAAACGGTTCATCTGCATTCGATTATCAAAGCCTAGGTCTTCATAGAGATGATTTGGTAACAGTGATGCCTTTGCAACACTTGGAGCGATCATCTCTTTTGACTCTTTACTTCTTGCATACTCTTGTAAAAAGGCTGTAACTTTTTTCTCCAACTTGCCCAAATCATTCATGATACATCCATTATATATAATTTTTTTCTCTCTTTTGAGGAGGGGATATCTAAAAGTTGTCTATATTTTGTAATCGTTCTTCGAACCATTTTAACGCCAAAACGATTTGTAATCTGCTCTAAAATCTCATCATCGCTAAGTGGAGATTCATGCGATTCGTTTTCTATAACCTTCACCATAAAGTTTTTTACCTCTGATGAAGAGAGTCCCTTGGAGACGGCATTTGTAAAAAAATGCTTCAAGGGAAATATCCCTTGGGCACACTGGAGGTATTTATTCGATACTGCTCTTGAGATCGTGGACTCTTCAAAGCCAAGCTCTTCAGCTATCGTTCTCATCACTAAAGGTTTGAGCTCACCGCCAACGAAAAATGACATCTGTTTTTCAACAATAATCAGAGCCAATTTATAGAGCGTTGATTTTCTAAGCTCCAAAAGTCCTACAAGATCACGCGCCTCTTTGAGTTTTGTTTTAAGCTCACCACTTTTAAAAGAGGGCTCCTCTTTGATGGTGATATCCGGATATCTATCATCATTGATACGAACATTGATATCGCTTTGCTCGATATCAACATAAAAGTCCGGGACAATCTCTTTCTCTTTTTCCATATAATCCAACGAAGGTACAAAATTAAAACCCTTGATAATCTGCATGGCATCTGTAAAACGATGATGTTCGACATACTTATTGATAGTCTTAAAGTTTTTAATCATCCTCTCAAGAAGCTCTTCTAACTCTTCATCTAAATCCAACTGATAGAGCTGAAATCGGCAAGCTTCATGCAAATCTTTTGCTCCAATCCCTGCAGGCTCGAGATGAGAAAATCGCTCTCGTATCTTCTCTACGAAAAGTTTTGTTACATTACATTTTTTTGCTATCTCTTCTTCATCCCCGTCAAAGTATCCTCTATTGTCAATATCAAGTAAAATCTCTTGCGCGACCTTTTGTGATATGGGGGTAGGAAATATCGGTGGGCATATCTGCTCAATCACATCATCATGAAAAGAGTCTTCTTGAAAAAGGATATTTTCTATCAAGTTCCCTGCGGGAGTTCGACTATCTACCTTAGATCGAAACCCGAGAAATGGATTCTCATAACTATACTTTTTGAAAATATCATCGAGATCCTCTACAGAAGACTGCAATATAGGCAACCATAGTTTTAAAGATATACTTAGTGATTGCTTTTGTTTTAATAATATTGTGTTTCGCATGATTAAATACTACCCAAATCGAAGATGATTTGAGTATGTGAAGTTGATTAAAAAATAGACTATTAATATTTAAGTCTGACTATTCCATTTGGTTTTGCTATCTTCATTTGGCAAGAGAGTCTTGATTTTGGAGTACAAGTTCCTGAACATATCTCTTTGAGCACTTTGATCTCTTTATCAGTTTTTGGCGTCAAGAACTCCATACCTTGCTCTACCTCTACCACACATGTACCACATTCGCCGTCTCTACAGCCAAATGGAAGTGCACTTCCGCTTGCTTCAACGATATCTTGTATCGTTGCTCCCTCTTTAACATTTATCGCTAGAAAGTCATTGATTATCTCTACTCTCGTTGTCATTTTGTCTCCTTTTATTTTAGTGAATACGGCTTGATGAGAACATCGCCTTTGACCAACATCATTGATGCAACTCTTATCTTTGGACTGATTGTATATTGCTGACACTCATTAGCTTCAGCCTGAGTGATTGCTCCAAGTGCAACCAATATATCCAACTCTTCGTCTTCCATGTAGCTTGTAGGCTCCTCATCACTAATATGCTGAACCTCAACGAGACAATCTTTTGGATCACTACAATCTTGCAATGATATACCCGCCTCTCTTGCTACTCTCATCACGGGTTCCCCGATCTTCGCATGATAGATACCGTCTTTTTGTGCATCGAAATGCATTAAGATAACTTTTGCCACTTTTTTCCTCCTTTTTATTAGATTAATTTTGCCTATTCATACGCTCTCTATGTGCTTTGAGATAGGCGAGTTCTTCCTCGACTTCGTCTACATACTCTTCAAGAGCTTCAAGCTCATGTTCTCTGCAGCCGACTACTTCTACCGGTGCCTCTACACCTAAAAAATGAACCTCGTAGACACGGATCACCTGTAAAAATTCGCCTACCGATTTGATATAGCCTTGTGAGCCTTTTTTCATCATCAAAGTTCCAATCGGCGAATGCGGATAGGTTCCGTCATTTACGATATCTTCAAGCAGTTTTACCTTTTGCCCGAGATGAAATTTCTGCACCTCTTCATCTTTGCCTGAACGCTTTGCAGTCACGCTATCGTGTAAGACAATCTCTTCTTTATCAACAGCCACAACTATTTCCTTGTGTTGGTGTACAGCTCGCGCAACCGCTGAGTTTTCCATCTTTAAACATACCCCAAATATCAGCAGCACTTGGTGCATATCCGTTTTTAAAATCTCCATACACTTTTAGAAGTGAAAATTTCAAAAAATCCAAAAGACGATTTTCATCACTTTTAAAATTGTCAAATCCTTTTTTGATAAGTGTGCTGTACTCTTTGAGTATATGAAATCTTTTCACATTTACAAGGCGCGTATCGTACTCCATATCAAAAAACTCGAAATACTCCTCAGCATCGGTCAATTCGTAAAACTCTTTTAATGATCTATTGTTTGACATACTCTCTCCTTTTAGCTTTTATGAACACGGTGTGTCGATGTGTGTATTTTGGATGACATTGACATTTGGCACTTTTTTATCTACCTGTGTTGTTAGCGCATCCGCATCTCTCTCGCCGGTTCTTATACGCTCAACACCAAGAACAGGAGTCCACCACATCTTTCCGGCACCGCGCCCCAAATCATGGCAATTAGCTCTGATGCACTCTTTTGCCGTTTCTAAAAATTTATCGTTTGAGACTACGATTTCCAATTTAACTTTTTCAAAAAGATCCGGCGCAGTCTGATCGGCCTCTATAACTCCAAGTGAACCCTTGCCAACCACCGTGCTTACCGTTACTCCCTCGATATTGTTCTTAAAAAGATCCTCTAAAACCGATTTCAAACTGTTTTCATTAAACACCGCAATTAGCACATACATCTTAGACTCCTAAATCTGATTTGAGAGTTGCAATCCAATTCTCAATTCTCTGTTCTGTTTTATCGGCTTCGTTGTGATTATCGATAGCCAATCCACAGAACTTACCGTCAATCTCCGCCAATGAAGATTTATATGTATAATCATCTTTGGAGATCGCACCTATAGGCTCAGCACCAACTTTTGTGAAAAGTTGATAAAACTTCCCTAACGCTGAACAGAAATGCTCACCATGTTTATCACAATCACCTGCACCAAAAAATGCAACTTTTTTTCCTTCGAAGTCGCCTTCGTTATCTATCTCCAAAAGTGCATCGACCCAAGAGAAATGCGGATCACCTTGACCCCAAGTTGAACTCCCTATAAAGAGAACATCATAATCTTCAAATTGATCGAGATCATCATAGTCCTCTTCCATCGATATAACACTCTCTTCATCGACATCAAAAGCTTCAGCCAACTTCTCAGCTATCTCTCTTGTCGAACCGCCTGCGCTTGCGTAAAAAATCCCTATATTCATACAATCTCCTTTAAGCAACTTGTTTATATTGGTCGTAAATTGCCATTGCATCTTCGATCATCTTATCTCCGCTTGCAACAAGCTCATCATAGCTTCTAAATGAATACCTATGGGCATCTTTGAAAAACTTATTTGCTATAACGATCTTATCGGCAATGACCACCGCTCTCCCAAATCCCTCATGGCTCATCTCCATGACAACGCTACACATGATTCCTGTTTTTTGTTCAAAGGCCAAGGCTAATGCTTGAAAAATAAGTCTGATATCTTTGACTTGCATCTCATCTATATCTGCAATAACAGGAATATTTTTCAAATCCTCTTTGCTTTTGACATATTTTTCTTTAAGCAACTCTTCATTGCTCTTTTGTGACCAAACACCAAATTGATCCATCGCTCTGACTTGTCTAATAAGTGTTTCAATAAACAGGTTTTTCATATTTAAGCCCCTTTTTTCTCTATAATTTTTTTGATAAAAGGAGGCGGGTTTGCACCAAGCATCACTTTGAGCTTATCTATCTCGGCACTCATAGAGACTATATCTTTGTATTTGATAGGAAATATCCCTTTATTGATAATCTTTGCCGCTGCAGTGGGTCCGATATTTGTAAAATAGACAATATCGATTCCAAGAAGTTTTGCGATAGTCTCATCGGTATCTTTCTCTTCAATATTTATTACACTAAAAAGATCGCTCTTATCTGAGCTGATATTATAGATGTGAAACTGTTTTGCGCCACCGAAGTGTGCATCAATATTTTTACCGTCATTTGTTGCAAATGCAACTTTGATGATACCTTTTGAAGATGATGTCTTTTGCACTTAAAACTCCTTATATAAGATTTATTTTATATATACAAGAAGTGTTCCATAGAACTCTAGAGGGTAATTTCCACCATCTTCCCCATAACAATCTCGCCAAACTCTACTCCAAAATCATAGCAGAGCCGGAGCTCCTCTTGCGTGGGGATAAGTTTTACTTTCAAAGGCTCTATCGGCACTCGAAAATTGAGCCCTCGCATACGCTCAAAAATCATCTCAGGGGCCTCACCACTCCATCCGTAACTACCAAAACTTCCCCCTACTTTTCCTCTCTTTTCTAGAAGCATCATACAACTCAAAAGCTCCCAAGCGGGACGTGGTAAATCCCCATTGATTGTAGGTGCACCGATGAGAATGCCTGTACTCTCTTCTAAGATATTGAGCATGCTTGGCTCATCTAAAGCACTTAAATCATAGATATTTGCGATAACTCCCTCGATACTCTCGATCCCCTCATATATCTTCTGTGCCATCAATTTTGTATTTTTATAACTTGTCACATAAAATATAGAGACGATTTTTTTGCCGCCGCTTCTTTGGCTCTTTGTACTCCACTGATCATAAAGGGCGATATATTTTTGAGGATTGGAGCGAATGATTGGCCCATGAAGCGTAGCTACGATATCGATATCTAACTCTTTATAGAGCTTTAAAGCATTTAAGACATCGCTTTTAAATGGTCGCATTATATGGTCATAATAGTACTTAAATGCATAGTCAAAATCACCCACAAGATCATCAAAAAGCCTATCATCATAGTAGTGACTGCCAAAAATATCCCCACTAAAGAGAATCTTCTCATCCTCCAAATAACTACTCATCGTCTCAGGCCAATGCAAATTTGGCGTGCTTAAAAATCGCAATCTTTTTTCCCCGCACTCCAACACCTTGCCTGTACTCACGACCTCAAAATCCATAGTATCACTATGGGTGATTGACTTGAGCATATTGGTTGCTAGCGGAGATACAAATATCTTCACATTCTTTGCTCGTCTGACAAGTTCGGGCAGAGCACCGGAATGATCAGGTTCAAGATGATGCATCACGATATATCTTATCTCATCATACGAGCAGAGTGCCTCGATTTTCTCAAAGAAAAGTTCTGCAAACTCCTCTTTGACCGTATCTAAGATGATCACACCCTCATCCGTTTTGATGAGATAGGCATTATAGGTTGTACCGTTTGCCGTTTTCATGATGATATCAAAGGTTCTAATATCGCTATCACTCACACCTACATAATATATATCTTTTGCTATCGTCGTGATCTCATTCATGCTGCCCCTTTAAGAGGATCCTTTTAAGCCAGAGGGGTTGTTCTCCTTTGATGAGTGCTTGTATTTTGCCTATCGCCTCATCGATACTCTCATCTTCGCTTGCTGATCTTAACGGCAGTATCCCTGCACTTTGAACCATAGCCGCTGCTTTTGGACCGATCTGCAACACATAGACGATATCACACCCCTCTATACACTCTATCTTGTAGCGTAGCTTCTCGCTCTCTTCCTCTTTTTTTAAAGAGGAGTCTCTCTCAAAAAGAAAGGAGGTGTCATCTTCGCTTACTTCATAGACAAAAAACTTTTGGCACCATCCAAAATGTTCATCAATCTTCTCGTTCCCTTTTGAGGCAAATGCAATTTTCATATGACATACACCGTTATCTGTTTATCAATCACTTGAGAAAGCGCATCATACAGCATGCCATAGGTTCCCGTAAAAGAGAGAGAACAGCCGGCACAATTCCCTTGATAGACAAGCCTTATCTCCATATCATCATCATCGATAAACTCAACTAAGATGATATTGCCGCCGTCTTTAAGCAAAATCGGCCGGATATAGCGATCGAGTGCATCTTCTATGATGGCTAATTTTTCATCATAGGTTTTTTCTCTAAATGCCTTATTGCACTCACTCTTTGAGTCAATCGGCTGATCGAGTCCACCTAGTTGCATCTTTGCCATAGGATGACCATCTTTTGCAGCGTAGAGCATCGCAGAAAAGCCCTCTTTGAGTTGCCCTTTATCGGTTCTATCTTTTAAGAGCCAAAGAGCGAGATGAAACGATGCGTTTCTGTGCCCAAGAGCAAAAGCCTTTCGAAGATAAGAGAGTGCCTTTTGTTCATCCGCCTCAACACCTATATGATTTTGGTACATAAGCGCAAGGTTATAGTAAGCAGAAGCGTTATCATGCACGAGTGCTTTCTCAAACCACTCTTTTGCACTTGCGATATCTTTTTGCACACCCTCACCTTTGAGATACAGCAACCCCAAATTTACCATAGCTTGATCGCCGTTCTTGTTTGCCGCCTCTTCTTCCCAAAGATTAAGGGCACGTTTGTACTCTCCTGCTCTATATGCTCCAAGTGCTTCTTTATGACTCATCTTTTCTCCTTTAACAGCATTCTAACTCACAGAGTTCCATAGCCGTTATTCCTTCTTCAAAATCATACTCTTCAAAAAGATCATAGATATAAAAGAGGTTTGAGCAGACCTGATAGAGTGTATCTTTATGCTCTCCAAGCGAAAAAACCTCTCTATAGTTTTCCGGAATCATCTCCATAAATCTTGCCCAAAATTCATTTTTTGATTTTGGCTCGCTCTCAAAGAGTTTGCACATTGCATCTAAAACCATTGATGCATTTTCATAACAGTCAATATTTTTAAAAGTTACATACCTATCTTTTGTAGTCGTTTGCATCAATCATCCTCACACCCACAACTACAACTACCGGACTCACCCGGATCTAAAAGTTCTTTGAAGTTGCCCTCATCTAGTTTTGTAAAGCCATTACTCATAAACTCTTTATATATCTCATCTAGAGTGTAGATTTTCTGACCGCATGAAAAGACCTCAACGCCACTCTTGGCAAACTCTCTATAGACACCATCTCCCATATAGTAAAAAAGTGTTTTGGTGCTTCCCTTGCCGATTAGAAACTTTGCCGTATCTAGGCCATTACCACATGCATCATTTTTTATAACTTCAAAATCTCCCGATGCTCCATCAAACATCGCAAAATATGGAGCGTTTCCATAATATTTTGACATTGTTTGAGACTCTTTTGTATCTAATGGTATCGCTATCATATATCATCCCTTTTGGTTGTTACTTATTTTCTTCTATGCAAAAAGTGTTCTTTTGGAAAAATCCTTGGAATAGTAATTGCATTATAGATATATAGTATAATCAAAAAAATGGAAATTTGGACTACCTTATGGTAAATAGAAAACTGATAAAAGACCTACTTGATGAATCTGCTTGCTCTCATAACAAAGAGAAAAAGAGCGGTTGTGATAAGCCAAAACCGGGTGCAACAAACGGTGGATGTGCCTTTGAAGGCTCACAGATATCGCTTTTCCCTTATGCGGATGCGGTGCATCTTGTGCATGCTCCTGCAACTTGCCAAGGCGCTTCGTGGGAAACAAGAGCAACACCTACGAGCTACAAAGGAGAGAACAATACTCCTCTTGGATACTGCACGGATGTTACAACGAACGATGTGATATTTGGAGGCAACAAAAAGCTCGAGGAGTCCATCGAGTATATCGTCGCACATAAAAACCCAAAAGCTATATTTGTCTATGAGACTTGCGTGACGGCCATGATCGGTGATGATATGGATAATATCTGCAAACGAATGCAAAAAAAACACAATCTCCCTATCGTAGTCGTGCATGCACCCGGATTTGTCGGCAGTAAAAATCTCGGTTCACGCCTAGGGGGCGAGGCTGTACTTGAACAGCTCATAGGCACAAGAGAGCCTGAAAGTATCCATCCATACGGGATAAACCTCATCGGTGAATATAATGTCACGGGCGATATGTGGCAATACACACCTATCCTAGAGAAGATTGGCATCAAAGTTGTCTCGACACTTGCAGGAGACGGCAGGATAGAGGATATACAAACAGCCCATAGAGCAAAACTCAACGTCATAGTTTGTGCCAAATCGCTCATCACTCTCTGCAGAAAGATGGAGGAGAAATACAACATACCTCATGTCTCTGTCTCCTTCTATGGCAAAAGAGATACGACCAATGCTATCATGAGCATCGTCAATGCTTTTGGGGATACCGCGCTTACTAAAAGAGCGAAAAAAATCATAGCCGAAGAGGAGGCAAAGCTCGATAAAGCGCTTGGGCCATATCGAAAATTTTTCGATCATAAAAAGGCGATTCTCAACACCGGTGGCAACAAATCGTGGTCCATCGCCTCTGCACTTCAAGATATCGGTATCGAAGTTGTAGCTACAAGTATCAGAAAAGCAACGCTAGAAGATATAGAGATCGCCAAAGAGTATGTCCCTATCTTGATGAAGGTGCCGGCAAATGAGCAAGCAAAACTCATCGATGAGCACAATGTCGATATACTCCTCGCCGGCGGTCGTAGTCTCTATACGGCTATCAAGAAAAAGGTCGCATTTGTTGATGTCAATCAAGAAAAAAAGGTAAGCTATGGAGCCTATGGTGGACTCGTCAATCTTGCAAAAGACGTTGCCAATGCGGTTCATAATCCTGTATTTAAAATCGTTGGGACTCAAGCTCCCTGGGAGGATGAGGGTAAGGAAAAGATAAATATAATAAACACAAATAATTCAAAATACACCTTATGGTATAATGACGCGTATTTTTAATTAATTACAAAAAAGGAAATAATAATGTATTGGAAATGGGAACCTTCGTATTCCGTTGGAATAGAAGTAATTGATCATCAACATAAACAACTTATAGAGTATATGAATGAATTGAGCATAGCGGGGATGTACAAATCGTTTGAAAATAGACAAAAAGTACAAGATGTGCTCGAAAAACTGGTTGACTACACAGTATCACACTTCTCGTTTGAGGAGCAACTTATGGAGGATGCCGGCTATCCTATACTCGAACCACACAAAAAAGTACATGAGTCTTTTGTTAAAAGAGTTGCTTTTTTTAAAGAGCGATTTGAAAACGGCGAAGATATCACAAAACAGCTTATCATGGATCTACAATTATGGCTTATCAACCATATCCAAAAAGATGATGCTGACTATAAAGAGCTTGTTCAAAAAGCACTACTTAAGAAAAAGATATCGCCGACAGATGAGGCAAAAAAAGATAAATGGCTCAGCTCTCTAGTAAAGAAATTCTTTAAATAATTGCTCTTTTTGGAATGCTTTGTGTATACTCTTAGATAACACACCATAAAGAAAGACAGACTATGGCAAAACCACTTCAGATAAACCCTCTCAAGCTCTCCCAGCCTATGGGAGCGCTTCTGGCATTTTTAGGTATCAAAAATTGTATGCCTCTCATGCATGGGGCACAGGGGTGTGCTAGCTTCTCAAAGGTATTTTTCACACGACACTTCAATGACCCTATCTCCGTACAAACAACCGCTGTCAATGATATCACGGCTGTTGTAGATGGGGGCGATTACTCTATCGGCGAAGCGATAAAGAACATAACTGCCAAAGTGACTCCCGATCTTGTCGGACTCTTTACAACGGGACTGACTGAGACCAAAGGAGATGACATCAAGGGCGCTTCACTGCTCCTAAAAGAGAAACAACGAATCGTCTATGTGCATACTCCTGATTTTGAAGGGGGACTTGAAAGTGGTTGGCAAAAGAGTACGACAAACATCATCGATCAGCTTATAGTGCCTCAAAAAGAGATCAACTCAAAAAAGCTTTTACTCTTACCCAATGTAAATCTCACACCCATAGAGGTTGAGAAGATAAAGGAGACGATCGCGCTTTTTGGGCTAGAGGTTTTTGCGCTCCCTGATCTAAGTGAGAGCTTAGATGGACATCTTGGCGAAAAACAGGGTGCGCTTAGTAGTGGCGGGATCGAAGTCTCTACGATAGAAGCACTTGGAGATTGTGGAGCTGTATTTACGATTGGTAGGAGTATGGAGTCGTGCGGGTTAAAATTTTTAGAGAAACAACCCAAAGCGCAGCATTTTCATTTTGACGGTATCAGCGGACTGATAGATAGTGATAGTTTCTACGGCACACTTCTAAAATATACTGAAATGAAAACACCTCCCCCGTCGATAGTTCGCTGGAGAAAAAGACTCCAAGATGCACTTCTTGATACACACTTTTTGATAGGAAGTAGCACGATTATCATCGCCGATGAGGGCGATAAAACCTACTCCATCACAAGAGCCATCAATGAAGCCGGTGCGAATGTAAAGTATGCGATTTTACCGACTAGAAATGAACTTGGAGAAAAAATAGGCTCAGAACACACGCTCATAGGAGACTTTGAAGATGTCGAGACTCATCTAGAGGAGTGTGAGATACTTATCTCAAATTTTCACGGTGAGCGCATAGCACACAAACACCATAAAGGCATCATGCTTAGAGGCTTTCCAAACTTTGAAGCTGTTGGCAATACGATGAAGAATGATGTGCTCTACGAGGGCAGTTGTTATCTTCTTTTTGAACTTGCAAACCTCATCAGAGAAAGCAGAGAAGTACATTAGTTAAAGGCTTCTGGCTTCTACATTTCACTTTGAAAAGGATGGAGCAAAGAAAAACTTACATTTTTAAAATATAATATTTTAAATAGTAATTTTGGAGATAGATAATGAGTATTAAAAGAATAATTAAAGCTGGCATGGTTGGATCATTATTTGGATTTTTAATCAGCCCAACTGTTTGGGCTTTTCTCGTTTTAACTTGGCATGGAATAAATAATTGGATTAGTATAGTAGGAATTATTGTTTATGTCATATTTCAATATTATATATCTGTGTTTGATTTTATAAACACAAAGCAATTACCAACACCATATTTATATAAAACAATATTCCCGACTATATTCAAGATTTTTGGGATGCTAATGGTTTGGGGAGTTGTAATTTATGATGTCGCAAAAAGTCTATAAATACTATATGCGATAATAAGCAATACCCATGTAATCAGCCCAGCTATCATAGTCATGCTTCATATATTTCCTCATCTTTCTTTCTTCGATTAATATAAAATAGTGTAGTAAGAATAACAATAGATGTTGCTATAAATATAGCATCTTTGGCTTTTATCCTTGGTTTAATGTAATACTCTTTTTTTATAACTTCGTATTTTGCATGCTCTGCGTAGACTTCAATATTACCGCCTAGGCTTTGTGTATCAGAATATAACATCTCCCCAGTGTTACGCTGTTTTACCTGCACGAAGATTTGGATGAAAATAGCTATAGTAAAAATAACACTTACTTTTTTTACACTAATACCTTTATCTATAAAATAAGGAGAAAAAATAATAGCAATAGCAAGAAACATAAATTTTGCACTCCAAAAAATAATTACCATAAATACTATAGTTATTAAAATAGATACTATAGGTCTATCGAGCATTATCATCTCCTTTTCATTTTTAGTCTTAATGATCTATTATTGATTTTATCTTGTTTACACTCGCAACTCTTTTTATTCCAGCCCTCTTGAGGTGGAACACATACTCTGCAACATTCTATCATATTTCTCATCTTAGGCTAAAAAATAAGCCCACTAATCAACATCACAAAATTAAACTCTAAGCCTCAGCTCCCCGATACACTCTCTCTATTCTTTTTAAGCCATCAACCACTTCTTGTTCGCTTGAGTAAGTAAAGTTAAATCGTATCTCATCGCTCATCCTGCCATCTAGATAAAACTGGTTTGCAGGCACATAAACGACTTTTTCTTTCATGCATTGCTGCACCAAATCAAAGCTATCCACACCACTAAGTGAGCCAAAAACAAACATACCCCCTTTTGGTTGCTCAAACTGAAAATCGCTCAGATGATTTTTTAAAGCTTTTGTGAAAAATTCCATCTTCAGCTTATAGGCATCTCTTAACGATTTGAGATGTTTTTCATACCTTGTATGTTCTTCCAAGTAGTTGTTGAGGATGTGCTGAGCGATACCGCAACTGTGCAGATCTATCGTCTCTTTGATCATCGTAAAGCGTTTAATCATCTCTTCATTTGCTCGTATCCAACCGATACGCAGACTTGGTGAGAGCGTTTTTGAAAAAGAACCAAGATGGAAGCTATTCTCTGGGATCAACGCGCTGATACTCTTTGCTTTCTTCTCGAAATAGAGCTCACTATATGGCGCATCTTCCAATATATATCCACCATGTTTCGATACGCTTTTTGCCACTTCCGCCCTTTTTTCATCACTATAGAGCGAGCCTTTGGGGTTTTGAAAATCAGGGATAAGATAGGCTAGTTTTATCTTCTTGAAAACCTTGTCAAACCGCTCCATATCGATCCCATCATAATGCAACGGAACACTTTTCATATCTAAGTTATTCATCTTAAAAATATTGACAGCACCTATATAGGAAGGCTCTTCAACTAAGATTTTCTGATTTTGAAAATATTTTGCGATGATGTAGAGCCCCTGCTGGCTTCCTGTTGTGATGAGAATGTTTGAAGCCTTCGTCTCAAATCCTTCTTTGTTATAAAAATCTGCTATCTTTTCTCGAAGCGGAGTTATCCCGTTGCTTATGGTGTACTGAAGATTTTTAGGGTTTTCAAACGCCTTCTGGCTTGCTCTTTTCAAATCCTCTATCGGAAATAGACTCTCATCGGGCAGACCACCGGCAAAGGAGATTGTCTCGGAATCGATAGATTCGAGGATTTCTCGTATAAATGAGCGTTTCATTTTTTATCCTTTTTTCCACTATTTTAGTAGAAAAAAAGATCTATTTCTACATATTTATTGCTCAAATAACTATCTATTCTTGCTCAAAATAAATATTAATCTTGCTATAATCACTGTATGAAAAAAGATACAATGCAACAACACACGAAAATCGCTAACGACATCATCTACTACATCTACAAGTACATCGATACCCATATAAACCTTGATGAGTTGAGCGAAGATCTAGGCGTGAGCAAATTCCATATGCACCGAATCTTTAAAAATGAGTTTGGTAAAAATGTCTATGAGAGCATCAAGTCTATCCGTCTGCAAAAGGCATCGAGCCTGCTTCTTACCAATAAAAATTCCACCATCACGCAGATAGCAAAAATGTGCGGTTACTCTTCGCAAACCTCTTTTAGCAAAGTGTTTAAAGAAAAATTTTTGATGACACCAAAAGAGTGGCGTAGCGGTGGATACAACTCGTATGCAGATACCATCCTAACCAAATCAGAGAGTGCCTCAAACTCTACTGCTGATTTTAGCTCACTTGTACCGACTATCCTCAAAATGCCCCGGATGAGAGCATACTATATCAGGCATCAAGGGTATGATAGGAGCATCAAAGAGACTTGGCAGAAGCTTCAAACCTGGACGCTGTGCAACAATGTAGCGGAGTTTACACAAATCGGTCTACATCATGACAACCCAACCATCATTCCACTCAATGAGTGCCAATACATCGCCTGTGTGGTTTTGGAAAAAGAGATGAAAAATGCGACCCTACCGACACTCTTGATACCGGAGGGAGTCTATGCAAAGTTTGACTTTAATGGAAAATACGGAGATGTTTTAAAGTTTATGAATTGGGTCTACTTTGAGTGGCTCATCAAAAGCGGGTACGAGACCACGACGAACCCTTCTTATGCAATCTATCATAAAAATCACTTTTTATCGGATGATGAGAAATTTGAGTTGAGTTACTATATCCCCATAAGACTCTAGTTGCTTTTTGCTACTTCTTCTTGCTTGATTTGATGATTTAAACAAAGGGACCAAGGGCAACAATCACAACCCATGCTCTTCTATCATAAACGCACTAATCAACATCACAAAAGTCAAGCTCTAAGCCCTTTGGTCTTTTAAGATCACTGTTATTGTCGATATAGAGTGTTTTTAAAGCTTTGATTTTTTGAAGTGAATCGGGAAGCGTATCTAACAAATTGTCTTCTACATCAAGTTCTACGAGATTTTCAAGCTTTCCGATGCACTCCGGGATTTTTTTAAGCATATTGCCTGATGCACTCAAGTATTTAAGGTTTTTCAGATTGCAGATATCATCGGGGAGTGTCTCAAGTGCATTATCATCAAGCGTGAGTATCTGCAAATCCTCCAATTTACTCAAATCAAAATCCAAAGAGAGTAGCTCATTGTTGTTGAGATTGAGTCTTAAAAGCATATCGTGCGACTCCAAAGAGGGGAGGTTTGTAATGCGATTTCCTTCCAAAAGGAGCGTTTCAAGCTCATCTATCTCCGATATCGAATCAGGAAGTGCTACAAGCTTATTGTAAGAGAGATCGAGATAATAGAGTGCCCTCATATCGCCAAAAACATCGGGAAGCTCTTGTAGCTCGTTGGTATCGAGCGAAAGATAGAGCAGTTTTTTGAGGT
This sequence comes from uncultured Campylobacterota bacterium, assembly GCA_937141405.1. Taxonomy (GTDB): domain Bacteria; phylum Campylobacterota; class Campylobacteria; order Campylobacterales; family Sulfurovaceae; genus BN30871. The sequence goes on along the minus strand of CAKZQQ010000003.1, from coordinate 197,096 downwards.
TTTTCAACTTTTCATCAACACTTTGGAGCAAATTTGCAGCTATCGTAAGCCTTGTAAGCCCTTGAAGTTCATAAAAACTTTGAGGCAACTCTTTTAAGTGATTGCCGTTAAGATTTAACACTATGAGCGACTTTAGATTGCCGAAATTCTCAGGAAGCGATTCAAGCAGGTTATTTTCACACTGCAAGTTTCGTAAATTTTTCAGTTCACAGATACTTTCAGGAAGGCGTTTAAACCTATTGCCCGATATTTTAAGAACACCTAGATGTTTGAGTGCACCTATACTCTCAGGTAAGTTGTTAAGCTTTTGTTTGGTGAGATCTAGGGTTGAGAGCTTCTTTAGGGTTTCGATATCTGTTGGGATCTTTGTTTCAAGTCCTTTCGATTTGACCCATCGTATAAAATCATTCATTCCATTGTCACTCATCGTCGCCTCCCTCCTTGATCTTTCTTTGCTCGATTAGAAAATCGATCTCATCATAGTCGATCTCCCCAAATTGAACCATATCAAAAAGCCGCATAAGCGGTCTTCTACAGCATGTCTTATTGCAACCTGTGACCAGTTTTTTTGCCTTCTTGTACGGTAAGGTTGTTTCGGAAAAGAGTGCGATTGCCTCATCGACGCTCTTGTCGCCACATTCGCAGATGATCTTATCGCCGATTTTATTCATATGGTTATTTTAAAAATGCATATTGCTCGCGCATCTTGACAACTTCGCGCATCGCTTCTTGAACCTGCTCGCTCAATGCAGGCAATTTGACATAATCAACCCAGATCGTATCTTCTACGATATCATGAATCTCTCCTGCGATTTCGCTTACTTTTCTCTTCTGTTTTGCAAACATCTTTTTGATCTCTTTTTCATCTATTATCGTATCCATTATAACTCCTTTAACTATTAAAATCCATAGATCATTTCGAGATTTATATCGGGCTTCTCATTGAGATACATGAGATTATAATTTTGTGCATATCTAAACCCGTGTGCACTATAAAGATCAGTGATCTCTTTTACCTTAGCAGGGATAAATGCTATGATTTTCTTGAGCCCTCGATGGTGGATGAGTGCTCTAAGTAATTTTTGCGCATCCTCAAATGCTGATGATCGCATCACCCAAGGAGATATCTTGATCGTACTTTTATTGAGAGCATAAGAGTGCTGATACCCGTTTGATGTACTTAAAACAAGCGATGAAGATTTCATCATCATATGTGTGATATAAAAGAACCTCTCATCTTTGTAGGCTTCCCTGTCAGTCATTCTCAAAGGCTCCATATACTCTGTGCTTGATATGTTTGAAAAATTTGTACTAAATAACCCGACATCATGGCCCTCATAAAGTGCCTTATGAAATGGCGCGAGAGATTTAAATCCAAATGCATCAAAAAGCTCTCTCTCCTCATCACTGACCAATACAAGAATGCTCTTACCGCTCTCATCGATATTTTTCAAAAGTAGCGCAAGCAGTCTCTTTTTATCATCACTGCTTAGCTCTTGCTTGTAACAAAAATTATTGATAAGCACGGCTTTATCAAATCTAAATGCACTTACCATACCAAAGAGCTCTCCGTCTTTGTATGCACCAAAAGAGTGGCTTTTATCTTGCTGCCATGTTTTGATGAGCAGATTTGTATCGCACAGTATGGAACTACCAAAATCCTCTACAGCACTCTCAAAATTTTCGTTATGCCACCCTACGAACATAGATAAAGCTCTTTTAACTCAATAGGCTCAAGAACTTTTTTTCTCGTTGTTACTATCTCTCTTACCTTTGGAAGTAACAGTGTGAGTTTCTTTTTATCGGTAACAACGCCCAAAGAGTTGAGGTGATATTTGAGCGTTGAGGTGCCTGAATGTTTCCCTATAGGGAAGCCTCTTAAAAGCCCCACCTCTTCGGGACAAAATGCCTCATAAGAGGATTGGTTTTTCATCATACCGTTTGCATGGATGCCTGATTCATGTGAAAAGATATGCGCACCGACGATAGGGAAGTTATTGTCAATGGGTCTATTTGCTGCTCTACTGACCGTGCCTACTAACTTTTTAAGCATGAGTGCATCGATCGCTCTTGGCTCATCAAATTGATGTGTTAAGCTCATAAGTACCTGCTCAAAAGAGGCATTGCCGGCTCTCTCACCAAGTCCTATAACAGTCGTGTTGACGCTTTTTGCGCCTGCTTCAATACCTGCGATGGAGTTTGCCGTTGCCATACCAAAGTCGTTATGCATATGCATCTCGATATCAAGCAGATTGAGACCGGATAACTCCGAGATATTGTTAAATGTCTGGTTTGGGGTCAAGATACCAACGGTATCACAATAGCGAAATCTTTGCGCACCATACTCATCTCCTAGGACGAGAACATCTTGTAAAAATCCGATATCGGCTCTACTTGCATCCTCTCCGCCGATACAGACAAAAAGCCCCACATCTTTAGCGGCCTTTATCACGGTTTCAAGATTTTTTAAAAGCTTTGTTTTATTGCCTTTGTATTTCACATCGATAAGAACATCAGATGTAGGGATAGAGAGATCGACCGCTTGGACACCACAATTGATGGAAGCCTCCAAATCACGCATCGTTGCACGATTCCAGCTCATCGTAGGGATCGGCAAATCAAGCGCTATGATCGCTTTGATATCTTCTTGTTCTTTTTTTCCCATAGCCGGGATCCCTACCTCTATCTCATCGGCACCTGCTTTGTATAAAAGCTCGGCGATTTGTAGTTTTTCATGGGTATTAAAAGCAACAAACGGTGCTTGTTCCCCGTCTCGTAAAGTTGTATCATTGATTAGGGCCATCGTATCGCCTCCCTATTTAATATATTCTATAGAGTACTATGCAAGAAATATTCCGCGATATAAAGATGACGATGAGGACGAGCTTATCCTACCTCAACCTCATCTTTGAAAAAGAACTTTTGAGCTGCCTCAAATACAGAATGCTCAATCGGTTTTTGCGCATAACTCTCATCACAGATAAGCTCTATCGATTTAAGTTCATCCATCGGACACTCGCCGATTTTTTCAGTCAAGAGGATATCTACATCTTTGAGTGTTGCTTTGATCTCTTCAATAGGATTATTCCCATCACAATTTTCAGGTCCACTACAGTAGGCACTCTCTATCTTTCTATGCATCACAAAACGAATCGCCTTATCGCCTACTTCGTAGATCAAGAACTCCTGTGCGCTCCCAAAGTGCATATTGATAAGCCCTTCGCCTGCTGTTGTCACGGCAACAAGTTTTGTCTTGCCGTTTGAGCTTAACTCCTCTTTGGAAGCCTGTTCGATGTTGATGCGATCATTCGCTTTTGCTAGAGCCGCTCTCCATGTCTCGATCTTTTGATGAAACGCCTCTCTTGATTTGATATCATATCGCTTTTGAAGCGTATCAAAATCCATAGAAGCAAAGCTCTCTTTGGTAAACTCGTTGCCTCTATCTTCTCCTATAAGCCCCACAGCATCGGCGCGACACTGGCGACAGTGACTCATCAGCTTCATATCCATCCCACATGCCTCTTGTGCTTCCATAACCTCTTGATCGGTTGCACTGGGCACACCGTCAAGTCCAAATTTTGTTCCAAATTCAGGGCTTGAAAGCAGCGGCATAATGTTGTGCAAGAAGACATTGAGTTCTTTGAGTTTTTTAGCAACATTCGGCAAATCTTTGTCGTTCACTCCCGGGATCAAAACAGAGTTTGCTTTGACTAAAATACCCCTGTCCGTAAGCATCTTGATACCCTCAAGCTGTTTTTCAAGCAGTATCTTTGCTCCTTCAACCCCTCTTACTTTTTTATGATTCCAATGTACCCAAGGGTATATTTGTGAACCGATTTCCCCTGAGGCATCTACGGTATTGATAGTCACAGTGACATGATCAACATTGTATTTGACGATCTCATCGATAAACTCCGGCAATCGCAAACCGTTTGTAGAGAGACAAAGTTTCAAATCAGGTGCCTTCTCTTGCAAAAGTCTCAATGTCTCAAAGGTCTTTTTCGGATTTGCAAGTGCGTCTCCGGGTCCTGCTATACCCACAACAGAGAGCTGCTGTATCTCGCCGCCCACATAGAGCACTTTCTTTACTGCCTCTTCAGGTTTAAGTTTACCGCTTGTTACGCCGGGACGACTCTCGTTTGAACAGTCATATTTTCTATTGCAGTAGTTACATTGGATATTACAAGCAGGCGCAACGGGCACATGGATTCTTGCATAATGCTGGTGTGCTCCTTCGCTATAGCACGGGTGATTATTTATCTTTTCTTGAACCTCTTGTGCTTTAGGATCGCTCAAATCAAGTCCACTTGATGTAGGGCATGCGCAGCTCATAATATCTCCTTATACACTTACCGACTGGTGAGCTTCTCTCTCTTCTAAAGATATACTCTCTCTAAAAGGTTGTGGTTTATTTTCCGGTGAAAATATCCCTTTTTTAGGGTGTACTCGTATACTATACACACCGCTCTCGTTTCCTTGCAGATAGTACTCATTAAATTCTGCCGTATAAGGCATATCCCAGACGATAGCACCATCAGTTGGACAAACATCTGCACACTTAGGTACTGTTGAATCGACACACTCTATACATTTTTCAGGCTTCACATAAACAAACTCTCCGCCTTCAATAGGACTCTCGTCAGCATCGACTATTGCCGTTGCCGGACACTCATCTATACATGTGTTACAATTGATACATTCATCAGTGATCATTACTGCCATTTGATATACTCCTAAATTTGATATACCAATACATATACATTATCCGTTCCAAAAAGAGAAAAAAGAGAAAAAAATTTAAATTATTTTACGAAAAGGGGTCATTTTTGAAGCTATAAAACCGTTTTTGAGATAGAAAGAGTGCGCTTTTTCGTTACTCATATCGGTAAGCAGTGTAAGTCGTTTTAGCTGTTGCTCTTTTGCAAAACGGGCAGCAAACTCCAAAAGAGCACTCCCTATCCCTCGAGCTCTAAAATCAGGATGCACAATCATATCTTCTAACATCCCGACTCTCCCTCCAAAGGCTGTTGAGAGGCTATAGAGGATACTTATCATGGCAATTGGCACATCATCATTTGTAGCGACAAGGATATGCCCTATAGAGGAGTCATCCATGATCATAGTCAGTGCTTTTTCTTGCAAGGAGCTATTTGGAGCGAACTCCTCTTCTTGCTCAAAGAGGCAAGATAAAAGTTGGCACAAAAAAGGGATATCTTCTCTTGAGGCAGCTCTAAAAGATATTTCCTTATCCCTCTTCATTCTCTTTGGCATACTCAAAAATCGGCTCCTTGCTACCCTCTACATATCCTTTTGTGATCGTACACTTCACAACATTTTCAGAGGATGGCGTATCGTAGAGAAGCGGAAGCATCATCTTCTCTACTATCGCGCGAAGTCCTCTTGCGCCAATGCCTTTATCGTAAGCGCTCTGCGCTATCTCTTTGAGTGCACCATCATCAAACTCAAGCTCAATACCATCAAGTTCAAAAAGAGCTTTGTACTGTTTGATAAGTGCATTTTGCGGCTCTTTGAGTATGCGTACAAGTGCCGAGACATCCAAATCTTCAAGCCTAGCAATGACCGGTATCCTCCCTACAAACTCAGGAATCAACCCGAAAGAGATAAGGTCTTTTGCCTCGATATCTTTTGAAGCAAGAGGCGCATCTTCTGATTTTAAAAATCCTACATACGGGCTCTTTTTGTCGCCGCTCATTTTATCGAACAACCCTACGAATGCACCGCCACAGACAAAAAGAACATTTTTGGTATCAAACAACACGGTATCTGTCGATGCATTTTTACGACTCCCTTTGATTGGAACATAAACTTCTGAGCCTTCCAATATCTTTAAAAGTCCTTGTTGCACCCCCTCGCCGGAGACATCTCTTCCACTTACCGAGCTCTCATGATGCTTGGCGATCTTATCGATCTCATCTATATAGACGATACCTTTTTGCGCTCGCTCAACATCATAATCACTTGCCGCTAAAAGCCTAGAGAGGATCGATTCGACATCTTCGCCGACATAACCCGCCTCAGTAAGCGCCGTAGAATCCGCGATAGCAAAAGGAACATCCATGATTTTTGCCAAAGACTTTGCTAAAAGTGTCTTCCCGCTACCCGTAGGTCCGATGAGCATGATGTTACTTTTTTCTATCTCTACATCATTATAGTTTGCCTTATCTATCCTCTTATAGTGAGAATAAAGCGCAACAGAGAGTACCTTTTTTGCATCCTCTTGTCCTATCACATGCTTATCAAGATACTCTTTGATCTGGTGTGGTTTTGGCAGTCCCTTTTGAAACTCCTCTTTGTTCCTTTTGATCTTCTCTTTTTTGATAATCTCAGAACAGTTTTCGACACACTCATTGCAGATATTAGAATCCTCTGCACTAAATAGCTTCAATACTTCTTTTTTGGATTTTCCGCAAAAATCACACTTTAACTCTTTGCGCATTGTATAGCCTTGATAAAATCATTGATCTCTGCTCTATGAGCTTTAAGATCATGCTTTTCTATGAAACTTTGCTCTTTTTTTGTAAGTGCCTCTTTTGGCTCAACCACGATACCGTCTTTGAGCCCTAGAGTAATCTCGTTAGCAACCATCCTAAAAGTATCTCGTCCAAAATCGATACCTAAAAAGAGGTAAGATTTCTCTTGCTTATATTGCTTCAAAAACGGGGGCAATGCATAGCCTCCCATCGCCTCAGTGAGCCAATCAACAAAATCAGCATCGCTTACGATAAAATCCATAGCCGGCACGGTTGAGCCCATAGGTTTAAAGAGGATTGGGATATCCGCATTAAGCTTCTCTTTCTCTACTATATTATATTGCTTTGTTTCTACATCGTAGAGATAGATGACAAATCTATCATAACCGCCCATCACCCTAGAGACTCCCGTGATCATAAAGTGGGGAACATCCTCATAGACCTTGCACGCACTGTCATCCATATTTGTATCGATCATATATGGAGGCTGTATCTCTTTTAAAAATGTATATACAAGCGGCACTTCATACTCTTTGGAGCTGTAGATATGGTTTGTCATCTGCACGATAAACTCTCTGCCTTTTCTCTGCTCCAAACTCATCGCCGCACGCGAATACTCATACATAAGTCTTGGGCTCATGGCTCTACCGTTATTGAGCGCTAAAACCATACTGTCGCTATCATAAGGGAGCGTACTCCCATCTTTTGCGATCACTTCTTTAAAAACGCCCATTCCTAAAAAAGGGACGAGTGCGCCGCTTTTTAGGTCTTCTACTATATTATCCATGACAACCAACTCCCGTGTATACCACATATGCTTTGTTGAGCTCTAAAGCCAATCGTTCAAAATCGAACCCGTCTTCTAAATTTTCCGGCATATCAACATAAAATATCGCGCCCTCTTTGCTGATAAGAAATAGTGACTTGCAAAGATCCTGTGCCATACTTCCTGTTACAATTTTCGTTCCGTACATTCCGCCGAACTCTTCTTGGCTATCAAAAACTACTTCTAATTTTTGTAACTTTTTAAGACTCTCTTGCCCCTCTTGTCTTCTTTGATCCAAGATAAGGTAACAGTGGATAGGCACTTTGATAGCGCTTAAAAATTTATCAAGCGCAGCTGCCTCATCGAGTAGTATTTGCGGCAAAGAGATAAGCAAAGTCATAGAGTCGTCTCCATGACTTCTCTTTATCTCTAATGCTTCTTTCTCTATGGTTTCAACCTCTACATTTTCAGCCATATAGCCGACATCTATAAAATCATCGATAATCTCGAGTGTCTCACCTTTATAAAATATCTTACTCATAGCTCATCTCGCCGCATCGCTTCAAGAGGGGGTATGAGCATTCTCATCTCTTCAGCGCTTATGCCATCTTCGCTCCCCATTAAAACGATTCTCTCAATCGTATTTTCCAGCTCTCTGATGTTGCCCGGCCATGGGTAATGCATCAACTCATCCATCGCCTCATCGGTAATGACGACCGATTTTTTGTGATTGCTCATGGCGCGTTTTAAAAAGAAATTTGTCAAGAGTTTGATATCATCGCCTCGCTCTCTAAGCGGTGGTAAATCGATAGGGATGACATTGAGCCTATAGTAGAGATCCTCTCTAAATTTCCCCTCCTTGACCATCTCCTCGAGCGGTCTATTTGTTGCCGCAATCAGACGGACATTGATCTTGATAGTTTTACTACCGCCGACACGCTCAAACTCTCTCTCTTGGAGTACACGCAAAAGTTTCACTTGTGCAGAAGCAGATATATCGCCTATCTCATCCAAAAAGAGCGTCCCTCCATCGGCAAGCTCAAACCGCCCTTTTCTCATATCTTTTGCGTCTGTAAAGGCACCTTTTTCATGGCCAAAAAGCTCACTCTCTATCAGCGTATCCGAGATCGCTGCACAGTTGATCTTGATAAAAGGCTCATCGCACCTTTTGCTTCTTTTGTGAATCGCTGCGGCAACAAGCTCTTTTCCTGTCCCGGTTTCTCCGCGAACGAGCACGGTCACATCAGATTGAGCTATGCGCTCTATCGATTTGAAAACATGCTGTATCTTTGGATGCTCACCGACGATATCTCCAAAATTATGCACTTTTGAATCCCACTCCATCTTATAGTAGAGTTTCAAATCTTGAAGTTTTTGCTTCTCAGCTTCTGATGAGATATGTGAATACATCGCTTGTGCAAAGAGTGAGCTTATGATCGTCAAGATTCTCACCGTCTCTTCAAAGTCTATCTTTGTAGTCTTTGTCAAGTTAACACCAAGCACTCCGATTACCTGATCATCGACTAAGAGCGGAACAGCGATATATGATATCGTGCTTGCATTTCTATTGCCTGCTTTGTTTAAAAAGAGGATGTTGTTGTGTACATTCTCGACAACGATCGGCTCTTTACTTTGCGCTGCAAGCCCTGTTGAACCCTCTCCTATCTTATAAGAGGCGAGCTCTTTTTGAAACTTATTGAAGTTTAAAGAGGCAAAGACATTTAGTGTCTCATTTTCTAATTTATAGATAACACAGTTATCAAGTTCGAGTGAATTCTTTAGAGCACCAAGACAATTTTCAAATGACTTTACTATGTCCCTAGAATCAGACATATAATTTGCGATATCATAGAGCGTAGAGAGCTCTTTTTGTATCAGACAAATATCGCACTCTGCTTTCATACATTCTCCTATTATGGCTCAAATTTGTTTATTTATTATACAGCTATTGCGCCTATTTTGGCAGTTTACTATGATTAAAAAAGCATCAATCAGATATTTTTTTGCACACCTCTTCTTTTGGAAGATTTTTTGGTCCGGGCTTTATCCACCAAGTCTCACCGTTGCTAAGCTCGACCTCACCGCCCCACTCTTCATCACTATCAAACTCTATAGTTTTGATAATCTCCTCCATATCTTTCTTTGCGATATAGAAATATATCTCTCCATCGTTTTCTCTTAACATAACCTTTGCCATCTTTTCTCCTTTTGTTTTAAGTTAATTTGTTTTTACGTTAAAAATCTTTCGAATCTTATAGAGCAATTTATGTTCTTTGAAAAACACTCTCAAGATAGCTCTTTTGAGCTCTTGAACGACGATTGATTCGGCATATTTAGGATTACTCTCTTCATGGTCTACTCTAAAATGAGCGCCTCTACTCTCCTCACGTTTGAGTGCTGAGAGTATCACGGCTTCTGCTATCTCGGTCACATTTCTAAGCTCTAAGATAGAGATAAGCTCGACATTATTGGTACGCTCCTTGCCTATACAGTGCAGTGTCGGCACTTCACTTCTGAGGTAACTGATATAGTCATATGCTTTCTCCAGCCCCTCTTGTGTTCTTTTGATACCGACATTAGAGAACATTGTATTTCCAAGACTAATGCGCATCGCATTGAAGTTTTTGGAGGTATCTTTATCAAATATCTTATCGACAAGTTCTATATCTTTTATCACTTTGCTATAGTCTATCGGGTAAAAATCTTTCGTCCTACTATATGCAAGTGCTCTTGTGCCTGCAAGCTCCCCAAAGACGGCTCCTTCCAGCAGTGAATTGCCACCGAGCCTATTGGCACCATGCACACCATTTGCGGCACACTCACCACAAACAAAAAGTCCTTTTATCTCTGTATTGACTCTATTGCTTGTCTCGATACCCCCCATCGTATAGTGCGCTACAGGCTTGATGGGTAGAAGCTCGCATGTCACATCAATCCCTGCTTGTAAAAAAGCACTTTTATAGAGAGAGGGAAGCTTCTTCTCTATGAGCTCTTTGCCAAGATGCCTCAGGTCGATAAAGACTTTTTTGCCGTTTTCTATCTGTTCGGCGATTGCTCTTGAGACTACATCTCTTCGCTCTAACTCATCAACAAATCGCTCACCCTCATCATTGACGAGATAGCCACCTTCGCCTCTCGCGGCTTCACTCACAAGATTGCTACTCTTTGCAAATCCCGTTGGATGAAACTGCACAAACTCCATATCTTGCAGACGCAATCCGGCACGCAGAGCGATAGCAAGCAGATCGCCCGTATAGTCAACGGCATTGGTACTAAAACCTCTATAGATACCGGCGTATCCACCCCCTGCTAAGATAACTGCTTTGGCCGGATAGACAACCACACTTGAGTCAAATCGTCTCAATGAGACGACGCCACTTACCTTGGAATGGTGGAGGGCTAGATTCATGATGAAGTTATTGACCAAGAACTGCACGCCTAAGCTTTTTGCATGCTTGATAAGTGCTTGCGTGATCGCTGCACCCGTTTTATCGCCCACATAGCATGTTCTTTTAGCACTCCCGCCGCCAAAACTTCTTTGTGCGATATTGCCTGCGTCATCTTTGTCAAACTCGACACCAAACTCCGTCAATTTTTTGATGATATGCGGTGCCCTTTTGCACATATACTCTATGCTTTTTTTATCTCCGAGCCCTGCTGCACTTTTGAGCGTATCATCCATATGTTTTTGCAACTCGCCATGATCATAGGGGTCTAAAACAGCGTTGATCCCACCACTCGCGAGTGAACTATTTGATTTGAAGAGATTGCCTTTTGTGATGATAGCAACCCTATTTGTAGAGCTTTTCGCTTCGATAGCCGCCATCAATCCGGCGATGCCACCTCCAACGACCACAACATCATAGATCATAGCTACACCTTATAGAGAAGGTCATAAAGATTTTGCGGTGTCGCACTAATCTTTCCTATCTCTACATTTTCTTTGATATGTACCGGTACTTTTGAAGCAAAAAGCCCACTGAGTATGCCTCTTGTTGAGCGCACAAACTGCAATGCAAGCTGGATGTCATTTTTGAGTATCATCTGCTTATCCAAGATGAAGCCCACCTCGGGAGTAAATGATTTTTTAAAAAGATTCATCTGCAAAAGCGATGAGCTGCCTATCATGTCGACACCAACTCTCTTCGCTGCTTGCATCAGCGTACATGCCTCGCCCTTTACCTTTTGAGTTTGGAGTGTGTAGGCGTGTGTTTTTGCGAGGTTAAAAGGCGCTTGGATATACCTAAATCCATGCTCTTTACCACCAACTTTTTGTGCCGCATCCATCAATCGCTCTAAGCTGATGTGCTCTTCGTGTGTCTCATCAAGCAAAAATGCATTCCAAGTTGCCACACCATAATAATGAAAAAGCCCCTGCGCTCTAAGCAACTCGAAACGCTCAAATATCTTCTCTATCGCCTCGTAAAAAGCCTTTTTGCCAAGCCTTTTAAGTTGCATCTCCGGATTGTGTAAAAAGTAGATGTCAAGTGCATCAACCCCGAGCCTCTCCAATGAACCCCTACAGGAATACTCCAAAAAATCAGGGCTCATACAGTGCTGATCAAGCTCGATCTCCTCTTTGGAAGCAAGCTTTGGCTTGAGTATATTTTCTTCTATCCACACATAAGGATTTTTAGGGAAGGGATAACAAAGGGGGATGAAACCACCTTTTGAGCAGATGATAAGCTCTTCTCTGCCTACCTCGCCACTCTCAAAAAGCTCTCTAAGTGCTTCGCCGATCTCTTTTTCGCTCTCGCCGTATCGATAATTTGATGCCGTATCAATGAGATTGATACCACTTCTGATCGCCTGTTTCACACCCTCGATGTAGTGAAAAACATAATTCTCCTCTTTGTAAGGCTCTTTGTTGAAGGTTCCAAGCCCAAGCTTTGAGAAGATGAGATCGTTTGACTTTGCATAGAAATCCTTATAGTGTGAAAACTTCTTTGCAAACTGATAAGTGGCACTTGGCGTCGCACAATTCATAGCTATACTTTTATCCATCAATTTTTCACTTCTTATATGCATAAAGTGTTCCTATCTTCAACACATTTCAGATGCATAAACCTTTGATATATTATACTATAACAAAAGAAGAGACTGCACAAAAAAGAAGCTCTAGATTTAGGCTGAAGGGATAGGCGATTTTTTCAAAATAGGCAAGATGAAAATTTTGATATAATTAAAGTAGATAGAAAAACTCAAAAAGGAGAAAACATGTTTAAGTTAAGAACGCTCATCTACTCTCTGTTTATGATGTTTATCATAGTGGGGTGTGTACCGCCGCAAGGCATCATTTTAGCACCAGGTGCAAACGGCACTATGGACAATGGCTCCTATCAACAAGGCGAAAATGACGGTTGCTGGTCAAAACAAAACGCCGGAACCAAAAAAGATACCTATCTCTATAACCATAGCGGCAACTATAGAGACGGATGGAATTATGGATATAGCCATTGCGCATCAGGTTCAACTAACTTTTACCAACAAGGCAAAAATGACGGTTGCTGGTCAAAACAACACGCCGGAACAAAGAAAAATACATACCTGTACAATCACAATTCCAATTATCGAAATGGATGGAACTATGGATATAGCCATTGCGCATCAGGTTCAACTAACTTTTACCAACAAGGCAAAAATGACGGTTGCTGGTCAAAACAACACGCCGGAACAAAGAAAAATACATACCTGTACAATCACAATTCCAATTATCGAAATGGATGGAACTATGGATATAGCCATTGCGCATCAGGTTCAACCAATTTTTATCAACAAGGTAAAAATGACGGTTGTTGGTCGAGACAACACACCGGAACAAAGAAAAATACATACCTATACAATCACAATTCCAATTATCGAAATGGATGGAATTATGGATATAGCCATTGCCACTAAAAAGCATTTCTCTTACGCCTATGCGTAAGAGAGACGTGTGTAGCAATTTTATTTCTATCGTGATATCTACATTTTACTTTCAAAAAGGTGGCACGAGCTAATTCATTCAAACTCTGCCTCTCGTTCCCGTGCTCTGCGCGGGAACGCATACTCCATTATACTTTTCCTATCTTTTTACATACTATCAGCGAATGCGAAAAACCCAAATCATCATAGATTTCATCTACATATAGACCTGATTTTGTTATCAGTTTGTTGAGCTCTCCAAAATTAAACATTTTACTATTGCCATTAGCAAGTGCCGTAAAATAAGGCGAGGTGTTGATGATGCAATACGCCGATGTTTCATATCGTTGACGGTCCCATATAGGCTCTAAGATAAATATCTTACCATCATCTCCTATAGCATTGGATGCTTTTTTGAGTATCTTGATGATATCTTCTTCACAAAAACAGTCTAAAAATTGACTCATCCAAACAGAATCAAACCCACTTGGGAGCTCTGTTGACTCATCGAGCATATTTGCAAAATATGTATCTATCTGATCTGATAACCCTAACTCTTTTATCGTTCGATCGGCTTCGTCTAATTGTCCGGGAAGATCCGCTAAAGTTATATGACACTCCGGGATACCCTTGGCGCAAAGCGTGGCAAATTTACCGGTATTGCCCCCTATCTCTAAAAGTTTTCTAATTTTATGTTTTTTAAGCATCTCGATAGCTTCAGCAAATGCAGAATCTGAGTAAAAATGGTCAAAATCAAACCAAGCTTTTTTCACATCTTTCGGTAGCTTTGATAAGCCGGGGTATATAGTGTCGTCATCGTTAAAGGTTTTTAACCCGCATGGTTTTTGAGTTTTGATAGAATCTTCCAACTCATACAGACCTAGATAATTTACATAATGATTAAAATCCATATTGATACGAGTCATTTCATCATTTAAGATAAAGTATCCTATCTTTGTAGAAAAAAATCTCTCTGCATCTTTCGATACAATCCCTGCGCTCAAACCGGACTCTAACAAAACATTGACAGCATAATCACTCATGGAAAGTTTTTTGGCTATGTTGCCAATCTCTAAACCATCTTTTGCCTCTTCTAACAGTTTTAATATGCCGCTATCTCTAAGCACTCTAGCTACTTGAAACACAACTGGTGCAAAAGCTATCTTTTGAGCCTCATATTGCGACTCTAGTCCGGATAGTTTACTTGCATCGAAAAAATTCTTCATTATTTTTTGCCTAGTTTTAATTTGTGATATAAAGTTATGGGCAAATATCAGATGCTTATATCTTGCTCATTTGGTTTGAGTATTGTAGTCTAAATTGGCTTATCATTATATGCATTTCACTTTGCGTAAGATTATATACTCAAGAAAAATGTATTTCTTTTGCATGCCACCAATATAAAGATCTTTTCGTTGGGCTTATAATGTTGGGCAACATGTGCATTTCGCATCAAAGAGATGCAAAATGAATGAACACTTGAAAAGCTCCAAGTGTTCAACGCTATTTTACTCGCATACTGCCGGAATTCTACTGCAAACTGCGACGGTGGAGTCTTCTTTTAATGTTGCCGAAACGCCGCTTACATCAACATTTATAATATAATTGCATCCCTGCGGTGCAGAACCAAGAGTAGATGACCCCATAGTGCATGTTTTGCCTGCAACTTTTACGGTAATCTTATCCGTTGTCGGCGTAAACCCAATCTCTTTTTCAGTTGTGACTGTTTGTCCTGCAACATCAGCTGTTGTAACGACATTAACAGAGTCGGCATTTACTAAAGATACTAGCCCGATAAAAATAGCAACTGCTACTAGCGTATTTTTGATTGTCATGATATGGATCCTTTTGAACCATGCTTTTTGCTGGTTATTGATTTTGATATAACTCATTATGCGTTGTGGCATTAGAGTAACCTATCCTTGATAAATCCACTATATAAATTGAAAACCCGATATAAAAATTATTTTAATACCGACTCTTTTTATAACGCTGCAGACTTATTGTAGCCATCTAAAATATGCTACCCAAGCAAATAACAGATTTGTTAACCCGTCAATATATTATATCAAAAATATTTATTAATTACAATAAATTTGATAATAATATAGCAATTAGTCACTGCTATCTCAAAAGGCATTGTTTCTCGCTCTTGATTGGAATATTATAAATTTATTTTGACTACCAGTCCCTAGAGTTCTTGCTTCTAGTATGCTTCAGCCTAC
Organism: uncultured Campylobacterota bacterium; assembly: GCA_937141405.1. Classification (GTDB taxonomy): domain Bacteria; phylum Campylobacterota; class Campylobacteria; order Campylobacterales; family Sulfurovaceae; genus BN30871. The sequence goes on along the minus strand of CAKZQQ010000003.1, from coordinate 181,710 downwards.
ATCAAAAACACTCTTTTTTTTGAACATATCAAACTTTTTCTTTTTATGTAAATCGAACTTTGCATCTTCTTTCATCAAAGAGAGAGAGCCAAGAGCATGAGAAGAAAATTGTGTAGCATCATACACTAATGTTGATGTTAAAGTCTGCAGATCAAGTTTATATATTCTCTGCTTTCCCTGCACATACAGCAGTTGATTATTGCCGATAAATTCTATAGAGGTGATAGGCTCATTGGGAGAAGTAACGATTCGTTCGATCTCTCCGGTGACTTCCTCTGTGCCGGCACCACCTATCTTGAAGAGCCCTGATGAGACATTATTCCCTGAAGAGATGTACATATTGTCTTTATCATCAAATGTAAAATTCCCGCCCCAGGTGCCAAAATATGTTTCTCCCTCGGGATGACACGGGTCAATTACTTTGAGTTGACTTCCTTCTATCGTGCAATAAGGCACCGGATTGTCCATCTCGTCTAGATAGAATATTCGAACCGATGTATCTGTGTGGTATGCACTTAAGAAAAAATTATATCGTACCGCTTTATAACGTATCTTGATATCTCTTATCCAAGTTGGATGCGTGTATATCACTTTATCCGGTCCGGTTGGATACCACTCATACGGTGGGTCTTCTCGAAGGATACTTTTGTTTCCATTGCTATCTATATAAGCAAAACTTCCATTCCCCAACCAAGCAACAACAACCGGATAGGTAATCGTATCAAAAATGACTTGGGGCGTATGAACACTCAGATCAATCTCGTAGATATTGCTATCATAATCCAAAGTAAAAGCTATCTTTGCCATTTGAACCTCCTTTTGGTAGTTCTCATATTCTTTTTCATTCCCGCAACAACTTCACTTGTAAAATACCAACTCTCAATAAATTATACTATAATAACTAAAAGAGAGCAGAAGAAACGGAGCATATAAATGATGGAGATTGACGGGCGATTTTGGCTCAATAAAGACAATAAACCCTTCTTGGGTGAAGGGCGAGTACGGCTCCTTAAAAAGATAGATGAAGTCGGCTCGATACACGCAGCAAGCAAGGCGATGAAGATGAGCTACAAAGCCGCATGGGATATGCTTCGTGATATCGACAAACTCTCAAAAGCTCCATTTTTAGAAAAACAGATCGGCGGTAAAGGTGGTGGCGGAGCAAAGCTAACACCTTATGCACGTGAGATGATAGCAACTTATGATAACTTCCATAAACTCCACAGAGAGTTCATAGAGCGCTTCAAAGAGGCAGGTGATAATCCCGAAAAACTCAAAATGATCTTAAACCGAACCTTTTTAACCACAAGCGCGAGAAATCAGCCGCTCTGCGAAATCATGAATATAGAAGAGCATAAATTAAGCTCGCTTCTTTCGCTCAAAACAAAAGATGGAGAGGTGCTCAAATCAAAGATCACAACAAAATCTCTAAAAAACATGGGAGTAACACCAAAAACAAGCCTCTATGCTATCATCAAATCAAGCGACATAAAAATCGTTTTTGATGCTCCAAAAAATCCAGATAATATCAATGTTCTCAAAGGAGACATAGAACTTGTGGAGAAATCTGAAGAGAACATCGAGGTAACTTTCAAGAGCGATAAAGGCTTGATGCTCACCGCCCTTTTGGAAAGCAAAGTGGATATAAAACTCTCAAACAACACCCAAGCTTTTGCACTCATAGAGTATGACAATATACTCATAGGCATGTAAGAAAAAACTAAACAATAACTTTATTGTAAGCAATATCATTATATTATCCTTTACATAACGGTTGTTTTGATTTATGGAACGGAACTTGCATTTTAATTTTTCGTTATGTAATTTAGTATATAAGGAATACGGGTTTGAAAGGTTTGAGTCTATCATTTTTACTTTTGTGTTGCGGAGTGGGTCTTTACGGAAACGAAAAAGTAGAACTCAAATCCAATATGCAAATCAACTACCTTCAAACACCAAACGCTGCTGAAAATTTTGAAGAACTGTTTTCAAAAGGAACCTTTTACGGAAGATTAAGAGCCAATAGTTTTCTCTTTGAGTGGGATGATGAAAGCAGTGCAAGCAGAGAAAACCATTATGTTACCGGTATCGGGGGGAGTCTTATTTTTAAAAGTGCACGCCTCCATGGCTTTGGTTTTGAGACCGGACTCTATACGGCACAAAATCCATGGCATATGAATGATAGCTATGCACCGTTTTACAAAGCAGGCAAAGGCGTTTTGAGCCGATACGATGTGCTAACAAAAGATGATTATGGCATCAACTCTTTGGCTGTAGCGTATCTTCAGTACAAAAATGATGCTCTTGATATCAAAATAGGTCGCCAACTTTTTGAAAGCACCTTCACGGCAAGCAACGATACGAAGATGATCCCAAATAGTTTTGAAGGACTCACACTTCAAACAGGTTTTCTGCCCGATACCGATATAAAGCTTGCTTACCTTACAAAAGAGAAACTTAGAGACCACAGCAACTTTCATCATCTTTTTGCTTACGGGGATGGAGGTGGTGCTTACTCTCAATACACTCAAAATGATGATGCCGCCATGCATCATGGTATCACTATGAGTGCATTGAAACAAAGAGGTATCGATGATGTGCTCTATATCGCCGAATTTACAAACAAGTCTTTACCAAATAGCGAAATCAAGCTCAATATCACTGCAGCTCCTGAGCTTATCACGCTCGCAATGATTGAAGCAAAGTACAATTTCATGATCAATAATGTGCTCACACTCTCCCCTGCTTTACGTTATATACGACAGCTTGATGAGGGTGCAGGAGCATTCGCAGGCGCCAATCTCAAATGCGACACAGTAGATTATAAGAGTCCGAATTCTCTTGATGGCTCTATGTTTGCAGCCAAACTCGATCTCAGTTACGGTGCTTTTAAAACAAGGATTGGCTACTCTGAAGTTGCCGACAAAGCTGATCTTGTAACGCCATGGAGAGGCTTCCCGACAGGTGGCTACACAAGAGCGATGGCGCAGTACAACTGGTATGCAAATACCAAGTCTTCTATGATAAGATTTGATTACGATTTTGATAAAGCAGGACTTATCGATGGAGTAAGTGCATTTACACGATTTGTGATTCAAGATTTTGATGATGGTAAAAGTGGCGTACAAGCAGACTCAAAAGTCTTAACACTTGATGCCATAAAGAAGTTTGACTCAATCCCCGGACTCTATGCGAAGTTTAGATGTGCTTTTGTGAAAGGCGATACCGATACCGTTGCTTCAAACGGTAAACTCAAATCCGACCCATCCTATAATGAGTATAGGCTGGAGCTTAACTATCTATTTTAAGGAGAGATGATGAAAAAGATAATAGTAGCAACACTTTTAGTGTTGGGGCTAAATGGAAGTTTGTTTGCAGATAAAATAACAGTATTTGCTGCAAGCAGTACAAAGCTTGCGATGCAAGAGATTGTAAGTGAGTTTCAAAAACTTAACCCAAATGATGAAATAGTGGTGACTTATAGTGCTACCGGTAAAGCGTATGCCCAATTTTCCAATGGACTTGATTATGATATTTTTTTAGCAGCAGATACCGCCTATCCTGCCAAAATAGTCAGTGACGGGAATGCTATAACAGAGCCTAAAACTTATGCGATGGGAGCGGTAGCACTTTTTAGTCATGATGGAGCTTTTATAAAGGATGGAATCGAAGTGATAAAAGATAAAAAAATCAAACATTTATCGATTGCCAATCCACGGTTGGCTCCTTATGGTGTAGCGGCTTTGGAGATACTTGAAAATTATGGTCTCGAAGAGGTGGCAAAAGATAAACTAGTCCTTGGAGACAATATTGCTCAAAGTGTTCAATTCGTTGATAGTGGCGCAGCAGAAGTAGGACTTGTGGCGTTTTCGCTTATCAAAACAACTAAAAAAGAGAGTGAATATATCTTGATTGATCCGGCAAAATACACCCCTATGGAGCAAGCGTTTGTGTTGACAAAATATGCAAAAGATAAACCATTGGCGAAAAAATTTGGAGATTTTTTACTCTTAGATTTTGCGCAAAATATTTTTGAAGAATACGGCTTTGGAAAAGCAAAATGAACCAGCTTACTGGAGTGATAGAGGAGATAAAAAGTGTTGAGGGAATCACACAAGTTTTTGTAGAAGTTGAAGATAAAATCTTGAGTGTTTTGATTTTAAGTGGCGACGAGGAGCACAAAGAGGGGGAGAGAGTAAATCTTCTTTTCAAAGAGACAGAAGTGATGATAGCGACACCAGAGTCACAAGTGAGTGCGAGAAATTCCTTTGTTTCTCGCATTACATCTATTAGTATAGAGGAGATTTTGGCGGAAGTTGCGTTTGATTTTTATGGAAAAAAGATAACCTCAATCATCACAAGGGGGGCTTTAAATGAATTAAAATGCCAAGTTGATGATGAGTTTCGATGGCTTGTCAAATCAAATGAAATCTCGATACAAAAAGGGTAAATAATGGATGAATCATTTATTCAAACGATGCTACTTACTTTTAAATTAGCTGGTGTTACTACCGTTATCTTACTTTGCATTGGCATCCCGCTTGGGTATTTTTTGTCCCAAACCAAATCAAAATTGAAACCAATAGCTGAAACGATAGTTTCGATGCCATTGGTATTGCCACCTTCTGTTTTGGGGTTCTATCTGCTTCTTGCTTTTAGCCCAAAAAATGGTTTTGGGGCTTGGCTTGATGAGATATTTAGCCTCAGATTGGTATTTAGTTTTGAAGGGCTTGTTGTAGCAAGCGTGATATTTAGCCTCCCCTTTATGGTGCATCCAATCCAGAGTGGTTTTAGCAGTTTAAACAAATCACTTTCGGAGGCTTCTTATGTCTTGGGTAAAAGTAAATTACGAACAATATACTCAGTGCTTTTACCAAATATGAAACCATCAATTCTTACAGGAATTGTGATTACATTTGCTCACACGGTTGGAGAGTTTGGAGTGGTTTTGATGATAGGGGGCAACAAGGCAGGAGAGACCAAAGTAGCAAGTATCGCGATATACGATGAGGTGGAAGCACTCAATTATAGCTTAGCAAATCAGTATGCTTTTAGTCTTTTTGCTATCTCTTTTGCTATTTTGCTTTTTGTTTATGCGCTGAATAAATCTATGGTAAGAAGCAAATTTCAATGATACAAATAGATATAATAAAACCGCTTCATACAAGTGACGGAACGATAGATTTAATCGTAAACAAAGAGATACAAAACGGTGACTTTTTGACTCTTTTTGGAAAAAGTGGCAGTGGAAAAACTACACTTCTGCGGATTTTAGCAGGACTAGAAACACCAAAAAGTGGGAAAATAATAGTAGATGATGTAGTTTGGTTTGATAGTGAAAAAAAAATCAATCTTCCACCACAAAAAAGGGAAGTAGGGCTTGTGTTTCAAGATTATGCACTTTTTCCCAATATGAGCGTGCGGAAAAACTTAGAATTTGCTCTTAAAGATAAAAAAGATACCAATAAAGTAGATGAAATACTTGAAATTATGGAGATAGAAAACCTCTCACAAATGAAACCAGAACACTTAAGCGGTGGGCAAAAACAGCGAGTGGCAGTCGCAAGGTCACTGATGAGTAGTCCAAAGATGCTGCTTCTTGATGAACCACTCTCGGCCCTAGATAGTGCGATGCGGCTTAAGCTTCAAGATGAACTTCATAGTATCCATCAGAGATTTAACATCACCTCTATTTTAGTCAGTCACGATATTAGTGAAGTGTTTCGTCTAAGTAATCGTGTATTTAAGATATCTTTGGGGCAAATCACTGATGATGGAAATCCAAGTGAGGTGTTTGCTAACCAAAATATCAGTGGCAAGTTTAAGGTAGTAGGAGAGGTGCTTAGTATCGTAAAAAGTGATATTTTATATATTGTAGAAGTTTTAGCCCACAATGAGATTATCAAAGTAACGGCGGTTAAAAGTGATATTGAAGCCCTAAATATAGGAGATAAAATATTGCTTTCAAGTAAAGCTTTTAATCCTATTTTGACAAAGATTTAAGATGAAACTAAAGTCATTAATAGGTGGAACTTCAATAGGCTCTCTTGGTGGGCTTATAGGGCTTGGTGGGGCGGAGTTTCGACTCCCTTTTTTGGTGGGTGTGCTTAAAATAGACACCCTTCATGCGGTGATGCTCAATATCATCATCTCACTTGTGACTGTTTTGTTTGCCCTCCTTTTTCGTGGTGTTGATGAGAGTCTGTTTTCAAACGGTTATATCGTGGTAAATCTTTTATCAGGAACTCTTATAGGTGCTTGGATTGGGGCAAACTATGCTACAAAAGTAGATAAACAAAAGCTCAATAGCTACATCTTTATTTTGTTGGTCTTTTTGAGTTTTGTCCTTTTTAGTCATATCTTTTTTGATTTTAGCTCTTCATTTGTCTTGCCTACTTTTTTACAGATTGGTTTTGGTTTTCTCCTTGGTATTGGTATTGGAATCATTAGCTCTTTGTTGGGTGTGGCTGGTGGAGAGTTGCTAATACCAACTATCGTATTGCTCTATGGAGTGGATATAAAAATAGCGGGGACTTTAAGTCTAACTATCTCATTCCCAACACTTTTAGTGGGGCTTTACAGATATAACAAAACAGGAAGGCTAAGAGAGGTTTTTGGCTTTCGTGATGTGATAGTGTTTATGGCGATTGGTTCAATAATCGGAGCTTTTTTAGGAGCTTTGTTATTTGGTATTGTTAGTGCCGTGTATATAGAGGTGTTGTTGGGTGTTATCCTTTTAATCTCGGCGTATAAATTGTTTAGGAAAAGGTAAAAAAGATAACTCTTGGCTATGGGGAGTTGCCGATACCGACAATTATTGTGCTTTTGTTTCGAGCATAAAAAACCTTTGTGATAATTTGATTGTAAGCAATTTCATTATATTATTCTTTACATAACGATTAAGTTCATTCTAATGGAACAGAATTTGCATTTTAATTATCGTTATATAATCATAAATATAGCGTAATAAGTGTAAGGAGGGAGTTTTGAAAATAGTATTTTATATTTTGTCTGTTTTATCACTCAATATGATATGTGCAACGGCAGACACTAACGAACAATTACCGACGGCGACAAATCAAAAGATCGAGAGAGTGTTTGGCTCTTCTCCGCCTATGAATTATCTTATCTATGCGCTTAATCCAAACAAAATGATAGGGCTCAATTTTAATGCAAGAAACCCTTTTAACAAAGCAAATGATTTTTTGCTTGATGAAAAGTTTCTCTCACTCCCAGTAATCGGCTCATTTCACGGGGGAGGCGTGGGCATAAACCTAGAAACACTTCTGGAGCGTGATCCGCAGTTGATCCTTATCTGGGAAGATGACATGATGGTTCAAACGATAAAAGAGAGAGTGGCAAAAACACACATCTCGACACTCGTTGTGCCTTTTCGTAATACAATCGATATGGCAAACTCTATCAGAAAGGTTGGCGATGCCATCGGGGAAAAAGAGCGGGGAGAACTCTTGGCAAGCTATATCGAAAAGAGCATAGATGAGCTAAAGAGCAAAACAAAAGATGCAACCCCTACTAAATACTATTATGCGGAGGGTATTGACGGACTCTCAACAGAATGCGACACATCGTTTCATGTCGAAGCAATCAATTTTGCAGGCGGAGAGAATGTCCACAAATGTAAACAGACAGGACTGTTAGGACTTGAGAAGATATCATTTGAGACACTTATGGTTTATGATCCGGATATCATCTTTGTTCAGACAAAGATTGCTTATGATGAGATCCATATAGACTCCATGTGGCAAAACCTCAAAGCTGTAAAAAACAACAAGGTCTATCTCGTACCGGCGCAACCTTTTAACTGGATTGATAGACCGCCCTCTTTCATGAAGGCAATGGGCATACAGTGGCTAGCAAGCAAGCTACATCCTGATGTTTACGATGTTGATATAAAAAAACAGACAAAAGAGTTCTACAAACTTTTTTTTAATGTAGAGCTTGATAACAAACAGATAGATACTATATTGGGAGAAAAACAATGAAACAGATAATCTTTGGGCTATCAATAGCAGCCTCATCTCTACTCTATGCAGACTCGGTAAATCTAGGAAATATCGATGTCATAGAGTCTTATGAGAAGGAAGGCTTCTTTGTAAATGATACAAACACAACAAAAGCAAAACAGACTTTTAGCAGCAACGGCATACAAACGCTCTCGAATCAATCGGGCATCAATCCCTACTCAGTGATTCAGTATGCGCCTTCTGTCAACTTTACGCCAACCGATCAAGCAGGTTCAAACGAATCTTCTTATCATGATCCATTGCGTATACGAGGCAAATCCCAATCGGGTCCCGGAGGTGTCTTCATGATCAACGCGACACCTATTTCAAGTAACCCCGGTGGTGGAAAACAGATGATTGATGTAGAAAATATGGCATCGATCGATCTCTATAAAGGCTACATCCCCGTTGCTAAAAATCTTGGATTTTCAAGCTTGATAGGAAAGGTTGATATCAACCTACTTGACCCAAGCGATGCATTTGGGACAACCTTCTCTCAATCGCTTGGAAGCAACAACCTTAACCGCTCATTCATTCGGGTTGATTCAGGAAAGATGGGAGACTTTAAGGCATTTGGCTCATTTTCATATCTTGGCAACGAAAAACATAAAGGTGAGGGAGATTTGGAGAGAACAAATGCCACACTAGGACTTGCTTACAAACCAAACGATCTCTTTGAGAGCAAACTCTTTATCATCAAAAATTCGGATGAGCACCACAACTACTATGCTCTTTCGTATGATGAAGCATCGGATTTGGGCACTTACTACGATAAAGACTTTGGCACTGTGCTCTCGGGCAGTGACAATGATGTTGACTATTATGACTATAACAAACAAGATTTTGATACGCTAGCAATCATCGGGGAAGCAAGCTATACTCCGGATGCCGATAATCGCTTCACATTGCGTCCTTATTACAAAAAAGATAAAGGGAACTATTGGTTTTCGAAATTTAATTCTACTGCTGCAAGACAACGGGTAATGAATTGGCGTGTTGATCATGACCTTATCGGAGCAACGGCTGAGTATGAGCACATATTCTCCCAAGCACTCAAAGCAAAAGTGGGATACTGGTACCACAAACAGACACCTCCTGGGCCTCCAAATAATCAGATCAAATACAGAGTGGTTGGCGGGAGCTTAGTATATGACGGCTATGGCATTCTCTCAGTAAACGGAGATCATATACTTCAAGCACCTTTTATAGAGTTCTCAGGAGAGATTAACAAGTTTAGCTATGTGCTAGGGCTCCAATATCAGTCCTTTAAAATCGGCTCACTCACAAGCTACACGAACGGCACAAGCGCAAGTACAAGCATAGATTATGATACGGCAATCAGTAACGGCACCATAGACCCGTGGGCAAGTGTAGACTCAAAAACATTCTATACATTTATCCCCTCTTTATATTTGGACTATAAACTAGGAGGAGATTCAAATGTCTATTTAGACTACTCTAGAACCTATGGGTTTGATGTCAATCTTTTTCCGACCTATATCAAAAATAGAGGCTCTTTTGTAGCCCAAGGTGTCACACTCCAACAACTTTGGAATGATCTTGATCTTGAACTCTCTGACAATGTTGAGCTTGGAGTAAAAACAAGAATCGGCGATATCTCCATAGAACCAAATGTTTTTGTCTCGTTTGTGAAAAATAAACAGGCAAACGTGTATGATACTTCACTTGGAGTGAACTATCCTGCTAATGTCGGTGATGCTTTAGGATACGGTGCCGAGCTGAGTGCTTATGGAAAAATCACGGATAATCTCAACTTTATGGGTTCACTCTCATACAACAAGTTTCACTTTACTCAAGATTTTGACGGAGCCGGAGGCACAACTGTCGAAACAGACGGCAAACAGCTTCCCGATGCACCAAAATACTTAGCAAAACTTGCTCTTTCATATCAGAAAGCAGGATGGACATTTACGCCAAGTATGCGATATACATCAAGTAGATGGGGAGATGCTGCCAATACGCAAAAAATCGGAGGATTTACCGTCTTTGATCTTGACATATCCTACAAGTTAGAGGACTTTTTGGGCAGCAAAGAGAGCATCATCAGCCTTGGTGCTACAAACTTGACGGACAAAGAGTATATATCTACGATTATTGCAGCAGATAACTTCCTCGCAGCCACCGGAACAGCGAGTACCTATCTAACGGGCGAACCTCGCGGGGTTTACTGTAACTTAACAATGAAATTCTAAAATAAGGAAAAAAGATGGATAGCAAAACTACAATCATACTTAAAGCCGCGACTATCGTCTTGATGCTCTCTTGTGTCATTGCGGTTATAACTACCGCTACGATCAATAAAATGCTCGGATACGATCTTGAGGTAGTATCGTGGCATTACTATGCGGGTATCATTTTTGCAATCACTCTGCCTATTCATATTTTTTTGATGCGCAGATGGCTTGTACGACTTTTCAAGCAGATATATCATATGGCACTCCAAAAGGAGTATGCTCATACTTGCACCTCCGAGTTGCTTCCAAATGCTCTCAAGAAAAAATCTCTGCAAGAGATTTGCGATTTTTTTGAAGTCGATAAAGCAACGATGGTTCCTATATTGCTACAAAAGAAGATATATAAATGCGATATGCAAAGCACTTTGGAAAAGATAGCATCAGAAAATGATTATGAGATAACCAAGATTATAAATATGATCTTAGAGCGTCCCGAATGGAAAGCTTTTGCACCAAAAAATATGTGGCGGATGCAGATAAAAACATGGAGATACTCATGAAAAAAATAATCTTTCTCTGTCTCATCATCACTTTTGAACTCTGCGCGCAAAATGTCAAGGATATGCTTGGACGCACAGTTGCAATCGATGATAATGTTACGAAGATATACTCTTCGAGCCCCATCGCTCTTTACTCCTTGTATGCCATCGATAAAGATAAGATCGCAGGCCTTAACTTTCCTTTTAATAAGAAGGAGCGAAAATACATAGATAAAAAAATCTGCGATCTCCCTGTTCTTGGAGGCTGGTTTGGGCAAGGCAAGATACCCAATGCCGAGATGATTCTCAAGGTCAACCCTGACATCATCATCCTGCCCGATAATATTAAACAAATCGAAAAGAAAATGCTCTCCATATTTGGAGATGCAAAAATAACAATTTTTTATATAAAATCCACCTCTCTCCAAGAGATTGTAAATTCCTTTGAGTACCTAGGAAAAATAACCGGCAAAGAGCAAAGAGCAAAAGAGCTTACGCTTGATGCAAAGAAACGACTTGAGGGTGCTCAAGAGCTTATGGGACTTGAGAAAAAACCTAGAGTCTATTACGCCCAAGGACTCACGGGACTAGAGACTGAGTGCAACAACTCTTTGCATACTGAGCTCATCAACCTCGCCGGAGGCATAAATGTTCATCAATGTGAGCAAAAGACGATGTATGGGAAAGAGGCTATCAATTTTGAGCAATTGGCGACTTACGATCCGGATATAATCTTGGTCTTTGAAAAAACATTTTACGATACAATATACCAAAGTGCAAAATGGAAAACACTCCGCGCGGTAAAAAACAAAAGTATCTATCTCATCCCAAATGAGCCTTTTAATTGGTTTGATAGACCTCCATCTTTTATGAAGATACTAGGATATCAATGGCTTGCAAATATTTTGCATCCCGAGATGACAAAAGTAGATATCAAACAGAGCGCAAAGAGTTTTTATAAACTCTATCTCAACATCGATTTGAATGATGATGAGATAACGCGAATATTAGGACGATAGCGTATGTATAAGATAAAGATTATTCTCCTTTTAGTTGCCCTCTTTGTTGTGATCAATGCGTCACTTTTTATAGGCAAATACCCTATAAGTTTACATCAATATTGGCTCCTATTTCAAAATACCTTTAGCGCTACGCCTGTGGATTTTGATCAGTACGAGACTATCAGGAACATCATAAAAGAGATCAGACTCCCCCGTATCGTCTTGGCACTCTTAATTGGTGCCTCCTTGGCTGTTGCAGGAAGCGCCTTTCAAGCAATCTTTGTTAACCCGCTCGTCTCTCCCGGTGTCTTAGGTGTTTTATCGGGTGCTTCGTTTGGAGCTGCCCTTGGTATCTTGCTTGGAGTAAGCTGGTTTTGGATCAACATATTTACATTCACTTTTGGCTTTATCGCAGTTAGCATTGCGCTTGTTATCTCGCTTATATATGCAAAGAGGTCTGATTCGATGATTATGCTTGTCCTTGGAGGTATCATCAGTAGCTCACTCTTTGGCGCACTTTTGTCCATCGTCAAATACACTGCCGATCCGGATGATAAACTTCCGGCTATCACCTACTGGCTCATGGGAAGTCTCTCCTATGGAGATTTTAACATGATAGGCTGGGTAGCAACACCGATGATTTTAGGAATTTTGGGGATTATCTCTCTCTCAAAATACCTCAATGCACTCTCTATGGGAGATGAAGAGGCAAAAGCACTAGGTGTCAATATCGTTGCTATCAAGTTAAGCATCATCTTCCTTGCGACACTCATCAGTGCACTTAGTGTCGTCATGGCAGGAATCATTGGCTGGGTTGGGCTGATCATTCCTCATATTACTAGGATGATTTTCGGTGCCGAAAATACAAAAGTGGTATTTGCAAGTGCTTTAATCGGCGCGCTCTTTCTCTTGAGTGTCGATAGCATGGCAAGAGTCCTCTTTAGCTTTGAAGTGCCAATCGGGATACTCACAGCCCTCATCGGCATCCCGATCTTTATCATCGCACTGCACAATGCGAATAGGAGCATACGATGATACTAGAAGCAAAAAATATCTCCTTTTCGTATGGCAAAAAAGAGGTGCTAAAGGGCGTTGATTTCTATCTGAAAGATGGCGACATCCTCTCTTTGCTCGGTAAAAATGGGTGTGGAAAAACTACACTGCTTAAGATTCTTCTTGGGATCTGCAAAAGCAGTGGTGAGATAAAACTTTACGGCAAAGACCTAAAATCATATAGTAGAAAAGATATAGCAAAACTCATAGCCTATATCCCGCAGGTACACAAGATACCTTTTGATTACACGGTTTTTGATGTCGTGCTTATGGGGCGATTACCGCATATTGGACTTTTTTCCAAATATTCACAAGAAGACAAAGATATCGCCCTAAACTCCCTAAAAAGAGTTGGCATGGAAAGCTTTACGCAGAAGATATACTCCAAAATAAGTGGAGGAGAGCGACAGCTTGTCTTTATAGCAAGAGCAATCGCACAAGATGCTAAAATAATATTTATGGACGAGCCTATCAACGGACTTGACTATGGAAATCAGATAAAGTTTCTCAAACTCTTAAAAGATTTTCAAAAAGAAGGATATACATTTTTAAAGACGACACATTATCCCGATCATGCCTTATATGCTTCAAATAGAATCACAATGATCAAAGACGGAAGCATCTTCAAAGACGGATTGCTCGAAGAGCTCAACGAGAAAAGCATAGAGGCGCTCTATGGAGTTGATGTTGAGATCATTCAAAAAAACGGGTACAAATTTTGTATACCAACATTTTAAGGAGATACTATGGGGTTAATTAAAACAAATTTGGAGTCTATCGATTTTGCAAAACTTTATCAAGAGCAAAAAACAAACTCTACCTTCAAAGGAAAGAGCGGGGAAGATTGGAACAAGAGAGCTAAAAATTTCAATGAGAATGTTCAAACAAGTAGCTACCCAAAAGAGTTTGTTAGTAAAATAAACTTTGAGGGTGCCAAGAGTCTCCTTGATGTCGGCTGTGGTCCCGGAACAATTGCTTTAGAGGCAGCTCCACATCTTGATGCAGTGTATGGGCTCGATTACTCTTCAGGGATGCTCGAGTTTTTGAAAAGTAACTGTGAGGAGAGAGGCATCAAAAACATTACTCCCGTACACAAGTCATGGGAAGATGACTGGAGCGATATTCCAGAGTGCGATATCATCGTTGCCTCACGATCGATGGAGGTTAAAGATATCAAAAAAGCGCTATTGAAACTCAATGATAAGGCAAATAAACGCATCTACATCTCCTTCAAAGCCGGTGGTAGCTTCGTAGAAAATGATATCTTAGCACAGCTAAAACGAGAGATCATACCAAGGCCGGACTATATATATCTTGTCAACATCCTCCACTCGATGGGAATCTATGCTACTGTGGATTTCTTACCCGCTGAAAACAAAAAGTTTTTAAGCAAAGGTGATGATGAATTCGTAGAAAAAGTGGAGTGGAGCCTGGGAACACTGAGCGACGAGGAGAAAATTATCTTAAAAGAGTACTATAATACAATATATAAATTCAAAAAAGAGGCAAGCTACATACGATGGGCGCTTGTCTCTTGGGAGGTAAACAAATAATGAATTGCATTAACACATTTTCACAATTATCAGACAAAGAGAATAAAAATCATCATCCAAGCTTTACGGATAAAAATTTCAAAGGCCCTCAAGCTTTTATAGACTTCATCTACCCTGAAGTACGATTCCCGCCCAAAGAGCTCTATAAGGTTTTAGGCGAAGAGAAGATACGCTATATGGTAAAGTATCATCACGACCTACTTGCAAAAACTAAAATCGGTAGACTTTTTCCGACCGATAAGGCAAAGTTTGATGAGACTGTAGAAAAAGCCGCTGATTTTTATGTCCAAGCTTTAGGCGGTGATACTATTTTTACAGACAAGCATGGCGAACCCCATCTTAGAAGCAGACATTTTGTAGCGACGATTGACGAAAAAGATAGAGAGATATGGCTACAAGTATTTAAAAAAGTTCTTAAAGATATAGATTTTCCGATAGAATATAGACAACCTTTTTGGGACTGGATAGAGGCACTTTCTATTCGCATGATCAATCGTAGAACCACATTTGAGTCACCAAAAAGAGTGCCATACGACAAAGAACAGTAAAAGGAATGATATGAATTTTAGCGACGATGAGCTTTGGAGATATATACAAGAGGATACCCCTTTTTATGATCTAACCACACACATTCAAGAGATTAGCGGTAAAAAAGCGAGACTTGATATCTATACTAGAGATGAGATTCTCGTCTCTTGCTCTGAAGAAGCCGCAAGAATAGCTGAGCTTTTAGGATGTAAAGTTTTATCTTTTTTAAGCTCAAAACAGCATGCCAAAAAAGGGGATGTGCTGCTCTCTTTTGAGGGCGATTATAATGATATTCACAAAGCATGGAGGAGCGCGCAAATCCTCCTAGAGTATAGTTGCAAGATAGCAACCTATACAGATGAAATGCTTGCTCAAATTCGCACGCTCAATCAAAAATGTGAATTACTCACAACAAGAAAAACATTTCCTTTTGCTAAAAAATTCTGCATAAAATCCGTTATCACGGGTGGTGCACTCCCACACAGACTCAATCTAAGTGAAACTATCCTCTTTTTTAATCACCACAGAGCTGCTTATGACAATACTGAAAATTTCTACAAAGAGATAAAAAATTTTAAGATTAAAGTGCCTGAAAAAAAAGTAGCTATTGAAACCGAATCCTACGAAGATGCTCTTAATCTCATGGAGCATGGCGCTGATGTTTTACAAACAGATAAAATCAGCATTGAAGAGCTCAAGAAGATCATTGCCGCACGAGATGCAAACTATCCTCACATCAAGATACTCGCTTCCGGCGGCATCCACAAAGAAAATGCCAAGGAGTATGCAAGCTGCAATCTAGACGGTATCATCACAAGCAAGATATATTCGTGTGGCATAGCCAACCTCGGTACAAAACTCTACATGGAATGATTTATGAATGCTCTCTTGTGTATACGATTTTTATCTAGGAAATCTGGTAAACATTAAAGTATACAAAAAGATGCAATGCAATATAAAGTCATTATAATAATCTTACACTTTTTTGATACAATCTAAAAAAGTAAAGCGAGTTGCAATGACAAATGAAGAGAAATTAAACAAGATTGCAAAAAATACTCAAGAGATACTTGAGCTTTTGGGCGAAGATAATAGCAGAGAGGGGCTTGAAAAGACCCCGATGCGCGTTGCAAAATCTCTAGAGTTTTTAACAAGCGGTTATCATGAGAACCCAAAAGAGGTGCTAAATCAGGCGCTTTTTACTACGAGTAATGATGAGATGGTTCTTGTAAGAGATATCGAATTCTACTCTTTGTGCGAGCACCATATGCTTCCTATCATCGGAAGAGTGCATGTGGCTTATATCCCTGACGGAAAAGTGGTCGGGCTCTCAAAGATACCGAGAATTGTCAATATATTTGCAAGACGCTTGCAGATTCAAGAGCAACTTACAGAGCAAATCGCCGATGCAATCAGTGAAGTCATCAAGCCAAAAGGTGTCGCCGTTGTGGTGCACGCAAGGCATATGTGTATGGAGATGCGAGGCGTCGAGAAGATAAACTCAACAACGGTCAGCTCAGCACTTCGGGGTCTTTTTAAGAGTGATAAAAGAACGAGGAGTGAGTTTTATAATCTCATCAATACACACACGCCTTCGAACTTTTAATGGTGTGCGGGTATAATACTCTTCTTAATTGCATCTTTATAAAACTTTAAGAATAATTAATGTAATATGGCTAAATAAGATAAAAATTGTCTTATTTAAGCAAAGAAAGGATTTTTTTGTATGAGAGTTTACCTTGATAATAATTCAACCACCATGGTTGATCCGCATGTTTATGAAGCTATGGAGCCCTACTTCGTACAAAGATACGGCAATCCAAACTCGCTTCACTGTTTTGCCAGCGAAACACATCAAGCACTCAAGGCTGCCATGCAAAAAATCTACGCCGGAATCGGTGCAAACAATGAAGACAGCGTTGTCATCACATCTTGCGCGACCGAGAGCAATAACTGGGCACTTAAAAGTATCTACTTCCAGTATATCTTAACAGGACAAAAAAACCATATAATCATAAGTGAAGTCGAACACCCAAGCATCATAGCAACGGCGAGATTTCTCGAATCTCTTGGCTGTAAAGTAACTTACTTGCCGGTAAATAACGAGGGTATAGTCGAAGCACATACACTCAAAGATTTCTTGACAGATAAAACGGCGCTCGTCTCCATGATGTGGGTCAACAATGAAACAGGGGCTATATTTCCTGTCGAAGAGATGGCACAAATGTGTAACGAAAGAGGTATCTTGTTTCATACAGATGCAACACAAGCTATCGGTAAACTCCCCGTAAATGTTAAAGAGACTAAGATAGATTATCTTACGCTCTCGGCGCATAAATTTCATGGGCCAAAAGGAGTCGGTGCACTCTACATGAAAAAAGGTAAAGAACTTATGCCACTCTTGCATGGCGGTGATCATATGGGTGGACTCAGATCGGGTACACTCAATGTTGCCGGCATCGTAGGTATGGGAAAGGCGATAGAACAAGCGGTCGATGCGCTTGATTTTGAGCTCCATGAAGTCAAAGCACTCAGAGATAGATTTGAAGATGCACTTTTAGAGATACCTGATACTTTTGTGGTCACGCCAAGAGAGAGACGATCACCCAATACAATTTTGATATCATTTAGAGGAATAGAGGGCGAATCGATGCTTTGGGATCTCAACAAAGACGGTATCGCAGCAAGCACGGGAAGTGCCTGTGCGAGTGAGGATTTGGAATCAAATCCCGTCATGGAAGCAATCGGCGCAGAAGCCGACTTGGCTCACACTGCGATACGCTTCTCGCTTTCAAGATTTACAACAAACGAAGAGATAGATTTTGTTATCGAGCGTGTCAAAGAAGCAGTGAAACGATTAAGAGCTATATCAAGCTCTTATGCGTATGCTCCAAAAAATCATAAAGATGAATTACATTAAAAGGACAAGAGGATGGGAATAGACAGTTTAATAGGCGGTACTATCTGGGATGAGTATAGCCAAAAAGTAACGGAACTTATGAACAATCCCCAAAATATGGGAGAGATCACAGAGGAGCAAGCCGAAGCAATGGGGGCGAAACTTATCGTTGCTGACTTTGGCGCTGAGAGTTGTGGCGATGCTGTGAGACTCTACTGGGCGGTTGATCCAAAAAGCGACATCATACTAGAATCAAAATTTAAAAGTTTTGGATGCGGAACAGCCATAGCCAGTAGTGATACGATGGCCGATCTGTGCAAAGGAAAAACTGTTGATGAGGCAGTCAAAATCACCAATATCGATGTCGAAAAAGCGATGCGTGACACCCCTGATGTTCCTGCCGTGCCACCTCAAAAAATGCACTGCTCTGTTATGGCCTATGATGTCATCAAAAAAGCAGCAGCACAATACAAAGGTGTCGAGATGGAGAGCTTTGAGCACGACATTATCGTATGTGAATGCGCGCGCATCTCTCTTTCAACGCTTAAAGAGGTCATCAGACTCAATGATCTTACCACTATCGAGCAGATAACAGACTACACCAAAGCAGGAGCATTTTGTAAATCCTGTATCAGACCAGGAGGGCATGAGAAGAAAGACATCTATCTTGTTGACCTATTGGCCGAGTATGAAAAAGAGAAAGTGCTTGCTAGCTCCCAAACAGCGGAGGATGTAGATTTCGCGCAGATGACCGTTGTGCAAAAACTCAAAGCAGTTGAGAGAATCATAGATGACAATATCCGACAAATGCTTGTGATGGATGGCGGGAATGTTGAGATACTTGACATCAAAGAGAATGGTTCCAACTTTGATATTTACATCAAATACCTCGGTGCATGTAGCGGTTGTGCGAGCTCAAATACAGGCACGCTTTTTGCTATAGAAAATATTCTACGAGAAAAACTCGATCAAAATATTAGAGTGATTCCTCTTTAAGAGGCATCACTTTCCAAAAATTTTTTTAGCTCCTCTTCCTATCAATCGAAACGCCCACGCAACAAGATAAGCCAAAAATGTAAAAACAAGCGGGTGCCACTCGCCAAGTCCTAATGCTCCACCCTGCGGAAGTGCTTTTATCTGATCGATCGGGTGCGACATCCATGCTTCAAAATGCACCGCAATGCTTAAAAATAGAAATAGTATTATAAATATTGAGAGTTCTTTCTTCATAGTCCCGCCTTAAAAGATTGTGCAATAATACCAAAAAAGTATAAACAATCTAAAGGCGGAAGCTATTTTAGTGTTCTGTATCGAGACTAAAAAGTTTTGTACCTACATAATAGAGTGCTAAGCACAATCCAAGACCACCTAAGGATATCATAATCTCAGTTGCACTTGGAAAATAGTGTATCCACTCAGGGGGAAGCTGATACTCTCGTATCTTCATCTCTTGAAGCGGTTTTAGCTGTGTATCGTGCACGAGGTTATAACGCATAAAGAATATCCCTACCATACCACTAAGTGAAGCAAAGAAGATTGCCTTATATGCACTTGCCTTGGAAGCAAGTATGATAGTCAATGGGATAAGCATCGCCAAAATTACCTCTGCCCAAAATGTCCAAGAACCAAGAATATGCTCAGCAACTTCTGCACGATTTGGCATACCGCCATAGACATCCGTTAAAAATTTCCATGTAACGAAAAATATAAGGATAGATATCAAAAGTGCTTGTATCTTTGCAAGTCCGCCTAGCATCGTTTGTATCTCTTTTGGAAAACTCAGTTTATATCGAAAGCCCATCATTATATATGCTATAAAGACTCCCGTGATAAACGCGGTCAAGATAAAGTATGTCGGATAAAAAACACCGTTTGAGATCGTTCTGGCATTTAAAAATCCAAAAACACCACCAAGATTTGAGTGCGCGGCAAGACCCACTAAAAGACCTATAAGCCCAAATGTTTTTGCACTTTTCATATCGTTCTTCAAAAGGAAAACAAATTCGATAATCATAAATGTGAGATAGAGCCCATAAAGTGTACCCATCCACCATATCGCACTTGTAAGTCCTGGGGTGAGGACATTATATATCATCATCGTAATAGGGTGGCCGATTTCAAAAGCGATAACAACAAAACCGGCAACAATCGTTACGATAGAGCCAAAAATTGCTCTTTTTGATATCGCCATATAGTCTTTAAAACCAAATACATCACCGAGTGACCCTACGATACAAAGCCCCGTTGAGCTTACAACGAAAAAGATATATACCGCTATAAGCAATCCCCAAGGATGCTCTCGTGTTACATTATATGCGTGATGTCCATGCAAAAGATAGAACAAGACACCTACGACAAAAAGCCCCAAAAATACTAAAGTCAAAGCCGCCAAAAACAAATTGAGAGGGCTTTTTTCAAAATTTAGAAGATCCTTTACGCCTATTTTATTAATAGGTATTGATCTTATAAACTCTTTGATTGTACTGCTTTTTTTTGCTACAGTTTCCATCATCTCCCCCTTATGTTAGATAAAATAGTTTTGGTTTTGTGCCAAGATTGCTTTTGAGTGAAAAATGCTCTCTTGTTCTGAGCAACTCACTTACCTCACTGTCAGGATCATCGATATCTCCAAATGTTCTTACTTTTGTCGGACAGGTATTTTGACATGCCGTCGTAACCTCTCCGCGAGCCAATCTTGTATCACTACAAAAAGTACATTTATCAACCGTTACCGTTCTATCATCAACATATCTCGCATCATAAGGGCATGCAACCATGCAGTAACTACACAAGATACACTTATCACTATCAACCTGCACCACACCGTTTTCATCATAATATGTTGCGTTCGTAGGACAAACATCTTGGCATGGCGCATTTTCACACTGTTGACACTGGCTTGGCAAAAATGCAGCTGAAGCGATATCGAGCTTTGGCCACTCTCCTTTTGGATTGTTTGAGCCAACCCAGATACGATGTTTATCAGCGCCTAGCAACACCCCATTCTCTTCCTTGCAAGCTATCTCACAAGCTTTACAATTTATACAATTTTTATAATCAAGTACCATTACATAATTTGCCATATTACACCTTTCTTATCTCAACATTTGTCTCATGCATCGCCGCTGCCCCATACACCGGCTCAATGTTATCTTCGATAACTACATTATCGCATCCACCATTTTTATATGCCATGGTAAGTCTTTCGCTCTCTTCTCCGAAACCGTGGACAAAGAAAACGGTATCCGGCGCTATCTTTTCTGTCGGATAGGCTCTAATAATCGTCTTACCTGCTGCACTACTCACTTCCACTTTATCTCCAAAAGCAATACCCTGCTCTCTGGCAATCTTTTCATTGATCCAAATATAATTCGTATGCATAAGATCGTGAAGCGCAATGTTGTTTGAAGTCCCTGTTTGTGTAAATTGTGCATGTCTTCCCGTGAGCAGTTTAAATTTACCGCTTGGTACTTTAAAGCCATACTCATCTTTCCATGTCGGCATCGGATCGACGCCTTTTGAAGCTAGGTTTGCCAAATTACACTCTACTTTTTTGCTTGGTGTTTTTGGAGCTCCGCCATTGACACTATAAGACTTTTTATTTTCTGGATAGTATTGGAATTTATTTTCTCCTAACTGTTTATAGTATTTCTCCATATTAGGATAGAAGATGCCGTGTTCTTTGATCTGCTTAGCTGCCTCTTCCCCATGCTTTGCAGCAACCATATGCTCATTGACCTCTTCTTGAGAGTGCTCGAAGACCTTCGTGAGATCAAATTCATCGGTATACATTGTCTCTTCTTTTTGTTTCGAGAGTTCTGCAAGCGTCACCGTGCTATTTTCATCAAGTTCACTTTCGGTTGCTGTTATCTCGTCTTGAAGAAACATATCATGCTTTTTCGTGATCTCAAAAAGCGGTTTCGATATCTTCTTTGTCAAGCCATAAAGTATCTCATTCACCGGTTTTGTATCATACATCGGCTCGATTACTTTATTTCTTTGAGCAATCGCAGGCTCCACACCGCCAAAACTAAATACCGGATCGGTACGCTCAAGATAGGTACATTCTGGCAATACAACATCAGCATACATCACAGTATCGCTTGGCATCGTATCAATCGCAATAACAAGCTCCATCTTTTTAAACATCTCTGCAGTTTTCGCCGTATTTGGCATATTGAGCATCGGATTATGTTTATAGATAAATGCTCCTCTTACCTTATAAGACATCGCATTTTCTAAAAATCTATTTCTCCATGCGATCCAAGAACCGCCACCACTTACGACAACACAGTGGTCATAACCGTCATTTTGCTTGTTTTTATTGACAGCTCTCTCTCTTGCTTGGTAGTACATAGGCACAACACCTTTATGCTCACCAAGTGGCAATTTACTTCCAAAGACCAAGCCACCTTTAGTATCTATACCGCCGCTTAGTGCTTGAAAAATTGCCATAGCACGTCTAAGCTGAAAGTCATTTTTTGAAAAGGTACTTCTTCTTCCTGGATAGTAGATTGCTCTTGGTGCATGTGCTGCGAACTCTCTTGCTATCTCATAGATATCACTCTCTTTAAGTCCCGTAATTTCTGCTGCCCATTTCGGTGTATAGCCACTACTAAGTATATGCTCTTTATAGAGATCAAAATCATTGAAATTATTTGCCACATACTCTTTGTTGTAGAGCTCTTCATCGATCGTTACATATGTAAGCGCTAGCACAAAAGCAAGATCGGTTCCCGGCTTAATCCCCAACCATTTATCTGCTTTTGCTGCTGTATTAGTGAACCTTGGATCAACACAGATGAGCTTTGCACCTCTGCCTTTTGTTCTTTTAAAGATATCCATAGTATCGGGAGTCACGATAGCCTCAGCTCTATTTGCTCCTGCCATGATGACATACTCAGCATTTTCAAGATCGGCCTGCGGATACGCGCCTATCGTGACACCGTATGCAGACGCAACAGTTTGCAAACAGATAGAAGCGTGGTTGAGCCAGTTTGCAGAACCAAACGCTTCATAGAACATCTTAAATGTATGCTCGGCCATCCCCTCGCCGGCACAGAAAAGAAAACTTGACCTATTGTCTTCTTCTTCATCCAATATCTTTGCCATTCCCGGAAATTTATCTGTACCATTGAGTATCGCATCATATGCCTCTTCCCAAGAGACTTCTTTAAATTCACCCTTACCTTTTTCGCCCGTTCTAATCATCGGTCGTTTCAATCGATCCGGATCATAAAGTGCTTGTATTCCCGCATTGCCTCTAGGGCAAAGCATATTTTTTGATTTTGGAAAGAGCGGATTTGGATCTAGCTTTACCACAACACCATCTTCAACTCTAGCAATTGCCGCGCATTTATTTACACACATCTCACAAAGAGTCGGCACGAGCTTCGCCTCTTTTGTACTTGTTTTTGTCATGACGGCAGCTGCCTCATGATCCCCCTCTTCATTCCCAAGCAGTGGAGTCAATCCTATAGTGCCTCCACCTAAAACCGTCAGTGCTGCGCTTCCTTTTAAGAAGCGTCTTCTGGAAATCCCTACATCCATTTAGTCTCCTCCATATAGATAGATAATACAAGCTTACTGTAAAAAATTAAATAAATCTATACCACCAATTTTAAGCTCCAAAAAATTATACACGATTAATCTTAATAACGAAGATAAAAAAAATTAATGCGTCAGATAGTTTCGTCTTATTTTACTTTGGGTAACACTATTTTCTCATTTAAAAATATTCCATTCTCAAGCCCGATATGGCAGGCAAAACAGTTTGATTGGTTTTTAACTTTCGGATTTTTATACAGAGCTCTATCTATATCTTTGTGTGCATTTCTCCAATACTCTACCTTAGTGATGGACTTTGGAGCTTGCTCGGGTAAAAGTGAGCGAAGCACTCGAAAGGAGACTTTATGCGTAGAGTTTTCGGCGGCATTTTCTTCAAGATATTTCAATATAGATACTCTCGCTTTTTTAGAGATATTTGCATCTGTAATCTCTTCACCAAAATGGTTATCTAACCGCTTCATAATCCTCTGCCACGATCTTTTTGGAAGCAAATAAGGAGGATATATCTCATGGCAATCACCACAATCCACATAAAAAACACCGTTCTCATTCTCATAATTAATCGCCGTGAAGACGCTTTTGGTTACTACATTGTCATAGGTACTTATAATATAGACAAAAAGAGAGAAAGAGATAACGATAAAGACATAACTTGCGATATTGCTACATCTTGTGATATCAGTGTCTTCTCCTTCGCTTTTTTTGTATCCCGTGAGCATAACAAATATCATGCCTGTTTTATGATAAAACTGCTCGACAGAAACTCCGGCGATGTGAATAAACGCCCAAGCAACAAGTATATAGGAGAGATAGAGGTGCAAATTGTGCCACATATCCATGGTGGCATAATATTTTTTGTTGAGGTAGCCAAATATTCCGGCACCATCTTGTATCCCATAGAGTAGTATACCGCTGACAACAATCAATATACCAAAAGAGAGAACGATGATTGTATACCAGCTTGAAGCGGGATTGTGTCCTGGGGGAATCTTTCTATATCTATCAATAATCTTTTCTTGAAAATACCATTTAAGTTCGCGTAGATTAAATCGAAATGTATTAAAGGTTGCATACCGTGGTCCGATAAATCCCCATATGACACGGTAACAGAGCATTACCCCAAATATCCATCCAAAGGCTATATGGTAGTGAATATACTCTTTAAAAAAAGATGTAGTAAAGGATGCAAAAAAAGAGAGTCCAATCGTCCAATGGATTATTCGAGTACAGATCGGCCAGACAAATACTTTTCCCTCTTTTCTGTTCACTCATCCCCCATCAATCTATAAAAATACCTTATGCAGGGTATTTTATCAGTATTATTTAAAAAAAAGTTTAGAAAAACTTATCTCTCCGAAGAGGAGAGAAGCTTATTTGTTGATATTGAAGTTGTCGTAGATATATTGCGCCATAGCATCAGTATCATAATCCATACCTTTTTCTATGATCTTTTGCATATTGTGCTCCATAATCTCATGTTCAGTACCACCTGAGTGTCCGCCGATACCACCCATTTTTATATCGGTAATTCCCGTTTTAAGCTCATAGACCTCTTGGTCATTGAGTGCAGGACCTTTCTCTTTTTTAACGCCTTCGCCCTTTTCTCCATGGCATTTTACACACATTTTTGCATAGACTTCTGCTGTTGTGTATTTATAATTTTTTACTTCATGTTTTGCATTGTTGTCATCACCACATCCGCTGAGTGCCATCATCATAAGTGTTCCAAAAAATATTGCTGCTGCTTTTTTCATATTCTCTCCTTTCATTATGCTCTACCCGAAAGCATACCATATTGCGTCATTGGTTTTAGTAAATATACTTTAAGCAACCACCATATCCATCGCTCTTGAGTCGGATCCAACGGGAATGAAGGAGTCGGTTTCCCGCTCCAATCAAACTCAGCCAACATAACCGTACTCAAGCTCGTAATAAGTGGGCAAACCGTATAACCGCCGTACTCGGCCGTAAGCTCTTTACCCTCCATAACGGAGATAAGATTTTCAACAACAACTTTATACTGTTTTCTTGCGCTCCCACCGGTTTTACCCATCGGAACAGCTGCGATATCACCTAATGCAAAAACATTAGGGTATTTGACATGCTGAAGTGTCTCTTTGACTACAGGCACCCATCCCTTATCTGAACCTATAGGAGAATTTGCTATCTCTTCAGCTGCTTTCATAGGAGGCGTTATATGCAAGAAATCATAAGGCACCTCAACTTTTTCACCTCGAGCAACCATGGAATACTCGTCAAGCACATCATCATACTCGCCTTTTTCAAGCCAGTGCTTATAAAATGTTGCTATCTTTGCTTGTGGATCAACGCCTATAAGATTATGCTTGTAGTTCCATTTCATATCACGTGCTTCGAACTGTTTAACGATCGCCTCATGATACTCAGGCACACCAAACATCTTACCACCATTTGGATAGAATGTGAGTTCAGCGTTATCTCTCGCATCTGCCTCTCTGAGTCTTGCATCTGTTAGATACATGATCTTCTTAGGAGCCCCGCCGCATTTGATAGGTGTATTCGGGTGCGTAAAGACACCTTGTACCTTTTGACCGCTTTTGGCCTTTTCTATGAACTCTTGCATCAACTTCCATGTATTGGTCGCTCCATTTGCAAAATAGATAGAGCCGATTCCGTTCTTTCCTATGGCATTTTTAACGGCGCCATCATCACCTCTTGATGTTATGGAATCTGTGATGCCTAGCCCTTCAATCTGAGCAAAGTCAAGCTTCAACCCTGCCGCAACAATCATATAGTCATAAGGAACACTTTGTCCGCCACTTGTTTTTACTACATTATTGTCAGGGTCAAACTCTACAGCTTTCTCTTTAATCCAAGTTACGCCATCAGGCATAAAATCTTCCGTCATATACTCTGTATCACTATTTTCCCATACACCACCGCCGACAAGCGTTTGCCCGGGCTGATAAGATGCTGATTTCTCATTTGGCTCAATGATAGTAATATCCGGCTCATCAAGCGATCGCATCAAAAGAGATGCTGCTGCGATACCTGAGAGTCCGCCGCCGACAATCAATATTTTCCCTTTAGCCGATGAACTTGCTTTGGCTTCTGTTACAGCGCCGCTACCCATCATCATAGCAGCTCCGCCCAAACCAAACATTTTCATGGCGTCTCTTCTCGATATCCCCTCTTCTTTGAGTATGGCATCGATTTGTTCCATGCCGTCATTCAAAAATTTTTTATCCAAAATTTCCTCCTTAAGTCTATATAATAGTGATGTCTCGGATTAAATTATAACGGATTACTCTATATATATATTTAATTATTACAAATAATAATATTTTTTTAGTTATTTATATACAAAAGTAATATTATCTATAATTAATTGTAATTTAGTGATACCCCTAAAAATATTTACATCAATTTTATAGATAAAATCTATCTTTTCTCCTGATTCTATGGGCTCTTTTGCCCTAAACTCAATGGCTTCAAAAGTGTGTTGATCTTGTCTTAAAATGTACCGCATATGCTCTGCATTTTTACCCATTGGTGATGCGCTTAACACCTCAATACTCTCTGCAAAAAATGTCGGATAAGGATTTGCTTCCCCGAAAGGCTCATATTTTTTAAAGACATCCGTAAGAGCAAAATCAATATGCTCAAATTTTAGATTGTAGATATATTTATCTCCTAGATTATCACCTGTACTCTTTACATAGCCCTCTTTTAACTTTTCTATAAAAGACGGGAGATTTTTTTCCATTAAGCTAACGCCAATAGCAAAAGTATGGCCACCAAATTTTTCCAATACGTGCTCACAATATCGCACGCTCTCAAAAAGATTACACGCTAGTGATGATCGTCCACTCCCCTTTAGAAGAGTATCACCGCCTTTGCATAAAACGATAGCGGGCTTATCAAAATGTTTTGCCAATCTTGCTGCAACGATACCTATAACCCCTTCGTGCCAATCATCTTTATAAGCAACTAAAATAGCATCATTAGGATTTAGGATGTGGTGTAAGGATTCTTGAAAAATGCTCTTTTCTTTCTCTTTTCTCATTTCGTTTTTTTGTACCAATTTTTGCAGATATGTTCTTGCTTCATAGACATTGGGGCTTCTTAAAAAATTCACGCCAAGCGATGCATCATCCATCCTGCCTGCACTATTTAAAAGCGGTGCGATTAAAAATGATATATCTTCGGATGTAAAGTTCTCCTTTTGAAAATGTTCTTTTAGGGCGCGCGCGAAAGCGCGCTCGTTTTTTTCGAACTCTTTAAGACCGGCAGTTACTATGGCTCTATTGATATGCAAAAGCGGCATCATATCCGCGATGGTTGCAACGGCAACTAAAAGCAGATAGGATCTAAGTTCAATCTCAAGCGAGAGCTCTTTTTTGATACCGGCGATAAGATACCAAGCAACTGCAGCACCGCATATATCGGGATAAACAAAATCGCAATCGTCACGCTTTGGATCTACGATGCTAAAAGCCTCAGGAAGTGCCTCTTTTGGGGTATGGTGATCGGTAATTATAAGCGTTTTATTGTTCTGCTTACACCATAGAGCAACATCGTTAGCATTAATGCCATTATCTACAGTGATGATCACATCATGCTCTTGTAGTGAAGAGAGTATCTTTGTAGAGAGTCCATAGCCATGCTCAAACCTATTTGGAATAAACCAATCAACCTCATAGTCAATCGCATCAAAAAAATCAAGCAAAAGTGAGGTTGCAACCACTCCATCAACATCATAATCACCGACAATAATAATCTTTTCACGATTACTGATAGCCTCTTTTATCCGCAGGGCACTTTGTGTAAGATCTTTGAGACTATGGGGAGCCGGGAGGTCACCAAGTGTGAGAAATCCCCCGCTACTCTCAAACCTTTTTTTAAGTTTTTGCTCTATCTCTTTATATATCTCTGCAGACATAAGAGATTAGATCTTCATGCTTGCTTTGATAAATGCAAGGATTGCAAGGTTCGGATTTTGAAGTCTAGAGGTAAATTCCGGGTGGAATTGAACTCCTAAAAACCATGGGTGATCAGCCACTTCTACTGCTTCGATAAGACCATTTGATTCACCCGTGACAATCATGCCGTTTTTTTCAAGCAACTCTCTATATTTTGCATTGGCCTCATATCTATGGCGATGACGCTCATGGATGATATCTTCACCGTATGCTTTTTGCAAGTTTGAGCCTTTTTTTGTCTCACATCTATATTCACCGAGTCTCAATGTCCCGCCAAGAGGCGATTTGGTAGTGCGTATCTGTTTATTGCCGCTTGAGTCGATAAACTCATCGATAAGATAGATCATAGGATTTTCACAAGTTGTATTAAACTCTGCAGAATCTGCCTCTTTTAATTTTAAAACATTTCTTGCATACTCAATGATAGCAAGTTGCATTCCGAGACAGATTCCAAGAAATGGAATTTTATTTTCCCTTGCATATTTGATAGCAATCATTTTACCCTCAACACCTCTTTGTCCAAATCCGCCGGCGACTAAAATACCGTCACAGTCTTTAAAATGTTTTTCGGGATCATTTTCATGTTCTAGCTTTTCGCTATCAATCCACTTGATATTGACTCTGCTATCTAGATTTGCTCCGGCATGCACAAGCGCTTCAGTAAGCGACTTGTAGGACTCTTTAAGATCAAGATATTTCCCTACAAATGCAATACGTACTTCATGCGAAGGCATAATAATCTTACTGACAAGATTTGTCCACTGCTCCATATTGGGTTTTATCTCACCAAGATTGAGCTGTTTAGCTATCGGCTTGAGTATATTTTGTGAGAGTAGATTGAGCGGAACTTTATAGATAGTCTTCTCATCAATCGCATCTATAACACTCTCTTGATCAACATCACAGCTATAAGCGATTTTTCTTTTAAGCTCTTTTGGTACCGGTTGTTCAGCCCTAAGGATTAACATGTGCGGTGATATACCGATTCTTCTAAGTTCTTGGACAGAGTGCTGTGTAGGCTTTGTTTTAAGCTCCCCTGCGACTTTTATAAAAGGCAACAATGTTACATGGATATTCATAACTCTCTCAGAGCCTAATTCATGTTTTATCTGTCGAATCGTCTCTAAGAACGGGAGTCCTTCTATATCCCCTGTTGTCCCGCCAAGTTCTACGATAAGTATATCTTTGCCTTTGCCGGCTAAAAATATTCGCTCTTTAATCTCATTTACAATATGAGGGACAACCTGTATAGTTTTACCGAGATATTTCCCTTTTCTCTCATTTTCAATAACTCTTTTATAGACTTGACCTGTTGTAAAGTTGTTATTTTTTGTCAAAGAGGTATCGATAAAACGCTCATAATGTCCAAGATCCAAATCGGTCTCGGCACCGTCTTTTGTTACAAAAACTTCACCGTGTTCTAGCGGGCTCATGGTTCCCGGGTCTACATTGATATAAGGATCGAGTTTTAATATCCCAATCCCAAAACCTGAATGTTTTAAAAGTGTTGCAATACTCGCTGCACTTATCCCTTTACCTAAAGAACTAAGAACTCCACCTGTAATAAATATATATTTTGTTTTTTCTGAAGGCACACTCATCCTTACATAACAATCGGCATAATAATAGTTATAAAATTATCATCTTTTGCAATGAAAGGTAAGTTAGGCTCATTGAATTGCAATTCGAATTCGTTTTTTTCAATCTGTGTGATAAAATCTAAAAGATATCTACTATTAAAATTTATCTCAAATTTTTCATCGAATTTTGTCTCTACCTCTAACTCAGTTTTTGCTTCAACATTTTCGCTACTGAGTGAATTAAAGATAACAACATCAGGAAGTATCGTCATTTTGATATCTTGAGAAATAGTTGTAATCATTCGAATCGTATCAATCATATCTTTTCTAGGAAGTACGAGAGTCTGTTTTGTAGTTTTTGGCACGATACGATCATAATCGGGATATTTTCCATTGATAAGTCTTGAATAGAAATAGAAATTATTATCCTCTATGATAAGATTTACCTCATCATAAAAGATATCTATTTTGTCTAAAAAGAGTTTTTGTATCTCCATGATTGCTTTTTTTGGAATGATAAGTGAGAGCTCTTTTTCACTTTTATTCTCTATTGTTGCAATGGCAAGTCTTCTTGTATCCGTACCAACTATATCGGTATATTCATTTTTTATACTCAATAGAGCACCATTAAGTTCAAACTTTGGATTGTTTGTATCAATAGCAGGAGAGATTTTTTTAAAGCTTTGAATCAAACTCAATGAATCTAAAGAGATTTGAGGTTTATCTTCTGTTTTTGGAAAAGCAGGAAAAGAGGTTACATCAAAAGTCGGAAGTTTAAATTTAGAGTGTTTTTGTTTGATAATAAGTGTATTATCTAGAAATTCTAAAGTAATTTCATCATCTTTTAACATTCTGACAATATCAAGTAGTTTTTTTCCATTAGCTGTACAACTACCATTTTGTTCTATAGAAAGATTATCGGTTTTAATCTCCAAACCAATCTCAAGGTCTGTTGCTTTTATAGAACAGATATTGTCTTGAGTTTCAAATAGTACATGAGATGTTATTTGACTAGCATCTTTTTTCTCCAGAAAGGGTTGCAAGTTTACTAGTATAGATTCTATACTTTGTTTTTGCACTTTCAACTTCATCGTCTCTCCTTTATATAAAAATTAAGGTAGTAATAGTAGTAGTACTTGATGAATATGTGAAAAGAGTTTTAATCTCCTTTTCCAACGGAAATTTTTGATCAAGGTTCAAAAAATATCTATTCACATAGTCTCACTTCTAAAATTATATCTTTTTTTGTTTCATTTTTCTTTGGTGTTTATTTTATTTGATAACTCTTCAAGAGTAACTTTAAAATTTTCATTGTTATCAATGATCTCATTTATCTTTCTCATAGCGTGACTGATGGCAGTATGGTCTTTCATTCCAAAATAGACGGCAATTTGCGGCATTGAGTTTGGTGTAAGATTACGAGCTAAATAGATCACAATTCTTCTTGCATTTGCAATGGCTTGTGTTCTTTTTTTAGATTTGATATCTGAAGGCTTTATATTGAGTTCTCTTGAGACAACCTCTACAATATGATCGATGGTGATATTTTCTCTCTTTTCTCGTATTTGATCTTTGATAGCATTTTGAGCAAAATCAAGTGTGATTTTTTGATTGAGCATTGAGCTTAAGGCATTGAGTTTTATGATAGTTCCTTCTATCTCTCGAATGTTATCTCCCATATTCGTTGCAATGTAGTTAATGATATCACTATTGAGCTTGATACCGTCGAGTTCGCATTTTTTCTTGATAATCTCTATCTTTGTTTCAAGTCCCGGAGGTTGGATATCGGCCATAAGCCCCCATTCAAATCTACTTTTAAGCCTATCAACAAGTCCGGCAATCTTATTTGGTGGTCGATCAGAGGTGATAACAATCTGTTTTTTTGCATTATAAAGCTCATTAAAAGTGTGGAAAAACTCCTCTTGCGTTTCATTTTTTCGGCTTAAAAATTGGATATCATCGATAAGCAGTAGATCACATTCACGAAATTTTTCTCTAAATCTATCCATTGTTTTTGATTGGATATGGGATATAAAAGAGTTCATAAACATCTCAAGAGTTGTGTAGATAACCTTTTTGCCAAGGGAGACTTGGTGATTGCCAATTGCTTGAAGCAGGTGTGTTTTACCTAACCCTACTCCGCCGTATAAAAAAAGAGGGTTATAGATTTGTCCGGGTTTATCGGCAACACTTTTAGCAGCAGTATATGCAAACTGATTTGAACTTCCTACGATGAAACTATCAAAGATTAAAGAGGGGTTGAGGTAACTACTCTTTTGTTGATTTTTATCAACTGCTTTTGTATTTTGTACATCTACTTTTATTGTCGTGTTGCTATTTTCGTTTATAGAGATATGAATTTCCGGTTTGATGCCGCTTTGAAGCTCAAAAAGATGCTCTAGAGTTTTTTTATATTTTGTATTGACCCACTTTGCGACGATGAGATTGGGCGCAAAAAAATAGGCAAGATTGCTTCTTGATCTTTTCGTATCATAGATAAGTTTTTTTATATATTTCTCATATTCATTGGCAGGAATCTCTTTTTTGAGCTCATTTAAGACTTTTTCTCCAATGTTCATGCGGCACTCCATAATTTTAAAACTTAATGTGAATAACTTTCAATATTTTATCTAAATTTAGTTAATATAAGGGTATAAAATCAAGTTGAACAAAATTGTTCACTATGTGAAAAAAGGTGTGAATGAATATACTTGGAATAGACCCGGGAAGTCGTAATTTAGGGTATTGTATACTCTCATATGATGGCGTGAAAATTTCTTTGGTGGAGGCTGGTTTGCTTAAATTAAAGAGCTCCTGCCTTCAAGAGCAGATAGTAGAGCTTGTAGAGGGGCTTGATATCATCCTCAAATCAAATAAAATAGACGAAGTTGCTATAGAGGATATATTTTATGCATTTAATCCAAAGAGTGTTATAAAGTTAGCACAATTTAGAGGTGCACTCTCTTTGAAGATACTTCAAGAGGTGGGATATTTTTATGAATACACTCCACTTCAGGTAAAAAAAGCAGTTACAGGTCATGGGAAAGCGAACAAAGAACAGGTTGCTTTTATGGTTAAAAAATTGCTCAAAATTCAAAAAGAGATAAAACCGCTTGATATCACAGATGCTATGGCAATCGCACTTACACATACCCAAAGAGTAAAGTTAAGAAAATAGGATATAATTTTTTAGGAGAACAGAATGAACAATATTTATGATCTTATCATCATCGGCGGTGGTCCCGGCGGTATCGGTGTAGCAGTTGAATCCAAGATACTCGGAATAGAAAATATAATGATTATAGAAAAGGGCTGCAACCACTCTCAAACAATCCGTAAATTTTATAAAGATCAAAAAAGAGTTGATAAAGATTGGCAAGGCAAAAGTGTTGAGCTTATCGGAAGTATAGATTTTAAGGATGGGACAAAAGAGTCTACATTGAACTACTTTGATTCCTTGCTTGATAATCATTTGATTGAAGCGAAATTTAATTGTGAAGTTGATAGTGTTAAAAAAGAGAATGGGATTTTTGAGGTGATTAGCTCAGAGGGAACATTTTTGGCTAAAAATGTCGTGATAGGTGTAGGAAGAATGGGAAAACCCAATATGCCGTCTTATACCATCCCTCTTTCGCTTAAAACGGTTGTAAACTTCAACCTTGATAGATGTAGCAACGGTGAGAATATACTCATTGTAGGGGGAGGTGATAGCTCTATTGAGTATGCTTGTGAGCTTTCAAAAACAAATGAGGTGACGCTTACATACAGACGGGAGATGCTCACCCGCCCAAATCCTACAAATCAAGAGATGTTCTCTAGCTTTTTAGAGGATGAGCGCTTAAGCGCAAAATTTGGAGTTGGTATTCTCGGGCTAGAGAATGAACGCGGTAAAATAAAAGTCTCTTTTAGCGATAACGATGTCAGAGAGTATGATAGAGTTATCTATGCAATAGGTGGCTCAACACCTGTAGATTTTTTAAAAAAATGTGGTGTTCCCCTCAATGAGAAAAATGAACCTATCTTTGATGCAAATTACCAAACGCCCACAAAGGGTCTTTATATCGCAGGTGATATAGCATTTAAAAGTGGGGGCAGTATCGCCATAGCGCTCAATCACGGACATAAAATAGCAACTGATATTTTAGCAAATAGTTAAGGTGCCGGGGTTTCATCCTTGGCGTTCTTTTCTACTCGAATCATCCGTTTTTTAGGTGCTTCAAATTTTTTCTTATAGTTTTGCTTCGTTGACTCCCAGATGATTTGATCATACATATAGATATCATAATCAAAATAGTCAAGCCCGTTTTTTCTGTTGACGGTAAAGTAGACGATATGCACAGGCACACTCTTTTTTAGGTTAATCGTTGTGGGTTTATCAGTTGCTATAATCTCTTTTATTTTATTTTTATCATATTTTTTTGTGGCATGCTCAAGGAGATAGCTAGCAAATGTAAAAGGATTCTTTAGGCGCATACAACCCGAGCTATAAACTCTATATCTTCGAGAAAAGAGACTTTTGTTATCAGTATCGTGTAGGTAAACGGCGTATCTATTTGGAAACATAAACTTAACTCTTCCAAGCGCATTGTTATCACCGGGGTATTGCACAAACCTATAAGGGACATTTCTTGTACTCTTTTCATACTCAGCTATATCATCGACCGTAATCTTGACCTCTTTGTTGCCGGAGAATACTCTTATGTTATTCTCTTTGAGGTAATCAGGATGTTCTCTTAGGACACCGATGAGATCTCTTTTGATAAGACTATCGGGGATTGTCCATGTTGGATTGATGACCATATACTTAATCGCATCATTAAAGATAGGCGTAGGTCTATCGATTCTTCCGACGACCAATTTTGTATTGAACCGTTTTTTGCCATTTTTGTAATAGTTCATCTCATAGTGTGGGATGTTTACCTCAACATACTCATCCTCAAAAGAGTTCGGATAGATTTTAGTTTTATCTAGATTAACGATGATGCTTTGGATATGTTTTTGAAGGTCTTGGTTCATGTAGTAGTTTGTTACTTTTTCTACTGTTCCGGTTTTTTCTATGTTATAGCGATCTTGATACTGTAAGACAGCTTTTTTAAGAAGAGGACCAAAGCCTTTTGTAATCTTCACATTTTTTGGGTAATCTCCTAACTCTCCTAAAAGCGTTTTGACAAGAATGACACGCGCTGACGAACTGCCCTCTTGTAGATCCTCATACGCATAAGGAATCTCTTTAAATTTATCCATCGCTTTATATTTTTTATAGGTATCGATAAGCGCTAAGTATCTTTTTTTGAGTGGCAGTTGATTTTCTAGGTACGCCTCTATTTTATTTTCATTAATTGCACGAATGATAGGCGCAATGCTCGGAAAAGATTTTCCTTGTAGTTCCCAATTTGATTTTATATCTTCATCATCTTTAAGCCGTGCTATCTTTTTTTGAACAAGATTCCAATCAACATCGCCGACAACGACAAAGTCGATAAGAGAGACAAAACTGTTTGTGAGAGCCACATCAAGTCTGCCATACACCGCAGCCTTATTTTTTTCAGGCACTTGATTGTTATCAAGATAGTAGAAGAGTTTTTTTATGCTTCCTTGCCCAAAACTTTTTTGTTTATAATTGAATGTAGGATTATTGAGTGCACTTAAAAGTTGTGAGAGTCTCTCCCTTTGTGAAATGTTTGTCCATAGGGGTGCATAATTGTTTGCCGCATAGATACTTCTGATTATATTTTTATATTTAGAATCACTGATTTTTTTATTGAGCGAATAGCGTATCTCATTTGAGACAGAATTGAGAGCTATTTGGTCTGAAAAAAGAACAGTTGCAAATATGAAAAACAAAAAAGGAACAATTCGCATAAATCTCCAAAAAGAGTCAATTTTTTTCTCTAATTATATGTTAAGTCTATTAAACTTGCATAATGATGGTCATTTTGGACGATAAAATTTGATAATTAATATATTTATTGTTAGAGTCGTTTTGAATTTGTATCAATGCTATCAACGGGCTAATCAAGCTATTTTAAGTAGAGGAATTTGTGAAAATCGATTAACAACTTAATATATTCTAATTAATTTTATTTTTTTATATTTTTGATATAATTATCGATATTTACGACTATAAAGCTAACAAAGAAGGGGTTAGATGCGAATATTGGTTATTTTCTTTTTTGTAATGGCCTCTTTTTTGGCGGCCGATTACAAGACAAAGAACTCTTACAGTGTTGATGAGCTTATAAGATCAGCTATTAAAACGCATCCGAATATCAAGATATATGAACAACTGCTCAGAGGTTCAAGTGCACGGGTAGATACGGCAAAGTGGGCTTATTTTCCTACGCCAAGGGCAAGTGGATATAGGACAGATAACGGCGAACAGGGACTTACCTTGGCATTGAGTCAACCAATTTGGACAGGCGGTAAGCTCAACGCTAAACACAATGCCGCAGTGGCTTCGGAAAAAGCATCAAGATTTGAGCTTAGAGAAAATGCCTATATCTTGGTACAGACTCTCATAGGCGCAATCAAGTCGTATCTTGAAGCAAAAGGGAGTGTTAAATCTCTCAAAGATGGGCTTGATGAGCTCAATGATTTGCGTGCTATGCTTGAGAGAAGGATAAAAGCCGGAGTCTCTTCAAGAGCTGATCTAGAGCTTTTAAAATCAAGAATTTATCAAGCCGAGAGTGATTTGAATTATGCACGTTCAACAATGAACTCTGCCCTTTCTCAGATGGAGCTTTTAACAAACAAACATTTTGCTGAAAATATTGATATCTATAGTAGTAGGCAAAAAGAGATGCTTAGTCCGGTCAATTATTATGTGGATAAGATGGTGGAGACGCATCCCGCACTTAGAAAGATAGAGGCACAGGTCGAAAATGCAAAGGCAGAAAAATCTGTAGCAAAAGCGGCGATATGGCCTGATGTTTCCGTTATCGTTGAGAAAAGAACGGCAGGAACAGATCCTTTTGATACGGGATACAATAGTGACACATCAGTCTATCTCTCCTTGAGTGCATCTCCGGGTGCCGGCCTCTCGGCATATTCGGGTGTGCAGGAGGCGGAAGCTAAAGTGATGAAGCTTGTTTATGAAAAAGAGTCCAAGCAGAGAGACTTAACCGATGCGATACGCTTTGCATACAACGATTATACTTCGGCGCTTTATAGATTAAAATCCCAAAAGAGCAACATTGATGCTTCGACAAAGGTGATGGCATCGTATAAAAGATTGTTTTTGGCCGGCAAGAAGCAGTGGCTTGATATGGTCAATACATCTAGAGAGCTTACAAATACAAAGATGGCCTATTCACAGCTCAATAGTGTTCTCATAAGTTCGGGCTACACATTGGAGCTTTTATCGGGCAACATAGATGTAAGGGGTGGCATCTTAGGGGCCAATACATCTTCTTCGAAATCATCAGAGATTCTTCGTGCTGAAAATAAAGCCCCTCTAGAGAATGCAGATGTAATTAAGACAAAAGATGAGTACTATATCCAGATCGAATCGGCAGAAAATAAGGACGAAATCATCAAAAAAGCACAAGCAGCAGGGTATAAGAGTAACCTTATTGGCGGGCGGTTGGTTATAGGACCTTATTTGGACAAAAAAGAGCTGTATGAAGACCTCGGCGTTGTTAAAGCAGAGGTAGATAAAAATGCATCACCAATTAAATTTAAAGATAAAAATAGTTTGGAGCAAAAAAGATGAATATATATAATGATGCGAAGACACAAAGAGACGATCTTGATTGGTTGATTAATTCATGCTTTATTCCTCAGTTTGCTAACTCAAGAATATCAAAATATGAGTATGAAAAATTTGATAATATGGCACTCGAGGAGGCGCAACCTTCTAAAGAGTTTACAATGGAGCTTTATGAAAATCTCTTTAGTTCATACAACCTTAAAGCGCCGGAGTGGACGAGTGAACTCAACGAAGATATGCTCCCTGCAATTGTGTTTATTCCCGAGATTGGACTCAAAATAGTTTTAGAGAGAGTAGGCGACGGGACATGGAAATGTGACGGACCTGATGGGATAAAGTACTATGATCTCTTCTTGCCAAGTTCTATATTTGCCCCCATTAGAACCGAGAGAGGCGGCACAAGAAAACGCTCAGCATATGAGATGTTTAAAACTATTGCGTTTGATCAAAAGAAGTTTATTATGCAAGCGGCTATCGCAACCATCAGTATCAATATCCTAGCGCTCTCTTCCTCATTTTTTAGTATGCAGGTTTATGATAGGGTTATTCCAACCAAGGGATTATCAACACTTGTCTCTTTGGCATTTGGTGTATTTATCGCTATCTCTCTTGAGACAATCATCAAGATATCAAGATCGGTTATCCTAGACCATGCCTCAACAGATATGGATAGAAGGTATTCGCATGATATATTTAGCAGGTTTTTGAAGGTTCGTTCCGATGCATTACCAAAAAGTATAGGAACACTTTCGGGACAGTTGCAAAGTTATGCTTTTGTGAGAGGCTTTATCTCTTCGGCTGCGCTCTATATCGTCATAGATTTTCCGTTTGTTTTGCTTTTTATCTCTGTTATTATTATGCTCGGTGGTTTTAGCATGGGGATGATTCCTCTTGTTTTCTTGATTGTCTCTTTGATCACTGCATTGAAATATAAGGGGAAGATAGAGCAGCTCACCAAGGACTCCACCTTTGCTTCACACAAAAAATTGGGCGTCTTAGTAGAAGCAGTTGAGAACTCGGAAAATATCAAAGCAACAGGGGGCTCATACTCTATCCAAAATAGATGGAATGCTCTTACTGAGGATGTTATTCATGATGATATTAACATAAAACACTACACAGAGAGAGCAACATTTCTTGCTGCTTTTTTCCAACAGGTTAGTTATGTTTCGCTCATAGCTTGGGGTGCATATCTCGCTACATCAACAGATAAAATCACAATGGGTTCACTCATAGCTATTGCGATTATCTCAGGAAGAGTACTCGCTCCTGTTGCGCAACTCCCGGGACTGTTTGTGCAGTGGGGTAGAGCAAAAGAGGCTGTTGATAATTTAGAGCAGATATATCAATTACCGATGGACAATGAGGGCATTGAAAGACCGCTTATGCCTCAACACATCGAGCCTACCTATGATCTTCAAAATGTAGTGTTTGCATATTCTGAAGAGTCAAGACCTATCAGCTTTAAAAGGCTCTCTATCAAAAAAGGAGAGAGGATAGGGGTGTTGGGGCCAATTGGTTCGGGCAAATCAACACTCCTCAAGCTATTATCGGGAATGTATGCGCCACAAAGCGGAAACATACTGCTTGATTCAATCGATATGCAGCACATATCAAGAGATAGGGTTTCAAGTATTGTTGGCTATTTGCCGCAGAGCACCAAGCTTATCTCCGGTACACTCAGGGATAATTTGTTGTTAGGACTAGTTGGTATCGACGATATGTCGATAATGGAAGCTGCTAAAAAGACGGGCTTGGACAGGCTAATCAATATGCTCCCTCAAGGACTCGATACTTTAGTGCCGGAAGGCGGGGAGAGTGTCTCGGGCGGGCAAAAGCAGCTCTTTGCTTTGACAAGACTCATCCTTTGGTCGCCTTTGGTATGGCTTTTGGATGAGCCTACGGCAAATATGGATGATGCAACAGAAAGATATCTTCTGAAAGTGTTAAATGAAAATATCTCGAAAGAGCAAACACTTGTTTTAGTAACTCATAAACCGGCACTTTTGAGTGTAGTCGATAGACTTATTATCGTAACAAATGACGGTATCGTTGCAGATGGTCCAAAAAATGCGGTATTGCAAAAACTTAAAGAGAATCAACAAGTACGAGCCCAGCAAAAAGCACAAGGAGCGTCACCTTCACCGCAAGAGGCAAAAGCGGGTGTAAAAAAAGTTGTTGTACCAAAAGTAGCCCAAGCTAAAAAGGAGACAACAAATGAACCAAAATAATCTTCCTTACATGGTCAAAATGAATCCAACATGGATCGTATACGGTTCTCTCTTTTTGCTTATCATACCATTTTTGATTTGGTCAAATATTGCCTCAATCAATAGAACCTCCAAGGCTCCGGGACAGATAGTTGCAACTGCTAAAACACAAGAGATACAAGCGTATGACGATGGTGTTATCGAGAAGATAGATGTAAAAGAGGGGCAGTTTGTTCACAGAGGCGAGATGTTGGTCTCTTTGCAAAAAGAGAGAGCAGAAGCCGCCTATGAAGATGCCAAGGCGAAAGTCGCAGCACTTCAAGCAACACTCGCGAGGCTCAAGGCGGAGGTTTTTGGCGGTAAGCCGGAGTTCCCTAAAAGCGTGCATGATTACCCCGAGTTTATCTCTAACCAAACACAGCTCTTCCAAAGAAGACAACAAGTGCTTAATGATGAGATATCTGCACTCAATGAATCTTTGGATCTTGCCAACCAAGAGCTTGCTCTCAATATGCCGCTTCTTGAAACCGGCGATATCGGTGCAACCGAGATTATCCGACTCAAAGCAAAGGTATCGGAGCTTAAAGGAAAAATATCCAACATAAGAAATAAATATTTTCAAGATTCACAGACAGATATGACAAAAGCAGAAGAGGAGCTCTCAACAAAACTGCAAGAGTTTGCGGATAAAAAAATCACGTTGGAGAGAACAGATATCTATGCGCCTATTGACTCTATCGTCAAAAATATTCTTATCACTACAAAAGGTGCTAGAGTAAGACCCGGCGATGTGATTATGGAGCTTGTTCCTTTTGGGGATCAGCTTATAGTCGAGGCGAAGCTAGAGCCTGCAGATATTTCATTTATCAAAAAAGGGCAAAAGGCTGCTGTAAAACTTGATGCGTATGACTACACAATCTACGGAATATTTGATGGAGAGGTTATCTATATCTCCCCTGATGCACTCAAAGAGAAGACTTCCGATGGAGAGAAGAGTTATTTTACGGTTCGTATCAAACTTGACAATACAGAGCTTATCTCAAAAACAGGGAAAAAGATAGAGGTGACTCCGGGTATGACAACCAATGTTGATATCATTACCGGAAATAGAACGGTATTTGAGTATATCGCCAAACCGATTATCAAAACCGTATCTGAGGCGTTTCACGAAAGATGATTCTCTGCCCTTAGATAACAGAGCAGACCATTTTCGTGACTAAAAATCCACCAATCACAAGCCAAACAAACATAATAAGGGCTCCATAAAATGGAGCCGCTCCTGCAGTCTTAAAGTTTGCAAACTTTGTCCCCATACCAAGAGCCGTCATAGCCATAGTAAGCAAAAAAGTATCTACGTAGTTAATCATCTCCACGATATTTTTTGGAACGATATTTAAAGAGTGAAAGCCTGCAACAGCGATAAAATAAACAGCGAACCAAGGGATAACAAGTTTTACTTTATTTGATTTGGACTCACTCTCTTTTAGACTCAACCACAGCCCAAGGATGATAAGCAAAGGAGCAATCATCATCACCCGAGTCATTTTAACGATTATGGCACTATTTGCCATAATCTCAGGATGATTTGGAATGGAAAAAGGCACAGCAACAACTTGTGCAACTTCATGGATACTTCCGCCGGTGTAGATACCAAACTCTTTTGGGCTCATATGAAAGATGCTATTCGGATTTTCGATTAATAATGAGTAAAGCGCAGGATAGAGAAACATGGAGATTGTCCCAAAGAGGACAACCATAGATACGGCAATTGCTACCTTATACTCTTGGGCTTTGAGAACAGGCTCTGTTGCAAGAACCGCTGCCGCACCACAGACAGAAGCGCCTGCTGCGTTGAGGATAGAGGTGTCTCTATCCATTTTTAGAAGCTTAACTCCTGCAAATATACCCAATATAAAAGTTGAGCTTAACATTATGAGTGAAACGAGAGCCCCTTCGGCACCTACGGAGGCTATCTCTTGAAATGTTATTCTAAACCCATAAAACACAATGGCAAACCGAAGAATCTTTTTGGCACTAAAAGTTATCCCTTTCCCCCACTCCTTAGGCTCTATGTGCCCAACGCTATTTGCATATATCATACCCATGACAATACCTATTACTAAAGCGGATATTCCATATCTTTCTATAAAGTCAATATGTGATATAATTGTCGCTAATAATGAGAATATGGCGACTAAAAAGATGCCTAAAATCATCCCTTTGTCTATTTTTTTAAACAAAATAACTTCCTTTTTTGTACTATTATAATTTTATAAACAAAATTATAGTTAAAATCTGTATAATAGTAAAATTAATAAATAATTTAATCATTATAAAAATAACTGATGCAAAAAAGGAAATGATATGAGTATTACACTAAGACAAGTGGAAATATTTTTGAACGTAGTCGAATTGGGGCATTTGACGAATGTAGCCAAGGAGATGGGGTTGAGTCAATCGGCAATTTCAATGTCGATTAAGGAATTAGAGTCTGTTTTGGGGCGTCCTCTCTTTGATAGGATGAATAAAAAACTAATCTTAAATGAAACCGGAAGAGCTTTTTGTAAAGAGATCAAACCGTTATATAAAAAAGTTTATGACATCGAACATGAGTTCCAAAATTCTGTGAACAAGGGGATGATTAGAGTTGGAGCAAGTACCACAATAGTTGATTATTTTATGCCGAGCATCGTCTGTGGATATATGCAAAGCTACCCGGAAGTTAAGATATCCCTTAAAGAGGGCAATACTAAAAAGATTGTCGATCTTATAAAAGAGGGACAACTTGATGTAGGATTTGTTGAAGGAAACGTAAAAGATCCTGAAGTTATCGCCGAGAAGGTAGCACTGGATGAGCTGATTATTGTTACCGCAAAAGAGGGCTTTGAGGAGCCTTGCTTTATCGATTCTCTTGATTCACAAAAATGGGTACTTAGAGAAAACGGGAGTGGCACAAGAGATACATTTTTAGAGTGCATCAAGGGGAAAATCAACAATCTCAACATCTTTCTAGAGCTTGGGCATACTGAGTCTATAAAAAGCATACTTAAAGGCAAGGAGACATTTTCCTGCCTTTCAAAAGTTGCAGTTGAAGAAGATATCAAAGCAGGGAAGCTTTATCAGGTTCCTGTGAAAAAGTTTGACTGCAAAAGAGAGTTTTCTATGGTCTATCATAAAGATAAATTCCACAGCGAGCTTTTTGACAAATTTACATTCTTTACCAAAAAGATGATGGCGAGTATGATCGAAGAGAAGTAATTCTCTTTGAGCATACTTAAATTATCTATAAGATATTTCATCCCCTCCCACAAGATTTATTTAGCGTTTTCTTAAAAAAAGCGATACTGCTTAATCTCCAATTAACATTAGTGCTATAGACTAATTTATTAATCGGAAGGATACGGCGTAGATGCAAATCAACCATATTAAGCTATTTCAAATGTTACCAAAACATCAACTAGAATATGTTAACAAAGTAGTAAATATTTTACATAAAAATAAAAATGATACTATCTTTCTTGAGGGTGAAAATTCTGACTATCTGCATATGCTTCTTGAAGGAACAGCAAAAGTTTATAGGGTTGATAACAAAGGCAATGAGCTTTTGCTCCATAACTTCAAAGCACAGTCTCTGATTGCAGAGCTGGCTAACTTTGAGAATATGTGCTTCCCGGCTAGCTGTAAGATGATTACCGAAGGCTATATAGCAAAGATAAAATTTACAGATTTTCAAATATTGTTGCAGCGATATCCGGCACTGTCTATGCAAGTTATAGGCTCATTGACTAAAAAAATGAAGTTTTTAGATACGGTCATTCAGCAAAATCTTCTTTTAAGCTCACAGGCAAAAATAGCCAATTTCATCTATGAAAATGAAGATGTCTTTGTCGCTCAAAAACAACATCAAATTGCTTCAATGCTGTTTATAACCCCCGAGACACTCTCAAGAAATCTGAAAAAATTCAAAGAATACGGGATATTGGAAAACAATAAAAATAAATTTACCGTCATAGATAGAGAAAAATTAAAAGAGTTTTTTTAGCCCCTCTCTTTTAAAAGAGGAGCTGTCATATTTATGCAAGTAATTCTTCTAAGTCTTTTTTGGCTTGAATTTGAGGTTCTTTTGGGTTGTCGATAACATGAATATTAAAAGTATCAACTAAAAATTTTGCTATATCACTATTGATAAATTGCGGGGCTTTCGGGCCTAAATATATATTTTTAATCCCCAAACTAAATAGTGCCAAAAGTATAATGACGGCTTTTTGTTCCATCCAGCTTAGAACTATCTCTACAGGCAGATCATTGAGGTCTTTTACTCCTAAAGCATTCGCAACAGCTATTGCTATATGAACAGCGCCATTAGAATCATTGCATTGTCCTAGATCTAAATATCTAGGAATCTGTGTGCCGGGAACATTTCCGAAATCTATATCATTAAATCTAAATTTTCCACAACTAGATGTGATGATAACAGCACTTGGCGGTAACTCTTTTGCCATTTCTCTAAAATATTCACCGCCCTTACCCGGTGCGTCACAGCCTGCGATGACAAAGAATTTTGTTATCTTGCCTTCGCTTACCGCTTCAAGAATTTGTGGGGCAAGCGTCAAAATAGTTTTATAGTGATGCCCTGTAGTTAACGTCTCATCACTCTCAAAACCACTTACTTTAGGTAGCTGTAGTGCATGATCAATCAATGCATCATAATCATTGTTTTCTATTTTTTTTGCTCCCTCTATACCGACTATATCATAGGTGTAGATTCTGTCTATATAATTGTCGACTTTGGTAGATTTATCTCTAGGGACGATACAGTTCGTATTGACCACGATAGCACCTTGCCATTTGCTAAAAAGTCCCGTTTGATCAAACCATGCCTTGCCGATATTTCCCTTAAGATTTTTGTATTCTCTTAAGTGAGGATATCCGTGTGCCGGCAGCATCTCAGAATGCGTATAGACATTTATCTTTTCCTCCAATCTTCTCT
Organism: uncultured Campylobacterota bacterium; assembly: GCA_937141405.1. Lineage (GTDB taxonomy): Bacteria > Campylobacterota > Campylobacteria > Campylobacterales > Sulfurovaceae > BN30871. The sequence continues at coordinate 136,901 of CAKZQQ010000003.1, read as the reverse complement.
CTTTTATCCTTTTTAGAAGCTCGCTAAGCATATCAAGATTATGACCACTTACTAAGATGGCATGCCCTTCAGCTCTGTTTTGCGTGATTTTTACAGGTGTTGGAACCCCAAAATGTTTTGTGTGTGAATCACTTAAGAGATCCAATACCTCAACGCCTGCACTTCCAAGTTTCATAAGCTGTGCTATATGCTCATCAAAGTTGAAATTGACATTAGTAAGCGTAAAATACATACTCTGGGATATCACATCATCGATTTTTAAAAGTCTATCTCTGTCTTCTTGGGAGCCCTCATTGATAAGTTCTCTTGCGTGTGATCTATAAGCAGCCAATCCTTTTACTCCAAAAATCATCATATCTTGCAATCTTGACTCAAGTGCACTCTTGCCGCAAATGCCGATATCTTGACCGTTAGAACCACAGCCACCAACCATACTCATCTCGCATTGATAACAAAACATATCGATATTTTTACTCGCTACATCCTCTTTTTTACCACTAAACATATCAAACATTTTTACTCCTTTATGTGAAATGCAAGGTCTATTATATTTGCTATAAAAGATTAAATCATTGACCAATATCAATAAAATTGTATATTTTGATTAGAATCAGTGCGACTTAAACACTATTCTTTTATATTTATATTGTAAAATTATCCTAGAATTCGGCGTAAAAATAAAAGGATTAGACCATGAAGAAGTTTTTTGTACTAGCAGTATTTGTTGCGGGCATTTTTAGTGTAAGTGGTGCCGCGGGTTTTGAGGATGGGCAAAAAGAGCTTGAAAAAGAGAATTATGAAAAAGCGCTCTCTATTTTTAAGGAGTCTTGCGAAAAAGGCGAGGCCTATAGCTGCAATGAATACGGTGTTATGAATTATAATGGCGAAGGGACCGCAGAAGATCCAAAAACGGCTTCTGAGTATTATGAAAAAGCATGCGAACTCAAAGACTCTTTAGGGTGCTATAATCTTGCAAAGATGTATGAAAATGGAAAAACACTCAAGCAAGACTATCAAAAGGCTTATGATCTTTATGTAAAAGGCTGTAATGGAGGCGATGCACTCAGTTGTTTCAATGCAGGTTTTATGAACTACAATGAGACCGGCGTAGAAAAAGATTTCAAAAAAGCTTATATGTATTATGATAGAGCATGCAAAGGAGGAACGAAGATTGGGTGTAACAACCTTGGACTTTTATACGATAGAGGCGAGGGTGTTGAGCGTGATCTCTATAAAGCTGTTGAGTATTACAAAGAGGCATGCGATGGAGATGTTGCCGTGGGGTGTTCAAACTTGGGCGGTATGTATGAGTATGGAGATGCAGTAAAAAAAGATAAAGATACGGCGCTTAAGCTCTACAAAAAAGGGTGTGACCTTGGCGATAAACAAGGCTGCGAATACTACGGTAAGCTCAAAAAATAGGACTATAAACTACGCGCTACCTCATACTCTTGGGGTGTGTTGAGGTTGAGGAATTTATCTTGTTCTTCAAATGCAATCTCTTTCATCTTGGAGAGTTTCAAGAGGTGATTGAGCTTGTGAATATCTTTACTAAAAAGCTCTTTTGCTAATGGAAGAATTGATCTTCTATAAACACCGCATAAAGGCTCAAGCCCGCTCGGGCTAAGAGCAATAAAGGCATCATGGCTACTACTCTTTTGAGCTTGATTCCTAATCGTCTCAATGATTGCTTCATCTACAAACGGCGCATCAACACTCAAAATAAACACACTATCGACATCTAATGTTTCAAAGATAGATATTAGCCCGGCAAGTGGTGAGTGGATGGGGTAGATATCTCTGATAATAGCAGCATTAAAGTCAAACTTCTCCTCTTTTGCGCAGATGTAAACGTTTGAAAATAGTTTTTCGAGCTTTCTATACTGGAACTCGCTCATACTTGCAAACTCTCTAAAAGGTAAGAGCGCTTTGTCTTTGCCCATGCGACTGCTTTTGCCTCCTGCAAGGATGATGGCATCTTTTATCATGTTTGCTCCTTTTTTGTAAAATAGAGAATTCCAAACGCGAGAAGAGCAATAAGAGACTCATATAAAAAGAGATTATCGCCATAGAGTTTACCTGCTAAAAGCGCCCCCAGTGATCCTCCAAGACCAAAGGAGATGCCGAGATAGAACTGTTGCGCAAGTTTTTTTTGACTGTAGAGCAAAAAAAGATAGCTGATAACGGCAGTATGATAGAGTGCAAAACTAAAAGCATGTAAAGATTGTGAGAGAAACACCATAGAGACATTTTGACCGAAAAGATAGAGTATAAACCATCTTAGCGCAGTGATTAGCGTTGTGATTTTTATGACTTGCAGCAAGTTTTTTTGAAGGAGCGGACCCTGAAAATAGAGCATAACTATCTCGCAAATCACGCCAAATATCCACATCCATCGAATCATATCCAAGGATATGCCAATCTCGGATTCATAGATAGTAAAAAAGTTATAAAATCCTCCAAAACTCAACTGCATCAAAAATAGAGATATCCAAAGAGGTGCATATTTTATTAAAGAAAATGAGCTGTTGTGCTCCCCCTCACTTTTTATCTGCGAAGGGTGTTCCTTGCCTGCTATTGCACCAAAGAGGAGTATAAGTGAAGCAACTACGATAAGCGAAGCAAAGAGATGCTCCAAAGAGAGACCAAGCACGATCGCCATAAATCCAATCGAACCCCAAAGTCTTACTTTGCCATATCTGAGTTTTGATAAAGCCTTGAGCGATATAGCCTCAACATAGGGCAAAGATATCCCCATCGCCGCACCAAATATTAGATTTGCGATTAAGTAAAACCAAAAGTGCTCCATACTCCATGAAAAGAGTAAAACGCTTAGTAAAATCACCAAGAGTGAATAGAGATAAACTCTATAGTCAAGATGAAAGAGATGCTTAAAGATAAAGGGGGTTACGAAACGCATCAATGCCGCCGCGGCATAAATGATGCCCACATCGAAGGCGCTGTAGTCTAGATCACTGAGTATTTTCGGTAAAAAAACAATGTATATTCCGATGAGCGCAAAATAGAAGAAGTAAAACCCGCCAAGAAGGAGCGAGAGTGAGCGTACATTATTTTTCATAAACAGTTGCTGTATTGGCTAGAAGATCATGAAGATTTTTATAATCTTTCCTAAAGAACATCATCATCCAACCAAAGATACTAAAAAAAGAGAGAATAGCAGCTAGGTTTCTAAATAGGATAACTCCTAAAGAGGGCTTTGCTTTTGTTGTAGTGTCGATAAGTTTTATGCCATAGGCTTTGTAGCCGGGAGTCTGTCCGGAAACATAGAAAAATATACTTTGAATTATAATCAGGGGAATGAGTATAGCGACCCACCCTATCATTTTGTGCTGAGCAAAATCCTCTCTACCTCCCATGATAAGATAGAAAACGATATACATAATTGGCATAAGAAGGAGGAAGCTATCCGTGATAAAAGCTTTTATTTTTATAAGAGAGTGAGCGTTATTGTCTGCAACCACCTTGGGTGTTTCTTTGGTTTTTTGTTGCTTGATATTTCTAAATCTCTCTTTTTTTGCCATACACATTCCCTCTAGCAGGTTATTTTGGTCTCATTATATCGAAATCTCTTTTGCAAACCAATCAAGAAAAATAGGCAAAAAATGGTATCATTTTAAAAATTATTATTGGAGCAAGGGTGCTAAAAATATTATCTTCTTTTCTGCTGTTCATTTCTATTGCATTTTGTGCTCAACCTGACAATAAATTGTATGATGGGAATAATCTTCTAGATTATTATGATCAGATTGAACTTATACTTTCAGAAGAAACGGCTGAGAGCATAGAGGCAACTGAAAGAATCAAGAATGAAAAGGCACTGCTGCAAAAGCTTAAAGATATCGTAAAATCATCCTACGAAGAGCATGAGATTGGGGTAGAAAAACTTAGTACAAAAGATATAAATCCAAACTCTGTTATAGCACTTTTTAATAAAATTGCCCTCTCTATAAAAAGAGTAAAACGACTCGATGCAAACCAGCAACGCATTCAAGACAAGTTGGCATATCTCAATAAAGAGATAGAAAACTCAACAACTGACGAGAGTGCAAATCTAAGACTATTTCAATTGCAATTTGCCTACTATAAGCTGAAGCAGAAAAAAGACAAGAGTGATATAAAGGCATATAGAGCTTATGTAAAAAAGGCAAAAGAGGTCTTCTTGGAGGCTGCAAGTAAGGTTGAGTTTAAGATAGACGAAGATTATAATGCTGTTTTGGAAAATGAGATCGGACTTTTGGATAAAAAACTTGTCGCGCTCAACCTCAATAAAGAGCGAGAGCTATTGTCGCAAGAAGAGGTCTCTAAAGAGCTTTTAATTAAGATAAAACAGTTACAAAAAAGACGTAATACAAAGATTAAAGAGCTTATAGATAAGTCGATAATTGCAACGCTCTATTATGTTAAAAGTAATAACATCAAAAAGACGATAGAGACACAAGATTATATCGAAAAGCTTGAGGGAAAATTAGATAAAAAAAGTACTCTATACCGCTGTAAAGCGGAGCTTTTAGAGGAGATCGTTACAAAGAGCACAAGCGCTTCTGAGTATATGTTTCCAAAATTTAAAAGCGCAATTTTCTCAATAGGCGAGCATATATCTTCTGCAGCTTCTGCACCACTTCTTGTGGTGGATGAGGTGCCTATTAGTTTGTTGAGCATACTTAAAGTTTTTGCTATTTTTATCCTTGGAATACTTACAGCAAGACTCTATCTTCTTTTAATGTCTAAGCTTTACTCGAAGAGAAAAGATTCGCCATATGTTTGGATAAAAACGATAGCGAACTTAGGCTTCATCCTCATCGTTTTTAGTGCTTTAGTGATAGCAATTGCAAGTATTGGGCTTAGTATTACAAACTTAGCTGTTATCGCCGGGGTGATATCGATAGGGCTTGGGTTTGCACTCAAAGGCATAGTCTCTAGTATGGTTTCGGGTATGGTGATTTTCGGAGAGAACTATATTAAGGTCGGTGATTATATCAAATTTGGTGCCGATAGTATTGTGGGTAAGGTGATGGACATAGGTTTTCGCGCTTCTAACATAAGAACTATTGACAATATTCACATCATCGTACCAAATAGTGAATTGACCGATAATAGAGTGATAAACCTTACGCTTCACGATAGGATAAGAAGGATATACATCCCTTTTAAAGTGGGTTATGGAGAAGATATACCGCATGTAAAAAAGCTTATCATTGATGCTGTTATGGAGTCAGACATCAAGCTATTTAGAGAGCCGTTTCGTCGCAAGCCAAATGTTTGGATGAGAAGTATGTCGGAGAGCTATATCGAACTTGATCTCCTTGTTTGGATAGAGGGGTTGCGTCCTTCAACCAGATCAAACCTGCTTATACTCATCTATGAGACACTGCAGAAAAATGGCATTAGCATGCCTTTCCCTCAGCTCGATATGCACATTAAAAGAGACAGCAAAGAGGATAACAAAGATAACATATAGGAGTAATAATGCAAGAAATATATGAAAAACTAGGGCTTTTTTATGCGGGGAAGGATGTTGACAAGGAGACATTGCAAACACAAGAGATGCTCACGCTCATCAAAGATAAGAATTTTACCACACACGCAACTATTATCGGTATGACGGGTTCGGGGAAGACCGGTCTTGGTGTAGGGCTCATAGAAGAAGCAGCGATTGATAATATCCCCTCTATCATCATAGACCCAAAAGGTGATATGGGCAATCTTTGTCTTACTGATCCTGCATTTTCTCCACAAAATTTTCTTCCATGGGTTAAAGATGAGGCGCGGCTCAAGGGGATAGATGCTGATACATACGCAAAAGATGTTGCAACGATGTGGAAAGAGGGCATTGAGAGCTGGCATCAAGATGCCGCAAGAGTTCAGAAACTACATGATGTTGAAAAGATTATCTGTACGCCGGGAAGTTTATCGGGAATCCCTGTTAACATCATGAGCTCCCTTGAAGTGCCGCCAAGTGAAGTGATGGAAGAGGCAGATATCTATGCGTCTTATCTTAAAACAACAGTCTCGAGCTTGCTTACGCTTGTGGGGCTTTCAAACATCGAGCCAAGCGAAAAAGAGCATATATTGCTGTCGCAAATTATCTCAAACTTTTGGACTCAAGAGAAGGATATAGGTTTAGAGGATATCATCAAAGAGATTATCGAGCCTTCATTTGAGAAGATAGGTATCTTGCCTGTTGAGGAGTTTTTTGACAAAAAAAGCAGGTTCTCTTTGGCGACGAAGTTTAACTCCCTTCTAGCCTCATCCCACTTTAAAGTATGGTTGCAAGGCATCAATTTAGATATCCAAAAACTGCTCTATGATGAGCAAGGAAAGGCTAAGATTACGATATTTTCCATAGCGCATTTGAGCGACGAAGATAGAATGTTTTTTGTCTCTTTGCTTCTCAATCGATATGTGGGTTGGATGAGAAGACAAAGCGGTACGAGCGCTTTAAAAACCATCTTATATATGGATGAGATATTTGGCTTTTTCCCACCGACTAAAAATCCTCCAAGTAAAGAGCCGATGCTGACACTCTTAAAACAAGCAAGAGCATATGGTATAGGCGTTGTTTTGAGCACTCAAAACCCTGTTGACCTTGACTATAAAGGACTTGCAAATATAGGGACATGGTTTATAGGCAGATTGCAGACGACACAAGATATCGACAGAGTTATAGAAGGGCTAGGCGGTAAGATTGGTTCAAGTTTTGAGCGTGATGAGATACGCTCCTTGCTTTCAAATTTACCAAAAAGAACATTCTTTTATAAAAGTATTTACAAGGATGATCTCTCGCTATTTTCAACGAGATGGGTGCTCAGCTATCTCAAAGGACCGCTCAATAGAGATGATATTAAAGAGCTTATGAAAGATAAAAGAGAGCTATATGAGAGCACCCAAAGTGAAATGAAGATAGAGCAAGACTATGAGATTTTTGAGAGAATTGATGCCTCCATTTCCCAGTTTTTTGAGCCTTTATATACAGATACTAACCACTTTGATGCGACACTTGGGGCAAAAGCCGGTATCTATTTTTTGGATAGATCAAAAGGGATGGAGCATAAAAAAGAGCTTATCTTTTCATTGCCTATAAATGGCGATGAGACTTATATTGACTGGAGTCAGGCACAAGAGGACAATCGGGATTTCTCAAACTTTGGAGCTGATGCGCCAAAAGATGCGCAGTTTTCTAAATTGCCTGAGTGTATAAAAGAGGATAACTCTTTAAAAGAGGCATGTGATAGACTGGAAGATTGGCTTTATGAGACTCAAAATATGGAGCTTTATACATGCGATAAGCTTAAGCTCCGATCTGATTTCAATGAGGATCAACGCGACTTTACGGTGCGTGTACAAGATGTGCTCAAAGAGAAGAGAGAAGAGACGGTAGAGAAGCTTAAGGAGCGGTTTGAAAAAGATGAGAAAAAGCTTTTAGATAGGCTAGAGCGAGCAAAAGATAAACTTGCCAAAGAAGAAGCCGACACAACCAGCTCATTTTTAAGTGCAGGCATTGCGATTGTCAGTGCAATTTTAGGTGGAACTAGCTCTACGAAACTGAACAAAGTTGCAACGGCCGGAAAAAGAGCATACAAAGAGAGAAATGATGTCAATAGAGCAAAAGAGAATGTCGAAGAGTTTGAAGAAGACATCCAGGAGCTTTCCAATACTCTCCAAAAAGAGCTTGATTCTTTAGAAGATAGCTTTACCGTGGAAAATTATCCGATAAACACTATGAATATAAAGCCAAACAAAAGAGATATAAGCGTTGATTTATGTGCGTTAGTTTGGAGAGCAGGACGCTAGTTCCTACTTCCAGGCTTTATGGCTTTACTTCCTGCTTTGCACAGTGGGCAATCTGCGGGATCATACATCTCGAAGCTAAAATCTTCAAGCGAAAAGAGAGGAACATCTTTTGGCAATTTGCAGTTTGGTTTTGCTTCACTGTTGCTACCAACTCGCTTACAAAAGCCTCTATTTGCCAATGAAGCGAATGCTACAACATCTGCACCAAGATCACTGAGGATAGTAGCAACTTCCATCGCTGAACCACCTGTTGTTATGATATCTTCACATACGATTATCTTTTCGCCCTTTTTGACATCAAAACCTCTTCGAAGCTGCATAGAACCTTCTTTTCTCTCTGCAAAGATACTGCGAATACCTAGTGCTCTAGCAAGCTCATAGCCGGCGATTACACCACCAAGAGCAGGTGCGCAGACGGTCTCGACTGTGATGTTAGCCTCTTGAATGAGTTTTGCCAAGGCAACGGCAAGTTTTTGAGATGTTTGAGGATTTTCTAGCACCTTCGCGCTCTGCAAGTATCTGTTGGAGTGGTTCCCGCTTGAGAGGACAAAATGGCCCTCTAAAAGCGCTCCGGCATCTTTGTATATCTGTTCAATATTCATCCATTATACCTTAAGGATATCATCTTCTTTTACTTTGAGCAGTTCGTCTATCTTGGCGACATGATTGTCTGTAATCTTTTGGATTTCATCGTGAGCTTTTTTTGACTCATCTTCGCTAAGTTCTTTATCTTTTTCCAGTTTTTTTACCTTATCATTGCTATCTTTTCTGATATTTCTTACGGCTACTTTTGCCTTTTCACTCATAGCTTTTGCTTGCTTGACGATCTCACCTCTCTGCTCTGTTGTCATCGGCGGAAAGAAAAGCTTTATCATATCTCCATCACTATTAGGGTTAACACCGATATTTGCTTCTTGTATAGCTTTTGATATGTCATTTAGCATGTTTTTTTCCCAAGGAGTGATAGCAATCGTAACCGCATCAAGGGCAATTACATTCCCAATTTGATTGAGTGGGGTAGGGGTTCCATAGTAGTCAACTTTGATGTTATCAACTATGTTTGTTGTTACTTTTCCCGTTCTAAGCGTAGAAAAATCTCTCTTGAGCGCCTCTAAACTTTTGTCCATATGCTCTTTTGTATAATCATATATCTCATTTACCATGTTTGCCTCCTTGATTGTTTGAAATTTTACCCTCTTTTAGCTTTAGAGGCAATCTCCTCTTTTTTGTTTTCCCAAACAGAGTGCCCAAAAGCTAAAATGATAAGCCCAATGCCTATAGTTCCGGTTAAGAGTTCGCTTATATGGAGCGTAATTTTAGCAAGCATGATAAGGGCGAGTATCCCTATAGCGTAGTGTGCGCCATGCTCCAAATATCTAAAGTTTGAGAGTGTTTTATGGGCTACAAAGTAGAGCGTAAGGCTTCTGACAAACATAGCCCCTACGCCAAGTCCTATCATAATGACAAAGATATTGCTGCTTATCGCAAAGGCACCGATAACCCCATCAAAGCTAAAGCTGGCATCTAAAACTTCAAGATACATAAACCCCGCTAAGCCATTTTTTACATTTTGTGTTGAAAAAAGATCATCAACCATCCCGAGAAGCGTGTGCAATAGAACCCCATAAAGGTAGGCCAAAAGAATCCCAAAATCTTGCGTAACGTGCCCTAGGAAGATGCCTATGGAGATGGCTATTATAAGTTCAATGTTTGTTATCAGAGAAGCTTTTTTGATAAACTTGGAGCTCTCTAAAATCTTGATCCAAGCTATCTCTTTTGCTTCAAAGAAGAAGTCTAAAAAGACCATAAGTAAAAACGCGCCTCCAAAGGCAAAGATATTTTGTTCGGTTGATTTGAGCGCACTTTCGTAGGCTTCAGGGTCATTTAGAGACATATTGAGTGTCTCGAGCATATTCATTCCCGTGGCTATGGCGACTATCGCTAGCGGGAAGATGAGGCGCATGCCAAAAACAGCAATAGGGATACCAAAGTAGATAAATCTTTTCTGCCAAACTGGGTCCATTTTACCCAATACTTTGGCATTGACAACAGCATTGTCAAAAGAGAGAGAGACCTCTAGAATGATAAGTAAAAATGTTATGTAGACAAAGGTAAATCCGCCCAAAAGAAAGGCTATGCCAAGCCCTATTGCCATAAGTATAAAAGAGGTTAAAAAGTAATTCATTCTCGCGTAATCCTCAAAGACTGCAAAATTGCAGAATATCTTTGAGAATTATATCTAAACTTTTATTGACAAGGATTTATCATATGGTTTTGATTGCCATAAAGATAGATTTCAACGCGTCTATTGAGTGCTTTGTTTTTTCTTGATGTATTTGGAGCTAGCTCATTACTATAAGAACAACCGGCAGTTGCTACTACATTTTGGATGCCCGATCTTCCAAGTGTATCTGCTACGCTTGCAGCTCTATTTTCTGAGAGCGATTGGTTGTATGTGTAGCTTCCGTCATTATCGGTATGCCCTGCTATCTGCACGATTGTTTGTGGATAGTTTAGAAGGAGTTGTCCTATCTTTGCTACTTTTGTTTTCGCAGAAGGCTGTAATTTCGTAGAGTTTACAGCAAACATCATATCATCTCTAAACATTATCTTAACATAAGTATTTGTTTTTGAGACGATAATATCTCTGTTTGGATCAAGCGCAGCAAGAGGATCATTGTTGACACCTGTGCCGAGTGCTCTTGCAATCTCATTGGCTTGTTGATCTAGACTATAGCCGATTCCTGCCCCTAAAAGACCACCAAGTGCTGCACCTACAAGTGCCCTTTGTCTTCTATCCGTACTTCCATGCCCGGTTGTAGCGCCTACGACAGCCCCACCTATAGCGCCTACGAGGGCTCCTTTTTTTGTTCTATTGTAGGGATCATCTTCTTGAACCAATCCTTGGTTTACACATCCTCCCATAAGTACGAGTACAAGTGTTGAAGCAAGCAGAGGCTTCATCATATTTTTTTTCATCTTTTCCTCCAATTAGGGTTTTTATCATTATAGCCAAAGAAAAGTGATTTGTTTGTGAAATATTATTTTTTTGTAATTTTTTCTATCCACTCTTTGAGTGTTTTTTCAAAGCCAATGGAGTCTGTTTTATAGAATATTTGTTGCCCTTTTTTATACACTTGCTTTACCCAACCTCCAAAATCATGCGGATATTTATACTCGGGTGATTTTCCGGTGAGATAGTGTGGCGGACTGGTGACGCCATTTGTTTGTATCTCTTTTTGAGCTTCGTTGATAGCTTTGTAAGCACTATTTGATTTTGGACATGAGGCAAGATAGATTGTGAGCTGAGCAAGCAGAATCCTTGCCTCCGGGTAGCCTATCTTTTCGACAGAATTTAATATGCTACTTGCCAAAATAGCTGCGTTAGGATTGGCATTGCCGATATCTTCACTTGCTAAGATCGCAAGCCTTCTTGCTATGAAAGCCGACTCTTCACCACCATCTATAAGCGCAGCAAGGTAATAGAGGCTCGCATCTATATCGCTTCCACGCACACTTTTTATAAGCGCAGAAGCAAGGTCATAATGTATGCTATCTTCTATACTTCCTCCTTGCATCGCTGTAGGACGCAGGGACCTTAGGTTCTCCAAGGTTATAGGATTTTCTACCTCTTTAGCGCTTTCAAGCAGGTAGAGCATGGCTCTAGCATCGCCTGAACTTGAAGCGATCAGATAATCCTTTGCAGCATCATCAAACGTGATCTTTTCAGCTTTACCCACTTTTTTTAAAAGACTTTCCATCGCCTCTCTATCTAATGGTTGCAATTCAAAAAGATAGGATCTTGATCGTACGGCAGATGTCAGTGAGTAGTAGGGGTTTTGTGTTGAGGCACCGAGTATTATGGCTTGCGAGTTTTCCATAAACGGCAGGAGTGTCTCTTGTTGATTTTTACTTAGTCTATGCACTTCATCGATAAATATAAGAGGTTTTTGTAGAGCATTTGTATATCTGTGAAGTATCTCTCTAAGCTCTGCAATTTTAAAGCTTGTTGCATTAAGCTCATAAAAGGGAGCATCAAGATGTTTTGCGATGACTCTAGCGAGTGTCGTTTTACCGCATCCTGCAGGACCCCAAAAAAAGGAGTGGGGCATTTTTTGTTTCTCTATAAGAATTCGCAGAGGACTTTTTTCCCCAAGAAGTTTCTCTTGCCCTACTATATCATCGATGTTTTGAGGTCTATATTTTGCGATAAGACTCAAAGATACTCCTTATCTCTTGTTTTCTTTTGCCTGCGCTTTAAGAAATTTGTGAAGATCATCATACTCTTGTCGAGTAAAATATCTTGTTTTGTTTGTTGGAAGGTTGTTGAGCTCTATACCGCCAAAGGCCACCCTTTTAAGGTCAAGCACTTTGGCGTCAAAATGACCAAAAAATCGTCGAAGTTCTCTGTTTTTTCCCTCAGAGATGACGACGCGCAATTTTGTAAAACTTTTTCCTATCGAGCGTATCTCATACTTCTCAAAAGGAGCAAAACTCATACTTACTATCTTGCTCTTCTCGTGCGCGCCACTTGAAGCATCCTCAAGTTCTAACCCCTCTTGCATTGCCTGCTCCATAGCAGGAGTGAGTGGTTTGTCTATCTTTATGTTGTAGCTTCTAGGAAGATTGCTTTCCATGAGCACTTCAGCTACTTTTGGTGTATCGGTGAGCATCAAAAGGCCCTCAGAGGCATAATCAAGCCTGCCAATGGGGATAAAGTGTCTATATTTTCCGGAGAGCTTATGGTAAATCGTGGCTCTTCCCCTGTCATCTTTTTTTGTAACAAGTACGCCTTTTGGCTTATTGTAAACGATGACAGTGACCTCTTTTCTCTTCTCAATAGGTCTTCCCTTGACAGAGATTTTATCGCCGTCTTCTACTTGATAGGAGAGATCACTAATCGTCTCTTTGTTATTTCTCACCTCACCGCTCATGATAAGTTCATCAGCTTCTCTTCTGGAGTATTTTGTGTTGTGAGATATATATTTATTAATTCTCATTTTTTTACAGAGCCTTTGATTCCTGCATTGATAAGATCATGGATATGGAGTGTGCCAATTACTTTTGCTTCTTTATCTGTTACGGGGAGTAGTTGTATCTTTTTGTTTTCTATCTCTTCTAGCGCCTTGCTAGCCAATGTCTGTGTGTCTGTGAGCCTATAAGGGTCTTTCGTTGCATATAAAATTGCAGGCAAAGAGAGATCAAATTCCTCTTGAGCCAAAGATCTTCTAAGATCACCGTCGCTAAGAATCGCTTTGAGCTTTTCTTGTTCATCGACTATCAATACATTGCCCATTTTGCCTTCATTCATCACAAAGATAGCATTTTTAAGTGATGCTTTTTCATCAATAATCGGCAGATTCTCTGTCTGCATGATATCCTTAACTTTTATAAAAAGTTTTTTACCCAAAGAGCCACCGGGATGAAATGATGCAAAATCTTCTTGCTTGAAATCTCTTTTATACATAAGAGCAACAGCAAGGGCATCGCCTAATGCCATGGTAAGTGTGGTTGATGTTGTAGGCGCAACTCCAAGAGGACAGGCTTCTTTGTGTATCTTGATCGGGATAAAGATATCTGAATGTCGCCCTAGCGTAGAGTTTTTTGATGCACTCATACCGATGAGGGTGATGCCTACTCTTTTGATGTGAGGAAGTATCTTCGAGAGCTCTTCGCTCTCCCCGCTATAGCTGATAGCTAGGAGTGTATCTTCTTTGCCAATCATACCAAGATCACCATGGAGTGCTTCGGTTGGATGGAGGAAAAAGGAGGGCGTGCCCGTACTTGCAAAAGTAGCGGCCATCTTTGCTCCAACAAGACCGGATTTGCCCACACCTGTTATGATCAGCTTGCCTTTTGTGTCATATATGCTCTGTATGGCTTCTAAAAAAGAGTCATCTAAAGACTCTTTTGCGAGATTGAGCGCATGCGCTTCAATCTCAAGCGTCTCTTTTGCAGCTTGTAGCAGGTCCATCTCTCTCTCCTTTTACATTATGAAGATTGTCGGTATGATAAGCGGGTATCTCTTTTTGATTTTAATAACATGTCTTTTGACCATATTTCTTATCTCATTTTCAATTGCCTTATGATCATTGAGTGCTTCCGGTTTCATAGCGGTTAGCATCGTTTCAATCATAGCTGAAATATCGCCTGTGAACTTTTTGATCTCTCTATCGGCAACAAGACCATAACTTGTAACAACCGGTTTGCCAACTATTTTTTGGTTAGCTTGTGATATTTGAGCGACTATGTTTATGATACCATCTTCCGCAAGTTTTTGTCTATCGATGACAACATCATTTGCGATAGCTGTATTGTTTTGATTGTCGATATATATTTTGCCTGTTTTTACTGTTTTTACCTTTTTGAGGTATTTAGTGCTTATCTCAACTTGGTCACCGTCACTCATCAATACGATATTTCGCTCATCTACCCCACAATCAACAGCAGTTTTTGCATGTCTTGTGATGTGATTATACTCTCCGTGAACAGGTAAGAAGAATTTAGGCTGAATGAGTCTGAGTATAAGTTTTTGCTCCTCTTGTGCGGCATGTCCTGAGACATGGATGTCCGGAACATCTTGATAATGTACGGTACAACCGCCTTTGATAAGGTGGTTCATAAGTTTTGAGACGGAAGCCTCATTGCCCGGAATCGCTTTTGCTGAAATGATGACAGTATCGGTAGGCTTAAGTTTTATATGTCTATGCTCATCGGTTGCCATTCTAAAGAGGGCAGCCATCGTCTCTCCTTGAGAGCCTGTCGTCACGACGAGAATCTCATGGTCCGGGTATTTGGCTAGCTCATGTGGCTCTATAAAATATTTTTCATTGATATCAACATATCCAAGGGCTCTTGTGACTTCAACATTTTTTTCCATTGATCTTCCGATAACACATATCTTTCTGTTGTATTTAGTTGCAGTATTCATTGCTTGGTAGATTCTGTGAATATTTGAAGAGAAGGTGGACATGATGACTCTTCCCTTGGTTGTCATAAAGATATTGTCAAATGTTTTTCCAACAACACTCTCACTCTTTGTAAATCCGGGGCTGTGGGAGTTGGTACTGTCCGAGAATAGACACAAGACACCCTTATCGCCGTAATATGCAAGTCTATGGAGATCCGGCGCAAAGCCATCGATTGGAGTATAATCTATCTTGAAATCTCCCGTGTGGATGATAGTGCCTGCAGGTGTTTCAATCGCAAGTGAACTAGAGTCGATGATAGAGTGGGTCATATGCATCCATTCTACTTTAAAATCTCCCATCTCATAACGCTCTCTTTTTGTAACATATCTAAAATAGCTATTATCATTTTTGAGCCCATGCTCATCAAATTTGCTCTGTATCATCGCGAGTGCGAGTGGAGTTCCGTAAATCGGGAATTTTAGCTCTTTAAAGAGATAAGGAACTGCGCCGATATGGTCTTCATGCGCATGCGTTATAACGATAGCTGTGATCTTGTCTTTGATAGAGTGTAGATAAGAGAAGTCAGGCACAAGGATGTCAACACCGTGCATGGTCTCATCAGGAAAGCTCATACCTACATCGATAATGATTGCACTCTTTTCGGTTTCGAGGACTGCGATGTTGCCACCAATCTCGCCAAGGCCACCTAGCGGTGTAAAGCGTACTTTTGATTGATTGTTAATATCGATCTTTTTAAATGGATTCATTCTAATCTCTTGGACAGCCCTATTTGCTTCAAGTGATATATTCATCTCTTCGGTTACGGTAGCAGTATTTTTTCGTGCATTTCTTGGTTTGTTGAAGTTTTTTTTGTTCTTGTTGTTTTTAAAATCTTGAGGTTTCTTTTTTGGTTGTTCTCCGCTGTTTTCCCTAGCCGGATTTTGTCCTTGCTGTTGTTGTTGCGGGTTGCTGTTTCTTGGTTTTCTGTAGGGGTTTGGTCTTCTTTTAAATGGCTTTGGCTCGTTTGGCTTCGCATCATTTTGATTGTTACCGTTGTTCTGGTTGTTTTCCATCTATATATTCCTTTAGTTTGTAATAGAGTTGATGATAGATCTCAGTTGAAATTTCATGAGGCCTCTTATCGCTATTTATCTCAAGTTCATCAAATACTTTAAGCACCACATCTTTTGGAGCCAATTTCGATAGATTGTTTGAGAGCTTTTTCCTTGGTTGCACGAAAGCAAATCTCAAGAACTCTTCAAATCGCATATCGTTCAATGAACGCTCTTTTTTTATCAAAAGGACAGCAGATGTGATTTTTGGTGGCGGTACAAAAGCATGAGGGGGAACCTCAAAGCATATCGTTGCTTTTGCAACGGAGCTTGTGAGCACTCCAAGCGCAGAAAAATCTTTTTGCTGCACTTTGGCAGAAAATTTTTGCGCTACCTCTTTTTGCACCATCACCAATATTGATTGACACCTTGTGTCTCTCAATGCTTTTAAGATGATATGAGTTGCAATATAGTAAGGGAGATTCGCAACCAGATGATACTCTTCATCTAGCAGGTTTCCCTCTTCCCATGATGCCAACACATCACCACACTTGAGCGTGAGGATTTTTTGTTTAATCTCTTTTTCAAATGTATGGGCGATATGTTCGCACAGCCTCTTGTCAACTTCGAATGCTATGACCTGCTTGGTTTTCACAAGCTCTTTGGTCAAATCACCTAATCCAGGTCCAATTTCAACAATTTTTTTATCATCGTTGGACATCGATTGGACGATCTTTTCTATATAGCTTTGATCTTTCAAAAAATTTTGGCCAAACTTCTTTTGGGCAAATTTGGCTAAATCGGTTTTTATCATACTATAAGTAACCTTATTTTATTTTGAATTAAGCTCAAATAGCTTTTTTGAGTTTATTTTTGTATAATCTTATCATATTTTACTCCCCAAAGGTTTATATGGATTTTTTTGCAAAGAGAATCATTCCCTGTTTAGATGTTGATAGAGGTAGAGTTGTGAAAGGGATTAACTTTGTCGGACTTCGAGATGCAGGGGACCCTGTAGAGGTCGCTGCAAGATACAATGAAGAGGGGGCAGACGAACTTACCTTTTTGGATATTGGAGCAAGTCACGAAGAGAGAAAAACAATCGTTGATGTGGTCAAAGAGGTTGCCAAAGAGGTTTTCATCCCACTTACTGTCGGTGGAGGTATCAGAGAGCTTGATGATATCTATGCGCTTTTAAATGTCGGATGTGATAAGGTAAGTATCAATTCGGCAGCTATCAATAGACCGGAGTTTATCAGTGAGGCTGCCACAAGGTTTGGCTCACAATGTGTTGTCGTGGCTATCGACGCAAAAAGAGTTGGAGCGGGAGTGTGGCATATCTTTACGCATGGAGGTAGAAGAGATACAGGCATCGATGCGCTCACTTGGGCAAAAAGAGCTTATGATTTAGGTGCAGGAGAATTGTTAGTGACTTCTATGGATGCGGATGGAACAAAAGTAGGTTTTGATAATGAGCTTAACCGTAAGATATCAGATGAAGTAGATATTCCTCTTATTGCAAGTGGGGGTGCCGGGAGTATGGAGCATATCAAGGATGCTTTTACTTTGGGACATGCAGACGCAGCGTTAGCAGCTTCTATATTTCACTTTAGAGAGATAGATATCGGTGATCTTAAAAAGTATCTTAGGGCGAATGATATCCCTGTGAGAATATAAGATGATTTTTTGTGCAGGAAAAAGTGAGAGTTTTGAATTTGCCTTACCCATAGGGATAGGGCTTATTGAAAGTGCGATTAACTTAACAAGATTTTGTTTGATGGATCCGCCAAAGTATATACTCTTTGTTGGGACGGCAGGAAGTTACGGGGAAGCAAGGGTATTTGATATCATCCATTCAAACAGTGCAGCAAATATAGAAAATGGTTTTTTTTCAAATGGAGCATATACTCCGGTCGATAATCTTGTCTCGAGCGCTAATGATGTTTCACGTGAAACAATAGTCAATTCATCAAACTATATCACTACAGATAAAAAGCTTTCAAAACACTACTTAGAAAAAGGAATAGGAGTTGAAAATATGGAATTTTACTCTGTTCTCAAAGTAGCAAGAGAGTTTGGAATTCCCGCAGGAGGAGTTTTCGTGGTGACGAATTATTGTGATGAAAATGCACATAGTGACTTTCTCAATAATCATAAAGAGGCGATGAAGATATTGGAGCATTATATGAGTGAGCATGCAAAAGAGTGGTTTCGATGAGTGTCAAAAAAGAGGTGCTTTTAGACTACACAAAAGAGGAACTGCAAAGTATGATTGCTCCCTCTTTTAGAGCAAAACAGATATGGCAGTGGGTTTACCATAAGTATGTTGATAATTTTAAAGATATGAAAAATCTCCCAAAAGAGATGCAAGAATCTTTGTCTAACAGATATATTATCAATCCTTTAGAGATCATCTTGACGCAGAAGAGTATAGATGGGAGTATAAAATATCTCTTTAGACTCCATGATGGACATAGTATCGAAGCGGTACTTTTGCTTATGAAAGAAAAAGAGTATCACGAAGATGGCTCTATAAAACACCATGAACGATATACTGTGTGTCTCTCATCGCAAGTTGGATGCAAAGTTGGATGCGCTTTTTGCTTGACGGCAAAGGGTGGATTTGTAAGGGATTTGAGTGTCGCAGAGATAGTGGCGCAACTTTTTATGATTAAAAAAGAGAATAATATCGATGCAAATAGAAGAGTCAATATCGTCTATATGGGGATGGGTGAACCTCTCGATAATCTTCAAAATGTTGCTAAAGCTATCAATATATTTAGTGATCCTGATGGCTTTGCAATTTCTGCTAATAGGCAGACGATTTCAACAAGCGGACTCAGTACAAAGATAGAGAAACTCGGAAAACTTGATCTTGGGGTCAATCTTGCCATATCACTGCATGCTGTTGATGATGCATTGAGAGAAAAATTGATGCCGATAAACAAGGCATATAATATAAATTCTATCATGGAAGCTGTAAAGAAATTTCCTATCAATTCAAGAAAGAGGGTGATGTTTGAGTATCTTATGATCAAAGATATCAATGACGATTTAGGCGCAGCAAAAAAACTTGTGAAGCTTTTAAGTGGTATAAAGTCGAAGGTAAATCTCATCTATTTTAACCCTTATGAAGAGACAGATTTTCAAAGACCCGAGCCTTCATCTATGATTGCATTTCAAGAGTATCTTGTAGCAAAGGGAGTTTTGTGTACTATAAGAGAGTCTAAAGGGCTTGATATTTCAGCAGCATGCGGACAACTTAGAGAGCAAAATATATAAATTTTAAGGGATAAAAATGGTTGGCGTTGATCTTGTTTTATTGATAATTATCGTTTGTGTTGTAGTTGTAGGAGTAGGTTGGTTTATCTATGAGTCACGAGATTAATCTCAATATTTTGATTCTTCTCTTTGTGAGAGTGGAGTGATAAGTGATTGCATTTTTGCAAAATCAACCTCGCTTTCAAATGTAAAATATTCATCTTCAAATCTAAAATCAAGTTTGCTTGCATGTAACATAAGTCGCTTCGCACCTGTATGATAAGCTCTCTCTTTTTCGCTTAAAACACCATCAAGATATCTATTGGCAGCATTGAAATCTACTCCATAAATAGGGTCACCTAAGATATGATGTTTCACGTGAAACAAATGGACTCTGATCTGATGCATACGGCCGGTTTTCGGTACACATCTCACAAGCGTTGCATCCAATTCCTTATCATAAAAAAGAGGAAAAAACTCTGTCGTTGAGAGCTTTCCTTCTTCTTGTGTGATGAGCACTTTATGTTTATCTTCTGAAAAATCAATGCTCTTTTTGAGGCGTGTTGTGACACTCAAATCCTCTTTCATCTCTCCGCTTGCCCAAGCAAGATACTCCTTTTGAACAGTCCTATTTTCAAATGCTTTTTTGAGCGCAATCTCAGCTTTTTTGTGGAGCGCTGCTATAAGAAGCCCGGAGGTTTCTTTATCCAATCTATGAGCTATATTTGCTCCACTGCCACCGTGCCATCTAACGACATCTAGCATCGAATAGCCCGCTTCGTGTGTATTTGGATGCACAAGGATTCCCGAGGGTTTATCGAAGATCATAAAGTCTCTATTTTTGTAGATCGGGTGAAATTCTTCTCTGTTTGATTCGCTTGGTTCAAAAACAGTAAGTGCAATCTCTCCTTCAATTTTTTCACCACTATCTAGGAGTATTTTCTCTCCTTTTTGTGCTCTTCCTTTGTGGATCAATCGTTGTGCCTCTCCTTGCGAAATGCCAAGATTTTTCATAACAAAAAGAAACAGAGCAGTCGGAGAAGAAGCTTGAAAACTCTTTTTGACGAATGGCATAATCTCGAAACCTTTAAACACAATTTGGCTACAATCATACACTAACTTTCTAAAAGCAAAGGGATAAAATGGTCGAGAGATATGCCAGAGAAGAGATGAGTAATAAGTGGAATATGCAGGCAAAATATCAAGCATGGCTTGATGTCGAACTTGCTGTTGTAAAGGCATGGAATAAACTCGGACTTATACCGGATGATGATGCCGAAAAGATCATAAAAAATGCATCTTTCAGCGTAGAGAGAATCGATGCAATAGAGGCTGTTACTAGACATGATTTGATTGCTTTTACCGGATCGGTTGCGGAGAGTTTGGGGGAAGAGAGCAGATGGTTTCATTATGGAATGACAAGCTCTGATACTGTAGATACAGCAGTTGCTCTGCAGATGCGAGATTCACTGGAGTTGATTATCAAAGATGTTGAAATGGTGATGGAGTCGATTAAAAAAAGAGCACTAGAACACAAAATGACACTCATGGTCGGTAGAAGTCATGGGATACATGGAGAGCCTATCACTTTTGGGCTTGTGCTTGCTGTTTGGTATGACGAGATGGCAAGACATTTAAAGAATCTCAAGGAGACTATGGATGTTATATCCGTGGGACAGATTAGTGGTGCGATGGGTAACTTTGCCCATGCCCCTCTTGAGCTTGAAGAGATAGCCTGCAAAGAGCTTGGCCTTCAAAGTGCACCGGCATCAAACCAAGTAATCCAAAGAGACAGATATGCCCGTTTAGCTACGACATTAGCACTGCTTGCAAGTTCTATAGAGAAGTTTGCCGTTCAGGTAAGACACTGGCAAAGAACGGAAGTCTATGAGTGCGAAGAGTTTTTCGGTAAAGGGCAAAAGGGGAGTTCGGCAATGCCCCATAAAAGAAATCCGATACTCACAGAGAACATCACGGGACTTGCCAGGATGATTAGAGCATATGCTATGCCTGCTATGGAAAATGTTGCACTTTGGCATGAGCGAGATATCAGCCACAGCTCTACAGAGAGATTTTGGCTTCCAGATAGTTTCGTCACGACTGATTTTATGCTCCATAGGTTTAACAGCGTTATAGCAAACCTTACCGTAATGCCTGAAAATATGATGAAAAATCTCAATCTCACCGGCGGGCTTGTTTTTTCACAAAGAGTACTTCTTGAGCTTCCAAAAGCAGGTGTGAGTCGAGAAGATGCATATGCGATCGTGCAGAGAAATGCCATGAAAGTTTGGGAGGAGATACAAAAAGGGAAATCACCACTCAACGAAAAAGGTGAGAGCCTCTATTTGCAGTATCTTCTAGACGATAAAGAGCTCAGAGAAAAACTCTCTGAAGAACAGATCAGAGACTGTTTTGATTATCATTATTATACAAAAAATGTTGACGCGATATTTCAAAGAGTATTTGATAAATAGTAGATTAACAATAACAATAGCGCACTAAAAAATAACTTCTCTAAGGATTTATTTTTTAGTTTCTTCTTTTAACTCCACAAAATCTATCTCGGAACAGATATGAAACAAATGGTCAATATAATACGTATTGATATTGATCAAAAACAAGGAGAAGATAATGAATAAGATACAAATGTCAATAGTTGCCCTATTGTCACTCAGCACAATTACATTTGCCGGAGGGCTAAAATCAGAAATTATGCAGCCACCTGTAGAGCCTATCGAGGTTGAAGAAGCTCAGCCGAGCCCATTTTATATCGGTGGGGGTTATAGTTATGTAGAAGGGAGTGATGAAAATAGCGACCCATCCACAGCGGGGTATCGTTATGAGATGGATGCTGATGGCATAATGTTTCAAGCCGGCTATAAAATCAACTCATATATAGCTATAGAGGGAAGATATACTATGGCAAACGGAGCTGATGTTGACGTCCGTTATCTTACTGGTGCGTCCAGAAGTGCAGATATCACAAATATAGCAATCTACGCTAAGCCGACATACCCTATAGGAAGAGTTAACATCTACGGACTGTTGGGATATGGTAAAACAGAAGTGGATTATTCTAGTATTACAATGGAAGACTGGGATAAAAGTGGCTTTCAGTGGGGTGGTGGCGCTAACTTTGAGATAACAAGCCATTTTGCCGTATTTGCAGATTATACAAGATGGTGTGATTTTGATGAAGCATCAGGAATGTTCGCTACAACAAGAGAAATGGATGCGATTACCGTAGGTTTGACCTACACCTTTTAACTTTTGGTAGATAAATTGTTGTGACAGATATCTTCATCTGCCGCAACAATTGGACCAATCTTAAGCATTCATAATACTATAATAAAATCTTATACATAAAATAGCTAAAAATCTTCAACTATTCAAATCATTTAAAGCCAATTTTGAGTAAAATCTATACTAAATATTGTGTGCAAAATAAAGTTAACTCCCAGCAATAAAAGATTCAAAAATAGGAGCCAATTATGATTAGAGTGGTTAAGCGAAACGGCAGAGTTGAGACTTTGGATGTAACCAAGATTCAAAAGTACACTGCAGCGGCAGTTGAGGGACTTGAGGGCATTAGCCAAAGCGAACTCGAAGTTGATGCAAAACTCCACTTTAGAGATATGATTAGTTCACAAGAGATTCAGCAGACACTTATAAAAACTGCCGTTGATAAGATTGACTTTGACAAACCAAACTGGACTTTCGTGGCTTCTCGCCTATTCCTATACGACCTCTACCATAAAGTTACAGGTTTTACGGGGTACAACCATCTCAAAGAGTATTTTGAAAAAGGAGAGAAAAACGGGCGTATTGTCATTGGGCTTAAGGACAAATATAATCTTGATGACCTTAATGATTATATAAAGCCGGAGAGGGATCTTCAGTTTAACTATCTAGGCATTAGAACACTTTATGATAGATATCTTCTTAAAGATAAAAAGGGGAGTCCTATAGAGCTTCCGCAACACCTCTTTATGGCTGTTGCTATGTTCTTGGCACAAAATGAGTTTGACTGCCAAACATGGGCAAAAAAATTCTATGATATTTTGAGTAAGTTTGAGGTAATGGCAGCTACGCCGACGCTTTCAAATGCTAGAACTCCGAGACACCAGTTGAGTTCATGCTATATAGGTTCAACACCTGATAATATAGAGGGAATTTTTGATGCCTATAAAGAGATGGCTCTTCTTTCAAAATATGGAGGCGGTATAGGCTGGGATTGGTCACTTGTAAGAGGTATGGGATCTTATATTGATAGTCATAAGCACGCAGCCGGTGGTATCATTCCATTTCTGAAGATTGCGAATGATGTGGCGATTGCTGTTGATCAATTGGGTACGAGAAAAGGAGCGATTGCCGTATATGTCGAGCCTTGGCACATAGATATCAGAGATTTTATAGATCTTAAGAAGAACTCGGGAGAGGAGAGAAGAAGAACACACGACCTCTTCCCTGCTCTTTGGATCAATGATCTTTTTATGAAAAGAGTAGAAGCTGATGAAAATTGGACGCTTTTTGATCCATTTGAGGTTTCTGAACTTGCCGAATTGCATGGCGAGGCATTTGAAGCAAGATATCTTGAGCTAGAAGCGAATGAGGAGATAACAAAAGAGGTTATCTCGGCTAAAAAGTTGTGGAAAGATGTGCTTAGAAGTTATTTTGAGACAGGTAACCCCTTCTTGTGCTTCAAGGATACTTCAAATAGAGTCAATCCAAACAACCACAAAGGAGTGATTAGAAGCTCTAATCTTTGCACGGAGATATTTCAAAATACAAATCCAAACCACTATAAGACGAGAGTAACTTTTGAAGATGGAACAATAAAGGTTTATGAGGAGAATGAGGAGGTAAAGGTCGATAGCGGTATCGTAAAACCTGCCAAGAAAATCACAGCGCTTGATACTATAGACGGTAAATCAATTATGGTAACCGACAAAGAGATGGAAGATGGCGATACAGCGGTTTGTAACCTTGCCTCCGTGAATCTCTCTCGAGTCAATACCCCTGAAGATATAGCAAGAGTTGTGCCAATTGCCGTGAGAATGCTCGATAATGTGATTGATCTTAACTTTTATCCGCTACTCAAAGTAAAAAAGACAAATCAGAAGACACGCTCAATCGGACTTGGTGTTATGGGTGAAGCACAGATGCTTGCCGAGTCTAAGATAGAGTGGGGAAGTCATGATCATTTTACGAAGATAGATGAGATTATGGAGTCTGTATCATACTATGCTATCCGGTCATCAAGCGATCTCGCGCTTGAAAAAGGTACATATCCGCTTTATGAGGGCTCTAACTGGTCAAAAGGGGTATTCCCTATCGATAAAGCAAATGAGAATGCGTGTAAACTTGTTGATCGTGGTGGACTCTTTGGTTATACGCATGATTGGGCTGCACTCAAAGAGAAGGTAAAGAGTGATGGGATGCGAAATGGATATCTTATGGCGATAGCGCCAACAAGCTCTATATCTATACTCACAGGAACCACGCAAGCTATAGAGCCTATCTATAAAAGAAAATGGTTTGAAGAGAATCTCTCAGGACTCATACCGGTCGTTGCGCCAAATCTCTCGCCGGAAACTTGGCAGTACTATGTTTCAAGCTATGAGCTTGATCAAAGACTGCTTATACGAGCAGCTGCAATTCGTCAAAAATGGATCGATCAAGGGCAAAGTCTCAATATATTTATCACACTTGACAAAGCAAGCGGTAAATATCTTAATGATATCTATATGGATGCATGGAAGTTTGGGCTCAAATCGACCTATTATCTCCGTAGTCAGTCACCGGAAAACGCAAAAGAGGAGACAGGCATAGAGGATAGAAGCTTAGAATGTGTAGGATGTCAGTAATCTTACACAATTTCTTCACGCAAATTAAATAGAATACACCTAGAAAGTTTAAAGGGTGTTCCCCCAAGCATCCCTTAATGCGTTTTGGCGACTTTCTAAGGTAACTTATATTTTCGTACATCCCCCAAAGTCTTTATATATTTAAACGGTTGCCTTCCTCCTTCCCCAAGGAGGAAAATTCTTTAAACTTAAAAACTATCCCAAAGTTGTATAATCATGCATCTATATTTTAAAAGGAAATTTAAATATATATGACTCCTGATGAGTTGCGCATCATATCTTTGCAGAAAGATTTCTTGGACTTTGATAAAAATCTAGCATATTTAAAAGATATTATCGCAAAAAATAATCACAAAAAGAGACTCATTGTAGCTCCGGAAGTTTACTTGGGCGGATTTGACTATGATGCTATGAGCTTGATGGCAAAAAAGAGCGTTAAAGCGATTGAAGAGTTGATTTCGCTCATCAACGATGCCATTGTAGTCTTTTCTGCTATCGTAGAAAAAGAGGGGAAGTTTTACAATCAAGTTCTCGTTATCAATCAGCACAAAATCGTTTATCGACAAGAGAAGACAAAACTTTTCAAGCTTGGCAATGAGCATAAGCACTTTGATAGTGGAAACGAAGAGAATATCGCGTTATTTGAGGTTGAGGGTATACGATTTGCTATCCTTCTGTGTTTCGAACTTCGCTTTAAGACGCTTTGGAAAAAGATTGAAGGTGCTGATGTTGTTTGCATCCCTGCAAAATGGGGAGTGCTTAGAGCCCACCATCTAGAGATATTAGCAAAAGCTTTAGCGGTTATGAATCAATGTTTTGTCGTGGTTTCAAGTTGTGGCGATAAGAGTATAGCGCAAGCATCAATGGTTCTCTCTCCTGATGGAGATGTGTATAGAGATACCGAAGATGCCTATGTTGCTAAGGAGATAGATATAAAAGAGACAATTAAAATGAGAAGGTATATTGATATGGGAGAGCAAGGGTGATTAAAAGAAGAAAGCTAGAGCAGATGACGCAGGAGATTGAGAAACATATCGTGCTTAGCGAGGCTACAAAAAAAGCCTTTATCGATATCAATAGAGAAGCTTTTGTTCCTGATGCTTTTGCGCATTTAGCATATCAACTTGATGCCCTCCCCCTTCATGAGAGCCAATGGATAAGTTCGCCCGTTACTGTAGCGAAGATGACAGAACATTTGGAGCTCAAAGGGGTTGATACCGTCTTAGAGATAGGGTGCGGAAGCGGGTATCAAGCTGCCATACTCAGCTCAATCGTCAGAAGAGTGTTTACAATAGAACGGATAGACTCTCTGCTTAAGAGCGCTAAAAATAGATTTAGTCAACTCGAGCTTTACAATATCTTTACTCGTTTTGATGACGGGCAAAGAGGCTGGAGTGATTATGCTCCTTTTGAGCGGATACTCTTTTCTGCAGCAACACCCAAGGTGCCTGATGCTCTTTTTGAGCAGTTAAGTGACGGCGGTATCTTGCTCGCACCCATACAAGAGGGACCGATGCAGATATTGACAAGGTTTTACAAAAGAGGCTCTATGATAACCTCAGAGTCTATAGAGACCTGCTACTTTGTCCCTGTCTTAGAGGGAACAAAAAAGTAATACCAAAAGAAAAGCTTATCTTAATATGGTATCATTTACAAATTGTAAATCAAAAAAGGCACAATGTTATGAGTAAACTGATAAAGCCCGCACAATATGCGAAGCAATATAACATTTCAAGACAAGCTGTTTATGCAAAAATAAAGAGAGGAACACTGCAATCAAAAGAGGTTGAGGGACAGCTTTTTATAGTTATCGACACCTCACCGCAAAATGCCGTAGTGGGACAAGAGAGTGCTCCACAACAAGTTGGTGAGAAGAGCATAGGAGTAGAGAAGCATTATGCAGAGCTCCTTAAGTCTAAAGATGAGACAATCAAAGCGCTTGAGTCGAGGATAGAAGATCTCAAAGAGAGTAATGAACAGATGGCAGGTACGCTTAGGGGTGAAGTGGAACTACTTAAAGAGGCTTTTTATGAGATGAAACAGCTCTATAGAGCTAAACTTGAAGCGAAAAAGAAGGAAGATGTCATCGCGATAGAGGCGAAGCCAAAAGAGGCTGTAGTGCAAGAGTGGGTTAGCATAAAAAAATTCTTTAAACTTTTTGGAGTCAAAGAGAAAAAACAGGCCAAGATTAAAAGTAAGATTAAAAAATCATACCTCAATGGAGATAATCGTCTAAGAATGGACGACGATAAGATTAAAATAAATATAACAAGAGATTGTACAAGTTTTATATCCTGATAAGCACTAATCAGATTAATTTAAGCAAGAAAATGGTTTAGTTTACAAGATTAATAATTATTATCAAAAGGATAGTGGTGCAAAAGTTGACTATTGCGTTAGCAGGACAACCTAATGTCGGCAAGAGTTCGCTTATCAATGCAATCTCAAGTTCGAGGTTGAAGGTTGGCAATTTTTCCGGGGTAACTGTTGATAAAACGGAGGTTGCATTTAAGTGGTGCGATGAAGCATCATGTAGTGATTATGAGATGAGCATCATCGATCTTCCCGGCGCTTATTCCCTCTCTGATTATACTATTGAAGAGAAGGTCGCGAAAAAATTTATACAAAGCGATGAGTATGATCTCATTGTCAATGTAGTAGATGCTACAAATCTACAGAGAAACCTCCTTTTTACTGCCGAGCTGCTTGAAAGCGGCAAAAAAGTTGTCGTGGCACTCAATATGATGGATGAGGCAGATAAAGAGGGCATAAAAATCGACGAAAAGCTTCTCTCAGAGATATTGGGGGTCACCTGTATAAAAACAAGTGCTTCTGAGAAATCAGGGATAGACGAGCTCAAGAGTGCTATCGTTGCTGCATATAAAAATGATGGGTATACATCTAAAGTAAAATATAGTGATCATATCGAAGAAGAGATAGCAAAGATTGTAGATTTTTTCAAAGAAAAAAAATATAAAAAAGATATCTCTTATAGAATCTTAGCAATCAAACTTCTTAAAGAAGATAGCGAAACTTACAAGATGATGCATGATGAGCCGATCTGGATAGAGCTCTTACCGCTTATTCGCGCTTCTTTAGAGCATATATATATCCACTCGGATTCAAAAGATATCGAACAAATCTTTCGAGATGAGCATTTTGCATTTGCCAAGGGCGCAAAGATGGAGGCGATGGAGATCTCATCAATGCGAGCGAAGAATTTTACGCAAAAGATTGACAACATCCTTATCAATAAATTTTTAGGTATCCCTCTCTTTCTCTTTTTTATGTGGGGACTTTTTCAGTTGACATTTACACTTGGAGCTATCCCTGTTGATATGATAGATGAGTTTTTTACCTCCATAGGTGTCGCTTCGAAAAGTGTTTTTGGAGAAGGGGCTTTGGGCTCGCTCATTGGCGATGGGATTGTGCCGGGTGTCGGTGCGGTTATTATGTTTTTGCCAAATATCATCATACTCTTTATCGGTATTGCGCTTCTAGAGACGACGGGATATATGAGCAGGGTTGCGTTTTTGCTTGATGGATTTTTTCATAGATTTGGTTTGCATGGAAAAAGTTTTATTCCTTTGGTCACCGGATTTGGATGTTCTGTGCCTGCGTATATGGTGGCAAGAACACTTAAAAATGAGAGAGAGAGGCTCATAACACTTTTTATTATAGGTTTTATGAGCTGTGGGGCAAGATTGCCTGTTTATGTCCTCTTTGTGGGCGCGTTCTTCTCGCAAGAGAATGCCGGGAGCATTCTCTTTCTTATCTATATTGCCGGCGCTTTCTTTGGTCTTGTTGCTGCGAAGGTGCTCAAAATGTTTGTCTTTAAAGGTGAAAATGAGCCCTTTGTTATGGAGATGCCAAAGTATAGACTCCCTTCGTTGAAGCTTGTTTGGCATACTGTCTATTCGCAGGCAAAAAGCTATCTCAAAAAAGCGGGCACTTTTATATTGGCTGCTTCGATGCTTGTATGGTTTGCAAGTAATTATCCAAAAGATGAGGCACTGACAAATCAATATCAAGTGCAGATAGAGCATGCTGCTAGCCCGGAGATACAAATAGAGCTTCAAAATGAGCTTAAAAAGATATCTTTAGAAAATAGCTATCTTGGGAAAACGGGATATGTGCTTGAGCCTTTTTTCCGTCCACTCGGTTTTGATTGGAAGATGAGTGTCGCTATAGGAACAGGACTTGCTGCAAAAGAGGTAGTTGTCTCTACAATGGGGGTGCTCTACTCATTGGGTGAAGATGTAACAGAAGAGGATCAGGGGTTGATGGAGAAGATAAAAGCAGAGATACCTTTTGCTTCAGCGATTTCATTTATAGTCTTTGTTATGATCTATCTTCCTTGCCTTGCTGCTTCTATGGTATTTGTTAAGGAGGCGGGAAGTTGGAAATATCTATGGTACCTATTTCTATTTACTACTACGACAGCTTGGATAATGAGCTTCCTTGTCTATAGGGCTGTTTTGATACTGTAAGGAGTATGTGTGTTGTTGAGTGAATTAAAAAAGGGTGATAAGGCAGTTATAAAAAAGATAAATGCTTCAGGGGCATTTAAAAATAGATTGAGCTCCATGGGAATTGTGGAAAAAGAGAGCGTAAAACTCAAAGAGTATTCACTAGCAAAGAGCACGATGGAAATTGAGGTAGCAGAGAGTTATGTAGCCTTGAGGTTTAAAGAGGCAAGGCTTATAGAGGTAGAAAAAATTTAAAAATTTTGTAACTTTTTATTTTACATCGCAATTTTTTTGATATACTTACTAAAAATTTTACAGGGGTTTGAATGAAGAGGTTAATTGTACTGCCTATATTTCTGTGTATATTCTTCTTGAGTTTTTTGAATGCAGCAGATTATGATTTTCACGAAAAGGTATCTTCTCTTATTGAGCAGACAGTAAAAAAAGATTCCAATGGGTATCTCAATAGATTTTACAAAAATATATATTATATTCCTGTTTGGGTGCATGAACATAAAATCTCATCATTCTCAACATCACTTTTAAAGAGCATTGAGGCAAATAGACATAATATTCCCGCCTCTCTTTACAATAAGAGTTTACAACTTAAAAAGAGAGCTTCAGCGGTTTATTCAAGAGGAAGTATAAAAGACAAGCTTGCGCTTGAGCTCGCCATGAGCACACTTTATAGTCAGTATTTTAGTTATCTTGGTAGCGGAGGTACGGATTGGAGTCTTTTTCAATCAAAACTTGTAGCTAAAAATAGAGCTTATGATATTGACGCAAAGTGGGTGAATTATGGTGCAAAAGGTTCGCCTGCTAATATGCTTAAAGATGCTATCATCAATGGAAATCTTGAGACTTCTATGGCTGGAAATAGAGCATTTAGCTACAACTATGACAAATTATCAGAAAAATTAAAACTTTACAAAGAGGCTGCACAAAATAGTCATCTTCAAAAGATTACCATTGGTAAAAAATACCTCAAACCGGGAGAGAAATCAAACGCTATTCCGCTTATAAAAGAGCGTCTTGCGGCGACGGATGAACTTGGTGAGTGTTCGTTAAATAGTAGTAAACTTTATGACAAGTGCCTCCTTGAAGCAGTAAAAAGATTTCAAAAAAATAATGGACTTGCAAGTTCCGGTGTGATAGGCTCTAAGACGTTGAGTGCCCTCAATGAGTCGCTTGCAAGCAGAGCTGTTAAGATAGAGATGAACCTAGATAGGATTAAGCAGTTTAACCAAAGAGATGAGAAATATCATGTTGTTATCAATATACCCGATTTTATGCTCTATTTCATGGAAAATGACCAAGTAAAGAAAAAGATGCGAGTGATCGTGGGCAATAAAAGACACCCGACCCCTGTTTTTGGAAGTAGAGTTGCTTACATAGTGCTCAATCCGTATTGGAATGTTCCTGATAGTATCATCCAAAAAGAGTTTATTCCAAAAATGCTCAAAGATCCTGACGCGATGAAAAAGCAAAATATAAACATCACGAAAAGTTGGGCAAAGGATGCACCTCTTGTTGATCCTTCAACAGTTGATTGGGAGGAGTATAGATATAGTAAAACCGTGCCTTTTAGATTTGCTCAGCCTCCCGGATATGGGAATGCTTTGGGGAAGATCAAGTTTATATTTCCTAATGACTTTTCTGTCTATATGCATGATACACCGACAAAAAGACTTTTTAAAAGAGATACGAGAGCATTTAGCCACGGCTGTATAAGATTATCTGAGCCAATGGAGATGCTTAGAGTATTTTCTGAGGTTGACAGCAATGTCAACCTTGGTAGTTCAAGAAGTATTCTCAAAGGCTCAAAAGAGACCAATGTCTATCTCGCAAAGAGTGTCCCCGTTGATGTTGTCTATCTCACTGCATGGGTCAATCCAAGTGGAGAGCTGCAATTTAGGAATGATATCTATGGATATGATAAATTGCAACTCGCATGTAGAGTACGCTAATATTTAGCGTATATACGTAACAAGCTCTTCTGCTTCCAGTCGAAATTTTTGACTTTGCTCTTTGGCTCTATAGCCAAACGGGAGCATGAGTGCGATACTCTCTTTTGTTGTATCTATTTCCAGTATCTTTTCAACGCTATCATGTTCAAAACCCTCCATTGGGCAACTATCAACTCCTATGAGAGCCGCATAACTCATCATATTTGCCGCCGCTAAGTAGCACTGCTTTTCACACCAAGCTTTCGGCGATGCAAGATTTGAAAGAAAATTTGCATATTTTTCTAGATAGCCTTCAAGCATTTCGGCACTCAACCCTCTTCTTTGAAACATCTTTTTATAATAAGTGGGATCTTGAACATCATGATGTTTGGCTACAAGAATAACAAGATGACTGCAGGTAGTAATCTGTGCTTGATTCCAACAAACAGGCTTAAGCATCTGCTTGAGCCCATCATTTTCAATCACTAAAAATCTCCAATGCTCCATACCAAATGAAGAGGGAGAGAGTCTTCCTGCTTCTAGGATGAAATCTATATCCTCTTGTGCTATCTTTTTACTTTTGTCAAACAGTTTACATGCATGTCTAAAGTAAAGAGAGTCCAATAGTACTTTTTTGTCCATTTTCGATGCTCCTTTTGAGAAAATAAATTGAGATAATTTTACTCTTTTTAAACTTTATTATCTTCTTTTTTGCTAAAATCGCTAAAGTGAATTGGTTAAGGAGCAACTATGGATTTTATAAAAGATGAGATGTTGACACATATTCCTATGTGTGTCCATCCGGAACCAAAAAAAGTTCTCTTAATCGGGAAAAATGGGAGTATAGTGAATGAGCTGAAAAAGCATCAAAACAGTGAGCTTCAAGTGCTTGATGCAAAAGATGCTCTCATATCGTTACAAGAGTTTGATGAGGGATCTATCGATATCGTCATCGTATCAACAAATCTTTTTGAGAGCGATAGAGTATTTTGGGGGCTTGTAAAAAGAGTATTGAGCTTTAAAGGTGTTGTAAGTAGCGTGGTATCTTCTTTTGTGGATAAAGAGGCAAAAGCAAAAACACAGATGGAGACAATGGGGGAGTATTTTAGGATAGTTATGCCGTATCTATTTATCCAACAACATTGTGGTTTTGCGCTCTTTGCTTCTAATATGCTTCATCCAACGGCGGATATCAATCTCCAAAGAGCAGATCTCACCGAGGGATTTAGATACTATAACTCAGATATCGCCATTGCTACTTTTGCAATGCCAAATATGATACGAAAAGAGTTTAGAGGACTCATTAAATCTTGATATTTGAACACGCTATCGCACTTACAGGAGGCATTGCTACAGGCAAAAGTTCTGCTACAGCACTTTTGAGTTTGTATGGCTTCAGGTTTATCGATGCCGATAAGATAGCGCATGCACATCTTGATGAGCAAAAAGAGGCGATTGCATCACTTTTTGGAGCTGAGTATATCAAGGAAGCTCAAGTTGATCGAAAGATGTTGGGTAAACTTATCTTTGCAAACAAAGAGAAGAAAAGAGAGCTTGAAGATTTACTCCATCCGATCATTTATGATACAATTGTTGCACAATCAAAGAAAAATGAAGCGCTCGGCATACCCTATATGATCGACATACCTCTTTTCTTTGAGAGTAAACGCTATGACATTAAAAGATCATTGGTTGTTTATGCAACAAAAGAGCAACAGCTTGAGCGCCTTATGCGGCGCGAAGGGTTTGATGCCAAAGAGGCATTAAGACGGATAGAGTCACAGATGGATATAGAGCAAAAAAGAGCCCTTGCGGATTATGTGATAGATAATAGCGGTGATCTCAAGCAACTCCAAAGTGAGTGCGAGAGAGTAAAAGATCAGATACTCAGTGATTGTAAGGATAGAGAGTGAGAGCTACAAAATATAATGCAAGTGGAAATGATTTTATCATCTTTCATGACCAACAAAAAGAGCAACGTTCGGCATTAGCAAAAAGATTATGTGCAAGACATGCGGGTGTAGGGGCAGACGGACTGGTCGTTTTGATTCCACACGGAGAGTATGATTTTGAGTGGGAGTTTTATAATGCCGACGGTAGCAATGCTTCTATGTGTGGTAATGCTTCAAGAGCAGTAGCGCATTATGCTTGCGAAAAAGGGATATCCAAAGAGGGTAAAGCAGAGTTTTTAACCGGTGCCGGGATTATTGAAGCTGAGGTCAATGGCGAGTATGTGACTTCAAATATGGTCACTCCAAAGATTATAGACAAAGAGATCATAGAAGATGGTGAATCGTGGTGGCTTATTGATAGTGGTGTGCCGCATCTAGTTGTTTTTCGTAAAGATATAGAAGAATTTGACTTAGCAAAAGCGAGAGCGCTGAGAGAAAAATACAATGCCAATGTCAACATTGTCAAGATCGTAGATAGAAAAAATATGCTCGTGCGAACTTATGAGCGAGGTGTTGAAGATGAAACACTCGCTTGTGGTACGGGAATAGTAGCTGCATTTGTGAGAGCTTTTGAAGAGCAACAAGTGGAGAGTAAAGTTTGCATTTTAGCAAGAAGCGGTGAGGAGATAGATGTTTCTATCGAAGCAGGTGTTTACAAATTGGGTGGTAGAGTTTCAAAAGTTTTTGTAGCCGAGATATACATCTAAAGGAGTTTAGTTTATGAGAGTTCTGATATTTTTACTTATTGCAAGCGGGTATCTTTTTGCAGAAACATTGGCTGAAGCAAAAGAGCTCTACGATCAAAAAGAGTACACACAAGCGTATGAGATCTACTCCAAATTGGCAAGTGAGGGTGATACTCTAGCACAGTTCAATGTGGCACTTATGCTTGATTTTGGTTTTGGTGTTAAAAAAGATGCGAAAGAGGCGATGAAGTGGTACTATAAAGCTGCAAACTCTCACCATGGACCTTCACAGTACAATCTTGCTAAACATTATGATATGGATGCAGCTACAGATGCAAGCGCTGAAACCAAGGCAAAAATATGGTATGAGAAAGCGTGTGAAAATGAGGTGGCAAAAGCATGTACGAATCTAGCACTTTTATATTATAACGGGGGAAAAACATTTAAGAAAAACACCCCAAAGGCTTTAGAGTTTTTTGTCAAAGGTTCAGAGTTTGGTGATAGCAAGGCAAATCTAAATTTGGGCATTATTTACGGTTGGGGTGACGGAAGCATTCAAGATAGACTGAAAGCATATAGCTATCTCAAAGAGGCACTCAAAACCGGCGAACCAAAAGCAAATGAATACCTAGAGACTCTCTGCAAGGAGACAAAGTGGGTTTGCGAAGAGTAAAATTTTATGTAACTTTTTTACCGTTAAGTTATAATAGTAGTATTTAAAAGGAGAAACTATGGATGCGCAACTTGTTAGTATATTGGTATTTTTAGCCATAGGTGCTGTAGCAGGCTGGCTCGCGGGACAGATTATGAAAGGCGGCGGATTCGGGCTCTTGGGCAATATCATCATAGGTATTGTGGGCTCATTCATCGGAGGTTTTCTATTTGGCAGATTTATAAGCGGTGGGCTTATAGGGACAATAGTTACAGCAACACTCGGTGCAGTAGTACTTCTTGCGGTTGTAAAAATACTCAAAAAAATATAAATCGGCCGCTTCGCGGCCACCTAATAAAATTCAAGAAAGATTTGATATAATTCTACTCTTAAGGGCACCTCTAATAACCCTGGATGCTCATAATGGGCTTTGCAAATGTAAGATTTTGCAAGAGATTTGAGAAGACCTAGCCGTAGCTAAGTTAAACAAATATCTTGTGAAAGATTGCGTTTGCAAAGCCTACCCTGTGGGCATCTCCAACTTTTCCTTATGCGTTGTTACTCACTTTCGAATTAGCTATGGCTAGTCCTTCAAGTGAGTGCCTAGCCTAAGAAAAAGCTAGAGATGTTAAGAGCATCCAGGGTTATTAGAGGCGCCCTTAATTTTGATCGCGTAGCTCAGTTGGTAGAGCACTACCTTGACATGGTAGGGGTCGTTGGTTCGAGTCCAATCGTGATCACCATTTTTTCAATCTATTCAATAATATCTTAACGGAAAAATCCGCCAAGATATTTACTCTAAGAGACGATCTCTTCAATCGTGATATAATCACCCACCCTACCAGTCATTTTTTCTTCATCTGTATTTACCGGTAATGTTTTTTTCCCGATATCCCAGCCTGCAGGGCAAACTTCACCGGTTTTTGTTGCATGTTGCCATGCTCTAATTTGTCTGATAAACTCTTTAACATTTCTTCCTACCATCGGCGCCTGTACTTCCTCTGCAACGATAACGCCATCAGGATTGATAAGATAGCGACCTCGAAGTGCAATGCCTTGCTCTTCAATGTAAACACCAAATTTTCTAGCTACCTCGCCGGTAGGATCTGCACCTATGGTCATTGTAAGATCTTTTAAAAGTGGCTCTGTTTCATGAAATCTCTTGTGTGAAAAGTGTGTGTCTGTTGAAACTGCAAGCACTTTTACGCCAAGTTCCCCTTCGATAATATTCATATGAGCATTCATAGCTGCTATTTCTGTCGGACAAACGAAAGTAAAATCCGCAGGATAGAAACATACCACTGCCCAATTTCCTCTATAATCTTCACTATTGATATCTACAAAATGAGCGCTTTTAGCGTCATACCCTTTCATTTTAAACTCCGGCATTTGTTGTAAAACCATTGACATATTTTTTTTCTCCTTATTGTGTGTTTGGGTGTCGTCAATTTCTTGAACATTTTTAGTATCGCTACTTTTTCGTGTTTGTATATTTGAACAAGACATTTTGAATGACTCCTTTAATTGAATTATAAATGTAAAAAATATACATTTGTGAAAATTTAACATATATAAACTTAAATGTAAATTAATTACTATTGTAAATTTTTCACATTTATGCTATAATAACTCAAATTTTATAAGGAGACCAAGATGCGTGATTATGCCAATTTATTAAAAACACACGGTATGAAAAGCTCCTTGCAGAGACTTTTTATCCTCAAGAGTCTTGATGAGCGTGGACACGCTACCATCGATGAAGTGTTTGAAGATCTTAAAAAAACAAATCCTTCGATATCTTTAAGTGCAGTTTACAGAAATATAAACGAGATGGAAAAAAGTAATATGGTGAGTGAGATAGCCATCCCGAAACAAAAAAACAGATATGAGATTACCAAAGGTTTACATTCGCATCTTTTATGTCGAGAATGTGGCAAGATTATAGATGTGAATGTAGATATGTATGAGACAATCAAAAAGATAGAAAATAGATATGACTGTCATATCAACGATCAGGATATCATTTTTGATATATTGTGTGCAGAGTGTAAAAAGTAATCGAGTATTATGTATCAAGCGTTCTTAGCCCTCTTTTTGTTATAATATCACGATTTTAAACAGACGAAAGAGAATAAATGGATAAAACTATTATAGGTTATCTAGATAACGATAACAATATCATTGACACACAGAGTGTAGTAGATGATAGTAATCTTCAAGAGATATATTATGATAATTCGCCCGAAGCTCTTGAGATTATAAGACACTCAAGCGCACACCTTATGGCGCATGCTATCACTGAGCTTTATGGGGATGCACAATTCTTTGTAGGTCCTACTGTTGATGAGGGGTTCTATTATGATTTTAGAGTGCCGCAAAAGATAGGCGAAGAGGATCTTAAATCGATAGAGAAAAAGATGAAGGAGCTTATCAAGAAGAAGTTTCCTATAGAGAAATACACGATTACCAAAAAAGAGGCATTGGAAAAATTTGCTAAAGATGATCTTAAACTTGCCGTTTTGAGTAAGATTACCGATGAGGATGTTGGTATTTACAAGCAGGGCTCTTTTGAGGATTTGTGTCGTGGTCCCCATGTGCCAAATACGGGTTTGTTGCATAACTTTAAACTCACGCGTGTTGCCGGAGCTTATCTTGGCGGAGATGAGAGTGCTGAGATGTTAACGCGTATTTATGGGATAGCATTTGCAGACAAAGAATCACTCAAAGCATATGTTACGATGATTGAAGAGGCGAAAAAAAGAGACCACAGAAAGCTTGGAACTGAGCTTGAGCTTTTTATGTTCAACGAAGAAGCGGGCGCCGGACTTCCTTTTTGGTTGCCAAAAGGAGCAAGGCTTAGAAATAAGCTTGAGGCAATCTTGCATGATGCACATAGACAAAGAGGCTATGAGCCCGTTCGCGGTCCGGAGATACTCAAATCAGATATGTGGAGAACCTCAGGACACTACGCCTGTTATGGGGAGAATATGTATCTCACCGAGATTGATGAGCAGGAGTATGGCATCAAGCCTATGAATTGCATCGGGCATATTCAGATATTTAAAAACAGCACCAAAAGCTACAGAGAGTTACCGCTCAAATATTATGAATACGGCGTTGTCCATCGTCATGAAAAATCGGGTGTGCTTCACGGACTTTTAAGAGTGCGCGAGTTTACACAAGATGACGCGCATATATTTTGTACGCCCGAACAGATAAAAGGCGTTGTCTTAGAGGTTGTCGAATTTATTGATAGTGTGATGAAGCAATTCAACTTTGACTACACCATGGAGGTATCAACAAAGCCGGAAAAAGCTATCGGCGAGGATGCGGTATGGGAAGTTGCGACTGCAGCGCTCAAAGAGGCACTTGATGAAAATTCGCTCCCTTACGGTATCGATGAAGGGGGTGGCGCATTTTATGGACCGAAGATTGACATCAAGATTACAGATGCTCTAGGGCGGAAATGGCAGTGTGGAACGATACAGGTAGATTTTAATTTGCCGCAAAGATTTGATGTCGAATATGTTGCTGAAGATAATACAAGAAAGCAACCCGTTATGATTCACAGAGCTATCCTCGGATCTTTTGAGCGATTCATCGCGATTCTGACTGAACATTTCGGTGGGGAATTTCCATTCTTTATCGCCCCGACGCAAGTGATATTTGTGCCGATTGCTCAGACACACAATGAATATGCCCATGCGCTAAAAAATACCTTAAGAATCAGAGGTATCGATAGTGAGGTGTATGATAAAAATGAGAGTCTCAACAAAAGGATAAGAACAGCCGAGAAACAGAGAGTGCCGTATGTTGTTATAATCGGCGACGAAGAGGTGGAAGGTAAAGCGGTAGCGATAAGAGATAGAAGAGCCAAAGAGCAGTATAATCTAACACAAGATGAATTTATGGTAAAATTAACCCAACAACTAGAAGAAGGAAAAATTTGAGCAGACAAAATGTAGGCAGAAAAGAGAAGAAAGACGATACACAGATAAACGATGAGATATATGCAAAAGAGTTAAGAGTAGTAAGCGAAGGCGCCGGTGAACCTTCAATTATGAGCAAAGATGATGCTCTAAAATTAGCGGAATCACAAGGGCTTGATCTTGTGGTTATCTCGCCGGATGCGCAACCGCCGGTTGCAAAGATCATGGATTATGGCAAGTATCGTTATGAGATGGAGAAACGCAAGAAAGAGGCAAGAAAAAATCAAAAGATTATCGACATCAAAGAGATCAAATTTTCTTGCAAGATCGCTGACAATGACATAGCTTACAAAGTGAAGCATGCAAGAGAGTTTTTAGAGAAAGAAAAGCATGTTAAGCTTCGAGTCTTTTTGAAAGGTCGCGAGATGGCAAGCCCTGAGCTCGGTGCTAATGTGCTCAAAAAAGTATGGCCGATGCTAGAAGATATAGCCGTGCTTGAAAAAGATGCGCATCAAGAGGGGAGATATGTCACGATGTATCTAACCCCGAAGAAAAAATAGAAAGATTTTTATACTAAATTTATCTTAGTATCTGGTATTGTAGGCTCTGCATTTTATGTGGAACGATGAGCATTTGCGCTTTTAAATGAAACTTTAATTATCTTTTGCTATAATTGCGTCCCATTTTCTATTTTACGAAAGGAGAAAATATGCCTAAAATGAAAAGTGTAAAAGGTGCTGTAAAGCGCTTCAAGATCAAAAAGAGCGGTAAGATAAAACGCGGAACAGCGTTTAGAAGCCACATCTTGACAAAAGTAGACGGGAAACACCACAGACATATGAATTCACCAAAATATGTCAACAGTGCGGATGAGAGTAAAATCAAAGAGATGATTAACTAAAAAAACCCTCAATATTGAGGCAAGTTCAAGCAAGCAGGCTTGACACCGAAAAGGTAAAGGAAAAACATGAGAGTAAAAACAGGAACAGTTAGAAGAGCGAGACATAAAAAGCTACTCAAGCAAGCAAGAGGATTCTACAGCGGTAGAAGAAAACACTTTAGAAAAGCAAAAGAGCAACTTGAGAGATCGCTTGTTTATGCGTACAGAGATAGAAGAAACAAGAAAAGAGACTTTAGAAAGCTTTGGATTGTTCGTATCAACGCAGCTGCAAGATTGAATGACCTTAGTTATTCAAGATTTATGCACGGACTTAAACTAGCAAACATAGAGTTAGATAGAAAGATACTTGCAGATATGGCAATGAATGAGCCGGAAAACTTTAAAAAATTGGCCGAAGCTTCAACAAAAGCTCTTAATAAATAGGCATATTTTCTTATACCAAAGAGTCACTCTTTGGTATATCTCCCCAAATCTCCCCACCCATTTTTACTATTTTGTGAGTGATTCCATAAGATCAATAATATTTTGTAAAAAATTCTTTGTTTGATTAAGATCAATACTGACCTTCTCTTTAGTAATCTCGATACCCATTTTCTCAGATGTGAAGTTCCCCTCTTCAATCTCTTTTTGTGTTGCGTTGATCTCTTGGTCGATTCGCTCTCCAAGCTCCTCTAAAAAGACTTTAGTTTTATTGCTATCAATAGTGATTTTATCGCCTTTGATATCTATGCCCATATTGGAAAGAACAGTCTCTCTATCAAAGCTATCTTCACCATTTTTCTCTACAGTCGCTTCTTTTTTCTCCTCTTTTTTGTCACACCCGGTAAAAAAAAGTATCAAAAATGCTATAAATATTATCCTCATAAGTACTCCTCAAGTTTAAAGTTATTTTACAATAAAAAAGTGATGAATAGTGTAAGTTTATTTTTTGTTAATCTTTTTTCGTTACAATCGTTGTGTATTGATAAAAAATAAAAAGATATAAAATACAAAAAAAGAAATTTAACGAGGAAATTTAATATGGATAAAAAAGCATTAAAAGCATTTTCGCTTTTGGTTGCTTTTACTCTCGGGGGCTCTTTGCTTATGGGCGAAGAGGTAGAGTATAAAGTAAAAAGCGGGGATACACTTTCAGAGATTGCAAAACTACATGATATAAAGGTTGATCAACTTTGTGCGGCTAATAGCATAAAAAAAGAAGATTTAAAATCTATTAAGATAGGGCAAAAGCTTATTATTCCAA
Organism: uncultured Campylobacterota bacterium; assembly: GCA_937141405.1. GTDB lineage: Bacteria > Campylobacterota > Campylobacteria > Campylobacterales > Sulfurovaceae > BN30871. The sequence continues at coordinate 96,220 of CAKZQQ010000003.1, read as the reverse complement.
CGCAAGAGAGTCCGAAGGTTGTGGTAAACAAACCTATAGAGGGCCATTCAAGTGGGACGATAAAGCTTGCTAGCGCAATTACTCCAAAAGAAGTCGCCAAAACAAACAAAAAATCAAAACTTAAAAGTGTTCTCATAGCACATGCGAGCACCTTTGAGGAGTCAGACGATATAGAGATTGTCACGGGGAGTACACAAAGTGTATTTATAAACAATTCAAAATTAGCAGCAATTCCTACGCTAGCAAAACAGAAGCTTGGTAAAAGATATGTTTGGGGAGCGACAGGGCCTAATACTTTTGATTGTTCCGGATTTACAATGTTTACTTGTAAACAAGAGGGCATCAGTATCCCGCGTACATCAATTGAGCAATCAAAAGCAGGTGTGCCTGTGCCAAGATATGCACTTAAACCGGGTGATCTTGTCTTCTTCGATACCTCTAAAAATAAAAGAGGATATGTCAATCATGTCGGCATCTACATAGGTGGCGATAAATTTATCCATGCAAGTTCTGCCAAGAAAAAAGTGACGATTACAAGCTTGGAGTCGCCATTTTATAAAATGAGATACAAGGGTGCTAGAAGATATCTCTAATCTTCTACTCCCCTCTTAAGATTCCACCATTACTTGCATTTGTTACAAGTGCTCTGTATTGTTTAAGCCATACACTAGTAAGCTCTTTTACTTTTGGCTTAAAGTTCGCTCTTCTATTTGCTATCTCTTCATCACTTAGGCGGACATTGATTGCATAGGTATCTACATCTACATCGACAACATCACCGTCTTGAAGCAACCCGATCATACCACCTTCAGCTGCCTCCGGACTACAATGCCCGATGCTAAAACCTCGTGTTGCACCACTAAAGCGACCATCGGTTAAGAGCGCTACTTTACCGCCAAGTCCCATACCCATGATAAGCGATGTTGGTGAGAGCATCTCTTGCATGCCCGGACCACCTTTTGGACCCTCATATCGGATAACAACCATATTTCCCTCTTTTACTCTGCCCCCTATGATGCCCTTAATTGCTTCATCTTGTGAATCAAAACAGACCACAGTACCACTAAAAGTACGCTCGCCTATGATGCCGGCTGTTTTGATGACGGCTCCCTCACTTGCTAGGTTGCCGTAAAGGATTGCAAGCCCACCCACTTTTGAGTAGGGATTATCTATCGTGTGGATGATCTGCGTATCTTTTATCTCAGCATTTGCTACCCGTTCTCCTAGGCTTTCACCTGTGATTGTTAAAGCATCAAGGCTCAAAAATCCGCCATCACGCTTGCTAATCTCTTTGATAACGGCATTGAGTCCGCCGGCTCTATTGATATCTTCCATATGCACTGTACTAAGACTTGGAGATATCTTTGCGATGTGGCTTACTTTTTTGCCTATCTCATTAATGTCTTTGAGCTTAAAATCAACACCGGCCTCATTGGCGATTGCTAACATGTGTAGCACTGTATTTGAGCTTCCGCCCATCGCCATATCGACAACAAAAGCATTTTTGATAGCCGCCTTATCGAGTATATTTTTAAATCTAAATTTCTCACTGAGTGCCTCATCTTTTGCAATCTCACAGATTCTTCTTGCTGCTTGTCTGTAGAGCTCTTCCCGCTCCTTTGTGAGTGCCAAGATCGTACCATTACCGGGAAGCGCTATCCCCATCGCTTCACTGAGTGTATTCATAGAGTTTGCAGTAAACATACCGCTACAGCTCCCTCCACTTGGACACGCATTACACTCTATATCTTTGAGCTCATCTGCGCTAATCTCACCCGATTCAAATTTACCGACTGCCTCAAAGGCTGAGTTGAGATCGATAGGCACACCATCTTTTGTGTAGCCTTTTGTCATAGGCCCCCCGCTTACAAATACGGTCGGCACATTGACACGAAGTGCACCCATGATCATGCCAGGAACGATCTTATCGCAGTTTGGAATGGCTATCATCGCATCAAGCTTGTGTGCGTTCATCATCGTCTCAACAGAGTTGGCTATGATCTCACGACTCGGCAGGCTATAGAGCATCCCATCATGTCCCATGGCAATCCCGTCATCTACACCTATGGTGTTAAATTCAAAAGGCACACAACCACATTTTTTGATCTCATCTTTGATGATAGCGCTTACTTTATCTAAAAAAAAGTGCCCCGGGATTATCTCTGTAAATGAGTTGGCAACTCCTATGAATGGTTTATCAAAATCTTCATCCTTGAGTCCGGTTGCACGAAGGAGACTTCTATGGGGTGCTCTGATTGCACCTCTTTTTATCTCGTCACTTCTCAAAATCGATCCTTTTTATTTTGATTATATCACTTCTTGGCTCAAAAATCGATTGGCTTCAAAGTGATTGACAATATTTATTTATCACTTTACAATTAAAGCATTTTTGAGTATAATTGCACTCCATTTTTAGGATTGCGGGCGTAGCTCAGGGGTAGAGCATAACCTTGCCAAGGTTAGGGTCGAGGGTTCGAATCCCTTCGCCCGCTCCATAAAATAACTTTTCGATTTACTTCACTGGATCATTTAGCGCTTCAGAAGAGTATAAAAGTTTACGATATTTATTGTGCCCGGGTGGTGAAATTGGTAGACACAGGGGACTTAAAATCCCCCGGACATTGCGTCCGTGCCGGTTCAAGTCCGGCCTCGGGCACCACCGTCTTTTTAGATATGGTGCCATCGCCAAGCGGTAAGGCCGCAGCCTGCAAAGCTGCTATCCCCGGTTCAAATCCGGGTGGCACCTCCATTATCAATGTTTTTTAATCTTATTTCGATAAGATTCTACTTCTATCGGGAGATGTCAGAGTGGTCGAATGTGCCGGTCTTGAAAACCGGTGAGGGTAACACCTCCGGGGGTTCGAATCCCCCTCTCCCGGCCAGCAATCTTATACTTCCTAATATAGCGTGATTTGAGCAAGTTTTAGTAAGAGTTTCCCCACACATTCCCCACATGATATTGATTTATGTATATTTTTGCTCTATTTTCTTTGGTTTATCGCTTCGCGAGATAATTTGAGCCCTATTAGCAAAAACAGGGCATCAAAACTAAAACAGTATATGACTGTTTGATTGTATATCTTTGATAGCTGATATACAACTTCCTATCTTTTACAAGTCTCTTAGTTCAGGTGTTGCGGATTGATTAGAGAGTAGCTTTCGCAATATTGAGAAGGTTTTGAGTCGGCTTTTTGATGGGGTGCATTTCAATCTGTGTTAAGCAATTACATGGTTAATAACCCAAAAGAGTGCCACGCTCACTCGGCTGAAAACACGGCTTGTGTGCTATCAACTCTAGAGTAGTTTCCTACCCATTATCTCATACCTAAGCAATATCTTATGACTTAGCTTAAGGTTAGAGTTTCGAACCCCCGGAGATACCGGTGGTGTATGTTTTGTCTGCGGAATTTTTACTGAAGTAGAACTTGACAATGATAAGGCGTTGATTTTGAAGTTTAGTTTAGCTATACTTCTTCAACGTAAGTTAAAAGTGTTAGGGCTCTTTAACCTAACGTGGCACTTTTAACTTGCTACTTCTTCCTATGTATTGAAAACATACAAAAAATCAGTTATTAGCAGTTTAGTAAGTAAATTCTTAATTGTCAATAGGGTAATTTTTTGTGTTGAAATGCGGTGATATAGGTTAATATATTATGAAATAAAATGAGATATATTGCTATATTTATTTTTTTTAAAATTCTTGTAAAAATATCTTTCGAATTATAGAATACAGTTAATTTATAGGCTCATCATATAATTCTTTACCCCACTCTTGTATATCTTTTGAGTGTCTTTTTTCAGTATTATTCATTAGATCATTAAAGGCTTCAAGTATGATTTTCAATCCATCTTTGTCCTCCGTTCTTATCCGTGTTTCATGGTTTGTTTTTGAAGCAGAAAATGTGAAATTAAGCGAGCCAAGATAGGCTATTTTATCATCAATAATGTAGATTTTGCTATGTATGAAGTTGTCTTTTCTGCTTTTGTAGACTCTGAAAGGGAAGAGTTGATGATAATCATAGGTATATACCACAGTTTTTTCGGCTCTTTTTTTAAGATACCATGATACTATGAACATGAGCATCACTATTGGTATAGCCAAAAATGTAAGTTTTTTTTCTAGGTAATAATATGCACCACCAGTTAATGCTAATACAAACACAGAAAATATAGATAGTATTTTAGAGTATTTTTCTAGTTTAGATTTCTTTTGAAAGTTTTCTTCATTTGCTTTTTGCAATTGAATTATGAGCTTGTGTGCCACCCTTTCATAGTCACCGTAAAAGTCTTCAATTTTATCTTCTGTTACTAATTGAACATAGATATTTTTTTCATGTAATTTGATGAGTTCTTGAACAAAGCTTGGAGATAAATATGGTGAAACTATTTTGATGGATTCTTGTGCATTATTTAATTCTTTCAAGAACTTGCTACCTGCACCACTTCCAATGTATAAATCACATGAAACATTGTTTTTATATGAACCCATAATGTTTTCCAGTACATGCTTTTTAGAGTAAAAAAGTATAACTCTTTTCACATAAAATCGCAACCCTTGTGGTAAGATTTTCGAACGAGAGGTATGCAATACCGCCGAGTGAGTAACTCACTCGGCGATAAATGACAAGCAATTATCAGTCGTGAGTTTTGTTTGGCGACAAGCACCATCACAAAAGTATTTTAGTTAAGGTCGTATTTTTTGAGTTGCGCATGATACTCTTTTTCGCTAATTTTATATTTTTCAAGTACCCTGTTCGGATCTTCTGACTCAATGTATTCATCGTCTATTTGCTCAATCTCTTCTTTGCTGTATTCTTTGATTGTAACCTCGTGCTCAATTTTGTATTTATATTCATAAAAATCTTTTAGGTTTCGTCTTTCAAAGTTAGAATTGATAACCTTTAAATTTTTAATCATAGGCGTATAACCAAGATAGATAATCTTATCGGTTAGATACATAGATAGATGATGATATTCGGGCATAGATTGAATGTGCATTGTAGATAGAAATTTCTCTTTGCGTTCTTCATTGCCTCCCTTGCCTCCCTTGGCAAAATTGTAAGAGATTTCATCAAATTTCTCGACTATGTGTTTGACTGTTTCATTGTCATTGAGTTTGAAGATAAAGTTTGCATAACTTGAAGAGTCAAGCTGTTGTTGGTGCTCTTTGTCGTGCATTGGGAGATATTGCATGCCGAGCATAGTGCATCCACCTTTTGATCTTACTTGTGTAAGCAGTTTAAGCCGTGTCTCTTTATCAAAATTTAAGGAGAGATATTCATCGAAAAGCAGGAGCGTAAGATCTTCTTTTGTATCAGCTCTACCCAACAGCTGTTCGAATAGCATCGCAGAAAATCCTGAAAAGATCGGCGTTATCTTTTTAGAAAGTGCTGGGTTATTGAGCAAAAAGAGCCGACTATTTGAATTTAGAAACTCATTTATCGTAAAAATCGGTTGATTTTGTGCTGATTGATAGCCAAAGAGCTTAAATGTGTCGATAAAAAGCTCCATTGTGGAATATATAGAGCTTTGCGTGGCGTTGTTTGCTCCATTTACTCCATATTGTTCGATTTCATCAATAAGGAGTTGCCATTTTTCTGCACTCGTTTTTTTATTATATGTGATATGCACACGCATAAATATCTCGATAACTATTTTTTTTGCGGAGCTTGTAAAAAAGTCCTTCTCTTCAGTTGCAGAGTTCAAAAGATTGTGGACGAAGTTCTCTATGAGTGCCTCTTCTCGTCTCATCTCTTCCCATAAATCCCAATTTAAGCCCCTGCTATCATATGGATTGAAGATATAATCTGTTTCGGTATTATAGTGTTTTTCAACAAAGTCGCCTTTTGCATCGTGTATGATGGATCGAGCGAATTTGTTTTGCTTCAAGATTGAGTGAAAAAATTCGGTTTTACCTGATCCCATAGCTCCCAATACTGTAACAGTTTTAGTAAAGTCAATAGGTTTTTGATTAATGTTTGTTTTGATACTTGAGAGCTTATCGCTAGTCCATTTTTCTCCACGAAACGGGTAGAGTGCAAATCTGTCAATAAAGAGATCTCCTTTGGAAAACTTCTCAATTTCCGGTACAAGACTCCATCTATAACCGGCTTTTTGATTTTTGTAATTTGGGTATGATGAAAGATCTTCTCTTGCTCTTACCGATTTGATGCCATATTGCCCAAATTTAAAAAATTCTCTTATTAAATTCCATAAGAGAATAGGGAAAACTCCGCCAAATAAAATCAAATAAAACAAGCTATTGCCAATCTCTTTTGCCTTTTGCTCGGGTATTATAAATATAAACATAAAAATAAATGAAGATAAGAGTGCGAGAGATATGCTAAGTAATTTATTTTTGATTTTCTTCTTGTAAAGCCAAGAGAAAAATACAGCAATGCTAATGAAGATCCCAAGAAAAAATAGTAGTGCTAATATTCCTTTTATTGTAGTCATCTCGTTTTGCCTCCTCTCGTTTTTGTCGGATCAATAGAGAGTTGCTCTTTGTGTCGCTCTTGCTCATGTTTCCTAATTAGTTCTGCTCTGCGTTGAGCCTTTTCTCTTTGCGTTCGTCTATGTTCTCGCGATCGAAAATGATGCGCACTCGCTTCTTGACTTTGGCGTTGTTGTTTATTCTCTTCTGCATGTTTGACTGTGTTTTGTTCTGCTTGGGGTTGTCGTGCTTTCTCTTCTTGCTTCTTTCTTTCATCGTCTTTACGATTGTAATATCTTCTTTCTTTTTTAGTTTCTCTCATCTGATTTGTTTGTTGATCTTCTCTCATCTATTTCTCCTTATTTGATTGCTCTTGTTTGCTTGTTCCTCTGCTCTTTCTTTTGCTTTTTTTCTTTGTTCTGTTCTATTTTGCTCGTTGCTCCTTTCTTGTTGATTTACATTTTTATCCTGCCTTTTAAAAAAGTCTTTGAACTTTTCAAAGTTATCACCTAACTTAGAATACTCCATGCCAAGTTTTTCATGGAGAGTGCTATATATCTCGTTAAGACGATCTTTTAATATGTTTCTCTCTCGCTCGAGCCGTAGTGCGATTGCCTGCAATTTACTTACTTTTGCCTCATATTCTTTTTTGATCTCAACTCTTGCTTGCGCATGAGCAATAATGATAATTTTTTTACTTGCTTCAAATATGTTTTTCTCTTGCTCGTTTTGAATCTCTTTAACTTTATCAATAGGTATAGACTTTTTACCAAGCATATTACTTTCGATATTTTCTTCTAAAATCGCCTTATTTCGATTTTTAGCTTCCGAAATGATCTCGGAAGTGATTTCTATGGAATTTTTATTTAAATTGAGTTTAGGGGAATTTTGAGCTTCTTTATAGCTATTTATGCTTTCTTTCATTTTCTCAATAGTCAGCTCTTTGATTTTGAGCTGTTCTTTGAGTTCTTTGTTAAATTGCTCTAATTTTGCATAGTCTTGTCGTGTTGCCTGTTGTTTTTTCAGCTCCTCTCTTAATTTTTGTATTTCTTCTTTAAGATCTTTTTGTTTAGCAAATTGTTCTTGACCCTTGTTTTTTAATTGTTCTTTCTCTTTTTTATTTCTATAGACTCTGTGGTGTTGATGTTTCTTGCCACTTATTTCAGCAGGCGTACCTCTTCTAATATCTTTGTTATATTTTTTTGATATTTCATATATGTAATCTTGCATCTGTTTGAGGTCAGGCTCCTTGAAATTTCGTCTTATTGCTAGACCATCTTTATTTACATTGTCGTACAAAAAATGCACATGGCGATTTAATTTCTCTTCGCCAGTGTCAAATTCCCTATGACCCTCATGAGTATGGATTGCCCAATGCCTTACTGTAGTATTATTGTCTTTTTCAAATTTTGCTAGGTATTCTTTGGTAATTTGCTTTATTTCATTTTGGGTTAAATCAACATCTTTTCCAAAACTAATTAACCCTTCTTCAATTCTTGCACCATCACTTCGTAATTTGCGGTTGTGTCTTTGGAGATATCTTTCTTCGTTTTCTTTTGCCCAACTATTCCAATCTTCATTGAGTTTTTGGAAGTCATTGTATTTATGACTTTGCTCAATATCGCTTCCATCATTCAGCCAGTAGGTAGCTTTCGTCATAGCCGAATTGTGAGCTAAGTTGCTTGCCGTAGGAATTTTATATTTCCCGCTTCTCATCCGAACAGAGTTTGCTTTACTCATTATTTAGTTTGAATTAACTCATTCATCCATTTAGCCACTTCTTTAACTGGAAATAGCACACGACCACGCACTTTTTTGTAAGGTATGCCAGTACCATCGGCGAGGTCTCTATTTACAGAAGCAAGGCTACGAGAAGTTAAGTCCGCAACATCTTGTTTAGAGAGCATTATTTTGTTTGGATAGATTTTTTGAATCATTTCTAACTCATCCTGATAACTCATATTATGTCCTTTATGTATATATTGTGTTATAACACATATTTTGTATTATCTCAAAAGAATTATGAAAAATAGTTTAAAATTTGTGTATTTGATATATATTTGGTACAATAACACAAAATAAACTAATGGAAATAACATGATAAATCAAATTGTAAAAATCTTAGGAGTATCAAAAAACTCATATTGGAACTACAAAAAACAAAATCGTCCTATTGTTGATTTGTTGGAAAAGTACTTCACGGAAGAAGATTTGGATGAGTTTCTTAAAACGGGTGAAATAAAAAAATTAGAGCTTCTTAAAAGTAAAACCGAACAAATAGAGAATCTTAAAAGTGCAATCTTAAATCAAGCCATCTATAGCTCTAAGATAAAAATTAAGAACTGGGTAGATACATACGATGCTGATGAAAACACACTATCATTTTACATAACTACTGACTTACATGATTATGTAGAAGGACTCTATCAGAGTTATTTAGCCAATGGTGTAGAAGATAATTGTCTTTTTCTTGAACAAGAACGGAACAGTAAATTTTACGCAGGACTAGATGCGTCTGAAGCAAAAAATGTTTTGTTGGCGCTTTTAAAAAGCTATGAAAAAAAGATAACAATGGATAAGCCACTCAGTTATTATGTTGCAATGTATGTGTCGGATATTGAGGCTTATACAATATTGAATAAACCTAGAGAGGTGTTTGATTTTGAGGATAAACACGGCAATATCGTTGGCTTGAAATAAATACTTATAAGCTTGACAAATAACTTGTGAAAGAGAGGATAAAACAAATGCCCACACAAACCAAACCCGAGAGATATACAACAAGAGTGATCGAAGACAAAGTGAGAGCTTGGGTGATCGATCACAAGAAACAACTAGCGAGAGATCTCATCAAGGAGAAGAGACTCCAAGAGTTCAAAGAGACGAAAGCGAAAACGATGTACAACGAGATGATAGCTCTAATGGAGAACGGTTATCAGGAGAGGGAAGCTTGGGAACTGGTTCAAGCGGACTATCTTACGGCATAAATGTATCAGTTAAGAGCAATTATTTTGAGATAATGGTTATTTGGTTAAATCTCTATTGATAATCTACACTTTGTATAAAACTGTCTACTATTTGTAGACAAAATATATCCTGTGTGTTCATATTTTATATCCTGTGTGTTCATATTTTTTTTAATTCAAAATAACTACTATTAACGGTCTCAACGGCTATAAACAGTTTTTACTATAAGTTTAGTCCTTATAGTAAGTTAAGTGACTTCATAGTTAACTTTTATCATACTTTGTAGACAAAATTATGTATAGATAGACTTTGTGAATGAATCCACCATCTCTCTACCGCTATCAGGCGCTAGTTTTGCATAACGCATAGTATGTTTGATATCATTATGGTTAAGTAGTTTTTGAATGGTAAAAATAGGTGTGCCCTGTATGGCTAATTGGCTTGCAAATGTGTGTCTTAAAGTATGTATCACTACACGGTTTTTTCTATCGTCTTTATCTAGTTCTTCATTAAAGAGTTCATTGAGTATAGTAGCTAGCTTTCGCCTAAGTGTCCTCTCCTTTATGTTGATGACTTTATCATATGACTTAAGAACTTTTGTGTGTTCTGTTAATAGTTGGAGTAAGGTATCATCAAAAAAGCCTTTGTAAGTGCTGTCATTTTTAATGTCTTTGAGTGTAATGGTTTTGTTTTCAAAATCAATATCTTTTTTTTCTATGTTCATAACTGTACCAAGTCTGCCACCAGTAGAGAGTGAGAGTAGCACAAACATATAAAGCTCAAAATAAGGCTTGATTGTTTCAAGTAGCTCTTTTATTTCACTTAGGGTTAAAAAGCGTTCTCTTATGTTGTCTATTTTGAGTTCTTGTATGCCTTTAGTTGGATTAGCACCAGTGTAAAACTCTTCATTTATAGCGTAGATAAACATAGACTTTATAAGTTGAATGTAGCTATTAATTGTTTTAGGCGCTCTAATTCTTAGAAGATTTGATTGAATAGAAAGTATATCATTTTTTGTGATATAAGTAATATCTTTATTGCCTAAAAGTGGTTTAATATGTAGGTTATATTTTCCATAGGTTCTATGTGTAGTTTTATTATCTACTGGTTTTGATGCAAAGTATTGTTTAGCTAAATCATCTAAAGTAAAAAGAACTTTTTTATGTCTTGCTTTTATAATGGGTGGTTGTTCTCCTAGGCGAATGTTATTTAGAGTTTCAATAAGCTTTTGATTGCAATAGTTTTCTCTTATGCCTTCACTAAACTTTCCTACTTTGAGTTCTCTTTGTTTGCCGTGCTCATCTCTATACCTTATATAATAGGTCTTATCATCTTTACCATTTGTTTTGCTATCTAAATAAAATACATTGTCATATCTTGTTCGTTTTCGTTTCGCCATATGTTATCCTTGCTACAAAGATCTAAGCCGTACCCTCACGCGCTAATCGCTTGTGGGCTACAATGCTTTTTGCTTCGCAAACTCTGCATTGTACCTCATGGATAGTTATTAACTTCCAAATAAAACTTATAGATTCTTTTCAAAAGATTTTGTCAAATCTTCCCCACACATTCCCCACAAAGAATACATATTTTGCTCTTATTTGAGGTAAAGTGATATTGCAGTTATAACTGTTTAAAACTTAAGAGATGCCTAGTTCTAGGGCTTTGAGATGGAGTGATATAAAATGTAATAAGTTGACATAAAAGATTTTTTTAAATCCCCCTCTCCCGGCCAGCTCCAATAACAATCAATCAAAATATTTTTTATTTTTTTGCAGTATCTATCTTCGTATCAAAAGTGTAGCTTGTAACCTGCTTTTTAAACATTTTAATATTTTCATCGATATTTTTATTAGAAACTATATATCTGCCTTGGCTCATCTCCTCAAGCATCCAACTACTTATCTTTTGATGATAATGCGCAGTATCTTTGTAGTTGTGTAAATTTGAGGTGATATGGTTTGCTATCTGAAAATCATAAAGCGTTACATTTGGAAGTACTGAGAGTTGCTTAAGAAGATATTTTTTAAAATCAATTACATCATCAAAGATTTTATTTTCTTCGAGTACTTTAAAATGCAATAGAGAGTAAGGAGGAAAAAATATCTTAAAATGTATATGTGGATTGTTTTTTATGGTATCTAAAAAATTCTCATCAAAACTTTTTTTCAGATATGCGAATGAATATTGTTTTTTATCTCTGTTAGAGTATTCCCCCTCTTCCATCTTGTAAATTCTTAAAACACGGTTAATTACAAATTGTTTTCTGCACTTGTGTTGCCATTGGTACATATAGTTGAGATTAAACCATGGATCATTTTTTGGTTTTATAATGGGGTAAAAGAGTGCCTCAAGAGAGTGCATAAAGGTGTCTGCGGAGTAGAGGTATTTATAGTCATTAAATATTTCTTTGTCGTAAAGATACATAGGAAATGAACCTTTTCCTCTTTTTTCTCTTTTGGGTTGTCCCCAAAAAGAGAGGATATCAACCCCCCACAATACACGCTCTAGATTTTTATTATTTTCGATGGCTGTTTGTAGGATAATGCTTTGTTCTTTCGCACTCCCTCCATTTATGCAGAGTTTGATAGTTTGATTGAAATCTAGATTGCTTTTTACTTCGGAAATGATAAAGTTAGCTGTATGGGAAGTACCAAGTACTATAGAGTTGTAGTTGTAATTTTTAGCTAAACCTGCATTGAGATATCTTGCCATTGTTGGTTCAAAATATATTGGATAAAAACTACTGATTCTATATTGCTGCATTGGATCCACGCAATAGTTAAACCCCACCAATGATGCCGAAGCGATAAAAAAAGAGATAAATACTGCTTTGATCCACTCTTGATATGTCATCATCTTTGCTCCTTAAAAGATAAAGTAATAGAATTTTATTTCTCTATGCAGATACGCTATTGAGATTAATAGTAGCAATACCGTAAAAAAGATGCTTTTTTTGTTTGGAGTCATATTATTCATAAGCTCTGAAGAGTTTTTAAAATAGAGTATTACTATAAATGCAAGTAGTAGTGCAATGATAGAATTATGATCTGCACCTAAATGAGGCAGAAATCTTCCAAAAGAAACTTTGCATGAAGAGAGAAAATTAAGACTTTTTTCCATCTTTTCAGGCAAAACAATTTGACCAAAAATCATCGTGTGGAGTATATGTAGAGCATCTGATACATTGTCTGCTCTAAAAAAAATTCTTGTAATGTTTAAGAAATTAAAAGTAATCAGCCATGCTAGTATGATGTTCATTTTGAAGCCAATTTTTTTCCATATATTTGCTATTACGAGTGCCATGCCATGTAGTACTCCCCAGATAACAAATGTCCACCCCGCACCATGCCAAATGCCGCTGATGAGAAATGTCAACAAGATATTTGCATGCAAAGTAACTTTTCTTTTCTTTAAAGGTATATAGATGTAGTCTCTTAAAAAGTGCGATAGAGTGATATGCCAACGCTGCCAAAACTCCTGTATATTTAAGGCTCTATAGGGGGATTTGAAATTAACAGGAATCTTAATATTAAAGAGTAGTGCTATACCGATTGCCATATCGGTATAGCCACTAAAGTCAAAATAGAGCTGAAATCCAAATGAAAGGTTCGTAACCCACGCCTCTATAAGATTAAGATCATAAGGAGTGCCAAATCCATAATTGGACCATTGTGCAAAAGTGTCTGCAACAGCTACTTTTTTAAAGAGGCCTATAGCAAAGATGAAGATACCTTTAGCGATATTTTCATAATTTAAATTTTTGCTGTCGTGCGAAGCAAACTGTGGCATCATCTGTTTATGGTGAACGATAGGTCCTGCGATAAGTTGTGGGAAAAATGTCACAAATAGGGCATAGTTCATGAAGTTATTTTCTTTAACACGACCTGAATAACTATCGCTTAGATAGGCGATTTGTTGAAATGTAAAAAAAGAGATAGCAAGTGGCAAAGCGATATGCATCAATGAGAAGTTTGTATCAAGCAAGAGATTAGTATTGGTGATAAAAAAATCATAATATTTAAAGTATCCTAACAGTGACACATTGACAACGAGCCCAAAAATCAAAAGCGGTTTTTTCTTTATAAATGTTTCCGTTGCATTTTTTGCTATCTTGAGACCGATAGTATAGTTGAAAAGCATAGAAAAGAGTATGAGTGGCAGATAAATAATGTTCCACCAGCTATAAAAGAAGAGAGATGAAAAAAGTAAAAATAGCTTACTGAGTGACGAAAACCCTTTATGGTTTAGATAAAAATATAAAAGAAAAACTATAGGCAAAAAAAGAAAGATAAATGCATAGGAGTTAAAAAGCAAAAATTTACTCTCCGTAATTCTTTTCTTGGAGTAAGACAATTTCAAACTCTAGATAGTTGAGTGGATAATTTCTTATCAACTCTCGCATCTGCTTTATGCCCAAAACATTTCTCCCTCCACCCACACCGCTTTTTTTCATATATCGAAACATATCACGTACACTTGCAAATTCAAGTGAGTACTCTAAGACTTCATGCTCGGCATTAAAATATCTTTTTGAAAGCGCGATTATCTCATCTGCTGAGCGTAGCAAAGGAGGGATCGATGCCGTTTTAAGTAGAGTTTTAAATGTGCCTGATGTAAAGATAGCTAAAGAGACAGGAGCACCCAAGAGGCTAATTTGCCCAAATATGTCATCAAGATCATCTCCCCATTGGAGTGCAGATGAGGAGATAATTCTCTCAAATTGATAATCTGCAAATTTCTTTAAAAACCCTTTTTGATTAAAATCTGACATATGCAATTCAACATTTTCATTTTTTGGATGCATGTTGAGCATCCCTTGGGCAAAATCAATAGCGACAAATTTTTTTGGATGCCAAGCCATAGACTTATAAACAGTCCCGCTCCCACAGCCGATATCAAGGATGCACTGCGGGTTGTCGACTATCTTCTCTAGCAGTTTTTTAACAACCTTTTTTTGGATAATGCTGTAGCTCTCATATGCATCGGCATTTTTACAAAATTGACTCTGTACATTTATCATTGTAATCACTTAAGAGAAGTTTATTGAGGGTTATGATAGCATATATTTATTATTTACAAATGCATTTAACTGACTTATGCTGCATCGTTATTTTTATTTTTTATATAATGATGATTTTGTCTATTATAAGTTATAATACAATTATTACAAATAAAGGATAGATAGATGCGTTATTTCTCTCTCTTTATACTATTGACAAGTATGACACTCTGCTTATCTGCAGAAGAGTATACGATTCAACTTATTGTTTCTAAAGATAAAAGGTCTATAGATACCGTACGGAAGATGGTGCCACCGTGTAAGGTTGTTTGGCACTCTTATGTTGACTCCAAGGGACGTAATGTGCTTACTTGCGGTAAATATAACTCTATAGCGGCCGCCAAAAAAGACATTGCGTTGACACGCAAGGCAGTACCCGATGCATTTGTATCTACGCTTCGTGTGTCTAAAAAACCGATTGTAAAAAAAGTGCAAAAGAATCCAAAGGTACAAACTATCAAAAAGACACAAGTTGTACAAAAGACAGAAAAAGTATCCCCTGCGCCAAAGCCAAAAGATAAGCCAAAGGTTAAAGAGGTAAAAAAAGTGCAAAAAATCACTAGCCCAAAAGAGGCACCAAAAGCACAAGAAACCCTCAGTAAAAAAGAAGCCCCCGCTGTTATAGAGAAGCCTAAAGTTAAAAAGAAAGATGAGGTGAAGATTGCACCAAAAACCCAAGAGGTAGAAGATAATCCGGATATGGAACCCGAGATGGAAGAAGCGCCATTGCGCCTTATCAATATCACACCTGATGCGCCTATCCCGGGACAATCGCAAAAAGAAGAAGAGGTTGTTGAGGCAAAATAAAAGTGTATAACTCTTATTTGTCTATCATAAGGCTATCGACAAGATACGCCAAGAAAGAAGGAATCTGATGCGCTTTTTTACTATTTTTGCCATATGTTGCATAGGTATTATGAAGGTGTTTGCAGGCGAGTACACTATCCAACTTCTTGCAGCTACACAGCAAGAGACCGTAGATGATATGTGCAAAAGTGCAAGTGCCTATGCCATCACTCCAAAATCCCATATATCATCCAAGGGATACACGGTACTGACCTATGGTGATTATGTTTCACCTGCCGATGCAGCGCGTGATTTGCGTGTGATTCGCAAGATCGCACCTGATGCCTTTATATCTACAACCCAAAACTCACAAGATGGAGCATCTCTGTCTCCTGCTTTGTCAAAGAGCGAGCAACCCGAAGAGCAAACCCAAGATGAGGTAAATCAAACTTCAACTCGTTTTGTCAATATCACAGATGATGTCGTAAGGTTGCTCAAAACAGATACTAAATCACAAGAGAAGACAAGCATACCCCCAATCTTTCTGCTTACCTCTAAGTTATGCACGCTTGATTATGATTGTAATGTTACGATTGACACTAAAAAGCCCGTAGAAGCACCCCATATCGCCGGTTGTGCTAAAGTAATCATCAATTATGATTGTAAACAGTGAGATAAGTTTACAAAGGTTGACAATGAAAAACATACGATTACTGATACTTGCTGTGAGCTTATCAATCGCTCTAAGCAGTACTGCATCTTGCGAGCCAAATGTGCAAAAAGATGAGATAGAGAGTGTGATAGTAGACATTCTTCGGCTTGCATCCCAAGACGACATAAAGGCAATCAATGCGAAATATGTTAATAAAGAGTTCGGTATCTTTGATATCTATAGGATAGGTGCACAAGATGATTTTGAGATACTTGATGCCTTGCCGCTTAAGGGTAAAGATTGGCCACATATGCCGTATGGGGATATCTTTAATGTTGAGAATAACCGGAAAAAGATGCGTGAGGAATATGTCGAATTTGATTGCGGGGACTTTGTATTTTTAAAAAGTGGAACATTTTATTCTAAAGAGTTACGTTATCCGCTTATTTCGTCTATCGTGACATTTCATACCAAGTATGATGCGCAAACTTATGATAATGCACTTTTAAAAAAGATTGAGTTTTTAGAGAGTAACAGCATTCGTGTTGTCGATACAAGCTCGGATTTTATCTTTTATATCACCAAGATAGACGACAGATGGTATATCACGATTATCGATCGAGTAACAACCGATTGTAGTGCGTAGAATTAACATCGACAATGGGCTATTTTGTTTTATAAAAATCGAGATCATCATAATTAAAGATACTCTTAGGCTCTAATCCAAGGACATCGCCCGAATATGATATGCGATTTTCTTCGCTGATACCGCTTATATATTTGACCATATAATTTAAATTTTCAAGATTGAAATATCCTCTTTTGTTTTTTTCATAAAGTTCATCTATACGATTATTTTTTATTGTGCTATATATGATAAATGGAACGTCATACTGGTCCTTTGTCGGAAAAAGACCATGTCCATGTTTGTTTTCGCTTACTACCTCTCCATGGTCTGACACATAAATAAAAAGTATTTTTTGATTTTGGAATTTATGTATGAAACATGAGAATATATTTTGTAAGATATAGTCTGTATAGTAGATAGTGTTGTCATATTCCTCTTTTATATTGATTGGATTTTGAAATAAAATATGTTTATCGGTATATCTTTTTGTATATTGAGCGTGAGAGCCCATTAGATGAATAAAATAGAGCTCTTTGTCTCGGTTGTTTTTAATACTATTGAGATATGGAAGCATTACCTCATCAGGTTTTGCACTTGCATAATCCAGATTTGAATAAAAGTGCACATCTGCCTCTTGTGTCATGGAGGCAATGTAGGAGTCATCTTTACCGGCTTTGCTTTGATTTGAAATACAGTATGTCTTGTAATTGTGTGTTTTAAAATCACTGATTATCGACTTTGAATGTAAAAATAACTCAAAGAAATTGTGAACATTTGCTTGAGTATGGAGAGCCGGTAGAGAGTATCGTGTTAAATTGGCGGGCGATATAGCATCAAAGATATAGAGAGTGTCTTTAGATTTTAAAGAAGATAAAAAAGGGGTTGTCTTTTGATCATAGTTATATATTGACATATGGTGCTTATTGACAGATTCTCCTTGAATTACCACTATTTTGTCATAAATGGAAGTTTTATCCGTTGCCGCCACTTCTTGTAAACTATTAAGATATTGCATTCTGGCATTATAAATTTTGATATGATTATTTATCCTCATACATTTATTTGGTATGTTAAAGGGTTCTCTGGAGGCGAGCAGATTATTCCAATAGCCTACGCCAAGAATAATTAATGCAGTAGCTATAAAACTCAATAATTTTACAACTTTGAAAGAGTGTTTAAAATGAAATAAAAATTTATAAAGAAATACTAGCATCAAGCAAGAATAGACAATGAGCAATAAATCTCTATAATCAACATATGTTGTTAAATATTCTAAGATTTCATATCTAGGAGATAGGGCAGAGGTCTCTATCATTGGTCCGATATTTGCATTTGTATAACCCCAGTGTATAAAAATATGTCCGATGACGATATTTGTCAAGTTGATATAGATGATAAATAGAGAAAATAGCAGTTTATTAAATTTCGGGATAAACAGAAGCATCACAAGTACAACGGATAGAAATATAAAATGTCCAGGCTTGCTCATGGAAAAAGAAGCGATAAGCTGAGGCAACATCGTCAAGATACTTATGATATAAGTTAGATATATATATTTTCTATTTTCACTTATCTCATCTTTGATTTTATGAAGCAATTGTTATTTCTCTTATTTTTTAGACTTATTTTACACAAAAAAAGCATATGTTTGATTGTGAGATAGTGTAAAGGTAGCCTTACAGACAAAAATCTTGTACAAAAAACCGTGTAGTGCGTAGACTATTTATTTGTTCCTAGATCACCGTTGAGCATCTCATCATGTTCATCCATATCCCACGGCAGGGTTCCGGGAGTTGTATGCATAAAGCGGAGGTATCTTTGAAATTGACTGATGATGTCATGGATAACCGTATGTTCTTCAAAACCGTAGAGATCATAATGCAGTCCACCTCTTCGTAAAAAAACTTCGGCATTATAGTAGTGCTCTTGTGCTTTATCGGCATCAAGGAGTGCAAATTCGGGCATAGTATACTCTTTGAGACGTACCTCATAGATAAACTTGATACTTTCATCTTTGTAGATAGTGATGATCGAGCGAATAGATGCATCATCATACACAACATCACAGTGCCAGCTTGAGTTACTAAGTTCTTTTTTGATTTTTTGCATACCATTATAGACATTGTGTTTTATGTAAGCACTCACCTCCTCCTTTTGAGGAAAAGTGATAAGCTCTGTTAGTCTATTTTTCCATTGCCTCGCATCATCGATAGTAGGAGCAATGTCTATGTTGATATCTTGCTCTAAGCTTGTATTTCTATGGTTTTCTATCACGAGAGCGCGCCACATTCCAAGTGCAGCTAAGAGCATGATGAGCGCAAAAGGAAGAGCACTTGCTATAGATGCACTCTGTAGAGCCTTAAGCCCACCGGCAACCAAAAGGACGGAGGCGACAACCCCTTCGATGCTCACCCAAAAGACTTTTTGCCAAAGCGGTGTTTTTGCTACACCGCCCGAGGCTAAGGAGTCAATCACGAGAGAGGCTGAATCCGATGAGGTGACAAAGAAGGTGATGATCAAGATAACCGTCATAAAAGAGATAAAAGAGCTTAGAGGCAAGTGCTCAAAAAGTTTGAAAAGTGCTATGGCTTTATCGGATTGTACTTCGGTAATTAAAGAGTTGTATCCATCCATCATTACCATATGCAACGCCGTATCACCAAAGACGGAGAACCATAAAAAGGTAAATAGGGTCGGAACAAACATAACGCCAAAGACAAACTCTCTGATGCTTCTGCCTCGACTGATCTTGGCGATGAAAAGTCCCACAAATGGTGCCCATGCGATGGTCCAACCAAATATAAAGAGTGTCCAGTGCCCCATCCAATCACTTGCGCTATAGGCTTGCAAGCTAAATGTTCGCTCAACGATATTACTTAGATAACTTCCGATATTTTCTAAAAAAGTATTTAAGATAAAGATAGTCGGCCCTACTAAAAAAACAAATGTCATCAAAGCAATAGCGAGGAGCATATTGACAATAGAGAGCCGTTTGATGCCCTTGTCCATCCCTGCTACTACGGAAAAGAGTGCAAGAGCTGTCGTAAATACGATGAGGAGTATCTGCACGGTCGTGCTTACCGGGATGTCTACCCAAAGATAGTGTAGTCCCGCGTTGATCTGTGCAACAGAGAGCCCCAAAGTCGTAGCAACCCCGAAAAGGGTACCCAAGATAGCAAAGATGTCAACGATATGTCCCGGCCAGCCATATATCCTATCGCCAATGAAAGGATAGAGTGTTGAGCGCATAGAAAGCGGTAGGCCATGTCTAAATGCAAAGTAAGCAAGACTCAACCCCGCTAATCCATATATCCCCCAGATGTGAAAACCCCAATGAAAGAATGATATCTGCATCGCTTGTTTGGCTGCCTCTATAGTTTGCGGATCGCCAACGGGTGGAGCGGCATAGTGCATGATAGGCTCGGCAACTCCAAAGAAAAGAAGTGCGATGCCGTATCCTGCCGAGAAGAGCATAGCAAACCATGAGCTAAAACTGTACTCAGGCTCAGAATGATCAGGCCCGAGTTTGGTCTTGCCCCAAGGCGAGATAGCAATAGCTATGATAAAGATGAGAAAAAATGCAACAGAAAGCATATAGAACCAGCCGAAATCTTCGGTGATGTACTCGAGCATCGAGGCAAATATTTCGCCTGCTAGACTTGGATTGGCTATGGTTCCTATCACCAAAAGCCCTATGACGATAACGGCAGGGATAAATACCGCCATAAGCATACTTGAGCCCGACTTTCTAAAGTCCTGTAAAGACATAAAAACTCCTCGCTTTGGTCATTCATTGTAACAAAAGAGTCTTAATTGCGATCAAAAAAGACAAAAGGTATATCGTGCTTACGCTATAATATTTTATGTTAAACGAATTAAAATGTCTTCTTATCAAACCGTCTATGTATCATCATAGCTATTCTCGTATAGAGTGCGATGATACTGTTTCGGATGAATTTAGCATCCTGTGCTGGAATGTGCATAAAAACAATGATACTTTTTCATTTAGTAACTATATCGAAGAGTTTTCCAAACGAAAGCCGGTTGATTTCTTTATATTTCAAGAGGCTGATTTTAAACACGATACGGAGCTAAATCTTCCGTATTTACCATTCAATGCTGCTGCAAATTTAGAAAAACGATCTACATTTTACGGCGTTTTAACGGCAACGAGATGCAAAACAATGTATAGCGAATCTTTCCTTTCGCATGGAAAAGAGTTGATATTTGGTCCTCGTAAAAGCCTACTTTTGACAAGACACTCTTTTAAAGACGGCTCCCCTTTGTTGATCTTGAATCTTCATGCTATTAACCTCAGAGAAAATAGACACTACTATAAAGAGATAGATAAGATTATTAAGATAATTGACGATTACGATGGAGCGATGATTATCGCAGGTGATTTCAACTCGTGGAATAAAAGTAGGATGAAATTTCTGCACACAAAGATGAAAGAGCTCCATTTTACGCATGTCCCGTTTTCAAAAAGCGATAAGGTCAAGTCTTTTATGAAAAATCATTTGGATTTTATCTTCTATAGAGGAGTTGAACTTCTCGAGTACAGTATAGAAAGAAATCACAAACTCTCTGATCATCATCCTCTATTTGCTAAGTTTAAGCGTTAGCATAGCAATAGTTGAGAAATTTTAAGCGAGAACTATCTTCCCCCCCCCCTTATAATTTATAAAGATAGTTACATCAAAATTATAATAGTTTGAAAGTTTTTAGCAAATTTGGAATTTCCGAATTTCTTCGTTTTTTATTTTCCATTGCTATTTTAATTTTTCTAAAATTTCTAGAGCATCCATATCAAACTTTGAAAACGCGAACCATTTTTTGCCTAAATCTTTCAGACTTGCGCCGATATGATAGATTTTACTATTGTCAATTATTATAAATCTATCATGAGTATTTTTAAACTCGCGAAGTTTTATATTCGTATATTGAACTTTATATTTTTGATAATCAAGCTTCAGTTGTTTTGTTATAGTTTGTGTATAAATTATTACTTTCAGGCTTGAGTATTTACTAAAAAGTGTAAAGACACTATCATCTACATAGTTGTCAATTAAAATCACTTCATTTTTTGCACTTTTTATCAAATCATTTATGAAAGCATACGCATCATATACTTGCCCATCAAAAAATATACCCTCCTGAGGTTGTGCAGAATCATTTTTTATCAGATTTGAGATGTCATCCATTCTTGAAGATAAAAGTTTTACACTATTTTCAAGCTCTTTAAATCTTTGGTTTGTAATTTTTTCAGAGTTGATAGCATAGCCATCAGCAATGTAGCTTTTAAGTACAGATGTAGCCCATTGCCTAAACTTCACTCCATTGTGGGATTTTACTCTGTAGCCAACAGATATGATAACATCTAGATTATAGTATTCAACATCTCTTTTTACTGCTCTTCCACCCTCATTTTGAACTGTCGCAAAATTTGCGACAGTTAAGACTTTCTCTAGCTCACCATCACTAAATACATTATTTATATGTTTTCCTATGGTTTTAACATCTCTTCCAAATAGCTCGGATATTTGATTTCTATTGAGCCAAACAGTTTCATTGTCTATGGAAACATTTAATTCCAATTCACCATTATTGTAGATAATCGTATTCGATATATTTTGTCTATTCATAGTCTACCCCAGCATATTTTTATCAACATAACATAAATATTTGCGTATGATGGAATATGTGGCAAAATGAAATATTTTTGATTCGGGTCAAGTCAAACCTATCAGTTGAGTATAGCGTGCGATATAAATATTGCTATAATGGCACATGGCATATAAAGCAAATAACCAAGCGCAAATCTCAAGGATAGTAGATATAACAAGGCGACTCTATGCCTTTGAGAGATTGCGGAGTTCGCATATAGCGAGTGAGTATGGTGTAAACCCTAAGACCATCAGTCGCGATATGAAGAGCATACACGAGTCTATCCCCCTTGTCAATAAAAAAGGAGTTTGGCATTTGGATATGGATACTCTCTATACGAATGACGATAACTTTGGACACTCACTCCTTGCAGCTTTTGCGCATAATGTTGAGATCAAGGTAGAGTGTTTAGAGCGTAGCAACATCTCAAAAGATCTTATAGCTTTTGCGCTTGAATATAAAAATCTTCCTAAAAAACTTGGAGAAGAGATACTCAGATGCATTACAAAAAAAGAGCAGTGTTCTTTTAGTTATGTAAAGGAGAATGATACTTCCCAAAGACGGGTTGATCCTATCAAACTCTATGTTGAAAATACGCGTTGGTATCTCGTAGCAAGAGACTATAAGGATGACGGCATCAAAACCTTTCTGCTCGCCAATATCAGATCATTTAAAAGACTTACAGGGGAAACGCAAACACTTACTCGCACTATGATGGCTAAAGCAGATGAGATTAAAAGTGTATGGTCGAGCTCTTCACAAGAACCGATACCGATAAAACTCTACGCACATCCCGAGGCGGCGCGTTACCTCAAAGATATAAAGCTACACAAATCACAAAAGATAGAGGATGAACATATGGACGGCTCTATAGAGATAAGTTGTGAGATTACACACAAGCTTGAGATATTGCCCGCGATTAAAAGCTGGCTGCCCTACATCCATATATTGGAGCCGAAGTGGTTGCAAAAGGAGCTTCTAGAGAGTTTACAACTTTACATAAAAGAGACATCGGAAGCAACAAGATAGGACATATATATGTCCATTAACATATGATAATATATCATTATGATATCAAATAGAAGAAAGTTTATACACAAATTTACACTGTTGTTGACAGGGTTGCCTTTTGCTCTGCAAGCCCAAGGTCAAAAAGAGTGTAAAGGCTTTAAGTTGACTACAATTAAAGTCGCCGGGCTCCAATATAATGATGCTTCTGACATGCACTTCATTGACAATCAGAGATTGCAATTCAAAAGAGAGCATGAAAATGCTTATGACAAATATGCCGTAGCGATCTATGCTTATGATAAAAAGGTCGGGTATGTCCCCAAAGAAAATAGTCGCATCATCGCTTCGCTTCTAGATAATGGCATCATACTTGATGCGAAAGTGCGTTATTTTGATGCCGATCAACCTGCCTGGGAGAGGTTATGGATCAGTGTTTGGCAGGTTGGGTAGATTGAGGGGGAATAATAATAAAGATTTATGTAAAATAGATAAATTGAATTGCAAGGGATTATGATGAAAAGAGTTCTAGGTTTGGATTTGGGCGCAAACAGTATAGGTTTTTCTTTGTTAGAGCTAGAAACTAAAGAGGGGCAGATTTGTTTTAATGAATTGGCGAGTAATAGTATAGTTTTTTCTGAGCCAAATAAAGCAGAAGATAGAAGAAATTTTAGAAGTGGAAGACGGATAAACGAGAGAAAAAGTGCAAGAAAAGAGTTTGTACGAAAAGTATTTGTCAAATATAAAATAGCTGATAAAAAATTTATTGAAAACCCTACAGATTATCTTAACTCTTTTAAGATTAAAACTTTGGATGTTTATGACCTAAGGCAAAAAGCTACTTCTCAAAATCTATCTAAAGAGGAGTTTATTTTGGCTGTTTATTCAATACTTACAGATAGAGGATATAACAATATGTTCTCAACTTCTAATGACGATGGTGCTATAAATGAGGCAGTAGCAAAAAATAAAAAAGAGTATCTTGAAAATGGTTATGAGTTGCCATCAAAAGTACTTACTAATAAAAGGGATGAGTTAAAAGAGCTTTTTCAAAATGTACCTGTAAGAAATAAAAAAAGTGATTATAGTAACTCTTTAGATAGAGATTTGCATAAAGAGGAGTTTAAAAAAGTCGTACGGTTGCAATGTGATAATAAAGTCATTTTTCATTCGCAAGAGGAGTGCCAAAACTTTATAGATGAACTTTTAGACGAAGATAGAGTAAATACACCATTTTATCAAAGAGCCTTAAAAAGTTTTGAGGATATGGTGGCTTATTGTTCTTTTTATCATAAATATAATCCTAAAGGAACTGAAAAAAGAGTGCCTTTGGCAAATGTAAAAAATATAGAATTAACCCTTAGGCAAAAAATAGATAACTATGAGATTATTGATAAAAATGGAGAGATTCAATCTTTATCTAAGGATGAGGTTAAAAGTGTAGTAGAATTTTGGATAGATACACCAAATGCAAATGAGATCACTGCAAAAAATCTTTTAAAAAACCCGTTAAAAAAAGATTTCAAGCTAAATATCCCAGAAAAAGTAAGTCAAACAGTACTAAATATAGAAGCGCATAGAAAGATGCTTGTGGTATTAAATAAATATAGTATAGATTTTAAAGTTAAAGATAACAGTTTTTATAATGAAATATTGCTCGAGCTTTATTATTTTAAAAATAAAAGTTCACGAGAAGAACATATATCACAGATACTTCAAAAATACGGTATAAATTTGAATAATGATTTTTTAGAGGATATTTCATCTTTAGAGGGAATGGATGGTTTTGGGTCATTTTCATTAAGATTTATAAATGAAATATTAGAAGTGATGAATAATGAAAATAAAACATATTATGAAGCAACAAATAGTTTAGGGTATGATAGTTTATATGTAGGTATGCCAAAGTATGATTACTTACCACCTTTAGAGCCTACAGAATATGATATAAAATGGCTTGAAGAAAAGCTACCTTATTTCAAAAAAGAGCATTTGTTTTATCAGCCTATGATCGCTCCTAAAGTAAAAAGAGTTTTATCGATTTTACGAAAACTTATTAATCAACTCATTGAAAAATACGGGCATATTGATGAGATAAGAATAGAGAGTGCAAGGGAGCTTAACTCCTCAAAAGAAGAGGAAAAAATAAAAGAGAATCAAAAGAAAGATAAAAAGAAAAATGATGATGCTAAAAAGTTTTTAAAAGCGAATAATATAAAAGAATCAAAGAAAAACATAGAAAGAGCAAAACTATTTATAGAACAAGGAAAAGATGGATGTTTGTGTCTATATTCAGGTGAACCAATTACTAAAGATGAAGCTTTTGATGAAAATGAAACAGAAGTTGAGCATTTTATTCCAAGGTCTGTGATATGGATAAACTCTTTTAAAAATAAAATTCTCGTAAAGAAAAAAGCAAATCAAGACAAATCAAACCAGCATCCTATAAGCTATTTAAGTTCAAAAGGGCAATGGGAGGACTTTAAAGGAAGAGTACAAAACTCTTTTATGGATAAAAAGAAAAAAGCGTGGCTAAGTGACGAATGTATTATAAATAGTGTGATGGAAAAAGAGCATTGGCAGGATAGCTTTTTAAACGATACTAGAACAGCTACAAAAACAGTTGCAAAATATTTAAACCATTACTTATATCCAAAACAAAAAGAGCATAATAAAGATGGGGAGCGACATATTTTTAGCGTAAGCGGTAAGGCTATTAGTGAATTAAAATATATCTGGGGTATAAGTGAAATTATGCCAAAAAATGAAGATGATAAGAAAGATAGGGATACAAACTACCACCATACACTAGATGCTTTTACAATAGCTTTATGTGACAATACTGCTATAAACACCCTTCATAGCTACTTTAAGCAAAAAGAGAATAAATATAAAGTAAAAGCTCAAAAGGAAAAAATTAGCTCAAATTTACCTATTTCTACAGATGGAATTAATATAGTTGAATATCTCAAAGGTTTAGTGAAAAAGTATGAAGAAAATAAATTCTATGTATGCCCGTATAATAAAAGAAAAACAAATATGAAAGGTTTTAAAGACGGCAATCTAAAACTATATATAACAAAAGACCCAAAAACCAATAAAGAGATATTAGCAGAGATGGAAAAAGTAGCTATTGATAAATCTCTTCTAATAAAAAAAGTCAATGGATTTGATAAGGATAGAAGCGATAATGAAGTTTTAAAAGAGGTAGAGTCTATTCAAAAAAGGTTAGACCCTAAAAAGCAACAAAAAATAATACCTGCAATAAAAGCTTATGCCGATGAACTTTTAAGATTGAGAAATGAACTAAAAAGTATAGAAAAAGAGATAAAACCTTTGGATGAAAAGAAAAAGGTATCAAAAGCTAAACAAGAAGAAAATATTGAGCTAGATAATCAAATACAAGAGTTAAAGTCAAAAAAACAAACGATTTCAAAAGCTATGGATAGCTTAAAATGTAGTTTTCCTACTAAAAAAGAAAAGAGTCAGATAGTAAGCTCACTTAATCTTTATAAAACTAAAATATCAAATGTTGATTCTGGAGCCATTATATTTCCAAAAAGAAAAAAGAATAAAATTGAAAAACTTACTTTAGAAAGCTATAAAAAAGCTATAAGCTCAAAAGAACCATTTGTTATAAAAATGCATGAATCAATATTAAACACAGAACTTTTTAATACTGAAAAAAGGGGACAAGCTATTGGATTTAATTACTTTAGTTCAATTGCTAATGATATTGATACAAGAATAAATCCAAAGTTTCAAAAAGAGCTTAAAGACAAGAAAGCTGATTTAATTTTGTATAAAAATGATTTAGTAAAAATCACTGATACAAAGGAAAATAAAAGTGACTTTTATATCTTTAACGGCGGAGGTAATATATCTGGAGGAAATAATAAGTTAGAATTAAAAGGAATAAATAAAACTTTAGAGAAAAGATATTTTAAAACTTTAAATCAAACTACAATAGTTCAAAGAATTTATATTGATTTTTTTGGGAATATTAGTAAGGCTTAAGGGGGATGACAACTTTAAGTGATTATAATTTTCATATATCAAATGGGGATTTGATAGCTTTGGTTAAAGCAAGGTGTTGTCCCGAGCCACAAGGTTTATTCCTTATCGGGGCGTTTTAATGTCTTTCAAACAAATTTTTATCAAAAATAGATCATATTTAAGCTACCAAAATAATTCTATGAGTGTAAAAAATGAATTTACTCAAACTACAGTATCTTTAGATGATATAGATATAGTAATCATAGAAAATCAACAAACCACAATTACCTCTGCACTTCTTTCAAATATGGCAAAAGCAAATATTTCTGTTGTATTTGTAGATGAAACTTATATGCCATCTGCCATAAGTATAGGACTTTATAAAAATTCTCGTGCCGTCAAAGTGCAAAAAGCACAACTAGTACTTTCTAAGCCAAAGAAGAATAGACTTTGGCAAGAGATAATTAAGACAAAGGTGCATCATCAGGCTTTGGTTCTCGGTAGTCATGATACCAATGAGTATTTATATGCATTGGTAAATAAAGTGCAATCAGCAGATAAAACTTATATAGAGTCAATTGCGGCATCTTATTATTTTAAAGCTTTGTTTGGAAAAGATTTTGCTAGACAAGATGAATTTGATGCTAGAAATGGTGCACTCAATTATGGATATAGCATATTTAGAAGCGCAATAGCACGCTATATAGTTGCCTATGGCCTTAACCCCGCTTTTGGTATTTGGCACAGTAGTGAATTGAACGCTTTTAATTTAGCAGATGACCTGCTTGAGCCATCTAGACCAATCGTGGATAGGTTCGTTGGGCAGAACTTCAAAAAAAATACAAAATTAACCTCGCAGATTAAACAAGAATTGGTATCTTTGCTTTTCACACAGGTTATAGATGGTTTTGGTAAAAAGGTATTGTTAAAAGATGCAATGAAAAGCTTAGTTGCCTCTTATCAATCAATCTGTTTAGGCAAAAAAGAAAATTTGGAATTGTTTATGCAGTTATGATATGAGAAATATAAATAATAATTTAAGTGGGTACAGAAAAATGGTTTTATTTGTGATGTTTGATATGCCAACAGAGACTAAAAAAGATTTAAAAGTGTATAGAAGATTTAGATCTAAGCTTTTAAGCTATGGGTTTATAATGTTGCAATACTCTATCTACATTCGATTTTGTCGTAGTCTGGCGGTAGCTCAAAAATATGAACATTATATAGAGGAAGTTTCACCGCCGAACGGATCAATAAGAGTGCTTAAAATCACTGAAGCACAATTTCAAAATATGGTAGTTGTAGAAAATTATCGAAAAAAACCAGAAGAAGAAATAACCAAACAAGGTCAAACCACCATGGTTTTTTGAAATATTTTTGCCTATAAGTCCCACAGGGTGGGACTTTGCTTGAACCGTATTATATCAAATGGGGATTTGAGAGTAGGTTAAAGCGAAGATATATTCGATTTGGATAAGCAATTAATTATATCAAATGGGGATTTGAGAGTAGGTTAAAGCCCGATTTTTATAGTTTATTAAGATCGCTTCGATTATATCAAATGGGGATTTGAGAGTAGGTTAAAGCCTAAGTACGGAGTCATAAAAAAAGAGCTTAATTATATCAAATGGGGATTTGAGAGTAGGTTAAAGCTGATATTCTGTGCTTATATTTACTAATGTTATTATATCAAATGGGGATTTGAGAGTAGGTTAAAGCCTATCTTTTTCCACATCTTCTGTAGGTGTTATTATATCAAATGGGGATTTGAGAGTAGGTTAAAGCAAAGGAGACAACAATGACTAAAAAAGAAAATTATATCAAATGGGGATTTGAGAGTAGGTTAAAGCTACATCCATTAACAACAAGATTTGATGTTAATTATATCAAATGGGGATTTGAGAGTAGGTTAAAGCACTCAGATTAATATTATGCATTGGTCGGTGATTATATCAAATGGGGATTTGAGAGTAGGTTAAAGCCCATCTGGTCTTTGTAACCTTTCTCTGCGATTATATCAAATGGGGATTTGAGAGTAGGTTAAAGCCGAGCCATTTTCTCTCATACGCTATTATCTATTATATCAAATGGGGATTTGAGAGTAGGTTAAAGCAGTGCATCAAGATATTCAAACGCTTTGTTTATTATATCAAATGGGGATTTGAGAGTAGGTTAAAGCTAGTCTCTGTGTCTATATACATTACTCTAGATTATATCAAATGGGGATTTGAGAGTAGGTTAAAGCTGCTGTGCTGCTTCCTTCTGTTTTTTGCTCATTATATCAAATGGGGATTTGAGAGTAGGTTAAAGCATGATACTGGTGGCGGTACAGACGACAACAATTATATCAAATGGGGATTTGAGAGTAGGTTAAAGCTCGCGAGCTAATAAGACTGTTGCAAAATCAATTATATCAAATGGGGATTTGAGAGTAGGTTAAAGCTGCCGTTGCTTTTGAGTTCGCAAAATATATATTATATCAAATGGGGATTTGAGAGTAGGTTAAAGCTTGGGGTTGTGCTTAACCCCTCTATATAATATTATATCAAATGGGGATTTGAGAGTAGGTTAAAGCGCATTTGAGCTTGACAATCCAAATCAAAATATTATATCAAATGGGGATTTGAGAGTAGGTTAAAGCTAGCTGGTGTAGTTGCATAAGATTATATCAAATGGGGATTTGAGAGTAGGTTAAAGCTGACCAAAGTTCTATAGCTTGCTTGTTCTATTATATCAAATGGGGATTTGAGAGTAGGTTAAAGCCTAAGTATGGAGTTATTAAAAAAGAGCTTAATTATATCAAATGGGGATTTGAGAGTAGGTTAAAGCCTCAACATGGTATATAGATTATCAATATTAATTATATCAAATGGGGATTTGAGAGTAGGTTAAAGCGTTAAATCTTTCTTGCGAAAATATCTTCTATTATATCAAATGGGGATTTGAGAGTAGGTTAAAGCCCTTTCTCTGTGAAGTAAGACTTTTCATAGATTATATCAAATGGGGATTTGAGAGTAGGTTAAAGCACTCGTACCCAGCTTTAAACCCTAGGTCAATTATATCAAATGGGGATTTGAGAGTAGGTTAAAGCCACCTCATCCTCCTGTAGATATAAGTAAAAATTATATCAAATGGGGATTTGAGAGTAGGTTAAAGCATCGTGATGCACCTAGGCGACCATGACCCGATTATATCAAATGGGGATTTGAGAGTAGGTTAAAGCAACTTCTTGTTCTGTTAGATAGCTTTCTGTATTATATCAAATGGGGATTTGAGAGTAGGTTAAAGCCTGTGATTTCATCTTGACGCTTTTTCGCGTATTATATCAAATGGGGATTTGAGAGTAGGTTAAAGCTCAAGAGACTGCCAAATAGGGTCTATATCATTATATCAAATGGGGATTTGAGAGTAGGTTAAAGCGTAATTCAGACGTCATATTATTTATTATTTATTATATCAAATGGGGATTTGAGAGTAGGTTAAAGCTGAAAACATTATTGATATATTCTAATTCGATTATATCAAATGGGGATTTGAGAGTAGGTTAAAGCCAACAACACTACCAATAAACCCACCAAGTGATTATATCAAATGGGGATTTGAGAGTAGGTTAAAGCATATAGGTATCTTAAGAAGATCCCGGCCTTATTATATCAAATGGGGATTTGAGAGTAGGTTAAAGCAATCGTTTTTTTGTATTATAAGCTTTTGTGATTATATCAAATGGGGATTTGAGAGTAGGTTAAAGCTCTTTCTATTGAGAGTGAGTAAATTAAGACATTATATCAAATGGGGATTTGAGAGTAGGTTAAAGCTAGGGAAGATATATGGTATGTATGATCAGATTATATCAAATGGGGATTTGAGAGTAGGTTAAAGCCCTTATTGCTATTAGCCTCCCAATCCACAATTATATCAAATGGGGATTTGAGAGTAGGTTAAAGCCACTGTAATGCTGTGTACCAAATACAACTATTATATCAAATGGGGATTTGAGAGTAGGTTAAAGCAGAACAAAAAATGAAATTGCTATTAATATAATTATATCAAATGGGGATTTGAGAGTAGGTTAAAGCTAAATACATTGTTTATGTATTCTAATGTGTATTATATCAAATGGGGATTTGAGAGTAGGTTAAAGCATTTATCTTTCACTTTGTCTCCTTTTTCTATTATATCAAATGGGGATTTGAGAGTAGGTTAAAGCCTCGACATTCAATAGCCGCGCACTACCGGCATTATATCAAATGGGGATTTGAGAGTAGGTTAAAGCCCGTCACTTTTCATAAGCGTGTTCTCGAGTATTATATCAAATGGGGATTTGAGAGTAGGTTAAAGCAAAAGCGGGTCAATTACAGCAGCATCTGCGATTATATCAAATGGGGATTTGAGAGTAGGTTAAAGCTAAAAAGATGACCACTCGCCCAACTAAGTAATTATATCAAATGGGGATTTGAGAGTAGGTTAAAGCTAAAGACATTATTGAGAAAAGAAAAGGGGTCAGGTGATAATGATAACTTAATGTTATTATGATATCATTATAAAAATTACAATAAAGAGTTATCATGCCAAGACTTCCACGAATAGAGATACCCGGATATTATCACATCATCAATAGAGGTGTAGAGCAAAGAGTGGTCTTTGAAGAAGCAGAGGATTATGAATATTTTAAAGAGTTGCTGTGCTTATACACTAAAAGCTTTGGCATCACACTTCATAATTATTGTCTCATGAGCAACCACTATCATCTACTTATAGAGATAAAAAAAGAGAACCTCTCAAAGTTTATGAGACAGTTGAGTATGAATTATGCTATCTACTTTAATAAAAAACACAAACGAAGCGGACATCTATGGCAAGGAAGATTCAAGTCGTGGTATGTTGTCAATGAAGCATACCTCTATACGCTTATGATATATATAGAACAAAATCCTCTTAAAGCAAAGATAGTCAAAGATATAGCAGAGTATCCATATAGCTCTTGTCACTATTTTTTAGAAGACAATATACCTACATTTTTAAAAGATTCATGGATAGTGCAAAACTACAAAGATGATAAAGATGCTATAAAAGCATTTTTGAATTCAATCGTTGATACTGCACAACTACAAGAACTTAAAACTGCATCCTCTTTGGTTGATGCACCGAATATTGACATTAAGTTAAAAGAAAAGGATTTGATCAAGATGTTTGATGGCATTGGGGATATAAAAGAGCGAAATATGAAGATACTCAAAGCAATAGAGAAAGGTTATTCTCAGCATGGTATTGCTAAAGTATTGGGCATATCACAGCCTGCTGTGCATGGGGTGTTGAAGAGGAGGAGTAAGTGAGTTATCATTATCACCCGACCCTCCATACATAACACATTATAGCAAATTCGCCTAGCTACTGAAATATTCTTATTTTGATTTATGTGTTTATTTGAGTTTTTGTTTATTTTGTGTTACAATTATGTCACTCATACGAGAGTCGTTTTCGGGCGTAGAGACTCTAGGTCTATCTTTTTGAAGATATAGGTCGCTCTCGGAGAGCCTACCTATTTTTTTATAAATCTAACAAATTATATCGAAGCACCTCTTAGTTTGAAACTTCTTATTTTGACTTTTGTATTGATTTGAATTTTTGTTTATTTTGTGGTATAGTTGTATCAGCCTCTGGGAATAGATTGTCCGATTCCCCAGCTATGGTAGAGACATCGGCAAGCGTCTGTCTCTCGGGCTCATAAGCCTAATTACCCACTTTTTGTCTTTGTTTGCCCTCTATTTACTAGTTGATTATCATTTGACATCTGCATATCCATTCTCGATGAGATACGCTCTCATCATCTTATAATTATCTTCGCCACCAAGAATATCTATGATCTCTTGTTTTGTAACGGCACCATTCCTTTTGATTGCTACTTCAAGCATATTCTCAAAACTGTTATCTTCACTTTGAAAGTAGTAGGGGAGTGTGCCGTCTTTTGGAAATTTCTTTTGATATCTTTTTTCGACCTCGGTTAAAAATCTACCTACCAACAGCGATCTCCTTTAATATCTTCTCTCTTGTCGGCATCAAAAGATACCCCGCAACTATTGCTCTTCTTTGATCTCTTGACAACGCGACTCTAAGAGTTTGAGATGATTCTTCTTATCTAAGATTGGGCAACGGCTTAGGTGCTGTCATGCCTGACTCCATTTTTGGTATTAGAGGGGTCTATTAGCATTAGAGGGGTCAGGTAACAATTACAATTAAAGTATTTCTTTGCTATACTACTTTAAATAAAGGAAATATTTCATGGCAAGAAAACCTCGTATAGAAGCAGTAGGTTGTTATCATATAGTCAATAGAGGTGTAGAACAAAGAGTAGTCTTTGAAGAGGCAGAGGATTATGAATGTTTTGAAGAGTTAATGTGCTTCTATGCTAGAAGTTATGGCATTACTATACATAATTATTGTCTCATGTCTAACCATTATCATTTACTTGTAGAGATAGAGCAACCAAACCTCTCAAGATTTATGAAACAGCTGGGCATGAGCTACTCCATCTATTTCAATAAAAAATATAAACGATCAGGACATCTATGGCAAGGAAGATTTAAATCATGGTATGTTGCCAATGAAGCTTACCTCTATACACTTATGATATATATAGAACAAAATCCGCTTAAAGCAAAGATTGTAAAAGATATAGCAGAGTATCCTTATGGCTCCTATAACTATTTCTTGAATGGAAAAAATATACCTGAATGTTTACAGCAGTCATGGATAATACAAAATTACAAAAATGATACAGAAGCAATAAAAGCATTTTTAAATAGTACAGTAGATAGTTCACAACTAGATGAGATGAAAAAAGCATCTGCTCTAGTTGAAACTTCAAATACAAAAAAGAAGTTGGACATAGAGAAACTAAAGAACCAATTGTTGAAAACAAAAGAGATAAAGCAAAGAAATAAGCAGATAGTAAAAGCCTATGAAAAAGGATATTCTCAGCAGATGATCGCTACAGTGCTAGGGATAACACAACAGGCAGTTTATGGTGTGATTAAGAGGAGTAGAGAGTTGTAGTTGTTACCTGACCCCTATTGCTAATAATAAGTATCTAAAAATGCCATTTATACTTTCGTTTATTATGATATTTTTAGTGATTCTCCCAATGTTCTTTGACTTCAAATTTTACATACCTCGCAATTTGGAAAATCTAGATAATTTAGCGAAGTATAATCCGGATAAAAATGCAAAGTTGCGATATTTTAACGACAAATACATCTTTTTAGAGCATAAAAAAGAGGATAATAGCACCACCATTCAAGTCGTGCCGTTTGAGGAGCTGTTCGATAAGTAAACAGCAACAATGACAATTCTAGTTGATTGACAAATGTTAAAGACCCTCTTCATTTCGGCTTTTAAAAATTATGATAAAATATTTTCTCGATATCCAATCTCTACTACATTTTAACGGAGTGTATATGCAAGATAGTAAAATCGACCAAAAGAAACCATGGATTTTAAAGATAGCTATGCTATTTGTCATACTCTCTATCGTGATGAGGATTGTTGCTGAGAATTATACGCTTACTCTGTTTGATATAGGAACTTTCCTCTATTGGCATATTGCATTTCTCTTGATGTTGGTGACTCAAGCTTTATTGATCCTTTTTTTCATACAACAAAACGGTATGAGGTGACTCCTTTTGTACTGCTCTCGCTCATAGCTACCATTTTTGCTGTATTTGTAGTTTCTATGGCTATAAGTCAGAGTATAAGTGTTGTGCTATTGAAGCGAACCTTAGAAAGTTTGTCAACATTGGAGTATGTACTCAAACTTTATGTGATAAAACCTTTTATTTACCAACTTCCTCTCATCGTCTTAGCAACGGCATTTTTAGTAAAAGTACACTATACATTTATGAGAAATATATCTATCATTGTACTTGCCGTATCGGTCAATATAGCATTTGTCGAAATAGTAAAAAATGCTACAAGTTATCTATCTTTTCATAATGTGCTGTGGGATGTGATCAATGATTATGTATTTTATGTGTCACTCTTTTTGTTTGTCCTGGGTCTTTTGATAGATTACAATAGACCAAAAGAGGAGGCGAAAAAGCCATTGGATGAAAACTATGTCTACCCATACAAAGAAAATAAAACCATTACGGGGTATTTCTCTTTTTCAGGTCGTGTTAGCAGGGCAGAATATTGGGCTTTTATCATCCTCGGAGGTATAGTTTGCGGTGGATTTTTGACTATCGCTATCGCGATCCAAAGTGTAGCTACCTATCTCATGGTATTAGCGGTATTTGCTTATATGAGTCTCTGCATGAATGCAAAGCGTTTACATGATATTGGGTTGAGTGGATGGTACCAACTTATAAGCCTTATTCCTGTTATAGGGCAGATTCTTCTACTTTGGAGATATGTGACACCGAGTCAACCTTTTGACAATATCTACGGCAGAAAAATAGGTGATTAACACTACACACTACTGATGAGTGTTAAATCTCTACTTTTTGGAGATTCTGATGAAATCTCGCAGGAATTTAGTCTGCGGACAAACGAGTTCAAGATGACAACATATACGGTTGCACACTCTCGATAGAAAAAACTTGACAAATAAAACTTTATGACCTATAATATAGTTCAAATACACTACATTATAGGTCATAAAGGAGATGGGATGATGCTTGAAGTGTTATTGGGCTCTGTCAACAAAGAGCGTGTACTCCAATATATCTTAGCTTTTGAAGAAGGTTATGCTAGAGAGATAGCACGATTTTATGAGACCGACTTAACACCCATACAAAAGCAGTTAGAGAAACTTGAGCTGGGTGGTGTGCTGATTAGTCGTGAGGCAGGTAGAACAAGACTCTATAGTTTTAACCCTCGTTATGCTTTCCTTGGCGCCATGAAAGAGTTGCTGGAACAAGCAAGGGGATATTATCCTCCCGAAGAGATAGATAGATTGACAATGGTAAGAAAGAGACCTAGAAGATCGGAGAAAAAATTGTGAAAAGTATAGCCCGGATGAGCATGGAAGAGGTGGGAGCTTATGTCTGTAGCGAACTTGAAAAGCATGATATTCATGTGGTGTTGTCCGGTGGCTCATGTGCTCAGATTTACAGTGACGGGAAATATACATCGCTAGATATTGACCTTGTTAATCGTTACAATGAACGAAGAGGAAAAATAACAAAGGTGATGAACTCTTTAGGATTTGTGGAGGAGCATAAATATTTTATATATCCAGAAACAGACTTCTATATAGAGTTTCCACCTGGACCGCTTGGTGTCGGAGATGCACCTGTCAATGTGATAGCACAGATGATATTTGATACAGGTACTTTACGACTTTTGAGTGCTACAGATTGTATCAAAGATAGGTTGGCAGCTTATTATCATTGGAATGACGCACAGTGTTTAGAACAAGCTGTTTGGGTAGCACAAAAAAATGATTTTGATATGAATGAGATCGAAGAGTGGTCAAAAATAGAAAAATCTTTAGAGAAGTTTCATATTTTTAAAGAGAGGGTTTAGCTTAGCAACAATGACAACTCTTATCTTCCAAAAGCTATAATTTGCCTTATGAAAATATCTGTAAATGCTCCATGTCCTTGTCATAGCGGTAAGAAATATAAAAAATGTTGTCAACCTTTTCACAAGGGAGCGTTGCCATCAGATGCGTTGGCATTAATGCGCTCTCGATATAGTGCTTTGGCTTTGCATCTAGTGGAGTATATCATTGCCACAACACATCCGGATAACACAGAGCATACCAAAGACATAGAAGAGTGGAAAAGAAGCATAGCGGAGTTTTGTGAGAATGTGCATTTTACGGGTCTTAAGATCATAGAGTTTGTTGATGGTGCTGAGGAGGCTTTCGTGACATTTAGAGCCATCTTGGGTGATACGCAATTTGTTGAAAAAAGCAGATTTTTTAAAGTTGACGAAAATGGCTTTATGAGAGTGCCGAGTTTGTCACGCAAGAACTCTCTTTATGATGCTTTTATATTGAGCTTGTAAGCCGTACCTCTAGCAACTCTGATAAGAATAGATAACTTTTCTTATCAGAAATTGTATGAGAAGTGTTAAGAATATCAATATAGTCATATTTTTATGATTTTTTTGCGTTATAATATTTCTATGAAAGAGTTTATATACATAGCAAAATCCTTCTTAGCATTGATGCTGATGACTATTTTTGTCGGTATTGGTGTAGGATTTCTATTTGGCATTCAAGAAATGACATTTGTAATAGCAGTTATTTTCGTGGTTGGGTTTATAGGTATTGTCTATAATACTTGGAGATAAAATATATGAGCAGTTTGGTGCGGAGAAGCTTTCGCTTACTTCTCGCACAAAGATTTGTTGATAGCGTTGAGCATGCTTGGTTTTTGCATCAGGTATGCATCAACAGCTCGTGCACACTCACGCCCCTCAGCGATAGCCCAAACGACAAGTGACTGTCCGCGACGCATATCACCTGCACAAAAGATTCCCTCTTGTGAAGTGGTGTAATTATTCTCGGCAAGAACATTACTTCGCGCGTCTGTCTCAAGTCCAAGCTCTTTGATGACACCCTCTTGTTCCGGCCCTAAAAAGCCCATCGCCAAAAGGACAAGATCGGCTTTGAGTACAAACTCACTCCCTGCGATCTCTTCAAATCCGCCAAGTACTCCCGGAGCTTTCTCGCTCCATTTGATCTTGACACAGTTGATGCCCGTGACTTTGCCCTCATCATCTTTGATGAATGATTTTGAAAGCACATTAAAATCCATCTCGCATCCTTCGGCTTGGGAGCTTGAGAGTTTAAATATCCGCGGGAAAAGCGGCCACGGCATCTGCTCGGTTCGTTCACTCGGTGCTTTCGGCAAGAGTTCTATCTGAGTGATAGAAGCTGCTTTTTGTCTGACGGATGTACCCACACAATCCGAGCCTGTATCGCCCCCGCCGATGACAACCACATGTTTGTTTGTTGCGAGTATCTCTTTTGCTTTTGGTATCTTTTCGCCCTCAACTCGTGAGTTGTTTTGTCCTAGAAATTCCATCGCAAAATGCACCCCTTTAGCATCGCGATTATCGATAGGCAAATCTCTTGGCAATGTCGCGCCACCTGTAAGAACAAGTGCATCATATTTGGATGCGAGCTCTTTTGCAGAGATATCGACACCCACATGTGTATTGACTACAAAAGTGATACCCTCTTGACGCATGAGCTCCACGCGTCGCTCAACTACATCTTTTTTGTCAAGTTTGAAATTGGGGATGCCGTAGCGTAAGAGCCCGCCGATTCTACTATCGCGCTCATAGACCGTGACACTGTGTCCTGCTTTGTTAAGCTGATCAGCTACAGCCAATCCGGCAGGTCCTGAACCTACGATGCCAATCGTTTTACCGGTTCTATTTTTTGGTGCTCTTGGGCGTATCTTTCCTTTTTGAAAAGCTTTTTCTATGATAGAGAGCTCTATGTTTTTGATCGTTACGGGCTTTTCGTTGATCCCTAAAACACAAGCGCTCTCACAGATAGCAGGACAGATGCGTCCCGTGAATTCAGGGAAATTGTTCGTACTTAGTAGCGCGCTAAGAGCATCTTCCCATTTGCCGTTATAGACAAGGTCATTAAACTGTGGAATGATATTGCCGATAGGGCATCCGTAACTACTGTGACAAAAGGGTACGCCACAGTCCATACATCTAGCACCTTGTTCTTCGATTTCCTCTTTAGAGAGTGGTTTTGTAAATTCGTTGTAGTGCTCGATACGCTCTTCAACAGGCGCATATTCGACCTCTTTTCTCTTAAATTCTTTAAATCCCGTTACTTTTCCCATCATCTCCCCCTTTAAGCCGTAACACTTTGTTTATCTTGCTCTAAAACACGCTTATAATCCGTCGGCATCACTTTGATAAAATGAGAACATTCATGCTCCCAATTATCTAAAAGTTTTTTTGCTTTTTTGCTGCCCGTGTATTTGTGATAATTTTCAATCATCGATTTGACTTCGTTCTTCTCACTTGCTTCTTCGATGCTCTCAAGTTCTACCATGCCCGTGTTGATACGACCTTTTAGTTTATCGGCAGAGTCATAGATATAGGCGATCCCTCCACTCATACCGGCTGCAAAGTTTTTACCGATTCCGCCTAGTATCACGACACGACCACCTGTCATATATTCACATCCATGATCACCTATCGCGCCTACAACAACTTTTGCTCCGCTGTTTCTGACACAAAATCGTTCACCTGCAAGTCCATAGATATAGGCTTCTCCGCTTGTTGCACCGTAAAAAGAGACATTCCCGAGAATGACATTTTTATTGGCTGCAAAGGTCGATTTTTTAGGCGGGTAAAGGATGAGTTTGCCACCACATAATCCTTTGCCGAAATAGTCATTGGCATCGCCTTCAACTTCAAAGGTGATACCACTATTGAGGAACGCACCAAAGCTCTGCCCCGCACTTCCTTTTGCCTTGAAGTAGATAGTGTCTTCTTTGAGCCCCTTTTCGCCATACTTTCTAGTAACGGCTGCTGAGAGGATTGTTCCGACGGTTCTGTTGATATTGCGTATGCGTATCTTCTCTTTGATGCTGACGCCTTTTTCTATGGCGGGAGCAGCGAGTTTGAGTAGTTCATTATCGAGTGCTTTATCGGTACCGTGGTCTTGCTCCATAGTTTTGTGCCCCGCATCTGCTGAGGCGATATGCATACGATGTAGTAAGCTATCGAGTTTAAGATGTTTTGCTTTCCAGTGGTCTATATTTTCTTTGGCTTTGAGCTTATCTGCGCGACCTACCATTTCATTGATCGTTCTAAATCCGAGCTCTGCCATGATCTCACGAAGCTCTTGCGCCATAAATTTAACATAGTTAACGATATGCTCCGGTTTGCCGTTGTATTTTTTTCTCAGCTCACCGTCTTGCGTGGCGATACCTACAGGACAGGTGTTGAGATGACACTTACGCATCATGATACAGCCCTCAACGATCAGTGCACTTGTAGCGATTCCCCACTCTTCGGCACCTAAAAGTGTTGCGATAGCGAGGTCCCTTCCTGTACGCAACTGCCCATCAGTTTGCACAACGATTCTAGAGCGTAATCCATTCTTGACAAGAGTCTGATGTGCATCAGCAAGGCCAAGTTCCCACGGCAGACCTGCATATTTGATAGAGGTTTGCGGTGAAGCACCCGTACCGCCGTCATAGCCGGAGATCAAAACAACATCAGAGTGTGCTTTAGCAACACCGGCAGCGATTGTGCCCACACCCACTTCAGAGACAAGTTTGACATTGATGCGTGCATTGAGGTTGGCATTTTTAAGATCATGAATGAGCTGTTTCAGATCTTCGATAGAGTAGATATCGTGATGCGGTGGCGGCGAGATAAGCCCGACTCCGGGAGTTGAGTGTCTTGTTCTTCCGATAATCTCATCTACTTTATGCCCCGGAAGCTGTCCGCCTTCGCCCGGTTTTGCACCTTGTGCCATCTTGATTTGTATCTCTTCGGCGTTGACAAGATAGTTTGCCGTTACTCCAAATCTGCCTGATGCGACCTGCTTAATCTTGGAGTTTTTATTGGTCTTAAATCTAGCAGAGTCTTCTCCGCCTTCTCCGGTGTTGCTTTTAGCCCCGATAGAATTCATAGCAATCGCCAAGGTGGTATGTGCCTCTTCGGAGATAGAGCCGTAACTCATAGCGCCTGTTGCAAAACGGGTGATAATGCTCTCGACAGATTCAACCTCATCGATATCGATAGGTTCTTGTTTGTCGAACTCAAGCAAGCCCCTAAGAGTGATGTAGTTATTTTCGGGTTCATTAATCCGTTTGGCATACTGTTGATAGAGATCATAGTCGTTATTTCTGCTCGATTGTTGGAGCAAGAAGATCGTCTCGGGCGAAAAGAGATGGTTTTCTCCCCTTCTTCTATAGGCATATTTGCCTCCGACGCCTAGATCATCACTCTCTATAATATCTTCAGGATAGGCAACGCGATGGCAAAGGAGAGTCTCCTCTTCAAGTGTATCGATACCGATACCGCCAATCCTCGTTGCCGTACCCGTGAAATATCTATCGACCAACTCTTGATTGAGTCCGAGCGCTTCAAATATCTGTGCACCCATATAGGATCTAATCGTCGAGATACCCATTTTGGACATTACTTTAAATATCCCTTTGCCGATCGCTTCGATGTAATTTTTTGCTGCTTGTTTGCTTGAGAGTTTTTCGTCAAGCATTCCACACTCTCTCATATCTTCAATCGTCTCAAATGCAAGATATGGGTTGATAGCGTTTGCTCCATAACCGATAAGCGTAGCAAAATGATGTACTTCTCTTGGCTCACCACTCTCAATAACCAAACCGCAGTTGGTACGGATACCTTTGTCTACAAGATGGTGATGCACAGCAGAGGTTGCCAACAAGGTAGGGATGGCGGCTTTCTTTTTAGAGGTGTTACGAGTTGAGAGAATAATCACTTGATAGCCCTCATTCACAGCAGTTTCTGCTTGAAGCGTTATCTTCTCAAGTGTTTTTTCCATCGCACCTTCTTGTTCTGCATCAAAGAGTATCGGTATAGTTTGTGATCTAAATCCAAGTGCGCTGACTCCTCGAATTTTTTCAAGCTGTTCATTGGTAAGAATAGGGTGAGCCAATTTGATGAATCTTCTGTTCTCATCTGCACCTGCAAAGAGGTTGCCTTGCGGTCCGATATATGAGACAAGTGACATTACGGACTCCTCTCTGATAGGATCTATCGGCGGGTTAGTCACTTGCGCGAAGAGTTGATGAAAATAGCTATAGAGAGTGACAGATTGATTTGAAAGCACACTGAGTGCGGCATCATTCCCCATAGAGCCTGTTGCTTCATAAGCATTGTTTACCATTGGCGTTAAGACGGTTTTGATATCTTCTTCGGTGTAGCCGAAACATTTTTGTCGTTTTTTGATCGTAGTCTGGTTGGGTTGTTTTATCTCACACTCTAAAGGTAGATCATCAAGATCAATCTTTTGTTTTTTGAGCCACTTCTTATAAGGATGGGCTGTAGCAATTTGCTCTTTGATCTCTTCATCGCTAATGATTCTTCCCTCTTCAAGATCGGCTAAAAACATCTTGCCGGGCTGTAGTCTGCCTTTGAGAACGATATCTTCGCTCGGGAACTCAAGTGCGCCTTGTTCACTCGCCATGACGAGGATATTGTCTTTGGTAAGAGAATATCTCGAAGGGCGTAAGCCGTTTCTATCAAGTGTAGCCCCGATATATTTACCATCAGTAAAAGCAACGGATGCAGGCCCATCCCACGGCTCCATAAATGCTGCGTGGTACTCGTAGAATGCTTTGAGATTTGCATGCATCTCTTTGTCTTTCCATGCTTCAGGAATCATCATCATCATAACATGTGGCAACTCTCGTCCTGCGAGCGTGAGCAATTCAACAACATTATCAAGTATCGAAGAGTCTGATCCACTTGCGTCATTGATCAGGTATGGATAGATTTTATCAAGCTCTTCAGGGCTGAAGAGTTCGGACTCTAACATAGATTCTCTAGCACGCATCCAGTTGATATTGCCTCGAAGAGTATTGATCTCTCCATTGTGTGCAAGATATCTAAACGGTTGTGCGAGTGGCCATGTTGGGAATGTGTTTGTGGAAAATCTACTATGCACCAAGGCGATTGCCGATTTGAAATCAGGGTCGCTGAGGTCAGCAAAATATTTTGGTAGCTGCTCGGTGATGAGCTGTCCTTTATAGGAGACGGTCTTGTAAGACATGGATGGGATATAAAAGTATCCCGTACCTCTCACCTTTGATGCAGTTACGCGTGTTTGTGCATATTTACGGATAACATAGAGTTTACGCTCAAAAGCTTGTGTGTCAATGTTCTCATCTTTTTCGATAAAGACATGGTGCACATAAGGTTCTGTAGCTTTGACGCGTTCACTTAGCATCTCATTGTCGGTTGCGACCCTTCGCCATCCAAGACATTTTTGCCCCATCTCTTCGATGCATTGCTCGACAATCGTTTCACACTCTATGTACGCTTCCGGATCTCTGGGTAAAAAGACAACGCCCACACCGTAACTTCCAAATTTAGGAAGTTTAATGCCAAGTTTTTTCGCTTTTTTTCTCATAAAACAATCAGGCATCTGCGTGAGTATGCCCGCTCCATCGCCGGAATTCTTCTCTGCTCCGACGGCACCGCGGTGCTCCAAGTTAATTAAAAGCTCGATTCCTTTTTGGACGATATCGTGAGATTTTTCTCCTTTAAGATGAGCAACAAAACCGACCCCACAGGCGTCATGCTCAAATTGTGGATCATAAAGACCCTCTTTTTTTGGTAAATATTCTGACTCCATACAACAACTCTTTCATCATTTTTATCTAGCATTGTAAGATATTTAATATATGAGATAAGAGAGATTGGGTCATTTTTGTGTAAAAAACAGTTTTAAATAGTCGTAAAAACTGTGATTTATGGACAAGAGAGGCTAAAAAAGAGAAGAGGATTTATAAATAGACAATAACAAAACCCATAAGTATCTCACTTATGGGTTGTTCCATTTAGGGTTGCTAATACCTCTTATATCTTTTGTTCTCTTCGTCTTTCTCTTTTTTGTACTCTTTAGATTTGTTTTGTGTGTAGAAGTTGTTTTTTATCTTTTTATCGTTTTTAACATTGCGTTTTTGATTATTTTTGAAATTGTTTTGTATTTTCTTTTTATTGTGAACAATATTTTTGTTGTTATTGGTTCGCTCAAATCTATTTTCCATTTTTTTACGCTCTTGATTGATATACTTGGCATTGTTTTTGGCCAGTATCTTTTTTTGATAATTTTTATTTTTGTTATAGGCATTTGCAGATTTGTATTGTGGTTTTTTGATATACCTATCAGAGTATCTAGAGTCCTTTTGTACGATGACCTTTTTTCGATAGTTTTGATTTTTGTTATAGATGTTTGCAGATTTATATTGTGGTTTCTTGATGTATCTATCAGAATACCTAGGGTCTTTTTGTGCAAATACCTTTTTCTGATAATTCTGATTTTTGTTGTAGAGATATCTATTGTTATTTATATGGTTTCTTTTATTATACTTTAGGTAGTAGCGTCCACCGTTATATCTCTGACCTTTATAGTAGTAGTATCCATTGCGGTATTGTCCCCCATAATAGTACCTATTGTTATAATAGTAATAAGGTCTATCATAGTATCGAGGTTGACTAAATGAGTTTACAATGTTGGCTCCATTATATCGCGTATAATAGTGTCCACCGTTATATCTATGACCCTTATAGTAGTAGTACCCATTGCGATATTGCCCTCCATAATAGTATCTATTGTTATAGTGATAATAGGGTCTATCATAATATCGCGGGTGATCAAATGAACCTACGATAACGGCCGTTGCTACCCCCGCAGTAATTGCTTGCTCGGTAGGAGTACAGCCACTAAAAAATAGCACGCTTGTTGCGGCACCTATCACGCTTAATCGTTTAAAGTTTGGTTTTTTCATCATATAATCCTTTTATTTAT
Organism: uncultured Campylobacterota bacterium; assembly: GCA_937141405.1. GTDB lineage: Bacteria > Campylobacterota > Campylobacteria > Campylobacterales > Sulfurovaceae > BN30871. The sequence continues at coordinate 51,515 of CAKZQQ010000003.1, read as the reverse complement.
AAAACACAATAGTAAGGAGTAAACGTATATGATTTGTGTAATTTTTATAAAGAGTAAAGTTTTTGTTGTCGTTTAAGGGTTTTTATTGTTTGCCTCCAAAGGATACTATCTCCTTAGGAACATCTAGAAATCTTTCTTGTAGCCCGTTCAAAAAATTTGGATCATCAATACATCCGGGTGTTTCGACCTCCATGCAGACAAGTTCTGCGACACTCCATGTATTATTTTCTTTATGGAGAAGCGCGACGATATCTTCATAATGATTTGCGCCATCCTTGCTCATGGGTGCAGTGATTGCCCATGCCCATCCGTCTTTAAGTTTAAGTGTGCGCACTACAAAGAGGACATCGATATTGTGGTATTTCTTGACTTCGATCCTTAGAGCATCCATGATAGCTGCACGCTCTGCAGTACCTCTTTTCGGTGTATAGGGCTCAGACGCGAAGATAAAAGTGAAAAGAAAAAGCAAGATAATGAGGGACTTTTTCACGACAAATTCCTATTAGTATGATAAATATATTGTACCACAAACAAAAAGATACTATAATATATTTATCGAAAAGCCTATTTGCATTAAAAGGAAATTATTATGTACCGTTTTTTTATCGTCTTTGCAATGGCATTTTTTTTGAGTATACAGTTTGCTTATGCACAACATGAGACTAGAGATGCAGATCGTCAAGCACTTTTAAAAATACTGAGCGATGTAGAGCAAGGAGTCAATGATAAGAACCTCGATTTGATGTTGCAGCATATGGATGAGCATGTAGTTGTTACTTGGCTTAATGCTGAGGTTTCAAACGGAACGAATGCGGTTCGCGGTTATTTTACGAAGATGGTCGGTGATGCCAAAACAACGGTGTTAAAAAGATATGAAACACATCCAATCATTACACAGCCTGCCGTTTTTTATGGTGATGTTGCAGTAGCTGTAGGAGAGACAGAAGATATCTTTTTCCCCCATGATCGCTCTACATTTCGTCTTGATTCTCGATGGAGTGCGGTGCTCCATAAAGTAGATGGCGAGTGGAAAATCGTCTCGCTTACACTCTCAAACAATGTGTTTGACAATACATTGCTAAATGAACTCAAAGGTCTTATGCTCTATATCGTGTTAGGAGCATTTTTTGGTGCAATATTGTTAAGTGCATTTTTCTATTTTCTTTTTGGACGCAAGCATGAATAGACTCTTTTCAGCCCTATTTATACATCTTTAAACATAACAGAGATACTATATGTCGCTATAAAGGAGAGAGAATGAAAAGAGCACTATTTTTTGTTGTGGGTATTTTTGCTTTTATGTTCATCGGGTGCAGTGATGATAGTGCCAAAGAAAAAAATGACGATACCTCCTCTTTGTCTACTTACGATTATGTAACACCTTTTCATAACGGGTATGCCGCTGCGAAGCTCGATGATAAATGGGGAATTATCGATAAAAGCGGTAAAAAAGTTACAGCGTTTACCTATGAGTATGCACACTCTTTTTTTGAGGGGCTAGCTAGTATCAAACGCGACGGAAAGTGCGGGTATATAGATAAGAAATCCCAAGTAGTCATCCCAATCATATATGATGATGCATTCTCCTTTGAGGGTGGTCTTGCGAAAGTTGAGATAGATAAAAAATGGGGCTATATCAACAAGAAGGGAGAAGAGGTAGTTCCTGTCAAGTACGATGATATTGCAAGTTTTGATGATAGAGAGATTACTCCATATAAGATCGATGGCAAATACGGTTTTGTTAATAAGAAGGGCGAAGAGATTATACCGCCTCGATATGACTATGTAAGCTCTTTTCGCAATGCTATAGTTGAAGTTGAGCTAGATAATAAACATGGTTTTGTCAATAAGAAGGGTAAAGAGGTTATACCGCCTCGATATGATTTCGTCTATGGTTTTAGTGAAGGAATGAGTCCTGTTATGGTGAATCAAAAGTACGGCTACATTAACCAAGATGGCAAAGAGGTTATACCCACCATATATGAGTCGGCTGATTCTTTTTCTGGAGGTCTCGCCAAGGTTAGGCATGATGGTCGTTGGGGATTTATAGATAAAACAGGCAAAGAGATCATACCTCTTCAGTACAGCAATAGTGAATCTTTTCATGAGGGGTTGGCTGCGGTTAGGTTGCACTATAAATGGGGATTTATAGATAAAACGGGCAAAGAGATTATCCCGTTTCGATATGAGCGTGTTTATCCTTTTCATGAAGGGCTAGCTAAGATTCAGTATGAGGGTAAATATGGATTTATCGATAAAGGTGGCAGGCTGATGATTCCTCCGCAATACAGTGAAGCCTATGATTTTGATAACGGGTTGGCTCAAGTAAAGCTAGGGCGCAATTGGGGCTTTGTTGATAAGGTAAATAAAGAGATCATTCCCATTAAATATAAGTATATCAGAGAGTTCGAAGATAGAGACTTTTTAAAAGTTTTCCTCGGCGATAAAGTCGGGCTCTATACCAAAGAGGGTAAGCTCATTCTAGAGGCAAAATATGATGATATAGCTACCTATGATGAGGATAACTTTCTGTTTCTTATAAGAGATGAGTATGACAAAATCAACAAAACCTTTATAACCATGAAGTTTGAAGGAAAATATGGGATTATCGATAAAAAAGGTAAAGAGATTGCACCACCCCAATATGATCATATTTACTATTTTAAGCAGGATTTAGCGCAAGTTGGGCTTCATGACAAATGGGGATATATCGATAGCAACAACAGGGTCATCATTCCTATCAAATATGATGTTACTTATGGCTTTGAGAGAGGTGGACTTTGTAAGGTCAAGCTTGATGATAAATACGGCTATGTCAATCAAAAGGGCGAAGAGATCATACCGCCTCGATACACCGAAGAGGAAGCAAAAAAACGCAGAGCCCTTTTGGAAAAATCCAAAGATATATAAACGCCGATAGGGTTTATATATTTATGTTACAATCTTTGAAAAATTTGGAGTAGGTAATGGCAGGGATATTAGGATACCTCGCAGCACTCAGTGATGATATAGCTTCACTTGCCGGAAGAACGATGGCGACAAGCGCAAGGAGCTTAACAGGTTCGTTTGATGATATGTCTCTTATGTTAGATGACATAGCTACTTATACTAAGGTCGCCAGTGCAAAATCATCCGGGCTTGTTATCGATGATCTTGCCGCTATCTCCAACATGACCAATGAGACAACCTCGGATATCCTCAAAAAAGAGTTAGAGAAGTCAAACTCTATGGAGGATTTGAAAAAAAACATCTCGAAATTGAGTAAAGAAGAGCAAAAAGAGGTAGAAAAAGAGATTAGGCGAATCGCACAAGAGACGCTCTTGCAATCCAAAAGAAAAGCAGCCCAAAGAGAGTTGCCTATCGTGTGGAAGATAGCCAAAGGGAGTGCACTCAATAAGCTCATCATCATCCCTATTATCTTAATCATAAGTGCATTTGTGCCTTGGTTGATGGCACCCGTGCTTATCTTGGGCGGAACATACTTGGCATATGAAGGAGCCGAGAGTGTGCTTGAAAAGTTTTTTGGACATCACGAAAGTGCTTCTGTCGATGAGACGATAAGTGAGCTAAGTGTTGAGAGATTTGAAGATCAAAAAGTTGCTAGTGCTGTGAAGACAGACTTTATCCTTTCGCTTGAGATAATGGTTATTGCTTTGAGTATGGTGACAAACGGAGGTGTCAGCGTTAAGCTTGGTGTCTTGCTTATCGTTGGTCTCTTGGCAACTGTCGGGGTGTATGGAGTCGTTGCACTCATCGTGAAACTTGATGATATAGGCTTCTTTTTGCAAGAACAAAGCTCTAAGGTGATTAAAAAAATCGGAGACGGATTTGTTCTCTCGGTACCTTGGATTTTGGCAGCCATCGGCATCATAGGGACGATTGCTATGCTTGCAGTCGGTGGCGGCATCATAGAGCATCAACTTGGGCTTCTCCATTCGCTCGATGACTATTTGCACGAACATATAGGCGGTTGGGGAGCACTCATTGTCCTCATTTTACAGATGCTTTTTGGGATGCTTGTTGGGATTATCGTCATAAAAATGATGCCATTTTTGGAGACTTCTTTTAATAAAATAAAAGATTTTATCTTAATTGTAAAGTCTTAGAATTTCTTTTTCCTTTTTAGTATAATATAGTACAAAACACAAAAGGAGAAACTATGTACAGCGATACGGGAAAACTTATTTTACGCCTTATGGTGGGTGGGCTCATGCTCTTTCACGGCATTCACAAAGCGATAAACGGTATTGGGTTTGTCAAAGGGATGCTAAGTGGTCATGGATTACCGGAGATTTTATCGTATGGCGTTTATGTCGGCGAGATACTCGCACCTCTCTTTTTGATCATCGGTTGGAAAAGTAGATGGTGGGCGGCTATCATGGTCTTCAATATGATCACAGCAATCTATCTTGCGCATGGTGCTGATATATTTTCAATCACGGCACAAGGTGCTTGGAGCATAGAGCTTCCGATGCTCTACTTACTTAGTGCACTTGCTATCGTCTTTTTGGGTTCCGGCAAATATGCTGCATCTCAAGATTGAGAAAGGTGTAATGCGGATACTATTTCTTATAGGAGTTTTTTGTATGGCAACACTGCAAGCAGATATGGATATGGAAAAGTGGGGCAATAGGCTAGGAGAGCTTACCCCACAAGAGCGTAGCATCGTTGCTCAAAAAGCAACAGAAGCTCCTTTTAGCGGTATATATACAACAAACAAAGAGAGCGGTATCTACAAATGTAAAGTATGTAATACGCCGCTTTTTCGAAGTGACGATAAGTTTGATTCACATTGTGGATGGCCGAGTTTTGATGATGCGATCCCGGGAGCGGTTAAAGAGCAACCGGATAAAGACGGCAGACGCACAGAGATACTCTGTGCACACTGTGGTGCACATTTGGGCCATGTTTTTACGGGTGAAGGTTTTACGGAAAAAAATACAAGACACTGTGTCAACTCCCTCTCGCTTTCGTTTGAGAAAAAAAGCACGGACAAGGGTCTCAAAGAGGCTTATTTTGCAGGTGGATGCTTTTGGGGTGTTGAATATTATCTAGAAAAGATGGAAGGTGTTAAAGATGTGATCTCGGGGTATATGGGCGGCGCTACAAAGAATCCAACCTATCAGGAGGTCTGCGAAGGCGATACGGGCCACATTGAGAGTGTCAAGGTCATTTACGATCCATCCTTGATAAGCTACAAAGAGCTGGCAAAGCACTTCTTTGAGGTTCATGATCCTACGCAAATAGGCAGACAAGGGCCTGATGTGGGCGAGCAATATATATCGGCAGTTTTTGTGGATGATGCAAATGAGCGTACAACAATCAAAGAGTTAATAGGACTTTTAGAGAAAAAAGGATATAAAATAGCAACGAAAATCTATGACAAAACAGAGTTTTATGAAGCTGAGGAGTATCATCAAGATTACTATGAGCGACATAAAAAAGAGCCTTATTGTCATAGGATTATTAAGAGATTTGATTAAAGGAGTATTATGCCCAGGAAATTGAAAAAAGCTATCAAAAAAGAGTCTATTTTGCAAACGGCTCTTACGCTTTTTTCCGTAAAGGGATTTCACAAGACTACCATTCCTGATATCGCCAAGAGACTGGGGATGAGTAGTGGGAATCTTTATAACTATTTTGGCTCAAAAGATGAGCTTGCAAAAGAGATTATCAAATATACTTCGGATTACCTCGGCGATAAGATAAGAAAGGTAAATGAGCAAGATATCAGCTCAAAAGAGAAGATACGCAAGATTGTCGAACTCTATTTTGCTATGACATTGGAAAAGCCGGAGATGATAGAGTATTTTCTCCGCGTCTATCTCTCACATAGAGAAGTCTTTTTAAATGGATGCGAAGGGATGATTTGTGTATCCGGATTTATAACTGAGATTATGATATTTTTCTCCGAAGGGGTACAAAAAGAGGAGCTAAGAGATCAGGATTTCTTTTCGGCTTTCGGGCTCTTTATGGGATACCTCGGCGGTATGGCATTTTTACACGGCGAGGCGATACTCGAAAAACCGCTCGAAGAGTATGCACAAGATGTTGCAACCAACATATACACCGCTCTTAAGGCATAAAAAATGAGCAAGCCAAAACTCCTTTGGCTACAATCAATTACATGCAACGGCAATACACACTCATTTTTTAATCTCCAAAATTTTGATGCACTCATGCGCGCTTTTGATGTGCTCTACCACCCTCTTTTAGAGACACCCTATTGTTTAGAAGATATCTACACCAAAGAGCTTGCATGTGATGTGCTTATCTTAGAGGGTGCTTTTAAATCAAGAGGCTATAAGAAATTTGGCAAAGAGACCTACGCTCTAGCAAAAAAGTATTCAAAAAGAGCAAAATATACCATTACTATGGGGAGTTGTGCAACCTTTGGAGGTGTGTTCAAAGAGGCACAAGAGCATACCATAGCAGGCTTTTGTTTCAATAAAGAACAAAAGAGACCGACATATAAACACTACATCAATACGCTTATCTCCCTCCCCGGGTGTCCCGCACATCCAAAATGGCTCGCTTATGTTTTGGAGATGATACTTCAAAAAAGAAAGATAGAGGTTGATGAGTTCTATAGACCCATAGAGATATTTGCTTATACGGCACACGCAGGATGTGTGCGAAATGAGTATTTTGAGTGGAAGATAGATGTAAAGAATTATGGAGAGAAGGAGGGGTGTCTCTTTTATGAGAATGGGTGCAGGGCCCCATTTACCAATGCTAATTGCAATAAGATGCTTTGGAATGATATCAGCTCAAAAACACGAGTCGGTACTCCCTGCTTTGGATGCACGGAACCCTCTTTCCCACAAAGAAATCTTTTTTCCACAAAGACAAATATGGGTATCCCTGCAAATATGCCTTTTGGTATCCCTGCAAGAGCATATCTTAGTGTAACGGGTGTTGCCAAAAGTTTTCGCATCAAACGATTTACACAACCGCTTATGGAGTATAAAAAGTGATAAAAAAAGACATTATCGAAAAGATTGAGGGCGAGGCAGATGTTGTCTTTACTCAAAAAAATGGTTTGATAAAGGATGTCAATCTCACCTTTCCCTACATGAGAGGTGTCGAGTCTATCTTGGAGGGTAGAGACTATAGAGATGCCTTAGTTATAGCACCGAGAGTTTGTGGGATATGCTCTCACTCTCATCTTATCGCGGCGGTTCATACTATAGAAGATGGGATGAGGCGAGAGAAGATAAAGTTTACACTCAGTGACAAAGCACGGCACATAAGAGATTTTGCAATTGCTTGTGAACTCATTCAAAACCATATCAAGTGGTTTTATCTGACGATTTTACCACAGATATATAAGGTAAATCATCTTGAAGTTCCAAATGATCTTATAAAGAAAGCGTCAAAAGCAACCTATGCGATCACAAAAGCCATGGCTATATTTACGGGTCAATGGCCACACGCAAGTTATGTGGTTCCGGGCGGGGTGAGTTGTGATCCAAGCTATGTGGAGATAATGCAAGCAAAAGCGCTTGTTGATGAGGTTTTAGAGTTGGTGCGTGCATCTCTTTTTGATGATACCAAGGAGATAAGAGCGATCGGTGACTTACATCGAGCGCTAGAGATGCTCCAAAGAGCCGATCTTCTGAGCACATCCCACGGCAGTGAGCATTTTTTAGCACTTGCAGATACCTTCTTCTCAAAAAGCGGTGAGTATAAAGGGGCGACGAGGTTTGATGTTGATATCAAAAAAGTAAAAGAGTCACAAAGAGAAGATAGCAAAGCCAAGGAGGCGTTGTATGGCAACGACTTTGTTGAAGTTGGACCCTTAGCACGTGCGCTTATCAACCAAGATGCAATTATAATGCGTCTGCAAAAAGAACATAGCGGCAATATCTGGAGTCGTATTTTTGCACGGGTGTATGAGGGATATGTATTACTCTTGAAGGCCAAAGAGGCATTGGAGAGCATCGATGTCTCAGAGCCTTCTTGTGTGCTTGAACACAACAAAAAAGATATCAGTTTTGCCGGCATAGGCATAGTAGAGGCCGCAAGAGGTTCATTGATTCATGAAGTAGTAGTCAAAGATAATCATATCCATACATACAATATCATCACGCCAAGCCAATGGAATCTCTCAAGAGGCAGTGCAGACAAAAAAGGTGTCGCGCGTGCTTCAGTTGTAGGTGCGAGGTCCAAAGAAGAAGCCTACTTGATTTTACGCAGTTTTGACCTCTGTTCTGTCTGCACAACCCAATAATATTTATAATTTAATATTATAATACAAGATAATTTCCAAAAAAATTACCCACTTTTTTATATCTGCTTAAGTTAAATGTTCATATAATGAGTGAATGACTATTCATTTAAAAAAGGAGACAAGATGGCTGAAGCAAGAGATGAATCGATAAAAAAGCTTTTTGATGCAAAAAGCGCAAAAGTTGATACAAACAAAGGCGAAGAGTATTTCTCGGATTTGTATGAAAGCTGTAAGGTGCGAATAGGCGAACTAAAAGATATGCCAATAGCAGGTCGCGGTGTTGATCTAAGAAAAGCTTTAGAGGATGATGGTTTTGAGAGAAGAGATTTTCTCAAATGGGCTTCGGCAACAACAGCCATGCTGATGCTGCCCGCCTCATTTACTCCACTTGTAGCTGAGGCTGCAGAGGTGATGAACCGTATACCGGTTGTTTGGATTGAGTTATCAGACTGTGCGGGAAACTCAGAAGCACTACTTAGGAGTGATGGACCAAAGATTGATGAGATTGTGCTTGATATCATCTCTTTAGAGTTCCACGAAACACTTCAAGCTGCCGCAGGACATCAAGCAGAGAAACAGCTTGAAGAGGCGCTTGAACTTTTTAAAGGAAAATATATCCTTTTTGTTGAAGGCGCTATTCCACTTGGCATAGATGGAAATTTTGGAACAATAGGCGCAAAAGCTGAAACATTTAAAGATCATCTTTTAAGACTTGCTGATGGCGCCGCGGCTGTTATCGCAGTAGGGGCATGTGCTACATATGGCGGGATCCCTGCGGCTGCTCCAAACCCTACAGATGCTGTAGGCGTTATGGACCTTGTCAAAGGAAAACCGATTATCAATATCCCGGCATGTCCGGCAAACCCTGCAAATATGGTCGGTGTTGTTTTGCATTATGCACTAACCGGCAGTGTGCCTGAGCTTGATTCGCTTTTGCGACCGAAGTTTGCATTTGGATATAGAATCCATGATAACTGTGAAAGAAGAGCACACTTTGATGCAGGTGAATATGTTGAAGAGTGGGGAGATGAGGGGGCAAAAAATAACTTCTGTCTCTACAAAATGGGCTGTAAAGGTCCTATGACATTTAATAACTGTTCGATTATCCGCTATAACGAAGCGGTTAACTGGCCTATCGGGGTTGGGAGAGGCTGTATCGGTTGTAGTGAACCTGATTTCTGGGATAAATATGCCTATGAGCGACCAATGGCAAATGCACATATCAAAGCACCAACGGGCGGTGTTGAAAAAACAGTCGATGAGTTTGGTCTTGGGCTCTTAACAGCAGCCGGTATAGGTATCGGTATCCATGCGGCAGCAAGCGCGATTGCCGGTAAGAAAAATAGTGATGAGAAGGATGTATAATGAGTAAAAAACATTTAATAGTTGACCCGATTACAAGGATAGAGGGACATTTAAGAATCGAGGCAATCATCGATGAGAACAACACGATAGTCGATGCGTACTCTTCGGCAACAATGTTTAGAGGGATCGAGGCGATACTTAAGGGTAGAGATCCAAGAGATTGTGGTCTAATGGCGATGCGTATATGTGGGGTCTGTACAGGAACACACTACCAAAGAAGTATCGAAGCGGTTGAAAATGCTTTTGATATCACGATCCCTAAAAATGCAAGATTGGTGAGAAACTTGATCCAAGGTGCACTCTATGTGCACGATCATACAGTGCATTTTTATCATCTTCATGCGCTTGATTTTGTCGATATCGTTTCAGCAACGACCGCAAATCCTGAGCTTGCAGCTAAAGAGGCAAAAAAATGGGCAAATGTTGCCGGCGTTGAGCCTTTTATGGATGGTGCGGGCGAGTTTAAAGCGATTCAAGATCGTATTATCAAGTTTGTAAAAGAGGGAAGACTTGGAATATTCGGCAATGGATATTGGGGAAATCCTCATTATAAGTTAACGCCTGAGCAAAACCTTGTCGGTGTTGCACATTATCTCAAAGCACTTGATCTTCAAAGAGATATGGCAAAAATGCATGCAATCTTCGGTGGGAAAAATCCACATCCACAATCAATCGTTGTTGGGGGCGTTACTTGTGTTCAAGATATCAAAAATCCTGCGAGAATCGCTCTTTATAAACAACTCCTTCATGATGCAAGAGCCTTTGTAAAACGAGCGTATATGCCTGATGTTTATATGGCAGGAACTATGTATGCGGCTGAAGCTACCGATAAAAGTGCGACCTATAAAGGAGTCGGCGGAACAGGTGGGGGACTGCTTAGTTATATGAGTTATGGTGACTTTAGACTAGATGATACGGGATTCTATAATTCAGATCTTCTTTTCCCTGCAGGTGTTGTGCTTGACGGTGATATCTCAAAAGCATTTGATCTTGATCATAACAAGATAGCAGAAGATGTAACTCACGCATGGTATGAGGGTGATAAAGCACTTCATCCTTATGATGGAGAGACTATTCCAAAATATACAGGGATGAAAAAAGGTGAAGATGGTTACTCATATCTAAAAACTGATGAAAAGTATTCTTGGATAAAATCGCCTATATATGATGGAAGAAAAGTTGAGGTTGGTCCACTCGCAAGAATGGTTGTCGGTTATGTAAAAGGCAATGAGCGTATCAAAAAATATGTTGATGATTTCTTGACAACTGCTAATTTACCTGTCACTGTACTTTTTTCAACTGTCGGAAGAACTGCAGGGAGAGCTATTGAGACAAGTATGATGGTCGATGTGATGGAAGAGTGGGTTGATGAACTTGCTACCAATGCGGCAAAAGGTGACCTCTCTACATGGACTGAGTTTGACTTTGATAAAGTAAGCGTAGATACTCAAGGAATGGGACTTGCTGAGGCTCCAAGAGGAGCACTCGGACATTGGGTTAAAATAGCAAACGGGAAAGTGACAAACTATCAAGCGGTTGTCCCTTCTACTTGGAATGCAGGTCCTAGAGATGCAAATGGACAATTAGGTGCTTATGAAGCAAGTTTGATTGGAACAAAAGTAGCAGATCCGGAACAGCCACTTGAGATAATAAGAACTATCCATAGTTTCGATCCGTGTATTGCTTGTGCCGTGCATGTTCTCAACACAAAAGGTAAAGAGTTGAGCACTTACAAGGTAGATCCAAATTGTGCGATTTAAGGAGTCAATCATGAAAACTGATTATAAAAAAATCGAACGTATGACTCCGGCGATGCGTATAATTCACTGGGCAAATGCGATATGTATGATCGCTGCGATTATCACCGGACTTTACATTGCACATCCTTATTATCAAAGTTTTATCGCTGATGGTGCGGTTGATAAATATGTCATGGCGTGGAATAGATGGGCACATTTTATCTCGGCAATTATCTTTGATGTTACATCGATTGTTGTTGCGTATCTCTATTTCTTTTCACGCTTCGAAAAACCGTATAAGAAACTTATACCAAATGCAAAAAATGTAAAAGAGTTTGGCGAGGTTATCCTAAATCTATTGACACTCAATCGTCGTAAAAGATTTGATTCAACCCATAGTGACAGTTTCAATACGGTCTATTTTACGATATTTCATCTCCTGCTTTTCTTTATGCTCTTTACGGGGTTACAGCTGTATGTTCATGGTCTTGAATCAGGCGAGAGTAGCATCGGTACTTGGTGGCCTGCACTGCTCCACATCTCAACAGATTGGACTATCCCTGTAACAGGCGGAACATTAATGGATGTGAGAATTGCACATCATATAACAATGTGGCTTATCGTAGTTTGGATGGTGTTTCATATCTACTATCAGATATGGAGAACGATTTTCTGGGAAGAGGGAGACATTGCTATCGTAATTGGAGGTAGCAAATTTGTAAAAGATGGAAAGTGAGCACATGAGGGTTGCTCTTATCGGTCTAGGCAATATAATGTTTTGCGATGAAGGCGTGGGTGTCTATCTCGCAAAATATATCGAATCAAATTATGATTTTGATAGTCAACTCGAGATAGTTGACGGCGGGCTTTTAGGCTTTTGGCTTATGCAATATCTCAATAGCTATGATGCTGTTGTCATAGTGGGCGCATCCTCTCATGAGGCAAAAGTTGGAGCGATAGCCGTCGATGATAAAGATAAGATATTGGCATTTGGGCAGACACGCAAAAGTGCCAATGAAGCAGAGCTTGTAATCATGCTTGAAGTTGCTGCTTTGGCAGGATCGGAGGCAAATGTAGAGATGATAGGCATAGTGCCTGAAGATACTCTAAGCGTATCGAATGCTCTAAGCGATGCAATGTATGACTCATTTGATACGTTGGTAAAAACTACTTCGGAAGTATTAGAGAGATACGGAATAACGCTTAAGCAAAAAAGTACTACCATACCTATCGAAGAGATTGTTGATAACTACGCAAATCTAAAAATGGTTTAAACCAAGGAGAGGTATGGAGTATTATGTTGTTGCGCTTGAATTTAGATCATCCAAAAGATATATAGCCGACCTTATAAGGGCATATGCAAAAAAGCACGACATAAGCGTTGATGTTGTCCAAAGAGATCAAAAGATACTCCTTATCTTTGATGATAAAAATAGCATCGACAGCTTTACAAAGCTTTTAGATGCAGTTATCCCTGTTTCGATATTTTTAGGTAAAACTACAAGCTACATCTTGGAAGAAAAGCCAAAAATTGAAGAGATAGATGAGCCAAAAATTCCTCAAAATCTTGCACCGTGTCCGGCGTGTCAAGAAGCAATGTTTGACATCAGAAGCAGACACTACTATTATCCATTTACAAGCTGTAATAACTGTGGGCCACAAGCTCCATTTTTAGAGAAATACCCTTTTGCAAGAGAAAATAGCTCCTTTAGATTTTTAAATCCTTGCGATGCTTGCAAAAACGAACTTGAAAAAAATCCACTGAGAGTCAACTATCCCCTGATATCCTGTTCGCAGTGTGGTGTTGCTCTAAGAATGGTCGATAAAAAGAGCGAGAGAATAGCCAATGATGGGCCAACCTATAGAAAACTTTTTGAGGTAAGTGCGAAAGTTTTAAGTAAGGGTAAGAGTTTGCTTGTAAAAACACCCTATGGCTATAGACGCTTTTTTCAGATACAAAAAGATAAAACCTATGATGCACATGCCAAAGTGATGTTTTGTGATGCCAATACTATCTCCAAGCATACACTCCTCATCAAAGATGAGTTTACGGCGCTTCTTAGCATCGAGAGACCATTGATGCGAGTGGCAACGCAAAGTGAAGAGCTTAAAGAAGCTTTTGGCTCAAGCATTTTAGCAAAATACCCCGATGAGGGTATGAGTATGCTTTTAGCATATGAACTTGCTCTTCTTGGAGTCGAATATATCGGCTATGAAGACGCTACAAAGGAAAGTGAGGCTGACTATCTTGTAGAGTTTGATTTGCCAATCATCGCTCCACAAGAGAGCACGCTTTTTGTCAATCAAGACAAAAAAGCGATAATAGACGGAACAAAGACATCTTTCCCGGCTTTAGTCAAGACCGCTTTGCCAAAAGCCGTAGTTGCTCACGCGATGGTAAGTTTTCCTTTTGAAGATACGATTATCATAGACAGCATGCAAAGGGCTTGCGATCTAGAAGTAGAGCAACTGTATGTTTTAGAGGGGGATGATTTTGCAAAAGAGCACCCTAATGCCAAGATATTTAAACAATCGCATGCATCGATCATGAGCGTTTTAGCGGAAAATGCATTGCTTAGTAAAGATGCAGTGGGTGTTTATTTTGATGATAATATAGAGTTTTTGTTTTGTAGAGCGAACAAGCCCATGACAATCATTCCTTCTATTGATGTCGATTGTAATAATTTTTGGCAGGATATTGCAACTCTTCGTGCAGGTTCCGATAGGCTTGTAGAAAACTTTAAAAAGAAATTTCCGGAGATTTATAGTACTTTAGATAATTCTCAAATGAATGCCAATGCTTTTGAAATAGCCGCAGTAATCATAGATGTCGGACAAGTGAATTTAGAAGGGATTGCCGTTGAAGCATTGAAATTTTTAGGAAAGGCAGGGCTTGCTATCGATACACATATCAAAGATAATCGTTTTGAGAGTAAGGCTTTTTTAGCAAGCATCATCAGTTATAAATTAGCAGGTGTAGAGCAAGAACTTCTTTGCTATAGTATCTTTGAATCAATAGGTGACTACATAGCTGATGGTGCTTTGCAACTTTGCGAAAAGAGCGGGAGCGATACTGTCGCACTCAGTGGAAAAAATATTGCAAATCAGATACTATATGGAAGATTAAAGAAGAAATTGGGATCGAAAAATATAGTGACCAATATCGAGTATCCACTCTCGAAGGAGAATGCTTTGTATGGAGCTTTATACTTATAAGATAACTATCAAGGGTGTTGTCCAAGGTGTCGGTTTTCGCCCTTTTATCTACAATCTAGCAAAATCTTTTTCATTGAACGGCTATGTCTATAATGGCAATTTCGGCGTAGCGATAGTGCTCAATGCCACGCAAGATGAGGTTGAAAAATTTATAAAAGATATCAAAAAAGAGCAGCCACCGCTTGCTTCTATCGAGAGTATCGAATATGCTCAAGTCAAACAAGAGAACTTTGATGATTTTACAATCAAAGAGAGCGTCTCTAGTGAGGTAGGGTTTACAAACATTCCTCCCGATCTTTTTGTCTGTGAAGATTGTGCTAGAGAGCTACTTGACCCAAATAACAGAAGATACAGATACCCTTTTATCACCTGTACGAATTGTGGTGTACGATATTCTATCATCAAAAATCTTCCCTATGATAGAGTCAATACATCGATGGCAAAATTTACAATGTGTAAAGCATGCGAGGCAGAGTATAGCGATCCTGATAATCGTAGATATCATGCACAGCCTATCGGCTGTTATGATTGTGGACCAAGCCTCTCGTTTTTAGATAACAATCAAGCGCAGCTTAGCAGTGGTAATAAAGAGCCTATTGCGTTGAGTATAGAGGCACTCAAACAGGGCGCAATCGTAGCAATCAAAGGGGTGGGGGGCTATCATCTTGTCTGTGATGCGACCAATGATAGAGCTGTGCAAAAGTTAAGAGAGAGAAAGCATCGCCCATCAAAACCGTTTGCACTTATGCTCAAAGATATAGAAAGTGCTCGCGAACTTGCTTATATAGATGAACAAGAAGCACAGCTATTAAGCTCGCCCCAAAGAGCTATAGTGCTTTTAGATAAAAAGGGTGATGCAAATCTATCAAAAAGTGTCGCGCCACATCTTTCAAGACTCGGCATCTTCTTAGCATATACCCCTTTGCATCTCTTACTTTTAGATGCCCTTGATGTTCCGCTTGTAGCAACAAGTGCCAATATCAGTGATGACCCTATCGCTACAAATATAGAGGAGCTAAGATTGATGAGTGGAGTTTATGATTTTATCTTAGATCACAACAGAGAGATAGTCAATAGATGCGATGATAGTGTTGTCATGGTGGTTGAAAAGAGGGTTGTGACGATTAGAAGAGCGAGAGGCTATGCTCCTGCATCACTCAAATTGCCCTACCCGTTGAAGCAGAATGCCTTAGCAGTCGGCGCACATCAAAAAAATAGTGTTGCTATCGGGAGCGAAGAGAGTGTTGTGCTCTCACCTTATATCGGAGATCTTGGCAATATTGCCTCTATCAAATCATTTGAGCGCGCCATCAAAGACCTCCAAAGAGTCTACAGCTTTAACTACACGACTATCTTGCATGATGCACACAAGGGGTATGACTCAACTCGCTATGCACAAGCGCAGGATGCACATAAAAAAGAGGTCTATCACCACTATGCTCATATCTTATCTGTGATGGCAGAACATGGTCTTAGAAACCAAAAAGTGCTTGGCATTGCATTTGATGGCACAGGGTTTGGAGAGGATGCAACACTTTGGGGCGGAGAGTTTTTGGTGTGTGATTATGAAGGTTTTCAGAGGGTTGCACACCTAAAACCATTTCTTCTTCTCGGCGGTGAAGCTGCGATTAAAGAGCCAAGAAGAGTTGCACTTGCTCTGCTTTTTGACATTTACGGTAAAGAAGCTCTCAAGATAGAGAGTCCGACTTTGTCATCTTTTAGTAAAGAGGAGTTGACAACACTCTATACAATGTGGGAGCGAGGGCTTAACGCTCCGCAAAGTTCATCGATGGGGAGGGTGTTCGATGCTGTTGCCTCGCTGCTTGATATCTCACAGACCATAAGCTTTGAAGGCGAGAGCGGTATGCTGCTTGAGGAGTTTTACGATGAGACGATAGGCGGAGTATATGATTATGATGCAAGTAGAGGCATTATAGATATATCCCCTATGATCATCTCACTCACAAAAGAGAGTGACACAAAAATTGCCATAACAAAGTTTTTCAATACAGTAATAAAGATTATCGTCAATATCCATGGAGACTATAAAGATTTGCCGCTCTGTGCTAGTGGCGGGGTGTTTCAAAATAGAATACTTGTGAAATTGCTTCTCAAAGAGTTTCCCGATCTTTTCATGAATGAGCAATTCCCGCCAAATGATGGCGGTATCGCTTTGGGGCAGATGGCAAGTTTTATGAACATTCCAAAAGGCTCATAAGATATTATCGAGTATCTCTTTTTGCTCCTTTTTTGAGTAGTTGTAGCGAAACTCAGCCTCTTTGATATAGTAGATGAGGTTTTCTCTTGCAACACCTCTATGCTTGGCGATAAATACTTTAAAATAGTTCCAGAAATCCGTGATAGTTGAGGAGTCCTTTTTTACTTTAATCATTTTATAAAAATTTTCAAGTCTATTTTTTTGTTCGATATTTTCCTGGAGTAAGAGAGTGTAAATTTTGTCTTCAAAACTAAAAGAGATAAATCTGCAGTTTTTTGTCGATTTTGAATTTTTTTGGCAATAAATATGCTCATCATACTCATCGATTTTTGCAATATTTCGCTCAAACTCTCTATCTAAAAAGAGGGCTATTTTTTTGCGGATTATCATAAAATGTTTTTTGATTGTATTGATGTTTATGCCGGATTTATCATCCAAGGCTGTGACAGGAATTTTTGATGCTGACAAAAAAAGACTGACAAGTACTTTTTCTCTAGCTATCTTTTTTGGACTAAATTTTCTTCTGCACTGTGAACATTTGCGTATGCCGTCCGAGAGAAGATAGGTAGTTTTATTTTGACAATAGATGCAATCCATAAAAAATTATATATCTTTGGTCCTTAAAATATGCAAGAAATGTAATTTTTAATATTTTTTTTACGCTAAAACATATAGTATGTTCTTATAAAATATAAATCAAGGAGGCACTATGCATATACCTGATGGTTTCATATCGCCATCTACATCTATTGCCGGATTAGCTTTGGCGATTCCGTTGTGGTGGTATGGAGTAAAACAGACAAAGAAGTTTTTAAATGAAAATGAGGATTCTGTAACTTATTTATCCTCATTGGCAGCTTTTTCGTTTCTTATTATGATGATAAATATCCCCATCCCGGGAGGTACGAGCGGCCATGCTGTCGGTATGGCCGTGCTGGCTATATTGCTTGGTCCTTGGACGGCATTTATAGCTATTAGTGCTGTATTATTTTTTCAAGCAGTGTTATTTGGGGATGGCGGCGTATTAGCACTTGGGGCTAACTCTCTTTCGATGGGATTTGTAGGGGCATTTAGTGCATATTACCTCTATGAGTTTTTGGGCAAAAAAATACCAAAATCGATAGCTTTTTTTGTCGCGGGTTATGGGGGAATGGTGGCAGCAAGTATAGCTGTTGCTATCATACTTGGGATCCAGCCTCTCTTGTTTATGCAAGATGGCAAAGCGCTCTATTTCCCATTTGATCTCACGGTAACATTCCCGGCGGTTGTTGGTTCTCATGTCCTGATATTTGGAGTTATCGAAGGGTTGGTTACTGTGGCTATCGTTAATTTCTTTGAAAGAGTAAAAGGGGGCGTACATGCGTAAAAAATTAATAATATTTTTATTGATAATGGTTGCGTTGACTCCTTTGGGGCTTATCAGTGAATATTCTGCTTGGGGAGAATGGGGAGTAGAAGAGTTTCAAACATTGGTTGGCTACATACCTGAAGGGGTAAAGGATGCAGGTATCAATGCGCCGATGCCGGATTATGAGGTAGGTAACCTAGGAGCGATTTTAAGTACTATTATTAGTGCAATCATAGGAGTGGCGATGAGTTTTGGTTTTTTCTATGCCTTGAAACGCATCAAAGTAAAATAGATGGACCGATTTTCTGACTTTTTTATAAGTAAGGTGCTCTTGGTTATCTTGATTGCAACACTTATTTTTACCGCATCATCATCAAGTATGATGCTGTTTGGTATATTGAGTGTTATCGCTTTTTTGATCTCTAAAGAGCGGTTTTATGTATTGAAATTTACATTTTTTGCCGTTTTTATTTTCTCGTTTTTCGTAGCATTTATAAACGGTATATTTATCTATTATTTGACAGGACACATTGATCTAACACAGCAGATTATCTTTGTTTGGCGCTCATTCGTGTTAACATATCTGACAATATCTTTTATCAATAGATTTGGCATTGTAGGTGTATTTGGCATCACAAAAGAGATACGGCTTTTTATTGTCTTGTTTTTGGCAAAAAAAGAACTTTTTATCCGTATATTAAAAGAGAGCTATGAAGCTGCAGCAAGCAGAGGCATGAATACAAAAAGTTTCTCGGATACCCTCAGACTTATAGCCTCTTTGGCTGTAACTCTTTTTCACAAAGCACTTTTACTCTCCAAGGAAAACAACTTGGCGTTAAGATCGAGAGGTTATTATGGTTGAGTGTAAAGATATTGTGTTGAGTCAAAATGAGCAGATTATTTTAGACTCCTTATCACTCAGTGTAAAAGAGAAAGAGAAGATCGTTCTTCTAGGCATCAATGGTAGTGGCAAAAGTACACTCCTCAAATTTTTAAATGGTTTGATTTTTTCACAGCAAGGAGAGTACCGCTTTAAAGGAGAGCTCATCACGGCAAATTTTCTAAAAAAGAAAGAGAATTTTGTAAATTTTAGAAAAGAGTGCTCTTTGTTGTTTCAAAATATTGATGCGATGCTTTTTAGTGAAAGCGTCAAAAAAGAGCTTCTTTTTTCTATTGAATTGCTCGGTATCCAAAGAGAGGAAAAAGAGATTGATCAAGTCATAAAGATGTTAGGACTTCATGATAAATTGGATTCTTTTCCGTTTATGCTGAGTGGAGGAGAAAAGCAAAAAGTTGCCTTGGCGTGTGTTTTGCTTGTGAATCCTGAGCTCTTACTTTTAGATGAGCCGTTGAGTTCCTTGGATCACGGAGTGAGTAAAAAATTGATTGATTATATCCAGAGTCTTGAGTCTACTTCGATCATTTCGACACATTCTCTTGTTTTAGCTCCCGAGTTAGGCGAGAGAGCTATCGTGCTCAAAGAGGGCAAGATCATCTATGATGGAGGCGTAAATAGCTTTGTAAACAATCACGAGCTTTTACATAAAGCAGGTTTCTTGCATACGCATGATGCACAAGATTTAGGTATTTGGCATAGCCATAAAAAATAGTAGGATTATATAATGATAATGATAACTGTTATTAAGTTATTATATTGTATATTTTCATTTCACCATAACAAAATTACAAGTTAAAAGGAGATTGGATGGAGAAAAAAAAGATAGCATTTATTCTTGCGGCTGTTACAACCGCAAGTTTAGTAAGTGCCAATGAAGAGGGTGAAAAATTTAGCGGTGAAGCAAGACTTGGGTATCAGTATACCGATGTAGAGACGGAAGATAGTAACGAGGTAGCATTTGGTGTTCAATTAAACTATGAAAGTGCGCGATATATGGGACTCTCGGTTGGAGGTACGCTTCAGGGCGTTTTGCTTGATGAAACTCCCGATATATTGGGTATCCCTTTCGGAGATTCACAGAATGAAAGTTATGGGATATTGAATGAGCTTTATCTCAAAGGCGTATGGGGCGGAAGCACAGTGATTGTCGGGAGACAAATACTTGAAACGCCTTATGCTGATAGCGATGATATCGGCATGGTGCCAAATAGGTTTGAAGCGGCAACCTACATCAATAGCGATATCCCGGATACTACAATTGTACTCTCACATGTGAGAAGTTGGTCGGGAGTCGATGCGCCGGTACCTGAAGAGTTTACCAAGATGAACGGTAGTGATGGCGTGCAAGTTTTAGGTGTCGAGTATGCAGGTATAGAAAATCTTGACTTGCAAGGGTGGTATTATTTTGCAAATGACCTAGTCGATATCACTTATTTGGAGGCGACTTACGGTGTTGATTTGGATGCTTTTGAACTCTCTTTTGGGGCACAGTATTCAAGACAAGATTATGACGGTGGTGACAATAATGATATCTTTGGGGTCTCTCTAGAGGGTACGCATGCACCAAGCGGTCTAGGTTTGGCGGTTGCTTACAATCAAACAGACGGCATAGCTGCAGATAACTTCTTTGGCGGAGGACCGTTTTTTACAAGTATGGAGCACTATACTTTGGCAGAAGCCGGAGATGATGGCAGAGTTTACAACGCGGCACTCTCTTGGGAGTTGAATTCTGTGATAAATGGCTTGGCATTAGGTGCCGGATATGCTAAAATAGACAGAGATATTCAAGATGATGCCAATGAGGTTGATCTTGTGGTAGAATATACTTTCAATGACAACCTCACTACAAGTGTTGTCTATAGTGATATATCTGATGATCTCGAGGGTGATACAAAAAATCTTCGAGCGTTTGTCAATTATAGTTTCTAAGGAGAGAAGATGTGTGTTGATTGTGGATGCAGTGTAAGAGGAAAAGAGGAGGAGCACGAGCATCATCATGCGCATGCTCATGATGATCATGTTCACGATAATCCTCACCTCAATGATCCAAAGACGATAGAGGTTATCAAAAGCCTTTTGGATAAAAATGATCATGAAGCCGCACACAATCGCGCACATTTTGATAAGCATAATGTTTTAGGTATCAATCTTATGAGTAGTCCTGGAAGTGGTAAGACGACACTTCTTGAGATGCTCAAAGATGTAGCTGACTTTAACTACAGTGTCGTAGAGGGTGATTTGGAGACCAACAGAGATGCCGATAGATTAAGTGCGAAAGGGATACAGGCCATCCAGATACAAACCGGTTCAGCCTGTCACCTTGATGCGATGATGGTACATAAGGCGTTGCATGATATAGATCTTGATGCGATTGATGTCTGTTTTGTAGAAAATGTCGGCAATCTCGTCTGTCCGGCAAGCTATGATGTGGGTACACATCTTAATGTCGTGCTTGTCTCGATTCCCGAAGGAGAGGATAAGATTGCCAAATATCCGGTAATGTTTAGAAAAGCCGATCTCGTGCTCTTTACAAAAGTTGATTTGTTGCCCTATTTTGAGTATGATATCCAAAGAGAGAAAGCTGCGCTACGCGCGCTCAATCCAAGTGCCGATATCCTTGAGATAAGCACAAAAGATAACGATTCGCTAAAAGCTTTTGCACAGTGGATAGATTTTAAGAAAAAGATGAGATAGGGTATGTGTTTATCGATCCCAAGTAAAGTTGTCAAGATTGACAAAGAGAATCAGAGTTGTGTCGTTGATACTATGGGCGTGCAAAGAGAAGCAAGCCTTATGATGATGGCAGAAGATGATGTCAAGATAGGCGATTTTGTGCTCATCCATATCGGCTTTGTGATGAATACGATTAGCAAGGAAGATGCCCAAATCTCTTTGGATACCTATCAAGAGTTGCTTGAAGCGATGAGTGAAGAGGAGCGAAAGCAGGCGATACTAGAAGGTGATGCGTGCGATGATGGAGCTAAGTAACCTCTATGATGATTTTCGTAACCCCGATACCATAAAGGCATATGCTCGCAAGATAGCACTCTTGGCAAAAAAGCTCGATAGAGATATAGGCATTATGGAGGTGTGCGGGGGGCATACGCACACCATTATGAAGTACGGACTACCTCAGCTCATGCCTAAAAATATCGACTTTATCCATGGCCCGGGCTGTCCGGTTTGCATCATGCCAAAAGAGCGCATCGATCATGCGTACGCACTTGCCATGCAAGAGGATGTGATCTTAGTAACTTTGGGCGATATGATAAAGGTACCCGGAAGCAATGGAAGTTTGCAAGATGCCAGAAGCAAAGGCGCTGATGTAAGATTTGTCTACTCCCCGCTTGATACGCTTAAAATTGCGTTTGAAAATCCCGATAAAGAGATCATTTTTTTCGCCATTGGTTTTGAGACTACGACCCCAATGACTGCAGCACTTCTAGATGTTATCATCAAAAAAGATATCAAAAATATCAAGCTACATATCAATCATGTCACTGTCCCCGAGGTAATGACAACACTCTTAGTTGACAGTGAAGATAGAGAGGTTGAGAGCAGAATCGATGCTTTTCTAGGGCCAAGTCATGTAAGCGTCATTAGCGGCTCTAAGATTTATGAGCCTTTTGCTTTACAATACGGCAAGCCGGTTGTCGTCTCCGGGTTTGAGCCTGTTGATGTGATGCAGAGTATCACTATGATTTTAGAGCAGCTCCTTGAAGGCAGAAGTGAAGTTGAGATAGAGTACACCAGAGCAGTCGATAGAGATGGCAATAAAGAGGCGCAAAAGCTTATAGAAAAATATTTTGAAAAGGCACCCGCGTTTCTTTGGAGAGGGCTCGGCGAAGTTGCACATAGCTCATGGAAACTCAAAGATGCATATAGTGCTTATGATGCTGAGGTAATCTATGATGCGATCCTACCAAAAGAGCAGTGCATGGATCATAAACTTTGTTTGTGTGGTGAGATACTCAAAGGGATGGCAAAACCACCTCAATGTACGATATTTGGTAAACTATGCACACCGAGTAATCCTGTTGGAAGCTGTATGGTGAGTAGTGAAGGAGCGTGTGCAGCTTACTATAGGTATGGGAATTTATAGTTATGAAGAAAAAGACAGTATCTCTTGTTTTGGGAAGCGGTGGGGCAAGAGGGCTAGCTCATGTCGGCATCATCAAATGGCTTGAAGACAATAATTATAAGATAGAATCAATCTCCGGATGTTCCATGGGTGCACTTATCGGTGGCTTTTATGCCGCGGGGAAACTTGATACATATATTGATTGGCTTGAAAAATCAGATGTGATTGATATGCTAAAGCTTTTAGATTTCAAAGGTTCCGGTGGGCTTATAGCAGGAGATACACTTATCTCTAAAATGCAAGAGTTGACAGGTGAGCATATGATTGAAGATTTGCCTATCAAGTTTACAGCCGTCGCTACCGATATAGACAGTGAAAAAGAGATTTGGATAAACAGAGGTCCACTCTTGAGTGCCATTCGAGCTTCTATATCTTTACCACTATTTTTTACTCCTTATACCTATGGCGGTAGAGCGCTTGTAGATGGCGGTGTATTAAATCCGGTTCCAATCGCTCCAACTTTTCATGATAATACAGATTTGACTATCGCTGTGAATCTAGGAGCAGAGGCTAGTTCCGAAATTCTTTTAAAAGATAGAAAACAAGAATCATCTTTGGCAATGAAGATAAAAGAGTATATCAATGGTGTTTCTATCCCAAAATCAATAATATCAAATAGTATGTACACAGTAGCAAACAAATCATTTGAAACAATGCAAGGCGCAATTGCCAGAATGAAATTATCGGCGTATCCCCCTGATATTGAGATAGGGGTGCCGAGAAATTTATGCGGGAGTTTTGACTTTTATAAATCAAAGTCTATTATAGAATATGGATATAATTTATGTGAAACAACTCTGAAGGACAATAGTGACTAAAGAAGCAGGTGGCAAATGGTAAAGACGATTACACTAGCCCAAGGTAACGGCGGTGAAGAGAATAACGAACTGATATCAAAAGTTTTTTACAAAGCTTTTAAAAACGAGATATTACAGCGGAGTGAAGATGCGGCAGTTATCCATAATGGAGAGCTGGCATTCTCTACCGATAGCTTTACCGTATCACCCCTGTTTTTTGCAGGAGCAGACATTGGCAAGCTTGCTGTGTGTGGTACTTGTAACGACCTTGCTATGATGGGTGCCAAGCCAAAGTACCTAACATGCAGTGTCATCATAGAGGAGGGCTTTGAGCTAGAGAGCCTGGAGCGCATCGTCGAGAGTATGAGGCATGAGCTGGAAGTAAATGGCGCTATAGTAGTCAGTGGAGATACCAAGGTCGTACCACGCGGGAGTGTGGATAAGATATTTATCAACACTACAGGAATCGGAGAGATAACCAAAAAAGGCATTAGCTCCAATAACATTACATGTGATGATGTTATCCTTGTCAATCGTGATATCGGCTGCCATGGTGCGACTATTTTTGCAGCGCGCGAAGGGATGGAGATGAGCAGTGCTCTAAAGAGTGACTGTAACTCACTCTATCCGCAGGTAAAAGCACTGCTTGATGCAAATATAGCCATAACAGCTATGAGAGACGCGACGCGCGGCGGAGTAGCGGCAGTGCTCAATGAATGGGCAAAGCAGTCTGATGTTTGTATAGAGGTCACAGAAGAGAAGATTCCCGTGAGTGATGAGGTAAGTGGTATCTGCGAGATGCTTGGTTTTGAAGCGACCGCTTTAGCTAATGAGGGGACATTTGTATTGGCTGTAAAAAAAGAGGATGCCGATAAAGCAGTAGAAATCTTAAAAAGTTTTGATGTGTGCGCAAAGGCATCGATCATCGGCAGTGTGACCTCTTTGCATCCTCAAAAAGTGGTTTTAAAAAGCGGATGGGGAACATTGAGATTTTTAGAAACTCCAAATGGCGAGTTACTGCCAAGAATCTGCTAAGGATATGCATGCATGAATATAGTATAGTCCAAGCACTTCTCAATCAATGTGAAGATATCGCTACGCAAAACGGTGCCGAAAAAGTTTTGAAAATATATCTCAAGATAGGCGTGATGAGCGGTGTGGAGCCTCATCTTTTAAAAAGTGCTTTTGATACATTTAAACAAGAGACCATGTGTGCAGATGCCCTGCTTGATATCCAAGAGCAGCGTGTCATTATCAAGTGTAAAGAGTGTGGAGCGGAGACTACACTTAAAGAGTATCGTTATATCTGTGGGGAGTGTGAAAGTAACAATGTCGAGGTGATTGACGGCGAAGAGATGTATCTTATGAGTTTGGAGATGGAGTAGTATGAACGAATATTGGGAAATATATATGAAGCAGCTAGAAGGTGCTGCAGCGAGTGTGCTTGCCAATGTTGGCCTAGCGCTTGAAGACAATGAATTTAAAGCGACCTATCCGATAGTAGGCTTTGTTAAAGTAGCGCTGAAAAACCCAAAAGAGAATGGACTCATCGATGAGAGCGAGGAGGATGAACTCTCTTTTTTAGAAGATAAATTAGAAGCCTCTATGATAAAGTTTCGCATCGGGAAATATGCCGGCAGAATCATCACGCAAGGAAGTGTGACATTTCTATACTATCTTCAGTTTACCTATAATTGGCAAGATTTCTTAGAGTATGCACTGGCTGAATTTGAGGATTTTGAGATAAGTGCCGGGTTTCAAGATGATAGTGAGTGGAACTTTTATCATAATCTGCTGTATCCCAATGTTGACGAGTGGCAAATCATCAATAACCATAAAGTGTGCGAGAAGCTTAAAGAGAGTGGAGATGATCTACAAACCCCAAGAGCCATAGAGCATAGAGTTGTTTTTGATGTAAGTGTACCAAAAGAGTTTATAGAGGCTATTCAAAATGAGGGCTTTCGTGTGATGGAACAAGAGGATAAAAGCGTAAAATTTTATAGAAAAGATAAGCCTTTTTATTATGATATCGATGCAGTTACACTTACACTCATCGCACTTAGTAAAGAGCATGGCGGTATGTATGATGGTTGGGAATGCAGTGTCGTTAAAGCTTCTTGATTCTGGTTGAATTTCTCTATTAACAATCTTTAAATCTATCGATTATCTCTTGCAATGAGTATTGTTTTTCTCTCTTTTCGATTTTAAAATCAAGTTCAGTTATAGCAGAGATAACCGTTTTGATGTAGTCATCAAAATGCTCTTTAAGTGGGGCACTAAGTCCAACGTGAAGATCAATCTCTTGCGGGACGATACCAATCACTGTTGCATTTGGCAACTCTTTGCCTTGGAGTTCGAGCATATCAAGACATTCAAGCACCCCTATCTCATGCGCACCTCCGCAGTTAATGCCGTATCCTCCAAGTTCATTTGCCGGAATCATGTAGATCGACCCCGGAGCATCATCAATCTCTATGCTATCCAGGATGATGAGCGAGCGGGTCTCTTCGATAGTATCGAGCAGTGCCATACCGGCGACTCCACCCTCCTTGAAGTGAATATTTGGTGAGAAATCATAATTTTTTTTAAGAAATGCAGTAGCATAAACACCGATACCATCATCTCCCTGCAAGATGTTGCCTATGCCTAAAATTGTCAATTCATGCATAGGCTTTCATCTCTCTTCTTAGCTCTTGAACATTGGGTACATACTGAGCAACCAATGCCCAAAATGGTTTTTGATGATTTTTATGTTTGATGTGGACGAGCTCATGAATGATGATATACTCTATAAGGTGCCAAGGGAGTTTCATAACACCGGTATTTATACTCAGCGCATTTGCTTTAGAGCAACTACCCCACTGGGATTTTGTTTTTTTAAAGGATATCTTTGTTGGATGCAACCCCATACTCTCAGCATGCTCTTTTATCTTTTTTGGCAGTAACTCTTGAGCTTTTTGAAGGTAAAAGCTATCAAGTATCTTTAAAAATTTTGCTTTATCAAGATCGTTTTTGTAACTATACCTAAATCCTTTTTGCATGATAAATCTTAGAGAATTTTTCTCACTCTTTTCAAAGTCTACAGGATAGCCTTCTCCTAAAAAGTAGATCGTCGTGTCATTGTCAAGAGTATGGACAACACCTTTTTTAGTGTGCATTCGCTCTTTAGCCTCTTTGATCCATAGGCTTTTTTTAGCAATGATAGTAGCTATTTTATCTTCGCAATTTTTAGGGGATTTGACCACAAGCTCTCCATCTTTATTGATAGAGAGTGTGATATTTTTTAGTTTCGGGTTAATGATGTGTGTAAATGTAGGAAGTATGCCCCTATCCTTATTTTACGAGTTTTCCATCTTTGAAGAGAACCTCTTTGTAAAGGCTTCCATCTCTCTTGTAGGTCTTGTAGGCTCCGTTTTTGACGCCATTTACATATTGAACACTTATCATGGGAGAGCCATCTTCGTAGTATGCTATCTGTTCACCATTAACGACATCATTAACATATGGTGTTTTTTGCAATACTCCACCACCCGGATCATACATAGTCTCAATTCCATTTTTTCTGCCATATTTTATCTGGGCTGTTGATGTTAATTTGCCATCATATCCATATTTTTTAAGGATACCGCTCTGTGTTGATTGGTCAGTGATAAAAAATTCACTCATCAATTTACCGCCGGTAAAATATTCTCTTACAACATCTTTTGAGTTAGAAGTCGAAAGAGTGTTTACAGAAGTTCCCGAACTTGTACAACCTGCAAGTAGAGCGATCATAATAGCCGCAAAAACTACATAAAAAAATCTCATAGAATCTCCTTTTCGTTAGGACATTATACACTCATTTCCAAAAGAGTTTCTTTATGAAGCAAAATATAATAAGGATATATTTTTACAAAAGGATTACGCGTTTGTTATTTA
This sequence comes from uncultured Campylobacterota bacterium, assembly GCA_937141405.1. Classification (GTDB taxonomy): domain Bacteria; phylum Campylobacterota; class Campylobacteria; order Campylobacterales; family Sulfurovaceae; genus BN30871. Next base: position 23,642 of record CAKZQQ010000003.1, on the reverse strand, counting down.
TATATCAATATATCTTGATATATAAATATATTTGTGATACACTTACACAAAAGGAGATACTTTGGAGCTATTTTTAGATACAATCGGTGCGATAAATGACGCAACGAGACTACGCTTACTTCATTTTATAGATATAAACGGTGAAGTATGTGTCTGCGATATAGAGAACTCTTTTAAGATGATTCAATCAAGAGTATCAAGGCATCTCAAGATACTTAAAGAGAGTGGGTTTTTAAAAGTAGATAGACGAGGAAGGTGGGCATACTATAGCATTAGAGATCCGCTTGATCAATTTCGCCAATCAATTTTAAAAGAGATTAGTTATCTTGATATGGATATCCCGACACTTAAAAAAGAATGCACGATTAGGAGGGGTTAAGAGTGGATAAAAAAGTATTAGTTCTCTGCACGGGTAATAGCTGTCGAAGCATCATAGCTGAAGCACTCATCAATGCAAAACTAGAAGGCGTAAGTGCAGATTCTAGCGGAGTAAAAGCAAATGGAGAAGTAAATCCAAATGCGAAAAAATTGCTTGAAGAAAAAGGAATCTGGAAGGATGAGTATCACTCAAAAACACTAGATAGCATCATAGATAATCATTATGATTTGGTTGTGACGGTGTGTGACCATGCAAAAGAGAGTTGTCCGATATTTCCACGATCGACTCCGAAGATACATGTAGGTTTTGAAGACCCGGATGGTAAAAGTTTTAAAGCATTTAGGAAAATATATGAAGAGATAGAGGCATTTTTGCTCCCTATGCTAAAAAAGGTATTAGATGTTTGATTGGTGGGAAAAGATAGTTGACGGATTGGTTTTTGGATCTTGGGGTTTGGATCCAAAAAGTGCACTCGGGGGCGCTATACATTTTTTTATCTATGATACTATCAAGATTTTTATACTTCTTCTTGGCATCATTTTTTTAGTGAGTTTTCTGCGAAGTTATTTTAACACTGAAAAAGTAAGGCGTTACCTCCAAGGTAAGAGTGAATTTACAGGCAATATTTTAGCCGCACTTTTTGGAATCATCACACCCTTTTGCAGCTGTAGTGCCATTCCTCTTTTTTTAGGTTTTATGCAAGCGAGGATTCCTATCGGGATCACCTTTAGTTTTCTCATTTCTGCACCACTAAACAACGAGATAGCTATAGCGATGCTTTTTGGACTTTTTGGATGGAAGATAGCAGCAATCTATATCGGTTTTGGTCTTTTGGTCGCTATTCTCGGCGGATACTCTATAGGGAAAATCAAAGGAGTAGAGAAGTATCTTCTTATACCAATAGTTCCACTCGAGGGTGAGTTTAAAGATATGATGACTAGGCAACCATTTAAGCAGAAGATAAAAGAGGCGTGGGCATATACTGTAGATGTATTTAAAAAGATATATCTGTATGTTATGATCGGAGTCGGAGTCGGTGCACTTATCCATGGGTACATTCCAACGGAGCTTGTCTCAAAATATGCAGGAGGTGATGCTTGGTATGCGGTGCCGATAGCAGTTTTGATGGGTGTGCCTATGTATTCAAATGCAGCCGGTGTTATTCCGTTAGTTGAGGTTTTGAGTGAAAAGGGGATGCTGCTTGGGAGTGCGCTTTCATTTATGATGGCAGTGACCGCATTGAGCTTACCCGAGGCGATGATACTAAAAAAAATACTTCATATGCGACTTATAGCTGCTTTTTTTGGTATAGTAGCATTTGGGATATTATTGGTGGGATACATATTCAATTTTATTTTTGGGGGCAATTAATGAAGATAGATATATTGGGGACCGGTTGTGCTAAATGTAAAGCATTGTTTGAAGTGGCAAAAGAAGCACTCGCAAAGAGTGGGAAATTTGCGCAGATAAATAAGGTAGAAGATATCGTTGAGATTATGAGTTATGGGGTGACAAGTACTCCGGCGCTTGTCATTGATGGTGAAGTGAAGGTGAGCGGAAGAGTGCCGAGTGTCGATGAGGTAGTAGAGATAATTAGCGCTTGACTTTATCGAACTAAAAGGAGTGGCACACAGGCTTCTAAAAGCATATGGTGTGTTACACTTCCATAGATGATGTGATGAAGCATGCCATGCCCAAAGGCACCCATAGCGATAAGATCAATGTTGCACTCTTTTTGATATGATAAAATCGCCGTGACCGGTTCCCCTTCTAAGTAGATAAAATTAGCATTGATATCGGTTCTTGCTAATCTTTTTTTTGCCTCTTGAAGTGCTGCTTCATTGTTAACACTGACGATATCTCTTTGGACATCATGGAAGATAGGATTTGATATAAGAGCATCAAGCGCTTTTTGGCTTGAGAGTGATCCGTCATAGGCGATGAGCACTTTATTGATAGGTCGGTATGTACCGTTTATCAACAAAATAGGTGCTCTAATATCTTTGATAATCTTTTCGACTTGAGGGCTTATACCGCTTTTTTTGCCTTTTTCATCGATGCCATCTAGCCCGACAACAGCAATTCGAATGCTCTCTTGGAGCTCAAGAAGATTTTCATAGAGGCTACCCTCTTTTTGCGAAGAGACGATCTGTTTTGCTTTTTTATTTTTTGCTTGCTCTTCACACTCTTCTAAAAGTGTACTACCATTCTTTGTAGAGCTAAAAAATTTAAGTGGCAAATCCAAGCTTTTAGATAAATCTATACTATAATCACACACATATTTTGAAAATTTTGAGCTATCGACACACGCGTATATATATTGATCTTGTTTGACCATTAAGCACTCTCTTTGATTTTCATTATTTCCAAACCGCCTATTATAGTTGATATTGCTTTATTTCTCCAATAACTCTTTAGCTTTTTGTGATTCTACCAAAATAGTTTTTATGCTGAGCCTAGTTTGGATCGATAATCTTTTAAATTTATTTTGGATTAATTTATGACTGTTCCTTGAGTATATAATCGAGTTCATAGATATTTTGTGCGATATACTCTATATCATCCACAGCATCTTCGCTACAAGCAAAAAGTATCTGATCACCCTCTTTAAGGTCAATCACCGATTGTGGCAGCAGATAGGGCTTCCCTTCTCTTTGTAAGAGCAGAACCTTGATGCTGTTTTTCTCTTTTGGGTTTGATCTTGAGCGAATGAGGGTATCTAGATACATCTTTTCGCCCTTTTTCATTCTTTGAGTGATTGCATATGCCTGTTTTTCATTGATTACCATCTCAAATAGCGACGGATTTGCTCCTATCTCTCTGAGCTCATTCGCAAGATCTCTTGCCCACATCTCATTTTTAGCCGAGATAAGATGTATAAATCTATCAGAAAGCGGATGGATAAGTGCATTGATGGTTTTATGAATCAAGAGACGCGAAGGCATAAAGATATAGTGTATATTTGCATACTCAAAGAGTGAAAGATTTTCCATCTCATTCTCGCGCGCGATTGTGACGATGTGTGGGCTTATCTTCTTAGCTGTTGCAAGTATCGAGAGGTTGGTGGTGTCATCATTCGTTCCTGCGATGATAGCAACAGCCTCTTCTATATTGGCGTCGATAAGCACATCTTTATCATCAGCATTTTTAGCAAGAACTTTTTTGATGCCCTCAACATTGAGTGGCTCGCCGAGTTTATTATCGATCTCTATAAATTCAGCCTCTATATTATTTTGGTTGAGTATTTTATGGAGTCCTCGACCCATTCTGCCATAACCGCAGATCACATAGAGTCCTCTTGGGAGCGTAAAGCTCGAAGAGTGAAGATCTCCGATTCTATAGATCCACTTTTCAAGCTGATAGAGTGTCGGCGCATTGAGGAGCATATGAATCTGTTGGGAGATGATCTCAAATGGATTTTCGATGATTTCCACGCCGATATCTTTTAAGTTTTCCGAGTGATTATCGGTTGTCGACTTGATAGCAAGTGTTGTTGATTTGTTGAGTATCTTTGCGGTTAATGCTATCTTGAGATTGAGATTATCGTCTTCAAAAAGTGAGACGAGTCCTTTGCAGTATTTTGATTTTATTCCTGCAAGTTCTAGAGCATTTGGATCATATATGTCTGCCTCAAGCACCGGAACATGTGGGGAGTAGTTCTCCAAGATGAGCTCATTAATTCGGTCGCGATTTTTCTCTATCACAACAACTCTAAAACCTTTAGAGAGTACTTTGCCTATAATCTTTTTTGTTACATTGTTATAGCCCAAGATGATAAAAAAAGGCTCATTTATCTTTTTTACTTGTCCTTCAAAACGCGTTTTGGCTATCTCCTGGATAAGGAGTTTGTCTTGGAGTATCGAGATGAGAGAGCCGATTCCATAAAACCATCCGATGACCGTTACATAGATAGACATCGAGACCCATATCCTTTGAGGATAGGTAAACTCAAAGGGTGTTTCTCCAAAACCTATCGTTGTTGCCGTGTAGGTGATAAAATAAAATGCATCAAAAATCGTCATATGATAGGGCTCACCGTTCGCGCTTACGCCACCTACGGAGATAAGTCCTATAATCGCTATAGTATAGGTAACAACTATGACGATAAAAGGTCTCCTCATTTTTTGCAGGAGGAGCCAAAGAGAGTTATTGTTCATGAAGAGTTACCTTTTTGATTTTAAAGTCTCTCCAATATAGAGTATCACAGAAGTTATATTTGCCATCAATGCCCCTCCTGAAAGTGATATGACGACTGACGTAGCATGTGTATCCAATGCGTTCGTATAGAAAGCTACCGTCCATATAGTTGCCGCTGCTATAAGTTGAATATCAGCAACAAGAGAGGTAGCAAGAAGGACAGAGCCTATCTGAGTCTTGTCGCCGATCTTTAAAGTAGTAGCAATGATATTTATGACAATTGCAGCAAAAAGTTCATATTTGCTATGGTGTTCTAGTGTTGTAATATCGCCATAAAAAAAGCCAAAATTGAGCGTCATAGCAAAGATAATAAAGAAGCCACTTATTAGTTTATCGAAGTTCATTTACTTTCCTTTAAAATATGATAGTAAAACCTTATCTTTAATTGTAGTTAAAAATATATCAAAGATAGTTAAAGTCTCCCCAATTCCAAAGAAATGCTTCGCAGTAGCGTGGATAATTGAGTCAAAAAAGACCCCGATTTATATCCACCCCTTCTTTTTAAAGATATATAGAGGGCTCACGGAAGCAAGTATCATCAGGGCTATTGAAAATACATAGCCGTATTTCCAGCTAAGCTCAGGCATAAAGTGGAAGTTCATACCATAGATGCTTGCAATGAGCGTCGGCGGCAGGAAGATTACATTGATGATTGTAAATATCTTTACTGTTTTGTTCTGCTCGATACTCAACATACCCACAAAGATACTCTGCAAGTAGTCAAGTCGCTCAAAGTTAAAGTCTGTGTGCTCTATGAGGGATTTGATATCTTTGAGCATGATGATAACCTCATCGGTTGCTATTCTATCGACTGCTGATTTGAGCATAGATGTGAGGATGCGTTGTTTATCAGTCAGGTTCTCTCGTATCTTCATGTTGAGATCTTCAAACGCGGAGATTTTCTCAAGTATCTCTTCATCTTCGTGAGTATAGTCTGAAAATACATGCCGTCTAATCTTCGCGATCTCTTTTGAGAGATTTTCTATCGCATCCGCATCCGCATCGATTCTTATGTCAATGATTTGATGAAATATATCAAAACCGTCTTTGAACTCTTTTGGAGTTGAGAGGAAGCGCTTGCTAAATTCACTAAAGGTCGTAAGCTCTTTATAACGAATCGAAAAGAGCAATCTATTTTGCAATATAAAAGATACCGTCTCATTGTATGGATTTGGATCATCGCTTATAAGGAAGTAACTGTTGATCTCTATACGCTTGCCCTCTTCCCAATATCTTGAACTTATCTCGATCTCTTCACTCTCTTGTTTGGTTGGGAAGCTGATATCAAACATCTCTTCGACTGTTTTAATCTCTGTGCGGGTAGGTCGGAGCATATCTATCCAAACGACATCTTTAAGTTCGGCAGTATCTGTTAACAACTCCAAATCTTTTATGATCTCAAGTCTCGTTCCTTTTTTGATGAAACATTTTACCATGAGCGAACCTTTATGCGATTGTAATAAAATGATACAGCGATTGAGCTAAAATATGCCTAAAGAGATGAGATATCTCTAAGCACACTCGTTTTATCCATCTTATCATACTTATATCGATTTTATTGAGCTGTAGATATATAAATAGAACAGTTTAATATATAACATTATTTTAAGAATAATATATGTAGAATATTATAATATATTAATGGAAAAGAGTGGTTTTTTATCAGTTTTATAGAAGCATCCGGCAGAGGAGTGCATATATGAAAATAACTCTCAGCATTACCCATAATTGCAATTTGCGATGTGAATATTGTTATGCAGGTGAAAAATTTAATCGTATCATGGATATGGATACGGCTAAAAAAATCATAGATTTTGCATTTGCCGTTACTCCCTCAAGTGAGTCGATTGATTTTGGTTTTTTTGGTGGCGAACCTTTTTTAGAGCTTGCTTTGATGGAAGATATCATTGCCTATATTCATACTAAAGATGTCTCAAACCCCATCACTTTTAACATAACGACCAACGGAACATTATTCAATGATACTATATTACGATTTATACGCAGGCACAATATACAATTGAGCATCAGCATTGATGGTCCAGAACATATCCATGATAAAAAGCGTAAATATAAAAACGGTCGCGGTACGCTTAAAAAAGTTTTGAAAAATCTTGAAGAGATATCACAAGAACTTGATTATTTTCAAGTGAATGCCGTATTTGGTCCCGACACAGTTGTTCAACTAGATAATACAGTGCAATTTTTGATGGATGAGGGTGTGCATAATATCCATCTCAATCCTGACATCTCTGCTGCTTGGGACGAGGAACACCTCCCCCTGATTACTCAAAGCTACAAAGAGGTTGCTAATACATATATACAGATGTATGAAAATGATCAAGAGGTGGCGGTTAATCTACTTGATAATAAGTTGATCCTATTTCTAAAAGGCGGTTATGAGGCATCGGATCGTTGTGGAATGGGTGAGAGCGAGTTCGGCTTTTCTCCAAGCGGCAATGTCTATCCTTGTGAGCGTCTTATCGGTGATGATACGGATGTAGATATGATGATGGGCAATATCCATACCGGCGTTAATCTTTTGGCACGATGTGCTGTCGGAAAACAGTTTGCAAGTAGCAATGCGGAATGCGGGGAGTGCACTTTTAAAAAATACTGTATGAATTGGTGTGGTTGTACCAACTATCATATGACGGGCGCAACCGATAAGATGAGCGCTATGATGTGCCATAGTGAGCGTCATGCCATAACTGTTGCTAAGCATGTATTTAACTCTTTGCAAGAAAACTCTCTTTTTGCAAAGCATATGCTCGGTTACACACATAAAGAGTAGTTAATCTAGATTAAGGAGGTGATGTATAGAAACAATAAACAACAAATCCGACTTGAGGTTGCAAAAAGATTTGCAAAAAAATTCAATAAAAAGGAGAAATTATGGCTACAAAAATAGACAAATTGTCATATACTACTAAGCCGATTTGGCTTGAACCATCACGCGGTGGATGGCCAATACCTGATTTTAGTCGAATTATCCCGGCAGATAAATTTAGAGATATACTTGCAAAAAGTGATCGAATCAGAATAAAGAGCTTTACCAGAAAAGCATCCGTGTTCTCTCTCAAAGACGGACTAAGGGGCGGCATGGTGATTCCGCATCTGCATGTTGGCAATGAGATTGTACTGCTCGATAGATCCACATTGAAAAAGTATTTTCAAGCTGTTGCCGAGGCGGTAGATAAAATTGAAGATATAAATGATGTAGGTGCATATATTCGTTTTTAGAATATAGTGAATTTATTACGTCCTTGCTTCTTTGTTCCCCTGAATTCTTTTCAGGGTCTCTAAATGTTGCATTATGTAGAGATGCTGATGTAGCAAAGCAAATTCTGAAAGATAAACAAGTTCAGCGTGACAGGTTATTAAAATATTATGATTTTTATGAAATTATCTGGCAGAGGGGAAGGGATTCGAACCCTCGATAGCGTTAACTATACACGCGTTCCAGGCGTGCGCCTTCAACCGCTCGGCCACCCCTCTAAAGAAGAGGAAATTATACACGAATTTTTTTAAGAATAGTTTGTTATGATTTCAGTTGCCTCTCTTCAATCCGTGCAATGGAGTTGTGAGACACCGGGTCAGGATGGGAACATAGCAGCCCATCTCGCTTCACTGTGTGCCGCGGACTCTGGAGGGAGGTCTAATCCTCTTCGACGATACTCCACTCGTAGTATGGCAAAGCTTCAAACACAACATCCTCAATCGTATATCTATAACTATTGGATACCGTAACGATCTCTACCCTTTTGATACCACTCTTTTTTATATCGGAAAATATCTTTTGTGTTTTCACCCAGACACTATCTTCGCTTTCAAAAGGTGCAGGGATGATGAGTTTATCGGAGTGTATGATGTAGCCGTTTGCGTTGAGAGCATATACCTTGTTGTCTCTTTTGAGGAGTGTTAAAAGCACAAGTGATTCAAAATGGATACCGAAGTTCAACTCGGTAGTAAGATAGCTAGAGAGCGTGATATCATAGAGCACAACTCTCTTAGAGCCTTTTTTTGAGATATCTTCTATAAAATAGACTATCCCCTCTTGCAAAAATTCATCGATCTTTTTATAGAGCCAATCTTTTGATATCTTAAATGTCTTTTTAGCATAGGTGTATATCTGATTGATAGTGAGCTCTTTTGTATTGTGAATCGCCAAAAGAGAGAGCAAGCGTATCTCTTGGGGATCAAAACGACAGAGTAGAAAATCTTTTGCAAGCAGTTGTGTTGATCGATTTGATTTCAAAAGCGCAGGCACAGAGCCCAATTTGAAAAAGTGTGAAAAGCCATTAGTCTGCGAGACATTTGTCTCAAATCCTAAAAACTCTTCATAGTCGATTGTGTGCAGCCTAATAGTTGCAGCGTCCGTAATCCCTGCTTGTATCCTCGTGATGATGATGAGTCTATCGCAAGCCGGAAGTGTGTCAAAAAAAGCAGTATCGTAGTGGTCGAGCACGACTGTTTTTATCTCTTTCTCTTGGATATACCTCTGAAGACTTTTAAGAGTAAATGCCTCAAAGAGCATTTTAGGATCACCCATATCTATATAGAGTGACTCCTCATCAAGGTTGTCAAGCCAATCAAGTATGAAAGATGTTTTACCGCTCCCCCTGACCCCATAAAAGTTTATAAGTGGACTTTGATCTAATTGTGCTTTTCTCGGAGCAAAAAAATCATTTTTTGGTCTATTGAGATAGCAGTATTCAAGTAAGTTCATTTCAATCCTTCCTTATAAAAAGGAAATGTTTTTTCAAATTGTAACCGTTTTAACTTAAATTGTATTGTTAGTTTTATCTATTTTTTGTATAATTCACGTCCAAAATTTATGTTAACACTACTGTTGACGAGTTCTTTAAAGGGTAAAAATGGAAAAGATTAGACTGAAGCTTAAAGCTTATGATCACCGTGTGCTTGATAGATCCGTAGGTTCTATCATTGATGCTGTCAAAAGAACAGGCGCTGAAATTAGAGGCCCGATTCCGATGCCGACTAAATTTAAACGCTATACTGTTTTGAAATCACCGCATGTCAACAAAGACTCGCGTGAGCAGTTTGAGATCAGGATTCACGGAAGAATGATCGATATAGTCTCTGCTACATCCGATACGATAGATTCGCTTATGAAGCTTGATCTAGCACCGGAGATAGAAGTAGAGATAAGACAGATGGACAAGTAAGGAGTAGAGAATGGAATTTATCATAGAGAAAATAGGGATGAGTAGAACTGTTGAAGTTCCTAGTGTTCCTGTAACACTTCTGAAAGTAGTCGATACAAAAGTTTGTGAAGTTGGAGAAGATGGCAAAGCAGTCGTTGCTTATCATAGCTCTAAAAAGATCAACAAAAGTATCGAAGGGCAACAAACAAAATATGGAATCTCAAAAGATTTCAATAAGTTTATGACTATTGCTGTGGCTGAGGGTGTTGAGAAAGGCGATCTTGATCTTGCTCCACTCGGAGAGGCTAAGAGCATCAAAACATCTATCAATTCAAAAGGTAGAGGGTTTCAAGGTGTTATAAAAAGACACGGTTTCTCAGGTGGTCCGGGAGCGCATGGTTCTAGATTTCATAGAGCACCGGGATCGATCGGTAACTGTGAATGGCCCGGTCGTGTTATGAAGGGTAAAAAAATGCCCGGTCAATACGGAAACACAAAAGTAACAGTTAAAAATGAAGTTCTTTCATTTGACGCTGAAAACGGTGTATTGGTAGTCAAAGGCGCAGTCCCCGGACATAATGGCGCTAGAGGATTAGTAAGGATTGTAAAATGAGTAAAGTAGATATAGTAAAAAGTAAAGATCTTCCAAAAGCATTTTTGGAGACGCATCCGCATAACCTCTATCTTTATTGCAAAGCATATTCTGCTTCAGTGAGAGCAAATAGTGCAACTGTAAAAAGCAGAAGTGAAGTAAGCGGTGGTGGTAAAAAACCTTTCGCACAAAAAGGTGGCGGTAGAGCAAGACAAGGTTCTATAAGAGCTCCTCACTATACAGGTGGTGGTGTAGTTTTTGGTCCATCGAACGATAAGAACTACAATCAAAAAGTGAACAAAAAGCAGAAAAAACTTGCATTGCACCATGCACTTGCTGAGAAAGCTGCAAACGAAAAACTTTTTGTTACTGAGAGTGTAGTTATCGAGTCAGGTAAAACAAAAGATGCAGCGTCATATGTAAAATCTCTTAATCAAAGAGATGTCCTAATAGTAAAAGAGATGATAGACGATAAAACATTTTTAGCATTTAGAAATATGTCAAATGTCTATCTAATAGAGAGCAATGAACTCAATGCTTATCTAGCAGCAGCATATCACTCCGTTGTTATAGAAAAAGCAGTTCTAGACAAAATAGTACAAGAGGTCTAAGTATGGCAGATATTACAGATATAAAAGCAATCCTATACACTGAAAAGACATTAGGTCTTCAAGAAGACGGTGTGATCGTAGTGCAAACTTCTCCTAAAATGACCAAAAACGGTCTCAAAGAAGTTTTCCGTGAGTTTTTTGGAATCAGTCCACTTAAAATAAACTCCATGAGAGTAAACGGCAAAGTGAAAAGATTTAAAGGCATGCCTGGGAAAAGAGCCGATGTAAAGAAATTTTATGTCAAGCTCCCGGAAGATGCAAAAATCGAAAGCCTAGCGGTATAAGGAGAGAAGATGGCAATAAAAACATATAAACCATATACCCCAAGCCGTCGTTATATGACGAATCTTGATAGCGGTGATATTACAGCAAAAGCAAGCGTTAGAAGCTTGCTCAAAAAACTTCCAAGAGCAGCAGGAAGAAACAACAACGGTAGAATTACCTCTAGACATAAAGAGGCAGGAGCAAAAAAACTTTATCGTATCATTGATTTCAAAAGAAATAAATTTGGCGTCGAAGGAACAGTTGCTACTATCGAGTACGACCCGTACAGAAACTGTAGAATCTGTCTTGTAAAATATACTGATGGTGACAGAAGATATATCTTACAACCAAAAGGACTTCAAGTAGGTGCTAAAATCATATCTGCTGAAACGGAAGTCGATATCAAAACAGGAAATGCTTTGAAACTAGCGAGCATCCCGGTTGGTACGCTTGTTCATAATATTGAACTTAGTCCCGGTCATGGTGGTCAGATTGCAAGAAGTGCCGGTGGATATGCACAGATCATGGGTAGAGACGGCAAATATGTATCATTAAGACTTCCTTCCGGTGAGATGAGATATGTTCTTGGTGAATGTATGGCAACCATAGGTACTGTCGGTAACGAAGACTATTCAAATATAGTTATAGGTAAAGCCGGTAGATCAAGACATATGGGTATAAGACCACAAACAAGAGGTAGTGCAATGAACCCGATTGATCACCCACATGGTGGTGGTGAAGGTAAGACTAACTCGGGTCGTCATCCGGTTACTCCATGGGGTATGCCGACAAAAGGTTACAAGACTAGAAAGAAAAAAGCTAGTGACAAATTAATCATTTCAAGAAGAAAGAAGTAAGGGTTTAAGATGGCAAGATCAACGAAAAAAGGACCATTTATTGATGGACACCTTATGAAAAAAGTACTGAAAGCAAAAGAGGAAAATTCAACGAAACCGATCAAAACTTGGTCGAGAAGATCTGTAATTTTCCCGGAGTTTATTGGACTAACTATCAATGTTCACAACGGTAGACAATTTGTGCCTGTATATGTAACAGAAAATCATGTCGGTTACAAATTGGGTGAATTTGCACCAACAAGAACATTTAAGGGCCATAAAGGCACCGTGCAAAAGAAGGTAGGCTAATATGAGTAGAGCATTAGTAAAATTTGTAAGAGTCTCTCCTACAAAAGCAAGACTTATTGCAAGAGAGGTTCAAGGAATGAATGCTGAGTTGGCACTTGCTTCACTTGACTTTATGCCAAATAAAGCAGCAGGTATCATATCTAAAGCGATCGCATCAGCTATAGCTAACGGTTCTTATGAGCCTAATGAAGTAGAGATACTTAGTTGTAGAATCGATAAAGCGGCTGTTATGAAAAGATGGAGACCAAGAGCAAGAGGAAGTGCCTCTAGAATCTTAAAACCAACATCGCATATACTCGTCGAAGTAGGGAAAGCAGAAGATAAAGAAACTGTAAAAGAGGCTCCGAAAAAAGAGACAAAACCTACAAAAGCAAAAGCAGAAGCAACTCCTGCTAAAAAAGAGACCGCAAAAAAAGCTCCGGCTAAAAAAGCGGCTCCGAAAGCAAAAGCTGAAGCAGCAGCGCCGGCAAAAGCAAAAACTGAAACAAAAAAAGCAGCCCCTAAAAAAGCGGCGGCTCCAAAAGCTAAAGCTGAAACAAAAACAGCAGCAGCTCCAAAAGCGAAGAGCACAGCAAAGAAAGCTGAGACTGCAACAGAGAAGCCTAAAAAAGCTCCGGCTAAAAAAGCGGCTCCAAAAGCTAAAAAATCAGACGAGAAGGATGCATAATGGGACAAAAGGTTAATCCAATAGGTCTTAGACTCGGTATCAATAGAAATTGGGAGTCTCGATGGTTTCCTGCAAAAGGCAGAGCCGTTAATTTCATAGCTGAAGATTATAAGATTAGAAGATATTTGAAAAAAGAGCTTTTTTATGCCGGTGTGAGTAATATCATCATTGAGAGAACCGTAAAAAAGATTCGTATCACGATAGTAACTGCAAGACCGGGCATTATCATCGGTAAAAAGGGTGCAGATATTGAGAAACTAAAAGAGACACTTGTTTCTATGGTTAAGAAAGAAGTAGCAATCAATATCAAAGAAGAGAAGCGTCCTCAGGCTTCAGCGCAACTTGCAGCTGAAAATATTGCAACACAACTTGAGCGTCGTGTGGCATTTAGAAGAGCGATGAAAAGAGTAATTCAAGGTGCACTCAAATCAGGTGCAAAAGGTATCAAAGTATCAGTTTCAGGCCGTTTAGGCGGAGCTGAGATGGCTAGAACAGAGTGGTATCTTGAAGGTCGTGTGCCATTGCATACGCTTAGAGCTAAGATCGATTACGGTGTTGCTCAAGCACATACTACTTATGGAATCATAGGTATAAAAGTATGGATATTTAAAGGCGAAGTACTTCAAAAAGGTATCCAAGCGGAGCCTCGAGAAGAGAAAGCAGGAAGAAAACCATCGAGAAAGCGAGGTGATGAAAATGTTGATGCCTAAGAGAACAAAGTGGAGAAAAGAGCAAAAAGGTAGAAATAGAGGAAAAGCCTTTAGAGGCAACAAGATAGAGTTTGGTGATTTTGCGCTTAAAGCAACTGAATCAGGCAGAATCGACTCTAGACAAATAGAAGCCGCTCGTATCTCTATGACAAGAAAAGTAAATCGTCAAGGGAAGAGCTGGATTAGAGTTTTCCCTGCAAAACCACTTACTGCAAAACCACTAGAGACTAGAATGGGTAAAGGTAAAGGTGCAGTTGATAAATGGGTAATGAACATAAAACCGGGTCGTATCATATTTGAATTAGCCGGCGTAAATGAAGAACTTGCGAGAGAGGCATTGACTTTGGCTCGTCATAAGTTACCTTTTAAAACAAAGATAATCTCTAAAAAGGATAACAATGAAATATATTGATTTAGATGGCAAAAGCGAAGCCGAATTAATAGAGATGTTAAAAGAGAAAAAAATTGAGTTGTTTACTTTAAAAGCAAAGTCAAAAACTATGCAATTAACAAATACAAGTGAACTTAGAGTTGCGAAAAAAGATATCGCAAAAATCAATACAGCGCTTAGTGCTGTTAGATCTAAATAAAGGGTACAGTATGCCAAAAAGAGAGATAACAGGAACAGTTATTAAAAAAGCCGGTGAAAAAACAGCGACTGTTTTGGTTGAGAGAAAGGTTTTACATCCTAGATATCACAAGACAGTAAAAAGATTTAAAAAATATCTTGTTCATGATGAAAAAGATAATGCAAATATAGGTGATACTATCACTGCTATAGAGTGTAGACCTCTTTCAAAAAATAAGAGTTTTAGACTCCTAGAGATAGTGAAAAGAGGAGAGTTGTAATGATCCAGAGTTTTACAAGATTGAATGTAGCTGATAACAGTGGTGCAAAAGAGATCATGTGTATCAAAGTTCTCGGTGGAAGTAAAAGAAGATATGCTTCTGTCGGTGATGTTATCGTTGCCTCTGTTAAAAAAGCACTTCCAAACGGGAAAGTGAAAAAAGGTAAAGTTGTAAAAGCAGTTGTTGTAAGAACAAAAAAAGAGATCCAAAGAGAGAATGGATCACTTATTAGATTTGATGATAATGCAGCTGTAATTATTGATGATAAAAAAGAGCCTGTAGGTACTCGTATCTTTGGACCTGTCAGTCGTGAGACAAGATATGCCGGATTTATGAAGATAGTATCACTCGCTCCGGAGGTATGGTAATCATGAAAAAATTCAAGATAAAAAAAGGCGATAAGGTAGTAGTTATCGCAGGTGATGACAAAGGAAAAGAGGGAGAAGTTTTAGCTGTATATCCCAAAAAAGATTCCGTTGTTGTTGCAGGTTGTAAGATGGCAAAAAAAGCAGTAAAGCCGAACGAAGAGAACAAAAGCGGCGGCTTTAAATCTATTGAGATGCCTATGCATATCTCAAATGTAAAAAAAGTAGAGGGCTAATCGATGAGTAGAATGAAGCAAAAGTACAATGACATCGTGCCTGCACTCCAAGAAGAGTGTGGGATACAAAATCCGATGCAGACTCCTAAGCTTGAAAAGATAGTCATTAGCGTTGGAGCAGGTGAAGAGGGGAAAGACACGAAGCTTATACAAAATATGACAGATACGATCTCCTTGATAGCCGGACAAAAAGCGATTGTCGTTAATGCAAAAAAATCTGTTGCAGGTTTTAAGGCTAGAGAAGGTGCACCAAGCGGTATCAAAGTGACACTACGAGGTGCTAATATGTATAACTTTTTTGACAAACTCGTCTCTATCGCACTCCCTAGAGTGAAAGACTTTAGAGGCTTGCCTAGAAAAGGGTTTGATGGAAGAGGTAACTACAACTTTGGACTTCAAGAGCAGTTGATGTTCCCGGAAGTTGATTATGATAGCATTATCAAAACTCACGGTATGAATATCACTATAGTGACAAGTGTTGAAGATGACAAACAAGCATTTACGCTTCTTGAGAAGCTTGGAATGCCTTTTATGAGAGGAAGAACAAATGGCTAAGAAATCTATGATCAATAAACAAGGAAGAAAACCAAAATTTTCTTCAAGAGCGTATACAAGATGTTCAATTTGCGGTAGACCACACTCGGTATATCAAGATTTCGGCATATGCCGTATTTGTTTAAGAAAAATGGCCAATGAAGGCCTCATCCCCGGCATGCGAAAAGCAAGCTGGTAATTAAGGAGTAAAAGATGATGACAGATATAATTGCAGACTCTCTTACTCGAATAAGAAATGCAGCAACAAGAAGATTGGATGTAACAACACTTTTACATGCAAATTCTATTGAAGCTATTGTTTCTATTCTTGTAGACAAGGGATACCTTGAGAGTTATAAAGTAAAAGAAGATGGAAACAAGAAGTTTATAAAAGTAAACTTGAAATATGATGATAACGAGCGTAGTGTAATCAATGAGATTAAAAGAATTTCTAGCCCGGGACGTCGTGTTCATAAAGGCAAAGATGAAATTAAATCATTCAAAAACGGTTACGGTACCTTGGTTGTTTCAACAAGTCAAGGTGTACTTCCAAATGATGAGGCTTACAAGCGCGGCATTGGCGGCGAAGTCTTGTGCAGCATCTGGTAAGGAGAGGTTATGTCAAGAATAGGAAAAAAACCTGTAGCAATCGAAAACGGTATCAATGTAACACTTGAGGGCACTGAAATAGTTGCAAAAAAAGGGAATGTTGAGAAGAGACTTGAGACACACGGTCGTGTGAATGTAAAAGTTGAAGATGGACAAGTTGTGTTTGAAAAAGTTGGTGATGATAATCAAAGTGCTGCCTTTTGGGGTACTTACAGATCACTCTTCAATAACATCATAATCGGTCTTAACGAAGGCTTTAAAAAATCACTTGAGATCAATGGTGTTGGTTATAGAGCTGCCATGCAAGGCAAAGTGCTTAATTTGCAACTCGGTTTCTCTCATGATATCAACTATGATATTCCTGAAGGGATCAATGTAACAGTCGAGAAAAATGTTATCACTATCAGTGGTAGCGACAAGCAGACTGTCGGACAAGTTGCGGCTGAGATTAGAGATTTTAGACCACCTGAGCCTTATAAAGGAAAAGGTGTTAAATACACAGACGAGACTATTATCAGAAAAGCTGGTAAGTCGGCAGCGAAATAAGGGGATATGAGATGTTAAAAAGTATTCAAAGAAGAAAAAATAGACTTAACGCCCAAAAGAAAGCAAGAGTAAGATCAAAAGTAACCGGTACTGCTGAACTTCCAAGATTGAGCGTTTACAAGTCAAATAAATATTTTTATGCTCAAGCGATTGATGATCTAGCAGGTCACACTTTGGCTTCAGTTGACGGAAGAAAACTTGGCTTGAAATGCAACCAAGAAGATGTAAAAGAGGTGGCTAAAAAGATGGCAGAAAATCTTAAAGCCGCTAATATAGAGAGTATAAAATTTGATAGAAACGGTTATCTCTATCATGGCGTTGTTGCTTCATTTGCTGAAGCACTTAGAGAAGCCGGTATAAAGTTTTAAGGACGGATGATGCAAAATATTGATAGAGAGAATTTCGAAGAAGCGATAGTAAATATCGGCCGTGTTACAAAAGTTGTAAAAGGTGGTAGAAGATTTAGATTTACTGCTCTTGTAGTCGTTGGTGATAAACAAGGAACAGTTGGGTATGGATTTGGTAAAGCCAAAGAGGTTCCTGATGCCATAAAAAAAGCAGTCGATGATGCCTTTAAAAATCTCGTGAAAATCGAGATTAAAGGCTCAACAATAGCACATGATATAGAGCATAAATTTAATGCAAGTAGAATACTACTAAGACCGGCGAGCGAAGGTACGGGTGTTATCGCAGGTGGAGCTGCAAGACCGGTAATCGAACTTGCAGGCATTAAAGATATTCTTACTAAATCTATTGGCTCAAATAATCCAAATAACCTAGTAAGAGCGACAGTACAAGCTCTTGCAAGAATAAAATCTTAAGGAGCTAAGATGTCATTACATAATTTACAGCCTGCTTACGGATCGACAAGAGAGAGAAAAAGAGTCGGTAGAGGGCAAGGTTCAGGCACAGGAAAGACTGCCGGAAAAGGTCAAAACGGTCAAAAATCAAGAGCCGGATACAATGAAAAAAGAGGTTTTGAGGGTGGACAACAACCACTTTATAAGAGACTTCCTAAGATAGGATTTGTATCAAGAGTTGTCAAAGCTCATGCTATCAATGTTGACAAAAATAAAGCAGTAGCAGAGCTTAAAGAGTTGAGTTTGGAGACGATTAAAGAGGTTTACAAACTTCCAAAATATGTTACAAAAGTAAAATTAATAGGTGCAAGTGCAAAAGAATTGGCTTCTAAGATCAAAGATGAAGCAATAACAACAAGCGGAAAATAATATGTCAAATACCTTAACTCAAAAGATTCTTCTAACCCTTGGGTTTATATTTGCTTATAGAGTTTTGGCTTATATCCCTACTCCCGGGGTAGATTTGGAGGTCATCAAAGGCTTTTTTGATGGCGAAAACGCAAAAAATGCGCTTGGCTTAGCCAATATGTTTAGCGGCAATGCCATTAGCCGTATGAGTATCATCTCTCTTGGTATCATGCCCTACATTACTGCCTCTATCGTCATGGAGTTACTCGCTGCGACTTTTCCTGCACTCGGACAGATGAAAAAAGAGCGTGACGGGATGCAAAAATATATGCAGATTATTCGTTACTTTACTATCTTCATCACTGTTGTTCAGGCTATCGGAGTCTCCATGGGCTTAGTAAGTAAACAAGCAGTATTTATAGATCCGTTTATATTTACAGTGATTGCTACATTTTCTATGCTAGCAGGAACGATGCTACTTATGTGGATTGGTGAACAGATTACACAAAAAGGTATTGGTAACGGTATTTCACTCATCATCTTTGCCGGTATTGTTTCGGGAATCCCGAGCGCCATATCTAATACAGTAAAATCAGTCAATGCAGGTGAGATGAACTTCTTGGTTGTGCTGGCAATTTTGGCAATCATATTTATAACGATTTTTGTTATTATCTATATAGAGCTTGGCGAGCGACGAGTGCCTATCTCTTATTCTAGAAAAACTATTATGCAAAATCAGACAAAAAGAGTGATGAACTATATACCAATCAAAGTAAATCTATCAGGGGTTATTCCTCCGATCTTTGCTTCAGCGGTTCTTATGTTTCCTCTTACTATGTTGCAATCAAGCCAAAATGGTATCATGCAGCAAATTGCAGATTTTATAGCTCCGGGCGGAGTTGTTTTTAACTTAACAACATTTGTTTTGGTCGTCTTTTTTGCTTTCTTCTATGCATCGATCGCATTTAATGCAAAAGATATTGCTGATAATTTGAAACGACAAGGTGGATTTATCCCCGGTGTTAGACCGGGCGCTCATACAAAAGATTTTATCACCGAGATTGCAAGTAGGCTTACAGTGAGTGGTTCACTCTATCTTGCTACTATCTCTACGCTACCATTTGTTTTGATTAACTCAATGGGTGCGACCTTCTATTTTGGTGGAACAGCTGTTTTGATTGTTGTGCAAGTCGCACTTGATACGATGAGAAAAATTGAAGCACAAAGAACCATGAATCAATACGACGTTTTAGGAAACGTAGGTCTCTAAGATGGCGATAGCTCTACGCAAATCTGCTGAGATACACAAGCTTGCCAAAGCAGGTGAGCTTGTAGCTAAGACACTCGATTATCTCCAAAAAAATATCAAAGAGGGCATGAGCCTTAAGCAGATAGATACAATGGGTGAAGAGTATATCCGCTCATTTGATGCCATCCCGGCATTTAAAGGGCTCTATGGATTTAGCGGTTCTGTATGCACCTCACTCAATCAAGTTGTAATCCACGGTATTCCGACAGAAGAGACTATCATACAAAGCGGTGATATACTTGGACTCGACATTGGCGTAAAGCTTGATGATTATTATGGTGATGCAGCGATTACTATGCCTATAGGCGAGATATCACAAGAGGATCAAGCACTTATTGATTGTTCAAAAGATGTGCTCTATGAGGCAATTTCACAAATCAAAGAGGGTATGCGATTTAAGGAGCTCTCTTTGATCTTGGAGCAAGGTATTACCAAGAGAGGCTATGTGCCTTTGCGTGATTATTGCGGTCATGGTATCGGATCAAAGCCCCACGATGAGCCCAATATCCCAAATTATGTTGAGGGGAAAGCAAACCAAGGGCCAAAAATAAAAAACGGTATGGTTTTTTGTATCGAGCCAATGGTGTGCCAAAAGAGCGGCAGACCATTACTTTTAGGTGATGAGTGGTCAGTTATTAGTGAGGATCAACTCAATACAAGCCACTATGAGCATCAAGTTGCTATGATTGGTGGCAAGGCTGTTATCTTGAGTGAGATAGGTAGCAGCGAGCGTATCTTAAAAGAGGAGTAGAGATATTTTTTACATCTTTTTATGGATATAACGGAAAGTAAGAGGTTATGCGAGCCATAAGGCAAAACCAAGAAGATTAATTTTGCTTAAACTTTGCTCAAACAAAAGAAGAAAATAACAAGAGGTTTTCTGAGGCGCTAGCCGAAGCTTTAGTGAGATGAATTTTGCTCAAACATTGTTCGAGCAAAAGAAGAAAATAACTAATAAAAAGGATAAAAATGGCAAAAGATGATGTCATAGAGATTGATGGAAAAGTTGTCGAAGCGCTTCCAAACGCAACATTTCGAGTAGAGTTGGATAACAGCCATATCGTGCTTTGTCACATTGCAGGAAAGATGCGAATGCACTATATTAAGATACTTCCGGGCGATAAAGTGAAGGTGGAACTTACTCCGTATAGTCTCGATAAGGGCAGAATTACTTTTAGATATAAGTAAACTTTAACAATCTTTTAGGTATAATCATTGCCCTTTGAACGTATAAAAAGGTTAAAAGGTCTGCGAGAAGAAACTTTTGAATAATACACACCGATTATCCAAGAGTTGGTATATTTTTCTCAATATACCACGCAAAATTTAGGTGTAAATATCACACAGGAGTAGCCAATGAAGGTTAGAGCTTCGGTTAAGAAAATGTGCGATGATTGTAAGATTATCAAACGTAATGGCATAGTACGCGTGATTTGTAAAAATCCAAAACATAAACAGAGACAAGGATAAATATGGCACGTATAGCAGGTGTAGATTTACCTCAGAAGAAGCGTATGGAGTACGCACTTACTTATATCTTTGGTATAGGTCTTCATACTTCACGCAAGATTCTAGATGCAAGTGGAGTTGACTATAATAAAAGAGTTCATGAGCTAAGTGATGCGGAAGCGGCGCTTATTCGTAATGAGATTCAAGAGAATTATATGGTTGAAGGTGATTTGAGAAAACAGGTTGCTATGAACATAAAATCTTTGATGGATCTTGGTAACTACAGAGGTCTTAGACACAGAAGAGGACTTCCGGTTAGAGGGCAAAAAACAAAGACCAATGCAAGAACACGCAAAGGTAAAAGAAAAACCGTTGGCTCGGCATAATTAAGGAGTAGGCATCATGGCTAAGAAAAAATCAAAAAAGAATATAGCTAAAGGTATTGTTTATGTTGCAGCAACATTTAACAACACTGTTATAACCGTCACAGATGAGATGGGTAATGTTATCTCTTGGAGCAGTGCAGGTTCACTCGGATTCAAAGGAAGCAAAAAGTCTACTCCATTTGCAGCACAACAAGCTGTAGATGATGCTTTAAGTAAAGCAAAAGAGCATGGAATTAAAGAGGTTGGAATCAAAGTTCAAGGTCCCGGTTCAGGTAGAGATACGGCAGTAAAAGCTATCGGTACTGTAGAAGGGATTAGTGTAACATCATTGAAAGATATTACTCCATTACCTCATAACGGCTGTAGAGCACCTAAGAAAAGAAGAGTATAAATTTTCATTATTTGA
This sequence comes from uncultured Campylobacterota bacterium, assembly GCA_937141405.1. Taxonomy (GTDB): domain Bacteria; phylum Campylobacterota; class Campylobacteria; order Campylobacterales; family Sulfurovaceae; genus BN30871. The sequence continues at coordinate 2,012 of CAKZQQ010000003.1, read as the reverse complement.
GATTTATGTATGCAAGTTGGCACAATAGTGCCCAAATTTTTAAGATACTAAAAGGGTTTTAAATGGCAAGATATAGAGGTCCGGTTGAAAAACTAGAGAGAAGACTTGGCGTTGATCTAGGACTAAAGGGCGAAAGAAGACTAGCTGGTAAAAGCGCTCTTGAAAAAAGACCTTATGCTCCGGGGCAACACGGTCAAAGAAGAACAAAGATAAGCGAGTATGGTTTACAGCTTAGAGAGAAACAAAAAGCTAAATTTATGTACGGCATAAGTGAAAAACAGTTTAGATCTCTTTTTGTTGAAGCAAATAGAAGAGAGGGAAATACAGGGAGTCTATTGATCGAACTTCTTGAAAAGAGACTTGACAATGTTGTTTACAGAATGGGATTTGCTACGACAAGAGCATTCGCTAGACAGCTTGTAAACCATGGCCATATTTTGGTTGATGGCAAAAGAGTGAGTATCCCTTCATATAGCGTTAAAGCTGGTCAAAAGATAGAGATAAGAGAAAAAAGTAAAACAAATTCTCAGATACTAAGAGCAATCGAGCTTACCAATCAAACAGGTATTGTTGAGTGGGTAGATGTTGACAAAGAAAAACTTTTTGGCATGTTTACAAGAGTGCCGGCGAGAGATGAAGTGAACATACCAGTTGAAGAGCGTCTAATAGTCGAACTTTATTCTAAATAATTTTTATAAAAGGGTCAGCTAATGAGAAAAATAAAAGTCGCGCCATCAATTCCTACTGAGGTAGAAGTAAATGAAGTGAGCCAAAACAGAGCTGAAATCGTTGCATATCCATTTGAAACAGGGTATGCGGTTACTTTGGCACATCCTTTAAGAAGGTTGATAATGGGTAGCTCAATCGGGTATGCTCCTATCTCTATCAAAATAGAAGGCGCAAGCCATGAGTTTGATACTATCAGAGGTATGCATCAAGATGTTGCCGTATTGATCATAAATCTTAAAAATATTCGTTTTAAGATTCTTGATGAAAACAGAGATAGAGTTGAGGTGAATTATTCATTTTCAGGCGTTAAAGACATTAAAGCAAGTGATCTTGCAAACGATCTCGTAGAGATTATAGATGGCGATCTTCCTGTGGCAACACTCAATGAAGATGCTGAGCTTAATTTTACTATGACGATCGCAAAAGGTATCGGCTATGTTCCAAGTGAGGATCTTATGAGCGAGATACCCGAAGGTGCTATTGCAATAGATGCATTTTTTACACCTGTTAGAAAAGCAAACTATAGGATAGAGCATGTTCTCGTTGAGGATAACCCAAATTATGAGAAGATAGTTTTTGATATAGAGACAGATGGTCAAATAGGTCCTGTTGAAGCATTTACAAATGCTTTAGAGACTATGAACAAACAGTTAAGTGTATTTAATGGTGTGCTAGGTATCGACATCCAAAGTGCTCCGATTAAAGCGAGCGATGAGTCTGAACTCAAACCTTTCTTAAAGACAGTAGATACACTTGGGCTCAGTGCAAGATCATTTAATTCGCTTGACAGATCAGGTATAAAATATCTAGGCGAATTGGTGCTTATGAGTGAGAACGAGATAAAAAATATCAAAAATCTAGGTAAAAAGTCACTTGATGAGATCAATGAATGCTTAGAGAGTAACGGTTTTGGATCTGAATATACACTTGAAGATTCAATTAGAAATGTATTGATTAAGAAAATAAAACAACTAAAGGATAACCAATGAGACATAGACATGGATATCGTAAATTAGGTAGAACCTCTTCTCATAGAGCCGCTCTGCTTAAAAACCTATCTATTGCTTTGACGAAAGAGGGTAAGATCGAAACAACTCTACCAAAAGCAAAAGAGCTTAGAAGTTATTATGAGAAGCTTATAACAAAAGCTGCTGCCGGTGATTCCAATGCGCACAGAGCAGTCTTTGCAATGCTTCAAGATAAAACTACTACAAACAAGCTTGTTACAGAGATAGCGCCACAGTATAAAGAGAGAAATGGCGGATACACAAGAATTATTAAAA
>CAKZQQ010000002.1 GCA_937141405.1 uncultured Campylobacterota bacterium | reverse complement strand
TTTTGCACTTATAAACCATGCCACAAGTGCTATAAGGGTAGGCAAGGGCAATAAGATGATAAGTACTCCAAATGCAGTTGCCACTCCTTTGCCGCCTTCAAAGTTGAGATAAGGTGAAAAACAGTGTCCTAGTACACTGAGTACCGCTATCGTCCAGAGCGCATCCTCTCCCACTCCTAGAACCATCGCCATAAGAAGAATGAGCGCCCCTTTAAGTGCATCAAGAAGGAGCGTGATGACACCTAATCTTTTAGCTAATGAGGGGTCTTTTTCTTTGACAACTCTAAGTACATTCGTTGCTCCGATATTGCCGCTTCCTGCTTGTTTGATATCCACACTTGCAAAAAATTTTGCCAACAGATAACCAAAAGGTATACCTCCTATAAGGTAGGCACTTATATAAAAAATCAAATTTTGATTCAAAAATTCCATCGTCTCTCCTTGGTGCAATTTTATCCTATTTTTGATAAAATAGTTTCACTATAAAAGGATTGACGAAAGTTGTAAGGGCAAGAATGGACTATAAAAAAGAGATAGAGAGACTAAAAAAAGAGCTCAGCGTAACTGTGGTGGCACACTATTATCAAAGAGATGAGGTCTTTGAATTGGCAGATATCACAGGCGATTCACTTGAGCTTGCTAGAAAATGCAAAGAGGACGCAAGTGAGTGGATCGTCTTTTGCGGTGTTGGGTTTATGGGCCAAAGTGTGAAAGTGGTAGCCCCCGAGAAAAGAGTATTGATGCCTCGCATTGCATGCTGTGCTATGGCAAAGATGATTGATGGGACTTGCTTTGATGATAGTGTTGCTTATATGGTAGAGCACGGCATAAAAAAAGAAGATATCTTCCCTATAACGTATATCAACTCTGACGTTAGCGTTAAGGCAAAAGTTGGCGAGATGGGTGGACTCGTCTGCACAAGTTCAAATGCTTACAAAATCATAGAGCATGCACTTGAGAGCAACAAGAAGATTCTCTTTGTGCCCGATAGATGTCTAGGGCAAAATTTTGCTATCTCTATGGGGCTTCAAAGCTGTGTTATAGGCGAGGGTGAATGTGATGTTCAAAGCAGTGATATCATCTGTTTCAACGGGTTTTGTTCGGTGCATCAGCTCTTTACTCCTAAAGATGTTGCATTTTTTAGACAAAAGTATCCGGATATCAAGATAGCAGTGCATCCTGAGTGCGATCCAAGCGTCACGGCACTTGCTGATTTTGTCGGCTCAACTTCCCAACTTATCACTTATGTCAATTCGCTTGATGCGGATCAAAAAGTAGCTGTCGGCACGGAGTACAACCTAGTGCACAGAATGCGAGAGAAAAATACCTATGTTCTCTCTTCTACAAAACCGGAGTGTCCGACGATGAATGAGACAACACTTGAAGATCTCTATACGACACTCAAATCCATAGAAGATAATGCACCCATCAACGAGATAGAAGTTGATGCACATACAAGAGAGTATGCCAAGTTGGCATTGGATAGAATGTTAGCAATCAAATAGGAGAAGCATATGCACAAAGAGAGTTTTATTCGTCAAGTTGTGAGTGAAGATATCGGCAGAGGTGATCTCTTCTCCTTTTTTGGCAGATCCAAAGAGACAAAAGCATATGTTCTAGCTAAAAGCAGCGGAGTATTTGCTTCGAGAGAATATGTGAGTGTTTTTGAAGAGCTCTATCCTATAAAAATCACATGGCACATCGAGGATGGTGAGCATTTTAAAGCAGGTGATAAGCTGCTTCATATCACGGGTGATAGCATGACACTTCTCTCCCTGGAGCGTTCAATTCTCAATATCATCTTGCATGCAAGCGGGATTGCAACTTTGACAGATACACATTGCAAGGCGATTGAAGGTAGTGGCGTCAAGCTTTTAGATACCAGAAAGACAAGACCGCTTTTGCGGATTTTTGAAAAGTATGCCGTAAGATGCGGCGGAGGGATCAATCATCGCATGGGGCTTGATGATGCGTTGATGCTCAAAGATACACATCTTGCGACCATTGATAATCTTGGAGCATATATCAAGGAAGCAAGAAAAAGTATCCCTTTCACAACGGCTATTGAGATAGAATGTGAGAGCGTAGAGATGGCGCAAAGAGCGATGGAATTGGGTGCCGATATCGTCATGTGTGACAATATGAATATCGACGATATGAAAAAGGTAATTCACTATAAAAACGCCAACTATCCGCATATACTCATCGAGGCAAGCGGTAATGTTACGCTTGATACCATAGGTGATATTGCCAAATGCGGCGTTGATGCAATTTCAACCGGAAGCATCATCCATCAAGCAACTTGGGTAGATATCTCTATGAAGATAGAAGCTTGAAAAGAGAGATACTAGTTACACTGCTTTTTGCTTTTGGTGTGCCTCTTGTTGCCTCTTTTATCGTTGTCTCTTATGGAGTTATGGCAACATTCATTACATATGGAGATTTGTGGAGGTCTATTGCGCAATATGCAATGCTGCCGATTTTTATATTTTTCGGTTCAACCTTTTTGCTTATCCCCTCTTTTTTTGTAGGCATAGCTGCTTCTTATTTGAGATTCCAAAAGAGAGGAAAAAATTTTATATATCTCATCGTCTCTACTTTGTGTATCGGTTTGATATATTATGGAGTTTTCCGATTTCACAGGGAAGACGATGCTATTATGAGTTTTGTTCTACTGCTCATTTCATCTTCTATTATAGGATATTTTCTCTTTTTTAAAAAAAGAAAACCCGATCAAGTCTCCTGATTTTTATCACAATTAAATCCCCTGATTTACTTCCGATAAAGTTCATTTTCGGCATCATTACACTCTAAATCTCATCGACAATAAAGGGCTTTTTGTGAAAAAATTTATAACTATACTTTTGCTGTTATTACTTGTAGGGGGTAGCGCTTTTATATACCTCTCGCCACAATTTGAGAGAAATGCACCCGAGATCGATATCGCTGATGTAATCGATTGGAACACCAAAGAGCCCATAAAGATAACTGTAAAAGATGATACGGCACTCAAAAGTTTTGAACTTATAGCGAGTGATGGGAAGACGCAAGTATTGCTTTCTCAGGGTGGATTTGCTCCAAATAGTCGTAGTGGAGAGCTTAATGCCGCTTACCCAAAAGGTGCATTAGATGCAAAAGCGAAGCATCTAAAATTGAAGATTATTGTAAGAGATGCAAGCTTGTGGAATTTCCTTGGCGGCAATGAGAGTGTAAAGGTTATCGATATCAATGTCGACAAAAAAAGACCTCTTGTAGAGTTGTTATCAAATTCGTACTCCATCACCCAAGGAGGCAGCGCACTTGTTATTTTTAAAGCAAGTGATGAAAATCTAGAGAGTGTTTATGTTGACATCGGAACAAAAAAGTTTCAAGCTGCTCCATACAAAAAAGAGGGCTATTATGCAGCCTTGGTTGCTTGGCCTTTTTTAGAGAAAGATTTTAAAGCAGATATTATTGTGAAAGATAGAGCAAAAAATATCTCTCAAAGTCATATTCCATTTTATCTGAAAAGCAAAAAGTATGCCGTCTCTTGGATCAAAGCAAGTGACAGTTTTATCGATGGCAAGATAGCCGAACTTGTATCGCAAAGTGAAGAGGCAGACACAATTACCGATAGATTTGATCGATTTCGGTTTGTCAATGAGACGATGCGAATAGCCAATGAAAAGCTTATAGAGAAAAAGACATCAGGTGTTGACCAAAAGATTCTAAGCAAGTGGAGCATTAAGCCTTTTTATCCATTAAAAAATGGAGCAAAAGTTGCAAATTATGGTGATACAAGACACTACTACTATGATCCTGAAACAAAAAAAGAGATATCACTTTCATATCATGTCGGGATTGATCTTGCGAGTGTTAAAAACGCTCCGATAGTATCGACAAATGGAGGGAAAATTGTCTTTGCCGATAACAATGGAATATATGGTAATATGCCGGCAATTGATCATGGAATGGGGCTCTATACGATATATGGCCATTGTAATGAGATACTTCATAAAGATGGAGATATACTAAAAGCGGGTGATACCATAGCAACTACGGGAATGAGTGGTTTAGCGCTTGGAGATCATCTCCACTTTGGAGTTTTAGTTCAAGGTATTGAAGTAAGACCGGAGGAGTGGATGGATAAAAATTGGATCAAGCTCAATATCGATAATGTATTTGAGCAGGCAGGTGTACGATAAGCTTTCCACACTTTTTTCACAAATGTTTGTTAATATCTTTGTAAAAATAATAAAAATATACTATAATTAAGCAATTTTACTTGAAAGCCCTTTGGGGTAAAGTATTTCAAGGACATTAATGAAACAAAGAACTATTAATAAACCTGTTGAAGCTGTTGGGATTGGATTACATAAGGGAGAGCCTATTCGATTGAGGCTAGAGCCTTTGCAAGCAGATAGCGGTATCGTATTTTATAGAGAAGATATAGCTCTGTCTATACCTCTAGCTCCCTCTAGCGTCATCGATACAAGAATGGCAACGGTTATAGGCAATGATAAAGGCTTTATCTCTACAATCGAGCATTTTTTATCGGCACTTTATGCCTATGGAATCGATAATCTTAGAGTCATCGTTGATGGTAATGAGATGCCTATCATGGATGGCTCAGCCATATCATTTTGCCTCCTTTTAGATGAAGCAGGCATCAAAGTACTTGATGAGCCTAAAAAAGTAATCAAGATAAAAAAAGCCATTGAGATCAGAGAGGGTGATAAATTTGTGAGGCTTGCTCCTGCCGAGGATGCAACTTTTGATTTTGAGATAGATTTTGCACACCCTGCTATCGGACGTCAGTCGCATAGTTTCGATTTTGACACGAAAACATTTGTAGAGGAGATATCAAGAGCGCGTACATTTGGATTTGCAAAAGATATCCAGTATCTACAGAGTCAGAATCTAGCTCTCGGGGCAAATCTTCAAAACGCTATAGGGTTAGACGATCATAAGATACTCAATCCCGAAGGACTCCGTTTTGAGAATGAGTTTGTGCGCCATAAGATACTTGATGCAATGGGTGACATGATGGTAAGCGGACATAACATCTTAGGAAAATACGAATCATTTGCGGGAAGCCATAACCTCAATTATCAACTGACTTCAAAACTTCTTGCGCAGAGCGACTCTTTTGATTTTGTCGTTATGGATAGCGAGTCAAAAAGTAGAGAGTTTGCAAAAAGTTTCGCCTAGATACGATATCGTCGTCGTTGCTATATCTTCTCCGATTTTAGTAGGACTGTATCTCGAAGATGAACTTGTTGAGAGTATGTCGCGCGAGGGGATGTGCTCGGATGTGTTGCTTCCTATGCTTAAAGATTTGATAGAGAGGTACGAGATAAACTCTATCATCTATGCAAGAGGTCCGGGAAGCTATATGGCGATCAAGATAGCGTATGTTACGCTCAAAACTATAGGATTGGCAAAAGATATAGAGATAAAAGGGTGCAGTGCTTTTTTGTTTAATGAGAATAATCCCATAAAAGCAATGGGAAATTTGTACTTTGTCAAAGAAAAAGAGACTATAATTACAAAAAAAATAGATGCAACAAAAAAGAGAAGTTTTACTTTACTAAAAAGTATTAAAAAGCTAGATATAGATGATGATGCAACTCCATTATATCTATTGCCGGCTGTTTGAAGGATGATTGGTGTTTATAAGTGTTCCAGCTACAAGTGCGAATCTAGGGCCGGGTTTTGATACTTTAGGTCTTGCTATTGATTTGAGAAATGAGATCATTGTTAAGCCCTCACAATTTTTAAGTGTAGCAACACATGGAGAGGGTGCTGATAACCCAAAGATAAAAAAGAATAGTCTTTTTTTAGATATTTTTATGACAACCTACAAGAGACTCACGGGTAGAGAGGACTATTTTAGATTTGAATTTTATAATAATATACCAATCTCAAGAGGACTAGGAAGCTCTTCGGCTGTGATTGTCTCATCACTAGCAGCTGCCCATGCCGCTGCAGGTATTCGCTATAGAAAAAGAGATATTCTCAACCAAGCTTTAGGGTATGAGCATCATCCTGATAATATTACTTCAGCCGTTATGGGTGGATTTAATGTCTCTTTTGTTGAAGAGAAGCGGATTTATAGTAAAAAAAAGAGCCTTCCAAAGTATCTTAGGGCAGTCTTGGTGGTTCCCGATAGAACAATCTCCACATCAAGATCGAGAACAGCACTGCCTAAAGTGTATAAAAAAGAAGAGACAATTTACTCACTTTCTAGAGCATCATTTATGACGGCGCTTTTTATGAATGAGTCATGGGATCTTTTGAAGCTCGCATCGAAAGATAAACTCCATCAAGCAAGAAGAATGAAAATGATGCCTGAGCTTTTTGAAGTGCAAAAGATAGCATTAAGTAGAGGCGCCTTTATGAGTACACTCTCAGGAAGTGGGTCAACGCTCTTTAGCCTTTGTCATGAATCTGATGCTGAGAATATAGCAAAAACGCTTGAAGATCGATTTCCTAAGTTCCGCGTTTTTGTCAGAGGGCTTGACAATATGGGAGTCATAACAAAGAGTTAAACTCTTTTTGGATATAATCACCGATGAAAATGACAAAACCTATTCGTATGTGTATAGCATGCAGACAAAGAGCGTCAAAGGATATATTGCTTAGATTTCAATTGAAAGATAATCAAATAGTTTTTTATACCGGAGAGGGACGAAGTATGTATCTTTGCTTAGATTGTGTAAAAAATCCAAAAAAAATACAAAGCTTACCAAAACGTTTAGCTGTAGATGAGGCGTTATTTGCAAAGTTTTTAAAGGAGTCAATGAATAATGGATAAGGTTAAGATCCAAGAGATCGCAGAAGAGGCTGGGCTCTCAAATGCTGATCTGCTAGAAAAAGCGACCGAGCTGGGGTTTGATATAAAAGCAGCAAATAGTTCTATAAGTCTTGAAAATGCCGGAGTACTTGTAGAGTATGCCATCAGTGGGAAGTTGCCGGCGGGGTTTAAAAAGCCGAAGAAAAAAGAGTCTAAAAAAGAGGTCGTCAAAGAAGTAAAAGAAGAGCCAAAAGTTGATGCAGATGTTTCAGTAGAAGAGCCGAAAAAGAAAAGCGGCATAACAAAAAGAGATAAAGAAGAGCTCAAAAATGAAGACACTCTTCAATCGCAGACGGTTATGCAAAAAGTGCCGTTAAAAAAGAGCGGCATTACGATTGTAAAAAAACATAAAGATACTTTAGAGCCAAAAGAGAATAAAAAAGATATAACGCTCGATAATGTCTCAGCACCTAAAAAGAAAAAAGCAAAAAAAGCAGCACCATCATCTAAAGAGTCCGGCGAGAAGATAGAGATCATGGATGATAGAGAGTTTATGGGAAGCGGTTTTGAGCTTTATGAAGAGGAAGAGGTTGTGCTCTTGGACTTCTCCGATAAAAATATTTACGAAGAGATGAAGCGACAAGAACAGAAGAAAAAAGAGGAGTCTCAAAAAAGACCAACAAGATTTTCTCATGTTGTCAACAATAATCAAGGTGGTGCAAGAAGAGGCGGAAGAAAGAAGAAAAGATATATCAAAAATGATGAAAGTCAAGAGAAGGTAAAAGTTATCGAGATACCGGAAAATGTAAGAGTGTATGAGTTTGCCGACAAGGTAAACAGAAGTGTAGGTGAAGTTGTCAAAGTTCTTTTTGAGCTTGGCACTATGGTAACAAAAAACGACTTTTTGGACAAAGATGCTATCGAGATTCTTTCTGATGAGTTTGAGGTTGAAGTAACGACCATTAATCCACTCGATGCACTTGATTATGTCAATGTGTATGACCAACAAGAGGATGCCAATCTTCAGGAGAGACCCCCTGTTATTACAATCATGGGGCATGTTGATCACGGGAAGACATCGCTTTTGGATAAGATACGCTCTACAAGAGTGGCGACAAAAGAGGCAGGCGGTATCACACAGCATGTCGGTGCTTATCAAGTTGAAAAAAACGGTAAGAAGATTACATTTATAGATACTCCCGGTCATGAGGCATTTACACAGATGCGTTCTCGTGGTGCACAAGCTACCGATATTGCTATCATCGTCGTAGCTGCAGATGACGGAGTGAAGCCACAAACAAAAGAGGCGATAAGCCATGCAAAAGCTGCGGGTGTCCCTATGATAATCGCTATGAATAAGATGGATAAAGAAAATGCAAATCCTGATATGCTCAAAGCCGGACTTGCAGAACTTGGTATCACATCGATCGATTGGGGCGGTGAATACGAATTTGTAGGCGTGTCCGCCCATACAGGAGAGGGTATAGATGAGCTTTTGGATATCATACTTCTTCAAGCAGAAGTTTTGGAGCTTAAAGCCGATCCAAGTAGAGCGGCAAAAGCAATCGTCATAGAGAGTTCGGTCGAAAAAGGTTTTGGTCCGGTTGCAAATATCATCGTCAAAAATGGCTCATTGAGTGTTGGTGATAGTGTCATTGTCGGCAATACCTTTGGGCGTATAAAAGCGATTAGACTTGATGATGGTGCAAATCAAAAGAAGATAGGACCAAGTACGCCTGCAGCTATCGTAGGTCTTGATGCAGTTCCTGGAGCCGGTGAGATACTTGTTGCTATGGAAAATGAAAAAGAGGCTCGTGAGCTTGCAGAAAAAAGAGCGGAGTATGCGAGAGAAAAACAGCTTTCAAAAACAACAAAAGCATCTCTTGATGATCTCTCTGCGCTGATAGCAGAAGGACAGCTCAAAACACTTCCTGTGATACTTAAAGCTGATGTTCAAGGATCACTTGAAGCAATCAAGGGGTCATTAGAGAAGCTTAGAAATGATGAAGTTAAAGTAAATATCATCCATGAAGGTGTCGGCGGTATCACGGAGAGTGATGTTCTTCTTGCTGATGCGGGCGAACATGTCGTGATCTTGGGCTTCAATGTTAAGCCAAATAGTAATGTAAAACAAAAAGCAAAAGAGCTTGGTGTAGATATACGGCTCTATAGCATCATCTATCCTCTTTTGGATGATGTAAGAGATATGCTTGGTGGCATGATGAGCCCACTTGTATCTCAAGAGATGATCGGAAAAGCAGAAGTCAGAGAGACTTTTGTTGTCGATAAGATAGGTACGATTGCCGGTTGTATGGTGCTCGATGGTCATATCGCTATAGGTGGTGGTGCGAAGATCACTAGAGGTGAAGAGGTCGTATATGAGGGTCGTATAGCATCATTGAAAAGATTCTCTGACGATGTGAAAGAGGTTAAAAAAGGCTTTGAGTGCGGTATCATCTTGGATGATTTCAACGACATCAAGGCAGGCGATGTCATTGAGGCTTACAAAAGTATCGAGGCGCAAGCAACCCTATGACACAAGAAGAGATTAAAAGGCATCGAGTAGAATCTGTACTCAAAGAGATCATCCCCGAAGCTTTGAGTAGCCTTGATGATCCCGAGATAAACTCTTTAAGCGTTACAGAAGTCGTCTGCTCTAAAGGCAGAAGCGACGCAAGAGTCTACATCGATACTGCTTTTGTCAATAGCGAAGATGAAGAGTATATCCTAAGAAAGTTAAACGCAGTGAGTCGATATGTCCAAAATCATTGCAAGCAGTCAGAGGGGTGGTTTCGAGCTCCCAATATGGTTTTTGAGTTTGATCATCAAGCAGATAAGATCAATAAGATAGAAGCACTTTTTAAGAAAATAGAGTCAGAAATGAAGGTCAAAGATGAAGAGTGAAGAGGCTATCGGTAAAATCGTAGCATCACATGGCGCAACACTCTATGATACAGAGATAGCAAGCGAATTTGATGAGACAATCTTTAGAGTGTACATCGTAAAAGAGGGTGGAGTATTGCTTGATCTTTGCTCTGCTATCTCTCGCGATCTTTCTCTCTATCTTGATGTTAATCCTCCTTTGGAAGGGCAATATAGATTGGAAGTAAGCTCCCCGGGTATCGAGAGAGTCTTGAGCAAACCGAGACATTTTGCAAACTCCATAGGAGAAGAGGTTAAACTTCGGGTTAATGAAGAGGGTAATATCATTGGGGTATTGAAAAGTTTTGATGGCAATGCTTTAGTCGTTGAGGTCGAGGGAAAAGAGCGATCTATCGATATGGGCAGTATAAAAAAAGCCAGAACATATTTTGAGTGGTAGTGTTTTGGATAGATTTGATGAGTTTTGCATGCAACTCGCGCTTCAAGAAGCATGGAGGTATCAACTCTTAACCTATCCAAATCCTGCGGTTGGATCTTTGGTATCGTGTGAGGGGAAGATCATATCGATCGCTGCTCACAAGAGTGCGGGCGCATCACATGCTGAAGTTGTTGCACTTCTTAAAGCCTACGAAGTTATAACGGGTAAAAATATAGATTTTGATGCAAATAATGCTGCAGATGCTCACACTTTTTTACGCCGCCTCCCAAAAGATTTTTTTTCTAAATGCACACTCTATGTGACGCTTGAACCATGCTCACATGAAGGTAAGACTCCCCCATGCGCAGCACTTATCAAAGATTTGAATCTCAAGAGAGTCTGCATAGCAACACTCGATCCAATCATCTCGCATTCAGGTGGCGCAAAACTGCTCGAAGATGCAGGTATAGAGGTAAAGATGGGTCTCCTCGAAGAAGAAGCCAAAGATCTTCTTTATCCTTTTGAAATATGGCAAAAGAGAGCTTTTGTGCTTTTTAAATTGGCACAAACTTCCAATGCTAAGATAACGGGTGGTATCATTAGCTCACAAACTTCTAGAGAGCATACTCATGAGCTTAGAGCGCTTTGCGATAAACTCCTTATCGGTGGAGCAACGGTGCGAGCTGATGAGCCGCTACTCGATAGTAGACTCGTTCAAAAAGCTACACCGGATATCTATATCTATACAAAAAATAGTGATACAATATCAAAACAAATGCCACTTTTTAATGTTCCAAACAGAGATGTCGAGTTGGGTGATGATCTCTCATTTTTAGAGAAGCCTTCATTTGTTTTGGTTGAGGGGGGCGAGGGGATGCTTGAAGCACTCAAAGATAAGATAGACTTTGTATTGTTTTATCAAGCACCAAATTTGAGAGCCAAAGTGCACTCTTATGAGCTTGATATGGATTTGAAGTTTATGCATTTTCAAAGAAGCGGACAAGATATAGCAATATGGAGTAAAAGAGTATGAGTGATAATCAAAAACAAGAAAAAATCATAGGCATGTTCGATGAGATCGCTTCGACTTATGACCTTGCAAATAGGGTTTTGAGTTTCGGGATTGATAAACAATGGAGAAGAAAAGGGTGCGACAAAGCCTATGAGATTCTTGCTAAAGATGAGCTTGAATGTATAGCTGATATCGCATGCGGAACGGGTGATTTGCTACTATATTGGAAGTCACGAGCAGAAAAAAACGGTATAAAGATCGGTGAATTTGTAGGTGTTGATCCCTCAAAAGGGATGCTTGAGGTTGCAAAAAAGAAGGTGAAATTTGCCTCCTTTTTAGAAGGTAAAGCACAAGAGTTACCGCTCAAAGACAGTAGTTGCAATATCGTCTCTATATCGTATGGGATTAGAAATGTGGTCGATAAAACAGAAGCACTTCAAGAGTTCAATAGAGTGCTTAAAGAGAAGGGTATCGTCGTCATACTTGAATTTACCAAACAAGAGAAGAGTGGATTTATCTCAAAAATCGTGGATATCTATATGAAAAAGATATTACCTGCTATTGGAGGATTGGTATCTCAGAACTATAAAGCCTATAAGTATTTGCCTGATTCTATAGAGGATTTTTTGACAACAAAAATGCTTGAAGAGGCATTGAGCGATGCAGGATTTGAGATAAAATATTCTAAATCTTTCTCAATGGGCATCTCAACACTCTTGGTGGCACAGAAAAAAGAGGGATAAATGGCATCTTCATCTTTGGTAAGCGTCTCATCACTTAATACAAAGATCAAATCACTTTTAGAGACTACTTTTATGCACATAAGCTTAGAGGGAGAGGTCGCATCTTTGACCTACCACACAAGTGGGCATCTCTACTTTAGCGTCAAGGATGCAGATAGTTCCATAAGATGTGTAATGTTTAGATCCAACGCCTCAAAGATGAAATTTCGCCTCGAAGAGGGAATGCATATCGTCATTGAGGGCTCGGTGAGTGTCTATGTGCCAAGAGGAGAGTATCAATTTTATGCGCTAAGCATTGAGCCTTATGGACAAGGCGCACTTGCACTTGCTTATGAGCAGCTCAAAAAGAGTCTCGAGGCAAAAGGGTATTTTGATACTTCAAAGAAAAAACAACTTCCAAGATATATAAACTCCTTGGCTTTAGTTACGGCAAAAGAGAGTGCAGCGCTCCACGATATGCTTAAAATTGCACAGAAACGCTGGCCACTACTTGATGTGACTATAGTCGATACTCTAGTTCAAGGTGAACAAGCGCCTATGCAGATAGCAGGTGCTATAAAAAAAGCTGATACGCTTGGCGTAGATGCCATCGTTGTCGGTAGAGGTGGCGGGAGCATAGAGGACCTCTGGGCGTTTAATACCGAGGAGGTTGCAGATGCCATCTTCAATGCCGTAACACCCGTAGTAAGTGCTGTGGGGCATGAGGTGGATGTGATGATTAGTGACTATGTTGCCGATCTCAGAGCACCTACGCCAAGTGCAGCTATGGAGATGATCTTACCAAGCAAAGAGGATGTTGCTATCTCTCTTGATGAGCGTTTTGATGCGATAAGAAGAGTTACTGATGATAAGATTAGCAATTATGAGCGATCATTAGTCCATACGAAAGAGATGCTTGTGCATCTGAGTCCTCACAAGCAGATTGATGAGATACTCTCTAGGATAGAAGACATCAAAAAAGAGTTTGTATTTACAGCAGGCAAGATATTTTCTTATAAACAGAGAGAAATTGATGAAAAAAATGAAGCGCTCAATGACCGTATAGCGAGACTCATCGCGCAAAAAGATATGGTATTTAAAAATGCATTGGACTCTTATCTTGCCGGTGAACCACGAAAAAGATATGCTGATGGATGGGCAAAAGTGAGAGTAGATGGAAAGATAAGCAGACTCAAAAAGATAAAAAAAGGCGAGAAGTTTACACTTGAAGATGCTGATACGCTCTTGGATGTTGCGTGTCTGAGTAAAAAAGAGTTTTAGATTTTGGATTGCCACCGCTTCGCACTTGCGATGACAGTTTTATTTGACAAATAGTATTATGAGGTTTTTACATATACTTTTTGAGTACTTCAGGGATCTCGATCTCCCCATTCTCGTCTTGATAATTTTCCATAATTGCTATGAGCGTTCTGCCGACTGCGAGCGCAGAGCCGTTGAGTGTGTGCACAAAGCTGTTTTTGCCATCTTCTTTGTACCTGATTTTTGCCCGTCTTGCTTGAAAATCTCTCGTATTTGATATCGAGCTTATCTCTCTATATTTTTGCTGACCCGGTAGCCATACTTCAAGATCAACCGTCTTTGCTGCACCAAAGCCGAGATCACCGCCACAAAGCATCACAAGTCTATGTGGAAGACCAAGAGCAGTTAGTAACCCGGAGGCATTTTCTACCATCATCTCAAATATCTCATCACTCTTATCCGGATGCGCGATGGCAACCATCTCGACTTTATCAAACTGATGTTGTCTTATCATTCCTCTTGTGTCTCTGCCTGCGCTTCCTGCCTCTTTCCTAAAACAAGGTGTATAGGCACTCATAAGGATTGGCAGTGAGTTCACATCTACAATCTCATCATTATAGAGGTTAGTCAGCGGCACTTCAGCAGTCGGGATGAGATACAGATCCTCATCATCGATCTTAAAGAGATCATCTCCAAATTTTGGTAGCTGCCCTGTGCCTAAAAGCATCGCAGAGTTATTCATAAGTGGCAGATTAAACTCTTCAAATCCTGCTTTTGCGTTGGTATCTAAAAAGAAGTTTATCAAAGCACGCTCTAGTTTTGCGCCTTTACCTTTGAGGACGGAAAAGCGGCTTTTTGCCAGTTTTACCCCTCGCTCAAAATCTATCCATCCGTTTGCAACGCCTAGACCCCAATGCTCTTTGGGCGTAAAGTCAAATGCTTTAGGCGTGAGTACTTTTTTTATCTCAACATTATCATTTTCATCCGCACCTTGCGGAACCGCATCGTCAGGGAAATTGGGAATTGTGAGCGCAAGGTTTTCAAGTGATTCTTCGGCGTTTCTTGCAGATTCTTGCAACTTAGTTATCTCTGATTTTAACGCTTCAAGCTTTGCTTTGAGCTCGCTCGTATCTTGCCCTTTTTGTTTGTAGGCTCCAAACTCTTTTGAAAGTCTATTTTGCTCCGCTTTTGTGCTCTCAAATGCCACATTGGATTCTTTGAGAGTGGCAAACATATCTTTAAGCATCTTTAATGTGTCGGCATCAACACCTTTTTTTTGGAGCTTCATACTTGCTTCATCAAAATTGTTTTGGAGATATTTTAGATCGATCATCAAAAACCTTCGTCAAAAATTTAGTAATTATAGTGAAAAAGTAAGAAAAGGGAGTTTAATAAAAGAAGACCGCATGAAAATAAAAAACTAGCTATGCTATTGAAAAAACATAGTTATATAAAACTTTCAAGATGGTTAGATCTATAAAAATAGATGGAGAAAAAACAGGTAAAACAAAATTATCAAGAAATATTGCTATAATCAATGCATTGCTTTTAAGATAAAGAGTACAGTATATTCAAGGAGATACCTATAAGAGTTTTTTGGTTTATTTTGATATTAATTTTGTTTTGGATGCTATATTATAGTTTTCATGATGTAGATGAAAAATATCAAAAAGTGCAATTATCAACTCAAGATGAACAACATGAATCAAAAAAACAAAATAATGATTTGCCATCAGATATTTCTAATCAAATTAAAAGTGCACAAGCCAAAAATCCGAATAAAGAAAATAATAAAAATATGATGGGCGAAAAACAATTTATAAATATCAAAAAAAGCATAGAGATGCCTAAAGCCACATATCCAATATATGATGTATATTGGGTAAATGCAGTAGGTGGAGGCAAGGGCGGTATTTATGGCGGAAAAGCAGATGCTTTAGATGTTCCTAGTAGAATCATTGGCATTCATGGTCGGATAAAAACAGTCGCAGTCGACAAAAAAGGAAATATATATTGGTCTAATAATATAGAAAATGCTATATATAGAGCAGATAAAAATGGAGATAATATAACGAGAATTATTTCTGGGCTATCGCACCCCTTGGGAATAGCAATTGATAATAAAAGAGGGAGAATATATTGGGCAGATTGGCAACAAAAAATAAAAAAAGGTTTTATAGGTTATTCGAACTTAGATGGTAGTAAAAGTAAATTAATTGTTGTGGATCAGTTAAAATCGGGCGGAGATATTTTTTATGATACAAAGTATGATATATTGTATATATCTGATCTTTTTGGGGGAAAAATAATGAGATTGGATTTAAAGAATTATGTTTTATCCAAGCTTACTCATGCTGAACAGCCTGGCGAATTGGTGGTTGATTATAAAAATAGAAGAGTTATATGGGCAGACATAGGGAATGATAGCATTACGAGTGTTCGGTTTGATGGCTCTGATAAGTATGACCTAATAAAGTTTGAAAGTGCATTTGCAAATCCAGGAGCCTTGACGCTTGATGAAGTAAATAATCGATTGATCTATGCCAAACATAATAACGATGTCAATGGTGGTGACCAAATTGAATTATCAAATCTCGATGGTAGCAAGAGACGAGTAATTAATAAATTATCAAATACTACTGTAAAATCATTATTTTATCTTAGACGATAAGAGTATTATCAGATTCTCATCTCTCCCCTTCTTGTATATTTGTTGCATCCATTGGTGCTTCAAGTTTCGTAAGATGTTCATCATACATCCCAACAAGGAGGAGCTCTCCCGAGTCATCAACTCGAAACTCACCGTAACGTGCTTTTTCATAATATCTTGCAGTTCCCTCTTGGAAGAAAAAAGCATTGGTAGCAAACTTAACCTCATCGTCTCTTACGCGATAGTGCATAAGTAACTCATCATCTGATAGTGTTTGATTGGTATAGAGTGCTTTAAAACTCGCGATTTTTTTGTTATCCAGCTTGACGATAATATATCCTTCTACGCCCTTGAGATATATTCGCTTGTGAAACCTATGATAATCTTGCAGAGCACGATTGATGTCGCTACTGATTCCAAATCGTAATGCCATATAATCACCTTGCATCAAGGAGCGTGGGTCAACAGGAGCCAAAGCAAGGTATGCGATTTTGCCGTTAGCCAAATGATCTTCTTTTTTCAAGATGGATATATTGACTAAAACAAGCACAAGTACAAGCGAGATGAGTGCGATAATTTTATGCATTTTTTACCTCTTTATCTGTTAAAACAAAATGGGATAATAGCCAATATATGGCAAGTAATACCAGTCCCAATATCAAGAGGTTTTGTGCTTTTCCTAACAAAGTGATATTGAGTAGATAGTAGTAGGAGGAGACGGAAAAAAGTAAAGAAGCGATACCTAGCCCCATCAAAACACGGTTACTATTAGAAAATCCCAAAAGGAGTATCAATATACTTGTGATAACACCATAGACCTCTAAAGAGATTGCCGTCAATATCATCGTCGCTACAAAGACACTCAAAGTATGCAAATCGGTAATCTTATGGCCATATCGTTTGAGAATTTGCCATGCTACATAAAGGGCTATCACCCCTATGAGAAATTCTTCGATCCATGCGGGCATCCATATACCATTGAAAGTATAGAACATATCTTGGATGATGAAATCATAACTCAGAAATATACTCCCATTTATGTTTATATAGATGAGTGCAAGAGCAAGCCCATACCCTACAGCTCTTTGTGCGGACATATATTTTGGATAATCAAATTCATGGAGCCATAAAAATGCTGTAGCAAATATGACAAGAGCATTTCCGATACCGGGTATGCCAAATAAGAATAGTGTTATCGAAAAGGTAGAGGCCGCTAAAAAAGATCCAACTACTCGGTGAATATAGCTTGGCACAAAAAGTGTGATGAGAGCGAAAAAGAGAGATGTTAGAATCCATTGCGTCTTTCCATCCGTATTTTCGAAAATAGTATAGATGATGAGTGCCTGTCCTGCAAAACTCATGGCAAAAGCAAGATTTTCATAGAAATCATTTTTAAACATTTGCAGCAGTGCAATTCCGCCTATGATTATCATCGTTCCCAATATCAAGGCAACTGATGGAGTCTCTAGCGAGCTTGAAAACAGAAGACCTAAAAATAGTAAAAAAAATAGAGCTGCTACCCAACCGGAGATAGCGAGGAGTATTTTTGTATGCCAAAATGTCTTAATCATATCGGACTTTGGCTCTTCACCTTCTATTATCTTTGCTTGTTTGAGTGTTTGCCAGATGTTCTGCTTTTCTATGCTCATGATTGCCACCCCTTTTGAATGTTTCTTAGCCAAAATGCCGCACCTGCACTCATTCCGGCAATTAGCATCGCAGCTACAAATGCACTCCCGATATTCATATTTGTAACCTTTAGTAAAAAAGATGCCGCAACTATAATGCTCGATAAAGCTATCTCTGAGAGCATAAAAAGATCACGTTTGATGTACCTATAAAAAAAGTAAAAAGAGACTATCCAAACCACCCAGATAAGAGCAGAGAGCATATTTTTATCGTCCAATATCGCATCCATGATGAGCCAAGTGATACTTGTGCCACTTCCAAGAGCTAAAAGACGCACGGCCCAGCGCTCATTTAGCCATGTAAATTTACTACTTGAAAGCTCCCAGATAAGCAATGCAAGAGTATTGAAGATAAATAAAATTTTAGTAAGGTCATATAAAAAGAAATAGGAGGAGATAAAAGTCGATTGGTACAATATGATAGTGGTGTTAAGTAGTACCAGCCACACAATCCAAAGGGCAGGAAAACGCCCGATGATAACCCATGGAGTTATCAGCATCGCCCAAGTGAAAAAGAGTTGCCAAGTATCAGCACCTGTTTGGTAGGTGATGCCATATAAAGCGAGTAGTACGCCAAGAAGGATACTCGCACTCAGCAAGCTGACCTTGGAGGCTATAGGGTGGTTGTAGAATTTCCAATAGGTAAAAACACTTATTGCAATGAGTGCCTCGATAGCGCCAAATTGTACAAATTTGCCAATGTTATCTAGATTGTACGCGATAAAAAACATCACTGCAAATGCGATAGCAATCCCTCCAAGCCATAGTAGAAGCTGACCTATAAATACAAGCCAATCTTTTTCGTTTGGAAAAACCTTTGTTATGCTCAGAGCTTCATCGATCTTTTCTTTGGGGATGTGGCCCTCTTCGATAAGGGGGATAAGTTGGTCTCGGATCGGTGCCATTATGACTCCTCTTTGGTTGTGAGTTGTTATATTTAGATAAATATTATAGCTTTTCGCTACTAAAAAAAGGGAGTAGAGTTTTGGGTTTTAAGTTGTGATATAATTTCGCTCATACAATGAGGATAAGCTGAGCCTTACCCTATTTACTTCTTAGTGTAAATAAAATTTAGGAGAAAATAAGTGCCGACTATCGTTTCTCATGTTGCCGTCCCTCTTGCTGTTGGTGTAGGGTTAGGGCGAAATGTTATCTCTCGCCGTTTGATTGTTGCCGGGTTCATAGCATCTATATTGCCGGATTTTGATGTTGTAGCCTTTCGTTTAGGCATAGCCTATTCTGACCAACTTGGTCACCGTGGGTTTACACACTCTTTTTTGTTTGCTGTTATTCTCGGTGTTCTCGCGGCTTTTTTTGCTTCTAGGCTCAATACTCGAGCGATTGTTGCATTTATGTTTGTATTTGTATCTGCGTTATCTCATGGGCTTTTAGACATGGCAACCAATGGTGGATTGGGCATAGCTTTTTTGTGGCCCTTTTCTGATGGGAGGTATTTCTTGCCTTGGCAGTTTATCCAGGTCTCTCCATTGAGTTTGAGTCGCTTGTTGAGTCCTGCCGGATTGGCGGTTGTCAAGTCGGAACTGCTTTGGATTTGGCTTCCGGCTTTTACGCTTATGATAACGCTTTTTTTGTTTCGAATTTTGGTGCGAAGACCCAAGTCCTCCTGATATCTCTCTTGCTCTATTTCAGGGAACAGTTAATGCATTGAAGAGAGTATCAAATATAAAGGATATGACTTATGTCAATATTGGAATACATAAAAGAGAAAGAGTTAGCATGGCAACCATCATTTAGCGGGAAGCTTGGAGGCGAATTCGTAGGATATAGAGGGGCTTTGATCGTAGAAGAGGGAAAGCAATTATCTCCGGATAGAAAGCTACCGCCAAAAGTTCAAGCAAGACAAGTAGTCCTTGTTGCCGATGATGCGAAGATTAAATTTTTCTCAAGCGAGTTGGAGAGTATTTTACATTTTGAGGCGTTCTTTGAAAAGTTCAAGGAGTTTTTCTCTCCGGATTCATTGGTGATTTTATATGTGACTGATCTCGATAAAAATGGCACTTTTATTTATGAGGGCGTTACTATTAATGCTTATGCTTTAGATGAGAGTTCTGTCTGGAATGAGCTTTTGGATCTTGCTAATCTTGAGAAGAGTGAGCTTAAAAAAATGAACAACGAAGAGAAGATAGAAGCACTCTATGAAGAGCTTTTGACTACAAACTGTGCTGAGCCCGCTATAAGTTTTGAAGAGATATTGACTTATAAAGGTGAGAGTTCAAAGAAAATTATGGGTGCGGTTTGATCCTCCCCTAATTTATCCAATGATGAAACATCATAAGAAGCATTATTGCAAACATAGCCAAAAAAGATGGGATACCCAATAAAATCCACTGCTTTACATATCTTTGATATTCCAAAGGAAGTTTCTCTTTTTTTTCTAAAGCGCTAAGTGCCATATTTTTCATTTTTATCTGAAGGTACACTGCCACTAACCATAAGCTTCCGGATATTATATAAAGAACTATAGAAGCAAACAACCACGGCTCCAATAAGGATATATTTAAAAGATAAGCTAATGCGATTCCGCTAATAGGCTGGATAAAAGCAGCCGGCGTTGTAAAGAGCCAGTCTACCAAAACAACAATCTTATTGACCTCAACAATAGCTTGAAGATTTTTACTTCTATCAGCCATAAATTTATAAAATGCCGAGCCTGTTCCTATGCCCAAGAAGAAAATCATTCCGATAAGATGCATTAGCAGTAAAAGTTTATAGTTCATTTTTTCACCTTCATTAACATCATCATCAATATCACCATAAGGAGTGCTAGATTTTTTGAAATAGGACCAAATGGATGCAGCCAATGATAAGGAGCGAAGAGTGTTAAAATGGTTGTGTAAACCACAATGACTAAAAATTGAAAAATCAAAAGTTCTTTGAGTCTCCATCCGGCAATCGTAAGAATACCGATGATAAAGTCTAACAATAAGGAGATATAAAGCAATGGCTCTTCAAATACACCCGAGATACCGACATCATTTAAAAGGGCTATTGATTGATCGTGCGGGTATAAAAAACCGGAAACTATAGCTGTCCATATCCATATAAAACCCAGTACAAATCGACCCAATATCGGCATAAAGTAGAAGTTTGCTGCTAATTTTTGTGCAGGTGTTGCATTTTTTAAAAATATCGTCTCTTGCATTGATCGCAAAGGAGTTCCTAGAAAATCTTCCAATGGTTGCGCATCAGCACTATTACCTTGTTTGAGCATGATAAGATTATCTTTTGAGATAGCCGGCTCATTTAATATCTTACCCATAAAAGAGAGCCATTGCGGAATCTTTAGCTCAAAAGCGGGTCTCTTTTGTAGCCAAGCCCTAAAGAGTCCCAATAACTCTTTGTAGGTGATAGCCTTTGGTCCTACTAAGTCGAGCTCTAAGTTTTCATGTTTAGCATCTGCTATACACGCATTAATCGTTTTTACCAAATCGCCTATATAGATAGGCTGTAAAAGTTGCTCCCCATCATCAACAATTGGAGTTATCGGCAGTGCGGCGAGTCCTTTAAATAGCTCAGTACTCACGCCATCTTCTCCATAAACGATTGATGGTTTCAATATATAGTAATGCAACTTTGTACTTCGTAGATACTCATCGGCAGCTCTTTTGCTTTTGTGGTATTGTGTTATGGCATTTACGTCTGCCCCCAAAGCCGATATCTGTATAACTTTCTTTACTTTGAGTTGCTCACAAGCTTTAAAGAGCGCTATCGGAGCTTGCGTGTGAAGGTCTGCAAATTTTTGTCCTTTGGACTCAGAGATGATGCCGACAGCATTGATAACGATATCGATATTTTTGAGTTTTTCTTTCCAAAAATCAACAGAAAAATCTTTTGAGAAATCACAAAATATCGTATTTGCTCTAGAGTCGTTCTCGGATCTTGAGCTTATAAAGACCGTATTATCCTTTTTATCCAATCCATCCACAATGGCTGAACCGATAAAACCGGAAGCTCCTACTATAAAAATATTCATATCATTCTCGCCTATTATCTACATTTGATTTCTATATGCGAGATTATAACATCTCTTGAGACTTATTTTTATCCATTTTCGAGAGAAGTTTGTTGAGTCCATCTGCAAATGTTCTGATCGTTTTTGCATCTATGGCACTTGGTCCGCCCGTAATCTCTCCGCAGCAACGAAGTTCATCCATGAGGTTTCTCATGGCTAGAAGGTATTTTATATTTTCTTCATCATAGATAGTCCCCCTAGGATCAAGAGCAAATGCCCCTTTGGCAACGACTCTATCGGCAAGTGGGATATCTGCTGTGATGACGAGGTCTTCTGCTTCAACAAGTTCAGCTATGCGGTTATCTGCAACATCCAATCCCAAAGGGACAACCTCCATAGATATAAATGCTTCGTTTGGGATGCTTATCTTTTTATTTGCTATAAAGAGAGTTGTGATTGATCTCTTGAGTACCGCGCGTAAGAGTATCTCTTTGAGGGCATTTGGAAAAGCATCCGCATCGACAAGTATCTTCATGACTATCTTCTGTTTCTGTCTCTGGTGTTTCTGTTGCTATCTCGTTTTTTAGGCACTGAGTTGTTTGATCTTGGACGATTATTTCTACCGCCACCACCTCTGCCTTGCTGTATAGGTTTTGCTTTGATAGTCGGGTCGGGTTCATAGCCCTCTATAGTGCTTTTGTCTAGGTCTATTTTGATAAGTTTCTCTATCCCTTTAAGATAATCAAACTCATCAACGCATACAAGTGATATCGCCTCTCCGTCATTGCCCGCTCTTCCGGTTCTGCCTATGCGATGCACATAATCTTCTGCGATATTTGGAAGTTCAAAGTTTACGACATGCGGCAAAGAGTCTATATCTATCCCTCGCGCGGCTATATCTGTAGCGACGAGGACTCTTACTTTGTTGGCTTTAAAATCACTCAACGCTTTTGTTCTAGCCCCTTGACTTTTATTGCCATGGATTGCAGATGAGGTGATGTTCATCTTCTGTAGGTACTCGCAGAGTTTGTTTGCGCCATGTTTTGTACGGGTAAATACAAGTACTTGCTCCCAGCGATTTTTATCTATGAGATGTCCAAGGAGTGCGCTTTTGCGTTTACAATCAACATAGATGACACTCTGCTTGACAAGCTCACAAGAGGTGTTGCGTCTCGCTACTTCTACGATGGCGGGATCTTTAAGGATGCTCTCACATAGCTTTTTGATCTCGTCACTATAGGTAGCAGAAAAGAGGAGATTTTGTCTCTTGGCGGGAAGGAGGGCGATCACTTTTTTGATATCGCGGATAAAACCCATATCGAGCATCCTATCGGCTTCATCAAGTACAAATATCTCTACACGGCTCAAGTTGATAACTCTTTGCGTGATAAGATCAAGCAGTCTGCCCGGAGTTGCTATAAGGATATCTACACCGTTATTTAAGGCTTTTATCTGTGGATTTACGCCCACACCACCAAAGACAATAGTGCTCCTAAAAGGAAGATATTTGCCGTATGTTTTGACACTCTCGCCTACTTGGGCAGCAAGCTCTCTTGTGGGTGTTAAGATGAGGGTTCTGATATTGCGTTTTTTTGCTTGTGGCTTTTGTTCACGAGATAGAAGCTCTAGTATCGGCAGTGTAAAACCTGCCGTCTTACCTGTGCCTGTTTGCGCGCCTGCGAGCATATCGCGTCCTGCTAGTATGTGGGGTATCGCTTGTGCTTGAACAGGGGTTGGGGTTGTGTAGCCTTCATCTTCTACGGCTTTGAGTATAGGGGCGCTTAAGTGCAGCTCTTTAAATGACATTTTTTGGTTTCCTTTGATTTTTTAGGGGGAGAAAAAGCATGTTTATGGATGAGATTTCAATTAGGGGTATTATACCCGTAATTTATATATATGTGCTTTGGCGGTGGTGTTGTATATAATGTTTAAGTTTTGCATATATTGTTTTGATAAATTAGTTATAATATTTTTATTAAAAAATGAATGAAAAAAGGTGGATAATAGTGAGGCTTAGTATCTCAAAAAAGGACTCCAAACATTTCGAGTTGAGTTTCAAAAAGGTAGAGTCGTAAATATCAAAAATATCACAAAGGATACACCATGCTAAAAATAGGAGTAATCACAATGGCACTAATGAGTTTTTTAAATGCAAACTGGTTTACGGATTTTTTTGATGATACACCAACGCCAGCTATTTATATTCCAATCGACCTTACCAAACCAAGCAAGATAGAGACAAAAGTAAGGATCAAAGAGAAAACAGCTTACAGTACTTTTTTAGATTTTATGATTGATAAGAATGCTTTGAATAATATTGATATGTATCGGCGCGATGTGCCAAAAATTCGAAAATTCTTAGGTTTCAATTCATATCTCCCGTATGATGGCAGTCAACTAAGGTTTTATACTATTGAAAGAGTTAAAAGAGAAATGTCTGTAGGTAAATTTAATATAAATATAGATAACAATTATAATTTAGACGGCACAACGGTACCGATAAAAATGACTATCTATAGGTTGGGAGAAAATGATACTCGTACACTTTTTTTAGAAAAAGTATATCAGACAAAAGGAAGTAATGGCGGTGGTAGGAAATATACAACAAGAGAGTTTGCTTATCTACTTTTAGAGAAAGGCACATATCTCTTTATAGTAGAAAACCTCAAGGGCTTTCCTGAGCTACAAGGCAGGGAAGTACTCTTTTCTGTCCGACATACGCATACAAAATAAGAAAGGATAAATGATGTACACACTTACGGTAAAAATAGCTTCCGGGGGAACTCCTTATATCGACCCAGATGATCCACATAATTCTCCGGGACATATGTGGTATTCGATATCAGATGGGGGTTCAACGGAGTCTCGTGGGTTTGCGTCAGATAAATCAAATATCAATAACATCACAAAGGACACACCATGCTAAAAATAGGAGTAATCACAATGGCACTAATGAGTTTTTTAAATGCAAACTGGTTTACGGATTTATTTGATGATACGCCCACGCCATATTATACAATGCCTATTGATTTAAGCAAGGCAGGGAATATAGTAGAGACGAATATTAGGATTGACAAGCAATATTCAGTAGAAATACTTTTAGATTATTATTCTTATAGCAGACTAAGTAAAGAAAAAAAGCTAAAAGAAAATCACGATAAGTATGTTCACATAATGGAAAAATATTTTGGAAAAAATAAACCTTTGCCTATTTTTCCAATCAAACTTACTGTATTGAAATATGAAAAAACTGGCACGAGCATAGTGGTTGATAAAACCTATTATACAAATTCACGTACAACAACTTCAAGTAGATTAATTGACGAGCTTAAACTTCAAGAAGATGGTAAATATCACATTAAAATAGAAACAGTTAAGGATTATCCAGAGCTGTCATATTTGGATGTCATTGTTGAGATAGATTATATTCGAACTAAATAAAAAAGGGTTATAAATGTACACACTTACAATTAAAATGGCGGCTATAGACACACCATATACGAATCCAAAAAATCCACATCTATCAGATGG
>CAKZQQ010000001.1 GCA_937141405.1 uncultured Campylobacterota bacterium | reverse complement strand
TACTACAAACAAGCTTGTTACAGAGATAGCGCCACAGTATAAAGAGAGAAATGGCGGATACACAAGAATTATTAAAACTCGCACAAGAAGAGGCGATGCTTCTCCGATGGCGATCATAGAATTAGTGTAACTACTACAAATCTACAATCGAGGCTCTCCGCCTTGATAATATTTCCCAAATAATATTTAACCCCCTTTTATTTAAAGATAAAATTACTATAATCTACCTATTGGTACATTGTTACAATAGATAAATATTAGGAGAAGTTTGCGTGAAGTCATCTAGTAAAATAGTTTTAGCACTTATAGCTTTAGTACTGTTCTCTCTTTATTGCCTCTATAGCCATACACATAGTATCTATGAGCAGATGAACAAAGAAGATACTCTCACATCAGCTACCGATACACTCAAGAGCGAGCTCGTTACTATTGATATAAATAAAACGGGGAAAGAGATCTATTTTAATGCAACATTAGATTCACAAGATGCCTACGAGGTTTTGGACTCTAAACTTATTGATACGACTTATAGTGTAACAAAAAGTGTTGATGTCGATGAAACTCTTCAAGATTCTACTAAAGTGGTTGCATTGATTTCGAAATTGATTGATATTCTTAAAGAGCGTTATAAAGAGGGCTCTATCATCTACAAAGAGGGCTTGCTTACTATCGATGGCAAGACCAATGACCCTGATGCAAAAGCTTTGATAGATTCACTTTTGAGTGCTTCACTCATTCCAAATATTGATACTTCTGTTTATGAGAAGAAATTTATAGAGATGACCTATCCTGAGTTGAGCGTTGAAGCGCAAGCACTTGAGGTGAAAATGAATGAGATAGCAGAGATTGAAGATATCAATTTTGAAGAGGATAGTGCAAAATTGACTCTTAAGAGTCTAGAGACTATACAAAAGATAGCCGAAATACTCAAAGAGAACAGCACTTACGCCATAGAAATATCCGGTCATACAGACAGCGTAGGAGATCCGGAGTACAACTTGGAGCTCTCAAAACAAAGAGCATTGAGCGTAAAGGATGCTTTGATCGAACAAGGTGTTGATGCTAAGAAAATGGTAGCTAATGGATATGGTGATCAAAGACCATTAGCTGACAATAATAGTGAAGAAGATCGCAAAAAAAATCGTCGCGTTGAATTTAAGATAATAGGAGAATAATATGGTAGAGATTGCAGCACAAATTTTGCTTTGTTTGATTATCGCAGCACTTTTAGGATTTATAATAGGGTATCTCTTTGGTCGTTCAACATGCTCAAAAGAGATAGAGTGCCAAGGTCCCGTGGCACATCACAGTAAAGATGAAGAGGATGAGGGGAAGCCGAATTTTCTGCAAGAGCCAAGAGATGGTAAAAAAGATAATTTACAACTCATAAAAGGAGTTGGCGCTACCATAGAGCATAAACTTAATGAACTTGGCGTCTATCATTTTGATCAGATTGCTTCTTGGGGAAAATCAGAGATGCTATGGATTGATAATTATCTCTCTTTTCAAGGAAGAGCAGCAAGAGAAAAATGGGTAGAGCAGGCACAAGCACTTGCCAAAGGCGAGATGAGTGAGTTTGCACAAAGGGTAGAAAAGGGTGAGGTGCCGACAAGTCACACTTAAGATACATTTAAAATAAAATTTAGTTAAATCTTTTAATTTTTCGATAGAATAATAAGATAATTCGGAAGTGGTGACCCCACGGAGACTCGAACTCCGGTAACATGGATGAAAACCATGGATCCTAACCGCTAGACGATGGGGCCAAACAGTAAAAAAGTGGTGACCCCACGGAGACTCGAACTCCGGTAACATGGATGAAAACCATGGATCCTAACCGCTAGACGATGGGGC